>NZ_OLMK01000068.1 GCF_900290235.1 Streptomyces sp. MA5143a
CGCCGAACTCCTTTTAAAGCTCTGGCTCTTGGGCACTACGCCCAGGAGCCAGAGCTTTTTTGCGTTGAGGTAGGGTCAGGGAGCATCATTGGCTCGTTTTGCACAGGAGGCCCCCGGGTGGAGGTCCAAGAGACCCGAGTCCAGACGGACCGGGTGCTCACCATCCCGAACATCCTCAGCATGGCGCGGCTCCTCGGAGTCCCCGTCTTCCTGTGGCTGATTCTCTGGCCCGAGTTCGGCGGCCCCCAGGTCGACGGCTGGGCGCTCCTCGTGCTCGCCCTGAGCGGCGTCAGCGACTATCTGGACGGCAAGCTGGCGCGACGCTGGAACCAGATCAGCAGCCTCGGCCGGCTGCTCGACCCCGCGGCAGACCGGCTCTACATTCTGTCGACTTTGGTCGGTCTCACCTGGCGCGAGATTCTCCCCCTTTGGTTGACGGCTGTACTTCTCTTGCGTGAGCTGGTTCTGCTGGTGATGGTGGGCATCCTCCGTCGGCACGGCTATCCGCCGCCGCAGGTGAACTTCCTCGGGAAGGCAGCCACCTTCAACCTGATGTACGCCTTCCCCTTGCTGTTGCTCAGTGACGGAACCGGATGGATCTCGTCACTCGCTGCTATTTTCGGATGGGCGTTCGCCGGATGGGGTACAACGCTGTATTGGTGGGCAGGGATCCTCTACGTGGTTCAGGTCCGCCGACTTGTCGCGGCGGACGCCATGGCCGATTGAGCCCGTCCGATGGGACAGCCGTAGTGGCTCGATGGCCCGCGTCGGAAAAGTGCGGGACAATCTGGACGGGTGAAGTCGGCTAGACCGTGTCTCTTCAAGGAGGACGCTTCCGACATGAAGGCCGTCGTGATGGCCGGAGGCGAGGGCACACGCCTTCGCCCCATGACCTCGAGCATGCCCAAGCCGCTCCTACCCGTGGCGAACCGCCCGATCATGGAGCACGTACTGCGGCTGCTCAAAAGGCATGGGCTCAATGAGACCGTCGTTACCGTCCAGTTCCTGGCGTCACTCGTCAAGAACTATTTCGGCGACGGTGAGGAGCTCGGGATGGAGCTCACCTATGCCAACGAGGAGAAGCCACTCGGTACTGCCGGGAGCGTGAAGAACGCCGAGGAAGCACTGAAGGACGATGCCTTCCTCGTCATCTCCGGTGACGCCCTGACCGACTTCGACCTCACCGAGCTCATCAATTTCCACAAGGAAAAGGGTGCGCTCGTCACCGTCTGCCTGACACGGGTGCCGAACCCGCTGGAATTCGGCATCACGATCGTCGACGAGGAGGGCAAGGTCGAGCGGTTCCTGGAGAAGCCCACCTGGGGGCAGGTCTTCTCGGACACCGTGAACACCGGCATCTACGTGATGGAGCCCGAGGTCTTCGACTACGTCGAGGCCGACGTTCCCGTCGACTGGTCCGGAGACGTCTTCCCGCAGCTCATGAAGGAAGGCAAGCCGATCTACGGCTATGTCGCCGAGGGCTACTGGGAGGACGTCGGCACGCACGAGAGCTATGTGAAGGCACAGGCCGACGTCCTCGAAGGCAAGGTCGACGTCGAGATCGACGGATTCGAGCTCTCACCCGGTGTGTGGATCGCCGAAGGCGCCGAGGTGCACCCCGACGCCGTGCTGCGCGGACCGCTGTACATCGGGGACTACGCCAAGGTCGAAGCCGGCGTCGAAATCCGCGAGCACACCGTGGTCGGCTCGAATGTCGTCGTGAAGAGCGGGGCCTTCCTCCACAAGACCGTCGTCCACGACAACGTCTACATCGGACAGCACAGCAATCTGCGTGGCTGCGTGGTCGGAAAGAACACCGACATCATGCGGGCCGCCCGGATCGAGGACGGCGCCGTCATCGGCGACGAGTGCCTCGTCGGCGAAGAATCGATCATCCAGGGGAACGTACGCGTCTACCCCTTCAAGACGATCGAGGCCGGTGCGTTCGTCAACACGTCGGTGATCTGGGAGTCCCGCGGACAGGCGCATCTCTTCGGTGCCCGTGGCGTGTCCGGGATCCTGAACGTGGAGATCACCCCGGAGCTGGCCGTGCGGCTGGCCGGGGCGTACGCGACGACGCTCAAGAAGGGCTCGACGGTCACCACCGCACGTGACCACTCCCGAGGCGCGCGTGCCCTCAAGCGGGCGGTCATCTCGGCGCTCCAGGCCAGCGCCATCGACGTACGGGACCTGGAGAACGTACCGCTGCCGGTGGCCCGGCAGCAGACCGCTCGGGGCAGTGCCGGTGGGATCATGATCCGCACCACGCCCGGGGTGCCGGACTCCGTCGACATCATGTTCTTCGACAGTCAGGGAGCGGACCTGTCGCAGGGCAGCCAGCGGAAGCTGGACCGGGTCTTCGCGCGGCAGGAGTACCGGCGCGCGTTCCCGGGCGAGATCGGCGACCTGCACTTCCCGGCCAGCGTCTTCGACTCGTACACCGGCTCCCTGCTGCGGAACGTCGACACGACCGGGATCGCCGAATCGGGGCTCAAGGTCGTCGTGGACGCGTCCAACGGAAGCGCCGGACTCGTACTGCCGAGCCTGCTCGGCAAGCTGGGCGTCGACTCGCTGACGATCAACCCCGGTCTCGACGAGTCGAGGCCGACGGAGACGGGCGACATGCGGCGGTCGGGGCTCGTGCGGCTCGGCGAGATCGTGGCGTCGTCGCGGGCCGCGTTCGGAGTGCGGTTCGACCCCGTCGGCGAGCGGCTGTCCCTGGTCGACGAGAAGGGGCGGATCGTCGAGGACGACCGGGCCCTGCTGGTGATGCTCGACCTGGTGGCCGCGGAGCGGCGGAGCGGGCGCGTGGCGCTGCCGGTGACCACCACCAGGATCGCGGAACAGGTCGCCGCGTACCACGGCACGCAGGTCGAGTGGACGACCACCTCGCCGGACGACCTGACCCGGGTCGGCGGCGACGAGACGACCATCTTCGGCGGAGACGGGCGCGGCGGGTTCATCGTGCCGGAGTTCAGCAGCGTCTTCGACGGGACGGCGGCCTTCGTACGGCTCATCGGGCTGGTGGCGCGGACACAGCTCACGCTGAGCCAGATCGACGCGCGGATTCCGCGGGCGCACGTCCTCAAGCGGGACCTCGCCACTCCGTGGGCCGTCAAGGGGCTCGTGATGCGCCGGGTCGTGGAGGCCGCCGGCAATCGCTTTGTCGACACGACCGACGGTGTGCGGGTTGTGGAGACCGACGGGCGGTGGGTGATGGTCCTGCCGGACCCGGCGGAGGCCGTCACGCATCTGTGGGCCGAAGGGCCCGACGACGCCTCGGCGCAGGCTCTGCTGGACGAATGGTCGTCGGTGGTGGACAGCGCCGGACGCTGAAACACCCGCCACACGCGCGTGCCGGACAAGTGCCCCCAACGGGGCCTGTCCGGCACGTGGGTGGGGCCATTCGGAGGTAGTGGGCGCGACGTGCGACGATGTGCGGCATGCCGCAGCAGCCCCCCGTTCGGAGCACACCCGCGCGCGCGTCGCGTCCGGACGCCTCCATGTCGCTGCTCAACAACGTCATGGACCACAGCCTCGATGACGGGTACGCCGAGGCCGCCGCCCGGAAGAAGGCCGACGGCACCGGGGGCATGCCGAAAACCGTACGGGCGAAGCTGGGCCTCGCGGTCGGGCTGGTGCTCGCCGCCCTGGTGGTGACCGTGGGCGCGGCGCAGGCGCGGATCAGCGCCCCGGCGCTGGCCAAGGAGCGCGAGGAGCTCATCGACCGTATCCACCAGCAGACCGCTGCGGCGGACAAGCTGGAGGACTCCGTCGACGACCTCCGTGACGACGTGGGTGCACGCCAGCGCGAGGCGCTCAAGGACGGCGGCAGCGGCCAGGGCGACCTTGTGGACATCCTGTCGGGTGCCGTCGAGGTGCACGGCCCGGGCGTGAAGCTGGTCGTCAACGACTCGAAGAGCGCCAGCCAGGGCGGTGACGGCGACCCCCGCGAGACCTCCGGATTCTCCGACACCGGGCGCGTGCGCGACCGGGACATGCAGCGGGTCGTCAACGGGCTGTGGGCGTCGGGCGCCGAGGCCGTCTCGATCAACGGACAGCGGCTCACCGCGCTGTCGGCGATCAGGGCCGCCGGCGACGCCATACTGGTCGACAACAAGCCGCTGGTGCCGCCGTACACGGTGCTCGCGGTGGGGGACGGGCAGCGGCTGAGCACCAGGTTTCAGAACAGCCCCGACGGGCTGTACCTGCATGCCCTGCAAGAGAACTTCGGGATCCGGACGAGCATCTCCGCCGAGAGCGACATCAAGGTGCCGGCCGCGCCGAGCGTGATCGTACGAACAGCAGAACCGAGCGCTAGGAAGGGCACATCGTGATCGCCGTACTGGGCCTCGTCCTCGGAGTCGTGGCCGGACTGTTGGTCCGGCCCGAGGTACCCGCGGTGGTCGAGCCGTACCTCCCCATCGCCGTCGTCGCGGCCCTGGACGCCGTGTTCGGCGGTCTGCGGGCCATGCTGGACGGGATCTTCGACGACAAGGTCTTCGTCGTGTCGTTCCTGTCCAACGTGGTCGTGGCCGCCCTGATCGTGTTCCTCGGTGACAAGTTGGGTGTGGGGGCCCAGCTGTCCACGGGTGTCGTGGTCGTTCTCGGCATCCGCATCTTCTCCAACGCCGCGGCGATCCGCCGGCACGTGTTCCGGGCGTGAGGCCGATGAGCGACAGGCACGAGACGCCGAGGCCGACGGCGGGCGCGGGCGGGGCGGACGACGACGAGCCGACGACCCGGTTGCGCCGCGAGCTGCCGCAGGAGGTCCCGGTCGCGGCCGCCGAAGGGCCGGGCAGGGCCACGCCCGACGAGAAGAACCGGCTGACCGGACGGCAGCGGCTGGCCCAGGGGCTGTGGCCGCCGCGCTTCACACGGGCCCAACTCATCGTGGCCGTACTGCTGTTCGGCCTGGGCTTCGGCCTGGCCGTCCAGGTGGCCTCCAACAACGACGACAGCGCGCTGCGCGGCGCACGCCAGGAAGATCTCGTACGCATCCTCGATGAACTGGATGACCGTACTCAGCGTCTGGAGGAGGAGAAGCAGGGTCTCGAGGATCAGCGCACCGAGTTGGAGAACAGCTCGGACCAGGCCGAGGAGGCACGCAAGCAGACCGTCGAGAAGGAAAGACAACTCGGCGTGCTGGCGGGCACCGTGGCCGCGCAGGGACCCGGCATCACGCTGACGATCAACGACACGAAGGGGACGGTCGAGGCGGACATGTTGCTCGACGCGATCCAGGAGCTGCGCGCCGCCGGCGCGGAGGCGATCCAGGTGAACGGCGTACGCGTCGTCGCCAGCACCTATCTCACCGATTCCGGCAAGGGAATCAGTGTCGACGGGAACAAGATCACCCAGCCCTTTCGTTTCAAGGTCATCGGCAACCCGCAGGACCTCGAGCCGGCGTTGAACATCCCCGGAGGCGTGGTGCAGACACTGGAGAAGGAGCAGGCCACCGTGGCCGTGGAGCGGGCTGACAAGATCGTCGTGGACGCCTTGCGAGCGGCGAAGCGGCCTGACTACGCTCGGTCGTCCTCCCAGTGAACCGCAGGTGCATAGGGGTCGTCCGGCGAGGGCAAGAGGTTGCGGGGGGTCGGCGCACCGAATGGGTGGTGCGTGGTGGAAACTGTCTGGTGGAAACGGACGTTGTGAGGATGTCCGGGTCGGCCGGTGTGTTCAGTCAGGGTTCGTCCTGCCCCACGGGCGGGTCTGTTTCGGTCAAGGGGAATCGCCCGTGAAGTTGTTTGCGAAGTTGTTCGGCAAGAGCGCGCGAGAGGACAGCGGCAACGCGACCTCCCGCCATCGCGCGCAGCCTTCGGAGGCCGAGGGCCAGGGTGGCGAGCGCCCCCTGTTCCGGGACCAGGTCGCTGGTCCGGGCGGTGACATTTCCGGAGGTCAGGGCGCGCCGTCTGTTGACCCTGCCCAGTCGGGCCGCATAGGTTTCGGGGACCCGTCAGCCTCAGGTACGGGTGGAGGGTTTGCCACCGACCCGTATGCGTCCAATGCCCCGGCGGGGCAGCCGCGGCAGGAGGATCCGTCGATGTCGGCCCTGGTGTGTACGAGGTGCGGTAACCGCAACGCGGAGAACAGCCGCTTCTGCTCGAACTGCGGTGCGCCGCTGCGTCCCGGCGCCGTCCCGGAGCGTCCCTCCGAGACGACCTCCACGATCTCGATCTCCGGCCTCGAGGCCTACGACTCCGAGACGACGGGTCAGACGCAGCTGCCGGCGCTCTCGCCGGAGGCTCAGGCCGCCGTCGACGCGCTGCCGCTCGGCTCGGCACTCCTCGTCGTGCGTCGCGGCCCGAACGCGGGCAGCCGCTTCCTGCTCGACAGCGACCTGACGACGGCGGGCCGTCACCCGCAGAGCGACATCTTCCTGGACGACGTCACGGTCTCCCGTCGCCATGTGGAGTTCCGCCGGGCCCAGGACGGCTCGTTCACGGTCGCCGACGTCGGCAGCCTGAACGGCACGTACGTCAACCGTGAGCGGATCGACCAGGTCGCCCTGCACAACGGTGACGAGGTGCAGATCGGCAAGTACCGGCTGGTCTTCTACGCGAGCCAGCGGGGTTACTGACCCGCCCCCGGACTCGTTCCGGGGGAATCCCCCAGGGAAGGTCCATGCTTCGAACAACGAGCGGTGGTGCCGATCACGGCACCACCGCCGCGGACAGTGGCCTGATGAGCATCGGCTCGGTGCTGAACCTGCTGCGCGAGGAGTTCCCCGAGGTCACGATCTCCAAGATCCGTTTCCTGGAGTCGGAGGGGCTCATCGAGCCGCAGCGGACCCCCTCGGGGTATCGCAAGTTCAGCGCTGGTGACGTCGAGCGTCTCGGACATGTCCTGAGGATGCAGCGGGACCACTATCTGCCGCTCAAGGTGATCCGTGAGTACCTGGCGGCCCTGGAACGGGGCGAGGACGTCCGGCTGCCGTCGGTGGGCCGCCAGCGGGACATCGGCGACGGAGAGCGGCTGAGCGAGCTCTTCGGGGAGCCCGAGGAGCCCACCGCCGCCCGGATCGGGCGGGCCGAGCTGCTGGCCGGCGCCGGGATCGGCGAGGAGCAACTGGCCGAGTGGGAGTCGTACGGGCTCGTGGCGCCGCTGCCGGACGGCACGTACGACGCCGAGGCCCTCACGGTCGCCACGCTTGTGGTGGAACTGGGGCGGTTCGGTATCGAGCCGAGGCATCTGCGGGTGATGCGGGCCGCCGCCGACCGTGAGGCGGGCCTCGTGGAGCAGGTGGTCGCGCCGCTGCGCCGCCACCGCAATCCCCAGACCAGAGCGCACGCGGAGGACCGTACGCGGGAGCTGGCGGGGCTCACGGTGAAGCTGCACGCCGCGCTGGTACAGAGCGCGCTGGGTGTCCGGCTCCGCTGAAGAGGGGTGTTCGCCTGTGGCGGATCGTCCGGCCTATCCGTGCTCGACTACCCAAACATCCCGAGCACGGCCTAGGGTTGCTGTGTGAACGAGCTCGATGTCGTAGGTGTCCGGGTCGAAATGCCCTCCAACCAACCGATCGTGCTCCTGCGTGAAGTGGGAGGCGACCGTTACCTCCCCATCTGGATCGGGCCCGGGGAGGCCACCGCGATCGCCTTCGCCCAGCAGGGCATGGCCCCCGCGCGGCCGCTGACCCACGACCTGTTCAAGGACGTGCTGGAGGCCGTCGGCCAGGAGCTCACGGAAGTGCGCATCACGGATCTGCGTGAGGGCGTCTTCTACGCGGAGCTGGTCTTCGCCAGCGGTGTCGAGGTGAGCGCCAGGCCCTCCGACGCCATAGCGCTGGCGCTGCGCACCGGGACGCCGATCTTCGGCAGTGACGGGGTGCTCGATGACGCGGGCATCGCGATCCCGGACGAGCAGGAGGACGAGGTGGAGAAGTTCCGCGAGTTCCTCGACCAGATCTCGCCGGAGGACTTCGGTACCAGCAGCCAGTGAGTCCGGGCTGCGGTGGTGTCGGGCCTCGCGGCCGTCGGGCTCTCGGCCCGTGGCGCGGGGCCGAGTCGTCGTCGCGCTGCCAAGGGCTGACGGGCCGCTGTGCCGCGCCGCCGTCGGGCCGCGCGGTCGTGATCGGCGGGACCGGCACCGCGTGCCGTCCACGGCCTGCCGGAGCGCTGACCGATCGGATCCGGGCCGGGGGATGTCGATCAAGGGGGCGGCGTCACGGAGGTCCGGCACCTGACACGTGCCCATGCGGTGTCCTGGGGTTCCGCTTAGCACATTCGGCTAGCCTTTCCCCGCGGAAGGGCACGGGAAACCACTCTCAGGGTGATTATCACTCGGCGTGCCGAGTGTGGCGGTCGTTGACGCACCCCTGGTGGCTGCCTACCGTCGACAAGGCAGGTCAAGGACGGAGGTCGGCGTGAGGAACAGCGGCGACGGTACGGCTGGGGGTGCCCCCGGACGCAGCCTGGGGGAGAGCGGCTCGTACCCTCCCCCGAGCGCTCGGCTCCGCTCGAGCAGGGGTTATCCCCATTCCGGCGGCGCGGCCGGTCCCTTTCCACAGTTGCCGACGGCTGTCCAGGACGGTTCGGAGGCCGCGCCCGAGCCGCACGAGAACGTCGGGTACCGCGGGCCCACCGCGTGCGCCGCCGCAGGCATCACCTATCGCCAGCTCGACTACTGGGCCCGCACCGGCCTCGTGGAGCCCAGTGTGCGGTCCGCCCACGGGTCCGGGACGCAGCGGCTCTACAGCTTCCGGGACGTCGTCGTCCTCAAGATCGTGAAACGGTTCCTCGACACCGGTGTCTCCCTGCAGAACATCCGCACAGCCGTTCAGCACCTGCGGGAGCGGGGCTTCAGCGACCTGGAGCGGATGACGCTGATGAGCGACGGGGCCACGGTCTACGAGTGCACCTCGCCCGACGAGGTCCACGCTCTGCTCCAAGGCGGCCAGGGGATCTTCGGAATCGCCGTCGGGGTGGTCTGGCGTGATGTGGAAAGCGCTCTCTCCCAGTTGCACGGCGAGCGGATCGACACGGGCGAGACCCTGGTCCGCCCCAACCCAGCGGACGAACTGGCGCGGCGGCGCAACCGCGCGGTCTGACGGCATTGTCAGTGGCGTAGGGCAGCATCGGAGATGTGAGAACCGCGCCCACGATCCTGCATCTCGACATGGATGCCTTCTACGCCTCGGTGGAGCAGGCGTCCAAGCCGAGCCTGCGCGGGAAGGCCGTCATCGTGGGCGGGGTCGGTCCCCGAGGCGTGGTCGCCACCGCCTCGTACGAGGCGAGGGTCTTCGGGGTGCACTCGGCGATGCCGACGGCGCAGGCCCGTCGGCTCGCGCCGAACGCCGCGTACCTCACGCCCCGCTTCACGTTCTACCGGGCGATCAGCCAGCAGGTCATGGGGCTTCTGCACGCCCTGTCGCCCCTGGTGGAGCCGCTCAGCCTCGACGAGGCGTTCGTGGACCTGGAGGCCGGGGGAGCGGCCTGGGACGAGGCCTCGGCGCGTGGGACGGGCGGGCGGCTGCGTCAGGAGATACGGGAAGTGACCGGGCTGACCGGCTCCGTGGGGCTCGCCGCGTCCAAGATGCTCGCGAAGATCGCCTCCGAGCAGGCCAAGCCGGACGGGCTGGTGGTCATCGAGCCCGGCACCGAGCGGGCACTCCTCGGGCCGATGTCCGTGCGGATCCTCCCCGGAGTCGGGCCGGCGACCGGGGACCATCTGCGGCGCGCGGGGATCACCACCGTCGAGGAGATCGTGGAGGCCGGCGAGGACGAGGTCGTACGGCTGCTGGGGAAGGCCCACGGACACGGCCTGTACGCGATGGCGCTGGCGCGTGACGACCGGGCCGTGGTCGCCGAGCGGGACGCCAAGTCCGTGTCCGTGGAGGACACCTACGACGTGGACATCCACGACCGGGTGCGGGTCCGGCTGGAGGTGCAGCGGCTCGCCGACCGGTGTGTGCGGCGGCTCAGGGGGGCCGGTCTGTCGGGACGGACGATCGTGCTGAAGGTGCGGCGGTACGACTTCTCGACCCTGACCCGGTCCGAGACATTGCGGGGGCCGACGGACGACCCGGCCGTGGTGCGGGAGGCCGCGGCCCGGCTGCTGGAGGCCGTCGACACCACCGGTGGGGTGCGGCTGCTGGGGGTCGGGGTAAGCGGGCTCGCCGACTACACGCAGGAGGACCTGTTCGCCCAGGCCGCGGGGGATCCGGAGCTTGCTGAGGAGGAGACGGAGGAGGAGGCCGTCCCCGACGAGGGCGCGGGGCGTGTCGTCGAGCGTCGGTGGTCGGCCGGGCACGACGTGCGGCACTCCGAGTACGGGCACGGCTGGGTGCAGGGGAGCGGGCTCGGGCGGGTCACCGTGCGGTTCGAGACGCCCGAGGAAAAGGAGCCGGGGCGGGTGCGGACGTTCCGCTCGGACGACCCGGATCTCGAGGCGGTGGATCCGTTGCCGCTGGTGCCGGGCGGGCCGGTGCGGCCCTCGGAGGCGGTGCCCGTGCCGGGGCCGGGAGCGGAGCATGAGGGAGGGGCGGGGAGGGCGTCGGGATGAGGGAGTGGGCGTCGGGCTGAAGGGGCTGGTGTCGCGGGCGGCGGAGGTGGGGCGAGGCCGGCGTGGGGTCAGGGGTCCTCCTGGCTCGCCACATTGCCGAAGTCGTGGTCCAGCGGGGGCGGCGGGGCTATGTCCAGGCCGTAGTGGTGGTAGAGCTGGAGTTCCTGTTCGGGGGAGAGGTGGCGGCCGACACCGAAGTCGGGGGCGTCCTTGATGAGGGCGCGGTCGAAGGGGACACGGAGGGAGCCCTCGACGAGTTCACTGGGCTCGAGCGGGATGAAGGCGTCGCGGCCGAAGAGGCCCATGCGTATCGCGGCCCACTCGGGGACGCCGGTCGCGTCGTCGAGGTAGACCTCGTCCACGGTGCCGATCTTGGTGCCCTTGCGGTCGAACGCCTTGCGGCCGATCAGATTGCGCGGATCGATGTCGGTCTGCACGGGCCCTCCAAGTGATCGCCATGGGGGTTTGCAAATCCTTCCTCACCACTACGAAAAGGCACAACCGGGACGGCGGCCACTCGAAGGCACGTGCGTTGACCGCGCTGATACGCTGGCAGCGGCTGTTGAACTCGTGCGGGAGAGTCCTCCGGACACCATCCGGAGGCGCCGAAGGAGCAAATCCTCCCCGGAATCTCTCAGGCTCACGTACCGCACGGACGAGGTCACTCTGGAAAGCAGAGCGGGTGTCGACGGTTTCCGCTCTCACCGACGGTGAAAGCCGGCCCGTACCCGGGCCGGTGAAGCTCTCAGGTCGAGATGACAGAGGGGGAGGCCGTCGGGCACCCATGCCGTGGTGCCCTCGAAGGTCGTGTCAGACCAGGAGGCCTCCGCAATGACCGCCCACCGCATTCCGCTCACAGAGCTCGAACAGGGCATCCCGTTCGAGCGGCGTCACATCGGACCCGACGCCGAGGCCCGGGCCAAGATGCTCGCCCATATCGGCTACGGCTCGCTCGACGAGCTGACGGCCGCAGCGGTCCCCGATGTGATCAAGAACGCCGAGGCGCTGAAGCTGCCGGGCGCCCGCACCGAGGCCGAGGTGCTCGCCGAGCTGCGCTCGCTCGCCGACCGCAACCAGGTGCTGGGCTCCATGATCGGACTCGGCTACTACGGCACCTTCACCCCGCCGGTCATTCTGCGGAACGTCATGGAGAACCCCGCCTGGTACACGGCCTACACGCCGTACCAGCCCGAGATCTCCCAGGGGCGGCTCGAAGCGCTGCTCAACTTCCAGACCATGGTCGCCGAGCTCACCGGGCTGCCCACCTCCGGCGCCTCCCTGCTCGACGAGGGCACGGCCGCCGCCGAGGCCATGTCCCTGTCCCGGCGCATGGGCCGCAACAAGAAGGGCCTCTTCCTGGTCGACGCGGACACGCTGCCGCAGACCATCGCCGTGATCGAGACCCGCGCCGAGCCCACCGGGGTCGAGGTCGTCGTCGCCGACCTCAGCGACGGCATCCCCGCCGACATCGCCTCCCGCGAGATCAACGGCGTACTCCTGCAGTACCCGGGTGCCTCCGGTGCCGTGCGCGACCTCAAGCCGGTCATCGAGCAGGCCCACGGCCTCGGGGCGCTCGTCACCGTCGCCGCCGACCTGCTCGCCCTCACCCTGCTGACCCCGCCCGGTGAGCTGGGCGCCGACATCGCGGTCGGTACGACGCAGCGGTTCGGTGTGCCGATGGGCTTCGGCGGGCCGCACGCGGGCTACATGGCCGTGCACGAGAAGTTCGCGCGCAGCCTGCCCGGGCGGCTCGTGGGCGTCTCCGTGGACGCGGACGGGCACAAGGCGTACCGGCTCGCCCTCCAGACCCGTGAGCAGCACATCCGCCGGGAGAAGGCGACCAGCAACATCTGCACCGCCCAGGTGCTGCTCGCCGTGATGGCCGGCATGTACGCCGTCTACCACGGCCCCGAGGGGCTGCGGACCATCGCCCGGCGCACCCACCGGTACGCCACCGTCCTCGCCGCGGGGCTCGCCGCGGGCGGTGTCGAGGTCGTGCACGGCGCGTACTTCGACACGCTCACCGCGCGGGTGCCGGGACGGGCCGCCGAGGTCGTCGCGGCCGCGCGGCAGCACGGCGTGAACCTGCACCTCGTGGACGCCGACCAGGTGTCCGTCTCCTGCGACGAGACCACCACGCGGGCGCAGCTGGGTGCCGTGTGGACGGCGTTCGGGGTGGAGGGCAACGTCGAGGACCTCGACGCCGCCGCCGAGGACACGCTGCCCGAGGCGCTGCTGCGCTCCGACGACTACCTCACGCACCCCGTGTTCCACGAGCACCGGTCCGAGACCGCGATGCTGCGCTACCTGCGCCGTCTCGCCGACCGCGACTACGCGCTCGACCGGGGCATGATCCCGCTGGGCTCCTGCACGATGAAGCTCAACGCGACCACCGAGATGGAGCCGGTGACCTGGCCCGAGTTCGGGCAGTTGCACCCCTTCGCGCCCGCCGCGCAGGCGCAGGGCTATCTGACGCTGATCCGCGAGCTGGAGGAGCGGCTCGCCGAGGTCACCGGATACGACAAGGTGTCGCTCCAGCCGAACGCCGGCTCGCAGGGTGAGCTGGCGGGCCTGCTCGCCGTACGCGGCTACCACCGTGCCAACGGCGACGACCAGCGCGTCGTGTGCCTCATCCCGTCCTCCGCGCACGGCACCAACGCCGCGAGCGCCGTGATGGCCGGGATGAAGGTCGTCGTGGTGAGGACCGCCGAGGACGGCGAGATCGACGTCGAGGACCTGCGGGCCAAGATCGAGCAGTACCGCGACGAGCTGTCCGTGCTGATGATCACCTACCCGTCGACGCACGGTGTGTTCGAGGAGCACGTCGCCGACATCTGCGCTCAGGTGCACGACGCCGGCGGTCAGGTGTACGTCGACGGCGCCAACCTCAACGCGCTGGTGGGCCTGGCCAAGCCGGGCCACTTCGGTGGTGACGTCTCGCACCTGAACCTGCACAAGACGTTCTGCATCCCGCACGGCGGCGGCGGTCCCGGTGTCGGGCCCGTGGCGGTCAGGGAGCACCTGGCGCCGTATCTGCCGAACCACCCGATGCAGCCCGCGGCCGGCCCGGAGACCGGTGTGGGCCCGATCTCGGCCGCCCCGTGGGGCTCGGCGGGCATCCTGCCGATCTCGTGGTCGTACGTCCGGCTGATGGGCGGCGAGGGCCTCAAGCGGGCGACGCAGGTCGCCGTGCTCAGCGCCAACTACATCGCCAAGCGGCTGGAGCCGCACTACCCCGTGCTGTACACCGGTCCGGGCGGGCTCGTCGCGCACGAGTGCATCGTCGACCTGCGGCCGCTCGCGAAGACGACCGGGGTCAGCGTCGACGACATCGCCAAGCGGCTGATCGACTACGGCTTCCACGCGCCGACGATGTCGTTCCCGGTGGCGGGGACGCTGATGATCGAGCCGACCGAGTCGGAGGACCTCGCCGAACTGGACCGGTTCTGCGACGCGATGATCGCGATCCGCGCGGAGATCGAGAAGGTCGGGTCGGGCGAGTGGCCCGCCGACGACAACCCGCTGCGGAACGCTCCGCACACCGCGGCGGCGCTCGGCGGCGAGTGGAACCACGCGTACACCCGTGAGGAGGCCGTGTTCCCGGCCGGGGTCAGGCCCGCCGACAAGTACTGGCCGCCGGTGCGCCGGATCGACCAGGCCTTCGGTGACCGGAACCTGGTCTGCTCCTGCCCGCCGCTGGACGCCTACGAGGAGTAGTCGCCCGCGGATACGCGTCGGGGCCGGTTCGGAGAGTGCTTCTCCGGCCGGCCCCTCTTTGTGTCCGGGCGGGCGTCCGACGCGGGAACGCTCGCCCTGTGCGCACCTCTCGCGGCTCAGGCCGCCGTCATCACCGTGCCGCTGTCGAGCGGGCGGTGCGGGGCGATGATCTGTCCGTCGGGAAGGAGCTCACCGGTGTCCTCGAAGAGCAGAACGCCGTTGCAGAGCAGGCTCCATCCCTGCTCCGGGTGGTGCGCCACGAGACGGGCACCTTCCCGGTCGGCGGATTCGGCGGTCGGGCACGGTGGCTGGTGCTGGCACATGGTTGTGGGGATCTTTCGCTCTGTCGTCAGTGGTGAGATGGCTGTCGTGTCTGTATCGCGGCGTGAAGCCTCGCTCATGGCCGCCCCCCGTTGTGATTATTCGGTCCGGTCCCAGTGTTGCCCCACGGGCGTCAATCCGCAGGCATTTTGCAGCACGGCTTTCTCACAGATTGATGACGCATCCCCCACGCGCACGGTTCATCGGAACTCCCCTGTCCGTTCGGGTGGTTCGCCATGGTCGGATGGGGCTAGTCCGAGGTGGGCGCGGACTGTGAAAGGCTCGTACGAGCGTATTGCCGCGCGTAAGAGCGGAATGCGGCGCCGATGACAATGCGACCCCGCCGCCCGGATATCGGCGGCGGGGTACGCGACGGTGTGAATGAGGCGGCGGCCCTCGGTCTCAGGCGGGCGAACCCATGAGGGGTGCGGGGGGCAGGCGGGTGGTCAGGACCGGCAGGAGGTCGGCGACCCGGTGCGGACGGTGGGCCGCGATCCCGGGCGGCGCGGGAGCCAGTGGGACGAGGAGGTCGGTCGGTGCCGGGACACCGGTGGCGCCGTCGGCGGTGGTGTCCGCGTGCAGCCAGAGAGTGAGCATGTACAGCTCGGGCACGGACAGCAGACGGGGCTGGTAGGGCTGTTGCATGAGGTCGGCCTGGCGCAGGGCGAGTTCGGTGGACGCGATGTACGGGCCCTCGAAGAAATGCGAGAAGGCCCAGCCGTCCGGGGTGAGGCGCGTCTCGGCGGCGGCCAGGGCGCGGTCGCCGGAGCGGATCAGGAAGCGCCAGCCCGCGAGCCGTGTGCTGCCGGCGCCCTCGGGGGTGATCCGGTCGAGCACGTGGACGGGCAGCGGGAGCTCGGGTGCGGCGGGACCTTGGGCGCTGCGCAGGGAGGGAGTTCGGGCCTCGCTGACGGCGGTGGGAGATCCGAGTGCCGTGAGGACGGTGCGCAGGGCGGGCGCGGGAGCCGGGGGGACAAGCAGCGGCATGGTGGGTCGCCTCTCATTCGACAGGCACGGTGGCGCGAGGGCGGGGGCGGACGGCGCTGTCAGCTCTCGGGGATCGGAGAGACGGGTGCCCGGGGTCCGGTGCGTGGGTTGGGGTTCCGCCGTGCGAGCTCCGACGGCAGGACCGAGGACCGCGAGAGCCGACTCTCAGCCTCGTTTGCGGAGTTTATACGACGCGTGTTCAAACAGTGTTTCGTCTAGCTGTCTTCGATATGAAGAACAAGGCGGTATCCGGTCGCTGAATCGCGGGAATCATCCCGATTTTCTCTCGGGAGTGAGAGGGTGACCTCGGATTACCGTCGCGTAGCGGTAGGCCGGTTCTCATCGGCGCTTTTCACGAATCCCCGGCATGGAAAGCGCGTGCTCTTTCGTGCCGCGTGAATGTGCCAGAAGCACGCCGAGTCCATTGCGTGGAGGGTGAACGGGCTCAGCCTAGCGGGCACAGGTCTCCCGCGGGACGTTATCGGCGGCTCTGCCTGGGCATCATCATCCGTGAACCGCAGTCGTGGCCGGCTCATCGGCCTGCCCATCCGAGGAGGGACACTTCGATGGGGGAGAAGGTCGTGGCGGGGCCGTTCGGCCTGTCCGACCGTCAGCTCTACCGTGACAAACTGCGGCAGTGTCTGGCGGGACTGGAGCGCCTGCTGGAGGAGAAGCGGTTCGATCGCCCCAAGAACCTGATGGGTGTGGAGATCGAGCTGAACCTCGTCGGGGCGGACGGTCTGCCGAGAATGATGAATGCGCAAGTACTCGAACGGATTGCGAGCCGAGATTTCCAAACAGAACTCGCCATGTTCAATCTGGAAGTGAACATCGCTCCACACCGGCTGGGCGGCCGGGTATTCGACCAGCTTTCCGAGGAGCTGCGTACGTCCCTGGCGTACGCCGACCGGAAGGCCGGGGAGGTGGATGCCGGCATCGTGATGATCGGTATTCTGCCGACGCTCGACCGGGACGATCTGGTCTCGTCCAATCTCTCCGCGGGCGACCGCTACACCTTGCTCAACGATCAGATCGTCGCCGCGCGGGGCGAGGACTTCACGCTCGACATCGAGGGTGTCGAGAGGCTCGTGTGCACCTCGAAGTCCATCGCGCCCGAGGCCGCGTGCACCTCCGTGCAGTTGCACCTCCAGGTCACCCCCGAGCGCTTCGCGGACGTGTGGAACGCGGCCCAGGCGGTCACGGCGGCGCAGGTCGCCATCGGCGCCAACGCGCCGTTCCTGTTCGGGCACGAGCTGTGGCGTGAGTCGCGGCCGCCGCTGTTCCAGCAGTCCACGGACACCAGGCCGCCGGAGCTCCAGGCCCAGGGGGTGCGGCCGCGCACCTGGTTCGGGGAGCGTTGGATCTCCTCGGCCTACGACCTCTTCGAGGAGAACCTGCGCTTCTTCCCGGCACTGCTGCCCATCTGCGACGACGAGGATCCGCTCGGCGTCCTCGACGCGGGCGGCGTGCCGAAGCTCGCGGAGCTGACCCTGCACAACGGCACGGTCTACCGCTGGAACCGGCCGGTGTACGGCATCGCCGACGGCGTCCCGCATCTGCGCGTCGAGAACCGGGTGCTGCCCGCCGGTCCCACCATCACTGACGTGATCGCCAACGCCGCCTTCTACTACGGGGTCGTACGCGCCCTCGCCGAGGAGTCGCGGCCCGTGTGGACGCGGATGCCTTTCGAGACCGCGGCCGCCAACTTCGACGAGGCGTGCCGGCACGGCATCGACGCGCGGTTGCAGTGGCCGCGCCGGGGCCGGTACGGCGGGGTGGGTCCGGTGGACGCCGTGAACCTCGTACGGGAGGAGCTGCTGCCGCTCGCCG
This sequence comes from Streptomyces sp. MA5143a, assembly GCF_900290235.1. GTDB lineage: Bacteria > Actinomycetota > Actinomycetes > Streptomycetales > Streptomycetaceae > Streptomyces. Next base: position 17,356 of record NZ_OLMK01000068.1, read on the forward strand.
AGGCGGGGCTGGACGCGTGGGGAGTCGAGCCGGTCGACCGGGACTTCTACCTCGGGGTGATCGAGGAGCGCTGCCGGCGGCGGGTCAACGGGGCGTCGTGGCAGGTCGAAACGTTCCACCAGGCGCTGGACAAGGGCATCGGACGGGATGCGGCGCTGGCCGCCACCACCCGGAGGTACTGCGAGCTGATGCACGCCGGGGAGCCGGTCCACATGTGGCCGGTGGGGTTGCCGGAGCCGGTGCCGATGGGCTGACGAGCCGGGCCCCGCCACCGGCTCCGCCACCGCCTCCGCCGGGGTGCCGAGCCCTGAACGTACGCCCCTGGGAAGATCCGTGGCGCCGCAGGCGATGATGGTCCTCCGGTGGGAACGGACCAGTGGAGGCGTGGGTGCAGGGGCAGGCGGAGTCGGTGGACGGTGCGTTGCCGCGGGAGCGGCCGACCCGGCGGATACTCAGGGACGAGACCCTGCTCGTGCTGGGCCTCTCGCTCGGCGCGAGCGGGGTGTCCGCGCTGATCAGCTTTATCGGGTCGGTCACCAAGCCGGGTGGGCTGAAGGACCAGGCGGCCACCATGAACGCCTCGGCGGCGCCCGGTCGCCCGTGGCTCGACCTCGCGTGGCAGTTGTTCGGGATCACGACCGCCCTGGTTCCGGTGGCGTTGGTGGCGCACCTGCTGATGAGGGAGGGCGCGGGGCTGCGGACGCTCGGGTTCGACCGTACGAAGCCGTGGTTCGACCTCGCCCGGGGTGCGGCGGTCGCCGCCGTGATCGGCAGCACGGGCATCGCCTTCTATCTGGCGGCCCGTGGCCTCGGCTTCAACCTCACCGTGGTGCCGGAGGCGCTGCCCGAGGTGTGGTGGAAGTACCCGGTGCTGATCCTCTCAGCGATCCAGAACGCGGTCCTCGAAGAGGTGATCGTGGTCGGGTATCTGCTGCGCCGGCTCCAGCAACTGGGCTGGTCCCCGGGAAACGCGCTGGCCGCCAGCTCGGTGCTGCGCGGCTCGTACCACCTCTACCAGGGCATCGGCGGGTTCGTCGGCAACATGGTGATGGGTGTGGTGTTCGTCTACCTGTACCGGCGGTGGGGCCGTGTCGGCCCGCTGGTCGTGGCGCACTCGCTGCTCGACATCGGGGCGTTCGTCGGATACGGGCTGCTCGCCGGCAAGGTGGGGTGGCTGCCGACGCCTTGACGGGGGCGAGGGTGCCGCTGGCGAGACGCGGGCAGGGGCGTACGGCGGGTTGCGTACGCCCCTGTGGTTGTTCCTCCGTCCTCGTGGTGTTCCTCCGTCCTCGTGGTGTTCGTGCGCCCCGTGGTGTGGGTCGTCAGGCCAGCAGGTCGCCGTCGATCACCGTGACCGCTCGGCCGCTCAGGAGGGTGCGGTCACCGCGAAGCTCCGTGCGGACGTGGCCCGAGCGGGCGGAGGCCTGGAGGCCGGTGAGGGCGGGGCTGCCGATGCGCTCGGACCAGAACGGGGCGAGGGCGGTGTGGGCGCTGCCGGTGACCGGGTCCTCGTCGATGCCGACGTTGGGGAAGAAGCAGCGCGAGACGTAGTCGTGGCCGGCGGAGGGGTCCGCCGCGCGGGCGGTGGCGATGACGCCGCGCCGGGAGTGGCGGCCGAGGGCCCGGAGGTCGGGGGCGAGGTCGCGGACCGCCTTCTCGTCGGCCAGTTCCACCAGCAGGTCTCCGACCTGGGGGCCGGTGTCGAGCACGGTGAGCGGTTCGGCGCCCAGCGCCTCGGCGAGGCCGTCCGGGGCGGTGACCGGGGTGAGGGGCGCGGTCGGGAAGTCGAGCGTGAGGGAGCCGTCCGGCCGGGGTGTCGCGGTGAGGACGCCGCTGCGGGTGGCGAACCGTACCGGGCCCTCGTGCGAGCCCGTGGAGGCCAGCACATGCGCGGTGGCCAGCGTGGCGTGGCCGCACATGTCCACCTCCGTGACGGGGGTGAACCAGCGCAGCGCCCAGTCCGCCTCGCCGCCCTCGGGGAGCGGGTGCGCGAAGGCGGTCTCGGCGTGGTTGACCTCCCGGGCGACGTGCTGGAGCCAGGCGTCGTCGGGGAAGGAGTCGAGGAGGAGGACACCGGCCGGGTTGCCGTGGAAGGGGCGGTCGGTGAAGGCGTCGACGATACGAATACGCATGGGACGACGCTAGAGGGCCGGTGGAGGCACGGGCCAAGGCCAATCCGCGGGCACTGGACCGATCACTGGATCCGGCGAGCGGGGCGCCCTCGCTCCAGCGACTCCACGATGCGGGCGAGGGTCCGGCGCCCCAATCGGCTCATCGCCGGATTGCTGTCGACGTAGTACCAGACCAGGCCCATCGACTGTTGGAACGCCCACGCCTTGCCGCGCTCCCACTCCAGGTCGTCGCAGCCCAGTGTCCGCCGGAGCGCGTCCTGCGGACCCCGCCGCAGCAGGTGCCAGGCGCTCACCAGATCCAGTGCCGGGTCGGCGGGGCCGAAGCCACCCGTGTCGAGTACGCCCGCGAGGCGGTCTCCCGCGACCAGGACATTGCCGGGGATCAGGTCGCCGTGGCTCATCACGTCGGCACCCGTGCGGGGCAGCTCCCGGAAGCCATTCCACGCCCGGCGCAGCGGGGGCACGTCCAGCAGCCCCTCGCTCTCCACGAAACACTTCGCCATCCAGTCGTCGTGGTCGGTGAGAACACCGCCACGGCCCTCGCCGCTGAAGCGCCGCCCCCGCGTCTCCGCCTTCCGGAGGGCCGCGATGAAGGCCCCGAGGTCCTCGGCGAACGCTTCCGACCCGCTCGGATCGGCATCGAAGGCGACCGTTCCCGGTATCCAGGTCTGGATCGACCACGGCATGGGGTAGCCCGCTCCCGGTCTTCCCAGGGCGACGGGTTCCGGGGCGGGGAACCGGGACACCTGCGCCAGCTCGGCGCTCGCCCGTGCCTCCCGTTCCAGGACCGCCGACGCCTGGGGCACATCGGACGGGCGCAGGGGGAGGCGCGCGGAGAGGTCGTTCCCGATGCGGAAGATCGCGTTGACCGTCCCGGTCGACGGCGCGGGGCGGATCGCCTTGTCGCTCCATCGAGGGAACTGATCCCGGATCAAGGTGGCAACGATGTCGGTGGTCACGTCCAGTTGGTCGTCGTGCACGGCCGTCTCTCTCGGGGGGCTGAGGTGGGGGCGGCCAGTATTCCTGCGCCAGGGCGGGATCGCCGAGACTTTTCGGCCGCCCCGCTGTCTCGACCGGTGTGCGACGCGTCCGCACGGCCAAGGGGGTTGTCGTACGACGGATTCCGATATATCGTTGAAGCATCGCGACAGATCAACGATGGAATGGAGTGATCGTGATGCGTTCCCGTGGACAGGACTATGGACAGGGCTTCGGATTCGAGCGGGGGCATGGGCGCCGTGGTGGCGGCCATCCGTTCGGCCGGGGCGAGGGTGAGGCGCCGCGCGCCGCGTTCGGGCCCTTCGGGCCGGGCCATGGCGGCCCCGGCCCCTTCGGACCATTCGGTCCGGGACCCTGGGGTGGACGAGGTCGAGGCGGTCCCCGGGGAAGGGCACGGCGGGGAGACGTACGCGCGTCGATCCTGGCCCTCCTCAAGGACCGGCCGATGCACGGCTACGAGATGATCCAGGAGATCGCCGAGCGCAGCGGCGGGGCGTGGAAGCCCAGCCCCGGCTCGGTGTACCCCACCCTTCAGCTGCTGGAGGACGAGGGGCTGATCGCCAGCGCGACCGAGGGCGGCAAGAAGCTGTTCTCGCTCACCGAGGCCGGCCGTACCGCGGCCGAGGACGGGCCCGAAGCCCCCTGGGAAGAGGCCTCGCGCGGGGTCGACTGGGAGGCGCTGAGCGAGATCCGGCAGGCCGGGTTCGGTCTGATGGAGGCGTTCGGGCAGGTCTGGAAGACCGGTGACAAGGACCAGCGCGACAAGGCGCTGGCCGTGATCAACGAGGCCCGCAAGAAGCTGTATCTGATCCTCGCCGACGAGGACTGAGGCAAGGGCCCAAGGTCTGCCTTGGCGCGGCTCGGGGTGCCCCGCGGAGCGGTTTCCGCGGGGCACCTTCCGTGTGTGCCGGTCGTGGGGGCGGGGAGCGGGGCGGGAGTCGCGCGGCGGGGGCGTACGGCGGGATCGGGCGGTGCTCTCACTTCACCAGGGCGTCCAGCTTGCGCAGGGACTCGCTGAGGGCGGCTGTCGCGGAGTCCTTGAGCTTGCCCGCCATGAGGGAGACGGCCGCGCCGGTGAAACTGCCGTCGATGCGGACCGTGGTGGTGTCGCCGTCGGGGGTGAGGGTGTAGCGGGTGGCCAGGTCGACGGCCATCGGGCCCTTGCCGCGGATGGCCAGCAGCCTGGCCGGCTCCAACTCGGCGATGGTCCACACGACCTCCGCCGGGAAGCCCATGAGCTTCAGGTTCTCCTGGAAGGTGCCGCCCACCGCGAGCGACCGTGGGCCGCCCTTGGGGAAACCGGTGTGGGTCGTGTTCCACTCGCCGTGCGAGGACCAGTCCACGAGTCGGGCCCAGATCTGCTCGGCGGGTGCCCCGATGCGTGCCTCCGCGCTGACATCGGCCATGCGACAACCCCTTCGTCTCGGACGGTGGTGTCGCGGAACGTAGCCGCGCGAGCCGGAACATTCAATACTGATGAACCGTCAGAAAGCGTGTGTGGTCAGGGTCGCGCCTCATCCGTAGGGAGGAGGCGGGAGTAGCCCTTACGCAACCTGTGTGGGACTCGAAGATGGTTCGTTTCGTGGATGCCGTCCGCCTCTGTGGCTGATGGGGTGGAAGGCGTGCGATCCCGTATTCCTCGGCAGGCGGCCGTCGGTGACGGTCTGAATCACGCGGAGCTCGAGAGCAGGCTCACGGACGAGCTGGCCTCGGTGGTCGGTGGCGCGCGCAGACGGGCGCTGCGGGACGGCGACCGGCAGATCGACACGGCTCATCTGCTGCACTCCCTCCTGGAGTCCGACCCACAGGTACGGGCCGCCTTCGACCCGCCGCAGATCGCCCGGCTGCTCGGCTATCTCGTGCAGCGGAGCATCGGGTACGGGCTGCGGTGGCAGATCGGCGTCGAGGACTCGGGGGCAGGCCCCGTCGCACCCGGTGTGCCGGGCTGGTCGCCGGTGGCGGCCCGGGCGATGACGCAGGCGTACGAGCGGGCCGCGCGGCGCGGTGCCGACCGGGCCCATGGGATCGATCTGCTCGCCGCGATCGTCTCGGCGCCGGCCTCGCGGGCGGTGGAGGTGCTCGGGCACGCCGGTGTCGATGTCGGGGGCACGGGTCTGCGGGGTGCGGGGTCCGGGGGCGGAGTCGAGGGCTGAGGGGTCGTCGGGTGTCCGAGCGGTGAGACAGGAGCAACGAGGGGTGACGCTCCTGTTGTCGCCTGTCATCATGTGCCGGTGCATACGTCTCGGAGCAGCAAGGGGCAGGGCGGGCGCGTCGGACTGGGACTCGCGCTCGTGTCCGCGTTCGCCTTCGGCGGGTCCGGCCCCGCGGCCAAGCCACTCATAGAGGCGGGCCTCGACCCACTGCACGTGGTGTGGCTGCGGGTCGCGGGCGCCGCGCTGGTCATGCTGCCGCTGGCCGTGCGGCACCGGGACCTGGTGCGGCGGCGGCCCGCGCTGCTCGCCGGGTTCGGGCTGCTCGCCGTGGCCGGTGTGCAGGCCTTCTACTTCGCGTCCATATCCCGGATCCCCGTCGGGGTCGCCCTCCTCGTCGAGTACCTCGCTCCGGCGATGGTGCTCGGCTGGGTGCGGTTCGTGCAGCGGCGGCCGGTGACCCGGACCGCCGCCGCGGGGGTCGTCCTCGCGGTCGGGGGGCTCGCCTGCGTCGTCGAGGTGTGGGCGGGGCTGAGCTTCGACCTGCTGGGCCTGCTGCTCGCGCTCGGCGCCGCCTGCTGTCAGGTCGGGTACTTCGTCCTGTCCGACCAGGGGAGCGACGCGGGGAACGAGGCGCCCGATCCCCTCGGTGTCATCGCCTACGGGTTGCTCGTCGGCACGGCGGTGCTCACCGTGGTGGCCCGGCCCTGGGGCATGGACTGGGCGGTGCTCGGCGGGAGCGCCCACATGGACGGACGGCCGGTGCCGGCCTGGCTGCTGCTCGGGTGGGTCGTGCTGATCGCCACGGTTCTCGCCTACGTCACCGGAGTGGTGAGCGTACGGCGGTTGTCCCCACAGGTGGCGGGCGTCGTCGCGTGTCTGGAGGCGGTCGTCGCGACCGTGCTCGCCTGGGTGCTGCTCGGCGAGCATCTGTCGGCACCGCAGGTCGTCGGCGGGGCGGTCGTCCTGGTGGGGGCGTTCGTGGCGCAGCGGTCCGTGCCGGGGAAGGGAGCGTCCGGAGCGGCTGAGGTCGTGGCGTCCGGCAGGGAGAGTGCGGAGCGGGGCGAAGCGGCCGCCGGACGCCGTTGACGGTGGGTGGGGCGGGGTGGGGCGGGCCGAGGGGCGGTGGTGGCGCTCGCGGCCCCGGTTCGCCTTTCGGCCCTGGCGCGCTGTGGGGGGCTTGGCTCGTCGTTCGGGCGTGGTCAACTCGCCGGGGGCCGGATGCCTCTGCGGTTCAGCTGGTGGGTGTGGGCCGCCGCGTCGCCCGGGCCGCCTCTCGCCGTGAGGCCGGCCACGATGCGGTCCTGGACCTCCTCGGGGCGGTGGGCGGCGTACTTGAACTTGGCGCGTACGGAGGTCACTTCGAGACGCAGGCCCCGGATGCCGGGGAGCAGGCGGCCGTAGGGTGCCCCGTCGGCGGTCGCGGTGGCGGAGCCGCCCTCCGGCTGGAAGTGGGCCAGTTGGCGGTTGAGGAGGGCGGCCTTCTCCATCGGGTCGTCGATGACGTGGGCCGTGCAGCGGAGTTGGACCGCCGCGTAGAAGCTGGTCGGAGTGCCGTGTTCCGGCGGGGCGTCCGGTGGGGCCTGCCAGGGGCCGGGGATGTAGACGTAGTCGTCCACGACGCTCAGCAGGACGTCGGGCGCGGCCTCCAGGGCCGGCCACAGCGGGTTCGGGCGGGCCAGATGGGCGAGGGCGACACCGTGTTCGCCCTCGTCGGGGTCGTAGGAGAAGTGCATCGGCTGGACGTGGGGCGGGTCGCCGGGCAGGCCGTTGACGGCGAGCTGGCCGAAGTCGTGGGCGGCGAGCCAGCGCCTCCATTCGCTGTCGTCGCGCGGGGCGTCCCAGGGGTGGATCAGCATCACAGGCTCTTGAGGTACTCGGGCAGTTCGATGCCGGGCGCCAGGTCGTGCGACGGGATCGGGGTTTCGTAGCCCTTGCGCAGGGGGACGACACCGGCCCAGTGGGGGAGCGTGAGGTCCTCGGGTTCGTCGTGGACGCCGCCGGTTCGGGCCTTGGCGGAGACCTCGTTCAGGTCGAGCTTGATCACGGCGGTCGCGGCGGACTCCTTGGCGTTGGCGGGGCGGGAGTCCCGCGAGCGGCCGGGGACGGCGTGGTCCACGAGGGCGTCCAGGGCGATCCGCCGCTCCTCCGGGTCGGTGACCTGGTGGGCGAGGCCGTGCACGACCACGGAGCGGTAGTTGATCGAGTGGTGGAAGCCGGAGCGGGCCAGGACCAGGGCGTCCACGTGGGTGACCGTCAGGCACACCGGGAGGCCCGGGTCGGCCTTGCCCGTCATCCGCAGCGGACGCGACCCCGTCGAACCGTGCACGTACAGCGTCTCGCCGACCCGGCCGTACAGCGTGGGCAGCACCACCGGCGCGCCGTCCCGGACGAAGCCCAGGTGGCAGACGTACCCCTCGTCGAGTATCGCGTGCACCGTCTCCTTGTCGTACGAGGCCCGGTCCGAGGACCGGGTGGGGACCGTGCGGTCGGTGGCGGCGTAGGCGGCCGGTGTCGGTGTCGTCGACTGCGGGGTCCCCGTCATTGCGCTCTCCATTGCACTAGTGCATAATTGGCTTTGTGCTAGGAGAATACACAATCGCTGGTCGGGGTGCAGCCGAGATCGCGGCCAGCGTGGAGCGCGCGGTGGGGGCCGGGGAGTTGGTGCCGGGTCAACTGCTCCCTCCGATGCGGGAGTTGGCGACACGGCTGGGGGTGAACCCGAACACGGTCGCAGCCGCGTATCGCACACTGCGCGAACGTGGGGTCATCGAGACCGCCGGGCGGCGGGGGAGCCGGGTGCGGCCCAGGCCCGCCACCACCGGGCGCGAGTACATCCGGGTCGAGGTGCCGGAAGGGGTGCGGGACCTCGCCGACGGCAATCCGGACCCCGCGCTGCTGCCGCCTCTCGCGGCCGCGTTCGCGGCGGCGGCGGAGCAGGGCGACCGCGAGCCCGTGCTGTACGGGGCAGGGCCCGTCGAGCCCGAGCTGGCCCGGATCGCACGGGCCGATCTGGACGCGGACGGGGTCCCGGACGGGCCCGTCGCCGTCACCTTCGGTTCGCTGGACGCCATCGAGCGGGTGCTCGCCGTGCATCTCAAGCCCGGGGACGCCGTGGCCGTCGAGGACCCCGGGTGGGGGAGCGTCCTCGATCTCGTCCCGGCGCTGGGGCTGCGGACCGTGCCGGTCGGCGTCGACGACGAGGGCCCGCTCCCCGAGGACGTACGCCGGGCCCTTGAGGCCGGGGCGCGCGCCCTCATCGTCACCGACCGGGCGCAGAACCCGACCGGCGCGGTGGTCGGCGCCGAGCGCGGGCGTGCCCTGCGCGCCGTGCTCGGGCAGCACCCGGAGACCCTTCTCATCGAGGACGACCACGGTTACCGGATCGTCGACCGGCCCCTCCATCCCCTGGCCGGTGTCACCCGCAGCTGGGCCTTCGTGCGGTCGGTCGCCAAGGCGTACGGCCCCGATCTGCGGCTCGCCGTCCTCACCGGGGACGCCGCCACCCTCGACCGGGTGCGAGGGCGGCAGCGGCTCGGGCCCGGCTGGGTGAGCCGGTTGGTGCAGCGGGCCGTCGTGCGGCTGTGGGCCGACGGGGCGGTGGACGCCCCGGCCGTGGCGGCGGCGTACGGGCGACGCCGCGACGCGCTGATCCGTGCGCTCGCCCGGCGCGGGGTCCAGGCGCGCGGCGCCAGCGGGATGAACGTGTGGATCCGCGTCCCGGACGAGACCGGCGCGGTCGCCCGCCTGCTGCACGCCGGCTGGGCCGTGGCCCCCGGCGCCCGCTTCCGGATGAGCGCCCCGCAAGGGATCAGGATCACCGTCTCGACGCTCACGGAGGAGGAGATCGAGGAGGTGGCGGACGCCGTGGCGTCCGCGGTGGGCGGCCCGGGGGTGGCGGGCGGGTACGTGTGAGGAGGGGCGCTCGGCGGATGAGGTGGCGCGTCAATGCCAGGGGCGCCGCGTGCGTGCCGCGGGGCTGCCGGGTCCCGTCGGCTCGTGGCCGTCTCAGGTGCGTGGCCTCGCCTGGGTCAGGGCCGCGCCCGCCAGGACGATCGCAGCGCCCACCGGGGTCGACCAGGTCAGGGATTCGCCGAGGAGCGCCACGCCCGCCGCCGTGGCGATGACCGGAATGAAGTAGGTGACCATCTGGGCGGTGGTCGGGCCGACCTCGGAGACGAGGCCGTACTGGACGAGCATGGCGAGTCCCGTGCCGAGGGCGCCCAGGGCGATCACGGCCAGCAGGGGCTGGACCGGGAAACGGCTCGGCAGGGTGGTGAACAGCGGTGTGACGACGGCGAGTTGCGCGGTGGCCAGGAGGAGCTGGGCGCCGGTGAGGGAGAGCGGGGAGTGGTCGGTGCCGGCCAGGGTACGGCGGACGTAGATCCAGCCGATCGGGTAGCTGAGGGAAGCCAGCAGGGCCATCGCGGTGCCCCTCGGGTCGAGACCGGCGAAGCCCTGCCAGGCGCCGAGGACGGTGAGCACACCGAGGAAGCCGAGCCCGAGACCGGCGACCCGCACCCGCGTCGGCCGGTCCTCGGAGAGCGCCACCAGCGACAGCGCCATGCCCCACAGGGGGGAGGTCGCGTTGCAGATGCCGGCGAGCGTGGAGGGGATCGTCAGCTCGGCGTAGGCGAAGAGCGAGAACGGCAGGGCGTTGAGGAGGAGAGCCGCCACCGCCAGATGCCCCCATGTGCGCGCACCGCGCGGCAGCCGCTCACGCTTCACCGCCATCGCCGCCGCCAGGACCAGCGTGCCGAAGACCAGTCGTCCGAAGGTCACCTGGAACGGTGCGTAGGCCTGCGTGCCCACCTTGATCAGCAGGAAGCTGAAGCCCCAGATCAGGGAGAGAAAGCCGAAACGCAGGCGCCAGTCGACGGTGGCGCGGCGCGGTGCGGAGACGGGGGAGGGGGCTCGGGTGGGCATCGTCGTGGTCATGCCTGACACGATGCTCCGCAAAGATCTCGTAGAACAAGCGAGATTTGGTGAGTCGATTCTCGTAGCATCGCTTACATGTTGAATCTGGAGCGCCTGCGTACCCTCGACGCCCTCGCCCGGCACGGCTCGGTCAGCGGCGCGGCGGAGGGCCTGCACGTGACCACGTCGGCCGTCTCCCAGCAGATGGCGAAGCTGGAGCGGGAGGTGGGACAGCGACTCCTCGCCAAGAACGGACGCGGAGTGCGGCTCACCGACGCGGGACGGCTTCTCGCCGACCACGCTGCCCGGATCCTCTCCCAGGTCGAGCTGGCCCAGGCCGACCTGGAAGCCCAGCGGGGGCAGGTCGTCGGGGAGCTGAGGCTCGCCGCGTTCCCGACGGCCGTGCGGGGGCTGTTCCCCGCCGTCTTCCGCACGCTCAGGGCCGACCATCCGGCGCTGCGGGTACGGTCGCGGGAGCTGGAGCCGGAACTCGCGATCAACGCGGTGGTGCGGGGCGACGTCGACCTGGCCGTCGTCCTCGACTGGTACAACAAACCGCTGCCCGTGCCCGAAGGGCTCGCGCGCGCCTCGATCCTCGACGACCCCGTGGAGGTCGCCCTGCCCGAGGACCACGCGCTCGCCGGGCGGGACGAGATCGACCTGGAGGAACTGGCGGACGAGCCGTGGGTGGTGTGGCCCGAAGGCGAGTTCTGTCACGAATGGCTGCTCTACACCCTGCGCGCGAACGGCATCGAGCCCCACATCGCCCACCGGGCAGGTGAGCACCACACCCAACTCGCCCTGGTGGAGGCCGGGTTGGGAGTGTGCATCGCGCCCCGGCTGGGACGGGACCCGATGCCGGCCGGGGTGCGGACCGTGCCCGTACGGCATCGGGTCCACCGCGCCGTCTACGCGGTGTGGCGTGCCGACGCGGACCGCAGGCCGTCCATCAGGGCGGCTGTCGGGGCCCTCAGGGCGGCTGGGGCGGCGTGCGGCGCGTAGGGGCTGCACTCAGGGCGGCTGGAGTGGCGTGCGGGGCGTTGGGCCTGGCTCACGGCAGGCGGGCGACCGCGGGTGGCGCGTTGAGCGATCTTCCGCTTGTCGCACTTCACACTTCCGCGTGGATGTGCGAGCTCGGTCGCCGTTGCCGGGGCCGGTGTCTCGTCGGGCGCGCCCCGGTCAGGGTGAACCGAGCTTGCGGAAGTCCCAGGACGTGATCGCGTCCGGGGTCAGGCGCAGCCAGGCGTGTCTGCCGTCGTGCGGCATGTCGTCGATGCCGAAGTTCTTGCGGGCGAACAGGCCCTCCACCTCGGCCAGTTCGGCGAGCGGCTCGCCCGTACGGGGAACCTCGCCGACCACCTCGACGGTGCCGGACAGCTCGACACCCCGCAGCTCGCCGTAGTCCTCGCCCGCGTCGACCACGACGGCGACGCGCGGATCGCGGCGCAGCTCCGACCAGCGTTTGCTGCGGGTGATCGAGTACAGCCAGAGCGAGGTGCCGTCCCAGACGAACCAGAGCGGGCTGACGTGCGGTGCGCCGTCGGCCGAGACCGTCGCTACTCGGCAGGTCCGCTGCGCGCCCAGGAACTCGTCCAGCTCGCCGGGCTCCATCATGATCTTCCGGCCCCGGCGCTGAGTGGCGGCCATGGAATCCTCTTCTCTGACGTGGCGTCAGATGAGCATGGGTCGTCTTCCGTCCATGCGCAAGAGGCGTTACGCTCGCCCGCCCGGTCACCGGCACCCGTCGCCGCTGGTCGCCGACGCCCCGCTCTCGACCTCGCTCGAAACCCTGGGGGACACCGTGCCGTCGTACGCGAACGAGTCGAAGAGGCAGCGGGAGCTGGGCGAGCTCCTCGATCCCGCCACCACCGCGCTGCTCACCGTGGAGTGCCAGCAGGGTGTCGTGGGGCCGGACAGCGCCCTCCCCGAACTCGCCGAGGCGGCCCGCTCCTCGGGGGCGCTCGCGAATGTGGCACGGCTGGTCGCCGCCGCTCACACGGGCGGGGTCCAGGTCCTGCACGCGGTCGCCGAGCGGCGGCCCGACGGGCGGGGCGCCAATCACAACGCCCGTCTCTTCCGGGCCGCGTCGCGGCTCCCCGTACGGCAGCTCACGGGGACCGCGGCCGTACGTGTCGCGCCGCCCATCGAGGTCGCCCGGGAGGACCTGGTCGTCCGGCGGCTGCACGGGCTGTCCCCGCTGGCCGGCACCGACGTCGACGCGCTGCTGCGCAACCTCGGCTGCCGCACCCTGATCGTCGCCGGTGTCTCGGCCAACGTGGCCGTCCCCAACGCCGTCTTCGACGCGGTGAACCTCGGTTACCGCGTCGTCGTGCCCGGGGACGCCATCGCGGGGGTGCCTGCCGACTACACCCCCGCGATGATCCGCCACACCCTCGCGTTGGTCGCCACGGTCGCGACCACGGCCGAGGTCCTGGCCGGTATCGAGCGGGCCGGGCGGCGGAGCTGAGCGTCCGAGGGGCGTCAGGCCAGCGTGATCGACGTCCCGCTGACCTTGATCTCCTTGGCAGGCAGGGCCTCCGTCGCCGGGCCGCTCTTCACGCTGCCGTCGGTGATCGAGAAGTTGCTCTGGTGGCAAGGACAGTTGATCACCCCGTCGGCGACCGTCTTCACGGCACAGCCACGGTGGGTGCAGGTGGAGGAGAACGCCTTGAACTCGCCCGCCTTCGGCTGCGTGACCACCACGTTCTTGTCCTCGAAGATCTTGCCGCCGCCCTCCGGGATGTCGCTGGTCTTGGCCAGCTCGGTGCCACCCGACCCCGAGTCGCCGCCACCCGTGCCGCCACCGCTCGTGCTGCCGCCGCTCGCGGAACCGCTCGCGTCGCCGCCGGTGCCCGACGAGCCGGACGAGTCGTCGCCCGACCCGCACGCGGTCAGCGCGACGGCGAGCCCCGCCGCACCGGCCGCCGCCATCATCGTGCGACGGGCCGGTTCAGAAGCGGGTTTGATCGTTTCGCTGCTCATGCGGACGAATCCCTCCGAGATCGCTTTGCACTTTCGCCCATGGATACGGCGACGGTGTGGTTGAACGTTCAGACAGGGGCACATCTTGGTCTGTCCGGCATCACGATCGCGTCAAGTGAAGCTGTCCCGAACCTGTCGATCCGGGTCTCAGCGGTCGGACGGGGGCTCAGCGGTCGGACGGGGTCTCCGGGCCCGGGTCCGGGGTGTCGGTGTCGAAGGGCGGTGCCTCGTCGGTCCACTTCATCGACGTGATCGTCGTGTAGCTCAGGGTTTCGCCCTCGCGTGCGCCGTCACCGCTCCGGGTGGCCACCGTCTCGGTGCCCAGGGGCATCCCCGTGGACCTGTCGAAGATGAGGCGGAGTTCCGGGGCGGACGCGTAGGGGCTGGGGAGCGCCACGGCGTGGCCGGTGCGGCCGGTGCGGTCCTTGGCGTCGCCCAGGGAACGCACCCCGGGCTCGGCGGCGAGGAGGCGGTAGGCGGCGGCCCGGAGTGCCGGACTGGACGGGAGCGACGTGGCCAGCTCGATGGCGGAGTTGACCACGATCCGGTCCAGCACCCTCTGCGGGCCGTTGTAATCCTTGTCCACCAGGGCGAACAGCCGCTCGCGGAGGGCCTTCGCGTCCGTGGGGAGCGTGGGGAGCAGCCGGAGGGGGACCTCGCCGTACGGCCCGGAGTCGGCCTTTCCGCCGGGGGCGTCGTGCTCGATCTCGCCCTTGCCGGCGTAGGTGACGGTCTCGTCGGGCGCGTCGGACAGCTTCCACGACCTGGGGGAGCCGTCCGCCCTCCACGCCGCCTCGTCGGTCTTCGTGGCCGGGCGGGCGCCCGAGTCCAGGTACTGCGACCAGTACGTGTTCTCGTCCGTGGACGTCCAATACCGCTGCACGGAGCGGACGTCGACCGTGTAGTCCTCACCGGGGACCTTGTGGAAGGAACCCATGTGTTCCTCCACGTACCAGTACCTGCCCGAGCCGACCGGCTGGCGCTCGACGTGGGAGGCGGCGGCGAGAAGGATCCGGGCGCCGGACTCCGGCGCCGTGGAGGACGGGGGTGCCGGGTTCTTGGGCGCGGTGTCCGTGACCACCAGCGCCACCACCGCCGTCGCGGTGGCGAGGGCGAGACCCGAGAGGAGGGGGCGCCCCCACGGGCGCGACCGGACGGTGGCGCGAACGTCGAACGGCGCGCGGGGACGGCTCATCACCGTCGCGAGCTCCTCGTCCCGCACCGGCGACGGCGTGGGGAGCCCGGGGTCCAGGTGGGCGGGCCGGGCGGTGGTCAGGCGGTGCAGCACGTCGTTCTTCACCGGGTTTCCTCTCCTACGGTGATCCGGGCTCGGGTGGACTCGCGCCGCGCGGCTGCGGCCTCGGCCACGGGTGGGGACGCCGACGCGGCCTGGTCGAGACGTCTGCGCGCCCGGTGCAGACGGACCCGCAGGGTGAGCGCCGAGCAGCCGACCACCGTGGCGGCCTGCGCCGGGGTCAGGCCCTGCCACGCCGAGAGGATCAGCAGTTCCCGGTCGTCCTCCGGCAGCGTCGCCAGCGCCTTGAGCAGGGCGCTGCGTTCGGACACCTCCTCCGCGATGTCCGCCTCGGCCGGTTCCAGCCAGGACATCCACTCGGCGGTGAACGACACGCGCCTGGCCTCGGCCCGGACGGTGTCCCGCAGGATGTTGCGCGCGACCACGAGCAGCCACGGCAGCGGCGGCTCGGGGATGTCGTCCAGCCTGCGCCAGGCCACGGTGAACGTCTCGTTCACCACGTCGTCGGCGACCTGCCGTCCCGCGCGACTGACCACATAGGCCCATACACGTTGTCGGCAGCCGTCGTAGATGGCGGTGAATCGATCAGCGTCGGAGTCGGCCACTGCCGCACCTCCCGTCCCTCGCGGTGTGTTCTGTCGTCGGGTAGTGGTCCGAGCGGGCTGATCGTTACAGCGGAAACCCGGAAAACCCGCCCGAGGGACGAGGCGTGGATCACATCGGCCGTGATCGGCGGTGAAGAGTCCGGCTGTGGCTACGACCGAGCCTGCGCCCTCGCCCGGATCGTGTCGATGACCGCCTGGACCGCGGTGACGAAGTTCTGCGGGTCGTCCAGCGACTTGAACTGCGGGGCCAGCCGGGCGATGTTGGGGAACTTGTCGGGCGGCAGGGTCAGATAGTCCGTCTTCCACGCCCGGAGGTCCGCCTCCCGGAGCTCGGGGGACAGCGACGCGAGACTCGCGTCCATCGCGCTGTAGGACAGGACCAGATCGGCGAAGACCCGGTAGTAGCGGGCCGCGTCGTCGTCGTCGAGGCCGGCACGGCGCATGCAGTCCAGTTTGCGTTCCACGGTCCTGAACTCGTTCTCCCGGCGGGCGGTCCGCGCCGCCGCGAGGGCACCCACCCGAGGGTGCCGCAGGAACGCCTGGTGGGTGTGGACCGCGATCTGCATCAGATCGTGGGCCCAGTCGTCCGTCGGCGGCGGGATGTGCGCCAGCGCCTCTTCGTGCAGGGCGTCGATGAGGGCGAGCAGCAGCTCGTCCTTGTTGCGGAAGTGCCGGTAGATCGCGGTCGGATGAGCGGCCAGCTCGCGGCCGAGCGCCGAGAACGTCAGCTTGTCCATCCCGGACGAGTCGGCTACCCGGAACGCGGCCTGGACGATCATCTCCTGGCTCAGCGTGCCGCGGGGCAACCGGCTCCGGCGGGCGCCCTTGGCCGTACCCCCGGCGTTACTCGAGGTCATATGTCCTTCCTCATCTCGGCTGTCTCCCATAGTGGTCCACCCCTGGCGCGGCTCAGCCCGCGACGGCCGAGCCGTCCGCACGAGGATCGGTGGCCGCGACCAGACGCGGACCGTCGGCGCCGCCCGCCCGGCGGACCAACTGGCCGTGCCCGACACCGTCGTCGTGCGCGTCGATCAGCTCGACGTCGAAACCCCCGCCCTCGATCGCGTGGACGCCCGCCGCGGGCACGTCCCGCTCGGCCTTGACGGTACCGGCGCCCTCCGTCACCCCGGCCTCCATGGCCCCGAGGACCCAGCGCGGCGCCGAAACGGCACGCTCCGCGGACGCGCCGGCGGCCAGGTGCAGGGCCAGGTGGGTGTGCACCTGCGGCTGCGCGCGCCCTCCCATCACCCCGTGCGCCCCGACGAGCGCGCCGCCCGCACGGATCAGGACGGGCATCAGCGTGTGCAGGGGACGCTTGCCGCCGGCGAGACGGTTCGGCGACGCTGGGTCGAGCGAGAACGACGCCCCCCGGTTGTGCAGGACGACACCGGTGCCGGGATCGAGCACCCCGGAGCCGAAGCAGTGGAACACGCTCTGGATCAGGGACACCCAGGTACCGTCCCGGTCCGTCACGACGACGGCGACCGTGTCGCCGGACGCCTTGCGCTGACCGAGCAGTTCGACCGGGGTGCCCGCCACGGCCCGCTCGGCGATGCGCCGTACGTAGGGCTCCGACAGCAACTCCTCGGCGGGGGCGGTCTCTCCCCACTCCGGGTCGCAAGCGAAGCGGTCGCGGTCGGCGGCGGCCTGGGCGAGCACGGAGGCCACGACGCCCGCGTCGCGGCCCAGCGGGTCGAGCGTTCCGCGGACCGAGCGCACCACGTCGAGCGCGCGCAGGCCCTGGAGGAAGTACAGGCCCTGCGAGTTGTCGCCGCCGGAGAGATGGTCGACGCCGTCGTACACCGCGCTGTGCGTTCCCGACAGCCGTACCGTGTGGTCGGCGAGGTCCCCGACCGTCATGGCCGAGCCCAGCTCGGCGAGCAGTCCCACCAGGCTCAGGCCCACGTCTCCGCCGTACAGCGCGGACGGGCCCTGCGCGGCGATCGACGCGAGGGTCCGGGCGAGGGCCGGCTGCCGCAGGGTCCGACCGGCCGTGAGGACGTCGCCGTCGGCGAAGAACACACCGCGCATGCCGGGGTCGCGGGCCAGGGTCCGCTCCTCCCTGCGCAGGTCCAGAGCGAGTCCGGGGGCGACGGGGACGCCCTCACGGGCGGCCGTCTCGGCGGGCGCGAGGGCCGCCGCGAGCGGACGGGTCCCCCAGGTGTCGGCGAGCGCGGCCCAGCCGGCCACCGCGCCGGGGACCGTCACCGGGAGCGCGCCGAGGACGGGCATGCTCTCGTACCGTGCCGCGATCTCCCCGGCGTCAATGGCCCGCGGCGCCCGGCCCGAGGCGTTGACGAAGCGGACCTCGCCGTCGGCGGTGCCCACCAGGGCGAGCAGATCGCCGCCGACGGAGCACTGGTTGGGGTAGACGACGGTCAGCATGGCGGCGGCCGCGAGCGCGGCGTCCACCGCGTTGCCGCCGCCGCGCAGGACGTCGGCCGCGACGTCGCTCGCCGTCGAGTGCGGTGTCGCCACGGCCCACTCGTCGCCCGTGGCGGAGAGTCGGCGAGCAGTGAATTCGGACATGGTTCCCTTCCCCAACACCGATGCGGATCCGCTGAGGTGCGCCCGTCCACCGGTGCGGCAGAGCCGTGAACCCGGATGCGGTGGCTGGCCCCACTCCTCGGGCAATCGTCGTTAACCGCCCTGTTACGGGAGATTCCTTGACAGCCTCGGAGCGCCCGCCCTAGCTTCCCCTCATAGTCAACGACGTCGACTATGGCACTGACTACCTGTCGGGGCAACCACGGAAACTCCTGAAGGGGGCCGGCAATGGCAAGATCATCGCGTCGTGCCTGTCGTACGACACTCCCCGCCGCCTGTGCCGCGTTCGCGGCCGCGGCCGTGCTCGCCGGATGCGGTGGCTCCACGGAGAACGCGGCCTCGCCCGCGGCCTCGCCCGTGGTCGACCTGCCGGCCGGGACGCTTGTGAAGGACGGGCAGATCACCTACTGCTCGGACATCAGCGCACCGCCCCTGACGTACTACGACGCCGCGCAGAAGCCGGTGGGCGCCGAGATCGAACTCGGCGACGCGCTCGCCGCGCGACTCGGCGTCAAGGCGAACTGGGCCAACACCGCCTTCAACGGCATCATCCCCGCGCTGCAGGCCAAGCAGTGCGACGCGATCATCACCCAGCTCTACATCAAGCCCGAACGGGAGAAGGTCGTGAACTTCGTCCCGTACATGTACGCCTCCAACACGTTCGTCGTGTCCGCGAAGGACGACAAGGGCATCAAGAGCGCGGGCGACCTGTGCGGCAAGAAGGCCGCGGCGCAGACCGGCACGACCGTCGCCGACTACCTCTCCGCCCAGTCGAAGAAGTGCGTCGCGGACGGCGAACAGAAGGTCGACATCCGGCTGTTCAACAAGGACACCGACGCCCTCCAGCAACTGCGCCTCGGTCTGGTCGACTCCTACGGGACGACCCTCGAGACCGCCGCGTACGTGATGAAGCAGCAGCCGGACACCTTCCAGCTCGTCGGGGAGCCCTTCAACCGCATCAAGGTGGGCGCCGCGACCCGCAAGGACGACACCGCCCTGCACGACGCGCTGACGAAGGCGTTCGCGGAGATCCGGAAGAACGGCGAGTACACCACCATCCTCAAGAAGTGGAACCTGACCGGCGACGACATCGCCGGATAGCGCCCGGCCCGTTCGACCGGTGGGGCCGCCCGGCCGCCGTCCACCGGGGCCGGCAGGCACCGGCCCGTCCGCATCCGCACATACGCAGGGAGAGGATGACGTGGCTGACACGTCCTTGCTCGCCGACTCGGCGCAGGTGGCCGGCTTCGACTGGTCGTTCTTCTGGCACTACCTCATATCCCCTTCGGGCACCTTCCTGGAGGGCCTGTGGCGGACCGTGTACATCTCGGTCGTCGCCCAGGCGCTCGGTGTGGCCCTCGGCCTCGTCATCGCGCTGGCCCAGCGCAGCCGCTTCGCCGCGCTGCGCTGGGGCGGCGGCGCCTATGTCTGGCTCATCCGGGGCACGCCCCTGCTCGTCCAGCTGGTCCTCGTCTACAACGGCCTCGCGGCGGCGGGCGTCTACCGCTTCACCGACGTCCAGGTGGGGGGCCTCGTCCTCCTCGGCGTCGTACAGGCGGCGGTCCTGACGCTCGCCGTGAACGAGGCGGCCTACATGGCCGAGATCATCCGCGCCGCGCTCGACGCCATCGACCGCGGGCAGACGGAGGCGGCGCAGGCGCTCGGCATGACTCCGTCGCTGACCATGCGCGTGGTGCTGCTGCCGCAGGCGCTGCGGATCATCGTTCCGCCGCTGGGCAACGAGTTCAACCTGATGATGAAGTCGACGTCGCTGCTGTCGGTCATCGGACTCCAGGAGATGTTCCTGACGGCCCAGTCCATCAACTCGGCGACCTTCAAGACGTTCGAGATCTTCCTCGTCGCCGCCTGCTACTACCTCGCCCTGACGACGGTGTGGTCGTTCGTCCAGCGGTTCATCGAACGCAGACTGGCCGATCCCGGGACCGTGCCGCCGCCCGGCCCCTCCCTCAGGGAGCGGCTCGTCGGCGGCAGGGGCGGCGGTCCCGCGCCCCGCGGCACCGCGGTCGTCGGCAAGGAACCCACGCTCGCGGGCAGGGAGGCGTCCTGACGTGGAACCGATCGGGAGGACAACGACGGTGAACGACCCGCACGGTCCGCACGACCGCCCCACCACCGCGGACCCGGGGCCGACCGGCCCCGCGGATCCGACGGCGGTGCTGTCGGCGCGCGGGATGGTCAAGGCCTTCGGTGGCGTACGCGTGCTCAACGGTGTCTCGATGGACGTCCAGGCCCGCGAGGTGGTGGTCGTCGTCGGGCCGTCCGGCTCGGGCAAGACGACGTTCCTGCGCTGCCTCAACCACCTGGAGAGCATCGACGAGGGGGAGATCCTCGTCCACGGCCGCCGGGTCGGCTACAAGGACGGCCTGGACCGGCTGGTCGAGGAGCGGCCGAGGGCGATCGCCGCCCGCAGACGCAACATCGGCTTCGTCTTCCAGCGCTTCAACCTCTTCCCCCACCTCTCCGCCCTGGACAACGTGGCCGTCGCCCCGGTGAAGGTCCTCGGCGTGCCGAAGGCCGAGGCGAGGGAACAGGCGCAGGCCCTGCTCGCCCGGGTCGGCCTCGCGCACAAGGCGTCCTCGCGGCCGTCCGTCCTCTCCGGAGGCCAGCAGCAGCGCGTCGCCATCGCGCGCGCCCTCGCCATGAAACCGGAGCTGATGCTGTTCGACGAACCCACCAGCGCCCTCGACCCGGAGATGGTCGGCGAGGTCGTCACCGTGATGAAGGAACTGGTCGAGGACGGCCTGACCATGATCGTCGTGACCCACGAGATGGGCTTCGCGCGGTCGGCCGCGGACCGGCTCGTCATGTTCGACCAGGGGGTGATCCTGGAGGAGGGAACCCCCGAGAAGCTCATGACGGACCCCGACCACCAGCGCACCCGCGCGTTCCTGCGGCGCATCGACGGGCACGGGTGAGCGGCGCGGCGAGTGACAGGGCTGAGCGGCGCGGCGAGTGACAGGGCTGAGCGGCGCGGCGACGGGCATGGCTGAGCGGCGCGGCGACGGGCATGGCTGAGCGGCGCGGCGACGGGCATGGCTGAGCGGCGCGGCGGCCATGCGGAGTCACCCGCCCAGGCGGTCCTGCCGCACGGCGCCGCCGATGCGTTGGGTGCGCACCGGGACGGGAGCGGTCCGGGACGCCACCGGAGACCCCGGAGGGACATCCGCGCGAACGCCGGTTCGGCGCGCTCGTGTTGCTGCTGACCACTGTCACCGGCGTCGTGGACGCGGTCGGCTTCGTCGCGCTTGACGGGGTCTTCGCCGGAGACACGACAGGAAACGTGGTCACGCCGGCGGTCGGCGGGGCCGGCGTCCGCGAGGTGCCGGTCACCGCCGTCGCGGGGACACTGTCCGGGTTCGTCCTCGGGGTGGCGCCGGCGGCCCGCTTCCTGAGCGCAGGAGCCTCGGCCGCGGCCCGGTGCCGCGGTCGCAGGGCCGTCGTACCGGCCTGCTCGGCGCCCTGGCCGCCGCGTCGTGCCCGCGGATGGCGTGGGCGCCCCAGCCCACCGGGTCCATGGCCACTGCCGTCACGGCGTTGCTGGGGCTGATGAGGGGGCAGACGGCCACGGTGCGGCGTCTGATGATGAGGGACGTCTCCGGTGTGGTGTTGACAATGACGCTAGCCGGGCTCGCCCAGAGCGCCCGGACCGCCGACCCGGACGGCCTGCAGAAGGCGCAGTCCCCCAACAGACCGCCGGCCGGGTGCCGTCGAGGGCCCCGGCCCAGGCGGAACGACCTGCTGGCGTCCTGGAGGAGCTTCTTCGGCAGAGCCCAATGCGGCCCGAATCGTATGACGTCAATCGTCGCAGCGATCCTCATCCTGGAACGGCAGCGTCGGATGACCTCTGTGTTGCCGGCGAGTGCGTTTATGCCCCAGAGCGTGGACCAGCCAGCCATCCAAAGCAGTTGGAGAGGAGCCGGACCAGCCAAGATGGGTGTCAGGGCATACCGGCATCGTCTTCCGCCAAGCGTCGCAGGCACCGCGTACGTGCCGATGTCGTACGCAGGCGTCACCAATGTCCGGGGCACCCCGGGCGGCGCGGACGGCCGGGACGTGGAACGCGTCATCATCGACGGCTACGAGCGTTCCCTGGGGCGCGCTGACGTTGACCACAGTCGCTTTTATTCCGTTGTGCTCCGCCCCCAGGATGTTGAAAGCGCAGGATCCTGCGGGGTTCATTGTTCGGTCCGCCCTGCGGGTTCTGGGCAGACAAGGCGGCTCATTCGCAACACGCTCCTCAATGGCTTCGCAGTGGCTCGCCCGTACGTCGTCACCACGCCGTGACCAGCGGCGTCGCCGAATCAAACCGATTCTGCGACAGCTCTGAGGAGCCGCCACGCCAGACGGGGTATGCGTCGCGCAAGGCGCGCCTCCTGCGTGAAAACACCGCATTGCATGACCGTTGAACAGGTGGTCTAATGGCGATCGCGTTTGTGATCATGAACGGGCGGCAGACCACCGCGGGTCTCGAGCGTGTAGCGCATCTTCACCGGTGTTTGGTGAAGAGAAGGTGAAACGGGGGAAGGACATGGGGGACTCCTGGAGCGTCATGAGGGGAGCAATGCTCCGGCAAGCGGGGTTTCCCGTTGATTTGCTGGACATTCTCATCCATGACACTGGGGATCACGCGGCGGCTGTCCGTGACGCACATGAAGCAGCAAAGGGTGCAGCGGAAATCCTGGCTCGCGTACTGCGAAGCAGTGATGCCTCGTCCAACCAGCGCCCGTTGACGCGACTGGGTCGATTGAAGCAGTTCGCGGCAGCGGATCGACGTGCCGTCCCGGATGCACGACAAGATCTCGTCACCGCTTATCACGTGGCGCTGACCGGGCTGGAAGAAGCGCTGGATCAGTTCGACCGTCGACACGCCCGCGCCCTGGAAGCTTCTCGGGCACAGGTGAAGCAGCTCTTTCAGGAACGTACCGAGCTGCGTCAGGTCCTCATGCTGTCCAACGAGTCGAACTATCCGCACTTCGATGGATGGCTCACGCAGGATCGCGACCCCAGTGATCGTACCGGTCGCCGTATGACCGATCTGCTGACCATGTATCTGCAGCGCGTGACGACGAAAAACGAGACGGCCTCACACTTCGGTCCGGTCAGTGTCGCCCGTGTGGGAGCTGCGGAGGCAGGGATCTCCTGGCATGAGGGCCCTCTTCGGCGGATTGCCTATCTCAGTCACTGGGCCGCCGAGCGGCTGGCGGCGACGCTGGGGAGCGACCCCCGGTTCCGGGGCGGAATTCGCCCACGCCTTCTGCCATTGGCATTCCGTGAGGGTGACCGCGTCGACCGTTACGCCTTCCGAACTCGGACCGGTATGCCCGACGACTGGGTGTTCATCGTCGTGGGAAGTTCACCGCTCGAACCCGACGCAGAGTGGATATGGCGGCACGCGGACGGCCAACGCACCATCAGCGAACTGCACCAGCTATGGCGAGAGTCGTCGGGCCGTCCGACGCACGAACTCGACGCTGTTATCGAAAAATGCAGCAACGACGGCTGGCTGATCGCCCTGCCCGAAATACCCGTGGGGACGATCGACCCCCTCGCCGTGCTGCGTGACTTCGTGACCGAATCCGAGGTCCATGCGACTGACGTCGATCAAATAATCGACGACCTCACTACATTCCTGCACACCTTTCCTGATGCCCCGTCGTCGGATCGCTATGCTCTTTCCCGGAGCATCCGTGAACGGTTTGAGGAATTCACCGGGGAATCCGCTGCGCGTCCCGGCGGATCACACTATGCCGACCGGTCCATCTTCTACGAAGAGGCAATGGGCCCGCAGTATGATCTGTCGGTCTCGGCAAGCATCGAACGGTTTGTCGAGGACGAACTCTCCCCGGTTTACGAGATGGTGCTTCTCAAGCCTCGCGCCCGCATGAGGCGCGAAACGGAAATCATGCACACCTGGGCTCTAGAAGCCTTCGGGGGATCAACTCGCGTCCCGCTTCACCGCTTTTACCAGGAGTTCTTCTCTGCCGAAGAACGCATCCACACTGCATGTGCCGAAGTGGACCATCAGGTGGCCGCCATCGAGGCCGAACTCCGTTCTGCCCTACTGGCGGAAGCGGACCTCGAGGCACACGAGATCGAGGTCGGCCGACAGCGCCTCGAGTCGGTGCTGGCCCGCCACGCCGGTGGCCCGCCCGCCTTGTGCAGCCCCGACGTGATGCTCGCGGCCGAGGATGCCCAAGCCCTGGCCGATGGCAGATTCACCGCCGTCGTCGGCGACTGCCACGCACTACGTGACCCCCTCACCCATTCCAGCCTTGCCCCCCTGCTCGCGGCTGAGTACGGAGGTGCCGCGGAGGAGGCCCAGAGCCGCTACGAGGCGCTCCTGGATCCGGATGAGGTTCTGGTCGACCTGGCTCGTGCCCACCTGGACAAGACCGGTGCGCAACTTGCTTACCCCTGCCCCGACGTCGAGGTGTACGGCCGGTCGGGCAAGCCGCGCGGTCAAGTCCTCCAGCCTCGGCAGCTGTACATCGCCGTCACCGAGGACCGCCTTGAACTACGGGCGGAGGGTTTGACGGGACGGCTCCGACTGAAGGCACCTTTCGCGGGCGGCCCCGGCATCCGACACGACCCACTCGCCGCCTTCGCCTTCCCCCGTCACTTCGGAGGCATCGGCCTCAATCTCGACGATCTGCGGCACGTGCCGCGCATCCGTTGCGGGAGAGTCGTCCTGCGCCGCGAGAGCTGGCGGGTCCCGGCGGCCCAACTCGCGGCTTGGTCTCCGCTGGAACGCCCTCTCTCCGCCGACGCGGCGGCGTTCCTGGGAGCTGAGAGCCTTCGGCGTTCGCTGGGGCTGCCGGATCGTTGCTTCGTGAAGATCCCCGGTGAGCCCAAGCCGATCTACGTGGATTGGCGTGCTCCTCTCCTTGTGAGGCAGTTGTTCCGGCTGGCGAAGTCGACGACCGGAACACTGGAGTTCAGCGAGATGCTCCCCGGTCCGGGCGAGCTGTGGCTCGAGGTAGCCGGGCAGCGTCACACCAGTGAGCTCCGGTGCACCGTCTATTCCCGGTCTGCCGGCGTGCCCTCTGCCTTGTAAGGCCGACCGCCGCCACATCGGTATCTCTCACCTCGTCACCACCCCTCCGAGAGGCTCGCTCGACATGTCTGCGGACAACTGTGTTCCCACGTCATGGTCGCTGGTTCCGATCGCTCTGCTGCGTCAAGCCGGCTTCCCCATCAGCCTGTTGGACCCCCTCGCGGAACCCGACTGGTTCCCCGAGGCCCTGACGGTCCTCGACTGTCACTCTCGTCTGCGAGCTGCGGGCCGACGCCTGCGCAAGGATCTCAAGACGGCCAACGCAACCAACCGCAAGGCTGTCGGTAACGCGGTGGGCATGCTTCGTCCCGTTCCCGAGGCCGACGCGCGAGAAGCAGTCGCGGCGCTGGGCGGTGACTCCTCGGCGCTGACGGAGTACCAGAAGACCGGTGAGGAGCTGCGTGGTCTTCTGGAAGAGTTTCGCGCCTCCCTGTCCGACCGCCTCGACCGGGGACGGTCGGCGGTGGTGAAGGCGTTCGCGGATCAACGGCTTCAGGACGTGCTGCTGCTGTCCAACGATGCTGCCGCTCCCCAGTTCCTGGACTGGTTGCTCCGCTACACCGGCGAGCGCGGCGGCCGTACTCGGCGGATGACCGACATGCTCGCCATGTACCTCCAGCGTGTGGCGACGAAGAACGAGACCCACTCGCATTTCGGCCCTCTCAACGTCGCCCGCGTCGACCATGAGCCGGGTACCTTCAGCTGGTCGCAGGGTCCTGCCGTCAGTAACCGCACCTACATCAGTCACTGGGCCGCTGAGCGGCTCGCGCAGGTCTACAGCACCGACTCCCGCTGTCGTCCGCTCATCCGTCCGCGGCGTCGACCGCTCGTCTTCGTCCGCAACGGTGCCGTGGAGGTCTACAGCAGTGGCGCGAACGCGGCGCCCGGAGAAGACTGGCGGTTCGCCTTCCTGGGCCGGTACGACGTCGACGCTGCCGAGGAATGGCTTCTGCGCCATGCCGACGGGGAGTCGCCCCTGCCTGACCTCGAGCGGCGCTGGCCCCATGAAACCGGCTCCTTGGAAGACCTGGACACCGTTCTCGTGCGGCTGGAAGAACGTGGCTGGATCGCGGCGCGCATCGAGGTGCCCAGCGGGGACCCGAAACCGCTCGTCTTTCTGCGTGATCGGCTCACAGAGGTGGGCGCGGACGACGCTGTCGCCTCGATCGCCGCCATCGAGGCTGACCTTGCCGCGTTCCGCGACGCACGGCACCCCGACCGACCGGACGCGCTGCGCGTCCTCAAGGAACGGTTCGAGACGTCGGCCGCAGCCTCCGCCAACCGGCTGTCCGGCAGCCACTACGCCGACCGGAGCATCCTCTGGGAAGAGGCGCATGGTCGGCTGGACGGTCTGCGCATCGGCGCGGACCTGGCGGAAGTCCTGACCACAGAACTGGCCTTCACCTACGAACTTGCGCTTGCAGCCCCGCGCCTGCGGTTCCTGCGGGAGAGCGAGGCCGTCAACATCTGGTTCCGTGGGCGCTTCGGAGACGAGACATCCGTATCCCTCACCGACTACTACCGGGCCTTCACGGAGGATCGTGACCAGCTTGCCGAGGCCTGTGCGGCGGTCGACGCCGATGTCGCCAGTCTCGACGCGGAGGTGGAACGGCTGCTGATCGGTGACGCTGCCGGCGCACGCGAGGTGGTGGTGCCTGAGGAGCGCGTCGCCGAACTGCGACGGGCCCTGCCCCGGACACCCGCGGCCTTCTGCAATCCCGATGTGCTCTTCGCCGCCGAGAGCCCGGAGGCACTGGCCGCCGGTCGCTTCCTGTCCGTAGTGGGCGAATGTCACGCAGGCAGGGAACTGCTCACCCACAGCAGTCTGTCGATCCAGATAGCCGAACGAGCCCCGTCGGTGACTGAAGAGGTTCACCGTCGCTACGCCAGCCTGCTCGAAGACGACGAATACCTCGCCGACGTCATCCGGGGACACTCGGACAAAACCGCGTCACAACTGCCTTTTCCTGGGCCTGACGTGGAGGTCTTCGGCCGTTCCCCCAAGCCCAGGTCCGAGGTGATCCATCCCGCAGACCTCTTCGTGTGTCTGCGGGACGGGCGACTCGAACTGAGGTCGCACGGGCGGCCTGGGCGACTGCGTCTTCTCGCCCCGCCCGCGGGCGGCTACAGCCTGGTGGACGACCCGCTTGCCCTGTTCGCCTTCCCCCGGTTGCGAGGCGGCAACGGACTACGGCTGGCCCACCTGCCGCACGTGCCCCGCATTCGTCATGGGCGGACAGTGATACAGAGGGAGACCTGGCGAATCGACGCGACGGGGCTACGCGGCTGGTCCCCGACCGGCAGCCCGGTGAAGAACGACGACACGGCCGAGTTCCTTACCGCCGCGAAGCTGCGCGCGATGTACGGCTGGCCGCGTCGAGTGTTCGCGAAGGTGCCGGGTGAACCCAAGCCGATCTTCGTGGACTGGGACGCCCCCTTGCTCGTACGCCAGTTCTTCCGCCTCGTTCGCAAGGCCGAGGGCACGGTTGTGATCTCCGAGATGGTGCCGGACGCCGACTTCGGCTGGCTGCGGGTCGACGGCGCTCGCCATACCAGCGAGCTGCGCTACGCCGTGTTCTCCCCGGTACCGCGGAAGGGCATCTGAGCCGTGGCGCAGACCACGAAAGCCCCCCTGGGGGGCGCGTACAGGACCTTGTGGACAGCCTCCACGATTTCCACCCTCGGTGACGGCATGCGGTTCACCGCACTTCCCCTGCTCTCCGCGGTGTTGCTGAAGGACGCCTTCGCGGTGAGTCTCGTGTCGGCGGCGGCGACACTGCCCTGGCTTGTCCTCAGCCTTCCAGCCGGCGCGCTTGCCGACCGCTGGAACCGGAACCGTCTGATGGTGACAGCCGACCTGCTGCGCGCGTGTGCGCTCGGCGCTGCCGTGCTTCTGCTGACCAACGACCGACTCGGCCTCGAGGCTCTGCTCGCCATCGCTCTCCTGCTCGGTGCCGGGGAGGTGCTCTTCGACTGCGCGTCCTTCGCGGTGTTGCCGCAACTGGTCGACGCCGAACAACTGCCCAAGGCCAATGGCCGACTGTTCACTGCCCAGACAGTCAGCCGAGACATGGCAGGTCACGTCCTGGGAAGTTGGCTCTTCACAGTCGGCCAGGCTCTCCCCTTCCTCCTCAACGCCTGTTCCTTCGTGCTGTCCGCCGCCTTCCTCAGCAGGCTCCCACGTGGCCCCCAGCCGTCCGCTTCCTCCTCACGCCGGCTACTCAAGGAGATCACCGAAGGCATCTCCTACATCTGGAGCGACCGGTTGGTCCGCGCTCTGACCCTTGTCGCGGGCCTCATCAACGCGGTGTACCTCGGACAGGTCGCCATCTTCGTCCTGCTGGTGACACGAGTGCTGCACCTGCCGGCCTCCGCCTACGGCATTCTGATCGCGGTCTCTGCGCTCGGGGGTGTTCTCGGAGGCGCGCTGGCAGACCTGATCACCCGACGGCTCGGCACGGCACGTTCTCTCATGGCGGCGCTCATCGTCGTGGCGCTGTCCGGTCCGGCGACGGCCGCCACCACGATCCCGCTCGTCGTCGGTGTCGCCTACTTCGCCACCGGCTTCTCGATCATGGTGTGGAACGTGGTCGCGGTCTCGCTACGCCAGGAGCTCGTCCCGGCCCGACTCCTGGGCCGTTCCATCGGCGCCTACCGTTTGTTCGCTTGGGGGACCATGCCCGTCGGGGCCGCTCTCTACGGAGCGATGGCCGATGCCTGGGGCCCCCGCGCCGCGTTCGCGGCGGGCAGCCTGTTGACCCTTGCCGCTCTGTGCCTCGTCGGCCCCGCCCTGCTGAACTCCTCACGCCCCAAGCCGAGTTCGGTGAGCTGAAGACTTTCTCTCTTTTCGTACGCGCTTCTTGGCGCCTTCTGGACCCCGGACTTCTCGACCACAGATACGGAGTGTCGTGATCCCTGTAGAAGCCCGTCCCGGGCTCGCCGACATCGAAGTGTTCCGCGCAGCCTCGGACGTGCGCCACCACATCACCGAGACCATCGCGGGCGAGCGGCACGCCATCTCACCCGTCTCCGGCGGCTTCATCGTTCTGCGGCCGCGCGGCTTCAAGGAGGACATGACGTCCGCCCTCGGCCCTCTCGGCTGGGGACGGCCCGTGGCCTTCGTCGACGATTCGTGGGGTCTCGCGCGGTTCTCCGCCGCGGCGACCGATTCGGAACTGCACGTACCGCAGTCCTCCCCGTCCACTGTCTCCTTCGTGGTCCCCGAGCGCTTCCGCACCCGCCGTATCGCGGCCATGGAGCCCAGGTTGCAACGCCGATGTCCCCCGTCGAAAAGCCGACACCAGACCGTGTACGCCGTCGGCACCGGACCGTCGGCCGCGACGGATCCTCAGCGCGTGGTGCGGGCCCTCGGCTCCGTCGATGACGTGATCATGTCAGACTGGACGTACGAGAACACGTTCAAGGACGTTCTGCCGGGCACCGGCGTGACCCCGCACGTTCTGCCGTACCAGTTCGACGACTTCGAGGCGAACATCCAGCAGGTGGACCGCACCCTGCGGAATCTGGCCTCGGACGGTGTTGACCGCGTCGGACTCCTCATCGAGGGCAACCCCGACACCTATGACGTACTGGACGGCCTATCCGTGGCCGGGCGCGATGTGCAAGTGACACCCGGCATACCGATCGGTCTGCTCGCGGCAGCGCAGAACGCGGAGCTGTTCCACGACGATCCACTGTCGCATTCGTTCGCCTACATCTCCGGACTGCACGACCGTCACGGCCTGCCCTCCGAACAATTCCTGGGCGAGTTGACCTGCTATCTGTCGGCCGGCATCAGCTGTGTACTCGTCGAGATGTACAAGGGCGACATCGAACTCGCCCTTCGGGCCATGGCATTGAGCAGTGGCAAACACGTGGCGGTGCTGATGAACGACTACTTCTCTCCTGCCGAGAGCACGGTCATGGTCCATGACCCGCGTGCGGCGGAGACCGCACGTGTGGTCTCCGCCGCACGCGGAGGCCTGTCGACCATGCTGATCACTGGCGAGGAGCCACGATGATTCCGACACCGGACACGCAGCCGGTCGCGGTCCTTTTCGACGCCGCCGACACCCTGATAGAACTCTCTCCGGCCATACCCGAGCTGCTGTCGGCCACGTGGCTGGGCACCGAAGGAGCCCCGTCTGCGGCAGCCGTGCGCGCGGCTCTGTGGGAGATCGGCACCGAAGGCGGCTGGCCGGACGACGAGTCCGACCCCGTTGCCCGGCTCGAGACCTGGACGCGGTTCTGCCGAGAGGCCCTTGTACGCGGCGGCGGCATCGACTCCGCACCAGCCGCGCGGCGGGCCGCCCAACATATCCTGGCGCCTGAGAACTACCACTGTTTCCCCGATGTGCCTCACTGCCTGGAGCGGCTGCGCGTCAACGGACACCAACTCGGCCTGGTCTCCAACTTCGACCCCTGGCTGCACGACATCCTGAGCTCCACCGGTCTCGCACCGTGGTTCGACACCATCGTGGTCAGCAGCGAGGTCGGCCAGGAGAAGCCTGATCCCGCCATCTTCGCCCTGGCCTGTGAACGCCTCGGACGGATGCCACCCGACTGCCTGTTCGTCGGCGACTCCGTCGCCGTAGACGTAGAAGGAGCCTCGGGCGCGGGGTTGCACCCCGTGCTCCTGGACCGGTACGGACGATTCCCCGACTTCCCGGGAACACAACTGGCCACGCTCGATTCCCTGCCGACACTGGCCGCCCAATTCAAGGAAGGCAACCCGACATGGTGACCGCCGACAGCACTGTCGACATCGACACGTCCGCGGTGGCCGCGAAGGTCACTCGCAGGCTAGGACTTCAAGCCCTGGGGCCGGCCGGCGAAGGGGTGGACTTCGTCGTATACCACGTCGGTTCCAGGACTCTGGGTGACCTCGCCCTGCGCGTTCCACGACACCGCCGCTACATCGCCCCGTACGGCCAGGTCGACGCGGGGGACCTGGTGCGCCAGGAGCACGAGATCGCTGGCCGGCTCGCACGGCACGGACTGCCTGTATCGGCACCGGTCGACCTCGTCACCTGTGAGGACGGTCTGCTGGTTTCCCTCGCCAGATACGTCCCCTCCGATGGGAGGCCCGTACCCGGACAGGACATCGGTGCTTTCCTGGCTCGATTGCATCAGGTGGAACCCTGGCCAGTGCGGCTCGCCTACCAGGCCCCAGGAGACTTCGGCGAGTTCCTGGTCAGCCGCGTCCACGACCGCCATAAGGCACTGAGCCGGCACGCCGCAGACTTGCCGGACCTCCCGGACGGCGCGGTGTTGCGCGATGTCATGGACCACGAGGACTCCACCGCACGCCTGCTCCACCTGGACATACGACGGCAGAACCTGCTCGGCACCGGGGGCCGGCTGGCAGCAGCGGTCGACTGGTCCAACGCTCTGATGGGCCCCCCGCTCATGGAACTGGCCAGAGTCTGCGAGTACGCGTTGTTGCCCGACAACGGACTCAACGCCGAAGCCGTACTCGAGGGTTACACGGCGACTGACGGGCAGCGGCTCGACACCTGGTCTGCTGCGGCGCTGCTCCACAGGCTGGACACCGCTCTCATGCTGGCGCTGGTCTTCCACTCGGTGGCCCCCCACCCGGCCCGTGCCAGGGACCTGACCCATCGCAGCCGCCATCTGCTGGAACGGCTGAACGCAGCGGTCTGAATGGGAGAGGGTACGCATCAGTGCACGGAGTTCCAGGAGGGCTCCGGCGCGTTCCATCAGCGGGCGCACCTCCACCAGGCGACCGATGTACGGCCGGCGCCGCTCCGACGCCATCCGCTCTCTTCGTCCCCTCTGCTAGTACTCGGTCACCCACGCCGACGATCACCCTCGGTTACTATGCCCACTTCATGCGGGAGGCCGGAAGCAAGGGGCGAGCAACCAAAGGGCTGACGGCGGGCACCTTGCGCCTTTCCGTGGCCGCAAGGAAACCATGGATTGTAAGGGGAACGGCGTGGGTGGCCTGAGGAAATGCTGAAAAATGTCACTGTGACCCGCTACATCACCCCCCTCCGCGAGGGTGGCTCGCTGCCCGGTCTCGTCGAGGCGGACGACCGCGGGACGTACGTCCTGAAGTTCACCGGCGCCGGACAGGGCCGCAAGACCCTCGTCGCGGAGGTCGTCTGCGGCGAACTGGCCCGGCGGCTCGGCCTGCGCGTGCCCCGACTCGTGACCGTCGGCCTCGACCCGGTCCTCGGGCTCGGCGAACCGGACGAGCAGGTGCAGGAGCTGCTGAAGTCCAGCGGCGGCACCAACCTCGGCATGGACTTCCTGACCCGGGCGATCGGCTTCGACCCGCTCGCGTTCGAGGTGAGCCCCGAGGAAGCCGGACGGATCATCTGGTTCGACGCGCTGATCAACAACGTCGACCGGTCCTGGCGCAACCCGAACCTGCTGATGTGGCACGGCGAGCCGTGGCTCATCGACCACGGCGCCACCATGATCTGGCACCACCACTGGCCCGGCGCCCGAACCTCCGCCGCCAAGCCGTACGACGCCTCCGATCACGCCCTCGCCCGCTTCGGCCCCGATGTCGCGGCAGCCGCCGCCGCGCTCGCTCCGCGGATCACCGAGGAACTCCTCGCAGAGGTGACCGCCGAGATCCCCGACGTGTGGCTGGCGGACGAGCCCGGCTTCGACACCCCTGACGCGCTGCGACGGGCCTACGCGGAACCGCTCCTCGCCCGGGTCGCCGGCATCCACGAACGCATCGAGGGGATCAAGTGAGCGACCGCTTCCTCGCCACCGGGGCGACCGGGCAGGACGTCTACGAGTACGCGCTGCTGCGCGTCGTGCCGCGGATCGAGCGCGGCGAGTGCTTCAACGCCGGCGTCCTCGTCTACAGCCGCTCCCGGGCCGTCGTCGCCGCCCGCACCCACCTCGACGAGACCAAGCTGCTCGCCCTGGACCCCGAGGCGGACGTGGCGGGCGTACGGGCCGCGCTGCGGGCCGTGGAGGGCGTCTGCGCCGGCGGGGAGGCGGCGGGCCAGGCCGCCGGGGACGACGCCGGACGACGGTTCCGCTGGCTGGTCGCGCCTCGTTCCACGGTGGTGCAGGCCGGACCCGTGCACACGGGGCTCACCTCGGACCCGGTGGCCGAGGCCGCGCGGCTGCTCGACCTGCTGGTCCGGTGAGACCTGGCGCCCGGGGCGGACGGCACCCCGGTGGCCGGGCGGCGACACACCGCCGATCGGCCGGGCGTAAGGGATCACACCTGGTGGGGCGTTGACACCGGGTGCCAGGACTTCTAGCGTCACGTATGCCGAAGGTACTAAGCGGTCGCTCACCGGGTGGGCGAGCCGCAGGAGCCGCATCCCAAGGGCGAGGAGAACCAGCAATGTCCACCACTGAGCAGCGTGTCGCCGTGGTCACGGGTGGCGCGCGCGGCATCGGCGCCGCGACCGCCGTACGACTGGCCGCCGAGGGGCGGGCCGTCGCGGTGATCGACCTCGACGAGGCCGCGTGCAAGGACACCGTCGAGAAGATCACCGCCGCCGGCGGCAGGGCGCTCGCGGTCGGCTGCGACGTCTCCGACGAGGCCCAGGTCGAGGCCGCCGTCACCCGGATCGCCGAGGAGCTGGGCGCCCCGACGATCCTGGTGAACAACGCGGGCGTGCTCCGCGACAACCTGCTGTTCAAGATGAGCGCCGCCGACTGGGACACGGTCATGAACGTGCATCTGCGCGGCGCCTTCCTGATGGCGAAGGCCGTCCAGAAGTACATGGTCGAGGCGAAGTTCGGACGGATCGTCAACCTGTCCTCGTCCTCCGCGCTCGGCAACCGCGGCCAGGTCAACTACTCCGCCGCCAAGGCCGGTCTCCAGGGCTTCACCAAGACCCTCGCCATCGAGCTCGGCAAGTTCGGCGTCACCGCCAACGCCGTCGCGCCCGGCTTCATCGTCACCGACATGACCGCCGCCACCGCCGCCCGCGTCGGCATGGGCTTCGAGGACTTCCAGGCCGCGGCCGCCACCCAGATCCCGGTCCAGCGCGTCGGCAGGCCCGAGGACATCGCGGGCGCCATCGCGTACTTCACGGGCGAGGACGCCGGATTCGTCTCCGGCCAGGTGCTGTACGTCGCCGGCGGACCGCTCAACTAGAGGACCGGGAACATGACTTCGGTGGAACTCCCCGAGCTTTCGGGCAAGGTCGCCCTCATCACCGGCGCCAGCCGCGGCATCGGCTACGGCATCGCCGAGGCCCTCGTCGCGCGCGGCGACCGGGTGTGCATCACGGGCCGCAACGAGGACGCCCTCAAGGAGGCCGTCGACCAGCTCGGCGCCGACCGCGTCATCGGCGTCGCGGGCAAGGCCCACGACGAGGCCCACCAGGCCCAGGCCGTCGAACGCACGATGGAGGCGTTCGGACGCGTCGACTTCCTGGTCAACAACGCCGGTACCAACCCGGTGTTCGGGCCGATCGCCGACCTCGACCTGAACGTGGCGCGCAAGGTGTTCGAGACCAATGTCGTCTCGGCGCTCGGCTTCGCCCAGCGGACCTGGCACGCCTGGCAGAAGGACAACGGCGGCGCGATCGTCAACATCGCCTCCGTCGCCGGTGTCTCCGCCTCGCCGTTCATCGGCGCGTACGGCATCAGCAAGGCCGCCATGATCAACCTGACCCTCCAGCTGGCGCACGAGTTCTCGCCGAAGGTCCGGGCCAACGCGATCGCGCCCGCCGTGGTGAAGACCAAGTTCGCCCAGGCCCTGTACGAGGGCCGGGAGGCGGAGGCCGCCTCCGCCTATCCGCTCGGCCGACTCGGCGTGCCCTCGGACATCGGTGGCGCCGCCGCGTTCCTCACCTCCGAGCAGTCCGACTGGATCACCGGCCAGACGCTCGTGGTCGACGGCGGCATCTTCCTCAACGCCGGGGTCGGCTGACCGTCGACCGGGCCCCGCCCCGCGGGCGGGCACCGAGGGCGTTCCCGAGAGCTCCCGCAGAGCCTTCGCCGAATGTCCCCGGTGCCCGTCGCGAGCCTTCACCGGGCCTCCGCGAAGCCGTCACGAGGAGCTGATCAAGGGTTCTGCCAGCCGGACGGTGGCGGCCGGCGGGGCCTGCGGTATCGTTCGGCCACTCTTGGTACGGCATTTCGAGGAGCATGCACGTGTTCAACCGGAACCGATACTTGCCGCCCCTCGCGGCGATCGCGTCCATATCCATGGTGGCCGGGTGTGGTGTGTTCTCCTCGGATGCCTCGGAGGAGCAGGCGCCGATCATCGTGGGCACCACCAGCGCGCCGAGCACGCTGGACCCCGCGGCCGCCTGGGACAGCTCCTGGGAGCTCATGCGCAACGTCTTCCAGCCCCTGCTGAACTACACCCCCGGCGGGTCCGACCCCGAGCCGGACGCCGCCGAGAGCTGCAAGTTCACCGACAGCGCCAGCACGACCTACGCCTGCACCCTCCGCGAGGGCCTGAAGTTCTCCAACGGGAACACGCTGGACGCCAAGGCCGTCAAGTACTCGTTCGACCGGATCAAGAAGATCAACGTCAACGGTGGTCCCGCGGGTCTGCTGACCACCCTCTCGCGGGTGCAGACCAAGGGCGACCGCGAGGTCGTCTTCCACCTCAACCAGCCTGACGCGACCTTCCCGCTCGTGCTCACCACGCCCGCCATGTCCATCGTGGACCCCGCGGAGTACCCCGCGGACAAGCTCCGTGAGGACGGCGGGGTCACCGGCTCCGGGCCGTACAACCTGGAGTCCTACGAGGAGGGCAAGGCCGCCGAGCTGGTCGGCAACGACGGCTACAAGGGCATCGCCGACCGGAAGAACTCCGCGGTCACGATCCGGTACTTCCAGCAGTCGGACCAGCTGGTCAAGGCCCTCAAGGACAAAGAGATCAACGTGGTCTACCGCGGTCTCGCGGCCAAGGACGTGGTGGACATCGAGGCCCACCGCGACGAGGAGAACCTCCAGATCGTCGAGAACGCCACGACCGAGATCAGCTACCTGGTGTTCAACCCGAAGTACGAGTGGGCCAAGAACCCCGCCGTCCGCAAGGCGGTCGCCCAGGTCATCGACCGGCCGGCGCTCGCGCACAACGTCTACAAGGACACCGTCGAGCCGCTGTACTCCATGATCCCGAGGGGCCTGGTCGGCCACACCACGGGCTTCTTCGACGACTACGGCACCCCCAGCCCGGCCAAGGCCAGGAAGATCCTGGAGGGCGCGGGCATCACCGCGCCCGTCCCGCTGACCCTGTGGTACACCAGCGACCGCTACGGCTCCCAGACCAAGCCCGCCTTCGAGGAGCTGAAGCGCCAGCTCGATGACTCCGGCCTGTTCACGGTCACGCTGAAGAGCCGCCCCTGGAAGACCTATTTCCAGGGCTACCAGAAGGGCGAGTACCCGGTCTTCGGCCGTGGCTGGAACCCCGACTTCAACGACGCCGACAACTTCATCGCCCCCTTCGTCGGCAAGCAGAACGCCCTCGGCACCCCGTACGAGTCGCCGAAGATCACCAACGATCTGCTGCCGGAGTCCCGCGCGGAGAGCGACCGCGGTGCCGTCGGCGAGGAGTTCGAGGAGGCCCAGCAGATCCTCCTGGACGACGCCCGGCTCATCCCCCTGTGGCAGGGCAAGCTGTACGTGGCCGCGGACGAGGAGATCGCCGGCATGGACAAGCTCATCGACCCGGCGACGATGATGACGATGTGGGAACTCTCCCGGAAGACCAGTTGGTAGGACCCGGCGCCGGCCGGACCGTCCGACGGTCCGGCCGGTATCTCCGGTGGGCGGCCCCGGTTGTCAGTGGGCGCCTGTAGGTTCTGTGCTCTGACGGCGGCCGCGCCTCGCGCGGCCGTCCATGGCCGCGCGAGGCGCGGTCGTGAAGAGAGCGCACACCGGAGGAAGTTGACGTGACCGACATCGCCATGCTGCCCGAGTCCTGGCGCGGGGTCCTGGGGGACGAGCTGCAGCAGCCCTACTTCAAGGAACTCACCGAGTTCGTCGAGGAGGAGCGAGCCAAGGGTCCCGTCTACCCCCCGCGCGAGGAGGTCTTCGCCGCCCTCGACGCCACGCCGTACGAGCGGGTGAAGGTGCTCGTCCTCGGCCAGGACCCCTACCACGGCGAGGGCCAGGGCCACGGCCTGTGCTTCTCCGTGCGGCCGGGTGTGAAGACCCCGCCCTCCCTGCGGAACATCTACAAGGAGATGCAGGCCGAGCTGGGCACCCCGATCCCGGACAACGGCTATCTGATGCCGTGGGCCGAGCAGGGCGTGCTCCTGCTGAACGCGGTGCTCACGGTCCGTGCCGGTGAGGCCAACTCCCACAAGGGCAAGGGCTGGGAGAAGTTCACCGACGCCGTGATCCGCGCCGTCGCCGACCGACCGGACCCGGCCGTCTTCGTGCTCTGGGGCAACTACGCGCAGAAGAAGCTCCCGCTGATCGACGAGGAGCGCCACATCGTGGTGAAGGGCGCGCACCCCTCGCCGCTGTCGGCCAAGAAGTTCTTCGGCTCCCGCCCGTTCACCCAGATCAACGACGCCATCGCCCGGCAGGGCCACGAGCCGATCGACTGGACCGTCCCCGACCTCGGCTGACCCCCACCGGCACTCCGGCGGTCACCCGCCCGTCCTCCGTACGGCCGCCGGGCCGCCCCCGCGGCCGTACGGAGCCGCCTGACCGGGATTGTCAGTGCCTGCGGCTAGCGTCGGCGGGGACAGGCGGGAGCGGGGGCGACGAGTGTGGAGGACACCGTGGAGCGACAGGAGCAGGCGGCGCCGGACGCCATGATGACCCGCATCGGGCAGACGGTCATGCTGCACCACGGCGGGGACCGCGAGGAGGCCCGGGACCGCTTCTCGAAGCTGTGGGAGGAGATCGGCGAGGACGGCGATCCGTTCCACCGCTGCACACTGGCGCACTACATGGCGGACACCCAGGACGACCCGGTCGACGAACTGGCGTGGGACCTCAGGGCCCTGTCGGCGGCGGACGAGCTGACCGACGAGCGGGTGGCGCGACACCACGAGGGCCTCGCGGTGCGCGGCTTCTACCCCTCGCTGCACCTCAACCTCGCCGCCGACTACGCCAAGCTCGGCCGCCCCGAGGCCGCCCGCAGCCATCTGGCCCTCGCCCGGGGCACCCTGGGCGCGCTGGCGGACGACGGCTACGGCGACGGCATCCGGGTCGCCCTCGCCCGGTTGGAGTCCCGCCTCGACGAGGAGAGCCCGGCCACCGGGGGAGAGACGCCGGGGCCGCCCAGACAGCGGCCGTAGGGTCTGCGCCCTCTCACCGGCCGTAGACGTCCTTGCAGATGACCGCCTGGGGAGTGTCCTTGCCCCAGCCGCCGTACTTGTGGCCGAGGGCGCACACGTCGCCGTTCCTCGGGGGATCCGTCGGGATCGTCTCCGGAATCCGGGGGATCTCGACATGGGGCTGCGACCTCGGCGGCGGGGCGGGGCGCCGTGGTGGGGCGGGTCGTTCCCGGCGGGCAGCCGGTGCCGTGGGCGCGGATCCGGCGGCGGGGGCCGACGTGGCGGCGGGCCTCGGCGCCGGTGAGGACGCGCCCGGCGTGGGGCGACGCGGGGGGCCGATCAGTTCCAGCGCTTCCCGCGCCGGGGCCTGCACGATCTGCGTCTCGGTGGTGCCGTCGGGCCGTGGCTCCGACGACTGGGACGGAGTGGGCGGTGTTCCGGGCGGGGGCGGGCGGTGCGTGGTCACGCAGCCGGTGAGAGCCGAGACGGCCACGGTGACCAGGAGCGTTGCGGTGGTGGTCGGTCGATGCACCCACGCAACTCTGCTGGTTCCGCGCCGCTTTCGGGAGGGGAGCGGCAGAGGATGCCCCCACACGGGTGACCCCCCGGGCCCCGTTGCGACGCCGGCCTTCCACGTACAGGGGACCGCCGAGCCCATACATCCAGCCGTTGTCCTCCGCTCCGCGCCCAGCGGCCTCGTAGTCTCTCCCCCCGCCGACCCTGATGGACTGGCGCCCCGCGGCCCCGTCGCCTCAGTGACCCGTCGTCCCGTCGATCCGTTCGCGCAGGAGGTCGGCGTGGCCGTTGTGGCGGGCGTACTCCTCGATCATGTGGGTGTAGATCCACCGGAGGCTGGGGGGCTCGCCCTTGCGTCCGTGGGCCGACCTGGCGATGTCGTCCAGGGCGGCGCGCCCGGCGTTGCGGCGGGCGACCGCGATCTCGTCCTGCCAGACGCGGTACGCCTCCTCCCACGTGTCCCGTTCGGTGAGGTGGAACTCGCCGTCCCGGTCCTCGTCACTGAAGTAGATCGGCCCCTGGTCGTCACCGGCGAGCACCTTGCGGAACCAGATGCGCTCCACCTCCGCCATGTGCCGGACGAGCCCCATGAGGGACAGCTCGGAGGGCGGCACCGAGGCGAGTCGCAACCGGGCGTCGTCCAGCCCCTGGCACTTGAGCGCGAGGGTCTCCCGGTGATGGTCGAGCCATCCCTCCAGCATGTCCCGTTCACCGGCGGTCACGGAGGGCTCGGTGCGCTGCGATGTCATGCACGCATCCTCGCCCATCCGGGCCTCGCACGGCCACGCATATGCTGGGGCCTCGGCACACCGTGGACGGGAGACCCCTGTGAAGGTCGGCTGCATCGGGCTCGGCGACATCGCGCGGAAGGCGTATCTGCCGGTGCTCGGCACCCAGCCGGGCGTCGAACTGCACCTACAGACGCGGACGCCCGCCACGCTCAGCAGCGTCGCCGACAGCCTGCATCTCCCGCCGGGACGACGCCACGCCGACCTCGACGCGCTGCTCGCCCAGGACCTCGACGCCGCCTTCGTGCACGCACCGACCGGCGCCCATCCCGAGATCGTGACCCGGCTGCTGGAGGCGGGCGTCCCCACGTACGTGGACAAGCCGCTCGCCTATGAACTCGCCGAGTCCGAGCGTCTGGTGCGGCTCGCCGAGGAGCGGAACGTGGGTCTCGCCGTCGGCTTCAACCGGCGGTACGCGCCCGGATACACCCAGTGCGCCGACCATCCGCGCGAGCTGATCCTGATGCAGAAGAACCGCATCGGACTGCCCGAGCACCCCCGCACGATGATCCTCGACGACTTCATCCACGTCGTCGACACGCTGCGCTTCCTGGCCCCGGGGGCAGTGGAGGACATGACTGTGCGCGCCCGGACCGGGAACGGGCTGCTGCACCACATCGTCCTCCAGCTCTCCGGGGACGGCTTCACCGCGCTCGGCGTCATGAACCGCCTCAGCGGCTCCGCGGAGGAGATCCTGGAGGTCTCCGGGCAGGACACCAAGCGCCAGGTCGTGAACCTCGCCGAGGTCATCGACCACAAGGGGCAGCCGTCCCTGCGGCGGCGCGGGGACTGGGTGCCGGTGGCCCGGCAGCGCGGCATCGAACAGGCGGTGCTCACCTTCCTCGACGCCGTCCGGGCCGGCAAGGTGCTCAGCGCACGGGACGCGCTCGCGACGCACGAGATGTGCGAGCGGGTCGTACGGGAGGTGGAGGAGCGCTCCCGTCCCGGTCGCTCTTAGCCCGCACGGTCCGCAGGCCCTCGAAGGCGCCCCACACCACCAGGACCAGCAGCGCCGCGTGGACCGGCCAGTCGCCGAAGCGGACGTACGGAGTCGTACCGCTCGCCGTCGGCACGTCGTACACGGCGGAGGTGCTCTCGTCGGTGCCGAGCCAGGAGCCGACGCGTTCGCCGCTCGGGCCGTAGACGGCGGAGACACCGGTGAGAGTCGCGTGCACCATCGGGCGACCCGTCTCCGCGGCCCGCAGCGCGGCCAGTGAGGCGTGCTGCTCCGGCGCCCAGCTCTGCTGGAACGTGGAGGTGGCCGACTGGGCGAGCAGCACCTCGGCGCCCTCGTCGACGAGATGGCGGCTCATGTCGGGGAACGCGCTTTCGAAGCAGATCATCGGTCCGACGCGCAGCCCCTTGCCGACGTCCATCACCACCTGCTCGGTGCCACGCCTGCGGTCCTCGCCGGCCGCCTCGCCGACGGAGGTCGCCCAGCCGAGCAGGGTGCGCGCCGGGACGTACTCGCCGAAGGGGACCAGCCGCATCTTGTCGTAGCGGTCGCCGGTCGGGCCGTCGGGGCCGACGAGCACCGAGCTCTTGTAGATGCCGGGGCGGTCCGAACGGTGGGCGTCCACGTTGACCAGGATGTCCGCGCCCGTCGCGCGGGACAGCGCGGCGATGCGGTCGGCGAGGTCGGGACGCTCGACCAGGTCGTAGCCGACACTGCTCTCGCCCCACACGATGAGATCGAGGTCCTGATCCGCGAGACGCCGGGTCAGCGTCTCCTCCCTCGTGAACCGGTTCTCGGGGCCGTCGGTGACCCCGGGCTGGACGACGGCGATCCGTACCCGGCCGTCCACGTCGGGGCGCGGTGACCACACCCACGCGGCGGACGTCACGGTGGCCGTCGCGACGAGGCCCGCGACGGCGGGGACCCGCGCCCGCCGTACCGCGACGAGGACGGCGACCGCGACGTTCACTGCGACCACGAGGAAGCTGAGCAGCCACACCCCGCCGACCGAGGCCAGCCGCAGTGCGGCCTCCACCTGCCACTGGCTGGACCCCAGCAGCCCCCAGGGTCCGCCGAGCCCCTGCCAGGACCGGACGAGCTCGATCGCCAGCCAGCCCGACGGCACGACCAGCAGGGCGGCGGCGACCCGCCGGGACGGGGGAGCGCCCGCCAGGAGACGGTGCACCAGCCAGCCCCAGGGCGCCCAGAGCGTCCCGAGCAGGGCGGCTATGACGAAGGTGAAGACATGCAGGTTCGGCAGCAGCCAGTGGTGCAGCGCCAGCATGTACCCGAGGCCGCCCAGCCAGCCGTCGTACGCCGCCCGCCGCGCGGTCGGGGCCGTGCGGACCAGCAGCAGCCAGGGCACCAGGGCCACGTACGCGAACCACCACAGGGCCGGTCCGGGAAACGCGAGCACGGGCAGTGCCCCGGCTGCGGCGGCGCCGAGACCACGCCGCCATGGGGAGGCCGTCCCTTCGGGCGTCGTCATCCAGCGCCTCCCTCCCCGGTGATGGGTGTCTTCCAGTGTGCGCCCCCGAGACGATCTCCGACAGAGGGCGTGGGGAGGGACGGGCGTGACGGGAGGGTATGCCAGGGCAGGCGGGGCAGGCGGGGCAGGCGGGGCAGGCGGGGCAGGCGGGGGCAGCGGTGGCGCTGGTATCGGGTGGTCGGGGCAGCGGTGGCCCCCGGGCGGGCGCGGGTGGCGATGGCGCGAGGTCGGGCCGGGGTGGCAGTGGCGCGGGGGCGGTGGTGGCGCGTGGCAGGCCGGACGGCAGGGGCCGGGGTGTGGGGTCAGGCCGGGTGGGGGTGGTGGTCGGAGGGGAGGCCCTCGGGAGTGCGGCGCCACTTCTCCCGGACCACGACCTCGCTGAGCCGCCAGCCGTCGTCCGTGCGGACCAGGCCGAACGTGTAGCGGCCGCCACAGACGAAGTCGGGCGCGGTGGATCCGCCGTCGTGACCGGCGAAGCGCATGGGGTTGATGTAGTCGGCCTGGACCTCGGCGGTGTCACCGATGTCGTGCTCCAGGTACCCGAACCGCACCCGCCGGTTGACGATCAGATGCTGGCGCATGGGGAACAGCTCCATGCTGCGGGCCAGCCAGTCGGCGACCTGCGCGGCGTCGCCCTCGATGCCGCCCGCCGAGCGGTAGTCGGCGCGGCCGCCCGGGGCGAACAGCCCCCGGTAAGCCGTCCAGTCGCCGTCGTCCACCGCCACCGCGTACTCGGTGATCAGGCCGTCGACGGCGAGCCGGTCCATCACGGTCGCGAGCTCCACACGCTGCGTCATCGGTTCAGTCTTGGGGCAGGGGGCGCGACACGCCAAGGGGCGTGCGGTGACGACATACGACCGGTTGATATTAGGTGGCCCCCGGAGCCCGTGGTGATCGAATCTTGCTCCCGTGAAGGAAAGTGAGCGAGAACGACGAGAACGAACAGCGGACATGACCGAGCCCCGATTCCAGGTCCGCGCCCGCCACACGGCGGACACGATCACCGTGTACCAGGCCTACCGGCCCGGGATCGGCGGCCCGGCCGCCCGCGACGGCCGTTTCCCGGCCGAGTGGAAGCGGGACCGGATGACGTGGATCAAGCCCTCGTTCCTCTGGATGATGTACCGCTGCGGATGGGGTCTGAAGGAGGGCCAGGAGACGGTGCTCGCCGTCGAGATCCGCCGTGAGGGCTTCGAGTGGGCGCTGCGCCACTCCTGCCTGTCGCACTACGTCCCGGAGCTGTACGAGAGCCGGGCCGCCTGGCAGCAGGAGCTGCGCCGGTCGCCCGCCCGGGTGCAATGGGACCCCGAGCGCGGTCTGCAGCTGAACCCGCTGCCGCACCGCTCGTTGCGGCTGGGCCTGGCGGGTGAGGCGGCGGCCCGGTACGCCGACGAGTGGATCGTCGGGATCGAGGACGTGACCCCACTCGCCCGGCAGGTGCACGGCCTCGTCCGCGCGGGCGAGCTGGAACGGGCGGCGGAGCTGCTGCCCGAGGAGCGACCGTACCCGCTCGACGACACCATGCCGGCGCATCTGCGCGGCTGAGACGTACGGGCCGGGCGGGCCGTACAGGTCGAGCGGGCTGAAGGGCCGTGCGGGCCGATGGGCCGTGCGGGCCGCCGGTGCCAGCGGTAACGGCGGTGGTGGCGGCCGAGGAGGACGCGGACCGCGTTCTCGTGGATCGTGCGCAGCCGCGCCGGCAGGGCGGGGTCCGACGTCCTGTTCACCTGCGTCGTGATCGAGAAGGTGATCGACTTCCGCCCGTCGGGCGTCGGCCGGTTCGGAGTCGCCCTCGGTCCAGCGGCGCTGCTCCTCGCGTACAGCCGGGGGCGGTCGGTTCACCGGCGGCGTAGGGCCTGTCGTCTGGATCATGCCTGGGCCGCGGGGCTCACCGGCAGCCATTGGTGCCCGTAGCCCGAAGTCCGCATGATCCAAACGACAGACCCTAGGCGCGGATGAACCGCGTGCGGATCGGCGGGCCCCGACCCTCCTTCCGGGGCCCGCCGGGGGTGCGTCAGTGCCGGGCGAACTGGACCCGGGTCGGCTGCACGGTGTTCGGCCGCAACGCGATCCCGTCGAGGGTCAGCTGTTCCCCGTAGATGTCGGTGATCCTGATCGCGCCGCCGCAGCCGGCGCCGTGCTCGGAGAGGAAGTAGTTGTACCCGGTGCGGGCCAGCGCGGTCCAACCGCTGCCGGTGCGCACCTCCAGCCGGGCCAGCGGGTTGCGGTGGCCGAGGGCCTGGATGCCGCACCAGTACTGGCTGGAGCCGGTCTTGTACCGGATGGAGAGCGTGTCGGAGGAGCCGGGGCTCACCAGGCTCCAGGTGATCGGTATCTGGCCGCGCGACGGATCGGCGAGCTTGGCGAAGGCCTGGGTGGAGAGGTCGAGCTGGCCGGGCCGGCAGGGGGGCGGGCACTCGTTGGTGATCCGGACCGTGACGGAGGCGCTGCCCGACCGCACCAGGACGTACGCCCCGCACGCCCTGGACGTCTCGTAGTCGGTGGTGTTCATCGCGGCGATCATCATGTCGTCGCTCGGGCCGAACGAGCAGGCGCCGTCGCCGTTCCCGGCGTCGTAGAGGGTGGCGATCCCCTGGTAGGTGGTCCTGGGGCGGATGCGTCCCGCCAGGGTCGCCGTGCCGGACCCGGGCCGGCGGGCGCTCGTGACCTTCGGCTTCGGGGATTTCGCGGTCGGGGTCGGCGACGAGCTGGGGGACCCGCTCGTCGAGGCCGACGGGCTCGGGGACGGCGAGGACGTACGCCCGGTCGGGGTCGGCCGCTCGCGCGCCGGGGTGTCGGCGGCGGCCGTGGTGGTGACCTTCCTGGCCTCCTCGCCCTCGGCCCCGCGGCCGGAGCCGAACGCCACGACGAGGGACGCGACGAGGGCGACGGCCGCCACGGCGACGGCGGAGACGAGGGCGGTGCGTCGGCCGGGCCGGGAGGAGCGGCGCGGTGAGCGGTGTGAACGGGATGCCACGGATGAGTCCTTGCCTGGCTCGGGCGAACGGATGGTACGTGTGGGGCTCCTGTGGGGGGAGCGCACACCTGATCAGTGGCCGCCGGGTGCGGAAAGGTTGCCGTCACTTTCGCATCAGGTTGGTGGACCGGTCGGGGGGACGAGCGAAAACGGCGTACGCCCTGGTGGCCGGGCGGTGTTCATAGGATGATCGATCATTCGGCGGGAGAAGCCGAGATACGGAGCCGCCGGGGTACAGGGAGGTCGTTATGTCACGTCCGGTCACGGTGGTCACGGGGGGAAG
Organism: Streptomyces sp. MA5143a; assembly: GCF_900290235.1. Taxonomy (GTDB): domain Bacteria; phylum Actinomycetota; class Actinomycetes; order Streptomycetales; family Streptomycetaceae; genus Streptomyces. The sequence goes on from NZ_OLMK01000068.1 coordinate 62,225, forward strand.
CCGCGGCATCGGCGCCGCGACCTGTCTGCGGCTCGCGGCGGACGGCCATGACGTGGTCGTCGGATATGTGAGCGACGGCGCCGCCGCCGAGTGGATCGCGACGGGGGTGCGGGCGAACGGCGCCCGGTGCGTCACCGTCAAGGCGGACACGTCCGTCGAGGCCGACGTCGACCGGCTCTTCGAGACGGCGGCGGAACGGCTCGGCCCGGTCACCGGGCTGGTCAACAACGCCGGTGTGACGGGCCCGTTCGGCAGGCTGGCCGACACCGACCCGGCCGTGCTGCGGCAGGTGGTGGAGGTCAACCTCCTCGGCGTGCTGCTCTGCGCCCGCCGCGCGGCACGCGCCATGGCCGCCTGGGGCGGCGGAGCCATCGTGAACGTGTCCTCGGCGGCGGCCACGCTCGGCAGCCCGGGCGAGTACGTCCACTACGCGGCGACCAAGGCCGCGGTCGACACGCTCACGACGGGGCTCGCCAAGGAGCTCGGGCCCGACAACATCCGGGTCAACGCGGTCGCGCCGGGCGTGATCGACACCGAGATCCACGCGAGGAACGGGGATCCGGAGCGGCCCGAGCGGATCGCCGCGTCCATTCCGCTGCGGCGTCCGGGACGGGCCGACGAGATCGCGTCTGCCATCGCGTGGCTCATGTCGCCGGAGGCTTCGTACACCACGGGCGCGGTGCTGCGGGTGGCCGGCGGGCGGTGAGAGCCGGGGGCTTTCGATCGCCAGTGATGGTGGGGTGTGAACCGACGTATGTCGTACGTCGGGTCAGACCGCGAACCACACTTTCTCGATGCGGTCCTCGCCGACCTCGTACAGGGCGACCGCGGTCCGGACGCCATCGCCCATGAAGCCGGTGACGACCTCCTGGTCGATCACGAGTCGGCCGTGGACCACTCGGGAGACGAGTTCCGCGTGCAGGTCCGGGCTGGTGGCGAAGAGGGTGGCGTAGCGTTCCCGGAACGCCGGACCCGAGCGGTCCGTCATCACCTCGCCGGACGGGAAAGCGTGCACGGGGACGTCCTCGGCGTAGTAGCCCAGGAACCCCTCCAGATCACGCGCGTTGTACGCGGCCAGCTGGCCGTCGACGATCTCGTCCGGAGACACCGGACACCTCTCTTTCGTCAGCTCGCCGACACCGGGGTGGTGCGGGTGGCGCCCCGCTTCTCGCGCAGCCGCTGGAAGGCGGTCGGAGCGGTGCGGTGGGGCAGGAAGTCCTTGATGCGCCGCGCGCAGAGCGGCGGGTCCGTGAGAGCGGTGTCGCACTCGATGTCGTAGATCCCGTGGGCGTGCACCTGCGCCAACTGCCGCGCCGCGAGCCCCGGGGGCCGGTCGCCCCGCTCGCGCTCGCGTCGTTCGAGTTCGGCGCGGGGGCAGTGCACTCCGACGAACACGACGTCCTGCGGTACGAACAGGTCGAGGCAGTCCCGCAGCCGCCACTCCTCGCTGAGGACGTGGTCCACCACGACGTTGTTGCCCGCGGCGGCCATGCCCGCGATCGCGCGGTGGTAGCCCCGCCAGGTGCGGTGGAGCACGGTGGCCAGCCGCTCGGGCTCCATCTCCTGCCGTGTCCGCATGGCGTGGAACGCGTCGACCGGCAGATGGAAGAACGGCTCGTCCAGGATCCGCAGCAGCTCGACGGCGATGCTCGACTTGCCCGAACTGGACGTGCCGTTCAGGAAGATGATCAGCCCTCCGGGGGCGCCGTCCGAGGCGGCCGCGCCCTGCTCCGGGGCTCTCACGCGGCCTCGATGACCTCTCCGCGTATCGCCGTGGCCCACTCCACCACCAACAGCTCGTACTCCGCGCGCTCCTGGGCCGACAGCGAACCGCCCGCGCGCCGCCACAGGGCGCGGATCTGGTCGTTCACATCGGCAGCGGACCGCACGGAACCACAGGCAAGGGAATCGGGGGACATGCGGACAAGCGTAGGCGCAAGAGCTGACGGTGCGCTACAGCCCGGCTACGGATCCCATATGTGCTTGGTCACTGAAGGGAGTTGGGGCGTCCGCTCAGGTGCGGACGCCCCAACTCACGTGTCCGGGGCGGCCCGGTGACCGGCCGTCCGTGCGGATGTCTCCCGGTCAGCCCGCCGACTCGCCGGCGTGCGGGCTCAGTACGCCCATCGAGACGAGGACGACGATGACGATGCCGAGGATGATGCGGTACCAGACGAAGGGCATGAAGCTCTTGGTGGAGATGAACTTCATGAACCACGCGATCACGGCGTACCCGACCACGAACGCGATCACCGTGGCGAAGATCGTCGGACCCCAGGAGACATGACCGCCCTCCAGGGCGTCCTTCAGCTCGTAGCCGCCGGAGGCCAGCACGGCGGGGATGGCGAGGAGGAAGGAGTAGCGGGCCGCGGCCTCACGCTTGTAGCCCATGAGGAGGCCGCCGCTGATCGTGGCGCCGGAGCGGGAGACACCCGGGATGAGGGCCATGGCCTGGCAGAGGCCGAAGATCAGGCCGTCCTTGACGCTCAGCTGGTCCAGGGTCTTGCGTTCCTTGATCGCGCGGTGCTTGCCGCCCGTCTCGTCGCGGGCGGCCAGGCGGTCCGCGACGCCCAGGACGATGCCCATCACGATCAGCATGGTCGCGGTGATGCGCAGATCGCGGAACGGGCCCTCGATCTGGTCCTTCAGGGTCACGCCGAGGACACCGATCGGGATGGAACCGACGATCACCAGCCACCCCATCTGGGCGTCGCGGTCGCCGCGCATCTCCTTGTTGAACAGGGAGCGGGACCACGCCGAGATGATGTTGACGATGTCCTTGCGGAAGTAGATCAGCACCGCGGCCTCGGTGCCGATCTGGGTGATCGCCGTGAAGGCCGCTCCCGGGTCCTCCCAGCCGGAGAACGCAGCCGTCAGGCGCAGGTGCGCGCTGGAGGAGATGGGGAGGAACTCGGTCAGCCCCTGGACGAGTCCGAGGATGAGGGATTCAAACCAAGACATGAAGTTACGTGGTCCAAGCGCTGATCGTGAGGGGCCGACGGGAAAGGTGACACACCGCCGACCCGGCCGCCGGGCGGCCGTGCGGGGCGGGTGATCACAGGTACGGGGGGCAGCCTAGCGCCCCCGGATGACAGGGCCGCCACAGGGGTTTGGCAGGGCCGTGCGGGGGAGGGGTGCGGACCGGCGTACCGAGGGGTGGAACGGCCGAATCCATGGTGTTGACCAGTGACTATGTCCGCACATACGTTGCTGGCTGGAGAAAGCGCTTGCCGTTGCAAGGGTCACCGTACCGCCGGAGCCCTCGCCACCAGGCGTTGGCCACTGTCCGACGTCCCGTTCGATGGAGTGCTGATCACGTCCATGCCCACACCCAGCAACGATCCGGGCCCGACTCCGGACCAGCCACCGGCCCCCCTGAAGGGCCGCCGAGTCCGCGCCGCCGTCATCGGCATCGGCGCCATCGGCGGCGGCTCCCATCTGCCCGCGCTCGCGCGCCTCGCCGAGGAGGGCGAGACCGAGGTCGTCGCGGCGGTCGACATCGATGCCGAGGCGGTGCGCGCCTTCTGCGCCGAGCACGGCATCCCGCACGGCTACACCGATCTGGACCGCATGCTGGCCGAGCAGCGCCCCGACCTGGTCTGTGTGTGCACCCCGCCCACCCTGCACCGGGACCAGACCGTGGCCGCGCTGCGGGCCGGCGCCTGGGTGTGGTGCGAGAAGCCGCCGGTGCCGACGCTCGCCGACTTCGACGCCGTGGAGGCCGAGGAAGGCGCGGACACCGGCGGGCCCTTCGCCTCCATCGTCTTCCAGCACCGCTTCGGCTCGGGCGCCACGCACGTACGCAAGCTGATCGCCGACCAGGCGGTCGGCCGTCCCCTCGTCGCGCACTGCCAGACCACCTGGTACCGGAACACCGCCTACTACGCCGTGCCCTGGCGCGGCCGCTGGGCGACCGAGGGCGGCGGCCCCGCCATGGGCCACGGCATCCACCAGATGGACCTCCTCCTCGACCTGCTCGGCCCCTGGAGCGAGGTCCGCGCCATGGCCGGGCGCCTGGTCCACGACGTGGAGACCGAGGACGTCTCGACCGCCCTCGTACGCTTCGAGAACGGCGCCCTGGCCACCGTCGTCAACAGCGTCCTCAGCCCCGACGAGGTCAGCCGCATCCGCATCGACTGCGAGCGCGCCACGATCGAACTCACCCACCTGTACGGCCACTCCAACGCCGACTGGTCCATCACCCCCGCCCCCGGCACCCCGGACTCGGACACGGCGGCCTGGCGGGACTTCGGGCCGGACGTGCCCAGCTCCCACCTGGCCCAGCTGCGCGAACTCGTCGCCAGCATGCGCGCCGGTGAGCGGCCCCGCAGCAGCGGCGCCGACGGCCGGACGAGCCTGGAGCTGATCGCCGCGCTCTACAAGTCGGCGTTCACGGACACGACCGTACGGCGTGGTGAGATCGGCCCGGGGGACCCGTACTACACGGCCATGCACGGCGGAGCCCCCGGCTGGGCGCCCGCCCCCGTCCAGCAGCCCGCCACGAGTGAGGAGATCCCCGCATGACCTTCCACGACGGGCTGCGCGTCGTCCACGCCCACGGCGACCGGATCACGGTCACCGAGCCGGCCACCGGCGTCGAGCTGTTCAGCTACGTGTACCGGCCGGAGGCGGCCTGGGAGGCCCCCAAGCCGTATCTGCACCCGGTCCGCACCCTCGCGGGCGACATCGTCACCGACTACCGCCCCAACGACCACCGCTGGCACAAGGGCCTCCAGCTGACGGCCTCGCACCTGTCGGGCCAGAACCTGTGGGGCGGCAACTCCTACGTCCACGGCGAGGGGTACCTGCCGATCCCGGAGCGGGTCGGTTCGATGGCCCACGCCGGTTTCGACGAGGTCGTCTCCGACGGCGACCGGGTGGTGATCGCCGAGCGGCTGACCTGGCACCCGTACGGCGGGGAGCTGTGGGCCGACGAGGAGCGCCGGATCGAGGTGCACGACGTCGACACCGAGGCGGGGTCGTGGGCGCTCACCTGGACCAGCGCGATCACCAACCGGCGGGACGAGCCGCTGCTGTTCGGCAGTCCGACCACCGCGGGGCGTGAGATGGCCGGCTACACCGGCCTGTTCTGGCGTGGCCCGCGCGCCTTCCGCGAGGGGCGGATCACCGGCCCCGACGCCGAGGGGCCGGAGCTGATGGGCGGGCAGGCGCCGTGGCTGGCGTACTCGGGTGAGCACGACGGCACCGACGGGCACGCCACGCTCGTCTTCGTCCACGCCCCCGAGAACGACCACACGGGCGCCGAGGGCGCCCACCCCGCCCACTGGTTCGTCCGCAACGAGCCGTTCGCGGCCGTCGCGCCCTCCTGGGCGTTCTTCGACGAACTGGCGCTCGCCCCCGGCGACACGCTCACCCGCCGCTACCGGGTCGTCGTGGCGGACGGGGCCTGGGAGCGGGAGGAGATCGCCAAGTACCTGGAGGCGCACCCGTGGTGAACGGTTACGAGGGACTGCCCGGCGGCGTGGCCGTCTCACACCTCTCCGTCTACGACTGGCCCGCGACGGACGGGGTGTGCGGCGGAACGCCCCATATGCACCTGACCTGTTCGGAGGGGTACGTCGTCACCGGCGGACGCGGCGCCGTGCAGACCCTGACGGCCTCCGGTTACGAGGTCACGCCCCTGACGCCGGGGACGATCGCCTGGTTCACGCCCGGCACCATCCACCGGCTGGTCAACGAGGACGACCTGCGCATCACCGTCCTGATGCAGAACAGCGGGCTGCCGGAGGCGGGCGACGCCGTACTCACGCTGCCGCCGCGGTACCTGACCGACCCGGAGACGTACGCCGCGGCGACCCGTATCCCGGTGGACGCGCCGGAGGAGGAGCAGGAACGGGTCGCCCGGGCCCGCCGCGACCTCGCCCTGGAGGGCTACCGGGCGCTGCGCGACGCGGACGGGCCCGAGCCGCTCGCCGCGTTCCACCGGGCCGCCGCGGCGTTGGTCCGGCCCCGGCTCGCCGAGTGGCGGGCGCGCTGGGTTCGGGGCGCGCGGGCCGCCGTCGAGGCGACGGGGGAGCAGTTGGACCGGCTGGAGCGCGGGGACGTGACCTACTTGGCCGACGCCGGGGTCCGGGCGCAGGAGCCCTCGGCGTACGGGAAGTTCGGGATGTGCGGGCGGCTGGACGTCTATCAGGGGGACTGAGCGGGGGGCGCCGCCAGGGTGACGGGGCGCCTGCGGGGCGGGGGCGACGGTCACCTGGCGGCTGCGGGTTGTGGTGGCTTGTCGCGCGGTTCCCCGCGCCCCTTCAGGGCGCGGGTGCGAGCCTCTTCAGGGCGCGGGTGCGAGCCTCTTCAGGGCGCGGGTGCGAGCCTCTTGTCGCCGTGGGCCGAGCCGTGTCAGACGAGGGCGGCGGCCAGCAGGGCGAAGGCGGCGATGATGAGGGCGACGCGGCCGTAGTGGTAGCGCTCCCAGCGGTTCATCTGCTCCTTCCAGTCGGCGGGCCGGTTCTCGGGCGTCCACGTCTTGCCCCGGTTGTTGATCGGGACGAGCAGCAGGACCGACATGATCACGCTGAGGAGCAGCAGTACGCCGGCGATGACGACGAGGCCGGTGCCGGGGTCGTGCCGGCCGGCGGCGGCCCAGACCCCGACGAGGGACAGCGAGCTGATGTACCAGACCGGCATCACGGCACCGAGCATCCGGCCCCCGTGGGAGCGGCCGAGCTGACCGCTGTCGCCGGGGAGCGCGTCGAAGATCCGGTTGAGGACGAAGGCGACGGAGAACTCCACCCCCACCATCACGCCGACGGACACGAGGGTGACGACCTGAAGCGCGTTGAGCATGGCGATGCCTCCCGAGATCGATCTAGCATTGCTAGCTGATATGGCAACGCTAATGCTGGCGCCGCTTGATTGTCTAGCGGTGCTAGAATCCCGGCATGTCGGTACAGGAACGCAAGGAACGCGAGCGGGCGGCCCGCGAACGTCTGATCGTGGCGACGGCCCGCGAACTCGCGGAGGAGCAGGGCTGGGACGCGGTCACCACCCGTCGGCTGGCCGAGCGCATCGAGTACAGCCAGCCCGTCCTCTACAGCCACTTCCGGGGCAAGCGGGAAATCATCGGCGCCGTGGCCCTCGAAGGCGCCGCCGAGATGGCCGCGGCGCTGCGGGCCTCGGCCCGCGCCGCTGACGGCCCGCGCGCCCGGGTCGTCGTCCTCGCCCGCGCCTACCTCGACTTCGCCGAGCGCAACCCGGCGGTCTACGACGCCATGTTCCAGCTCGACGGCGGACTGGCGTTCGCGCGGGAGGACACCCCCGCACCGCTGAAGGACGCCTTCGCCGCCCTCCTGGAGACCCTCGCGGAGGTCGCCGGGGACGGCGTCCACCCGGGCGTGTTCACCGAGGTGTTCTGGGCGTCCCTGCACGGGCTGGCGACCCTGACCCGGGCGGGACGGCTGCCGGCGGAGTACGCCGAGGGGAGGCTGGAGCTGCTGGTGGACCGGCTCGCCGTGGTCTGACGCGGGCCGGCGAACGCCCCAGGCGGTGTCACAGCTGTCGGCGCATGCATGCCCGGGGCCACCGGTCCAGGCCGTGCGCCGCTTCCCGTGCCCGGATCGCCCGCAGGCCCGGGGTGAGCCCACTGTCGTCCAGGAGCCGGAACCCGCAGCGCGCGTAGTAGGGGGCGTTCCACGGGACTTCGGTGAACGTGGTCAGCGTCAGGGCGGGTGCCCCCTCGGTCGTGGCGTGGCCGGCCGATTGGTCCAGCAGGGACCGGCCGACGCCCCGGCGCGCGCTGTCCGGGTGCACCGACACCTGTTCGACGTGCAGGCCGCCGTCGACACGGTCGGCGATCAGATAGGCGACCGGGGTGTCGGCGTCGTCGGCCGCGACCCAGGCGAGCCCGGCGTGGAGGTGACGGGCGAGTTCACCGAGCGGGAGTGGCTCGTCGTCGGCGATCTCCGGCATGCCGATGTCCCGGAAGCACTGCCCGGCGGCCCTCTCGATGTCCTGAAGCAGGGGCAGTTCGTCCTGGCGCACCGCACGGATATGCATGAACGCATTGTCCGAGGCGCGAGGGAAAGCGCCACCGAATAAGGCCGGCCCTCGCACCCCGCAGGACGGCCCTCTTGGGCCCGTCCCGTCCGGCGGTGTCAGCGGGCCCGCAGGTGGTGGCGCTTGCGCCAGGCCAGGGCCGTGCCCAGCAGGGCCGGGAGTGCGATGCACGCCATCGCGAGCAGGAACGCCGGGGACGTCGGGGCCGAGGCGCGGGCGCCCGCGACGGCGTAGGCGGCGGTGTTGGGGATGGAGCCGAGGGCGGTGGCCAGCAGGAACGGCAGGTAGCCCATGCGGGAGACGGAGGCGCAGTAGTTCGCCGCCCAGAACGGCACCCCGGGGAAGAGACGGGCCGCCAGCATCGAACGGAAACCGTGACGGCTGAGCTGGCCGTCCGCCGACTTCAGCCAGCGGTGCCGCAACAGCGGCCGCAACGCGTCCTGCCCGAGCATGCGGCCCAGCGCGAACGCGATGCCCGCCCCGAGGACCGTTCCCGCGAGCGCGGAGGCCAGCCCCAGCTGCGAGCCGAAGAGGGCGCCCGCCGCGATGTTGAGGATCGGCCGGGGCACGAACGCCACCGTGCACAGCCCGTACGCCACCGCGAACACCACGGCCGCGGTGCCGCCGCTCAGCTGGGGCGGCCAGCCGTCGGCCAGCAGCCGCTGCGGTTCGAACAGCAGCACGGTCACCACGGCGCCGGCGAGCAGCGCCAGCAGCAGAGAGAACCGCGCCCACGGCGAGAGCAGCGCTCTGCCCCAGCGGGCGGCGCCGTTCGGCGAGACGGCGGGGACGGCTGCGGGTGCGGCGACGGCGAGCTCCGTGGCGGCGGTCCGGGGAAGGACCGAGGCGGTGCCCCCAGAGCGGGTGGTGGCATCGAGCATTCGTCGACGGTAACCGACCGATGTGTGTGTATGCCCTACGGAACGTCTCACCGCGGTCACAGGAACCGGAACGGCAGCCCCCTCGGGCGTCCGCCCCCGGGCGCCCGGCCGGGGACCGTACACCGCGCGGCCTGCGCCTTCGGGAGCACGCGTACCGCCCCTCCCGCGTTCAGCCGGCCCCCGACCTGTGAAGCATCTCTCTTCGGCCCGGTTCCCGAACTCGCCCGCCCGGAAAACCATTCGACGCGGGCCGACGCGTCGGCGAGGATCGACCCATGTTCCGGTACGCCTTCGTTCTCGCAGCGTCCGCGGTAGACGCGGATGCGCCGAAGGCTGCCCTTCTGATCGTCGTGGCCGCCGCAGACGGCGCCCGAGGCTGACCCTTCCCGGAGATTCCGGCGGACCCCGCAGGGGGAGGGTCGGCGAACTCTCGGGGTCCCCGTCCCGGCCACGCCCTCACGGCGCCGGGGCCATCACTCAGTACCGCTGAAGAGGCTTCGAGGTATCGCCATGTCCAAGACCGCTTACGTCCGCACGAAACCGCACCTCAACATCGGCACGATGGGCCACGTCGACCACGGCAAGACCACCCTGACCGCCGCCATCACCAAGGTCCTCGCCGAGCGCGGGGCCGGCACGTTCGTGCCGTTCGACCGCATCGACCGCGCCCCCGAGGAGGCGGCGCGCGGCATCACCATCAACATCGCGCACGTCGAGTACGAGACCGACACCCGGCACTACGCGCACGTCGACATGCCCGGCCACGCCGACTACGTCAAGAACATGGTCACCGGCGCCGCGCAACTCGACGGGGCGATCCTCGTCGTCTCCGCGCTCGACGGGATCATGCCCCAGACCGCCGAGCACGTCCTGCTCGCCCGGCAGGTGGGCGTCAACCACATCGTGGTGGCGCTCAACAAGGCCGACGCGGGGGACGAGGAACTGACGGACCTCGTCGAGCTGGAGGTGCGCGAGTTGCTCACCGCGCACGGCTACGGCGGCGACTCCGTCCCCGTCGTACGGGTCTCCGGGCTGAAGGCCCTCGAAGGGGACCCACGCTGGACGGCGTCCATCGAGGCGCTGCTGGACGCGGTGGACACCTATGTCCCGATGCCCGAGCGCTATCTGGACGCGCCGTTCCTGCTGTCCGTGGAGAACGTCCTGACGATCACCGGGCGGGGGACCGTCGTCACCGGTGCCGTCGAGCGGGGCACCATCCGGGTCGGCGACCGGGTCGAGGTGCTCGGCGCGGACGTCGAGACGGTCGTCACCGGTCTGGAGACCTTCGGCAAGCCCATGGCGGAGGCGCAGGCCGGGGACAACGTGGCGCTGCTGCTGCGCGGGGTGGCGCGGGACACCGTCCGGCGCGGACACGTGGTGGCCGCGCCGGGAAGCGTCGTACCCAGCCGGCACTTCACCGCGCAGGTGTACGTCCTGTCGGCGAAGGAGGGAGGCCGTACGACGCCGGTGTCCAGCGGGTACCGGCCGCAGTTCTACATCCGCACCGCGGACGTGGTCGGTGACGTCGACCTCGGGGTGGCGGCCGTCGCCCGGCCGGGCGACCGGGTCACGATGAGCGTGGAGCTGGGACGGGAGGTTCCGTTGGAGCCCGGTCTCGGGTTCGCGATCCGTGAGGGCGGCCGCACCGTGGGCGCGGGGACCGTCACGGCCGTCCGGTAGGCAGACAGAGCAAGGAGCGTGGGGGACCGCGGGTCGTCGTGGCCGGTGGCGCGGTTCCCCACCTCCCTTTCCGGGGGCGCTCCGACGGTCCCTCGGCCGGGTCCCCGCCCGGCAGAATGGGTCCCGTGAACGAAGCCATACCCGTCTCCCGTGCCATCGACCGGGGCACCGCCAAGCTCATGCCCGACGTCGACCGGGAGCGGGCCTGGCTGCTGACGGTGGACGGGGCCCCGCAGTCGTACGTCGACCTGGACGAGCCCACGCACCTGGAGTTCGAGTACGCGCGGCGGCTCGGGCACGCGCTGGACACCGTGGCGGAGCCGGGGCGGCCGCTCGACGTGCTGCACCTCGGCGGAGGCGCGCTCACCCTGCCCCGCTACGTGGCCGCCACCCGCCCGGGGTCCCGGCAGGACGTCGTCGAGTACGACCGGGGGCTGCTGGACCTCGTCGTGGAGCAGCTGCCGCTGCCCGCGGACGCCGGGGTCGCGCTGCACGACGCCGACGCCAGGAAATGGCTCGAAGGCGCTCCCGCCGACTCCGCCGACGTCATCGTCGCGGACGTCTTCGGCGGCTCGCGCGTGCCCGCGCATCTGACGACCGCGGGGTACGCGCGGGCCGCCGCACGGGTCCTGCGGGCGGACGGCGTCTACCTCGCGAACCTCGCCGACGCCGCGCCCTTCGCGTTCCTGCGATCCCAACTGGCGACGCTGGGCACGGTGTTCGAGGAGCTGGTGCTGATCGCCGAACCGGGGGTGCTGCGCGGCCGGAGGTTCGGCAACGCCGTGCTGCTCGCCTCCCACCGGCCGCTCGACGTCGCCGTCCTCGCCCGGCGCACCGCCGGTGACACCTTCCCCGCGCGGGTCGAGCACGGGGCGGCGCTCAGCGCCTTCATCGGCGGTGCCGCGCCCGTCGGCGAGGAGGACGCGGTGCCGTCACCCGAGCCGCCCGACGGCGCCTTCGGCATCGGCTGAGCCGGTCTCGGCGCCCGGCCGGCTCATGGCGACGGGCTCGGCGCGCCGCAGGGTCAACGTCCGCACGTCCCGGACGCACAGCACCGCCGCCGTGGCCGCGACGCACAGCCCCGCACAGCCCCACAGGGCCGCCGGACGGCCGAAGGCGCTCTCCGCGGGCCCGGCGAGCGCGGCGGCCAGCGGCACCATCGAGACCGAGCCGAACCAGTCGTACGCCGAGACGCGCGACAGCTTCTCCTCGGGGATCTCCTGGTGCAGCGCCGTCATCCAGGAGACGCCGAACACCTCGATCGACATGCCGCCGACGAACATCGTCACGCACAGCACGGCGACCGGCGCGGGCACGGCGAGCGCCGCGGACGGCAGGGCGAACGGGAAGACGCACAGCACCCCCACGAGGAGCAGCCGGCGCGGTTTCCAGCGGGTCATCAGCAGCGCCCCGACGGCGTTGCCGGCCCCGAACAGGGCCAGCGCCAGGCCCCAGGGGCCCGCACCGCCCAGATGGTCACGGGCCACCTGGGGGCCGTAGACCGCGTCGGCGGCGACGATGACCGCGTTGACGAGGGAGAACTGCACGACGATCGCCCACAGCCAGGGCCGGCCGGTGAACTCCCGCCAGCCGTCGCGGAGATCGGCGAGCATGCCGTGGCCCGGCTCGCGGTCCGGTATGTGGCTCACGTCGAGGAAGGCGCGCATGGCCCCGGCGATCGCGAACGCGGCCGCGTCGACGGCGAGCACCCAGCCGGGGCCGATCACCGCGACGAGCGCACCCCCGACGGCCGCGCCGGTCATGGTCGCGCCCTGCGAGGCGAACCGGAACAACGCGAAGGCCCGCCCCGCCTGCTCGGCGGTGACCGACGACAGCAGCATGCCCTCGGCCGCCGGGTTGAAGAACGCCTGTCCGGTGCCGCCGAGGGCGGACAACAGCATCATCTGCCACAGCCGTGCCTCCCCGGTGAGCACGAGCACCGCGAAGACGGCCTGGGACAGACAGTTGAGGGTGTTCGCGGCGACCATCACCCGGTGCCGGGGCAGCCGGTCCGCGACCGCGCCGCCGATCAGCAGGAACAGCACCAGCGGCAGGGTGCGTGCCGCCGCGACCAGACCCACGTCCCCGCCGTCGCCGCCGGACTCCAGGACCGCGAACGCGGCCGCGATGAGAGCGCCGTGGCTGCCCAGGTTGGTGACGACCGCGGCGGCCGTCAGCATCGTGTAGTTGCGGCCGGCCCAGGCGGGCCGGAGGCGGAAGGCGGCGGGAGTGGTCACCGGCCGACTATCGCCGCCCCCGGCAGTGCTTGCCAAACCGTTTCCGCGTGGCGTCCGGCCAGATCAGGCCACGGAGACGGGGCGGCTCGGCCGCCTCGGGGGCCGGCACCCGCCGGCCCCCGTACCCGGTGTCGCGCTCAGCCGCCCGTGGGCTCGCCGTACAGCCGTACCGTGCTGAGGATCTTCTGCACCGTCGCGTCCGGCACCTCGTCGTCGACGCCCTTGGCGCCGTGGAACGTCCAGGAGACGTAGTCGTCCTTGGAGTTCTTGAAGGCGAACGTGGTCGCCTTGCCGTCGGTGTCGCACTTGCCCTTCTTGGGGACACCGGTCGAGGAGGTGGTCGCGACACTGCCCTCCAGGCCCGACGCCGTCGTGTACGGCTGCGGTTTGCCGACCTTCATCAGCTTCTTCGAGGAGTCCTTCTGGTCGGTGTACCCGCCGAACACCCACCACGCCGAGTCGTTGCGGGCGATGTCGTCGGTGTTCTTCGCACCCTGCTGCCCCTTGGTGCCGACGGCGGCGAGGGACGTCTCCTCCTTGTAGCCGTCCTTGTTGGCGTCGGAGACACACCACTTCTCCTTGAGGATGGCGGGTGCCGACATGCCGATGATGACGGAGGTGTCGTCCTTCGAGTTGTCGTCGAAGCCGATGAACGTGCCGGGCGTCTTGACGTCCCAGTCCGGGGGCACGTCGAAGGCCGTGCCCCACTTCGGGTTGACGACGACCTTCCAGCCCTCGACCGTCGGCTTCGCGCCGGCGTCCTCACCGCGCGGGTTGTCCTGGCTCTCCGAGGCGGTCGGCGTGGGCGAGACCGACTGCTTGGGGTCGTCCTTCGCCTCGGTCTTGCCGTCCTCGTCGCCGCCGAGGACCAGGAACCCGGTCACACCGGCGGCGACGACGACCGCCGTGGCCGCCACGATCGCGATGAGCTTGGTCCGGTTGCCGCCGCCTCCGCCCGGCGGTTCCGGCGCGCCCACCGGGGACGGGGCACCCCACTGGGGCTGCTGCCCGTACTGCGGTTGCTGACCCGTCGACTGGTACCCGGGCTGCTGATAGGGGTTCGGCTGTTGGTACCCGGGCTGGGGGTACGCCGGCTGTTGATGCCCCGTCTGTCCCGGCTGGCCGTACCCGGGTTGCTGGTACGGGTTCGGTTGCTGCGGGTTCTGCTCGCCCCCGGGCGGCTGCTGCTGTCCTGGCCACATGGCTCGTAACCATAGATGTGCCGGAGGCGGGGGTGCCACGGAGCCCCCGCCCCACGGTCGTCAGCCGCCCGTCGGTTCGCCGTACAGCCGGACCGTGCTCAGGATCTTCTCGATGGTCGTGTCCGGGAGTTCGTCGTCGACCCCGGTGGCACCGAACAGGCTCCACGCCACATAGTCGCCCGCGGAGTTCTTGAACCCGAAGGTGACGGCCTTGCCGTCGCTGGCGCACTTGCCCTTCTGCGGCGTGTTCTTGGAGCGGGCCCAGGCGACACTGCCCTCCACCCCGGAGGCCGTCGTGTACGGCCGCGCCTTCTTGTCGACGGTGAGGCTCTTGCGGTCGGGCTGCGTGTAGCCGCCGTACACGTACCAGGGCACCTGGTTGAGGGCGACCTCGTCGGTGTCCTTGGCGCCGTTCGCGCCCTTGGTGCCCGCGCCGGCGAGTTCGGTGTGGTCCTCGCGGCCGTCCTTGTCGTCGTCCGAGGTGCACCACTCGGACTTGAGGAACGCCGGTGCCGACATGGTGATGAGGGGCGGGTCCCCGACATCGCCCTTGGCGTCCTCGAAGCCGGTGACGGTGGTCGGCGACGTGACCTCCCAGTCAGCCGGGACGTCGAAGGCCGTGCCCCACTTGGGGTTGACGACGACCTTCCAGCCCTCGACGGTCGGCTCGGGGCCGTCCGCGCCGCGGTCGTCGTCGGCCGAGGCGGAGGGGCTCGGGTCCTGGGAGGCGCTCGCCGAGGCCTTCCCGCCCTTGCCGCCGTCCTTCGCCTCCTCGTCGTTGTCGCCGCCGAGGACGAGGAACCCGGTCACCCCGGCGGCCACGACCACGGCCGCGGCCGTCACCACGGCGATGAGCCTGGTCCGGTCGCCGCTCTTGCCGGGCGGCTCCGGCGCGCCCGACGGCGCGGGCGTGCCCCACTGCTGCCCGTACGGTCCCTGCGTGGCCGACTGCTGGTAGCCGGGCTGCTGATAGGGATTCGGCTGCTGGTACCCCGGCTGCTGGTACGGGTTCTGCTGCGGATTCTGCTCGCCCCCGGGCGGCTGCTGCTGTCCTGGCCACATGTCCGGCAACAGTAGTGAGCCCGTGCCACGGTTCCGTCACCGTGCGCCCCCAGGCATGTACTGGTCAGGTGGAGAGTTGGTGAGGGATCGGGGCGAGGCCGGGTTCTGTTGCGCTGACCACACCGTGGCACCCCTGGTCAGAGCTTCCTACTCGTGGGTAACATCGCGGCATGAGCGCAGACCAGATGTCGATCGGCGAGATGCTCGCCGCCACGGTGCCGATGGCCAGGACACTGAACCTGGAGTTCCTGGAGACCACGCCCGAGAAGGCCGTGGTGGCGCTGCCGGACCGGAGCGACTTCCACAACCACGTCGGCGGGCCGCACGCCGGTGCGATGTTCACGCTGGGCGAGTCGGCGAGCGGGGCGATCGTCCTCGCCGCCTTCGGTGACCAGCTCTCGCGTGCCGTGCCCCTCGCGGTGCGTGCCGAGATCGCGTACAAGAAGCTCGCCATGGGCGAGGTCACGGCCACCGCAACCCTCGGCCGTCCCGCCGCCGAGGTCGTCGCCGAGCTCGACGCCGGCGAACGCCCCGAGTTCCCCGTCTCCGTCGCCATCCGGCGCGCGGACGGCGCCGTCACCGGCGAGATGACCGTCGTCTGGACCCTGCGCCCCAACGGCTGACCCGGCCCGCTCCCGTCACCCTCGCCGTCCGCCGTCCCGGCCGACCGGCGAGGGCTCCTTCGCGCAGCGCATTGACACGAGTCACTGACGGCCCTAGGTTCCCCGCCGACACGCGCACACGAGGTCCACCACGACGCCTGCACGAAGGAGTGAGGCTCATGCACGACACCGTGTCCCGGAGTTCCGCCCGCTTAGAGCTCCGAACAAAAGGGGAGCCCGGCTCGCGACGCCTGGTACGCACGCTCGCCAGACGCCGCGAGCTGATCGGACTCCCCTTTTGTTCGGAGCTCTTATGGCGGCTGGCGGTGGGAGCGACCGCCCTCGCCGCCACCCTCCTGGCGCCCGCCCCGGCCCAGGCCGCGACCCCTGGAGAACCGGCCCTCGTCCGTACCGACGCCGGCTGGGTACGCGGGCAGACCACGGCCGAGGGGCGGCAGTTCCTCGGCATCCCCTACGCCCGGCAGCCCGTCGGCGACCTCCGCTGGACCGAGCCCCGGCCGGTACCCCCCTGGCAGGGGGTGCGCGAGGCCGGCGCGTTCGGCAACAGATGCGCCCAGACGGCAAGTTGGGACCCCGGCTACGAACGGCCCAGCCACACCGAGGACTGCCTGTCCCTCAACGTGTACACCCCGCAGGGCACCACCCGCCGCCCGGTCATGGTCTGGCTGCACGGCGGCGGCCTCACCGCCGGCGCCGGCGAGGACGTCGTGCCGGACGCCTTCGCACGGCGTACCGGCACGGTCGTCGTGACCGTCAACTACCGCCTCGGCGCCCTGGGCTTCCTCGCCACCGACGACCTCGACAAGGAGGCGAGCGACGGCGTCTCCGGCAACTTCGGCCTGCTCGACCAGCAGGCCGCGCTGCGCTGGGTGCGGGCCAACATCGGCCGCTTCGGCGGCGATCCGGGGCGCGTCACCATCGCGGGTGAGTCCGCGGGCGGCCGCTCCGTCTGCACCCAGCTGGCCTCACCCACCTCCCGGGGCCTGTTCCGCGCCGGCATCGTGCAGAGCGGCGCGTACGGCGACTGCGCGGCCCGCACACACCAGTCGGCGGTGGCCCAGGGCAGGACCTTCCTGACCCGACTCGGCTGCGCGGACACGGCGTGCCTGCGCGGGAAGACCGCCGCCGAGATCCTCGCCGCCCAGGCCGGCCTGAACTGGGGGCCCGTCGCCGGCGGGGCCTTCCTGCCCGTCCAGCCCTTCGAGGCGTTCCGGACCGGGGCGGCCGCCCGGGTGCCCGTCCTCAACGGCGCCAACCAGGACGAGGGCCGCCTGTTCGCCTTCGGCCGCTTCGACGCCGCCGGGACCCCGCTCACCGCGGAGCAGTACCCGACCGTCATGCGGGCCGCCTACGGCGAGCGCGTCCTCGCCCGCTACCCGCTCACGAACCACCCCTCGCCGACCATCGCGTACGGCACCGCCCAGGGCGACCAGGGCTTCGCCTGCCCCGCGCTGCGACTGAACGAGGTCCTCGCCGGGCGCGGTCCGGTCTACGCGTACGAGTTCGCCGACCGGACCTCCCCGCCCTTCGCCTCACTGCGCAACCTGGGCACCGACTTCGACTTCGGCGCGACCCACGTCAACGAGGTGCAGTACCTCTTCCGGCACTTCGGTCTGGACAGCCCGCTGGACGCCGGGCAGCAGGCCCTGGCGCGCCAGATGACCGACTACTGGGGCTCCTTCGTCCGCGACGGGGTGCCGAGGGCCGCCGGTCAGCCCGCCGTCCCGGCCGGCGGCGACCGGGTGCTGACCCTCAGGGCCGCCGCGCAGGGCGGAAACGGGCTCAGCCGGACCGTGCACGGGGAGCACGCGTGCGACCTGTGGGACAACCTGCCGGGCTCCGCCGCCGTCACAGTAAGCAGGTAGGCTGCCCCGGCGCGCGCTCCACCACGAGAGCGCGCCGCGGGTCCGAGAACCGGACGCATGGGAGGAAGCGGCTTTGCACGTCCAGGAGTGGCTCGAAACGGTGCCACCGCTCAGCATCTATCTGCTGGTGGGGCTGGTCATCGGTCTGGAGAGCCTGGGCATCCCCCTGCCGGGCGAGATCATCCTGGTCTCCTCCGCGCTGCTCGCGTCCCAGCACGGCGAGATCAACCCGGTCGTCCTCGGCGCCTGCGCCACGGCCGGCGCGATCATCGGCGATTCGATCGGCTACGCCATCGGCCGCAAGGGCGGGCGTCCGCTGCTGGCCAAGCTCGGCCGGAGATTCCCCAAGCACTTCAGCGAGAGCAATATCGCGGTCGCCGAGCGGTCCTTCGACCGCTGGGGCATGTGGGCCGTCTTCTTCGGCCGCTTCATCGCCCTGCTGCGGATCTTCGCCGGACCCCTCGCCGGTGTCCTGCAGATGCCGTACTGGCGCTTCCTCACCGCCAACGTGCTCGGCGGCATCCTCTGGGCCGGTGGCACCACCGCCGTCATCTACTACGTCGGCGTGGTGGCCGAGGCGTGGCTCAAGCGCTTCTCGTGGCTGGGCCTGGTGCTGGCCGTGCTGATCGGTGTGACCTCGATGCTGGTGATCAAGCGCAAGGCGAAGAAGGCGGCGGAGAAGGCCGAGGCCGGCGAGACGGAACTGGTCCCCGCCGCGGACTGACCCCCTGGGCCCGAGGGAGCAGGGGCAGAGCACGGGCAGATGCGCGAGCTGTGCCTTCGGGCAGGGGCAGAGCAAGGTCGGACACGCGGGCCGTTCCGACAGGCAGGGGCCGCGCCACCGGTCGGTGGCGCGGCCCTTCGCCGTCTCAGGCGCCGTACTCCTCCTGTGCGGCCCGGTGGGCCCGCGCCAGCTCCGTGTAGTGCGTGCCGTTCAGCGTGACGCCCTCGCGCTCCTCCTCGGTGAGGGGGCGCTTGACCTTCGCCGGCACCCCCGCGACCAGCGAACCGGGCGGCACCCGCATCCCCTGCGGCACCAGCGCCTGCGCCGCGACGAGGGAGCCCGCTCCGATCACCGCGCCGTTCAGCACGGTGGCACCCATCCCGATCAGGCAGTCGTCCTCGATGGTCGCCCCGTGCACCACGGCGTTGTGCCCGATCGAGACGCGCTCGCCGATCGAGATCGGGAAACCGATGTCGACATGGAGCGTGCAGTTGTCCTGCACATTGCTCCCGGCCCCCACCACGATCGGCTCGAACTCGGCCCGCAGCACCGCGCCGTACCAGACGCTGGACCCCGGGTGCAGCGTGACGTCGCCGATCACCGCCGCCGTGGGGGAGACGAACGCGGCGTCCTCCACGTCCGGCTTCTTGCCGCCGAACACCGTGATCAGGGCCCGCTGCCGATTCATTGCCGCCTCCTGGTGATGGATCAGTCTCCCTCCGCACCGTAAGCCATGGGCACGGCGTCGCGTGGGGTGAAGATCACAGCCGAACGACACGGTCCGGAAGCCGACCGGTGAGTACGGTGAGCGGGTGCCCAGAAGCAGGAACACGTTCTCGTCATGGCGGCGTCGCGCGGTGCAGCGCGCCGTCCACGCGGGCTGGGAGTGGGTGCGGCGCACGGGGGCGGTGACGGCCGAGCACCCCGGCCGCCTCCGGTTCGGCGCGATGGGAACCGGTACCAGACTGGCCTTCCCGCTCGGCACGGTCTTCGGGGAGCCGTGGATCCATCTGGGCTCCCACTGCATCATCGGCGAACAGGTCACGCTGACCGCCGGACTGATGCCCGACCTCGACCTCGGCGCGGAGCCCATCCTGCGCATCGGTGACGGCGTCGTCCTCGGCCGGGGCAGCCATGTCATCGCCGACACCAGCGTGACCATCGGCAGCGACTGCTACTTCGGGCCGTATGTGTACGTGACGTCCACGAACCACTCGTACGACGACCCGCACGAGCCGATCGGCAGGCAGTGGCCGCGGATGGACCCCGTGTCCATCGGGCCCGGCTGCTGGATCGGCACCGGCGCGGTGATCCTGCCGGGGGCGCGCATAGGGCGCAACGTGGTGGTGGCCGCCGGAGCGGTCGTCCGGGGCGAGGTTCCGGACCGCTCGGTGGTGGCGGGGGCGCCCGCGAAGGTCGTACGGCGGTGGGACCCGGTGGAGGGCTGGCAGCCGCCGATCCGGACGCCCGCGCCCGTGCCGATCCCTGACGGGGTCACGCCGGAGCAGTTGCTGGCGTTGGCCGAGTGGGAGGCGGAAGAGGCCGGGGAGTCCGCCTGAGGGGTCGTTCCTTTCGGGTGCGTCGGCGGCTGCGGGTTCGTCGTGGCTGGTCGCGCAGTTCCCCGCGCCCCTGAGCGGCGGTGTTGGGCTCGGTGGTGGGATTCTCAGCCTGTTGCCAGGAGGAGGGTGCCTGCCAGGGCCAGGCCCGCGCCGGCCGCCTGGATGGGGCGCAGGCGTTCACCGAGCAGGAAGCGGGCGGCCAGCGCGGTGATCACGGGGTACAGCGAGGCGAGGACGGCGGCGACGGTCACCGGGCCGTACTGGGCGGCCAGGGAGTAGGTGCCGTTGGCGGCCACGTCCGCGAGGCCGACGAAGGCGAACGCCGGGAGCGAGCCGTACGGGAAGCCCTCGGGCGGGAGGGCCGGGGTACCGCGCCGCACCGAGACACAGAGGGCGGCGCCGCCCGTGACGGCGTTGGTGACGCGCTGGACGAACAGGGCCAGGAACAGGCCGGTGAGCGTCGTCGACGCCTCCGCGATCAGGGCCATCACCGCGCCGAAGCCGAAGGCCGCGACCAGGGTGAGGAGGATGGCCTGCCGCTGGACGGGGGCGCCCTTGATCTGCGGGCCGCCCGCGAGCGCGACGCCCACGATCGCCACCAGGATGCCGGCGATCCGCGGCAGGCCGGGGCGCTCCCCGAGGAAGAGTCCGATACCCACGGGGACGGCCACGCTCAGCGAGCCGAGCGGGGAGACGACGCCCATGGGGCCGAGGGCGAGCGCCTTGTAGAAGGCGAGCATGGCGACCGGGCCCACCACGCCGGCGGCCACGGCGAACCACAGCCGGGGGCCCGCCTCGCTCCAGCCGCCGGTCGCGACGACGATCGCGCCCAGCACGACGGCGGCGATCGTCTGGGAGACGACGACCACGGTGAGCGCCGGGACGCGCCTGCTCAGCAGTCCGCCGCCGAAGTCGGCCAGGCCCCACAGCAGGCTGGTGGCCAGGGCGAAGAGTGCGGTCATCGGGCAGCCTCGCAGTACAGTTCGGTGAACGAAGAGTGCACTCCACCGTAGTTCATTGAACTGAACTCTGCCATTCAAAATATTGGACGGAATGTGTCGGACCTCGACCTGCTGACCCAGTCCCTGGCGCGGAACGTCAAACGCTGGCGCACGGAACGCGGCTTCACCCTGGACGCCCTCGCCGCCCGTGCCGGAGTCAGCCGCGGCATGCTCATCCAGATCGAGCAGGCCCGCACCAACCCCAGCATCGGCACCGTCGTCAAGATCGGCGACGCTCTCGGCATCAGCATCACCACCCTGCTCGACTACGAGCAGGGCCCCCGGGTCCGCATCGTCCCGGCCGAGCAGGTGGTCCGGCTGTGGCACACCGACGCGGGCAGCTACAGCAGGCTCCTCGCCGGTACGGAGGCGCCCGGTCCGCTGGAGATGTGGGACTGGCGGCTGATGCCGGGCGAGGGCAGCGGATCCGATCCGCACCCGACCGGCACCGTCGAGATCGCGCATGTCACCGCAGGCGAGCTGACGCTCACCGTCGAGGGCGCGGAGTACCGCGTCCCGGCCGGCGCGAGCGTCACCTTCGAAGCCAACGCCACGCACCGGTACGCCAACGAGGGTGACGTCCCGACCGAGATGGTGCTGACGGTCTCGGTGCCGCCCGTCCAGTGAGACGTCGACTTCGCCTCGCGGTGCTTTGTTAGCGTGCCGCTCATGCGCGCACCCATCGGAGACTTCGACCACGCCACCCCCGCCCCCGCATGCCTCGACCGGCTCGTCGGGCCGGTCGCGGACGCCGTACGCCACTGGGGCGGCGCCGTGCCCGCCGAGCAGATCCTTTACGTCGAGACGGACCCGCTGTGGGCCGACACCGCCGTGTTCGTCGAGCACTACGGGCGGGACCTGCTGGAGCGGTCCGCGAACTGCGTGGTCGTCGCGGGCAAGCGGGGTGGCGAGTCGAGCCTCGCCGCCTGCGTGGTGCTGTCCACGACCCGCGTCGACGTCAACGGCGTGGTCCGGCGGCAGTTGGGCGCCCGCAAGGCGTCGTTCGCGCCGATGGACACGGCCACGGGGGAGACGGGCATGGAGTACGGCGGCATCACGCCGGTAGGGCTGCCGGCGGGGTGGCCGGTCCTGGTGGACTCCGCCGTGGTCGACCTGCCGTACGTCCTGGTCGGCAGCGGCCGGCGGCGCGGCAAGCTGCTGGTGCCGGGCAAGGCGTTCGCGGAACTGCCCGGCGCGGTCGTCCTGGAGGGGCTGGGCATCGCCTGACGGGTGCGGGTTCGGGAACGGCGGAGCCGGGCCCCGGGCCTCTTGGCCCGGAACCCGGCGGCGTACGGTCGTGCGCGACTCAGGCGGCCGCGGCGCCCGCCTGGGAGGTGAGCTGCTCGATCACGGCGGTGAGGCCGGTGACGACCTCGGCGTCGTCGGCCGGGTGGGTCTCGGCGAAGCGGACGACCGAGCCGGGGATGGAGAGCTTGGCGTCCTCCAGGACCGTGGCGCCGGCGATGCCGACGGCCTTGCGGGTCTCGTCCTGCGCCCACACGCCGCCGAACTGGCCGAAGGCGGTGCCGACCACGGCGACCGGCTTGCCCGTGAAGGAACCGGCGCCGTAGGGGCGGGACAGCCAGTCGATGGCGTTCTTCAGGACGGCCGGGATGGTGCCGTTGTACTCGGGGGAGAAGAGCAGGAAGCCGTCCGCCTGGCCGGCCGCCTCACGCAGACGCGCGGCGGTGGCCGGGAGGGCTTCCTCGGTGTCGATGTCCTCGTTGTAGAACGGCACGTCGGCCAGGCCCTCGTACAGCTCGATCTCGACGCCTTCGGGGGCGTGCTTCACGGCCGCCTCGGCGAGCTGACGGTTGTGCGAACCGGCGCGAAGGCTGCCGACGAGCGCGAGGATGCGTACGGACATGAGCTGACTCCTAGCAAGGGTGGAAGCGGAAGGCCGGAACCGAGGTTCAAACGGACCGGGGTCCGTTCAAATTTGTAGCACCTATCCGGACCGCGGTCCACTTCCCTGTGGTGAGCGTTACGCTCTTTTCATGAACGAGCCGCTGCCACCCTTGGTCAGGCCCTCGGAAAGCGACCCTCCCGACGGTCTGATCGACTTCGTCAACCCCGCCGGTGACCAGCCACGACTGAGGGCCGACGCCGCGCGCAACCGTGCCCGGCTGCTGGAGGTCGCCGCCCGTCTGGCCGGGGAGTGCGGAGCGGGCAAACTGACGATGGAGGCCGTGGCGACCGCCGCGCAGGTCGGCAAGGGCACCGTCTTCCGGCGCTTCGGCGACCGCACAGGACTGCTGGTCGCCCTCCTCGACCACCACGAGCGGGAGCTCCAGGCCGCCTTCCTGACCGGGCCGCCGCCCCTCGGTCCGGACGCGCCGCCCGCCGAGCGGCTCCGCGCGTTCGGCGCGGCCGTCCTGCGGCACGAGTACGCGCATCGAGACCTCTACCTCGCCGCCGGCGCGGACGCCTCGCGCCGCTTCAGCGGCCCCGCCAACCAGCTGCGGCTCGGCCACCTCTGCATGCTGCTGCGCCGGGCCGAGGTCACCGGGGACGTGGAGCTGATGGCGCACACCATGCTCGGTTACCTGGACATCCACCTGGTCGACCACCTGGTCGGTCGGCGCGGGATGTCGCTGGAGCGGCTGGAGCTGGGGTGGGGGGACCTGGTGGGACGGTTCGTCCGGGCGGCCTGACGGCGGGGGCGCGGGGCTCGACGTGACCTCGCGCACCGTCCGCCGACCGGATCTGTACCCCTGTGCAGGCAAAGCGACCGCTTGGTAGCTTGAGGGCGGTGTCGGTCGGCGGCACCGCGTACGTGCGAGGGGGAGTGGCAGATGGCCGACTCGAACGGGTCCCGGTCCGACGGCGCGGGGACGGGGTTCTTCTCCTCCGTGGACGACGTCCTCGCACAGCTCGCCGAGGCGGGCTACCTGGCCTCCACGGCCGTCGCCACCACGGTCTTCCTGGCCGACCGGCTGGGCAAGCCGCTCCTCGTGGAGGGCCCGGCCGGCGTCGGCAAGACCGAGCTGGCCAAGGCCGTCGCCCGGGTCGGCGCCGCCCGTCTGGTCCGGCTCCAGTGCTACGAGGGCATCGACGAGTCCCGCGCCCTGTACGAGTGGAACCACGCCAAGCAGCTGCTGCGCATCAGCGCCGGACGCGACGAGGCCTGGGACGACACCCGCAACGACATCTTCAGCGACGAGTTCCTGCTCACCAGGCCCCTGCTGACCGCCATCCGGGGCGACGAGCCGACCGTGCTCCTCGTCGACGAGACCGACAAGGCCGACGTCGAGGTCGAGGGGCTGCTCCTCGAAGTGCTCAGCGACTTCCAGGTCACCGTTCCTGAACTGGGCACCATCGCCGCCACCCGGCGCCCCTTCACCGTCCTCACCTCCAACGCCACCCGCGAACTCTCCGAGGCCCTCCGGCGCCGCTGTCTCTTCCTCCACCTCGACTTCCCCGACGCCGAGTTGGAACAGCGGATCGTCCGGCTCAAGGTGCCCGGCCTGGACGCCGTGCTCGCCGACTCCCTGGTCCGCGTCGTCGGCGCGCTGCGGGAGATGGACCTGCGCAAGGCGCCCTCCGTGGCCGAGACCATCGACTGGGCCCGCACCCTGCTGGCGCTCGGCGCCGAGACCCTCGACGAGAGCGTCGTCCGGGACAGCCTCGGCGTGATCCTCAAGCACCGGGACGACATCGAGAAGGCCACGCGGAAGCTGACCCTGGTATGACCGCGGTGGACGACGCCGGGGCCTCCTCCGGTACGGCCCCCTCCGGTACGGCCTCCTCGGGTACGGCCCCCTCCGGTGCGCCGCTCGCCGAGCGGCTCACGGGGTTCGTGCGGGCGTTGCGCGGCCATGGCATCCGGATCGGGCCCGGCGAGACCGTGGACGCGGCGGCCGTTCTGGAGGTGCTGGGCCTCACCGACCGGGAGCGGATCCGCGAGGGCCTGGCGGCGGCGCTGCTGCGTGCCGACCGTCAGCGGGCCGTGTTCGACGCGGCCTTCGAGCTGTACTTCCCGCTCGGCGTGGGCGAGTTGACGGGGACGTGGGAGGCTCCGGCCGCGGACCGGGACGAGTTGCGCGCACGGATCGCCGCCGCGCTCGCCGCCGGTGACGTCGCCGCCCTCAACCGGCTCGCCGGTGAGGCGGTCGAACTGCTCGGCCGGTACGGCACGTCGTCCGCTTCGGACGGCTGGTCGGCCCACCAGACGCTGGACCGCCTGCGGCCCCAGACGTTGCTCGCGGGAATCCTCGCGGCGCAGCGGGCCGGCGGAGGGGGTGGAGGCGGCGTTGGTTCCGGCTTCGGACCGGGGAACGGTGCAGGGGGCGGGTTCGGCGCCGGTGCGGGTGGTGTGGGTGGTGCGGGCGGCGCTGGGGCCGGGCCGGGCTCGGGCGGCCCAGGGTCGGGAGGGTTCACCGACCGGCTGGACGCGGACGAGATCCGGCGCCGTATCGAGGACTTCCGCGAACGGGTGCGCACCGAGGCACGGCGGCGGGTCGCCGAACGGCGGGGCGCTGCGCTGATCGCCCAGCGGGGCATCGCCCGCAGCGCCGACCAGGTCGACTTCCTCATCGCGAACCGCGAACAACTCGTCGAACTCCGCCGCACCGTGCAGCCGTTGGCCCGCAAACTGGCGACCCGTCTCGCCGCGCGACGGCGCAGGGCGGCGCGCGGCCGGATCGACATCCGGCGCACACTGCGCCGCTCGCTGTCCACCGGGGGAGTACCGCTGCGCCCGGCGTACCGGCGGCACCGGCCCGCCCGCCCGGAGATCGTGCTGCTGTGCGACGTGTCCGGTTCGGTCGCCG
This sequence comes from Streptomyces sp. MA5143a, assembly GCF_900290235.1. Taxonomy (GTDB): domain Bacteria; phylum Actinomycetota; class Actinomycetes; order Streptomycetales; family Streptomycetaceae; genus Streptomyces. The sequence continues at coordinate 87,844 of NZ_OLMK01000068.1, forward strand.
GGTTCGCGAACTTCACGATGCTGCTGGTGCAGGCGATGCGGGACCAGTTCAGCAAGGTGCGGGTTTTCGCCTTCGTCAACAAGGTCGACGAGGTGACCCACCTCGTCACCACCGGTGAGGCCGATCCGGCGGAACTCGGCAGGCGGATCGCCGAGGAGGCGACGATCAGCGGCTGGCACGGCAGCAGCGACTACGGGACCGCGCTCGGGGAGTTCGCCGAGCGCCACCTCGACGCCGTGGGGCCGCGCACCTCGGTGATCGTCCTCGGTGACGCCCGCACCAACGGGTTCGACCCCAACGCGGCCGCCCTGCGCCGCGTCGCCGGCCGGGCCCGCCGCGTCCACTGGCTCAACCCCGAGTCACCCGAGCTGTGGTCCACGGGCGACTCCGCCGCGCACGTCTACGCCGAGGTCGTCGAGATGCACGCCTGCCGCAACGCACGGCGCCTCGGGGAACTGGTGACACGGTTGCTGCCGGTGTGAGGCGGCGCCTATGTCGGCCTCAGCCCTCAGGCCCTTCCCGGCCTGAGGGCCGCCGCCGGCCTCAGGTCAACCCCGGCCGGTGTCGATCACGCAGAAGCGGTTGCCCTCGGTGTCCTCCAGGACGATGAAGTCGGAGTCCTCCTCGTAGAGTTCCCAGTCGACGCGGCGCGCGCCGAGGTCGACCAGCCGTTCGACCTCCGCCGCCTGGTCGGCCGCGTTCCCGGCGTAGAGGTCCAGATGCACACGGGGCCGCTCCTGCGCCGGGGTCTCGCTCAGCCCGAGCGACAGCTGCGGCCGGCCGCCGTCGGGGTGCACGAGCACCACCCAGTCGTCCTCCGGCTCCTCACGCGGCACATACCCGAGCGCCCGCGTCCAGAACGCGGCGGCCCGCCGAACGTCGCAGGCCCCCATCACCACGGATCCGATGCTCAGCATGAACCGATTCTCACCCCCGCCCCTGTGGCTTCGCACTGCCGGTGCGCGGTGCTCAGGAAGGCGTCGGCCCGGGAGCAGGGAGCCGGGAGCCGGGAGCCGGTCCCGGGACGCGGGAAGGTGACGGTTTCGGGATTCCTGTGTGCGGCTCTCTCGCGTAGCCGCGATCCTGGAGACAGGCCTCGACGTCAGGAGGTGCGCCCATGCCCCGCACCGTCACCGTGGGCTTCGACGGTTCCCCGGAGAGCCGCGCCGCCGTCGAGTGGGCGGCCCGTGAGGCCCGGCTCCGCGCCCTGCCCCTCCTCCTGGTCAACGTGTGGGAACCGGTGCCCGAGCCGATGGGACGGTCCCCGATGCTCGGTCCGTCCGCCCAGCAGGGCTGGGCCGAGCACGGGGTGACGTCGACGGGCCCCGGGGCACGGCGGATCCTGCGCGACGCCGCCGACGAGGTCCGGCGGCGCCATCCGGCCCTCGACGTGGGACTGGAGCAGCTGACGGGCCGGGCGACGGAGGAACTGCTGAAGGCGGCCGTGGACGCCGAGCCGCTGGTCCTCGGCTCGCACGGGCGGAGCGGCGTCGCGGGCCTGCTCGTCGGCTCCGTCGGACTGCACGTCGCCGCGCACACCGAGCGTCCCGTCGTCCTCGTCCGGGCCGGTGAGTCGGCCGACGACGAGCATGTGCGGGATCCGTCGGGGGCCCCGTCCGCCGGGACGCCGTTCCGGCCCGTCGTCCTCGGCCTGGACGTCGCGCATCCGGACGAGACGCTGCTCCGGTTCGCCTTCGAGGCCGCCGCCCTGCGGAAGACCGAGCTGCGCGTCGTCCACGATCCGGGCCACCGGTCCCCGGCCGGGCACGGTCCTCACGAGGGCGCCGCGTCGGACACGGCACCCGACCACGAGGACGTCCTCGGGGACGCCCTGGGACCGGCCGGCGCACCGCATGCCGTGCGGCGGGAGTTCCCGGACGTCGAGGTCGTCGAGGAGTCACCCCCGGGCAAGGCCGCCGACCACCTCGTCGCGGCGTCGCGGGAGGCGTCGTTGGTCGTCGTGGGCCGCCGGGTGCGTCACTCCCCGCTCGGCGCCCACCTCGGACCCGTCGCCCACGCGGTGCTGCACCACGCGGCGGCCCCGGTGGCGGTCGTCGCCCACAGCTGAGCGGCCGGGCGGACGGTCAGCCCAGCCGGGGAATCTCGATGGCGGGGCAGCGGTCCATGACCATGTCGAGCCCGGCGGCGCGGGTGCGGTCGTACGCCTCCTCGTCGACGACGCCCAGCTGGAACCAGACGGCCCGGGCGCCGATCCGGACGGCCTCGTCGGCCACCGGCCCGGCGAGGTCGCTGTTGACGAAGACGTCGACGACGTCCACGGGGAAGGGGATGTCCGCGAGCGAGGCGTACCCCTGCTCGCCGTGGACCGTCTCGGCCTTGGGGTGGACCGGGACGACCCGCTTGCCGTAGCGCTGGAGGACCTCGGCGACACCGTACGCGGCACGGCCGCGGTTGGTGGACAGGCCCACGACGGCCCAGGTGTCGCCGAGTTCCGTCAGGATCTTGCGGATCGTGGCGGCGTCGCCGTCCATGTCCTGTCTCCTCATCGTCCGTACGAGAGCGCCCGGTGCGGGCTGCCTGCGCCAACAGCGTGGCCGGCCCGGTGATTCCCGCGCCCGCCCGAGCGGCGCCGCCGGGGCGACCGGCGACCGGCAACCGGCGACCCCGCAACCGGCGACCGCGGAGCCGGGCCGGGCCGTCGCCCCGGTCGGCCGCACGGAATGTCGTGGTGCGCACTGCGTTCCGCCGCTCGCGCGCCTACGCTCACCTCGTGCTGCGTATCACCGACGCCCGGACCGGCGAGCCCGTCGACGTCCGCAGAGCGCTCACCAGGGTCCACGTCCACGCGCCGAGCGACGACACATCGGGGCTGCGCGTGCTGCTGGTCGCCGATGTCCTCGCACGGGCCCTGGACATGGGCGGGATCCCCGCCCTGCTGGTCGCCGACCCGCCCGCCACGCTGCGCCGACGCGCCGACGACCTGGGCATCCGGCCGGCGGAGGCCGCAGGGGCGGGCGGCGGGCGGCAGGTGCTGCGGGTGGCCGGCACCGGGGAGACGACCGGCGAGGGCGTCGGCGTCGAGGTCGCCCCGGTCACCGGACCGCGGGCGCCGGCCGCGTCCGGCACAGCCCTGCGGCTCGCCCTCCTTCGTCGGCCCCGCCGCACCCCCGTCGCCCTCGACGCCCCCGCCCTGGCCGAGGCGGACGAGGCCCTCGGCGCGTGGCGCAAGGCGGTGGCCGGCTGGGCCACCCGCCCCTCGAAGCCCGTCCCGGAGGACGTACGGCAGGCTCTGCGCACCGCCTGGGAGGACGATCTGGACGTGCCCGCCGTGCTCGCCGTCCTGCGGGCCGTGGAGCGGGCCGACGACGTGCCGGACGGGGCGCGGTTCGAGACGTTCGCCTACGCGGACCGGCTCCTCGGGCTGGAGCTGACCCGGGAGATCGGAGCACCGGCATGAACGGGCGGGGAGCGGGACCGCTGCGCAGACTCGTCGTCCTGCGGCACGCCAAGTCGGCCTGGCCGGTCGGCGTGCCCGACCACGAACGCCCCTTGGCCGCGCGGGGCCGCCGCGACGCCCCCGCCGCCGGGCGGGCCCTCGCCGAGGCGGACTGCCTGCCCGACCTCGCCCTGTGCTCCACGGCCGTCCGCGCCACCCAGACCTGGGAGGCGGTCGCCGCCCAGTGGGGGACGCCGCCGCCCGTACGCCTCGACCCGCGCGTGTACGCCGCCGACGCGGCGGAACTGCTGGACGTCGTGCACGAGGTCCCCGACGGGGTCAGGACCCTGCTGCTGCTGGGGCACAACCCGGGTCTGGAGGAACTGGTGCTGGACCTGGCCGGTGACGCGCTCGACGACGCCCTGGAGACCGTCCGCACCAAGTTCCCGACCTCCGCCGTCGCCGTCCTCGCCTGGCACGGCGACACCTGGTCCGCCCTGACCCCGGGCACGGTCCTCCTGACGGACCTGATCGTGGCCCGAGGCGGGAAGAAGGGCTGACCCCGGAGCCTGTCCCCGCCGCGCACGCCGCCGTGCACGCCGGCGCGAACGCGTTCCGGGCTGCGCATAGGCTGGCCCGATGCAGGACGAGTACCGCACCGTCGCCCGCGCCGGCGTGCACGAGACCGAGGTCAACCGCTCACGTTTCCTGTGCGCGGTCGCCCCGGCCGCCACCGAGCGGGAGGCCCAGGAGTTCATCGCGGCCGTCCGCAAGGAGCACGCCGACGCCACGCACAACTGCTACGCCTACGTCATCGGCGCCGACGCCGCCGTGCAGAAGGCGAGTGACGACGGTGAGCCCGGCGGCACCGCCGGCGTCCCCATGTTGCAGATGCTGATGCGGCGTGACATGCGCTACGTCGTCACCGTCGTCACCCGGTACTACGGCGGCGTCAAACTGGGCGCCGGCGGCCTCATCAGGGCGTACGGCGGCGCCGTCGGCGAGGCGCTGGACGCGCTCGGTACCCTCACCCGCCGGCGCTTCCGCCTCGCCACGGTCACCGTCGACCACCAGCGCGCAGGCAAGGTGCAGAACGACCTGCGGGCCACCGGGCGCGAGGTCCGCGACGTCCGCTACGGGGAGGCCGTCACCATCGAGATCGGGCTCCCCGACGCCGACGTGCCGGCCTTCCGCGCCTGGCTCGCCGACACCACCGCGGGCACGGCCGGCTTCGAGCTCGGCGGGGAGGCGTACGGCGACGCGTGACAGGGCGTGCCGACCGGCGATCGCGCCCGTGATCGCGACGGGGGACTGGGTCCAATTCCTCCAATCCGCGGCTTTCAGGAGAAAAGTTGACGAGTCTCCACGAACCGGTTCACGAACCGGTGACTGTGCCGGACCGTGCGAGACCAGGTGCCGACACGTATTAGCGTGGTCGGTGCGTCGGCGCGGTACGGGCCGGTCGCCGCGGGGCCGGGCGGGTCCAGGGAGGGATGAGGGGAAACATGCGGGTCGGAGTGGCGTCTTGAGGATTCTGCACACCTCCGACTGGCATCTCGGTCGGGCGTTCCACCGGGTGAGCATGCTCGGGGCGCAGGCCGAGTTCGTCGGTCACCTCGTCACGACCGTGCGGGAGCGCGAGGTGGACGCGGTGGTCGTCTCCGGGGACGTGTACGACCGGGCGGTGCCGCCGCTGGCCGCCGTCGAGCTGTACGACGACGCCCTGCACCGCCTCGCCGAGCTGGGCGTCCCCACGGTGATGATCTCCGGGAACCACGACTCGGCGCGTCGACTCGGCGTCGGCTCCGGGCTCATGGGCCGCGCGGGCATCCACCTGCGCACCGACGCCTCGGCGTCCGGAGTCCCGGTGGTCCTGGCCGACGCCCATGGCGACGTCGCCTTCTACGGGCTGCCGTATCTCGAACCAGCCCTGGTCAAGGACGAGTTCGCGGTGGAAAGGCCGGGCCACGAGGCCGTGCTCGCCGCCGCGATGGACCGCGTCCGCTCCGACCTGGCCGCCCGCGCGCCGGGCACCCGTTCCGTCGTCCTCGCCCACGCCTTCGTCACCGGCGGCGCGCCCAGCGACAGCGAGCGGGACATCTCCGTCGGCGGGGTCTCGTCCGTGCCCGCCGGGGTCTTCGACGGCGTCGACTACGTGGCCCTGGGCCATCTGCACGGCAGCCAGACCCTCACCGAACGCGTCCGCTACTCGGGCTCCCCGCTGCCGTACTCCTTCTCGGAGGCCGACCACCGCAAGAGCATGTGGCTGGTCGACCTCGGCGCCGACGGCTCGATCGACGCCGAGCGCGTCGACTGCCCCGTGCCGCGCCGACTCGCCCGCCTCCGGGGCCGGTTGGACGAGCTCCTCGACGACCCCGGCCTCGCCCGGCACGAGGACGCGTGGGTCGAGGCCACCCTCACCGATCCGGTGCGGCCCGCCGAACCCATGGCCCGGCTCTGCGCACGCTTCCCGCACACCCTCAGCCTCGTCTTCGACCCGGAACGCGCCCCCTACGACCCGGACGTCTCCTACGCCCGGCGCCTCGCGGGCCGTGACGACCAGCAGATCGCGGAGGACTTCGTGGCCCATGTGCGCGGCACCGGCCCCGACAGTCACGAACAGGCCGTGCTCCGGGACGCCTTCGACGCCGTACGGGCCGACGAGACCCTCCGGGAGACCGCCCGATGAGACTGCACCGGCTCGACATCACCGCCTTCGGCCCCTTCGGCGGCACCCAGTCCGTCGACTTCGACGACCTGTCGGCCGCCGGCCTCTTCCTGCTGCACGGCCCGACCGGCGCCGGCAAGACGTCCGTCCTGGACGCCGTCTGCTACGCCCTGTACGGCTCGGTGCCCGGCGCCCGCCAGAACGGCCAGGGGATGACCCTGCGCAGCGACCACGCGGACCCCGCGACACGCACCGAGGTCCGCCTCGAACTGACCGTCGCCGGGCGCCGGCTGGAAATCACCCGGCAGCCGCCCTGGGAGCGGCCCAAGAAGGGCAAGCGGCAGGGCACGACGGTCGACAAGGCGCAGAGCCGGCTGCGGGAGTACGACGCCGCCGCGGGCGCCTGGAAGGACCTCAGCCGGTCCCACCAGGAGATCGGCGAGGAGATCACCCAGGTCCTCGGGATGAGCCGGGAGCAGTTCTGCCAGGTGGTGCTGTTGCCGCAGGGCGATTTCGCGCGGTTCCTGCGGGCCGACGCCGAGGCCCGGGGCCGACTGCTCGGACGGCTGTTCGATACCCAGCGTTTCGCGGCCGTCGAGAAGCGCCTCGCCGACCGGCGCCGGGCCACCGAGGCACAGGTCCGCGAGGGCGACACCGACCTGCTCGCCGACGCCCACCGTATGCAGCAGGCCGCCGGCGGCGACCTCGCCCCGCCCCAGCTCGCACCGGGCGATCCGGGACTCGCCGAAGCCGTCCTCGCCTGGGCCGCCGTCGCCCGCAGCACCGCACGGGAGCAGCTCACCATCGCCCACTGCGCGCGGGCCGCGGCCGAGTCCGCGCATACGGCCGCCGAGCGCGACCTGGACGACGTACGCGAGGTGGCCCGGCTCCAGCGGCGGTTCGCCGAGGCGCGGGAGCGGGCCCGGCAGCTGGAGGAGCGGGCCGACGCCCACCGGGCGGACCGCGAACGCATGGAACGCGGCCGCAAGGCCGAGGCGGTGGAACCGGCCCTCGCCCTGCGGGACGAGGCCGAGACCGCGCACCGCAGGGCGAGCGCGGACGAGGCACGCACGCGTGCCGCCCTGCCCGCGGACCACGCCGACGCGGGCGCCGCCGGGCTCGCGGCCGCCGCCCGGAAGGCGTCCGAGGAGCTGGGCGGGCTCGCGTCGGCCCGCCGCGCCGAGCGGAAGCTGGCCGACCTCCTCGCCGAGCGCGCCGAACTCGACGGCGAGGAGCGCGCCGACGAGGACGTCCTCCAGGACGCCGAGGGCTGGCTGGCCGACTGGGACACCGTACGGGCCGGGCTACAGGCCCGCGTCGAGGCCGCCCAGGAGGCCGCCACCCGGGCCGAGCAGCTCGCCGTCCAGCGCGAGCCCGCCGAGAGGCGGCTGCGCGCCGCCCGCGACCGGGACCGGCTCGAACGGGACACCGACGAGGCGCGGGTGGACGTGCTCCGGCTCGCGGAGCGTGCCGGGGACGCGCGCACCCACTGGCTGGACCTCAAGGAACAGCGCCTGAACGGCATCGCCGCCGAACTGGCCGCCGAACTGGTCGACGGCCGGCCGTGCGCCGTCTGCGGCGGCACCGACCATCCCGCGCCCGCCCGCAAGGACGCCGGGCACGTCGACCGTGAGGCGGAGGAAGGGGCGCTCACCGCGTTCCAGCGGGCAGACGAGGAGCGAGCCGAGGCGGAACGGCGGCTCGGGGAGCTGCGGCGGGCGCTGGCCGCCGCGAGCGCGGAGGCCGGTGACACACCGACCGACCGACTCGCCGCGCTGGCCGAGGAGGTGGAGCGGGACTACGCCCGCGCCCGGCGCGGCGCCTCGGACCTGCATCCCGCGCAGGAGGCGCTGCTGCACGCCGAACGGGAGCGCGACCGGCGGGCCGCCGCACGACAGGAGGCGGCGGTCCGGGCCGCCACCCGCAACACCCGTCGGGACACCCTGGAGCGGGAACGGGCCGCCCTGGAGGAGGAGTTGACGCAGGCCAGGGGCGAGGCCCGGAGCGTGGCCGAGCGGGCCGGGCAGCTGGAACTGCGCGCCACCCGGCTCGCCGAGGCCGCCGAGGCCGTGCGCGCCGCCGACGACACCGCGCAGCGGCTCAAGGACGCCGACGCACGCCTCGCCGACGCCGCCTTCCGCGCCGGGTTCGACACACCGCAGGCCGCCGCCGCGGCACTCCTCGACGCGGGTGCCCACCGGGACCTGCAACGGCGCCTCGACGCCTGGCAGACGGAGGAGGCCGCGGTGCGGGCCGTGCTCGGCGAGCCCGAGACGGCCGCCGCGGCCCAACGGCCCTCCGCCGATGTCGCGGGCGCCGAGCGGGCCGCCGAGGCCGCCGCCCGGCGCCTCCAGCGGACCGTGTCCGCCTGGGACGAGGCCGAGCGGCGCGGCGCCGCGCTCGACCGGCTGTCCGCGCGGGCCGCCGCCTCCGTACGGCGGCTGGCACCGCTGCGGGAGGAGTACGACCGTGTCGCCCGTATGGCGGGACTCGCCGCGGGCACCGCCGCGGACAACGAGCGCAAGATGCGCCTGGAGGCGTACGTCCTGGCCGCCCGTCTCGAACAGGTCGCCGCCGCCGCGACCGTACGGCTCCAGCGGATGTCCTCCGGCCGCTACACCCTCGTCCACTCCGACGACCGGTCCGGACGCGGGCGCAGTGGGCTCGGACTGCACGTCGTCGACGCGTGGACCGGCCGGGAGCGGGACACGGCCACGCTCTCCGGCGGTGAGACGTTCTTCGCGTCCCTCGCGCTGGCGCTGGGCCTCGCCGACGTCGTCACCGACGAGGCCGGCGGCGTACGCCTCGACACCCTCTTCATCGACGAGGGGTTCGGCAGCCTCGACGACCAGACCCTCGACGAGGTCCTCGACGTCCTCGACGCGCTCCGCGAGCGGGACCGCAGCGTCGGCATCGTCAGCCATGTGGGGGACCTGAGGCGACGGATCCACGCACAGCTGGAGGTCGTGAAGGACAGGTCGGGGTCGGTCGTACGGCAGCGTACGACGGCCTGATCGGGGGCGTCAGCGACCGAGAGGGCGACGGGGGAGTGGTGAGGAGTACACGACGCTGGTCGTGACGGAGCCCAGCGAACCGATCTTTCCCGACACCTCCTCCAGGTGCCGCATCGAACGGGCGGTGACCTTGATCACGAAGCAGTCGTCGCCCGTGACGTGGTGCGCCTCCAGAATCTCGGGGGTGACGGCCACCAGGTCGTGGAACGGCTTGTAGTTGCCGTTGGGGTACCTGAGGCGCACGAACGCCAGGATCGGCAGACCGAGCCGCTCCGGTTCCACCACGGCCGCGTACCCCTGGATGACGCCCGCCTCCTCCAGCCGCCGTACCCGTTCGGTGACGGCGCTCGCCGACATCGACACGGCACGCGCCAGATCGGCGAAGCTCGCCCGCCCGTCACGCTGGAGGACTTCGAGGATGCGCCAGTCGGTGGCGTCCGGCGCGTACGGGGAATTCACGGTCATGGGGGAGAGATAGCAGGGGATTCCCCGGCCGGGCAAGGCCCGGACCGTGGAACGCCCCTTCAGGAAGGTGATCGCCGGCCGTAGATTTCTGGTCGGCGGGGCCGGACGGCGGCCCTGTCGAGGAGTCGGCCGCAGCGCCGGGCAGAGAGAGGCCCCCGAGATGACCACCACGACCGCCGTGAACCCCGTCCTGAGGGTCGCCCCCGCCGCCCCGGCCGAGGCCGCCGCGTATTTCCGGGCCGGCCTCGTCTTCCACGCGGACGTATCCGACGTGGCCGCCGCGCTCGCCGCCGACGGCGACCCCGGCTTCGTCGTCCTCGACTCCCGGTCCACCGAGTCCTGGGACCAGGGGCACATCCCCGGCGCGGTCCACCTGCCCACCGCCCTCATCCCCGAGCAGGCCGAGCAGCTCCTCGACAGGTCCGTGCCTGTCGTCACCTACTGCTGGGGCCCCGGCTGCAACGGCGCGACCCGGGCCGCCCTCGCCCTCGCCGAACTCGGCTTCCAGGTCAAGGAGATGCTCGGCGGCTTCGAGTACTGGGCCCGCGAGGGCTTCGCGTACGAGACCTGGGAGGGCGCCGGGCGGCGCGCGGCGGATCCGCTGACGGCGCCGGTGGACGCGGAGGACTGCGGCTGCTGACCGGGCGGCGGCGCCTTGCCCCCACCTGCTGCTGACACTCTGTCAAGAAGCCTGTCCACCCGGTGAGTTGCTCGACAAGGTCGACATGTAACTTCTGGGCATGGCTCGTCATGCGGATTCGGTGGTTCCAGGTGTGGTGCGGTGGGTGGAGTCGGCTGCCGGACCTCTCATAGCCGTGCCGGAAGCGGTCCTGCCGTTCTGGGCGGGCGCCGACGGCGACGAGACGTCCTCCGACTACGACCGCGCCTGCGACGTCGCCGGCCACGCGGGGCTGCTGCCCGTCGGCGACACCCGCGCCCTGGTACTGGGCGGTGAACCGGCCGCCACCGCGTACCTCCCCGAGCACGGCCTCTTCGTCCGCCGGTACGCGGCCGGCGCCGAGGCGCGGCTCCTGGCCGAGGTGGCCGCCGCCCTCGACGACGCCGTGTGGGAGCCCGCACTGGAGTGGCGCGTGCCGGGACCGCTCGTCCTCTTCGACGCGGCCCGCCCCGGGCGTGCCGCCACGCTGTCCGGCCACGCGCGGGTGGAGTTGGCGCCCGGACGGTACGGGGTCAGCGCCGCGTACGTCCCGACGGGGCCGTGGGCGGGGCTGCGTCTGGCGCGGGTCGGACCGTCGGCGGGCTGATCCTGGTCGGTCGGGGGTCGGGGGTCGGGGGTCGGGGGTCGGGGGTCGGGGGTCGGGGGTCGGGGGTCGGGGGTCGAGGGTCGAGGTTCGGTAGTCGGCGGACGGAGGCCGTGGCCGGCGGACGGAGGCCGTGGCCGGAGGTCGGGGTGGGCGGCCGGGCCCGGTGGCGCGGTCGGTGGGCCCGGCGCGCTCGGGTCACAGCTGGGAGAGTTCGTCCACCAGGTCGTCCAGGCCCAGGGAGCCCTGGGAGAGGGCGGCCATGTGCCAGGCCTTGGCGTCGAACGCGTCGCCGCGGCGCTGTCGGGCCTTCTCACGGCCGAGCAGCCAGGCCCGCTCGCCGAGCTTGTAGCCGATGGCCTGCCCGGGGATGGTCAGATAGCGCGTCAGCTCGCTCTCCACGAAGTCCGCCGGGCGGCTGCTGTGGGAACCGAAGAACTCCTCGGCCAGCTCGGGGGTCCAGCGCTCGCCCGGGCGGAAGGGGGAGTCCGCCGGGATCTCCAGCTCCAGATGCATCCCGATGTCGACGATGACACGGGCCGCGCGCATCATCTGCGCGTCGAGATAACCGAGCCGCTCCTCCGCGTCCTTGAGGAAGCCCAGCTCGTCCATGAGCCGCTCCGCGTACAGCGCCCAGCCCTCGGCGTTGGCGCTGACCCCGCCGATGGTCGCCTGGTAGCGGGAGAGGTCGTCCTTGACGTACACCCACTGCGCGAGCTGGAGGTGATGGCCGGGGACGCCCTCGTGGTACCAGGTGGACACCAGGTCGTACACCGGGAAGCGGGTCGCCCCCATCGTCGGCAGCCAGGTGCGGCCCGGGCGGGAGAAGTCCTCGCTCGGCGCCGAGTAGTACGGGGCGGCCGCGCCACCGGGCGGGGCGATGCACGACTCCACCTTCCGCACCGGCTCCGCCAGGTCGAAGTGGGTGCCGTCGAGGGCCTCGATCGCGCCGTCCATCAGCGACTGGAGCCATGCGCGGACCTCGTCGACGCCCTCGATGTGCCGGCCGTGCTCGTCAAGATGCGCCAGCGCCACCCACGGCGTCCCGGCGCCCGGAAGGATCTTCTCGGCCTCCTGCCTCATCTCGCCGAGCAGTCGGTGGAACTCCGACCAGCCGTACGCGTACGCCTCGTCGAGGTCGAGGTCCGCCCCCGTGAAGTAGCGGGCCAGCCGGGCGTACCGCTCGCGGCCCACCGTGTTCGGGGCGCCCTCGATCGCCGGGGCGTACACGTCGCGCATCCAGTCACGCAACTCCGCCACGGCACGTGTCGCCCCGCGGGCCGCCTCGTCCAACTCGGCGCGCAGGGACTCCGGGCCCTTGGACGCGAAGTCCTCGAACCAGCCGCGCCCCGCGCCGTCCGTGTCCGCCCACTCGGTGAGCTGCCCGATGAAGGTCGTGGTCGGCCGGGGAGCCGCATACAGCTTGCGGTCCAGGCCGAGCGCGAGCGACTCGCGGTACCCGGCGTACGCCGTCGGCACCGCCCGCAGCCGCTCCGCGATCGCCGCCCAGTCCTCGTCGGTCTCCGCCGGGGTGATGGTGAAGACCTCACGCACCTCGTGCGGCGGCGTCGCCATGTTGCCGACCGCGCGCAGATCCTCGTCGGCCTCGTGCACGGCGAGTTCGGCGGTGAGGCGCTCGCGCAGCAGACGCGCGCACCGGCGCTCGATGTCGCTGTCCGCGCCCGGACGCCGCTCCGCCTCGTCGAGCCTGGTCAGCGTCGTCCGGATCAGCTCCGCACGGGCCTCCAGACCGGCGGGCGAGGTGTCCGGAAGCCTGCTCGAACTCTCCTTCACACCGAGGTAGGTACCGGTCAGCGGGTCGAGGGCGATCAGGTCGTCGACATACGCGTCGGCGACCTCGCGGGGCAGGGGACTCTTGATGTCAGACATGCGGACAATCTTGGTACGGCGACCGGTCGCCGTCAGCTGCTTGACCGGGTGTTGAGCCTTACGGCGGCCGGATTCCGCTCACGGCGCAGCACCGGTACCGCTCGGCGCCCGCAGCACCCGTCCGCTCGGCGCCCGCAGCATTCGTTCCGCTCAGCGCCCGCAGCGTTCGTTCCGCTCAGCGCCCGCAGCGTTCGTTCCGCTCGGGGCCGCAGCACCCGTTCCGCTCAGGCGGGCCGTTCGGCGTCCGGCGGGAGCAGCGGCCCGCACTCCCACTGCTGGAAGATCAACCTGGTCTCCACGCGCGCCACTTCGCGCTGCGACGTGAACTCGTCGAGGACCAGCCGCTGCAGATCCGCCATGTCCGCGACGGCGACATGCACGAGATAGTCGTCCGGTCCGGTGAGGTGGTACACGGTCCGCGACTCGGGCAGCGCCCGGATCCGCTCCACGAACGGCCCCACCAGCTCCCGCCGGTGCGGCCTGACCTGAACCGACAGCAGCGCCTCCAGCCCCCGCCCGAGCTTGGCCGGATCGAGCCGCAGCTGATGACCGAGGATCACTCCGGAGCGGCGCAGCCGGGTCACCCGGTCCAGACACGTCGACGGCGCGACCCCCACCTGGGCGGCGAGATCCCGGTAGGTCGCCCGTGCGTCGTTCTGCAACAGGCGCAGAAGGTGGAGGTCCACCGGATCCAGTACGACAGATTCGGCCATTGTTCGAACGTAACACGGAGACCGACCCGTACCGCCCGGCCGATGTTCACCCTGACGCCCATGAACTCAGCGAGCACGCACGCGTACGACCCCGCACGCACCACGCCGAGAGCGCTGGACACCGAGGCCGTGCACGCCGGCCGCGACGATCTCGCGCGCCAGGGCCTGCACGCCGCGCCCATCGACCTGTCCACGACCTACCCCTCGTACGACAGCCGCGGTGAGGCCGCCCGCATCGACTCCTTCGCCGTCTCCGGCGCCGAACCCGAGGGCACCCCCATCTACGGACGGCTCGGCAACCCGACCGTCGCCCGCTTCGAGACCGCCCTCGCCCGTCTGGAGGGCACCGAGAGCGCCGTCGCCTTCGCCAGCGGCATGGCCGCGCTGAGCGCCGTGCTCCTCGCCCGCGCCTCCCTGGGCCTGCGGCATGTCGTCGCCGTACGACCCCTGTACGGCTGCAGCGACCATCTCCTCACCGCGGGGCTGCTCGGCTCCGAGGTCACGTGGGTCGACCCGGCCGGCGTCGCGGACGCGCTGCGGCCCGACACGGGTCTGGTGATGGTCGAGTCCCCGGCCAACCCGACCCTCGCCGAACTCGATCTGCGGGCCCTCGCCCACTCCTGCGGCTCGGTCCCGCTCCTCGCGGACAACACCTTCGCGACGCCGGTCCTCCAGCGGCCCGCCGAGCAGGGGGCCCGGTTCGTCCTGCACAGCGCCACCAAGTACCTCGGTGGTCATGGGGACGTCATGGCCGGGGTCGTGGCCTGCGACGAGGAGTTCGCCGGGCGGCTGCGGCAGATACGCTTCGCGACCGGCGGTGTCCTCCACCCACTCGCCGGCTACCTCCTCCTGCGCGGCCTCGCGACCCTCCCCGTGCGGGTCCGGGCGGCCTCCGCGACCGCCGCGGAACTGGTCCGCCGCCTCGACGCCGACCCGCGGGTGGCGCGGGTCCACTACCCCCGCGTCGGCGGCGCGATGATCGCCTTCGAGGTCCACGGCGACCCCCACGACGTCATCGCGGGCGTCCGGCTGATCACCCCCGCCGTCAGCCTCGGCAGCGTGGACAGCCTGATCCAGCACCCGGCCTCCATCAGTCACCGCATCGTGGACGAGACCGACCGCCGGGGCGCCGGGGTGAGCGACCGGCTCCTGCGGATGTCGGTGGGCCTGGAGGACGTGGACGACCTGTGGGCGGACCTGGACGGGGCGCTGGGCGCCACGGCCGACACCGCCACCACGGGGGTCGGCGTGGACGCCGAACGGCCTGCGGCGGGCGTGGGGGCGGCGTCCGGCCGCTGAGCGGCCGTCGAGGGCCCGGGGCCGGACCGCTCCGGCCATCGGGCTCTGGGCCTGGAACTCCGGGGCGTGTGGCCCTGGGCCCGCGTCGCGAAGCGCGGGAGCCCGTCACCGGCTCCCGCGCTGTGTGGTGTGGCCCTCCCGCTGTCGGGGCGGGTCACCGCCCCTTGCGGAGCCCCTCCGCGCCCTCGGCCCGGTGCGCCGCCACGGCGTCCAGACGGGCCGTGATCACCAGCGTCCCTTCCTCGATCTGGTAGTCGAGCGGCAGACCCAACGCCCGCATCGCCGCGACCATCCCCGTGTTGGACGACTGCGTCACGACGTATACGTTCGCGCAGCCGGCGTCGCCCGCCATGGCCACCAGCCGGCGGAGCAACTCGCTGCCGACACCGCGCCGCTGCCAGTCGTCCTCGACGAGCAGCGCGATCTCCGTCTCGTCGCCGTCCCAGAGCAGATGGCCCAGTCCGACGAGCCGCCCCGAGGTGGTCTGAGCGGCGAGCGTCCGCCCGAAGCGGGGGCTCAGCAGATGCTTGAGGTATCGGTCCGCGTCGCCGACCGGCCCGTGGTAGCGCATGCTCAGCGTCCGCGCCGAGCACCTGTCGTGCATGGCCTTCGCCGCGCGCAGATCGCCCGCGTCGGCACGGCGCACCGCGATGTCGTTGCCCTCGGGCAGCGTCAGTATGTCCTGGCTGCGCGGGATCCGCGGCCCGAGCCGCGTGTCCAGTTCCACCAGGGCCCGCGCCCGCGCGAACTCCGTGGGCGTGAACGGCAGATACGGCCGCTCCACCGTGATCGTCGCGCCCTCCGGTGCCCGCAGCCGCATCACCGTGCCCTCCAGGGCCCCCTCGACCGGCGCGCCCTCCTGGACCCGGCCCGAGCCGGGAGCGGTGGCGGGCAGCGAACGGATGGTGCAGCGGCCGAGCAACTGCCGTAGTGCCAGGGGGAGTTCCGCGGCGTCCAGCGCCGTACGCGTCGCCAGGCCGAGCACCCGCGTCGGCGCGTCCACCAGGTCATGGGCGTCGCCGCGCTCGATCCAGGTCTCGCTGCCGCCCGCGTCGGACACCGACCGGCTGATCTCCGCGGCGGACAGCTCCTCGGGCGCCCGCAGCAGGAACTCGTCCACGGTGCCCTCGGCCAGCGGGTGCGTCTGCAGGCTCAGGATGTCGACCCGGTGGGCCGCCAGCGCCGTGCACAGCGCCGCGAGCGACCCCGGTTCGTCCTTCACGGTCGTCCGCATCCGCCACAGCACGGTCACCCCGGACATGGCCCCGGCGCCCGCCTCAGCTGCCTCGCCCGTTCCGGCCGGCCCGGCCTGCCGCTCCGCGGGGAGCGGCGGCCGGGCGCCGGTATCGCTCGTGGGCGGCGCGTGACCGTGGCTTCGTGTCCACCACGCGTGGAAGCCGACAGCGGCCGACAGGACGGCCGCCGTGACCGCCGACAGCACCGCACCGCCCATACCTCGCGCGGTGGCGCCCGCCACCGCGTCGGCCACGGCCGCCGCCGCGAGGAGCGCGGCGAGACCGACCACGGCCCGCCGCCAGTGGCGCACCGGGCGACCGTTCCTCGCCCGCGTCACATCAGACATGTCTGGAGTCATGTGGCCACTGTGAAGGAAGGGTGTTGCGTGATCACGAACGCTTTGTGACCGGCCGGTAAAAGCATCGTTCCGTCCCTTTTGTTGCAGGTTGGACGATCGGGGGTCCGGCAGGTCGGATGACGGGTGGGCCGGGATCAGACCGCCAGCGCCGCGCGGAGCCGCCGTGCCTCGGTGACCAGCCGGGACGAGCCCCTCCGGTCCGCCGCCAGATCCAGGTGGGGCAACTCCCCGCGCGCCCCGGACCGCTCCACGCATTCGGCGGCGACGGCCAGCAGCTCCCCGAGCCCCCGAACCGGCGTGGTGGCCTTGGCCCGGCTCTCGCCGCCGCCCCCGCCCTGCCCGTCGGAGAGCTCGGCGAGCAGGTGCGGCAGGGCCGCTCGCAGGAGCGCCCAGGCCGTGCCGTACGCGCCGGTGGACGCCGCCGTGCGTATCGCCTCGGCGATGCGCAGCGGCTTCACATAGCCGGTCACGGCCAGTCGACCGAGGTCGGCGCCGGCCTGCTCGACGTCGAGCTGACCCCGGGCCGCCAGCACCAGCAGCGCGTCCACGGCGGCGAGCCGGTCCTCCGGGCGCTTGGCGCCCAGTCCGTACACCACGCACAGCCGTACGGCCTCGCCCGTCTCGCCCTCCGCCTCGGCGAGCGTCGGCAGGAACGAGAACCCGGTCCCGGTGTCCTCGATGACGCCCTGCGAAATGTCCCGCAGCACGCGCGCCGCCACCAGCTCCGGGCGTCCCGGCACGACCGCGAGCCAGTGGCGCCACTCGGAGTCGTCCCAGTGGGAGCAGTACCAGCGGCCCTGGTACTCGGACAGCGGGCGCCCCAGCCGGTGGACCTGCGGCGGGAAGGACTCGCTCTGCAACTCCGGGAGCTCCCCGAACTCCACCAGGATCCTCGGCCCCTCCGTACGGCTGCTCCGCACGGGCTGGGAGGGCACATCGGTCGCCAGCCACTCCGCCAACTGGTCGCCCTCCGGGGTGCCCAGATCCCCCGCCGCCACCGCGGCGGCCGCCGACGCGGCCGTGTCGGCGCGCCGCACCCGCAGCAGCGCCTGCGTGAAGTCCGCCCGACCGGGCCGGGCCCCGAGCCGCCGATAGGTGTCGAGTCTCGCCACCAGTTCCCCGGGCTCCAGCGACCCCGTGCTCCAGGTGGGCGTGGCCAGCAGGAACGGCGGCGGCTCGGTGCGGACGCGATGGGCGACCTCCCGCAGCCGGGCGTCGTGGACCCCGGCGAGGCCGCTGTGCACACACCCTCCGGACGTGGGCGCGTCCGAGCGCGCCTCGTGCAGGACGGAGAGGCGGACCCGCTCGAACAGCGACGCCAGGACGATCTCCAGGTCGTGCTGCGGGTCCCGGAAGTACCGGTCGACGTACGCCGGCTCCATCTCCGCCCACCAACGCCCCGCCACCACCGGACCCAGCGCCTCCACGAGTGCCTCGCGGTCCCGGTGGGCGTGGCGCACGAGACCGTCCAGCGTCCGCTCGAAGGCGCTGATGTCGCCGTCCGAGGCCAGCAGCGCGTTGACCTCCTCGGCGAGTTCGACGACCGTCTCCGGCGCCGGCACGAGACGCGTGGGCTCGGGCACGGGAGGGAGCAGCTCCTCGTACGCCTCCGGGAACTCCTCGGCCGGAAAGACACCGAGGACCTGCTGGGCGCGGGTCCGCAGTCCGGGGCTCAGGTCGCAGGCCGCGCCGGTGATCTCCTCGCGCGCGGCTCCCTCCTCGTCGGGGATGTCGACGATGTGCCGCTCGACGAGCTTCAGCGCTCGCTCCTGCACCTCCGTGTCCTCGTGCCCGAACGCCTGGGCGACCACCGGGAGCAGAGCGCCCGCGGTGGACGGGTCCTGCTTGAGCACCTTGCCGAGCAGGATCAGCTGGGAGCGGACGAGCTTCCGCTCGGGGCGGAAGAGCACGGCGCCGGACATCTCGATGAGCCGGCGCGACCCCAGTGCGCCGTCCAGGGCGAAGTCGACGAGGACGGACTGGGCGTGCCCGGCCACCGAGGAGGGGGCGTCCGCGCACAGGGACAGCCAGTCCGCGATCCGCTCGCACCGCTCGTCACGGGTGAGGTCGAGCGAGGTCAGCAGGCCTAGGAACACCTTGTTGTCGGCGGTGGAGCCGCCGCCGCGCAGCAGCCGGGCGACACAGCCGTCGATGAGGATCTTGCGGTCGAGGAGGCCCTCCTCGACCAGCTGGGTGAGGGCGTAGGTCCAGTTGTTCAGCCCTTCGCCGTACCGCCAGTCGCTGCGGGCGCCGATCTCCGCGATGTCGAACAGGGCGGTGACGAGGTCCGCGAGATGCGGGTCCTTGCGCAGATTGCCGATGACGGTGCCCGCCTTCCAGCGCGCCCGGCCGATGTGCTCCATCCAGCCCCGCACATAGCTCTCGGACGTCGGCACGGCACAGCCCGCGAGCCGCACCAGTCCGGACATCAGCTCGTACGGCACCTGCGCCGTCAGTGGCCGCTCCGCCAGCCGATGCACCAGGTCGTCGAGCCAGCGGGGCTCACGGTCGCCGAGCACATCGATCAGGACCGGCGCAGGCGCCTGCCGCCAGCGCATGTCGGACCCCGCGATCCAGTCGGCCACCGCCGCCGCGCCCGTCTGACAGGCCGCACCGGCCGCATGCAGGGCCGGATACGCGCGCTGCAGGGGCGAACCCCACGGCTCGGACCGCAGCTTCTTGCGCAGTTCCTTCAACTCGGGCATGCACGCCCGTCGTTCGGCGTCCGTCATACCGTCCGCCAGGGTGACGACGTCACCCGTGTTTCCCGCCCGTACCGCGTTGACCAGCGTCGTCGCCGTCATCGCGCACCCCCGTCGATGCTCGTCCCGCTCGGTTGCCTGTCGGTCGTCGTGCTGTCCTGCCCACCGGGGGCCGGTGTCCCTCCGGTCCCCGCGTCCGCGCCCCGGCGGACCATCCGCACCGCCAGCGCGTGTTTGCAAGGGCCCCTGCCGCCGCGGTACTTCGCCCACCACAGACAGGAACAGCTCAGTGTGCCCCCGTCGTCGCGGACCCGGTGGACATGGCCGTCCTCGGCGGTCACCGTGCCGAGCGAGCCGTCCAGGGAGACCGCCCCGGCGGCCACCAGGCCCCGGGCGGAGCGCAGCCGCGGATTGTGCCGCTCGACGCGGTCGGCGTCGTAGGGGAGTTCCCGGTGGAAGTAGGCGGCCTCCGCCGTGTCGTAGCCGACGCGTCCCGAGGTCCCCAGCCGGGTCAGCGCCGCCCGCACCCGCTCGGCGGTGAGGCCGGCGGACGCGGCCAGGTCGCCGACGTCGATGCGGGGCTCCCAGGCGAGGAGGACCGAGATCAGCTCCGCGTCCTCGGCGGCCTCGTCGGTGGCGAGGGCCTCCAGCACACCGCCCTCGCCCGAGAAGCCGCGCGCGGTCTCCGGGGACAGCGTGAGGGTGAGGCGCATACCGGGCAGCTCGACCTCCCACGCGCTCGCCAGGGCCGCGGCCCCGGTGGCCGGCGGGCCGTAGACGCGCAGCGCGGTCGCGTGGCGCAGGACCCGCTGGAGGGCCACCAGCCGCTCCGGGCCGGGCAGACAGACCGCGCCCGGCACCGGCCGCGTCGTCGGGCGCAGGACCCGGCCCGAGGGCACGACCCACTGGGCGCCCCGCGACGCGCCCCGCGCACCACCGCGCGGCAGCGACCGCAGGAACCGTACGGCCTCGGCGGCGGGCAGCTCGGCCCGCAGATCGAAACCGGCGGCGGTCACCTGCGCCTCGGCGAAACCGCGCAGCCAGCGGTCCGGCAACGGCACCTTCTTCTCCACCACCGGCCCGTCCAGCGTCGTCACCGCCAACTCGTCCGGGCCCACCCGCAGATGCAGCGGATCGTCGGAGCCGACGCGGGACAGCGCCTCGCGCAGCGGGTTGTTGACGTCGACGTTGGTCGTGCCGTGGCCGACCTCGCCCCCGTCGAGTCCCGGCTCCAGGACGTCGAGCCGGGCGTACACCCCGCCGCAGCCGGAGAACGACTCGAAGCGCAGCCGGTCCCCGTTGCCCGTCACCACCGGGTCCAGGGAGGCCCGCAGCTGCTGCTGGTAGTAGCGAGCCGCCGCCACGTCGGCGACCGCCAGCAGGGCGGCCGCGGCCACCTGAGGAGAGGTCAGGAAGCCCGTGAAGAACCGCGGATGGTCCTGGAAGCCCGTCGGGGTCGCACCCCGGGAGGTCTCCAGCCCCAGCCGGTGTCCGCCCATCGCGGACTCCAGCACGGAGGGTCGGGTATAGGCCACGGCCTGCAAAGATCGCGTCATGGGAAAACCGTAGGAGCGACCACTGACAACGGGCGATGACCTGCGAAAACGCGGCGGACGGCCCGGTGTTGCCGAGCCGTCCGCCCCATGCCCGGGGGCCAGGGTCACCGGTCCCCCGATTCAGGCCGTGCGGGTCACTGTCCCACCAGCCCCGGCTGGAGCGTCTTGGTGTAGAGCACGCTGCCGTCCTGCTCCCGCAGCCGCACCGTCAACTCCCCGCTGTGGCCGTCGATGTCGACCTCGCCGAAGAACTGGTAACCACCCGCGGGCGACACGTTCGCCGTGGTCGGCGCCTTGACGAAGACCCGCTCGGGACCGAACGTGGAGTCGAGGGCGTTCGCCGGGAAGGCACCGGCGTTGAGCGGCCCGGAGACGAACTCCCAGAACGGCTCGAAGTCGGTGAACGCGGCCCGCGACGGCTGGTAGTGCTGCGCCGAGGTGTAGTGCACGTCCGCCGTCAGCCACACCGTCCCGGTGATCTTCCGGTGCTTGATGAACCGCAGCAGTTCGGCGATCTGCAACTCACGCCCGAGCGGCGCGCCCGGGTCGCCCTGGGCCACCGCCTCGATGTTCGGCTTCCCGTCGCCGGTGTCCGGCACGACCAGGCCGAGCGGCATGTCGGAGGCGATCACCTTCCACACGGCACGCGAGCGCGACAGTTCCCGCTTCAGCCACCGCAACTGCTCGGCGCCGAGGATGCCCACCGGGTCGGTGGTCTGCCTGCCGGGCGAGTTGGCGTCGCGGTACGTCCGCATGTCCAGGACGAACACGTCGAGGAGCGGGCCGTGGCGCATCACCCGGTGCACCCGGCCCTCACGGGAGCCGGGACGCAGCGTGGAGATGGGGAAGTACTCGCTGAACGCGCGCCGCGCGCGGGACGCGAGCACGTCGACGCTCTTCTCGGTGTAGCGGGCGTCGGTGAGGATCTCTCCCGGGTACCAGTTGTTGGTGACCTCGTGGTCGTCCCACTGCACGATCGACGGCACCTGCGCGTTGAACCGCTTCAGGTTCTCGTCCAGGAGGTTGTAGCGGAAGTTGCCGCGGAACTCCGCCAGCGTCTCCGCGACCTTGGCCTTCTCCTCGGTGGTGATGTTCCGCCAGGTCCCGCCGTCGGGCAGGGCCGCCGTCGCGGCGATCGGGCCGTCGGCGTAGATCGTGTCCCCGCTGAACAGGAAGAAGTCGGGGTCCAGCCGTCCCATCGCGTCGAAGACGCGGTAGCCGCCGCGATCGGGGTTGATGCCCCAGCCCTGCCCGGCCAGGTCGCCCGACCACAGGAACCGCACGCCGGAGCGCCGCTTCACCGGCGTCGTACGGAACGTGCCGGTCACCGGCTCGCCGGTGCGGCGCGGGTCGTCCGGGTCGGCGAGGACCACCCGGTAGTGGATCTGCTCACCGGCCGGCAGGCCGCGCAGCCGGGTCGTCCCGGTGAAGTCGGTGCCGGCGCCGAGCAGCGGGCCGTGCCACCTGCGCGGGTTGCGGAACGACTCGGTGGCGGACGTCTCCACGATCATGCGCGCCGGCCGGTCCGAGCGCACCCACACGAGACCGGAGTGCGCGCTCACGTCCCCGGCCTGCACACCCCATCCGGCCCGCGGCCGACCCGACAGGGCGGACGCCGGAGCCGCCGCGAGCGAGCCGGGCAGGGCCAGGGCCGCCGACGCGGCCAGGGAACCGCGCAGCACACTGCGGCGGCCGGGCAGGGAGATCGGCGGACGGTGTGACATGAATGAGCCTCCTGGGGCGGATTCGGCCAATGCGCAGTGCCACAAGTACTGGTGCGCCGAGGCGCACGCGGAAACGACAAGTGAACAACTGACCGGTGTCGCGGGGAAGCACGCCGCGACGCCCGAGCGGGGCGTGTCGCACCCGGCCCCGGTCAGGCAGCCGGGATCACGGGCGGCCGTCCCGTCGGGTCGCCTCCGCCATCAGCCGTACCCCTTCCCGGATCCGCGCCGGTGACAGATGCGCGTAGCCGAGGACCAGCCGTGGCAGGTCGTCCGGCACGCGCCCGTACCGTCCCAGCTCCCGCACCGCGACCCCGGCCGCCGTGACCCGCTCCACGAAGCGGTCGCAGGGTCCGTACCGCTCGGGCAGCGTGGCGATCACATGGAGCCCGGCGGCGATCCCGGACACGCGCGTACCGGGCAGGTGCTCGGTGAGGGCGGCCACCAGGGTGTCCCGGCGTTCGCGGTAGGCCCGCTGGCAGCGGCGCAGTTGCCGGTCGTGGTCGCCGCGCTCCACGAACCGGGCGAACAGGGCCTGGTCGAGGGTGGGATGACCGAGATCCATGGTCCGCTTGCGCTCGACGACCTCCTCGGCCAGGGACGCCGGTACGAGGAGCCAGCCGAGCCGGAGCCCCGGCGCGAGCGACTTGCTGACGGAACCCGTGTACGCGACCCGCTCCGGGTCCAGACCCTGGAGGGCGCCCACGGGGGCGCGGTCGTAGCGGAAGTCGCCGTCGTAGTCGTCCTCGACGATCAGACCGTCCACCGACCGCGCCCAGTGCAGCAGTTCGGTCCGGCGCCGCGCCGAGTAGGCGATGCCCGAGGGGAACTGGTGGGACGGCGTCGTCACCACCGCCCGCACACCCGACTCGCGCAGCGGCCCCATGGCCAGACCCGACCCGTCCAACGGCAGTGGCACGGTGCCGATCCCGGCGGCGGCGTACAGGGACGCGTGCTCCGGGCTGCCGGGGTCCTCGACACCCAGGGCGTGCTCCCCGCGCGCGTGGAGCACGAGCCCCAGCAGGGTCATCGCCTGGGCGACCCCGGAGACCACCACCAGCCGCTCCGGGTCGGCCACCACGCCCCGGCGCCGGGCGAGCAGTTCGGCGAGCGCGGTCCGCAGCCGGGGCAGTCCGCGCGGGTCCGGGTAGCCGAACGCGTCGTGGGGGAGTTCCGCGAGCACCCCGCGCTGCGCGGCGGCCCAGGCGGCGCGCGGGAACAGCGACAGGTCGGGTGAGCCGGGGACGAAGTCGGCGCGGGCGCCGGGGGAACGGGGCGCGAGATCACGCGCGCGTGGCGGTCCGCCACGGACCGCGGCCCCCACCCAGGTCCCCGCGCCCCGGCCGCTGCGCAGATATCCCTCCGCCGCCAACTGCTCGTACGCCTCCGTCACCAGCCCGCGCGACACCCCCAGGTCCGCGGCGAGGTCCCGGCTCGACGGCAGCCGGGTCCCCCGCGCCAACCGCCCCGTACGGATCGCCTCCCGCAGCGCGGCCTGCAACGTACGTCCACGCGCGCGTGCGGGAGCGGAGGCGACCGGCAGCAGCAACTCCCAGGCGGCGGCCCAGGGCGCGGACCCCTCGCCGCCCACGGGCGAGGCGTCCGGCGGAGGACCGGTCCCCCGCGGCGCATTGGTTCCCGACGGCGAATTGGTCCCCGATGACGTCATGGAAGTGGACCTTAAACCGGTCCGCCCGCGTCCCTAGCGTCACCGTCATGAACGCCACCACGGCTCGCGGAGCCCTGCTCGCCGCCCTCGCCTGCGTCCTCGTCGGCGGCTCCTTCACCGCCAACAGCGTCCTCGGCGGCTACCCGTACGCCGGCGGCCAGTTCCTCCGCTACGGGCTCGCCTTCCTGCTGCTGCTCCCGCTGCTCGGCCGGGGCGGCACGGCACCGCTGCGCCGCCTCACCGCCCGGCAGTGGCTGCGGCTGACGCTGCTCGCGGCGGTCGGCATGGTCGGCTTCAACCTCGCCGTGCTCGCCGCCGAGCGCACGGCGGAACCGGCCGTGCCCGGCGTGTTCGTGGGCTGCGCCCCCGTCCTCGTGGCCGTCCTGGTCCCCCTGTCGGAGGGGCGGCGCCCCCGACGGACCGTGCTGTACGGGGCGTCGCTGGTCGCGGCGGGCGCGTTCACCGTTCAGGGCTGGGGCCGCACGGACGGCGCCGGGATCGCCTTCTCCGTCTGCGCGCTGGCCGGCGAGGTCGGCTTCGCGGTGCTGGCCGTCCCTGTGCTGCGGCCGCTCGGACCGCGGCTGCTGTCCGCGACCGTGTGCGGTGTCGCCGCGGTCGAGTCGGCCGCCGTCGGACTGCGCGTCGACGGCGGTGCGTGGCTGCGCCGCCCGGACGGCACGGAGACCGCCGCACTGGTGTGGCAGGCGGCGGTCGTCACCGTCATCGGGTTCGTGTGCTGGTACATGGGCATGCAGCGCATCGGCGCCGAACGCGCCACCCTCTTCTCCGGCCTCATCCCGGTGGCCGCTGCCTGCACCGCGCCCCTCGTCGGCACCGGCTCCTACGGCGCCGCCCAGGCCGCGGGCAGCGCCCTGGTGGGCGCCGGGGTCGCCCTGGGCTCCGGGCTGGCCGCACGCCGCGGATCAGCGGCTGCCGTCGAGGATGACGCGGGCCACCAGCGCCGGGTCGTCGTTCATCGGGCAGTGGCCGCAGCCGGGCAGTCGCACCAGCCGGGCGCCGGGGATGATCCGCTTGGCGCGGACACCCTGCCGCGGGACGAGCAGCCAGTCCCTCGTGCCCCAGGCCACGGTGACCGGCAGCTCCGGGATGTCGTCGGTGAACAGGACGCTGCCGCCCGCCCGGAGCGTCGCGTCGAACCCGGTGGCCCCGGCCAGCGCGAGCGTCTCGGCGACCACGGCCTCGGGTGAACGGCGGCTCGGGCGCGCGTAGATCGTGCTGGTGAGGGCGGCCCGGCCGGCCGCCGAACGCGACAGGCGCCGGACCAGCGGCAGCGGCATCCGCCGGGAGAGGTGCCGCATCGTGAGCAGGATGCCGAAGGCGTAGCGCCGCTCGGCCTCGTTCCAGAACCCGGCGGGCGACAGCGCCGTGACCGACCGTACGAGCTTCTCCCGGCCCAGCTCCAGGGCGAGCAGACCGCCGAGCGAGTTGCCCGCGACATGGGGGCGGTCGAGGTCCAGGGTTTCGCAGAAGGCGCGGAACACGGCGGTGGTCGTGGGCAGGTCGTAGGTGAGGCCGTCCGGGAGGCCGGGGGACGCGCCGAATCCGGGCAGGTCCACGCTGATGACCTCGCGCTCGGCCGCCAGCAGGTGCACCACCGGGTCCCAGGCCTGCCGGTGGTGGCCGATGCCGTGCAGCAGGAGCAGCGGTTCGCCGGTGCCCTCGCGCGCGTAGGAGACCGTCACGGACCGCGGGCCGAGCGGGGAGGGGACCTGGAAGGAGACCGTGGCGGACATGGTGCAGCTCCTCGTCTGTGAGGGTGGGGCGCGCCGTCGTACGGCAATTCCTAGACAGCTTGTCAGCAACCGCTACCGACGGGTAGTCCCCGTGGGTAACAAACGCCCTGGACACCGGTGCGCCCGTCGGATGGGATGGGACGGTGACCACTGACACCGCGACCGACGTCTTCGAAGAGCACCGTCCCGTCCTCATGGGAGTCGCCTACCGCATGCTCGGCAGGGTCGCCGACGCCGAGGACGTGGTCCAGGAGGCCTGGCTGCGCTGGACCGGCGCCGACCGGTCCGACGTACGCGAACCCCGCGGCTACCTGGTCCGCGTGACGACCCGCCTCGCCATCGACCGGCTCCGCCAGGTGCAGTCGCGCAACGAGGCCTACCCCGGCCCGTGGCTGCCCGAGCCGTACGTCACCGACTACGAGGCCACCGTCCCGGACACCGCGGAACGCGCCGTGCTCACCGACACCGTCTCCCTCGCCGTCCTCGTCGTCCTGGAATCCCTCTCACCCCTGGAACGTGCCGTGTTCGTGCTCCGGGAGGCCTTCGGCTACCCCTACGCCGAGATCGCCGGCATGCTCGACCGCACCGAGCCCGCCGTGCGCCAGCTCGCCGGACGGGCCCGCCGGCACGTCGACGAGCGGCGCCCGCGCTACGAGGTCGACCCGGCCGAACGCCGGGAGCTGACCGAGCGGTTCCTCGCCGCGGCAGCCGGCGGCGACCTCGACGGGCTCATGGCGCTGCTCGCCCCCGACGTCCGCCTCGTCGCCGACAGCGGCGGCCTCGCCAAGGCCCCGGTGCGCATCATCGAGTCCGCCGACAAGGTGGGGCGCTTCCTGCACGGCGTGTCCGGCCAGGGCGTCGAGGACGCCTCGTTCCGCTTCATGGAGATCAACGGCGGCTTCGCGCTGGTCGTCCTCGCCGCGGGGAAGCCCGACGCCGTGTTCCAGCTCGACGTCGCCGACGGGCGGATCCAGCGCATCCACATCGTCCGCAACCCGGAGAAGCTGCTCGCCCTGCCGCTCGACCAGTAGCCGGTGGGCCGTCGGGCACCCGCCCGTCAACCGCCGTACGACCCGTCAGGTGACCGGTCGTACGGCGGTTCGACGTGCCTTCATGAAGGCTCCGTGAACGCTGTGCCACGCCCCGCGCGACGGATGCCCGAGGCTTCGAGGATTGGTCTTGACCAAGGGTGGGGGCGGGCCTATGGTCGCAAGAAAGTGCAACAACCTTTAATAAACAAGGGCGCCAAAAACGCCGCCGGGACACGGCGAAGCAGCGGAGGACAGGGTGGGGACCCAGCAGCTCGAATCGGTGCCGGAACCGAAGTACTGGCACCTGAAGACCGTGCTCAGTGAGGCATTGGACTCCGAGTTCTCGGTGGGTGAGATCCTGCCCAACGAGCGCGACCTGGCGGCCCGCTTCGGCGTCGCCCGTGCGACGCTCCGCCAGGCACTGGAACAGCTCGAACTGGAAGGCCGGCTCCAGCGCCGGCGCGGCGTCGGCACCACGGTGGCTCCGCCGCGCGTGGGCGTCTCCGTCGGCGGCGAGCAGCACGCCTGGCCGGGCACGGCCGGGGACGCCTGGCAGGCCGTGGACTGCGCGGAGGCGACGCCGCCCACCGCGGTGGCCGAGATCCTGGACACCCTCCACGGCGAGCAGGTCCATGTCGTACGCCGCTCCCGCGTCTCCCACGGCCAGCCCGTGGCCGCCGAGCTGCTCTACATCCCGGCGGCCTCCGTGCCCGCCCTCTCCGCCATAGACGCGCCCTCCGGCGCGGCACGCGCGCGTGCGGTGCTGCGCGAGTTGCAGCGGCTGGAACTGGAGGGGCAGGACCGCTCGGTGGAGCTGGGCTCCGCGCGCGCGGAGGACGCGAAGGAACTGGACCGGCTGCCGGGAGCGCCCGTCCTCGTCGTCACGACCCGTTTCTTCGCGGAGGGACGCGCCGCCGCGGTCTCCCTGGCCACCTACCGTGCCGACACCTGCCGCCTGACCTTCGGCGCCTCGGGCGACGTCGAGATCCACCACGGCCCGGAACGCCGCGCGTCCTGAGCCGCGGGGTTCGGAGTCGCGCGCCTGAGCCGCGCGCGTCCTGAGCCGGGCGTCTTGCTGAAGCCGGCCCGTACGCGCCGCACCCGCCGTGCCCCGGACACCTCCGGGGCACGGCGTTTCGCCTGGGGCCGGGGCCTCAGCGCCGCGCCGTGACCGTTCCCTCGACGGCGAAGAGCTGCTCCTCGACATGGTCGAGCGCCAGCCGCAGCGCACCCATGGCGACGGCCGTCTCACCCAGCCGGGACAGGGCCACCCGGGGCGGGCGCAGGCAGTAGCGCGCGAGTTCCTGCCGCAGGGGTTCGAGGACGTCGTCGATGCCGGTCGCCCAGCCGCCGACGACGACCAGCTCGGGATCGAGCGCCAGCACCAGCGCGGCCACGTCGTGCACCAGCCGCTGGAGGAAGCGTTCCACCGCGGCGCGGGCGCGCTCGTCGCCCTCGCGCGCGTGCCGGAACACCTCGGCGACGGCCTGTTCGTCGAGCGGGTGCAGCGGCTCGCCGGTGGTCGACAGCAGCGCCTCCGGGGTGGCCTCCCGGCCCAGCAGGTGCAGCGCGCCGATCTCCCCGGCCGCGCCCCCGTAGCCCCGGTGCAGCCGTCCGCCGATCAGCGAGCCCGCGCCGGGGCTCAGCCCGGCCAGCACGAACACCAGGTCGTCGGACTCGGTGGCCGCGCCCTTCCAGTGCTCGGCGACCGCGGCGGCGTTGGCGTCGTTCTCCACCAGGACCGGGCACTTGAAGGAACGGCCCAGCCGCTCGCCCAGGTTCAGCCCCGTCCACTCCGGCAGGGCCGTACCCAGCCGTACGGTGCCGTCCGCCTCGACGATACCGGGGGTGCCCACACCGACCGCGCGCAGCGAGTCCCGCGCGACACCGGACCCGCGGAGCAGCTCCGCGACGGTCGAGCGCAGCCGTTCCAGCCGTTCGTCGGCCGGCGCGGACTCGGCGACGTCCTTGGTCAGCGAGCCCAGCACCCGCCCGTCGAGGTCCGCGAGCAGCGCGGTCACGCCGTGCGAGCCCACCTCCAGCCCGAGCAGGTGCCCCGCCTCCGCCCGGAACCGGTACCTGCGTGCCGGCCGGCCCTGGCGCCTGGCGGCCCCTTCCTCGGCGGCCCGCTCCACCACCAGCCCGGCCTCGACCAGCCCTTCGACGACGCCCTCGACCGTGGGCCGGGACAGCCCGGTGACCCGGGTGATCTCGGTGAGCGTGGCGTGATCCGTGGCGCGCAGCGCGTGCAGCACCACCGCCGAGTTGATTCTCCGGAGCAGAGAAGGATCCCCGCCGGTCAGCTGCCCCAACGTCCGTCCTCCCAGCTAGGGCCTGTCGTTTGGATCACGCCTGGGCCGCGGGGCTCGGCACGCACATCTGCCGCGTTGTCGTCGGTCGCCAACGCTCCGCGTCGACTCCCTCCTCCGCCTTGCAGCTGCACGCACCAAGCCCCGCTCACCGGCAGCGTGAATGCGCCGTAGCCCGAAGCCTGCATGATCCAAACGACAGGCCCTAGCACGCGTGTCTGCCGGATCGTACTCGCCAAGGGGGACCCCGGCGAGTGTCCACCGCCCCCGACCTGCCCGAGCACCCCGCCGCCGCTTCGCCGGCCGTCGCACCACGGGACCTCGGCCGACGATCGCCCCGCCGACGATCGCCCCGCCGCCGTCGGCCGACCGTCGTCGGCCGACCGTCGCCCGCTCGGCCGGTCGACCCGCCGGCCGGCCCCCGCGCCGGACGCGTGTCCCACGGAGCAGCCTCCCGGCCCCGGGGTGCCGCCCCATGACGGGACGCCAATTGTCAGTGGTGCCCGCTTTACTGGACGCATGAGCATCACGCGGCACCTCGCCCTCATCGAGAGGCTGTGCTCCGCCGAGTTCCCCGCGGAGCCCGGCCGGTCGGACACCGGCACGGGCGGCCCCGGCTACCACGTCGCCGAATTACAGACGAGCGCCGACTTCTGGGAGGACGACGGCACCCGCCGGGAGGAGACCGAGGAGCAGTACGAGGCGGACCGGGACGCCCTGTCGGAGCGGCTCGCCGAGCGGTGGGGCGCACCGGACGTGATCAGTCTCTGGAGCGTTCAGGACCGTTCCATGGCGGGGGAGGACCTGCCGGAGCCGTGGGCGGTGCTCAGCTCGCACGTCCCCGATGTGCACGTGTGGCAGGTCGTCGACGGCCGCTGGGTCGCCCTCGGCGTCTCCCAGTGGGACAAGGAGCTGCCGTTCCAACTGGTCGCCCTGATAACCGAGACGGACCCGCCCTGACCAGGCGGGTCCCCTGAGTGACGGGTCCCGGACCCGACCCCACGACCGGCAGGCGGCGCGGCCCCCGCTCCTCAGTCCTCCGCCGCCACCCGCAGCCGGGCGAACTCCTCCGCCATCGTCGCCGCCGTCCAATGCGCGTTCAGACCGCTGGGGTTGGGCAGCACCCACACCCGGGACGTGCCGATCGTCCGTTCCTGCGGGCCGACCACGGCCCTGCGGTCCCCGAACGCCGCCCGGTACGCGGTCACCCCGACCACCGCGAGCCACCGCGGCCGCAGCCGCTCCACCTTCGCGGTGAGCAGCCGGCCGCCCTCGACGTACTCCTCCGCCGTCAGCTCGTCGGCACGCGCCGTCGCCCGCGCGACCACGTTGGTGATGCCGAGCCCGTACGACGGCAACTCGCCCTGCTCGGACGGCTTCAACAGCCGCGGCGTGAAACCGGACAGGTGCAGGACCGGCCAGAAGCGGTTGCCGGGCCGGGCGAAGTGATGGCCGGTCGCGGCCGTCATCAGACCCGGGTTGATGCCGCAGAACAGCACCCGGAGGCCGTCCGCGACCACGTCCGGCACCAGCCGGTCGCGGGCGGCCTCCAGCTCCTGCGGGGTGAAGCGCGTCAGAGGATCGCTCCCGGCGTGTAACCCGCCGCCTCCGGACGCTGCTTGACGATCTCCTCGACCCGGCCGACGACGACGGCCACCTGGGCGGCCGCGGCGCCCGTGAAGGACAGCTTGTCCGCCATCAGCGCGTCGAGCTGCGCCCGGTCCAGCGGGATGCGCTCGTCCGCCGCCAGCTTGTCGAGCAGTTCGTTGCGCTCGGCGCCCTGCTCGCGCATCGCGAGGGCCGAGGCGACGGCGTTCTCCTTGATCGCCTCGTGGGCGACCTCGCGGCCGACGCCCGCGCGGACCGCGCCCATCAGGACCTTGGTCGTCGCGAGGAACGGCAGATAGCGGTCCAGCTCCCGCGCGACGACGGCCGGGAAGGCACCGAACTCGTCGAGCACCGTCAGGAACGTCTCCAGCAGACCGTCCAGCGCGAAGAACGCGTCCGGCAGCGCGACCCGGCGCACCACCGAGCAGGACACGTCGCCCTCGTTCCACTGGTCGCCCGCCAGCTCGCCGGTCATCGACGCGTAGCCGCGCAGGATGACCATGAGGCCGTTGACGCGCTCGCAGGAGCGGGTGTTCATCTTGTGCGGCATCGCCGAGGAGCCGACCTGGCCCGGCTTGAAGCCCTCGGTGACCAGCTCGTGCCCGGCCATCAGCCGGATCGTCTTCGCCAGCGACGACGGGGCCGAGGCCAGCTGCACCAGTGCCGTCACGACCTCGTAGTCCAGCGAGCGGGGGTACACCTGGCCGACGGAGGTGAAGGCCTGGGAGAAGCCCAGGTGCCCGGCGATACGGTCCTCCAGCTCGGCCAGCTTCGCGGCGTCCCCGCCCAGCAGGTCCAGCATGTCCTGCGCGGTGCCCACGGGGCCCTTGATGCCGCGCAGCGGGTAGCGGCCGAGCAGCTCCTCGACCCGGCCGTAGGCCACGAGGAGCTCGTCGGTGGCGGTCGCGAAACGCTTGCCGAGGGTGGTGGCCTGCGCGGCCACGTTGTGCGAACGGCCGGCCATGACCAGCTCGCCGTACTCGCCGGCCAGCTTGCCGAGGCGGGCGAGGACCGCCACCGTACGGTCGCGCATCAGCTCCAGGGAGAGCCGGATCTGGAGCTGCTCGACGTTCTCGGTGAGGTCGCGGGAGGTCATGCCCTTGTGGACGTGCTCGTGCCCGGCGAGGTCGTTGAACTCCTCGATCCGCGCCTTCACGTCGTGCCGCGTGACCTTCTCACGCTCGGCGATGGAGGCCAGGTCGACCGTGTCGAGGACCCGCTCGTAGTCGGCGAGCGCCTCGTCCGGCACCTCGATGCCGAGGTCCTTCTGGGCCCGCAGCACGGCCAGCCAGAGCTGCCGCTCCAGCCTCACCTTCTGCTCGGGCGACCAGAGCGTGGCGAGCTCGGTGGAGGCGTAACGTCCGGCGAGGACGTTCGGGATGCGGGGCTTGGCTGGCGCAGAAGTCACGTGTACGGATTCTACTGGCGATTCATGCAGGTGGGCGCCGCGGGCCTGCTCGTCGGAACCTACGAGAGCCCGGTCACAGCCCCGCGCGGGTGGGAGTGCCCGCCCGGCACGGGCCTGGAGCGCGGCCTCAGCGTTGGTCGGTACGGGCGCGGAGGGTGGTCCCGGCGCTGGTCGGCACGGGCCGGCAGGGCGGCCTCAGCGCTCGTCGGCGAGTTCCGCCAGGACGTCCCCGTGGCACAGCTCCGGCGCGCACCAGCAGGCCAGCGTCTTGCCGCGCAGCTCCGGCACCAGCTCCAGCAGCTCGGGCCGGGCCGACAGGTACTCCCGGTACTTGGCCATCACCTCGGCCCGGCTCCCGTCCCGTTTCTTCTTGTCGGTGTCGGGTTGGAACGGGTTGTACAGCGGGTGCTGGGGCAGGTCCCAGTGGCCCATGGTCCAGCGGCGGCCGATGTACACGACGTCGTCGGGGGCATGCTCCAGCCGCGGCCCGAAGTCCTGGATGCGGCCCTTCAGGTTGATCACGGTCGTGGTCACGTGCGACTCCCTCCGGTCAGGGCCCTCTTCGGACCCCTGTCGTCTCCAGGTTGCCGGTCTCTCGTAGGGCGGCAACTCGGGCGCCCGTGCCGGTCGAGGCGCCTCGACCGGCGTCGGGAACTCCCGGCTTCGCTCTGTTCTGTCACGCACTCTCTTCGCTGAGGCGGTCGACCGCCCAAGGGATGAGCTCCTTGGCCACCGCCAGGCTGAACGGCCTCACCAGTGAACGAAGTTCGGCGCAGGCGTCGGGACCGAGCGTGGTGTAGGGGAGGGCGGCCAGCCTGTCGGTGGTGTGCTCGATCTCCGCCCTGCGCCGCCTACCGTCATCGGTCAAGGTCAGGTGAGGTCCGTCGTCGAGCCAACCCCGCTCCCGCAGGTTCCGCACGGCCTGTTCCCACTGCTCCGGCGTCCATGCCCGCGAGCCGCGCAGCACCTCCGCGTCGATGTCTCCCGTGGCGGCGTGCGTGACGAGAGCGTCGAGCCCGCTCAGTCCGGCGGCCACCAGTGCCGCCACGTGACCGTCGCCACGGAACTCCCGGAGCAGGGTCTGTGCGTGCCAGAGCACGAGGTGGGGTGCGCTCGGCCACGGGAGTGCGGCGTGCGCGGCGAAGAGGGGGCGGCCCTGTGGGTGGCCCACGGTCGCTTCAGCCGCGGTACGGGCCAGTTCCGCCGCTCGGGCCATCGCCGGTGAGGAGACGTCCGCGCCGAGGATACGGCGGAGCGTGGTGTCGATCCCGCTGAGCCGGGCGGCGGCGAATCGCTGCGGCGTGGCGGCTTCCCAGGCCGCGGGTATGGCTCGGCGCACCAGTTGCGGATTGAAGTTGTAGAACGTGGCGATGACCAGTTCCGCCGGAGCGGCGCCGAGCGCGGCGGAGCGGGACGCGAAGTACCCCGTCCTGGCGTCGACGCCCAACTCGGCGTACTTGCCCGCGGCTTCGGGCGAGAAATAGACGGCCCCGTGGTAAGGCTCGAGAGTTCTCCAGGTCTGGCGTGCGAAGACCAGGCTGTCGCGGTCCGTGTTCTGGGGCATGAGGGGCTCTCCGTCCTGCGGCGGATGAAACGTTGCTGTTCATCGAGCACACGACGGCGCGTGGGGCGCACCCAGTCGTACCGTCTGGTCGGTACGTTATCGGAGGGCGGCTCCGACAACTACCGTTCCGCCACCGGACGCTGGTGAGGCTTCACAGCGGGGTCAGGGCCCCACCCGCCGCCAGTCCGTCACGGGCCCGGGGTTCATGTGGTCCACAGGGGTGACCCAAAAGGCTTTGCCCAGCTCAGCGCTGAACTGGGAGCCTGTCCGGCCGTCACCCGAGGAGCGGCCCGTCAGCCGGCGTCCGATCCACGGCAGCAGGTACTGCCGGGCGAACCGCGCGTGGGCCAGCTGTCGGGCGACCCAGGCGG
Source organism: Streptomyces sp. MA5143a (assembly GCF_900290235.1). GTDB lineage: Bacteria > Actinomycetota > Actinomycetes > Streptomycetales > Streptomycetaceae > Streptomyces. The sequence goes on from NZ_OLMK01000068.1 coordinate 121,842, forward strand.
GCGGCGCCGTCACGGCCATCGGTGTACGCCACTCGGCGTCCTCCGCCGCATGGCCGAGGGCCTGCCACACGGCCTCCGCGACCCGGCGGTGCCCCTCGGCGGTCAGGTGCAGCCGGTCCACGTCCCACATCCGCGGGTCGGACAGCGAGGGCGCGCCGTACAGGTCGACGACGAGCGCGCCGTGCCGGGCGGCCAGGTCGTCGACGCAGGCGAACAGCTCCTCCATGCGCGGCCGGAACCGCTCCAGCACCGGGCCCTGGCGGCCGGGGCTGCGCATCAGGACGAGCTGCTTGCAGGCGGGCGCGAGACGCTCCACCGCCTCCTCCAGCAGCCCGCGCACCCGGCCCATGTCGCACTTCGGGCGCAGGGTGTCGTTCAGGCCGCCGACCAGCGTGATCACATCCGCGCCCATGGCGGCCGCCACGTCGACCTGCTCGTCGACGATCTGGCCGATGAGCTTGCCGCGCACCGCGAGGTTGGCGTACCGGAAGCCGGGCGACCGCGCGGCCATCCGGCTCGCGAGGAGGTCCGCCCAGCCGCGGTAGGAACCGTCGGGCAGCCGGTCCGACATGCCCTCGGTGAAGGAGTCGCCGACAGCGACGAGGCTGGAGTACGGGGGAGGGGTGTCGTGGGTGTGCGTGGCGTTCGTCTGCATGGCGTACCCGATGCTATCGCCTTCACATACCCAGCGGTCGGTCACCCTCTCCCCGCAGCGGTGTCAGGCCGTGGGCTGTCCGAACAGCTCCCTCAGCACGTCCTCCATGGTCACGATCCCGCCGAGCCGTCCGTCCGCGCCCAGCACGGCCGCCAGGTGCGTACGGCTGCGGCGCATCGCGGTGAGTACGTCGTCGAGGGGCGTCGTCTCCCGGACGCGGGCGATGGACCGCATGTCCCGGATCGTGAACGGCACCTCGCGCGGGGCCGCGTCGAGCGCGTCCTTCACATGGAGGTAGCCCACGATCCGGCGCCCCTCGTCCACCACCGGGAAGCGGGAGAACCCGGACTCCGCGGACAGCCGCTCCAGCTCCTCCGGGGTGACGCCCACGCGCGCGTAGACGACGCGTTCCAGCGGGAGCACGACGTCCTGGACGGGCCTGCGGCCCAGTTCGAGCGCGTCGTGCAGCCGCTCCCGGGCGCGGTCGTCGAGCAGGCCGGCCTCGGTGGAGTCCCGGACGAGCCGGGCCAGCTCCGTGTCCGAGAAGGTCGCGGCCACCTCGTCCTTCGTCTCGACGCGCATCAGCTTCAGGAGCGCGTTCGCGAAGGCGTTGACCGTGAAGATCACCGGCCGCAGCGCCCGTGACAGCGTCACCAGCGGCGGACCGAGCAGCAGGGCGGAGCGCACCGGCTCCGCCAGCGCGATGTTCTTCGGCACCATCTCGCCGAGCAGCATGTGCAGATAGGTGGCGAGGGTCAGCGCGATCACGAAGGAGATGAGGTGCCCCGCGCCCTCCGGCACGCCCACCGCGTGGAACACCGGCTCCAGCAGATGCTCGATCGCGGGCTCCGCGACCACACCGAGGACCAGGGTGCACAGGGTGATGCCGAGCTGCGCGGCCGCCATCAGCGCCGACACGTGCCGTAGTCCCCACAGCACACTGCGGGCCCGGCGGTCGCCCTGTTCGGCGTACGGTTCGATCTGGCTGCGGCGGACCGAGATCAGCGCGAACTCGGCGCCGACGAAGAAGGCGTTGACGACCAGGGTCGCGAAGCCGATCAGCAGCTGGACGGCGGTCATCGCGTCTCCTCCTCGTGCTCGTCGTCGGCCTCGACCGGCGCGTGCAACAGCACGCGGGCGGCCCGCCGACCGGAGGCGTCCACGACGTCGAGCCGCCAGCGGGCGACCTCGACGGTGTCGCCGACGGCCGGGATACGGCCCAGCTCGGTGGCGACGAGGCCCGCGAGCGTCTCGTACGGCCCCTCCGGCACCTTGAGCCCGACGCGGGCGAGCTGGTCGGTGCGGGCGGCGCCGTCCGCCGAGTACAGCTCCCGGCCGTCCTCGTCGGTGCCGACGGGGGCCAGGTCGGGTGTCTCGTGCGGGTCGTGCTCGTCGCGGACCTCGCCGACGACCTCCTCGACGATGTCCTCCAGCGTCACCACGCCCGCGGTGCCGCCGTACTCGTCGATCACGACGGCCATCGTGCGCTTGCCGTAGAGCCGGTCGAGGACCCGGTCGACGGTCAGGGACTCGGGGACGAGCAGCGGCTCGCGCAGCAGCTCCGCCACGGAGGTGCGCAGCCGGCGCCCGGCGGGCACGGCGAGGACGTCCTTGATGTGCACGGTGCCGACCACCGAGTCGAGGCTGCCCCGGTAGACGGGGAAGCGGGACAGACCGGTCGCCCGGGTGGCGTTCGCCACGTCCTCGCAGGTCGCCTGGGCGTCGAGGGCGATGACCTGCACACGCGGCGTCATCACGTTCTCGGCGGTGAGGTCGGCCAGGTTCAGCGTCCGCACGAACAGCTCGGCGGTGTCCGGCTCCAGCGCGCCCTCCTTCGCGGAGTGCCGGGCGAGGGCCGCCAGCTCCTGGGGGCCGCGCGCGGAGGCCAGCTCCTCGGCGGGCTCGATCCCGAACAGGCGGACGAGACGGTTGGCGGTGTTGTTGAGGTGGGTGATGAACGGGCGGAACGCAGCACTGAACCAGCGCTGCGGGTTCGCCACCTTCTTCGCCACCGACAGCGGCGAGGAGATCGCCCAGTTCTTCGGCACCAGCTCGCCCACGACCATCAGCACGATCGTGGACAGGGCCGTACCGATCACCAGGGCGACGGAACTCGACGCCGAGGCGGGCACGCCCAGCGCCTCCAGCGGGCCCGCGATGAGCTTGGCGATGGACGGCTCGGCGAGCATGCCGACGACCAGATTGGTCACGGTGATGCCGAGCTGCGCGCCGGACAGCTGGAACGTCAGGTTCCGTACGGCCTTGAGGGCGCCGGCGGCACCCCGCTCGCCGCGCTCCACGGCCCGCTCCAACCGCCCGCGCTCGACGGTGGTCAGCGAGAACTCGGCGGCCACGAACGCGCCGCAGACCAGCGACAGCAGTACCGCCACCAGCAGGAGGAGCACTTCGGTCATCGGGTCACCCCCGTCCCATGATCCGGCAGGGGCGGGATGATCGCGCGATGTCGTGCACCGGCTCGGGCGCGACGGGCGCCGGACCGGCTACTGGGAGGCTCGCCCATGGGCGGACGCTCACGACCTTTCCGTAGAGACTCACAGACCCACCCATGGTAAAGGGTCGGCAAAGTGGTGTTCGCCGTCCCGCTCGCGTCGGCCTTCTCGGTCACGAGCGGCTGGTTCACCCACCGCCCGCCGTACCTCCTGAGCGCGTACCCAGACGATCGCCGCGCATGAGCCGTCGCGCGGCGTCCGGGGCTACAGGGGCTTGACCCAGCGTCGCCAGTGGTCCTCGCGGTGGTAGCCGGTGGCGGCCCAGGTGTGGTGGGCCTGTTCGTTGGCCTCCAGGACCATCGCGTCCACGCGCCGCCCGCCGAGGGCGACGAACCGCTGCTCCACCGCTTCCAGCAGCGCGGTGGCGATGCCCTGCCGACGGCGGTCCGGGTGCACCGCCAGCCGGTAGGCAGAGCACCGCCAACCGTCGAAGCCGGCGATGACGCTTCCCACGAGGACGCCGTCGCGCTCCGCGAGGATCAGCGCCTCGGGGTCCCGGGCGAGGAGCCGGGCGACTCCGTCGTGGTCGTCGCTGATGCTCGTTCCTTCCGCGGCCTCGCTCCAGAACCGCAGCACGGTGTCGATGTCCGAGGGGGAGGCGTAACGGATTCGAAGATCATTCATGGGACGAGCCAAGCAGAGCGCTCACCTGTCCGGCGAACGGATTTCCGCCACCGCGTTCCTCGTGGGGGGGGGGCGGAGGCGGGCCTCAACGGGGCTGCTGCCACCGGCGGCGACGGCCGCGTCGCGCACGATCCGGGCCGCGCGGGCGCTACAGCGCTGGGCCGAGAGGCCGGGGTGATCGCGCCAGGCGGACGCCGCCAACCGCAGGGCGGGCTCCGTGCTCCTCGCGGTGGCCATGCGCCCGAGGGGCGGCCGGCTGTCCGACCGGCTGGGCCCGGTCCGGATGCCGGCCGGCTCGCTGACCGTGGTCGTTCGCCGGGGCGCTCGTGCAGTCCTTCACGCTCCCCCTCGCCCCCCGTGGGCACCGTCGCCTTCTTGCCCGTGGCCGCCGCGCTCGGCGCCGGCGCGACCTTCGTCGCCGCACTCGCCCGCACCCTCACCGGGGTACCTGCCGCGGCGGAGGGCGGCGGGCGCGCACCCCGCACGGGCCGTCGGCGCGGGCACGGCACCACGGCCGACACGACCGCGTAGTACGGCGGCCGCGCTATCCGTCCGGCCCCACGGCACCCCGCACGTACTCGACGGCCGGCAGCCGGAGGCATCGGGCCCCGCCGTCTCACCGGCCGCGCAGCGCCTCGATGACGCGGGCGAACGCCTCCATGTTCGGCTCCAGGACCGTGAGATACGTGAAGCCGTACCGCTTCCGCTGCGCCAGTACCTGTTCGACGATCTCGTCCAGCGTCCCCACGAGGACCAGCGGCAGCCGCAGGACCTGCTCCTCGCGGAGATGCGGGATGTGCCCGAGCCACGGCCGCACGGCGGCGCCGCGGTCCTCGGCGAACTCCACGATCTGGATCAGCAGATTGAGCTCGGCCGGCTCCTCACGGCCGGACGCGAACTCGTGGTACCGGCCGACCCGTTCGTCCAGCTCCTCCGCCGTCAGCGCCTCCAGCGTGCCTCCCGCCCCCGGCCGGGCGCCCGTGAACGCCGCGATGTCCGCGTGTTCGGCGGTGATCCGCAGCATCCGGTCGCCGTTGGCGCCGACGAGCAGCGGTACGGTCCGCTGCGCGGGGCGCGGTTGGTGCTCCTCCGAGTCGAGGAGCCGCCGTAACTCCGCGATCGTCCGGGCGAGATGGTCGACGCGCTCGCGCGGCGACCTCCACGGCAGGCCCGCTCTCTCGTGCTCGGCCGGCACGTACCCGGTGCCCAGCCCCAGCTCCAGGCGTCCGCCGGTCAGCGCGTCCGTGGTGGCCACCTCGCGCGCGAGGAGCGCCGGGTTCCAGAAGCCCGCGTTGAGCACGAACGTGCCGACCCGGGGCCGTTCGGTCGCCTCGGCCGCGGCGACCAGCGCCGGGAACGGGGCGGGCATGCCCAGATGGTCGGGGACCAGGATCACGTCGTAGCCGAGCCGCTCGGCCCTGCGGCACTTCGCGCGCCACTCCTCGGCCGAGGTCGGATTGAGCAGGTTGACTCCGAAACGGAACGGGCGCGGCATGAACTCTCCTCACCGACAGGGGATTTGAGCCTGTGTGTCCCGGCGAGTACACCACCCGGGCGCGCTCGCTGCCAGCACGCCCGGCCTGTCGGCCCCGCCGGACGGTCACTCGTGCGCGATCGCCGCCAGCACATTCATCCGCGACGCCCGCAGCGCCGGCAGCAGGGCGGCCACCACCCCCACCACCGCCGAGCCGATCACCACGGCGACGACCGTGCCCCAGGGGATCGCCAGTGCCTTCATGCCCTGGAGCGCCAGCACCTGCTGCACGCACACCCCCCACACCAGCCCCAGCGCCAGCCCGAGGACCGCGCCGAACACGGCGATCACCACCGACTCCAGCCGGATCATCCGCCGCAGCTGCCGCCGGCCCAGCCCGATCGCGCGCAGCAGCCCGATCTCCCGGGTGCGCTCGACCACCGAGAGGGCGAGGGTGTTCACCACGCCGAGCACGGCGATGACGATCGCGAGGCCGAGCAGCGCGTACACCAGGTACAGCAGCACGGCGATCTGGCCGCGGACCAGTTCCTTGTAGTCGGCCTGGTCCCGCACCTGCACCTGCGGGTACGCGTCCAGCGTCCGCTCCAGGTTCGCGCGCAGCTCGTCGGCGCCGACCCCGGAGGCGGCGTTCACGTACAGCGCCGAGTCCTGGCCGTCCGGCACGTACCGCTCGACGGTGCCCGTCCCGAAGAAGAGGCCGCCCTGCATCCCGAAGCCGTCGGCGGTGTCCTGGTCGGTGAGCGCGGCGACCTTGAGCTCGGCGTCCTTCCCGCCCGGGAACCGCACCGGGACCGTGTCGCCGACCGTCACGTCGTGCTCGCGGGCGAAGTCCACGTCCATGCCGAGGGCGCCGTCGGCGAGCGCGGCGGCGCTGTCGCCCTCGGCGTAGGTGACGTTCGCGACCTCGTCGAGCCGGGGGTCGTAGGCGGCGGCGGTGGTCTCGATCCGCTTGCCGTCCGGCAGCCGTACGGCCACGGGCGCGAACCGCTGCCGTACGACGAGGCCGGCGCCCTCCGTGTCGCGGATCTTGTCGGTGACCTCCTGGGGGAACGGCAGGAAGTTCTGGTTCTGGACGACGAAGTCCGCGCCCAGCGTTTTGTCGATCTCGTTGTCGAACGACTTGGTCATCGACGCGCTCGCCACGGACATCCCGGCGACCAGCGCGAGCCCCACCATCAGCGCGGCGGCCGTGGCTCCCGTACGGCGCGGGTTGCGCAGGGCGTTGCGCTGGCTCATCCGGCCGACGGAGCCGAACAGCGCCGGGAACGCGCCGCCGAGGACCCGGATCACGGGCCGTACCAGGAGCGGGCCCGCGATGACGGTCGCGATCAGGGTGAGGACGACGCCGAGGCCGAGGAGCGAGGCCGCCGAGCCGGTGTCCGACGACATCGCGCACCCGACGAGCGCGGCGGCGCCGGCCGCGCCGACGACCGCGCCGACCACCGCCCGCGTCCGCAGCGGCCGTCCCACCCCGGCGATCTCCGCGTCCGTGAGCGCCGCCATGGGCGACACGGTCGCCGCGCGCCGCGCCGGCAGGTACGCCGCCACGAAGGTGACCCCGAGGCCGACGACGTACGCCGCGATCGGTGTGCCCACGCCGACGACCATCTCGGTGGACTTGAGGTTCATCCCGAACGCGCCCATGAGCTCGATCAGCCCGAAGGCCAGCCCGATGCCCGCGGCGAGGCCGAGCGTCGACCCGACGAGGCCGAGGAGCGCCGCCTCGGTGAGCACCGAACGGCGCACCTGCCGCCGGTCGGCGCCGAGGGCGCGCAGCAGGCCCAGCTCACGGGTGCGCTGGGCGATGAGCATCGAGAAGGTGTTGACGATGAGGAACACCCCGACGAGCGTCGCGATGCCCGCGAAGCCGAGCATCACGTACTTGATGACGTCGAGGAACCCGCCCAGCGAGGCGGCCGCCGAATCGGCCTGCTCGTCGGCGGTCTGGTACTCGTAGGTGCCCGGCCCGAGGGCTGCGGCGATCCGTTCCTTCAGCTCGGCGTCGCCGACACCGGGGTCCGCGGTCACCGAGATGCTCGTGGCGGCATCCGGGTCGCCCAGCAGCCGGGTCTGCGCGGTCCGGGTGTCGAGGAAGACCAGCGCTGCGCCGGGGTTGGTGGTGGTGAAGGTGGCGATGCCGACGATCCTCACCTTGAAGGAGCCGGGTGCGGCGAGGACGGTGAGGGTGTCACCGATCGCCACGTCCTTCTTCTTCGCGGTGTCGGCGTCCAGCAGCGCCTGCCCGGGTCCCTTGGGCGCGTGCCCGCTGGTCAGCTCCACGGGGCTGCGGTCGGTGGGATACCAGTCGGTCGCGATGGTGGGGGCGCCGGTCGTCGGGCCCACCGACTCGTTGTCCCGGTCGACGACGGTGATGTTCTCCACGGACGCGTCGACATGGGCGTCCGCCACCCCGTCGACCTTCGCGACCCGCTCGGCGAGCGAGGCGGGCACGGTGTCCACGGCCCCGGAGGGCATCTGCCCCTCCAGGTCGTCGTCCTTCGGGCCGACGGTGACGTCGGCCGAGGTGGAGGCGAAGAGACGGTCGAAGGTACGGGTGACCGTGTCCGAGAAGATCAGACTGCCCGCGACGAATGCCACGGACAGGACGACGGCCAGCGCCGAGAGCACCAGCCGCCCCTTGTGCGCCAGGAAACTCCGCAGGGTCGCCTTCAGCACGGTCTCAGTCCTTGTCGAGGTCGGTGGTCCCGGTGGGGCGCGCGTCGGCGGGGGCGCCCTCCCCGTCGGTCGTGGCGCGCGGGTCGAGCCCCGAGGGCTGGGCGGCGCTTCCGCTGAACAGGCGCATGCGTTCGAGGACCGCCTCGGCCGTGGGGTGCTCCATCCGGTCCACGATCCGTCCGTCGGCGAGATAGAGCACCAGGTCGGAGTGGGCGGCGGCCCCGGGGTCGTGGGTGACCATGACGACGGTCTGGCCCAGCTGGTCGACGGCCTCGCGCAGGAAGCCCAGCACCTCCAGTCCGGCCCGTGAGTCGAGGTTGCCGGTGGGCTCGTCCGCGAAGATCAGCTCGGGCCGGGAGGCGAGGGCGCGGGCGCAGGCGACCCGCTGCTGCTGGCCGCCGGACAGCTGCGACGGCCGGTGCCCCAGCCGGTTCCGCAGTCCGAGCGTGTCGATGACCTGGTCCAGCCACTTCTCGTCCGGTTTCCGGCCCGCGATGTCCATCGGCAGGGTGATGTTCTCGGCCGCGTTCAACGTCGGGATGAGATTGAACGACTGGAACATGAAGCCGATGCGGTCCCGGCGCAGCCGGGTCAGCTCCCGGTCCTTCAGCCCGGTGATCTCGGTGTCCCCGAGCCACACCTGCCCGGCCGACACGGTGTCGAGCCCGGCCAGACAGTGCATCAGCGTGGACTTCCCCGAGCCCGAGGGGCCCATCACCGCGGTGAAGCGGCCGCGCGTGATGTCCACGTCGACCGAGTCGAGGGCGAGCACCGCCGTCTCGCCCGAGCCGTACGCCTTCGTCAGGCCCCGGGCGCGGGCGGCGACACCGTCGGCTTCCGCGCGGCCGACGGAGTGCTCAGCGGCAGCAGTGGACAAAACGGCCTCCCTGATCGAAAGGGTTCGCATTCCGGGCGTTCCCGGACGAGCCTAATGTGATCCAGTCCACACCGGATATCCCCCCGAAGTCCGAGGCGGCCTCCGCCGCAGGTCGGGCACCGGATGTCGGTGTAAGGGGCATCGGAGTCATGCCCCTAGGGGGGCGGCTGCCACTGCTCCCGACGGGGAAGCGTGCTCGGTGGGCACGGAGGCCCTTGCCGTGCTAGCGCTCCGGCGCTAGCGTCGAGGCATGGCCAAGACCCAGCTGAACGTACGGGTGGACGAGGACACGGCGCGAGCCGCCCGGGAGCGAGCCCTGGAGCGCGGGATGAGTGTCAACCGGTACATCGAGGAGCTGGTCAGACAGGACACCGGAGAGGTGGGCCACACCTTCGTGGAGTCCGCGGCCGACTTCATGAAGCAGTACGAGGCGGTCTTCGCCGAGGAGTTCGACGGCGCCCCCACCCGGACGGCGCCGAAGGCGGCGGGGGAACCCGGGGGCGGGCGCGAGGGACGTCGCTGATCCCTTGAGCCAGCTCAGAATCGACCTCGCCTGGCTGCTGATGGTCGCCGAACAGAAGACGCCCGGAGATCCCCAGGTCAGCGACTGGGGCGCTCTTGTCGCCGCCGTCGCCCGGCACGACGCGCAGATCTTCGACGTCCCCGTCTACGACACCCCGCACGCCCGCGCCGCCTCCCTCCTGCAACTCCTGCTGCACGTCCCGGCCCTGGAGCGTTCCAACGCGCTGTTCGCCTCCGCTGTCGCCTACGGCTACCTCGTCGCCAGCGGCGTCAAGGTCGTCACCTCCGCCGAGCAGGTGCGCGAACTGGCCAGACTCGTCAAGAGCGGGGAGGCCACGGTGCAGGACATCGCCCAGGAACTGCGCCAGTGGAGCCGGTGAACGACGACCGTCCGGCGTCTCGGCGCCGGGCAGATACGTCGGGTGGGGCCTAGGGATTGTCCTCGTGCGGGCCGGAGCGTCGGGCCCGGCCCAGTACGTGGTGGGAGCTGGGCAGGCGCGGGCCCCGCGGCGGTAGGGACAGCTCCCTGACCGACTCGATCTCGAAGGCCGCGGCCCCGATCGCGCCCACCGGGTCGCGGGACACATGGCAGCCGCCGAACAGCAGGGGCCACACCGTGTGGTCCAGCGCCCGCCGGGTCGTGCGCGTCACCCGGCCGCCGCCCCCGCCGTGCTCGAAGAACCGCAGCTCACCACCGGGACGCAGCACCCGTCGGATCTCCCGCAGCGCACGCTCCACATCCCGCACGCTGCACAGCACCAGCGACACCACGGCCGCGTCGAACGCCTCGCTCTTGACCGGCAGGGCCTGAGCCGCGCCCGGCGCGACATCCACCGGCACATCGGCGCGCAGGGCCGCCTCCAGGGCCAACTTCCGCAGGGAGCGCTCCGGTTCGATCGCCACGACCTCCGCGACCGTACGCGGGTAGTGCGCGAAGTTCAGGCCGTTGCCGGCACCGATCTCGATGACCCGCCCCGAGAGCCCGGCGAGCAGCTCGTCACGCAACGGGCCGACCATCGGCTCCGCCGACACGCTCAGCCGGGCGTAGAACCGGGCGAACAGGGGGTGGCGCACGGCGTCCTTGCCGGCACGGACCATGACGGACCTCCCGAGGAGGACGACAGATACCCGGATTGTCCCCCGCCGGGGACCGGCTCACCCGTCCCGCGCCGAGAGGCGGACACGACGGCGCCCGCCGCGCGGCCCTGGGGAGGAGGTCGCGCGACGGGCACCGGTCGTACGGCGGGCGGTGTTCCGCGATGCCGTGCGGTCAGGCGATGAAGTTCCGCACCTGCTCGTAGACGCCGTGGTCGTTGTTCATCTCGTCGTGCGAGATACAGCCGACCTCGACGTTCGTGGCCCCGTTCAGGATCGCGGTGGTGTCCGGGGTGAGCGCGTCGTCGCAGTTCGACCAGTAGCTGGCGTACGACACACTGCCCGGCGTCTCGTCACCGGAGTTGAGCGAGGTCAGGAACGAGCTGCCGGTGTACATCTCGGCACACGAGGTGTACAGCCAGCGGCACCAACCCGCCACGGTCGTCCCGTGGTTGACGCCGGCCGTGGAGACGAAGTCGTCGACGTACGCCGTCCCGCCGAGGTTCTTCAGGTAGTAGCGGGAGCTGAGCGCGCCCATCGAGTGGACGACCACGTCGACCTTGGAGGCACCCGTCGAGGCGAGCACGCTCTGGATCTTCGTCTTCAGCTGCGCCGCCGTCGTGGCGTTCGACTGGCCCCAGTCGTACGACCAGGAGTGCAGCTCCGAGGCGGTGTAACCGTCCGCCTTGAAGTACGCGATCCAGTCGTCCCAGCTGCTGGACGAACTGCTCAGACCGTGCACGAAGACGACCGGGTTGTGGGTCGCGGCACGGGCGGGGGCCGCGGAGAAGGTCAGGGACAGCAGGAGTGTGCTGGTCACGGTCGCGAGGGCCGTGGCGATACGGCGCATGCGGCGATGCATGGAGCCTCCTGAAACGGGTGGGGTTCGTCAGGAGTGTCAGCGGGGTCTACGCGCGCCGCATCGGTGAAATCGCCGGTCTTTACTGGTCGGTTAACTCGCAAGTAACGTGATGAGTGTGGTGACTCCGGTGAACCCCCCACGACTTCCGCATCGCTCGCCACCGCCCCCCAGCACCGCGCGGCCGAGCCCGAACACGGCATTGGCCGCCGCGCCGACGCCACCCGAAGGCGTGCCCGCGCCCGAAGGCGTGCCCGTGCCCGCGCTGTCCGACGGCGTGCGGGTACGTCTGCTGCACGCCGCCCACGGCGATCCGCGCGCCGCCGCCGAACTCGCCGCCGCCCTGACCCCGCGCCAGGCCATCGGGCTCGACCCGCTGCCCGCCGAGCCGTTCGCGCTCGCCCCCGCGCTGCTGCGCGCCCACCGGCGGGACGTACGGGCCCTGCCCGACGACACCCGCTTCCTGCTGCTCCTCGCCGCGGCCGACCAGTACCCGATCCCGACCCACGCCTACGAGCGGGCCGTCACGGCCGCCGGACTCGACACCCAGCCCCTCGACGCGGCCGAGGCGGCGGGCATCGCGGACGCCACGGCCCAGGGCGTCGTCTTCCGGGACGCCTGGACCCGTGTCGCCGTCTACGAGTCCGCCTCCACGGCCGACCGCCGCGCGGCCCACCGCCTCCTCGCCGGAGTCCTCAGCGGCGAGGGCGAGAGACCTCGACGCTCCTGGCACCGGGCCGCCGCCGCCCTCGGCCCCAGCCGCCGGCTCGCCGCCGAACTCCGCCTCGCGGCGAAGGTGGCACGTGCCATCGGGGAGCCCGCGCTGGCCTCCGCCCTCGCCGAACGCGCCGCCGGCCTCACCCCCGACCCCGCCGAACGCATGCCGCTGCTCGCGCGGGCGGCGGCGGAGGCCTGGCGGTCGGGCGACGGCGACCGGGCCCGCCGGCTCGTCGCCGCCACCGACGACGACGCCCTCGCCGGCCTCCTCGCCCTCCGCTCCGGCAACGCCTCCGAGGCCTTCGACGCCCTGCTCACCGCCACGGTCCGGCACGGCGGCGGCCCCGACCCAAACACGGCCGCCCATCTGTTGGCACGAGCCACCGAGGCCGCCATCTACACCGGGGACCTGCGCCGCTGCCGGGAGGCCGCCGCCGTCGCCGACCGGCTCGGGATCCTCCCGCCGAGCACCCTCGGCGCACTCGCCGCCGCGTTCGAGGGGCGCTACGACGACGCCCGCGACGTCCTCGAAGCCGCGGCGGGCCGCTGCGGCCCCGGCGGTGACCCCACCGGGCTGATCCACGCCGGGATCGCCGCCCTGCTCCTCGGCGACCACACCCGCGCGTTCACCGCCACCTCCCGCGCCGCCGCCTCGGCCCGCGCCAGGGGCGAGACGGCGACCGTGCCGCAGGCCATGGAGTTCCGGACGTACGCCGAGTTCTGGACCGGGCGCCCCAGGGCCGCCGAGGCCGCCGCCGTGGAGGCCCTGCGACAGGCGTACGCCACCGGGCAGGACAACGGGGCCTGCCATCTCCAGGCCGCCCTCGCGATGTTCGCGGCCGTCACCGGGGACGAACAGGTGTGCAGGGAGCGCGCCGAGTCCGCCCGCGCCCACGCGCTGGAACGGGGCCTCGGACTCCCGGCCGCACTCGCCATGTACGCCCTCGCCTTCCTCGACCTCGCCGCCGGCCGCTACGCCGCCTCGGCGGCCCGCCTGCGCGCACTCGCCGGGTTCGGCCCCGGGCACGGGCACCGGGCCATCCGCCACCTCGCCACCCCGCACTACGTCGAGGCCGCCGTCCGCACCGGCGACACCCGCGTGGCCGGCGCCGCGCACGCCGACTACGACCACTGGGCCCGCACCGTCCGCAGCGCCGACGACCTCGCCCTCAGCGCCCGCTGCCGGGCGCTGCTCGCGACGGGGGAGGAGGCCGTGGAGCACTACCGGGCCGCGCTCGACCTGCACGCCTCCGGCACCCGTGACTTCGAACGGGCCCGCACGGAACTGCTGTTCGGCAGCGCGCTGCGGCGGCTCCGCAACCGCACCGAGGCCCGCGACCGGCTGCACAGCGCGCTGGAGGCCTTCATCCACTTCGGTTCGCCCCACTGCGCCGACCAGGCCCGCGCCGAACTCCGCGCCCTCGGCGAGAGGGCCCCCTCCGCCCCGGGCCCCGACGACCTCACCGGCCGGCTCACGGCCCAACAGCTCGCCATCGCCCGCATGGCCGCGGACGGCGCCACGAACCGGGAGATCGCCGCCCGCCTCCTCCTGAGCCCCCGCACGATCGACCACCACCTCCGCGGCGTCTTCGCCCGCCTGGGCATCAGATCCCGCATCGAACTGGTCCGCCTGCTGGGAGAAACGGCGAACTGAAGCCCGCCACCGTCCTACCGGGCATCACTGCCATGGTGTGCCGTCACCGCTGTGCCGGGGGCCTTGCCAGGAGGGCCGACCGTCACCCGGCCTCCCGCGCCGCGAAGGCCCCCGCGTCCCACGTCCCGCCCAGCGCCGGTGCCAGCCACTCGCCCGCCCGCGCCCGGAACTCCGCCGGTTCCAGAGCGCCCGCGCCCTCCGGCACCGCCCCCAGCAGCGGCGCTCCCGCCACCACCGGCAGGTCCGCCACATTGCAACGGGACGCCAGATCCGCGGCCTTGGGCCAGCTGCCGATCACGACACCCGTCAGCCGCACCTCCCGCACGGCCAGCTCGCGGGCCGTCAGCTCGGTCGTGTTGAGCGTGCCCAGCCCGGCCGAGGCCACCAGCAGCACCGGCGCGCCCAGCAGTCGCGCCGTGTCCGCCAGCGTGCCGCCCGCCTCGTCGAAGCGGACCAGGAGACCGCCCGCGCCCTCGACCAGGACCAGGTCGTGGTCGGTCGCCAGCTTCGCCGCCGCCTCGGCGACGTCCTCGGGGTGGACCGGGGCCAGCCCGGACCGCCGGGCGGCCGTCGCGGGAGCCAGCGGCTCCGGGTAGCGGGCGAGTTCGTGCGCGGCGACGGCGTCCCCGGCGAGCCGTACCACCTCGTCCGCGTCGCCGCGCTCGTCCGGCCGCACCCCGGTCTGCGCGGGCTTGAGCACCGCCACGGACCGGCCGGCGGCCGCCGCCGCCACGGCGACGGCCGCCGTGGCGACCGTCTTGCCGACCTCCGTGCCCGTCCCCGTCACCACCAGGATCGCCATGTCATCCCTCCCGCGCCGCCGCGCACACCGCGCGCGCGATCCGTGCCACGTCCTCGTCACCGGTGACGTACGGCGGCATCGTGTAGACGAGGTCGCGGAACGGCCGCAGCCACACGCCCTCGCGCACCGCGGCCTCCGTCGCCGCCCTCATGTCCACCTCGTGGTCGAGCTGGACGACACCGATGGCGCCGAGGACCCGGACGTCCTTCACCCCCGGCACGTCGAGCGCCGGGGCCAGCCCTTCCCGCAGTCCCGCCTCGATCCGCCGGACCTCCGTGAGCCAGTCCTGCCCCAGCAGCAGCTCGATGGAGGCGAGCGCCACGGACGCGGCCAGCGGATTGCCCATGAACGTCGGCCCGTGGGCGAGCACGGGCACCTCGCCCCGAGAGATCCCGTCGGCCACCCGTGCCGTGCACAACGTCGCGGCCATCGTCAGATAACCGCCGGTCAGCGCCTTGCCCACGCACATCACATCCGGCGTCACCGCCGCGTGCTCCGCCGCGAACAGCGCGCCCGTCCGGCCGAACCCGGTCGCGATCTCGTCGAACACCAACAGCACGTCGCGCGCGTCGCACACCTCGCGCAGCACCCGCAGATACGCGGGGGAGTGGAACCGCATCCCGCCCGCGCCCTGCACCACCGGCTCCACGATCACGGCGGCCAGTTCGTCGGCGTGCCGCTCGACCGCCGAGCGCAACCGCTCCGCGTACGCCTCGTCGTACTCCGCCGGCGGCGCCTCGACGAACACCTGCCGCGGCAGCACGCCCTGCCACAGCTCATGCATGCCGCCGTCCGGGTCGCACACCGACATGGGCTGCCAGGTGTCGCCGTGGTAGCCGCCGCGCCAGGTGAGCAGGCGCTGCTTGCCGGGACGGCCGAGCGAACGCCAGTACTGCAGGCACATCTTGACGGCGACCTCGACCGAGACCGACCCCGAGTCGGCGAGGAACACATGCTCCAGACCGTCGGGCGACATGTCGACAAGACGCTTCGCCAGTCGTACGGCGGGCTCATGGGTGAGCCCGCCGAACATCACATGGCTCATCCGGCCGAGCTGCTCGCGCGCGGCCTCGTTGAGCACCGGGTGGTTGTAGCCGTGGATGGCCGACCACCAGGACGACATGCCGTCGACGAGTTCGCCCGAGCCGTCGGCGAGCCGCAGCCGGACCCCGCTCGCCGACTCCACGACGAGCGGGTCCACCCGGCCCGGCATCGGACCGTACGGATGCCACACATGCCGCCGGTCGAGGTCCAGCAGCTCGGCCACGCTCGGGTCGGGCCCCTCAGGCATTGGGCGCGAGATCCGTGCCGGCACCCCGACGCCGCACGGCGACCAGATCCGTCCGGGCCTCGCCCGCTTGCGAGGCCGCCGTGGAGGAGGTGGTGGCCGCGGAACCGCAGACGCCGCCCCCCTCATGCGACCCGCACCCGCCACCGCTGTCGTGGGACCCGCAGCCGCCACCCTCGTGGGCACCGCACCCGGCGCTCTCGTGGGACCCGCAGCCGCCCCCGGCCGCCCGGTGCTCCGGCAGCGTGATCTGGTCGGCGCCCTCCACCTCGAACCCGGCGTCCGCGATCATCTCCAGGTCGGCCTTGCCGGCCTGGCCCTCGCTGGTGAGGTAGTCGCCGAGGAAGATCGAGTTGGCCAGGTGCAGCGCGAGCGGCTGCATCGTCCGCAGATGCACCTCGCGGCCACCGGCGATGCGCACCTCGACGTCCGGGCAGACGAACCGCACCATGGCGAGGATCCGCAGGCACCGCTGGGGCGTGAGGTTCCACTCCTTGGCCAGCGGGGTGCCCTCGAACGGGATCAGGAAGTTGACCGGCACCGAGTCCGGGTCCAGTTCACGCAGCGAGAAGACGACGTCGACGAGGTCCTCGTCGGTCTCGCCCATGCCCGCGATCAGACCGGAGCACGCCGACAGACCCGCCGCGTGCGCCTTCTGCACCGTGTCCACCCGGTCGGCGTACGTGTGGGTGGTCGTGATCTCCCCGTACGTCGACTCCGACGTGTTGAGGTTGTGGTTGTAGGCGTCCGCGCCCGCCTCGCGCAGCCGTTCGGCCTGACCGTCGGAGAGCAGACCCAGACAGGCGCACACCTCGACGCCCTCGTTCTCCTCCTTGATGGCCTTGATGGTGCCCGCGACGCGGTCCACGTCACGGTCCGTCGGGCCGCGCCCGGACGCCACCAGGCACACCCGCTTGGCACCGCCGGCGAGACCGGCCGCGGCGGCCTTCGACGCCTCGTCGGGCTTCAGCCAGGTGTACTTGAGGATCCCGGCCGTCGAGCCGAGCCGCTGGGAGCAGTACGAGCAGTCCTCGGGACACAGCCCGGACTTCAGGTTGACGAGATAGTTCAGTTTCACCCGTCGCCCGAACCAGTGCCTGCGCACCTTTCCGGCCGCGGCCACCACGTCGAGCAGGTCGTCGTCGGAGGTGCCGAGGACGGCGAGCGCCTCGGCACGGCTCAGCGGCTCGCGCCGGAGCCCCTTGTCCACCAGCGTGTTCAGCAGGTCCATGAGAGCCGATCCTGTCCTACCGGACCGCTCCCGGCCAAGGAGACTTCGGACAACAGAGTCGGTTCGACGTGTGGGTATCGCCACATCGTGGGCGACGGGCCGTCCCGTTAGTGTCTGTGCACTGCCTACAAAAGCCCCTGCCGCGCTGCCCGATGACAGCACCGGCACCGAGGGCTGCCCACGCGACCCCCGGAGGACTCATGGCGTTCGGCTGGATCGACGAGCAGGCGTCGGCACGCCGCCGCGCCGGGCTCGTACGGACCCTGCGCCCCCGCCCCGCCGACTCGCCCCTGCTCGACCTCGCGAGCAACGACTACCTGGGGCTGGCCCACCACCCCGAGATCATCGAGGGCGCGGCCGAGGCGGCACGCATCTGGGGCGGCGGGGCGACCGGCTCCCGGCTCGTCACCGGCACCACCGAGCTCCACGGCGAACTGGAGCGCGAACTGGCCGCCTTCTGCGGCTTCGAGGCCGCCCTCGTCTTCTCCTCCGGCTACGCCGCCAACCTCGCCGCCGTCACCGCGCTCGCCCCGCACGGCTCGCTGATCGTGTCCGACGCGGGCAACCACGCCTCCCTGATCGACGGCTGCCGGCTGGCCCGCGGGACCACGCAGGTCGTCGAGCACGCCGACCCCGACGCGGTCCGCAAGGCGCTCGGCACGGCCAAGGGACCCGCGATCGCGGTCTCCGACACGGTGTTCTCGGTGGACGGCGACGCCGCCCCGCTGGCCGGACTGGCCGCCGCGTGCCGCGCGTACGGCGCCGGGCTCGTCGTGGACGACGCCCACGGGCTCGGCGTCCTCGGCGACGGCGGCCGGGGCGCGCCGTACGCGGCGGGGCTGGCGGGCGCCCCCGATGTCGTCGTGACGGTCACTCTGTCGAAGTCGCTGGGCAGTCAGGGCGGTGCCGTCCTCGGACCGGCGAAGGTGATCGACCACCTGGTCAACGCGGCCCGGACGTTCATCTTCGACACGGGGCTCGCCCCGGCGGCGACGGGCGCCGCACTCGCCGCGCTCAGACTGCTGCGCCGTGAGCCGGAGCGGGCCGCCCGGGCCCGTGAGGTGGCGCGGGCGCTGCACACACGGCTGACGGCGTCGGGCCATGAAGCGGTGCGGCCCGACGCCGCCGTGGTGTCCGTACGGGCGCCGTCTCCGGATCAGGCGGTGCGGTGGGCGGCGGACTGCCGGGCGGCGGGTCTCGCCGTCGGCTGTTTCCGCCCACCGTCCGTGCCCGACGGCATCTCGAGGCTGCGGTTGACCGCCCGGGCGGATCTCACCGAGGGACAGATCGACCGAGCCGTGGGAATCATCGGCGATACGCGACCGTGAGTCGGCGTCGCGGCCGTGCGTCGCCAGAAGCGGAACCTGTGGTGCGGCCGGTGGTGCTCACCGAAGCGTGGTGACGAATCCCTCCCATGCCTCGGGGGTGAACAGCAGGGCGGGCCCCGCCGTGTTCTTCGAGTCGCGCACGGCCACCAGTCCGGCCAGTCGGCCGGACCCGGGACGGGCCGTTTCCACACAGTTGTTCATCCCCGTGCTGCGGCTGCTGCGCAGCCACCGCACACCGCGTAGCGCGGTACTGGTGGGTACGTTCCGAGGCAGAGCTGACATGGTGCCTCCTTACGCGCCGGAAGCTAGCCCTGAGCCAGACCGGCGATGTAATCCAACGAGTCCTCGGGCGAAAGGGCGTGGATCTGAAGGGTGTTGAAGGCCTCGACATAAGCCCTGAGGTCTTCTTTCCGTTCGAGGTAGAGGCTACTCGTCAAGTGGTCGAGAACAACCACGTCCAGATCGGAAGTGTTCCGAAATGAGAAGATTACGAAAGGACCGGTGATGCCGATGTGCGCCCCGGCAGTGAACGGCAGCACCTGCAACCTCACTTGCGGCAGACGCGCCGCCTCGACCAACCGCTCCAGCTGACGGGCCATGACCTCGGGTCCGCCGACCTCACGCCGCAGAACGCCCTCGTCGAGCACGGCGCTCAGCTCCATCGGGGGGTGTCCGCGCAGAACGTCCTGCCGTGCGAGCCGCACTTCCACGAGCGCGTCGATCTTGTCGTCCTCCAGTCCCTCCACCGCGGCCCGCGTCACCGCCCGGGCGTACTCGGGGATCTGCAGCAGGCCCGGCACGACCGAGGTCTCCAGGGTGCGCATCCCGCTCGCCTGCGACTCCAGGCTGATGAAGTCCCGGTACGTCGGCGGCAGCACCCCTCGGTACGCGTGCCACCAGTTGTGCCGTCCGCCCCCGTCCTCGGAGCCCGCCAGCGCCATCAGCAGTTCCCGTAACTCGCCGTCGTCGACCGCGTAGGCGTCCAGCAGTCGGTGGACGTCCGCGGGTTTCACTCCGCTGGCGCCCGTCTCGATGCGGCTCACCTTCGACTGGTGCCAGCCCACGAGACGGGCGGCCTCGACGCTGGTGATGCCGACGCGGGTGCGCAGGAGGCGCAACTCGGCGCCGAGCTTGCGGCGGCGCACCGCCGGACCGTACTGCATGGGTGTCTCCTTCCGCCCGGCGCGCGAAGTCGGGTGACGGTAGAGGATGGCCCGAGAGGCCCCTCGAATACGGTCGGCCGTCGGAGAGTTCACCGCTTCGAGCGACAGATATATGCATATCTTGGTGGATCGCCACCCGTGACGGCCCAGGTAGTGGCACTCTGGCGCGAAGCACCAGTCCGGGACCGTACTCGAATCATCCGCTCCCAGTCGGACATCGGTCCCGTGGGAAAGGGACGCACCGCCATGGCAGATCACCAGGAAGCATCCGTCACTCTGCCGAGCGATCCCGCCTCGGTGTCCGCGGCCCGGAGATACGTCGCCACCGTGCTGGCCGAATGGGGCCTGCCGAGCGACACGGACATCGCGGACACCGTGCGCCTGATCGTGTCCGAACTCGCCACCAACGCCGTTCAGCACACCTTCGGTCAGTCACCGACGTTCACCGTGGACCTCGTCCTCGACCGTGACGAGCATCTGCACATCGGCGTCACCGACAGTCATCCGCGCTTCCCGAAACGCCTGCCCGCCGCCGTCCAGCAGGACAACGGGCGGGGCATGGTCATCATCCGCTGGCTGACCGCCGAGTGCGGCGGGCGGCTGAGTGTCAGACCCACGCGGGAGGGCGGCAAGACGGTGGCGATCGAGCTTCCGTGGGCCGTCCCCGTGCAGCCGGTCAGGGCAGGCGGTCCGCAGGAGCCCTGACGGAGTCCCGCCCCTGGGGGGCGGGGACCGTCCCGCCGGGGCGCGGCGCCGGTGGCGTGCGGTTCCCGCGGACGGAGCGTCCCACCAGCCTCGGGAGCAGGCCCCACAGCAGCAGACAGCCGACGAGCGTGCCACCGCCGGCGGTGAGGCCCGCGGCCCGGCCGAGTGTCACGTCCACGATGAGCAGGACCGACCCCGCGAAGGCCGGCATCAGTACCCCCAGGCCGACACCGGCCAGCCTGGACGAGACCCGGACGATGGTGGGCTTGGCGTTCTGCTGGAACAGCGAGCGGTGCAGGGCGGCCGGGGCGGTGAAGAGCGCCGCCGCCAGGACCGCGAGGAGCAGTGTGGTGACGTACGTCGCGCGCTGGAAGGCGTCCAAGTCCGGGAAGCGCGGGGTGAAGGCCAGCGTCAGCAGGAACGCGAAGAGGATCTGCACCCCTGTCTGGGTGACCCGCAGTTCCTGGAGCAACTCGGAGAAGTTGCGGTCGGCCCGTTCGAGAGGCGTCTCGTTGCGAGCGGGGCTGATGCGTTCGTCGGCCATGGCTGTACGAGTAACCATCCGGGCCTGTGTCACGCCTGCCGAGGAGGGGGCGAAGGAGGGTTCTGGGGCACTCGGGGAGCGACCGGGGAGCGACCGGGGAGCGGCCGGGGTGAACCGGGAGGGCGGCCGGTGCTCCGGCCGCCCTCCGACGGGTCAGCGGACCCGGCCGTACCAGACGCTCTTCGTCCAGATCTTCTGCAGTCGCACGACGTCACCCGTCTTCGGCGAGTGCCAGATCTTTCCCTTCCCCGCGTAGATACCGACGTGGTAGACACTCGATCCCGAGTGGAAGAAGACGAGGTCTCCGAGCTTGCGGCTGCTCGCGGAGATGTGCTTCGTCTTGTTGTACTGCTGCTGGGCAGTACGGGGCAGCTTCTTGCCCGCCTTCTTGAACGAGTAGAGCGTCAGCCCTGAGCAGTCGAACCTGCCGGGGCCCGTCGCGCCGTACCGGTAAGGGGAGCCCTTCTTGGAAGCGGCGACCTGAAGCGCCTTCGACGCCACTGTGGCGGCCTCGGCGTCCGAGGCGACGCCCGGGACCACGATGCTGCCGCCGACGGCGGCGATGGTCAGAGCCGAGGCCGTGCCGGCCCGGGTCAACAGCGACGGGACACGATTGAGCGCAGACATGCGCAACCCTTCGTCAGCCGCCTGTGAAGGATGACCTGTCGGATTCGGGCTGGCGAAGTTGCCCGGCCGCTGACGCGGCTTCACCCCAAGGGCTGCTCGACCCGGTCATGGCGTGACCGTCCCGGCGACCCGTCGTGCTTGGGTCCTCCACTCCTGCCGATCCACTCCTGTCGACCGGTCATCCAGGCGGCGGCAGGACTCGGCGTCCGCCCGGATCGCCCCGCCGCTGCGGCGGGGGCTTGTCGTCAGGAAGGGATCTTGACGCACGGAAGTCCGAAAATCCCAACGGAATCAGGGATTTGTGGTGTTACTCACCACTCGCCCGTTCGGGTGGACAGACCTTTTTCAGCTGTTCTGTCCACGGAGTCGAGGACGTCCGCACCAGCAACGGAATGATGGGTTCCGGCACTCTTGCAGGCATGATGCGCAACTCCGGCGGTTTTGGGGACGGGTGGGCCGATGGGTTGTTCCGCGTAGGCCGTCCGGTGGGCCGAGACCCGGACCGGAGGGCCCGTCAGTAGTACGGCGGACGACGCCCGATCGGTTCAGGCGGGGGAGTCGTCGGAGTCAGGCGGGGGAGTCCTCGGGTTCCGGCGGAAGGGTGACCCGGGCCGCCCGCCGTTCCCCGTCCAGGACCCGCAGGGCGCGGGCCAGGGTGGGGGCGTGCAGTTCGTTCTCGCCGCGTGTGTGCATCAGTTCGAGCGCGTCGCGCAGCGCCGTCGCCCGGCCGACGAGGGCCTGCGCGGCCCGCAGCCCGCGATACGTGTCGCCGGGGCGGGCCGGGTTGATCCGGCCCAGCAGGTCGACCACGTCCAGATAACGGTCGATCAACTCCGCCTCGGCCCGCGTCAGCGCGGGCAACGGCGGCAGCTCGGGTGGGAGCATCGGCGGCTCACCTCGCGCCGGGGAGCGCCCGCGAGCCCCTGCGGCTCGGCACGACCCGGTCGGCCAGGCCGTAGTCCACGGCTCCGTGTGCGTCGAGGAACTTGTCCCGCTCGAGGTCGCCGCTGATCCGTTCGTGGCTCTGCCCGGTGTGCCGTACGAGCATCTCCTCCAGTCGCCGGCGGTTGCGCATCAGCTCCTCGGCCTGGATCGCCAGATCACTCGCCTGTCCGGTGACCGGCTCGGTCAGCGCCGGCTGATGGAGCACCACCTGCGCGCCCGGCAGCACGGATCGCTTGCCCGGCGTGCCCGCCGCCAGCAGCACCGCGGCGGATGCCCCCGCCCGGCCGAGGCAGACGGTCTCCACGTCGCAGGTGACGAACCGGATCGTGTCGTAGACGGCCGTCATCGCACTGAACGAGCCGCCGGGGGAGTTGATGTAGAGGGAGATGTCCCGCTCCGGGGACTGGTACTCCAAGTGCATGAACTGCGCCATCACGTCGTTCGCGGACGTGTCGTCGATCTGCGTCCCGAGGAACACGATCCGCTCCTCCAGCAACTTCGCATACGGATCCATCGTTCGGTGACCCGCACTTGTGCGTTCGGTGAATTCGGGGAGCACGTGGCGGGCCGACGGGCGGTTCGCGGGCATGGGGGTCTCCTCTGATCGACTTCTGTAAAAAATGTACAGGACGTACGCCTCTTTGGAGCGGCCCTCGGCTGACAGCGAAAATCCCCGCGGAGCGTGGCTCCGCGGGGATTGGTCTCGGAGGGCGAGTGGGGGGCGGGTGAGTGGTGGGGCGTGCGGGTGGAGTGCCGGTCAGTTGAGCGGGGCGGGGGCGGGGGTTCCGTAGAAGGTGATGGGGGGCCAGCCGCGGGTGGCGGCGAGTTCGTTGAGGGCGTTGGCCACTTCGAGCGCCGAGATCCGCTGGGCCGCCGGCGCCTCCGTCGTGCTCACGGTGAAGCTGACCGTGAGCTCCGTCATCTCGGTGCCGGGCATCCGGACGTATCCGCTGAACTTGGTGCCGTCCGGGAAGTCGGCCCCCGCGTTCTCCTGGGCTCGGGCCTGGGCCTGGGGCTGGTTCGGGGGCCGGCTCTGGGCCTGGTCCGGCGTCGGGTTCTCGTCCGCGGTCCCGTTCTCGGCCGCCCGGGCCGGCCCGCCGGCGAACAGTGCGGTGCCCGCCGCCGCTGTTCCCGCTGCCGCCGTCCCTGTGTATCCGAGCAGTGTGCGCCTGGAAAGGCTGGACATGATCTCCCCGTTCGTTTGTCATGAACGCCTCCCCTCGGAGGTCGTTGTGATCGTACGAACGTGCGGAGCGTCCCGGGGCAGAATGGGACCTTCCGCTCCGGGGAGGCGGTGGGACCCGGTCTAAGCTGGACCCCATGGCCTACGAGATTCCGGTGACGCAAGCCAGGGCTGAGCTCGCCGATCTGATCAACCGAGTGGTCTACGGCGGCGAGCGCGTCGTCGTGACGCGGCACGGCAAGCCCCTCGTCGCCCTGGTCTCCGCCGCCGATCTGGAGCAGCTCGAAGCGCTCCAGGATCCCGCGGAGGAGCCCGTCGTCAGCGCGGTCTCCGGCGTCCGCGAGGTGGCGTCGCCCCCTAGGGACCAGCAGCGGTTCGGCATCACGGCGGAGCACCGGGGGTCGGGCGCCTCCTAGAGGGCGTGAAGGCACGTCACTCACGCCCGCATACGAGTAGGCCGTGCGCCCCCGTCCGCTACAGCGGGGGCGCACGGCCTGTCTGGTTGGGGCCGCTTCTCGCGTGGCTCAGATGCCTTGTCCGAGGCGGGGTCCGGCTTCGGAGCCGCTCGCCCGGTCAGTGCGCGGGTGTGGGCGCCGGAGTGCGGCCGGTGGTGGGCGCGGCGGCCTGCGACGCGGCGGGCTTCTTCGGCCGCTTGAGCAGGGGGCCCACGAGGACCGCGCCCAGGCCGAGTACGGCCCACCAGGTCAGGATGAGCGCCGGGCTGAGGGCGGCGGCGCCGTCGAAGAACGAGACGGAGCGCAGCAGTGTCGCGCCGGCGCCCGGCGGCAGCCACTGACCGAGCGTCCCGGCGGGCTCGGGCAGCATCCGGGGTGCCGAGGCGGCGCCCGAGAAGGGGTTGCCGAGGAACACGATCAGCAGCGCGCCCAGGCCGAGGCCCGCCCGGCCCAGCAGTGCGGCCAGGCCGGCCACGGTGGCGCCCACGGCGAGGGTGGTGAGGCCCAGTACGCCCGCCTCCGCCCACCAGTCACCCGTGAGCGCGCCCAGCCAGGTGTGCGCCAGGGCCGCGGCGGCGAGGCCGACCAGGGCGGCGGCCCCGGCCAGTGCGCCGGCCGCACGCGCCCCGCGCAGCCCGAGCAGTGTCACCACCGCGCCGGCGGCGGTACCGGCCAGCGCCAACGGCAGCACGCTCGAACCGAAGGCCGACCCGCGCGGGTCCTCCGCCGGGGTCGCCACCACGTCGGTGACCTCCACCCGGGCGCCCTCCCGAGCGGCCTGCTCGCCCACCGCCTGCTGGAGCAACTGCGCGACCATCGGGCTCGCCGCCGACGCCGTGAGCAGCTTCGGCCCCGCCTCGGTGACGACGACCGCGCCGTACACGGTCCGGTCCTCGATCGCGTCCCGCGCGGCGGCCTCGTCGGCGTAACGGTGCACCTCGAAAGCGCCGTCCCGCTGCTCCAGGCGCTGCTCGACCTGCGTGGCGGCGGCCGCGGGGCCCGCCACACCGAGCGGCAGATCGCGCGGTGCGATACGGGCGTTGGGCCAGGCGAAGGCCCAGAGCGCGAGTGCCGCGATGACGGGGATCAGCACGATGACCGCGACCATCCGGCGACTCGGCGGTGTCACGTGCGCCCGGGAGTCGGCCGGGGTCGCCGGGGCGGCTGGGGCGGCCGGGGCGGTGGGCTCGGCCGCCGAGGGTGCGATGGGCGTGGCGGACATGGTTTCCCTCCATACCGATGGTGTGGGTGTGGGTGCGGGTGTGGTGAGGAGCAGTGGTGACCCGGGTCTCGTCGGCCGGCTCTCGCTCTCCTCGCCAAAAAGAAGGAGCGTTCGTTTTTCTTGACTTCACCATGCTCGCCGGGGCGTGACTTGTCAAGAAGGAACGTTCGTTTTACTTTTGACGGCATGCCTCGCGTATCGCAGGAGCGTCTAGACGCCCGCCGCCGCCAGATCCTCGACGCCGCGGCCCGCTGCTTCGCCCGCAACGGGTTCCACGCCACGTCGATGCAGGACGTACTGAAGGAGGCGGACCTCTCCGCCGGGGCCGTCTACCGCTACTTCACCGGCAAGGAAGAGCTGATCGCCGCGATCGTGGCGGAGGTGATCAGTGAGATCCGGGGTGCGTTCCAGGAAGCCGCCGCCCGGCGGCCGCTGCCGTCCCCGGAGATCCTCATCGGCATGGTCATCCGGCAGATCCTCGGCAAGGAGCCGACGCTGGGGCCGAACGGCGGGTCCCTCTACCCCCGGCTGATGGTGCAGGTCTGGGCCGAGACCCTCCGCAACCCGGACTTGCAGAACGTGCTCAACGACGGTTTCGCGCAGGTGCGGCAGCCGTGGGTCGAGATCGTCGAGGCGTATCAGGACGCGGGGATGATGCGGGCCGACATCCCGGCGCTCAGTGTGGCGCGGACGCTGATCGCGCTCGCCCAGGGTTTCGCGGCCCAGTACGCGCTCTTCGGGGACGTGCCGGTCCAGGTGGTCGAGCTGGGGTTGAAGGCTCTGATGAGCATGGAGGACCCGGCCGCCCGTACCTGAGCCGTGAGGGTTCCGCGCCTGAGCCGAGCGCGTTCCGCTCCCGAGCCGGGCGCGTTCCTCGTCCGGGCCGGGGGTCGGTTAACGTCACCGAAACGCCGCCCAATTAGCCTGCGGCCACGCCACCTGCGATGTTGCGCGGTGGCGAGGCAACCGGACCCCGCACGGTCCGGAGCGAGGATGTGAGGTGGGACGCCGTGCAACTGACCCCGCACGAGCAGGAGAGGCTGCTGATCCATGTGGCGGCGGACGTGGCCGAGAAGCGCAGGGCCCGGGGCCTGAAGCTGAACCACCCCGAAGCTGTCGCCCTGATCACCGCGCACATCCTGGAAGGCGCGCGGGACGGCCGTACGGTGGCCGAACTCATGGCGTCCGGGCGGAAACTGCTCACCCGCGACGACGTGATGGAGGGCATTCCCGAGATGATCCACGACGTCCAGGTCGAGGCGACCTTCCCGGACGGCACCAAGCTCGTCACCGTCCACGACCCGATCGTCTGAGGGGGCTGCCGTGATTCCCGGAGAGATCCTCTTCGCCGAGGAACCGATCGTGTACAACGAGGGCCGTGAGGTCACCCGGCTGACCGTCCTCAACGCCGCCGACCGGCCCGTCCAGGTCGGCTCCCACTACCACTTCGCCGAGGCCAACCCCGGTCTGGACTTCGACCGTGCCGCCGCGCGCGGCAAGCGGCTGAACGTCGCCGCGGGCACCGCCGTACGGTTCGAGCCCGGCATCCCCGTCGACGTGGAACTCGTCCCGCTCACCGGCGCCCGTGTCGTGCCGGGACTGCGCGGGGAGACCGGAGGTGCCCTCGATGCCTGAGATCTCGCGTGCCGCGTACGCCGACCTGTTCGGGCCGACCACCGGTGACCGTATCCGGCTCGCCGACACCGATCTGCTCGTCGAGATCGAGGAGGACCGTTCCGGCGGCCCCGGACTCGCCGGCGACGAGGCCGTGTTCGGCGGTGGCAAGGTCATCCGTGAGTCCATGGGCCAGGCCCGCGCTACGCGCGCAGACGGCACCCCGGACACGGTCATCACCGGCGCGGTCATCATCGACCACTGGGGCATCGTCAAGGCCGACATCGGCATCCGCGACGGCCGTATCACCGGCATCGGCAAGGCGGGCAACCCCGACACCATGGACGGGGTCCACCCCGACCTCGTCATCGGGCCCGAGACGGAGATCATCGCGGGCAACGGGCGCATCGTCACCGCCGGTGCCATCGACGCGCACGTCCACTTCATCTGCCCGCAGATCGCCGACGAGGCGCTGGCGTCCGGAGTGACCACCCTGGTCGGTGGCGGCACCGGACCGGCGGAGGGCTCCAAGGCCACCACCGTCACCCCCGGCCCCTGGCACCTGGCCCGGATGCTGGAGGCGATGGAACAGTACCCGCTGAACATCGGCTTTCTCGGCAAGGGCAACACCGTCTCCCACGAGGCGATGCTGTCCCAGATCCGGGGCGGGGCGCTCGGTCTGAAGCTGCACGAGGACTGGGGGTCGACGCCCGCCGTCATCGACGCGGCCCTGACCGTCGCCGACCGGACCGGCGTCCAGGTCGCCATCCACACGGACACCCTCAACGAGGCCGGGTTCGTGGGCGACACCCTGGCCGCCATCGCCGGACGGGGCATCCACGCGTACCACACCGAGGGCGCCGGCGGCGGGCACGCGCCCGACATCATGACCGTGGTCTCGCAGCCGCACGTGCTGCCCAGCTCCACGAACCCGACCCGGCCCTACACCGTCAACACCGCCGAGGAACACCTCGACATGCTGATGGTCTGCCACCACCTCAACGCCGCCGTGCCCGAGGACCTCGCCTTCGCGGAGTCCCGCATCCGGCCGTCGACGATCGGGGCCGAGGACATACTGCACGACCTGGGCGCCATCTCGATCATCTCGTCCGACGCCCAGGCCATGGGCCGGGTCGGCGAGGTCGTCCTGCGTACCTGGCAGACCGCGCACGTGATGAAGCGGCGACGGGGCGCCCTGCCGGGTGACGACCGCGCCGACAACCACCGCGTACGTCGCTACGTCGCCAAGTACACGATCAACCCCGCGCTCGCGCAGGGCCTCGCGCGTGAGATCGGGTCCGTGGAGAGCGGCAAGCTCGCGGACCTGGTGGTGTGGGAGCCCGCGTTCTTCGGGGTGAAGCCGCAGCTCGTGATCAAGGGCGGGCAGATCGCGTACGCGCAGATGGGCGACGCCAACGCGTCCATCCCCACACCGCAGCCGATCCTCCCGCGCCCGATGTACGGGGCGATCGGGCGGGCGCCGGCCGCCAACTCGTTCAACTTCGTGGCGCCGCTCGCCGTCGAGGACGGACTGCCGGAGCGGCTCTCGCTCGGGAAGCGGTTCGTCGCCATCGACTCGACGCGCGGGGTCACCAAGGCCGACATGCGGGAGAACGACGCGCGACCCGAGGTGCGGATCGACCCCGACAGCTTCGCCG
The DNA here is from genome assembly GCF_900290235.1 of Streptomyces sp. MA5143a. GTDB lineage: Bacteria > Actinomycetota > Actinomycetes > Streptomycetales > Streptomycetaceae > Streptomyces. Next base: position 150,291 of record NZ_OLMK01000068.1, read on the forward strand.
TGCACATCGACGGCGAGCTGGTGGAGGCGACACCGGCCGCCGAACTGCCCATGGCCCAGCGGTACTTCCTCTTCTGATGTCCAGGGCGACTCTTCTCGTACTGGCCGACGGCCGCTTTCCCGCCGGGGGGCACGCGCACTCCGGCGGGGCCGAGGCGGCCGTCAAGGCCGGGCTGATCCGCGGGGCGGACGGTCTGGAGGCGTTCTGCCGGGGCCGGTTGCACACGGTGGGGCTGGTGTCGGCGGCGCTGGCCGCGGCGGCGGCACTCGGGGTCGACCCGGTCGCGCTGGACGCGGCGGCCGACGCCCGGACACCGTCCCTCGCGCTGCGGGTCGCCTCCCGCAAGCTGGGGCGGCAGTTGATGCGGGCGGCCCGTGCGACCTGGCCGTCCGAGGAACTGGGCGCGCTGGCAGGGGAGTTCCCCAAGGGGGCGCACCAGTCGGTGGTGTTGGGCGTCACGGCGCGGGCGGCCGGGCTCGGGCCCGAGGACGCCGCGTACTGCTCCGTGTACGAGAGCGTGAGCGGGCCGGCGAGTGCGACCGTGCGGTTGCTGAGCCTGGATCCGTTCGACGCGACGGGGGTGGTGGCGCGGTTGGCCCCCGAGATGGACCGTGTGGTGCGGTCGGCCGTCGAGGCGGGGCGGGAGGCGGTCGGGGGTGGGGTGGATGTGCTGCCGGCGGCTTCCGGGCCGTTGCTGGACATCGGGGCGGAGGTGCATGCGGCTTGGGCCGTGCGGTTGTTCGCGTCCTAGGAGGGGGTCGCCCCCGCCGCCCCTACCCGTCCCGTCCCCAGGGGCTGCGCCCCTTCGACCCCCGCGGTCGAGCTCGGGCCCTTGGGGTTCGTCGGCGGGTGCGGGTTGTCGTGGGCTGATCGCGCAGTTCCCCGCGCCCCTAAAAGACTCGGGCGCCTCCGCTTTTCAGGGGCGCGGGGAACTGCGCGAGCAACCACCCACAACCCGCAGGCGCTCGATCACCACGCCCCCCGAACTCTTCCACCCCCATATAAAGGAGCCGCTTCATGCATCTCGACCATGACCACCTCCACGACGGTCCCTCCGCGGTGAGCGCGGACGCGTATCGGCCGGACGGCCGTCGGCGCGCGCTGCGGATCGGGCTCGGCGGGCCCGTGGGGTCCGGGAAGACGGCCACCGTCGCCGCGCTGTGCCGTGCGCTGCGGGACGAGCTCGCCCTGGCCGTCGTGACCAACGACATCTACACACGGGAGGACGCCGAGTTCCTGCTGCGCGAGGCCGTGCTGCCGCCCGAGCGGATCACGGCCGTGGAGACGGGCGCGTGCCCGCACACCGCGATCCGGGACGACATCTCGGCGAACCTGGAAGCCGTCGAGGACCTGGAGGACGAGGTCGGCCCGCTCGATCTCGTCCTCGTCGAGTCGGGCGGCGACAACCTCACCGCGACGTTCTCCAAGGGCCTCGTGGACGCGCAGATCTTCGTGATCGACGTGGCCGGCGGCGACGACATCCCCCGCAAGGGCGGCCCCGGCGTCACCACCGCCGACCTGCTGGTGGTCAACAAGACGGACCTCGCGCCGTACGTCGGGTCGGACCTCGGTCGGATGGCCGCCGACGCGAAGGCGCAGCGCGCCGAACTGCCGGTCGTGTTCCAGTCGCTCAGGAGCGAGGCCGGTGTCACCGACGTCGCCGCCTGGGTACGGGAACGGCTCGCGGCGTGGACCGCGTGACGGCGGCGGGAGGCGCCGGGCCGCGAGGTGCGAGCGCCACGCAGTCGCGGGAGGGGAGTCACACCGGCGCACCCACCATGAGTACGACCGGTGTCCGCGCCACCGCGCGGCTCGCCGCCCGTGCCGACGGACGCGGCGGTACCGCTCTGCCCGTGCTGGAGAGCCATGGGCCGCTCGCGCTGCGGCGCACCCGGGGGAGTGGTGACGAGGCCCGGGTCATGCTGGTCGGCGCCATGAGCGGCCCGCTCGGGGGCGACCGTCTCGCCGTGGAGGCGGAGGTCGGGCAGGGCGCGCGGCTGCATCTGGGGTCCGCGGCGGCGACCATCGCCCTGCCGGGGCAGGGCAAGGAGGAGGCCCGCTACGACGTACGGGTCCGTGTCGCCGCCGGGGGCGAACTGCGCTGGCTGCCCGAGCAGTTGATCTCGGCCTGCGGCAGCGACCTGCGGGTGTCGACCTCCCTCAGTCTCGCGTCCGGTGCCCGGCTCGTGTTCCGCGAGGAGCAGGTGCTCGGGCGGGTCGGGGAGGGGCCGGGGCGGTTGAGCAGCCGGCTCACCGTACGGCTGGACGGGCGGGCGCTGCTCGACCAGGAGGTGTCCTGCGGGCCGGGCGCACCCGGCGGCTGGGACGGTCCCGCCGTGCTGGGCGGGTACCGGGCGCTCGGCCAACTCGTCGTCGTACGGCCGGAGTTCGCGCAGCGGCCGCCCGCACCCAGGGTGCTGGGGGAGTCGGCCACCCTGACTCCGCTGGCCGGGCCCGCGGTCCTCGTCAGCGCCCTGGCGCCGGACGCGCTGCTGCTGCGGCGGGTGCTGGACGAGGCGTTGGCCGGGCTCGACGGCTGACCCGCGGCCCGCTCAACGGAACGTGCCTCACCGGTTATCGGATTAGTAAAGAACGTTCCGCCCCTCTGTTCCCCGGTGCCTCCCAAGTACGAGGATCCCCGTGACCATTCGAAAATTCGAAACGATGTACGGGGAGTTCCCTCTTGAGAGGTATGAGGCCGACGAGAAGGGCGGCAGCGTTCGGCTCCGCCGGACTGCTCGTCACGGCGACCCTGATAGCCGGCGCCGTCACCGCCCCCGTGGCCAACGCCGCGGCCGCCGGCGGTGGCAAGGACCTGGAGGCCAAGGGTGTTGCCGTCGCCGCCGCCAAGGCGGCGAAGAAGGGCGTCACGTGGCAGGACTGCCCCGAGGGGTGGGGTCTGGAGAAGCCCATCCAGTGCGGCTGGGTCACCGTGCCGCTGAACTACGCCAAGCCGAACGGCAAGCAGATCAAGCTCGCCGTGGACCACATCGGCAACACGGGCACGAAGGAGGAGCGCCAGGGCGCCCTCGTCTACAACCCGGGCGGCCCCGGTGGGTCGGGTCTGCGCTTCCCGCGCCGGGTCACCACCAAGAACCCGCTGTGGGCGAACGTCTCCAAGGCGTACGACTTCGTGGGCTTCGACCCGCGCGGTGTCGGCAAGTCGGCGCCCATCTCCTGTGTCGACCCGCAGGAGTTCGTGAAGGCGCCCAAGATGGACCCGGTGCCCGACAGCGAGGCCGACAAGCGCAAGCAGCGCAAGCTCGCCGCCGCCTACGCGGCCGGCTGCCAGAAGCGCAGCGGCGCGATGCTGCCGTACATGACCACGGCGAACACCGCCCGTGACCTGGACGTCATCCGTGCCGCCCTCGGGGAGAAGAAGCTCAACTTCCTCGGCGTCTCGTACGGCACCTACCTCGGCGCGGTCTACGGCACCCTCTTCCCGACCCACGTCCGCCGCCTGGTCGTCGACAGCGTGGTGAACCCCTCGCGCGAGAAGATCTGGTACCAGGCCAACCTGGACCAGGACGTCGCCTTCGAGGGCCGCTGGAAGGACTGGACGAAGTGGGTCGCGCAGAACGACGCGACGTACCACCTCGGTGACACCCGTGCCAAGGTGCAGGCGAAGTGGCTGGAGCTGCGCGCCACCGCGAAGAAGAACCCGATCGGCGGGCTCGTCGGCCCGGCCGAGCTGATCTCCTTCTTCCAGAGCGCCCCGTACTACGACTCCGCGTGGGCGCCCACCGCCCAGGTGTGGAGCAAGTACGCCGCCGGTGACACCCAGGCGCTGGTCGACGCGGCCGCCCCGGACCTGAGCGACACCGCGGGCAACGCCACGTCGGAGAACGGCAACGCCGTCTACACCGCGGTCGAGTGCACCGATGCCAAGTGGCCCACCAGCTGGAAGACATGGGACCGCGACAACACCCGGCTGCACAAGAACTACCCGTTCATGACCTGGGCCAACGCCTGGATGAACCTGCCCTGCGCGACCTGGCCGTCGAAGCAGTACACGCCGGTGGAGGTCAAGACGAAGAAGGGCCTGCCGCCCGTTCTGATCGTCCAGTCCGAGCGTGACGCGGCCACCCCGTACGAGGGTGCCGTCGAGCTGCACAAGCGGTTCAAGGGCTCGCGTCTGATCACGGAGACGAAGGCCGGCTCCCACGGAGTCACCGGCCTGGTCAACGCGTGTGTCAACGAGCGCGTGGACTCCTACCTGCTCACCGGCAAGGTGGGCAAGGCCGACGTGAAGTGCGCCGCGCACGCCACGCCGGCACCGTAGGGAACTGAGTGGGTGAGGGGCGACCGGGCGGACCGGTCGCCCCTCACGCATGTGCCTGGGCGTGACCGCTCAGGGCTTACGGCCGGTGTTCCGCCAGCCAGGCGTCCTCCGCCGCGTAGTCGAAGAGGTCGCCGTACGTCGCGGCCATCCTGGGGTACGCCTCCCGCCAGTCCCGGCCGCCCGCCAGCCGGCTCTCGATCCACGCGACGGTCTCCGGCAGGGTCTCGGCGTACCGGACCACCGGGCGGTAGCCCACCTCCCGTTCGGCCGCCGACATGTCGCACACCACGTCCGTGGGCACGGACCACGGGGTGTCGCCCACCGTGGGCGAGGGGGCGGGCCCCTCGACGAGCACGTCCTCCGCCGTGACGCCCATGACGCTGTCGATCGCGGCGGCGATCTCCGCCACCGTGGGCGCGTCGGGGTCGACCGCGTTGAGCGCCCGGGAACCCGGCCGGGCGGCGGCCAGCCGGATCAGTTCCGCGATGTTGGTGACGCTCGCCGGATGGAAGCGGCTCCGCCCGCCGTACGCGAGGATCCGCCGGGGCCGCCGGTCGAGGTTGCGCTTCACGAAGTACAGCTCGCGGGGCGTACGGCAGTGCGGCCCGTGGATGGCGCCCGCACGCAGCAGCGTCGTCGGCAACCGGTCGCCGGCGGCGAGGAGTTCCCGTTCGAGGCCCGACTTGCGGGTGCTGTACGAGGTCTCGCCGGGCCGGATGGTGCGCTGGTCCTCGGTGAGGGGCACGGGGTACTCGGGGAAGCCGTCCGGCTCGGCCTGGGTGTCGAAGGTGCGGCCCTTGTCGTCCTCGTACACCGACACGCTGGAGACAACCACCGCCGAGCCGATCCGGTCGGCCAGCGCGGTCAACTGCCGGGCGTGTTCGGGCCCGTAGGCGACCATGTCCACCACGACGTCGCAACCGTCGCCGATCGCCGTCGCCAGCGCCGTGTCGTCCCCGCGGTCCACGCGCTCGACCCGTACCTCCTCGGGCCAGCCGTCGTCCCGCCCGCCTCCCCGAGAGAGGGCCGTCACCTCCCAGCCGTCCCTCGCCAGCGCGCCCACGGCCACACGCCCGATCTGTCCCGTCGCCCCGATCACCACAGCACGTCTCATGATCCGACCGTACGGCGGTGGCGCCGCCGTGGGAGGAGGATCTGCTCTGGGCAGATGACGCGGTGACACAGCGGCACCGACGCCCGCCCCAAGGGCGTTCTCGGCGCCGCCCGCATCAACTCAACGGCATACGCGGGAACTTGCGTTCCTTCCGGTCCTTGCGTTCCTTCGCCGCGGCCTCGGCCTCCTGGGCCTTCACGACGGCCGCGTACTGGTCCACGTACTCCTGCTCGGAGAGCGAGAGGATCGCGTACATGATCTCGTCGGTGATGGCACGCAGGACGGCCTTCTCGCTCTCCATGCCCTCGTAGCGGGAGAAGTCGAGGGGCTTGCCGAAGCGGATCACCACGGGGTGGATGTTCGGGATGACCTTGCCCGGCGGCTGCGCCTCGAACGTGCCGATCATCGCGCACGGGATCACGGGCACCCTGGCCCTCAGCGCCATGACCGCCACGCCGACCTTGCCCTTGTAGAGGCGGCCGTCGTGCGAGCGCGTGCCCTCCGGATAGATGCCGAGCAGTTCGTCCTTGCTGAGCACCCCGAGCCCCTCGCGGATCGCGGCCTGACCGGCCTCCTTCCCGGAGCGGTCGACGGGGATCTGCCCCGCGCTGCGGAAGAAGAACGCCGTCAGTCGGCCCTTGACCCCAGGCCCGGTGAAGTACTCGGCCTTCGCCAGGAAGGTGATGCGCCGCTTGAGGATCGCCGGCATCAGGAAGTGGTCCGAGAAGGACAGGTGGTTCCCGGCGACGATGGCCGCGCCCGACGACGGCACGTGTTCGAGACCCTCGATGCGGGGCCGGAAGACCAGCCGCAGCAGCGGACCCAGAAGCACATACTTGAGCAGGTAATAGAACACGGCGTCCCCTTCGCTCTACCGGATCGGCTCTTTGGACGTGTTCCGCCAGGTCACAGCACACATCCGCGGACGTGACCGGGCTGAGCCCGTCGCCAGGTGAGGGCAGGTCCGATCGGCCTCATGCCGACTCCTCGCTGACTGTACTGACGTTGCGTCAGGCGCTTGCGCGCCGGTGAGCCCCGTCCCGCGGTGCCGAGGATTGATCGTAGCCCGTAGTTCCGGCGGTAAGGAGGGCCCCGACCTGCCACAAACGGCAAAGACGATCAGCCGGGAACGTTCGGTGTTCGATGGGCGCGAGGGCGTGCAGGCGTACGTCCCGACGGCGGAGCGCCGGGCGTAGGGTCGAAGTGGGTCGAAGTGGCTCGACGGGAGGGAACGGACATGGCGCTGGTACTGGTGACCGGGGCGGCCGGTGGGCTCGGGCGCAACGCGGCGGACGCGTTGGCCGAGGCAGGCCACGACGTGGTGGTGCACGCCCGTGACACGGCGCGTCTTGCCGGTACGGAGGGCGGCGGACGGTGGAAGGGCGTCGTCGCCGGGGATCTCGCCGTCGCGGACGAGGTCCGGTCCGTCGCCCGCCAGGCCGCGGGGTTCGGCCGTTTCGACGCCGTCATCCACAACGCGGGCGTCCTGGATTCCCCCGACGAGATCGCCGTCAACATCGTCGCGCCGTACCTGCTGACGGCCCTGATGGACAAGCCGGCCAGGCTGATCTACCTCAGCAGCTCCATGCACCGGACGGGTTCCACCGATCTGGCGCGGCTGACCGCGGGCACGGCCTCCTACGACGACACCAAGCTGTGGGTGACCGCCCTCGCCCTGGCCTGCGCGACCCGCTGGGCGGGAACCTCCAGCCACGCGGTCGACCCCGGCTGGGTCCCCACCCGCATGGGCGGGCCGGCGGCCGCGGACGACCTGGCCGCCGGTCACCACACCCAGGTCTGGCTGGCCACCCACCCCGACGCCACCCCCACCACCGGCGGCTACTGGTACCACCGGCGGACACAGACCCCGCACCCCGCGACCCGGGACGAGCAGTTCCGGGCCCGACTGATCCGAACCCTGGAGCAGCACACGGGCGTCCCACTCGGCTGACGGCGGCATACCGGTACACCGGGGCACCGCGGGAGAGCCGCTCCCCGCAGGGGGAGCGGCTCTCCCGCGGGTCAGCCGCACGCCGGCTGACCGGAACGGCCCCGGATCAGGAGTCCGCCTCCAGAACCTCCCCCAACGTCCCCAGCGCCGAGCGGAGTTCCGTGGCCGTGACCGTCAGCGGCGGCGCCAGGCGGATCGTCGAGCCATGGGTGTCCTTGACGAGGATCCCCCGGTCCATGAGCCGTCGGCTGATCTCGCGGCCCGTGCCGATCGCCGGGTCGATGTCGACGCCCGCCCACAGGCCCCGCGCCCGGAAGCCGACCACGCCCCGGCCGACCAGCGCCGTCAGCCCGTCCCGCAGGACGACGCCCAGCTCGGCCGCCCGCTGCTGGAACTCCCCGGTCCGCAGCAGCTCCACCACCGCCGAGCCCACCGCCGCCGCCAGCGGGTTGCCACCGAACGTCGACCCGTGCTCGCCCGGCCTCAGCACGGACAGCACCTCCCGGCGCGCCACCACCGCCGACACCGGCACGATGCCACCGCCGAGCGCCTTGCCGAGCAGCACGGCGTCGGGCACCACGTCCTCGTGCTCGACCGCGAGCGTACGGCCGGTACGGCCCAGCCCCGACTGGATCTCGTCCGCGATGAACAGGCACCCGGCCCGCCGGGTCACCTCCCGCACCCCACGCAGATAGCCCTCGTCCGGGATGAGCACACCCGCCTCACCCTGGATGGGCTCGATCAGCACGGCCGCCGTCGTCTCGTCGACGGCCGCCTCCAGCGCGGCCAGGTCGTTGTACGGCACCACCCGGAAACCCGGGGTGAACGGGCCGAAACCGCCCCGCGCCTCCGGGTCGGTGGAGAAGCTGACGATCGTCGTCGTACGACCGTGGAAGTTGCCCGCGGCCACCACGATCGTCGCCCGGTCCGCGGGCACGCCCTTCACCTCGTACGCCCACTTGCGGGCCACCTTGATGCCGCTCTCCACGGCCTCGGCGCCCGTGTTCATCGGCAGCACCATGTCCAGGCCCGTCAGCTCGGCCAGGGACTCCGCGAACTCCGCCAGCCGGTCGTTGTGGAAGGCCCGCGACGTGAGCGTCAGCGTGTCCAGCTGGCGGTGCGCGGCCTCGATCAGCGCCGGATGGCGGTGACCGAAGTTGAGGGCGGAGTAGCCGGCCAGCATGTCCAGATAGCGGCGGCCCTCCACGTCCTCGACCCACGTGCCCTCGGCACGGGCGACGACGACGGGAAGCGGATGGTAGTTGTGCGCGAGGACGGGCTCCTCGGCACGGATGAGGTCGGCCGACGAACGCGTACGGACGGGAGCGGTCATGAGCGGGCCTCCTGGGTCATGGGGCGGAACGCCGGGCGAGGGCGGTGGAACGGGGGCCGGGTCTCCAGCTTCACGGGCGGAGCTCCTGAGTGCAGCACTTGATGCCGCCGCCGGCCTTCCGGAACTCCGACAGGTCGAGCGGGACGGGCACGTAGCCCTGCCGGTCGAGCTGGTCGGCGAGTTCCTTGGCGCGGGACGAGATGAACACATGGCGGCCGTCGGACACCGAGTTCAGCCCGAAGGCCAGCGCGTCCTCACGGCCGGCGATCACCGCGTCCGGGTAGAGCCGGGCGAGGACCGCGCGGCTGCCGGAGGAGAACGCCTCCGGGTAGTACGCGATGTTGCCGTCCTCCCCGTCGTCCAGCACGAACAGGGCGGTGTCCAGGTGGTAGAACCGCGGGTCCACCAGCTGGAGGCTGATCACCGGGACGCCGAAGAACTCCTGCGCCTGACGGTGGGCCTCACGCGTGGTCCGGAAACCGGTCCCGGCGAGGAGGAAGCGGCCGGCCGGCACCAGGTCGCCCTCCCCCTCGCACACCGACTCGGCCCGGTGCACCTCGTACCCGGCGCCCTCGAACCAGGCGTCGTACGCGGTGGACTCCGGGCGCCGCTCCGGCGCGTGGAACAGCGAGCCGAGGACCCGGCCGCCGAGGACGAGCGCGCAGTTGGCCGCGAAGACCATGTCGGGCAGCGCCGCCACCGGCTCCACGGTCTCCACGGTGTGGCCGTGGTCCCGGTAGGCGCGGATCAGCGCCTGCCACTGCTCACGGGCGAGGTCGACGTCCACGGGGGCGTCCGGACGCATCCAGGGATTGATCGAGTACTGAACGGCGAAGTGTCTGGGTTCGCAGACCAGAAAGCGCCGAAGGCGCGGCACACGGCTGTCGGGCACAGAGGGTCTCTCCGCTTCCTGCGGTGTCGGCTGGGGATGACACCACGGTAGGAATCAGGACAGACGCCCGACAAGCGACAAGCGCTGCGTGTTCACGCAGTGATACTGCGTATTCAACCGGCTCAGCGCACGTTCGGTGCGTCGGCGGTGGCGGCGGCCTCCGGAGCCTCGGGCAGCAGATGCGACAGCACCATGTAACTGATCGTCTTGCGGATGAACGGCTCGGTGCGGATCCGCTCCAGCACCTCCTCGAAGTGCTCCACGTCGACGGCCCGCACATGCAGCAGCGCGTCCGCGCCGCCGGTCACCGTCATCGCCGCCGTGATCTCCGGATGGTTGCGCACCACCTCCGCCAGCCGCCGGGGCGGCGCCGCGCCCTCGCAGTACACCTCCACGTACGCCTCCGTACGCCATCCGAGCGCCGCCGGCTTCACCGTGGCCGTGAACCCCGTGATCACCCCGGTCTCCCGCAGCCGGTCCACCCGCCGCTTGACCGCGGTGGCCGAAAGGCCGATGGCCGAGCCGATCTCGGCGAAGCTGGTCCTCGCGTTCGCCATCAGCGCCGTGATGATCTTGCGATCGAGCTCGTCGAACGCCGCTGACTTGCTGTTCATGCGGGCACTGTATCCAGCGACCGGCACCCGCGGTACGCGCCCGGAAGGCCTCCGGCGCGCGGACATGTGCAGGCGTACGAATTACTCCTACACTCCGGGTTCATGCTGCGCGCGCTCGCCGTCGATGACGAGAAACCCTCCCTCGAGGAGCTGCTGTACCTGCTGAACGCGGATCCGCGGATCAGCAGCGCCGAGGGCGCCAGCGACGCCACCGAGGCCCTGCGCCGGATCAACCGCGCCCTGGAGTCCGGCCCCGCCGGACCCGAGGCGATCGACGTGGTCTTCCTCGACATCCACATGGCCGGACTCGACGGCCTCGACCTCGCCCGGCTCCTCACCGGCTTCGCCCGGCCCCCGCTCGTCGTCTTCGTCACCGCCCACGAGGGCTTCGCCGTGCAGGCCTTCGACCTCAAGGCCGTCGACTACGTCCTCAAGCCGGTCCGCCGGGAACGGCTCGCCGAGGCGATACGCCGAGCCGCCCAACTGCGCGGCGCCGCCCCGCCGACGCCGATACCCGTCCACGAACCCGACCCCGACCAGATACCCGTCGAGCTCGGCGGCGTGACCCGCTTCGTCGCCGTCGACGACATCACCCATGTCGAGGCCCAGGGCGACTACGCCCGACTGCACACCTCGCAGGGCAGCCATCTCGTGCGCATCCCGCTCTCCACCCTCGAGGAACGCTGGCGCGCCCGCGGCTTCGTCCGCATCCACCGCCGCCACCTCGTCGCCCTGCGCCACATCGGCGAACTCCGCCTCGACGCGGGCACGGTCAGCGTCCTCGTCGGCTCCGTGGAACTCCAGGTCAGCCGCCGCCATGCCCGCGAACTGCGCGATCTGCTGATGCGCCGGACCACGAGCTGAGGAGACGGCATGCCCCAGGACCCCACCGAACGACGCGTCGTCGTCACCGGCGTGCCCCGCCGCACGCTCCCGCCCTCCCGGCTCCGCCCGGGCGGGAGACACCCGCACCGCTCCGGCCACCACCGCCCGCGCACCGAGATCGACGAACAGACCACCCTCGGCCACACCTATGTCCGCTCCCTCATGCGCAGCCAACTCCGGTCCGCCATCGCGGTGTTCGCGGTCCTCGTCCTGCTGGTCGCCCCGCTGCCGCTGGTCTTCGCCGCCATGCCGGACGGCGCCGGCCTGGAGTGGGCCGTCCTCGGCTTCGGCATCTACCCCCCGCTGGTCCTCCTCGCCCGCCGGCACGTACGGCGCGCCGAACGCAACGAACAGGACCTCGTTCGTCTGGTCGAGGACCGCTGAGACCCACCGTCACCGTGCCCGAGCCGACCGGAAGCGCGGCAGGAACGAGAACCGAGCGTGAGCGAGACCCAGCATGAGCGAGACCCAGCGTGAGCGAGAACCCCGCATGAGCGAGAAGCCGGCATGAACGAGAACTACGCCGTCCCCGCGGTCGCCCTCGTCGTCGTGGCGACCGTCTTCGTCGGCGCGTTCGGCCTGCGCATCTCCCGCACGACCTCCGACTTCTACGTCGCCTCCCGCACCGTCGGCCCCCGCCTCAACGCGGCCGCGATCAGCGGCGAGTACCTGTCCGCCGCCTCCTTCCTCGGCATCGCGGGCCTCGTCCTCGTCCAGGGCCCCGACATGCTCTGGTACCCGGTCGGCTACACCGCCGGATACCTCGTGCTGCTGCTGTTCGTCGCCGCCCCGCTGCGCCGCTCGGGCGCCTACACCCTGCCCGACTTCGCGGAGGCCCGGCTCGCCTCCAAGACCGTACGGCGGCTCGCGGGCGCCTTCGTCGTCGGCGTCGGCTGGCTCTACCTGCTGCCCCAACTCCAGGGCGCCGGACTGACCCTGAACGTGCTCACCGACGCGCCCCAGTGGCTCGGCGGGGTCATCGTCGCCGTCGTCGTCGCCGCGACCGTCGCCGCGGGCGGCATGCGCAGCATCACCTTCGTGCAGGCGTTCCAGTACTGGCTCAAGCTCACCGCCCTGCTGGTCCCCGCGCTCTTCCTCGTCCTCGCCTGGCAGGGCGACGGCGCTCCCCGCCATGCCTTCGACGAGCCGGCGTCCTTCCGCGAGCAGCGGGTCGTCCGCGTCGACGCGACCCTCGACCTGAAACTCGCCCAGCCGCTGACCGTCACGGTGTCCGGCACCGTCGACGGCCGCCGCCACGACGAGAAACGGATCGACCTGCCCACCGGCACCCACCGGGTCGAGCGGGGCACCCGGCTCACCTTCACCGAGGGCGACCCCGTACCCGTCGCCGACCGCGGCAGCAACGGCGGCATGTCCACCTCCCTCGCCGAGGGCCGCGAGGAACGCCCCCTCTACGCCACGTACGGGCTGATCCTCGCCACCTTCCTCGGCACCATGGGCCTGCCCCATGTCGTCGTCCGCTTCTACACCAGCCCCCACGGCGTCGCGGCCCGCCGCACCACGGTCGTCGTCCTCGGCCTCATCGGCGCCTTCTACCTCCTCCCCCCGGTCTACGGGGCCCTCGGCCGGCTCTACGCCCCCGAACTCACCCTCACCGGGGACGCCGACGCGGCCGTACTCCTCCTGCCGGACCGCATGGTCGGCGGCCTCGGCGGCGATCTGCTCGGCGCGCTCGTCGCGGGCGGGGCGTTCGCGGCGTTCCTGTCCACCGCGTCCGGCCTCACCCTGGCCGTCGCCGGCGTCCTCGCCCAGGACGTGCTGCCCGCCCGCGGGGTACGGCACTTCCGGCTGGGCACGGTCCTCGCCATGGCCGTCCCCCTCGCGGCGAGCGTCCTGGTGGGCGGACTACCGGTCGCCGACGCGGTCGGCCTCGCCTTCGCCGTGTCCGCCTCGTCCTTCTGCCCGCTGCTCGTCCTCGGCATCTGGTGGCGGCGCCTGACCCCACCGGGCGCCGCCGCGGGCATGCTCGCCGGAGGCGGCGCGGCGCTGCTCGCGGTCGCCGCGACCATGGCCGGCTACCCCGGCACCGGCGCCTTCCACGCCCTGCTGGCCTGGCCCGCCCTCTGGTCGGTCCCGCTCGGCTTCCTGACGATGGTCCTGGTCTCCCTCGCCACCCCGAGCAGGGTCCCGGCCGAGACCCCGTCGATCCTGGCCCGCTTCCACCTGCCGGAGGAACTGGTCGGCGGCCAGCCCGCAGCGGCCTCGAAGGAGATCGAACTGTGGCGCCGGTGAACGGAACCCGCGAGCCGTGGGCGGTGTACCAGTTGCGGGAGGTGAACGATGAGCGGTGAAGTCAGCGGATTCCTGGCCGGGTTCCTGGTCGCGGTGCTGCCGTTCCTCGCGGCCGGTTTCTGGCTCGGTCGCCGGACGGCCCGGCCGGGCAGAAGCCTGGGCGGCCTCGGCACACCCGTGGAGCACGCCACGTTCCAGACCCTGCACACCGCGACGCTCGCCGCGCCCCCGCTGCGCGCGGGCCTCACGGAGGAGACGGCCCGCAGATCGGCCAAACGGCTGCGCACCCTGCTCGGCACGGACGCGCTGTGCCTGACCGACCACGAGTCGGTTCTCGTCTGGGAGGGCGTGGGGGAGCACCACCGCGCCGAGATCATGGAGCGTCTGGCCGGGCCCCTGGAGAGCGGCCGGGGCGAGGCGTTCCGTCTGACCTGCGACATCCTCGACTGCCCGGTCCGCTGGGCGGTCGTCGCCCCCCTCACGGTCGACGACCGCGTCCACGGCGCGCTCGTCGCCTGCGCCCCCTTGGAGTCCGCCGTCCTCGTCCGCGCGGCCGGTGAGGTCGCCCGCTGGGTCTCCGTCCAGCTCGAACTCGCCGACCTCGACCAGTCCCGCACCCGGCTCATCGAGGCCGAGATCAAGGCCCTGCGCGCCCAGATCTCCCCCCACTTCATCTTCAACTCGCTCGCCGTGATCGCCTCGTTCGTCCGCACCGACCCCGAGCGCGCCCGTGAACTGCTGCTGGAGTTCGCCGACTTCACCCGCTACTCGTTCCGCAGGCACGGCGACTTCACCACCCTCGCCGACGAACTCCACGCCATCGACCACTATCTGGCCCTGGTCCGGGCCCGCTTCGGCGACCGCCTCTCCGTCACCCTTCAGATAGCACCGGAGGTCCTGCCGGTCACCCTGCCCTTCCTCTGCCTCCAACCCCTCGTGGAGAACGCGGTGAAGCACGGCCTGGAGGGCCGGCTCGACAAGAGCCACATCAGCATCACCGCCCAGGACGCGGGCGCGGAGGCACTCGTCGTCATCGAGGACGACGGCGTCGGCATGGACCCCGAGGTGCTGCGACGCATCCTCTCCGGCGAGACGAGCCCCTCGGGCGGCATAGGCCTGAGCAACGTCGACGAACGGCTCCGCCAGGTGTACGGCGACGACCACGGCCTCGTCATCGAGACCGCGGTCGGCGCGGGCATGAAGATCACCGCCCGGCTGCCGAAATACCAGCCGGGCGTACACCCGGACGGGGGAATACCCCGAGCCTGAGGATCACACAGCGTGCGTCTCAGGTGCGCGATGCCACCATCCCCAGCGTCAGCAGGCCGAGGACGACCCATCCGAACCACAGCCAGCCGTTGCTTCCGAGAGCCACGGTGTAGGCCGTCACCGCGACCAGCCCACCCACGGTGAGCACCCCCATGGCCTTAGTCGAACTGGGCATCGCGACACCCTCCTCATGGTTCGTCCTTCTCCATGGTGCGCCTGTCCTGGCGCATCGCGGTGCAGACGACGAAATGTGTGTCCGAATGCCATCCACTGTCTCCCACCCAGACGGCGGCTTCATAGATGTCGTGGGGGTATCCGTACTCCTTGGGCGGGACCTGCTTCTGGCAGAGGTCGGGCCCGTCGTCCTTCGCTTTCTTCAACTTCGTGGTCGAGGGCAGCTGGAGGAACGCGAGCACCTGCTCGTCGTGCGGTCCGTCGCAGGGGACCAGCTTGGCGCGGCTGTCGGAGAGCCGGTCGATGCAGTCCCGCTTCTGCATGGTGGCCGTGTCGGTGAACACCATGCCCATCGGTCGGTGCTCCCCGATCGGGCCGTGCACCGGTCCGTGGGTGCCCAGAAGCAGGCAGGCGACGCGCTGTCCGGCGCCGTCGAAGCCGTCGGCGGTCGGCACCACCGCGTAGCCGCGGGTGTCGGCGAGCAGGCCGTCGGCCTCCTTGGTGAGCCGGTCGCACTGGGCGGCGCCGCCGCTCCGGGCGTCCTCGGCGGATCCGGCCTCGTACAGGGCCATGACCTGCCCGTCCGTGCCCTCACCGCAGTCCACGACGGTCAGCCGGGGCTGGTCCGTGAAGGGGACGTCCGACCAGTCGGCGTCGACGCAGTCACCGTTCCTGAGTGCCCGTGTCAGCCCGATGGCGTCCCCGTAGGGCCTCGCGCCGCTTCCGGTGCCGCCGCCGAGCCCGCGGAGGTCCGGCAGATTCTCCAGCCCGTACATGAGCCCGCTGACCAGCAGGGCCAGGCCGAGGGTGGTCGCCACGCCGGCCAGCAGGGCCTTGGCGCGGTGATGACGGCGTCGGCCGTCGGTGCGGGTGCCGGGGGAGCGGCGGGCGGGGTGTGCGGGGCCGTGGTCGGAGGCGGAGGCCAAGTGGGTCTCCGGCGCCGCAGCGGTCGGCGCGGGCCAGGGCGTCTCGTGCGGGTGCCGAGAGGCGAGCACCTCCGGCTCCACGGCGTACAGGGCCCCGCTCTCCCACTGCGGCTGGGACCCCAGGTCCGGATCGGTGCGGGGGTGGGCCCGCGGGGTCACGATCGCGGCGAGAGCCGCCTCGGTGTCGCCGGCGGTGATCCGTTGCACGGGGTCCTTGGCCAGCATCGCGGCCAGCAGTGGCTCCAGGGCGCCCGCGCGCAGCACCGGACGCGGTTCCTCCAGGACGACGGCGGTCAGGGCGGCGATCCCGGAGTCCCGGTCGAAGGGGCCGAAGCCCTCCACGGCGTAGTACAGCGTGCAGCCCAGCGAGAACAGGTCGGCCGCGGCGGTCGGCGGCCCGCCCTGGGCCCGCTCGGGCGCCAGATACCCGGTGGTCCCGACCAGCATGTGGGAGCGGGTGTACCGGGTCTCCTGGGTGTCGGGCTGCACGGAGATGCCGTAGTCGGTGAGCAGGACGCGCGCGTACGGCGATCCGGTGCGGTCGGGGGCGAGCAGGATGTTGGCCGGTTTGACGTCCCGGTGCATGATGCCGCGCTCGTGCCCGGCGGTCAGCGCGTCCAGGACGGCGAGCCCTATCCGGGCGCACTCGGCGGGCGCGAGCGGGCCGCGCCCGGTGACGAGCGCCTTCAGATCCAGGGCACCGGGTACGTATTCCATGACGATCCATGGCAGCGCGTCGTGTTCGAGGACGTCGTGCACGGTCACGACGTGGGGGTGGCCGCGCAGCCCGGCGGCGTGCCGGGCCTCCGCGCGGGCCCGCGCGACGCGGGTGGTGCGGTCCTGCTCCTCCTCACCCGGGTCGCGGAACACGATCTCCTTGAGCGCCACCTCGCAGTCCAGCTGCTGGTCGTGGGCGAGCCAGACATGGCCCATACCGCCGCTGCCCAGGCGGTTCAGCAAGAGGTAGCGGTCGGCGATGACCCGGCCGACTCCCGACTCCGGTGCTTCAGACTGCATCGGTCACTCCCCAGGGTTCAGATCCATACGGGCTGGGCCGGGTCCTCGACGGGGTCTCCGTTGTCGCCGCCGGTGCCCCCGGCGGGCCCTCCCGGACCCCCACGCCCTCCCGGACCTCCCTGGTCCTCGGACGGGATGCCGCCGGACGGCTCGGGATCAGTGCTCGTCGGATCGACCGGCGAATCGGCGGGCGGGTCGCTCTCCTCCGTCGGAGTGGGTTCCGGTGAGGGAGGGGCCGCACTCGACGTGGTGGACGTCGGGGTCGGTGTGGGTGTGGGTGTGGGAGTCGGCGTCGGTGTGGGTGTGGGTGTGGGTGTGGGAGTCGGCGTGGGCGTCGGAACGGGCGTGGGCGTGGGCGTCGGAACGGGCGTGGGCGTGGACTCGCTCGGCGAGGGGATCCCCCCGCTGGACGACCCCACCGAACCCGAATCCGACCCTGAACCGGAGCCGGAGCCGGAGCCGGAGCCCGAGTCGGACCCGCTGTCGTCTCCCCTCGAACCCGAGTCGGTGCCGGTGCCGCCGTCCGACGGCGGCCCATCCGTCGGCTTCCAGTCCACCGTCAGCGTCACCGCGTCCCCGAACTCCCGCTTCGCGCCCGCTCCGGGGCTGGACCCCGTCACAGGAGCGTCGCTCGGCGGCATCTCGTCCCCCTCGACGACCACCGCGAGCCCGTCGTCCGCCAGGGCCGCGCTCGCCTCGCCGAACGACTTCCCCGCCACCTGCGGCACCGTCCGCCGTTCACGCGCGTCGAACGTCTCGTCCGACTCTCCCGCAGTGCCGACGTCCCGGTTGATGCCCCGGCCCGGGTCCTCGACGTCGACGAGCTTGATCTCCTTCAGCTGCTCGGGCGCGGGCTTCACCACGACCGTCGCCGACTCGTCGTAGCCGTCCCACTTGTCGTTGCGGTCGTCGAACTTCACATCGACGCGCTCGGGGTCGTCGTCGAACGCCCGCAGCGGATTTCCGCAGCTGCACTTCACGGCGGGCAGGCCCTGTGCGTCCACCAATACGGCGATGCCCGCTTCCAGTAGCGCGTCGAAGGGGACGCCTTCGCCGTTCTTGTAGTCGTGGTTCTTCACGAGCGTGTCGTGGCGCAGGAGAACGGGGGTGAGGTCGTCGAGATAATCGCTGATTCCATCGACTTTCACCCCCACGATGTCGGCCCAGACCTGAGCCTTATTCCGGTTTTCGGGATCGGTCAGAAAACGCTCGAGTTTGTCGATGTCACAGATCTTCGGGCGCTTCCGCGTTCCGCCGTAGAGGCCGGGCGCGTTCCCCTGCTGGAGTCCGCTGTGCGGCTCGCGGGACGTGAGGTTCCTCTGGTCCCGGCCCAGCCCGGCCTCCTCGTCGAAGAAGGGTGCGAGGGAGGCCACGCCCGCGGCGACCGCCCGCACCGGGAGCAGCGCCGGACCGGAGTCGCCGCATCCGCTGAGGACCACCACGCCCACCAGAAGAACGGCGATCCTCCGGACGGCTGATTTCCCGGCATTTCGCAAACACGTTCGCAGGCATACGTGAATTGTCATGACCGCTCCCCCCGGCGGTTTCCCCCGTCACCCCGCAGGGCGGAAGCGGGGCTCACGCATCATGCTACTGAAGGCAAAAGCCTTTCAGTCAAGAAAATTATGAATGTGCGGTCGTGAGGTCGAACAAAAGAATAGGGGTCACGGAAAGGGGGAGTGACCCCGAGACCATGAGAAGGGCTCAGCGGCCGCGTGCGTCGAGTGAGGCCAGATAGGCGTTGTACGCCTCGAGTTCCTTGTCGCCGTCCCGGTCGGCCGCCCGGTCCTGGCGCCGCGCCTGGCGCTGTTCGGAGCCGTACCACTGGAAGAGCAGCGCGAGCAGCACCAGCACGGACGGGATCTCGCTGAACGCCCACGCGATGCCGCCGGCCGCGTTCTGGTCGGCGAGCGCGTCGATGCCCAGCGACGCGGGCGGGTTCTCGTACGACTTCACCATCGGCGTGGACGCCATCATCAGGGCGATGCCGAAGAACGCGTGGAACGGCATGCCCGCGAACAGCTCCAGCATCCGCATCAGATAGCCCGGCCGGTGCGGGCCCGGGTCCACGCCCATGATCGGCCAGAAGAAGAACAGGCCCACGGCGAGGAAGTGCACCATCATCGCGATGTGACCCGGCGTGGACCCCATCAGGAAGTCGAACAGCGGGGTGAAGTACAGCGCGTACAGGCTCGCGATGAACATCGGGATCGTGAACGCCGGGTGCGTGACGATCCGCATGTACCAGCTGTGCAGGAACATCAGCAGCAGCTCGCGGGGCCCCTTGCGGCCCTTGCCGGCCGTCGGCAGCGCCCGCAGCGCCAGGGTGATCGGCGCGCCGAGCAGCAGCAGGATCGGCGCCAGCATGCTGATCACCATGTGCTGCACCATGTGCACGCTGAACATGACCATCCCGTAGTCGTTCAGCCGGGTGCACATCACCAGCAGGATCATCAGCACACCCGCGACGAACGCGACGGTCCGCCCCACCGGCCACTTGTCCCCGCGCCGGACGAGCCGGACGACGCCCCACGCGTACAGCGCGAGCGCCACCAGACAGCCGACCAGGAAGAACGGGTCCGCCGACCACCCGAGCCCCCGCCCCAGGGTGAAGGGCAGGAGATCCGTGCCGTGCCCGCTGTGATCCATTCCGTCGGCTCCTGATTCGTGGGGGTTGAGCGCTGTCTGTCCGGCACCAGACTAGAACCGCCCCCGGCCGCGTCGGCGACCGGGGGCGGTACGGCGCTCATCTCACTCAGAGCACGCACTCGGCTTCGTCGTACCGCTCCTTGGGAACGGTCTTCAGCGTCTCCACCGCCTCGGCGAGCGGCACCATCACGATGTCCGTGCCCCGCAGCGCGGTCATCCTGCCGAACTCCCCGCGGTGCACGGCCTCCACCGCGTGCCACCCGAAGCGCGTCGCCAGCACCCGGTCGTACGCGGTCGGCGTACCGCCCCGCTGCACATGCCCGAGGATGACCGGCCGCGCCTCCTTGCCGAGCCGTGCCTCCAGCTCGACGGAGAGCTGCCGGGCGATGCCGGCGAACCGCTCGTGGCCGTAGATGTCCTTGCCGCCCTCGTCGAAGTCCATGGACCCGGCCTTCGGCTTGGCGCCCTCGGCGGCCACGACGATCGCGAAGCGCTTGCCCGCCTCGAAGCGCTCGCCGACCCGCGTGGCCAGCTCATCGATGTCGAAGGGCCGTTCCGGTACGACGATGGCGTGCGCGCCGGCCGCCATGCCGGAGTGGAGGGCGATCCAGCCGGTGTGGCGGCCCATGACCTCCACGACCAGCACGCGCTGGTGGGACTCGGCGGTGGTCTTCAGACGGTCCAGGGCCTCGGTGGCGACACCGACGGCCGTGTCGAACCCGAACGTCACATCGGTGACCGCGATGTCGTTGTCGATGGTCTTCGGCACGCCCACCACGGGCAGACCGTTGTCCGACATCAGCCGGGCCGCCTTGAGCGTGCCCTCACCGCCGATCGGGATGATCGCGTCGAGGCCGAGCTCCGCGAGATGGCCCTTCGCCCGCTCCACACCGTCCCGCAGATGCGAGGGCTGGACCCGGGAGGAACCGAGGATCGTGCCGCCGCGAGCCAGGATGCCGCTCACCGAGTCGAGGTCGAGCTTGAGGTAGTCGCACTCCAGGAGGCCTTTCCAGCCGTCCCGGAAGCCGATGACCTCGTCGCCGTGGTCGACGACGGCGCGGTGCACGACGGACCGGATGACGGCGTTCAGCCCGGGGCAGTCGCCGCCGGACGTGAGGACACCAATGCGCATAGCCCGAATTACCTTCTCAACGTGGGCAGGATCCGGACCACGCTGTCCGGCGGAATCCCCGCCACCCTACCGGCGCCGGGGGGCCGGACCGTAGCGGGCGTCCGCCTGCTGGACGCCCCCGCACAGGTGAGCGCACGCCTGGTCAGACGGGCTGTCACAGCTGAGCGGGGGCGGTGTCAGACGGGCTTCGGTACGGGCACTGAGGAACCGTTTCTCAGGCTCCTCGGCCCGCCTCGCCGAAGGTGCGCGGACCTCGGCCGACGCCGTCCCGGCCGGCTCCGCGCGGCGGCGTCACGCCGGCTCGGTGGCCGCCGCGATCCGCTCGTTGCGCAGAGCCTCGAACCAGCGGTCGTCGGTCGGCGGCAGTGCGTTGACGTCGAGCGCCAACTTCAGCAGCAGATCGGCGATCAGCGGGTTCCGGGCGAGCACCGGACCGTGCATGTAGGTGCCGAACACGGTGTCGTTGTACGCGCCCTCCGTGCCGTCGCCCGTGCCGTTGCCCTTGCCGAGCCGCACGTTCGCGAACGGGCGGGCGGTGGGGCCGAGGTGGGTGACGCCCTGGTGGTTCTCGAACCCGGTCAGCTGGGGCAGGCCGAGACGCGGGTCGATGTCCGCGAGGACGTCGCCGACGCACCGCTCGCCCTCGCCGCGGACCGTGGTCACGTCGAGCAGGCCGAGGCCCGGCTCGCGCTGACCGAGGTCGTTGACGAACTCGTGGCCGAGGATCTGGTAGCCGGCGCACACCGCGAACACGATCGCGCCGTTGTTCACCGCCTGGTACAGATGCCCGTCGCGGCGCAGCCGCTCGGCGGCGAGCCGCTGCGGACGGTCCTCGCCGCCGCCGATCAGGTAGATGTCGCCGGAGGTCGGGATCGGCTGGTCGCTGCGCACGTCCAGCCGGGCCACGTCCAGGCCGCGCTGCCGCGCCCGGCGCTCCACGACCAGCACGTTGCCCTGGTCGCCGTAGGTGCTGAGCAGGTCCGGGTAGACCCAGACGACCCGCAGGCTGTTGTCACTCATGAGTTCCCCTCGAGTCCTCGTGGTCAGTTGCCGACGCGGCGGCGCAGGTCCTGGAACGCGGTGTAGTTCGCGATGACCTCGATCCGGCCCGGCGGGCACATCTGCACCGCCTGGTCGAGGCTGTCGCAGACCTGGAAGTGCTGGTTCGCCACTTCCAGTCGCACCGCGAGGTCGAGCTTCCGGTCGCCCAGCACGAAGATCGGGTGTCCGGTCAGCCGCGTGTAGTCGACGTCCCACAGCCAGGAGGTGTCGGTGCCGTCGGCGCCGCGCGCGTTCACCGACAGGATCACCGGCGACGGCGGCGGGTCGATCAGCGAGAACGTCTCCAGCCAGCCCGCCGGGTTCTTGGCGAGCAGCAGCCGCAGATCACGCTGCATGAACTGCACCACGTCATAGCGTCCGGCGACGGCCTGCACCTGGTACATCCGCTCCAGGGCGACCTGCGGGGGCACCCCGAACACGGCGGCGACGGCGGCCGACGAGGCGGCGTTCGCCTTGTTGGCGCGGCCCGGCAGCTGGAGGTGGATCGGCCAGGCCGAACCGTGCGGGTCGAGGACGTGGTCGCCGGACAGCGCCCAGCTCGGGGTGGGCCGGCGGAAACCGCACTCACCGCAGAACCAGTCGTCGCCCGGGCGCTGCATCACACCGCCGCACGCCGGGCACGACCAGGCGTCGTCCTTCCACATCTGGCCGACGGCGACCCAGACCACGTTGGGGGAGGACGACGCGGCCCACACCACCAGCGGGTCGTCGCAGTTGGCGACGACGACGGACTTGGTGCCGGCCAGGCCCTCACGCCAGGCCTCCGCCATCATGCGGGTCTCGGCGGCCCGGTCGAGCTGGTCGCGCGAGAGGTTGAGCAGCGCGATGCACTTGGGGTCCGTGTCCCGTGCCACACCGGCGAGGTACTTCTCGTCGACCTCGATCACACCGAACTTGGAGTCGGAGTTGCCGGCGAGCGCCGAGGTGATGCCCGCGGGCATGTTCGCGCCCAGCGCGTTCGACACGACGGGTCCCGCGGCGCGCAGCGCCTCCGCGATCAGCCGGGTCGTGGTCGTCTTGCCGTTGGTGGCGGAGACCAGGACGACGTCCAGGTTCTGCGCCAGTCGTGCGAGCAGATCGGGGTCGAGTTTGAGGGCCACCCGGCCGCCGATCACCGATCCGCTACCGCGTCCCGCGGCACGCGATGCCGCCGCGACCGCCTTGCCCGCCGTCACGGCCAGCTTGGCCCGCGGCGTCAGCGGGTCCGAGTTGCCTGCCATCAGTTCTCGATCCTCCTTGCGTACAGCGCCGCGCCCAGTCCCGGCAACGTGTGGACCAAAGCCTATCGAGATCCACTCACGCGCCCGAATCTCGCCGGGCCGGTAGCACCGGCGGGACCGGCTATATCGGGTCCGAACGTACTCTTGCGCCCATGCGAAGCGGCTCGATTCCCGGCGCCCGAGGGCGCGTTCTCCCCATGACACTGCTCGGGGACCCCGTCCTGCACGCCCCTTGTGAAGAAGTCACGGAGTTCGGTCCCGAACTCGAGCGGCTCGTGGAGGACATGTTCGCGACGATGTACGCGGCGCGGGGCGTGGGTATCGCCGCGAACCAGGTGGGCCGGGCGCTGAGGGTGTTCGTGTACGACTGCCCGGACGACGAGGACGAGCGCCATCTCGGTCATGTGGTGAACCCCCGGCTGGTGTCGGCGGACGGGATCCTGCTGCGCGGGCCGGAGGGCTGTCTGTCGCTGCCCGGACTGGAGGCGGGGGTGGAACGGTACGACGAGGCCGTGGTCGAGGGGTACACGGTCGACGGGGACCGTGTACGGGTGCCGGGGACCGGGTTCTTCGCGCGGTGCCTCCAGCACGAGTGCGATCACCTCGACGGCCGGGTGTACGTGGACCACCTCTCGGGGTGGCGCCGTTCCCGGGTGCGGCGCAAGATCGCGAAGGCGCCGTGGGGCGGCTGACATGCCGACGGGCGCGGGTACGCCGTCGCGCGTCGCGCGGCGCACCGCGCCCTTTCCGGCGCGGCCGGGGTCAGAAGCCCGGGCCGCCCACCTTGTCGCCCGCGGCCGCCAGGCGGCCCCATAGGAGGTCGGCCATGCTGCGGACCAACTCGGCCCTGGTGCAGGGGCGTTCGCCGAGCCACCAGTCGCCCGCGGCGTGCATCATGCCCACGATGCCGTGGCCCCAGATCCGTGCGAGCCGGCGGCTGTCGGGACCGAGGTCGAGGCGCTCTTCTATGACCGTGCCCAGTTCCTCGCCCATGCGCCGCAGCAGGGGCGCGGAGTGCTTGCCGACGTCGAAGCCCTGGTCGCCCCCGGGCTGACCGCCCTCGGCGGGATGCATCAGGAAGCGGTACACCTGAGGGCGGGCCTCGATGGCCGCGAGATAGGTGTCGAGGGTCGCCTCGACGCGTTCCCGGCGCTCCGCCGGGGCGTCCAGGGCGGCCCGCAAGGAGTCCAGGAGGGCATCGGTGTGACGCTGGGCGAGCGCGGCGTAGAGTCCGCCCTTGTCGCCGAAGTGGCGGTAAAGGATGGGTTTGGTGATGCCCGCCTCGGCGGCGATGGCGTTCATCGACGCCCCGGGGCCGTCGCGGAGCACCACACGGTCCGCGGCCTCCAGCAGCTCGCGCCGACGGCGGTCGGCGGACCGTTCCTGGTCGGTCGACTGCGTGGTGTCCATGTCTCTCCCCCAGTACAGATTTCGGTGACGCCTGCGCAAAGTAGCACTGACGTACACGTCACGACCGAACGGGCTACCGAGGGCGGCCCGGGAGTTGACTTTTCCTACCGACCGGTAACAGACTCACGTTACCGCAGGTAACATCTTAGTGCAGTGCTGGAGGCGTCATGGCCGAGTTCACGATGGAACTCAACGAGGAACAGCGAGAGGTCCGCGACTGGCTGCACGGATTCGCCGCCGATGTGATCCGGCCCGCGGCCGCCGAGTGGGACGAGCGCGAGGAGACGCCCTGGCCGGTCATCCAGGAGGCCGCCAAGGTGGGCATCTACTCCCTGGACTTCTACGCCCAGCAGTACTTCGACCCCACCGGCCTCGGCATCCCCATGGCCATGGAGGAGCTGTTCTGGGGTGACGCCGGCATCGCGCTCTCCATCGTCGGCACCGGCCTCGCGGCGGTCGGCGTCCTCGCCAACGGCACCGAGGAGCAGATCGGCACCTGGATCCCCCAGATGTACGGTGACGCGGGCGACGTCAAGGTGGCCGCGTTCTGCTCCTCCGAGCCCGACGCCGGCTCCGACGTCGCCTCCATGCGCACCCGCGCGGTCTACGACGAGGCCAAGGACGAGTGGGTCCTCAACGGCACGAAGACCTGGGCGACCAACGGCGGCATCGCCAACGTCCACGTCGTGGTGGCCGTGGTCGACGCCGAACTCGGCTCCAAGGGCCACGCGTCCTTCATCGTCCCGCCGAACACCCCCGGCCTGTCCCAGGGCCAGAAGTTCAAGAAGCACGGTATCCGCGCCTCCCACACCGCCGAGGTCGTCCTGGAGGACGTGCGCGTCCCCGGCTCCTGCCTCCTCGGCGGCAAGGAGAAGCTCGACGAGCGCCTGGCGCGGGCCCGGGAGCGGGCCAAGGCCGGCGGCGAGCGGGTGAAGAACGCGGCGATGGCCACGTTCGAGGCGAGCCGGCCCGCCGTCGGGGCGATGGCCGTGGGTACCGCCCGCGCCGCCTACGAGGTCGCGCTGGAATACGCCAAGACCCGCGAGCAGTTCGGGCGGCCGATCATCGACAACCAGGGCGTCGCGTTCCAGCTGGCGGACATGCGGACGTCCGTGGACGCGGCCCGGCTGCTGGTGTGGCGGGCCTCCTGGATGGCGATCAACGGCAAGCCGTTCACCGCCGCCGAGGGGTCCCAGTCGAAGCTGTTCGCGAGCGAGACGGCGAAGAAGGTGACGGCGCAGGCCCTGCAGATCCTCGGCGGCAACGGATACACCCGGGAGTACCCCGTGGAGCGGATGCACCGGGACGCGGCCATCTACACGATCTTCGAGGGGACGAGCGAGATCCAGCGGCTGGTGATCGCCCGCACCGTCTCGGGGATGTCCATCCGATAACCCCCCCGGAACCGTCGGTGAGACGCGCCGCGCCCCCCGGGGGGATGGTCACCAGGTGACCGGGAGGGCCTCCGGGCCGCGGATCAGGGCGCCGCGCCGCCAGCGGACCTCGGCGGGCGGCACCGCCGGCCGCAGGCCCGGCACCCGGTCCAGGAGCGCGTCCACGACCAGTTCGGCCTCCAGCCGGGCGAGGCCGGCGCCCACGCAGGCATGGGCGCCGTGCCCGAAGGCCAGATGGGGGTTCGGGTCGCGGTCGAAGTCGATGCGCTCGGGGTCGGGGAAGACGTCCGGGTCACGGTTGGCAGCCAGGTACGACACATAGACCGGCTCGCCGGCCCGGATGCGGACACCGTGGAGGACCACGTCCTCCAGGGCGATCCGGGACAGGCCGACGGCGTTGCGGTGCGGTACGTACCGCAGCAGTTCCTCGACGGCGCGCGGCCGCAGCCCGGGTTCCTCGCGCAGCCGGGCGAGCAGGTCGGGGCGGCTCAGCAGGACGAAGCACATCCGGCCCGTGTTGTGGGTGAGAGCCTCACCGCCGATCTGCAGGGAACCGGCCAGGGTCGACGCCTCCTCCTCGGTGACGTCCCCCCGGGCCACGGCCGCGCCGAGCAGGGAGACGACGTCGTCCCCGCCGGAGCCCCGGTGCTCGGCGACGGCCCTCGCGAAGTACGCCGTCATGTCCCGCTCGGCCCGTTCACCGGCCTCGGTGCCGTCCGTCAGGGACAGGATCCGCCGGGTCCGAACCCGCATCTCCTCGCGGTCCGCGTCCGGGACACCCATCAGGTCGCTGATCACGGTGACCGCGAACGGCTCCAGCACCCGTGCGACGAGGTCCGCCGGCGGGCCGTCGCCCAGCATCGCGTCCACCGTCGCCTCCAGCTTCCGCCGCGCCGTCGCCCGCAGCCGGGCGATGCCCGGGGCGTCGAAGACGGGGGCGAGCGCGCGGCGCAGCCGGGCGTGGTCCGGCGTGTCGGCCAAGGTCATCGCACCCGGCCGCGGGGCGAAGTGCGGCGCCCACCGGGTGACCTGACGACCGGCCACCTCCGCCCGGCTGAACCGGGGGTCGTCCGTCACCAGCCGTACGTCGTCGTGGCGGGTCAGCAGCCACGCCCAGCCCTCGCCGTTGGGCAGCTGGATCCGGTTGATCGGGCCCTCCCGCATCAGCTCGGCCAGCACGGGGTCGAAGTCGACCCCGGTCAGCCTCAGGACGGGCCAGTGCCGTACCGGCGGGGCGCCGAGGGTCTCTTCGCTCGTCGTCATGTGTCGCCACGCATGGGGAACGCCTGCTTTCGCTGTCCGGAAGGGGCCTTCGGGCCGGGCACGCGGTGGTGATGCGGTGGAGTACCCACGATCACCCGTCGGCCCGGCGATCTCGCGCCGGACTACTCCGGACCGGCGAAGCCGGACGGAGCACCGCCCCCTACTCCGGACCGGGCGGCCGTGCCATGGTCGAGGAGGCACAGCGCCGCCGGAACCGACGGGAGTACGCCATGACGCGCACGGCAGGGCATCTGCTGGACACCCTCACCGCGAAACTGGCCCCCGACCCCGGCGACAACCCGCTGCTGCCGCTCATCGCCGCCGGGACGGCCGACCCCGCCACCCTCGCCGTACTGGCCCTGGAGCAACACCAGGTGATCGCCTCCGACCACCGCTCCTTCGCCCGTCTGGCCCAGCTGGCGGCGACCGAGGCCCCCGCGAGCGCCGCGTTCTTCCGGCTGCTCGCGGACGGCGAGGCCGTCGCGGCCGGCCACCTCACCATGTTCGCGCGGGCCTGCGGCGTGGACGAGGAACGCGCCGCCGCCCATGAACCGCTGCCGGGCTGCCAGGCCTACCCGTCGTACGTCGCCCGCCTCGCGCTGGAGGCCGCGCCGGCCGACGCGGTCCTCGCCCTGACCGCCAACTTCGCCTCCTGGGGCGGCTACTGCGCCACGATCGGGCGAGCCCTGCGCCGGCACTACGACCTCACCGACGACGCGTGCGCGTTCTTCGACTTCTTCGCCGAGCCGTCCCCCGACCTGGACAGGAGCGCACGGACGGCCGTGGAGGAGGGATGGCAGGCGGGCCGGCTCGACGAGAGGCTCGCCCAGCGCCACGGCCGACTGCTGCAGAGCTACGAATCCATGTTCTGGAGCACACTCGCCCGCCTGTGAGAGGGGGCGGAAGGGGGCCGGATCAGCCGGAGACGGCCCCACTGCTGTGCGCGATGCACGCCACGTCGATGCGGTCGGCCAGCTTCGCCAGCTCGATCGTCAGCGCGGCCACCGTGTCCTCGTCCAGGTCGTCCGCGCCCGCCTCCACCAGGTGCAGCCACCGTCCGCCCAGCGTTCGCAGCAGCTTGCTGACATCGGCGGCGGCCACCTGAAGGGTCCCGCGGTCGTCGACGATCAGAGGAAGAGTCACTTCGCGGTTCACAACGGGGATGGTAACCGCGGAAGGCTCACGCCCCGTGCCA
Organism: Streptomyces sp. MA5143a; assembly: GCF_900290235.1. GTDB lineage: Bacteria > Actinomycetota > Actinomycetes > Streptomycetales > Streptomycetaceae > Streptomyces. The sequence goes on from NZ_OLMK01000068.1 coordinate 178,326, forward strand.
CACGGTGGTGATGTTGCAGAACTCCCGGATTCCGTGTCCGGACAGCTCACGTCCGTAGCCCGACCGCTTGACCCCGCCGAACGGGAAAGCCGGGTGTGAGGCGGTCATTCCGTTGACGAAGACGCCTCCCGCGTCGAGATCCCGTACGAAGCGGTCGACCTCGGCCGCGTCCTGTGTCCATACGTTCGAGCTGAGCCCGAAGGGCGTGTCGTTGGCGATTGCGATCGCTTCGTCGAGGTCGGCGACCCGGTACAGGGTGGCGACAGGACCGAAGGTCTCCTCGCGGTGGACGCGCATCTCGGGAGTGATGTCGGCGAGGACGGTCGGCGGGTAGAACCAGCCGGGCCCGTCCGGGCGCTCCGCGCCGCACAGCACCGTGGCACCGCTCTCCACGGCCTCGTCGACCAGGCCCTCCAGGTCCTCGCGGCCCTGCTCGCTGGAGAGCGGCCCGACGTCGGTGTCCTCGTCCAGCGGGTCGCCGACCTTCAGCGCCCTCATGCCCTCGACGAAACGCTCGGCGAAGGCGTCGTACACATCGGCGTGCACGAGGAACCGCTTGGCGGCGATGCAGGACTGACCGGCGTTCTGCGCGCGCGCCGTCACCGCGGTGCTCGCCGCACGGTCGACGTCCGCGGACGGCATCACGATGTACGGGTCGCTGCCGCCCAGCTCCAGCACCGTCTTCTTGATCTCGTCACCGCCGACGGACGCCACGGACCGGCCTGCGGGCTCGCTGCCGGTGAGGGTGGCGGCCCGGATCCGCGGGTCGCGCAGGACGCCCTCGACGGCGCCGGACCCGATGAGCAGGGTCTGGAAGCAGCCCTCGGGGAACCCGGCCCGGCGGAACAGGTCCTCCAGGAAGAGGGCGGTCTGCGGCACGTTCGAGGCGTGCTTGAGCAGACCCACGTTGCCGGCCATCAGGGCGGGCGCGGCGAAGCGGATCACCTGCCACAGCGGGAAGTTCCACGGCATCACCGCGAGGACCGGGCCGAGCGGGCGGTAGCGGACCAGGACGCGGGAGGCACCGGAGTCCTTCACGTCCGCGTCGGAGGGCTCCACGTCGGTGAGCAGCACCTCCGCGTGCTCGGCGTACCAGCGCATCGCCTTCGCGCACTTGGCGACCTCGGCGCGGGCCTGCTTGACGGGCTTGCCCATCTCGGTCGTCATGACACGGGCGACGTCCTCCGCGTCCTCCTCCAGGAGGTCGGCGGCCCTCCGCAGCAGCCGCGCGCGTTCCGCGAACGACGTCGTCCGGTAGGTGCGGAACGTGCGGTCGGCCGCCGCGAGCCGACGCTCGATCTCCTCCTCGCCCAGGGCCTCGTACGTTTTGAGCGTCTCGCCGCTCGCCGGATTCACCGTCGCGATGGGCATGCCTGACCTCCTGCGTGAGCTGTCCCTCGACCTTCCCGCGCGGCGACGCGCGCCGCAACGCGGGCTCAGCCCGAGTGCTCAGCCAGCCGGTCGAGAAACTCGGTCTGTGCCTGCACGAGCACCGCGCGGGCCCGCTCCGGGGCGCACCACTCCACCCGGTCCAGTTCGGGGAACTCCTGGATCCGCCCCGACCTCGGCGGCCACTCCATCCGGAAGGTCCCCGGCACCACCGTCGACGGGTCGAGGTCGGCCTCGATCGCCCACACGGTGACGATCTTGCCGTTGGTCTGCCGCACCTCACCGAGGGGTACGGCCTCCCCGTCGGGCGGCTCCAGCCCGAGCTCCTCACGGAACTCGCGGCGCGCCGCCTCCCAGGCGGGCTCGTCGGGCTCGTACTCGCCCTTCGGCACCGTCCACGCGCCCGCGTCCTTCCGCTCGAAGTACGGGCCGCCCATGTGCCCCAGGAGCACCTCGACGCCGTGCTCGGTGCGGCGGTACAGCAGTAGACCGGCACTGCGCTTGGGTGTCGTCACCGGGTGACCTCCGGGTGTGCGGCGAGCAGGGTCTCGACCGTATCGGCCTCGGCGGGGGTCTTGTCCTCGCGATAGCGGATCACGCGCGCGAAACGCAGGGTGACACCGGCCGGATAGCGGGTCGAGCGCTGGAGGCCGTCGTAGGCGATCTCGACGACGAGTTCGGGGCGGACGGTCACACCCCAGCGTTTCTCCTCGACGGCCGACTCCCGCAGCCGTTCGGTCTGCCAGGTCAGCATCGCGTCCGTCATGCCCTTGAAGGTCTTGCCGAGCATCGCGAAGCCGCCGTCGGCGGTACGCGCGCCGAGGTGGAGGTTGGAGAGCTTGCCGGTGCGCCGCCCGTGGCCCCACTCGGCGGCCAGCACCACCAGGTCGAGGGTGTGCACGGGCTTCACCTTCAGCCAGGAGGCGCCGCGGCGGCCCGCGCTGTAGGCGGCGTCCAGGGCCTTCAGTACGACGCCCTCGTGGCCCCGGGCGAGCGTGTCCGCGAGGAAGCGCTCCGCCTCGGCGAGGTCGTCGGGGCCGTGGACGAGGGCGCGCCGGACCCGCATCGGCTCCGGGACGAGCCGGGCCAGCTCGGTGTGGCGTTCGGTGAACGGCAGGTCGAGGAGGTCCCGGCCGTCCATGGAGAGCGCGTCGAAGAAGACCGGCGACACCGGCACCTGCTCGGCCGCCGTCGCCACGTCCAGCCGCGAGCCGACCCGCCCGGCGGTCTCCTGGAAGGAGCGCGGCCGTCCCGTCTCGTCGAACGCGATCACCTCCCCGTCGAGGATGAACCGCTCGCCCGGCAACTCCAGTGCCGCCGCCGTCAGTTCGGGGAGGCGGTCGGTGATGTCGTCGAGGGTCCGCGTGTACAGGCGTACGTCGGGGCCGTCACGGTGGACCTGGACCCGGATGCCGTCCAGTTTCTCCTCGACCGCGCAGGCGCCCAGCTTCTCCACGGCGTCCGCGACCGAGGAGGCGCTGTGCGCCAGCATGGGCAGAACCGGTCGCCCCACCGTGAGCCGGAACCGCTCCAGGGCCGGCGGGCCGTCCGCGAGCAGCGCCTGCGCCACCGTCTGGAGCGAGCCGGCGAGCATCACCGCCCGGCGGACGTCGGCGGGGGGAGCGCCTGTCGCCGAGGCGAGGCCCTCGACGGCCACCGCGTCCAGCGCGCCCTGCCGGACCTCGCCCGTGAGGAGCCCGAAGAGATAGCGCTGCTCGACATCGGTGGCCGCGGCGAGCAACTCGCCCACGAGGCGCCGGCGTTCCGCCTGCGAGCCGGCGCCCGTGACGCCGCCGATCTCCGTGAGACGGGCGTCGACGTCGCGTACGGTCAGGGTGGGCTCGGCGGCGGGGGCGATGTCCTGGTCGAGGACCTTCCAGCCGATGCCGAGACGGCCCTGGGGGAGTCGGCCCGCGAGGTACGGGATGACGATCGGCACGTCCTCGGCGTCCGCCTCCCGGAACAGCTCGGCGAGCAGCGCGGTCTTGCGGGAGCGGGCCGAGGTGGCGGCTACCTGGTGGGACAGGTGGGCTAGCTGGGCGAACAGCATGCAGCCATGGTCCTACGGAGTTTGGCCGGGTGCCTATTGGGTGGGGGTGCGGGGGCGTGTTGGCGGGTGCGGGTGGGTGGGGGCTGGTCGCGCCGTTCCCCGCGCCCCTCGATGGCCCTTCGGGCCGATCGGTCGCGCCGTTCCCCGCGCCCCCGGCGTCATCCCTCGGCTCACGTGTTCACGCCGGTCGGTGTCTGTCCAGGTCTGTCATCAGGAGGTCTCCGTTGATCGTGGCTCCTGCTCGGTAGCCGGAGGAGGCCGCGTTGATGACCTGTTCGGAGAAGGCCATGGCGTTGCCCGCTGCCCAGATGCCGGGGATCGAGGTCTGGCCGGTCGCGTCCACCACGGGGTAGGCGCCGAAGGGCGTCTCGTGGAGGTCGGCGCCCAGGTGGTCGAGGAGGGCGGTCTGGGGGAGGGGACGGGGGGCGGCGAAGAGGACCTGGCGGGGGTGGGTGGTGCCGTCGGCGAGGCGTACGCCGGTGAGGCGGTCGTCCTCGGTCAGCAGGGCCGCCACCTCGCCGGGGACGACCGAGACACCGGCCGCGGCGAGCCGGCGGAGGTCGTCGTCGGAGAGGTCGGTCTCGGGGACGGTGTGCAGGAACAGGGTGACGTCCTTGGACCACTGGGAGACCATCAGGGCCTGGTGCACGCTCATGGGGGTCGTGGCGAGCACGCCGAACGCCTGGTCCCGCACCTCCCAGCCGTGGCAGTACGGGCAGTGCAGCACGTCCCGGCCGAAGCGCTCGGCGAGGCCGGGTACCGGCGGGAGCTCGTCCTGGAGGCCGGTGGCGACGACCAGGCGCCGGGCGTGGAAGGTGCGGCCGTCGGCCAGGGTCACCGCGAAGGCGGCGTCGTCCGCGTCCTCGTCGCGGGTGACGTCCACCGCCCGGCCCCGGACGAGGTCGACGCCGTAGCGGGCGATCTCCTCGCGGCCCACGGCCAGGAACTCCCGCGGCGGCATGCCGTCCCGCGACAGATAGCCCTGCATGTGGGCGGCGGGCGCGTTGCGGGGCTCCCCGGCGTCGACGACCAGGGTCCGGCGGCGGGCCCGGCCGAGGACCAGGGCCGCGGACAGTCCGGCCGCGCCGCCGCCGATCACGATCACTTCGTACTGCTGGGTCATGGTGACCACCTCCACGGACAAGGTCGCCCGAGAGCTGCCGTATTGACAAACCTCTTTGCCGAAACTGCAATGGCCGCATGAGTGAGAAGAGTGACGGGGCGGGCGGCACGGACGAGGTGCTCGCCGGGGTCGGGCCGAGGCTGCGGGCCCTGCGGAAGGAGCGCGAGGTGACGCTCGCGGGCCTGTCGGAGGCGACCGGGATCTCCGTGAGCACCCTGTCCCGGCTGGAGTCGGGGCTGCGCAAGCCCAGCCTGGAGCTGCTGCTGCCGATCGCGCGGGCCCACCAGGTCCCGCTGGACGAACTGATCGGCGAGCGGCCCGTCGGTGATCCGCGGGTCCGGTCCAAACCGATCGTGCGGCACGGGCGCACGTACTGGCCGCTCACCCGCCAGCCGGGCGGCCTTCAGGCCTTCAAGGTGCGCGTCGAGCCGGAGGGGCCCCAGGTCCCCGACCCGCGCACCCACGAGGGGTACGAGTGGCTGTACGTGCTCTCGGGGAAGCTGCGGGTGGTGCTCGGTGAGCACGACGTGGTGCTGACCGCCGGGGAGGCCGCCGAGTTCGACACCCGGGTGCCGCACTGGTTCGGGGCGGCGGGCGAGGCTCCGGCGGAGTTCCTCAGCCTGTTCGGGCCGCAGGGGGAGCGGATGCACGTCCGGGCCAAGCCCGCCCGCCCGTGACGCACGCTACTGTCCGCCGAGTGTTCCCCGGAGGGCAAGCGACCGCTTAGTATGCGGATGTCAGTCGACCCCGGTCCGACGAAGCAGTCCCGTGGAGGCACCGCATGCAGGCATGGCAAGTGCACGAGAACGGCGAGCCGAGCGAGGTGATGCGGCTCCAGGACGTGGAGCGGCCCACGCCCGGCGACGGCCAGGTCCTGCTGAAGGTGCGCGCCGCGAACATCAACTTCCCGGACGCCCTGATGGCCCGGGGCCACTACCAGGTCCGCCCGCCGCTGCCGTTCACGCCCGGCGTGGAGATCTGCGCCGAGACCGAGGACGGCCGCCGGGTCATCGCCACCCCGGCACTGCCGTACGGCGGTCTCGCCGAGTACGCCGTGGCGGACGCCGCGGCCCTGCTGCCGGCGCCCGACGCGCTGGACGACGCGGAGGCCGCCGCGCTGCACATCGGCTACCAGACCGGCTGGTTCGGCCTCCACCGCCGGGCCCGCCTCGAAGCGGGGGAGACGCTGCTCGTCCACGCCGCCGCAGGAGGGGTCGGCAGCGCGGCCGTGCAGCTCGGAAAGGCCGCCGGCGCCACGGTCATCGGGGTCGTCGGTGGCGCCGACAAGGCCGCCGTCGCCCGGGAGCTGGGCTGCGACGTGGTCGTGGACCGGCGGAGCGAGGACGTCATCTCCGCAGTGAAGGACGCCACCGGGGGCCGGGGCGCCGACGTGATCTACGACCCCGTGGGCGGCGAGGCCTACACGCAGTCGACCAAGGTCGTCGCCTTCGAGGGCCGGATCGTGGTCGTCGGCTTCGCCAGTGGGACCATCCCGAGCCCCGGCCTCAACCACGCCCTCGTCAAGAACTACGCGATCCTCGGCCTGCACTGGGGCCTGTACAACACCAAGAACCCGAAGCTGGTCCAGCACTGCCACGAACAGCTCACCGAACTGGCGGCGCGTGGCGTCGTCAGGCCCCTGGTGAGCGAGCGGGTGCCGCTCGACGGGGCCGCGGCCGCCGTCCAGCGCGTCGCGGACGGTGTCACCACCGGCCGGGTCGTCGTGGTGCCCGCACCGGAGAACGGAGCCGCAGCATGACCGACGCAGCCGAACTGAGGCGCCGCACCGCCGAGTTGCTGGCCGCGCACCCGCCCGCCACCACCGACCGGCTGGACTTCCTGCGCGCCCGCTTCGACGCCGGGCTCGCCTGGGTGCACTACCCGGAGGGCCTCGGCGGCCTCGGCGCCCCCCGCTCCCTCCAGGCCGTCGTGGACGCGGACCTGGCGGCGGAGGGCGCCCCCGACAACGACCCGCGGCGGATCGGCATCGGCCTCGGCATGGCCGCGCCGACGATCCTCGCCTACGGCACCGAGGAGCAGAAGCAGCGCTTCCTGCGGCCCCTGTGGACCGGCGAGGAGGTCTGGTGCCAGCTGTTCAGCGAGCCCGGAGCCGGCTCCGACCTCGCCGCGCTCGGCACCCGCGCCGTCCGTGAGGACGGGGGGGACTGGGTGGTCAACGGGCAGAAGGTGTGGACGTCCAGCGCCCATGTCGCCCGCTGGGCCATCCTCATCGCCCGCACCGACCCGGACGTGCCCAAGCACCGGGGCATCACCTACTTCCTCTGCGACATGACCGACCCCGGCATCGAGGTCCGGCCGCTGCGCCAGATCACCGGCGAGGCCGAGTTCAACGAGGTCTTCATCACCGACGTCCGCATCCCCGACTCCCGCCGCCTCGGCGACGTCGGCGACGGCTGGAAGGTCGCCCAGACCACCCTCAACAACGAACGCGTCGCCATCGGCGGTATGCGGCTGCCCCGCGAGGGCGGCATGATCGGCCCCGTCTCCAGGACATGGCGCGAACGGCCCGAGCTGCGCACCCACGACCTCCACCAGCGGCTGCTCAAGCTCTGGGTCGAGGCCGAGGCCGCCCGCCTCACCGCGGAACGGCTGCGCCAGCAGCTCGTCGCCGGACAGCCCGGCCCCGAGGGCGCCGGCATGAAGCTCGCCTTCGCCCGCCTCAACCAGGAGATCAGCGGCCTGGAGGTCGAACTCCGCGGCGAGGAGGGCCTGCTGTACGACGACTGGACCATGCGCCGCCCCGAGCTGGTCGACTTCGTCGGCCGCGACGCCGGCTACCGCTACCTCCGCTCCAAGGGCAACAGCATCGAGGGCGGGACCACCGAGGTCCTGCTGAACATCGTCGCCGAACGCGTCCTGGGCCTGCCCCCGGAGCCGCGCACCGACAAGGACGTCGCCTGGAAGGACCTCGCCCGATGACCGACCTGCTGTACTCGGAGGAGGAAGAGGCCCTCCGCGCAGCCGTCCGCGACCTGCTCGCCGACCACTGCGACGCGGCCGGAGTCATCGCCCGCGTGGAGACGGACGCCCCGCACGACCTGGCGGCCTGGAAGGCGCTCGCCGAGGGCATGGGTCTCGCCGGACTCCTCGTGCCCGAGGACCGGGGCGGCCAGGGCGCCACCCACCGCGAGGCCGCCGTCGTCCTGGAGGAACTGGGGCGCGCCGTCGCCCCCCTGCCGTACCTCACGAGCGCCGTCGTCGCCACCGAGGCCCTGCTGGCCTGCGCCGCCGACGACCTGCTCGCCGAGCTGGCCTCCGGCCGCAGGATCGGCGCCCTCGCGGTCGCGCTGAACGTCCCCGCCGGCGGCGCCTACAAGGTCGTACGGTTCGAGGGCGGCGCCCTGCACGGCGAGCTGACCGGCATCGCGGACGCGGCCGTCGCCGACGTGCTGCTCGTGCCCGCCGACGACGGCGGCCTGTACGCGGTCGACGCCTCCGCCGCGACCGTCACCCCGCAGCCGTCCCTGGACCTGACCCGGCCCCTGGCGACGGTCGCGCTCGACGGGGCGCCCGGCCGCCTCCTCGGCGACGCCGAACCCGCCGTACGCCGGGCCCTGCGCGCCGGGGCCGGGCTGCTCGCCTCCGAGCAACTCGGGCTCGCCGACTGGACGCTGACCGAGACGGTCCGCTACCTCAAGGAACGCAAGCAGTTCAACCGGCCCGTCGGCGGCTTCCAGGCGCTCAAGCACCGGCTGGCGCAGCTGTGGCTGGAGGTCGTCAACCTGCGGGCGGCCGCCCGCAACGCGGCCGACACGCTCGCCACCGGCGGCGACGACATCGACGTGGCGGTGGCCGTCGCCCAGGCGTTCGCCGCGCCCGTGGCCGTCCACGCGGCCGAGGAGGCGCTGCAACTCCACGGCGGCATCGGCATGACCTGGGAGCACCCGGTCCACCTGTACCTCAAGCGGGCCAAGGCCGACGCGATCGCGTACGGCACCGCGGGGGCCCACCGGGAGGCACTGGCCGAACTGGTCGACCTGCGCGCACCCTGAGCGGCCGTCAGCCACCGTCAGCCGCCGTCAGCCATCGACGGACGGCGCCACGGCAGCACGCGGCGGCGTGCGGCGGCGTGCGGAGAGCCCGTCCCACCTGGGGCGGCTTTTCCGCGCGCCCCGCGCGGACGGGGTGAACACACGACGGCGGTCCGGCCAACTCCTGTCCCGTACATGCTCTTCGCGCGGTACGGGACCCCATACTCGCTGGGGTCCCGTACGCCACCAGGGGAGGCAGAGCATGGCCCTCACCACCCGCCGCAGAGCCCTCACCACCCTCGGCGCCGCACTCGCCGGCCCGCTCGCCCTGCCCGCCGCCGAGGCCCTCGCGGCGCAGGAGCGCGGGCAGGGCCCCCGACCGCTGTGGCGGGCCCACGCGCACAACGACTACGAGCACCCCCGCCCCCTCCTCGACGCCCTCGACCACCGCTTCGGCAGCGTCGAGGCCGACATCTTCCTCGTCGACGGCCAACTCCTCGTCGCCCACGACCCCGAGGACCTCGACCCGACCCGCACCCTGGAATCCCTCTACCTGGCGCCGCTCGCCGCCCGCGTCCGCGCCCACCACGGCTCCGTGTACCGGGGACACCGCGGGCCGCTGCAACTCCTCGTCGACATCAAGACCGAGGGCGCCGCGACCTATCTCGAACTCCACCGGCAACTGCGGCGCCACCGGCCCCTGTTCACGACGTACGCCCACGGCCGGGTGCGCCCCGGACCGGTGACGGCCGTGATCTCCGGGGACCGGGCCGCCCGCGTCCCCATGGAGGCACAGACCGTGCGGCACGCCTTCTACGACGGGCGGCTCGCCGACCTGGTGAGCGCGACACCCGCGCCCGCCTCCCTCATCCCGCTGATCTCCGACAACTGGTCGCTGAACTTCACCTGGCGCGGCGCCGGCCCGTTCCCGGACGCCGAGCGGGCCAAGCTGCGCGCCATCGTCTCCACGGCGCACGGGCGCGGACAGCGGGTCCGGTTCTGGGCCACGCCCGACGTCGCGGGTCCGGACCGGGACGCGGTCTGGGGTGAACTCCTCGTCGCGGGCGTGGACCACCTCAACACCGACGACCTCGCGGGCCTCGAAGCCTTCCTCGACGCCCACCGGTCACAGCCCTAGCGACACCACACGTTCGGCGGACACGTCAGCCGCACGGACCAACCCTCCGCTACGCCACACTTGCGGCCGAATGCCGCGAAGTGGGCGTGGCGGAGGAGGTTGACGATGGCCATTTCCATCTCTGTGGTGCTGTTGCTCCTGATCCTGGCGGTGGTCTTCATGCGCAACGGCGCGCTGAAGCTCTCGCACGCCGCCATCTGTGTGCTGCTCGGGTTCTCCATGGCGAGCACGAGCCTGGCGCCGACCATCCACAACGGCCTCACGGCCACGGCGGACATCGTCAGCAGCCTCAAACCCTGAGCCGGGTCCCCGCCCGCCGCTCCGCCGTCACGGCTTGGTGAACACCCCGATCCCGTTCGGCACGGGGCGTTCCTCGCCCGCGCTGGGGTGGTTCCGTACGGTCACGGCGCTCTCGTCGGCGGCGCGGGCGACCAGGGTGGAGGAGCCGCCGCCGTCCAGGCTGAACGCGTCGTCCGAGCCCAGTCCCCGCATCACCTCCGCGACCTCGGTGACGGTGAGACCGGACCGGTGGGCGGGGGCGCCGTCCAGGGCGAGCAGCAGCAGCCGGTGGCCGTCCTCGGCGACACCGGCGGCCGTGCGCACCGCCGAGACCGTGTCGTCGAGGCCCGGCAGCGGTCGGCCGGACCGCAGGACCGGGTAGCCGCCGAGCGCGAAGGCGTAGGCGGTGCGGGCCGTCGCCGCCACCAGGCGGTGCCGTACCTGGACCGGGTCGCCGGGGGAGAGCTTGCGCAGCCACCGGGCGCCCGCCTCACGGCCGACGAGGACCGTGGCGCCGGGCGCGACGGCACCGCTGCCGGGCGCGGGCGCGACGGAGACCACCCGGCCGTCGGCGACCAGCACCTCGTGGACGTCGGCGCTGCACGGTGCCGCCCGGTCGGTGTCGGTGCCGCACACGGCTCGCTTCCGGGAGACGGTGCCCCAGTCGGAGGTGAACGCGCCGACGGAGCCGACCGGCAGGGCGTACTGGTTGAGGCCGCCGAGCGGGAGGGCGCCCCCGGCGGTGGTGACGGAACCGTCGAGGGCGATGCTGTCGAGGCGGGCCACGCCGTCGACCGTGACGCCGAGCACGTCCTTGGTGCCGGTGCCGGGCGGCGGGGCTGGGCCGAAGCGCTGGCCGTCCGGCACGGCGGCCTTGAGGGCGTGCCCGAGGGCGATCGCCGGGCCCACGGCGGCGCCCGTGGCGGTGACACCCGGATGCTGGACCTCGGTGATGTTGAAGAAGTCGCCGTTCACCCCCGCCACGGCACCCGCGGCGGTCGCCATCCGGGACACCGTCTGCCGTGCGGCCACCGCCCCCGGGTACAGCAGGCCGACGCCCACCCGGCGATCGCGCAGATCGACGCTCAGCACATGGGCGTGCGCCACACCCTGCGCGCCCGTCACGTCGAACTCCCTGTACGCGACGCCCGGCGCGAGGTCGGCGGCCCGGGGCGCGCCGGTGGCCGGCGCCGCCCCCACGAGGGCGGCGCCGGTGAGCACACTCCATGCCGCGAGAACCGCCAGAACCGTCCTGAACCGTCCGCCACGACGTGTCACGGTGCCCCCTGATGTCTCGTCAACCGTCCCAGGACCCAGGGGAAGTGCACCAGACGACTACCGGCCGGGCGGCGGCTCCGGGCCGACGACGCGGGAACGGATCAGGAAACGCACTCCTTCGGGTGCCTCCAGGGAGAAGCCGCTGCCCCGGCCGGGGACGACGTCGACGATGAGCCGGGTGTGGTTCCACACCTCGTACTGGCCGCGGGACATCCAGAAGCCCACCGCCTCGTCGACCCCGTCGACCTCCAGTTCCGCGAGGAGGACGTCCGAGTCCCCCGTACGGAACTCGCCGTCCGGGTAGCACATGGGGGCGCTGCCGTCGCAGCAGCCGCCCGACTGGTGGAACATCAGCGGGCCGTGGGCCGCCCGCAGCCGCCGGAGCAGGTCGGCGGCCGCGGGGGTCAGCTCTACACGCGGGACCACATCCATGGCCGCAGTCAACGCCCTGTCAGGTTGCGAGGACGTTGCGGGCCGCCCCGTCACGGCTGTCACGTGCGGGCCGCGGGGCCCGGGGCTCCTCGGCCGGGGGGCGTCAGGCGCCGGGCGTCCAGCCGGCCAGCCAGTCCGCGATCTCCTGGTCGGCGGCCTGCGCGTCGGTCAGATGCGGGCGGTCACCGCTCGCGCCACCCGCGCCGGGGCCCTTGTTCCTGTACTCGGCGAAGCGGTCGTCCTTCCAGGAGAAGCCGCTCATGTCGGTCCACGGGGTGGTCTTCACGGCGGCGCTGAGAGTGGTGTCGCGGACCGTCGTCTGCGGGTCGAGGGAGGCGTCGCCGCCCGCGTGCCAGGGGCGCCCGAGGTAGAAGCTCCGGTCGGAGACGTCGCCGTTGACGGTGGAGTTGGCGATGAGGATGCCCTTGCGGCCCGCGGCCGTGCTCGGGGCGGTGATGTAACCGGCCGAGGTGCCGTTCCAGCGCTTCTTGAGGGTGATGACCGACCGGTCGATGACGGCGGTGGCCCTGCCGAAGATGAAGTCGACGTTGCCGATGACGTAGGAGTTCGAGACGTGGACACGGCCGAGCCTGTCCTTCGACGCCGTGTCGAGCAGCAGGGTGTCCTGGTCGCCGGTGACGATGACGCCGTCGAGGACGACCTTGTCGGCGGCGGTGCGCAGGGCTACCGCCTGGTGGCCGTCGAGGGACTGGTGGGCGGCCTCGTCGAAGTCGTTGGAGATCGTCAGGTTGCGGGCCTGGAAGTCGTCGGCCTCGACGGCGACGGTGGCACTGCCGCCGGTGCCGTAGGTGCCGCCGCCCGGCTTGGGCGTGCCGGACGCGTTGTTGTAGACGATCACCGTGTCCTTGCGGCTGGCCCCCGAGCCCTGGATGGTGACGTGCGGCTTGTTGGACGGGACCTTGACGAGCTCCCGGTAGGTGCCCGGCTTGACCGAGACGACCACCCGCGAGGGGTTGTTCGCGGGCACCGCGTCCACGGCCTTCTGCACGCTGGTGAACTGGCCGCTGCCGTCCTTGGCGACGGTCAGCGTGGTCACCGCGGCGGCCCTCGTCGCGGCCGTCGTGCCGATCGAACTCCCGTGCCCCGCAGCGGACTTGAGGAGGCCGGGCGCATCAGCGGCCTGGTCGAGGGTGTACGGGTAGTACGCCTTCGGGGCGAAGGCGGTGCCGCCGCTCTCGGGGCGGCCGGAGGCGCCCGAGAAGACGTTGCCGCGCGCGTAGTCGCCGTATGACGAGGCGATGTCGGTGCCGGAGACGTCCTCCTCGCCGAACGCTCCGAGGACGGAGCCGTACGCCATGGTTCCGGCGGCGGTCAGGGCCAGGGGGAGGCCGGCCGTGAGCGCCTTCCTCCTCCTGCGGTGGCGGGCCTTGCTCCGGGTCTCAGTCACGAGTCGCTTCCCTTCCATGCGGGGGATGGCCGGTCAGCCGAGCAGTCGCCGCCGCGGGGGAAGAGGTTGCCGCCCTTCCGGGCGGGTTCCGGCCATCCGGAGAAGGCCCGACAGGACGGGGGAGTTGGCCGGATCCGAGCGGAGCCGGATGTGCGGAATTCCCGTGGGTGACACGTGTGCGCCGGTCGCGTCCGACCTGTCACAGCAGTACATCGATTTCGATGGTCACTTGACTACCGGGCGTCACACGCGATTGGCTCCGCCCAGCGAAAGTCAGCCAGTCGCCGCACGTCAGCGCGGTATCGCCGTGTTTTCGCCTCCCCGACGTCCCGCCTTGGTCGCACAGCGAGGTGCCGCACCCTCATGAACCCAGCCCCCGCCGCCCGCCGTTCCTCCCTCCTGTTCCGTGCCGCGGTCCTCGCCGCCGCCCTCTGTCTCACCGTCACCGGCTGCTCCGTCCTCACGGGCGCCGACTCCGACACGGGTGACGGAGCGTCGGGCGGGTCGGGCGGAGGCGGGATGAAGGTCGCCCTCATCGCCCACGGGGCGGAGGGGGACGTCTTCTGGGACCGGGTGCGCAAGGGCGCGGAGGCCGCGGCGGCCAAGGACGGCATCGACCTGACGTTCGTCAGCGACCCCGACGGGGCGGGCCAGGCGAAGCTGGTGCGGAACGCGATAGCCGACAAGGTCGACGGGATCGCGGTGACCCTCGCCAAACCCCGGGCCATGCGCGGCGCGGTCGCCGAGGCCCGCGCGGCCGGCATACCCGTCGTCGCCCTCAACTCCGGTATCGACGCCTGGCGGGCACAGGGCCTGCTGGGCTTCTACGGCCAGGACGAGTCCGTCGCCGGACGGGCGCTCGGCAAGGAACTGGACGCCCGCGGCGCCCGGCACGCCGTCTGCGTCATCCACGAACGCGGCAACGTCGCTCTGGAGGCCCGCTGCGCCGGCGTCCGCAAGACCTTCGGCGGACAGACCGAGAACCTCTACGTCGACGGCGCCGACATGGGCCAGGTGACCGGTGTGATCGCCGCGAAGCTCCGTCAGGACCCCTCCATCGACGAGGTCGTCACCCTTGGCGCGCAGTACGCGCTCGCCGCCGTCGAGTCCGTCAAGGACGCGGGGGACCGGGCCGACGTCGCCACCTTCGACCTCAACGCGGACATGGTGAAGGCCGTCAGGAGCGGCGCCGTGCAGTTCGCCGTGGACCAGCAGCCGTACCTCCAGGGCTACCTCGCGGTCGACGGGCTCTGGCTCTACCGCACCAACGGCAACATCAGCGGCGGCGGTGTGGAACCGGTGCTCACCGGCCCCGCGTTCGTGACCAAGAAGAACATCGCCGGGATCGAGAAGTTCGCCGCCAACGGCACCCGCTGACGCGATGCCGACGCCCCGCGTGGACACGACGCGAACGGTGCGCCCGCACACCGGGCGCACCGCCCTCACCCATCCGCCGCGACCATCGAACGGAACTCTCCGTTCGGACACGGGTTCGCCACGGATCCCAACCATCCGGAACGGTCCGGTAACGGCGGCACCAAGCTTTGGACCTCCCCGGACGCACGCCTTCACTTGTGCGGATAACATCCTGCGCATCCCCTGTGCGCCGTACTGACGGGTGGCCACCCACCACCCACCACTCGCCGCCCCAACCCGCTCCCCAGCTACCCTTCCGCTCCCCGCAACCGCCCAAGGACGACGATGCCCTCAAGGACCGGCGCCCGGCGCCGTCTCGGCTCCATACGTCTCTCGCTGATCCTGCTGGCTCTCATCCCCAGCGTCACGCTCACCGCGAGCTGGGCCATGACGACGACGCAGATGTTCTCCGAGGGGCTGCGGCTGCGGGCGCAGACGGGGCTGAGCAAGTCCACCGGCGCCATGGGCACCGAGGCCACCCTGGCCCTCCAGCGGGAGCGGGCCCTCTCCGCCGCCTACATGGCCGCCCCCGGCAGCTCCATGGCGGCCCTGGAGGAACAGCGCGGGAAGACGGACACGGCGGTCACCCGGCTCGCCGCGAAGGCGGACGCCATCGAGGACGCCCCCGACCGCATCGGCGAGCGGCTGTACTCGGTGATGGCCGGCTCCGGCAGCCTGGAGTACTACCGGGGCCAGGTGGACAACCCCACCGACATCACCCCCGAGCAGATCCTGGACCAGTACACCGAGATCATCGACGGCCAGATCCACGCCTTCCAGGAGCTGTCCCAGGTCGACGACGGCGATCTCACCTCCCAGGCCGGCCCGCTCGTCACCCTCGAACAGGCCGCGGAGCTGGTCTCCCAGGAGGACGCCCTCCTCACCCTGAACTGGCCCGCCGGGGAGCTCGACGACGCCTCCCGTCAGCGTTTCGCCCAGGTCGTCAACGCCCGGCGCTGGCTCGTCGACAACCAGCTCGTGCCCTCCCTCGAAGGGGAGGTGAAGAGCGAGGTCGAGCGCATCGTCCGGGACAAGGACTGGCAGAACCTCCAGGCGGTGGAGGACCAGGTCCTCTCGGCCCACGCCACCGGCACCGGCAAGAACCGCAGGACCGCGCTGCCCGACTCCCAGGACCGCTGGGACACCGCCATGACCAGCCTCTCCGTCCAGTACGAGAAGCTGATCCGGGAACAGACCAGCGCCCTGCTGGACCGCAGTGGCGCGGAGGCCCGCGGACTGCTCATCAAGGCGGGCTCGCTCAGCGCCGCCGGGCTCGCCGCGCTGCTGCTGTGCGTCGTGATGTCGTGGCGCATCACCCGCTCCCTGTCGCTGCGGCTGCGGGGCCTGCGGTCCGCCACCCTGAGCCTCGCCCAGGAGCGGCTGCCCGACGTCGTCGCCCGCCTGGAACGCGGCGAGAAGGTCGACGTCGACACGGCGGCGGCCCCGCTGGACTACGGCACCGACGAACTCGGCCAGGTCGCCAAGGCGTTCAACGCCGCCCAGCGCACCGCCGTGCACACCGCCGTCGAACTCGCCGACACCCGGCGCGGCTTCCAGCGCGTCATCCTGGGTATCGCCCGGCAGAGCCAGAACCTGGTCAACCTCCAGCTCACCAAACTCGACAAGCTGGAGCGCCAGCACCAGGACCCGGAGATCCTCAAGGGCCTGTACGAGCTGGACTCCACCGCGAGCCAGCTGCGCCGCTACGAGGAGAACCTCGTCATCATCAGCGGTGAGCGGCCCGGCCGTACCTGGACCGAGCCGGTCGCGCTGATCGACATCCTGCGCAGCGCCGTCGGCGAGGTCGCCCAGTACCAGCGCGTCGAGGTGCACACCGAGGACGACGTGTGGATCGCCCCGCCGGCCGTGGCCGACGTCATCCACCTCCTCGCCGAGCTGATCGACAACGCCACCTCGTACTCGCCGGCCCCCAGCCCCGTGAGCGTGCGCGCCGCGATCGTGGCGAAGGGCCTGGCCCTGGAGGTCGAGGACCGCGGCCTCGGCATGTCCGAGGAGGACTACGAGGCGTTCAACGCCCAGCTGGCGGTGCCCCCGCAGTTCGACGTGGTGGCCCTCGCCGACGACCTCCGGCTCGGCATGTTCGTCATCGCCCGGCTCGCCACCCGGCACGGCATCGCCGTCACCCTGCGGGCCTCGCCGTACGGGGGCACCACCGCGATCGTGCTGATCCCGCACGACATCGTCGCCCACGAGGCCCCCGAACCCGAGACGGACGGCGCCGACGAGGACGAGCCGCCCGCGCGGTCCTCCCTCGTGGCCCGGCGGGTCGCCGCCGTCGAGCCCGAACCCGTACGGGCCGAGCCCGAGCCGGAGGACCGGCCCGCCGCGTCCGTCCGGACCCCCGGGGCCCCCGCGAACGGCACCGGGAGCGCGGCCCGCACGTCGGCCCGGACGAACGGCGGCCGGATCCCGCTGCCCCGGCGGGTGCCGCAGACCAGCCTGGCGGCCGAGCTGAAGGAGGAGACGGCGCCCTGCCCCGACGGGGACGACGACTTCACGGCGGAGCGAGCCGCCTCCTCGCTCGCCGGTTTCCAGCGCGGAACACTTCAGGCACGTGACGACGAGGCGGAACCCGAGTACGAACCGGGGGAGGAATCCGCACCCGTCGACCCGAAAGACCGGATCCCCGCCTCCGGCACCTGACGTCCCCATCGCCTCCCCCGCCGCAGCCCGCTCATGAAGGACACACAGATGACACGCCCCATCCCCGCCACCCACAGCCAGCTCGACCAGCTGCTCACCGGACTGGTGGACCGGGTCGCCGAGGTCGACCACGCCGTCGTGCTCTCCGAGGACGGGCTGGTCGTCAGCAAGTCCACCGCGTTCCTGCGCGACGACGCCGAGCGGCTGGCGGCGACCGCGTCCGGGCTGATGAGCCTCAGCAAGGGCGTCAGCATGGACTTCCGCGGCGGTCCCGTGCGCCAGCTGCTCATAGAGATGGGCAACGCCTTCCTCATCCTCACCAACGCCGGGCCCGGCGCCAACCTCGCCGTGCTCACCCGGCAGGGCGCGGACGTCGGCGTGGTGGCGTACCAGATGAACATGCTGGTGAAGAAGATCGGCGAGCACCTCAGCGCGGCCCCGCGCGCGGGCGTGGTCGTCGCGGACAGCGGCGAGTGAGGTGAACGGAGGCGACGCGGCGGGCCGGCTGGTTCGCCCGTTCACCCTGACCGGCGGCCGGACCAGACCGAGTCGGAGCGACTTCACCCTCCTCACCACGGTGACGGCGGTGGACCCGCAGCCCGACGGCGGGGCCCGGCCGCAGCCCGAGCACACCAGGATCCTCAGACTCTGCGCCGAGCCGATCGTGGTGGCGGAGCTGGCCACCGGCCTCGACCTCCCGGTGAGCGTGGTGGCGATCATGCTCTGCGACCTGCTGGAGGCGGGCCGGATCACCGTACGGCAGCCGCGGCTGATCTCCCGCACTCCCGACCTGGACCTGCTGAAGAAAGTGAGGGACGGCCTTGGCCGCCTCTGACCCCACCCCTCAGGGGATGCCGGCTCCCGACGCGGTGAAGATACTCATCGCCGGCGGATTCGGCGTCGGCAAGACGACCATGGTCGGGTCGGTCAGCGAGATCGTCCCGCTGCGCACCGAGGAACCCCTCACCACCGCGGGACTCGGCGTCGACGACCTCGACGGCATCCCCGACAAACAGGCCACCACGGTCGCCCTCGACTTCGGGCGGATCAGCATCGGGGACGACCTCGTGCTGTATCTGTTCGGTACCCCCGGGCAGCAGCGGTTCTGGTTCATGTGGAACGACCTGGCGATCGGCGCGCTCGGCGCGGTCGTCCTCGTGGACGTCCGCAGACCGGAGTCGAGCTTCGCTGCGATCGACTTCTTCGAGCGCCGGAAGATACCGTTCGTCATCGGCGTCAACGGGTTCTACGGCGAGCACCCGTACGAACCGGAGGAGATCCGCGAGGCGCTCGCCCTGCCCGAGCGCACCCCGGTCCTCCTCTTCGACGCCCGCGAACGCGCCTCGTGCCGAGACGTGTTGATCGCCCTCCTGGACCAGCTGATCGCGACCTCGGCCCGCTGAGGGGTCAGGGCGCCGCCGGCGTCGCGGTTCTCAGGGGCGGGCCTCCTCGCGGACGAGGCCGGACACGTGGTCGGTGATGGTGTCGAGGATGCTCGTCCAGGCCGTGTCGTCGCCCAGGACCAGGAAGTTGAGGGTGAGGCCGTCCGTCATGGCGGCCAGATAACGGGCCAGGACGGGTACGGGGACGGTCAGTTCGAAGTCCGTCGTACGGCGCAGGTGCTCGATCAGTTCGGTGTACGTGTCGCAGTACATCTCGTACTGGCGCCGCGCCAGGTGCTCGAACCCGGGTTCCCGCAGGGCGTACTGGGTCAGCTCGTAGGTGAGCATGTGCTCGCCCGGGTGGGCGGACACATGGTCCCAGTACGCCTGGAAACCGGCCCGGACGGTCTCCCTGAGCGTCTCCCGAGGGCGGAGCGCCTCCCGCACCAGCGCCACGTAGTGGCCGGTGATGGTGGTGATGACGGACTCGATCAGCTCCTGCTTCGAGGCGAAGCAGTAGTGGAAGACGCTCAGCGACACGCCTGCCTCGGCCGCGATGGACCGGGTCGTCGTCCTGGGGACGCCGTCCCGGGTCATCGCGCGGATCGCCGCTTCGGTCAGCTGTCTGCGGCGTTCGGCCGACGGCAGGCGTGCCATGTGGTTCCCTTTCCCCCGTGGACTGCGGTCAGCTGCTGTAGACGCCGACCTCGTAGAGGGAGTAACCCCAGTCCGTACCGCGGTCGGTCCCCAGCATCCGAACATATCGGGCCGTCACCCCGGAGAACTTGGCGGTGTCGAGACCGCCGTCACCCGAAGTGGTGGACCACACCGTCTTCCAGGTCGAGCCGTCGGTGGAGACGTCGATCTGGTACGCCTTGCCGTAGGCCCGCTCCCAGTCCAGTGTGACCTTCCGGATCGTGTGCGAGGTGCCGAGGTCCACCTGCCACCACTGGGAGTCGCTCCAGTCGCTCGCCCAGCGGGTGCCGCCGTCACCGTCCACGGCCCGGCCTGGCTGGTAGCTGGTGAAGGGGTTGGACTCGGACGCACTGGCCGTCGCCGTCTTCCCCTTGGCCAGGTTGACGCCCGCCTGGTGGTCCTCGGAGGAGCCCCAGGTGTCGAGGTAGGACTCGGCGCCCTCGAAGAGGTCGTCCACGACGCCCTGGCCGCTGGTCTGCCGGATGTCCTCGATCCAGTCGGGGATCATGCCGACGTGGGCCGCGCCGTCGGTGTTGTAGTCGAAGGTGCGCTGACCGGTGGTCTGCCTGTCCACGGTCGAGCCGCCGTCGACGGTCTTGAAGGGGTACTTCACCGGGTTGGAGGTGTTCGCGCCGCGCGGGGCGGGGTGGTCGCCGATGCCGTTGAAGTCCGTGCCGTAGCCGTAGCCCACGTCGTACTTCGTCCGCAGCGCGTCGGTGCGCGCGGCCTCCTTGCCGAACTCCTCGGAGCCGTGCATGTACTGGGCGACGAAACCGCCGAGGGAGTAGACCCGCTCGGTCCAGTTCAGGTCCATCCAGCTGTGCGAGGAAATGACGCCCGGGTAGGACGCGGCCTCGAACATGTCCAGGACCTGGCCGGTGGCCTTGACGCTCATGTGGTCGATCTCGAGCATCATCTTGCGCTTCATCATGCCCTGCACGGCGTACTCGCCGAGATCGGTGAGCCCGCGCACGTTGCACTGCGCGTTGTCGTCGTACTCCGGCACCTCGGTGCCCTCGGGCAGATCCTTCTCGGCCTTCGTCGCCGCGTCACCGATCGGGTTGTCCTTCTGCGGGCCCTTGCACTTCTCCGTCTGCCAGAAGGTGCCCGTCGACAGGAACTGACCGACGTTGATCGCCGTACCGAGACCGTGCTCGTCGAACCGGACGCCGCACAGCGCGTTGTCGAACTTGTGGCACAGGAACATGCTGCGCACGCCCAGGCCGTACAGCTCGTCGAGGCCCTTGTCGATGTCCGCCTTGCTGCACTGCGCGATGTCGAGGATCTGCTTGCAGCCGAACGGCTCCGAGGTCTCCACACCGAGGACGACGGCGAGCTTGCCCTGCTTGATCACCTCACGGGCCTGCGCGCTGTCGGTGACGATCCGGAACCAGCCCTTGCCGGCGCCGCCGTACTGCTTGTCGATGTAGTCCTGGAGGTCGTACGTCAGCTTCGCCTGGAGCCGGATCGAGGTCATCTCGTCGCAGCTGCGGTCCTTGAACGGGTAGATCGAGCAGATCATCCCGTTGGTCACCAGGTCGTTGACCAGCACCCGCTGGCCGCCCCTCCAGGCGCGCTCGACCCAGGCGTAGTAGTTGGCCTGGTGGGTCATCGAGTCGTACGCCGGCCAGTCCTTGAACGTCGGGTAGCCGACCGGGTCGTGCTTGCCGTCGCCGCCGTGGGTGATGTAGTCGAAGATCGCGAGGGTGCCGTCCGGGTAGTGCTCGGGACAGTCCTTCAGCGCGTCGGCGATGCCCGACGTCGAGAAGACCTTGCCGCAGATCAGCCGGCCGCCGAACGCCTCGTTGGAGAACAGGTGGTTGTGCGCGTCCACGAATCCGCGCACCTCGCCCGCCGCGTTCGTGCCCTTGAACGGCTCGCCCGTGACGTTGATCTGGGAGTCGGGCGTCGGCCGGGCGGTGGGCTGCCACCAGTCGCCGGTGGCGGCCGAACTGGCCGACGGGCTGAGCAGCATGCCCATCGCGGTCAGGAACAGCGTCAACACCATGAGGGGTCTGCGTCTGTGGTGGGCGCGTCGGGTCCGGGGCATCGTTCACGTCCTTGGTCGAGGGAAGCGCGGTCGATCGGCCAGACCCTGCGGGACGCGCGCACACCACGACGCCATAGCCCGGTTGTCATGGCTGGCACAAGCGATGTGACGAGAATCGCCACTGTGGTGATGCGAGTCAATAGTCCGGGACAGATGACCTGATGGTGATCGTGTGGTAGGCGTCGAGATGACGTCCCGTCAAACAGCGTGTCCCGCACTGTCGTCAGCGGCGATCTCCGGCAATTCGGGTCGGTGTGCGGCCCGTTACGGTCGACCCGGCGGTCGTCGCGCAGTCGAGGGCGACCGGAGGTCCCCGGCGTTTCGGCCACTTCCGGCCGGCCCTCGTCCCCGGACAGCGACATGTGCTGTACCGGATCGTGTCCGGGCAGGTGGCGGGTCTGCCCCCGGGCCTGGGGAGCTTCCTGAGGGGCGACGACACCGCGACGTCATGGTGCCCGAGCCCAATCGGAGGGCGCCGAGTTCGTGCCGGTGTCCATATGCCCCGGCTCCTGGGAAGGGCAGCCTCGTGGAGACGCATGAGGAGGAAGCGCAGTGATCCCTGAGACGACGCGCATACGCGCTCCCCGGCCCCGAGTGGCCGCGCTGGACGAGTACGCCATCGATGACGTGCACGGGTTCGTGCCCGCCGAGGACCCGGTGGACGCCCTGCCGGCGTACTACGAACCGTGGGAGCGGCTCGGGCGGAACATCGCGGCCCTGATCATGACAGGGCGGATGCGCCCTGCGGTCGAGTCGATGCCCGTCCTCGCACCGGACCGGCTGCGCTCCGGCGGGGAGCAGGAACGGGCCATGCTGCTGTTGTGCTCTCTGGCGAACGCGTACGTGTGGGCCACCGACACACCCGCCAACACGCTTCCGGCACCGGTGGCAGGGCCGCTCCACACGCTCGCCGAAGCCCTGGACCGGGCGCCGATCGTCTCCCACGCCTCCATCGTGCTCCACAACTGGCGGCGCATCGACACCGGCGAACCGCTGAGCATGTCGAACATCGACACCCAGGTGACGTTCCTCGGCGGCGTCGACGAGAAGTGGTTCTATCTGGCGACGGTGGGCGTCGAACTCGCCGGCGCTCCCGGGCTGCCCCTGCTCGTGCGGGCCCAGCACGCGGCGGCGGACGAGGACCAGGCCGGTCTCACCGAGGCGCTGCTCGGTATCCGCGATGTCGTCGACAAGGTGACCGACGCGTTCCTCGACGTCGAACGCTGGTGCGATCACTACGTCTTCTACCATCGCATCAGGCCGTTCCTCACGGGATGGTCCGCGCCGGGGCTGCGCTTCGAGGGCGTGGACCGGGAACCGCTGGTGCTGGCCGGCGGGAGCGCCGCCCAGAGCTCCCTCATCCAGGCCTTCGACGCAGGACTCGACATACCGCACCCGCACGGGATGACGGCGGGATTCCTGACCGGCATGCGCGCCTACATGCCCGCGCCGCACCGTCGCTTCCTGGAGGACCTCGAGGCCGGTCCGTCGGTCCGTGAACGCGTCGAGCGAAGCCGCGGCGCCCACCCCCGGCTCGGCGACGCGTACAACGCGGCGGTGGACGCCCTGGTCCGGCTCCGGGCCCAGCACATCGGCATCACCGGGCGCTACATCAAGCGGTTCGAGAGCGACCGGGAGACCGCCAAGGGAACCGGCGGCAGCGACTTCGTCGCCTTTCTGAAGAAGTCGCGGGAGGAGACCACCGATCGGCTGCTGCCATGACAGCACCTGTGTACGGGGACTTCGACCAGGGCCGGCTGGACGCCCAGTACTCGCCCAGCAGCATGGTGGACGACATCCGGCCGTTCCTGGACGACTACGCGGACCGCAGCCGTCTCGCCCGACAGGAGCTGGCCGCGGTGGCCCGTCGCGACCTGCGCTTCGGACCGGGACACGACGACCGGCTGGACGTCTACGGCCCCTCGGGACCGGGCACGGGAAACCGGCCCGCCCTGTTCTTCGTGCACGGCGGATACTGGCAGCAGCTGTCCAAGGAGGACACCGCGTTCCCGGCTCCCGCCCTGGTGGGGGCGGGAGCCGTCTACGCCACTCCGGACTACACCCTCGCCCCGCACGCCCGGCTCTCGGACATCGTCGACCAGGTGCGCAGGGCCTTCGTCTGGCTGTGGCGCCGGGCGGCCGACCATCGCATCGACCCCGAGCGGATCGTGGTCTCCGGATCCTCGGCCGGCGCTCACCTGGCCGCCATGCTGCTCGCCACGCCGTGGCGGCAGTGGGGTCTGCCCGCCGACCCCATCGCGGGCGCGGTGCTGTTCGGCGGGATCTACGACCTGACCCCGGTGCGGCAGACCTACGTCAATGACGTCGTGGGCATCGACGGCAGCGAGGTACGAGACTTCAGTCCGCTGTTGCTGACCCCCTCGGTCCGCTGCCCCGTGGTGATCGCCTGGGGGGAACGTGAGACGGACGAGTTCAAGCGGCAGTCGCGCGCGTTCACGGAGCATCTGCGCCGGCAGGGCTGCCCGGTCACCGCGTTCGAGCAGTCCGGGCGCAACCACTTCGACTCTCCCGTGGAACTCGCCGTGCCCTCCGCCCGAGTCCATGCCGAGACCCTCCGTCTGATGGGTCTGGCCGCGGCTTCGCACTGACCGCTTCCCCGGCCACCAGAGCGACCGGCCCACTCAGGACCACCTTCCGGCTCATGTCCACCCTCCGGGCCCACGCGTGCCGCTTCGGCGCCTCCCTCGACCCGCCTGCGGTCATCCGGCTCCATCTCCCAGAAGGGCATTGCCTTGCTCGCGCGACCCACCGCCTCCGAAGCCGAGGCCCATCAGCTCGACCAAGCCCTCCCGGGGCACCGCGAGCTGTTCCACGTACCGCCCGCCGACGGCGGCCGGTACACCGACACCGCGTACCTCGCGGGCAACTCCCTCGGCCTACAGCCCAAGGCCACCCTCGCGGAGCTGACGGAGGACCTGTCCGACTGGAGCCGCTTCGGCGTCGAAGGCCATCACGACGCCGTACGCCCGTGGTTCGGCTATCACCGCCTGCTGACCCAGCCGGCCGCGCGGCTGGTCGGGGCGCTGCCCGAAGAGACCGTCGTCATGAACTCCCTGACGGTGAACCTGCATCTGCTGATGGTCTCGTTCTACCGCCCCGAGGGGGAGCGGACACAGATCGTGATCGAGGACAGCGCCTTCCCCTCCGACAGCTACGCGGTGCGCAGCCATGTGCGCTTCCGGGGCCTCGATCCGGACCGGGCGGTCACCAGACTGCGTCCGCGTCCCGGGGAGGACTGCCTGCACACGGAGGACGTCGTCGACTTCCTCGACCGGCAGGGACACACCGTGGCCCTGATGCTGCTGGGCGGCGTCAACTACCTCACCGGCGAGCTCATGGACATCCCCGCCATCACCGCGGCCGGCCACGCCGCGGGAGCGACGGTCGGCTGGGACCTCGCCCATGCGGCGGGCAACGTCCCGCTCCAGCTGCACGACTGGGACGTCGACTTCGCCGCCTGGTGCTCCTACAAGTACCTCAACTCCGGCCCCGGCTCGCTGTCGGGGGTGTTCATCCACCAGCGGCACGTCACCGACCGCGGTCTGCACCGCCTGGAAGGGTGGTGGAGCACCGACGCCGCCACCCGGTTCCGGATGGAACCGGTCTCCCGGCCGCCGGCCACCGCCGACGCGTGGGCGATCTCCAATCCGCCCATTCTCGCCATGGGCCCGGTGCGCACCTCGCTGGAACTGTTCGACGCCGTCGGCATGGCGGCGCTACGGGGGCGCGGCGAGAAGCTGACCGGGTACCTGGAGGGGCTTCTCGACGCGATCACCCTCACCCGTCCACTGACGATGATCACTCCCAGGGACCCGCAACGCCGAGGTGCCCAGCTGTCGCTGCGCGTCGGCCGTACGAGCGCGGCTGCCCTGGCCCGCACGCTGCGCCACGAGCACGGAGTCGTCGCCGACGCCCGCGAGCCGGACATCATCCGGCTGGCGCCGGTGCCCCTCTACTCCACCTTCCACGACTGCTGGCGGGCCGCCGACGCGCTGGCCCACTCCGTTCCGGAGGAGAGATGACCCGGACCGGGAAGCGGGCGACCCCGAGCCTCAGGAGGCACCCCGTGCCAGCTGAACCCCTCCCCGTCATGCGCAACTTCGTCGGTGGCACCTTCGCCGAACCCGAGGAGGAACGCTGCTTCACCAAGACCGACCCGGCCACCGGCATGCCCCTGTCCCGGGTGCACGAGGCGGACCGGACCCTGGTCGACCGCGCGGTCCGCTCGGCGCGTGGCGCCCTGGCGGACGGCTGGGCCCACGCCCCCGTACGGGAACGCACCGCGCTGCTGCGCCGGGCTGCCGACCTGATCGAGCAGCGCTTCGAGGAGTTCGTGGCCGCGGAGGTCGGCGACACGGGCAAGCCCGTGACCCAGGCCCGCGAACTCGACGTCGCCCGCGCGATCGCCAACTTCCGTACCTTCGCCGACATCGTGGCCGCGGCCGGCCAGGACTCCTACCTCACCGACCTGGCGGACGGGCGCCAGGCCCTCAACTACGCCGTGCGCAAACCGCTGGGCGTGGTGGCCGTGATCGTGCCCTGGAACCTGCCGCTGCTGCTGCTCACCTGGAAGGTCGCCCCCGCGCTCGCCTGCGGCAACGCGGTGGTCGTCAAGCCCAGCGAGGAAACCCCGGCCACCGCGGCCCTGCTGGCCGAGGTGCTGGCCGACGCCGGTCTGCCCGCCGGGGCCTACAACGTCGTGCACGGCTTCGGCGCCGGTTCCGCGGGCGAGTTCCTGGTGACCCACCCGGGCGTGGACGGGGTCACGTTCACGGGATCGTCCGCCACCGGGACCGAGGTCATGCGGGCGGCGGCGCCCGGAGTGCGCCCGGTGTCCTTCGAACTCGGCGGCAAGAACGCCGCGATCGTCTTCGACGACGTCGATGTCGACGAGGCGCTCGACGGGCTGTCCCGGTCGGTGTTCACCAACACGGGCCAGGTGTGCCTGTGCACCGAGCGGGTCTACGTCCAGCGGACCGTGTTCGTGGACATCGTCGACGGGCTCGCCGAACGGGCCGCACGGCTGCGGCTCGGCGACCCGTTCAGCGCGCACACCACCACCGGCCCGCTGATCTCCCAGGAGCACCGGCGCAAGGTGCTGCGCTCCTACGACCTCGCCGAACAGGCCGGCGCCAAGGTCGTCACCGGAGGCGGCACACCGCACCTTGGCCCGGCCCTCGACGGCGGCGCCTGGATCGAACCCACCTTGTGGACCGGGCTCACCAACGCCGACCGCCCCGTACGCGAGGAGATCTTCGGCCCCGTCGCCGCGCTCATCCCCTTCGACACCGAGGAGGAGGCCATCGCCCTGGCCAACGACACCGACTACGGTCTCGCCGCCGCCGTGTGGACCAACGACCTGCGCCGCGGTCACCGTGTCGCCCAACGCATGGACGTGGGCATGGCCTGGGTCAACACCTGGTTCCTGCGCGATCTGCGCTCGCCCTTCGGCGGTGCCGGGCTCTCCGGCATCGGCAGGGAAGGCGGCGCCTCCTCCCTCCACTTCTACACCGAGCCCACGAATGTGTGCGTGCAGCTATGACGACCGACACCGACACCGGCCCGGACACACCCGTCCCGCCGACGGGAGGCGACGCCATCGGAGCGGCCGTCTCCCGCCTGACCCGCGCAGCCGCCACCGCAACGCCCTGCGCCCCCGTCCGCGACCTGCTCGGCGACACCGGCATCGACACCGCGTACGAGGTGCAGAGCCGCCACGCCTCCGCGCGGCTGGCCGCGGGAGCACGAAGGGTCGGTGCCAAGATCGGCCTGACCGCGCCCGCCGTACAGGAGCAGTTCGGCGTCTTCGAACCCGACTTCGGGGTGCTCTTCGACGACATGGTCCTCGCCCACGGCGAGCCCGTCGCCCTGGACCGCTTCATACAGCCGCGCGCCGAGGGGGAGATCGCCTTCGTCCTCGACCGTGACCTCGACCGGCCCGGTGCCACCGTCGCGGACGTCCTGCGGGCCACCGCCTTCGTCCTGCCGGCCGTAGAGATCGTGGACTCCCGTATCGCCGGATGGGACCTGACCATCACCGACACCGTCGCCGACAACGCCTCCAGCGGCGCCGTCGTCCTCGGGACCGTCCCGCACACCCTGACCGGACTCGATCTGGCCCGGGTCGGGATGACGCTGTACCGCGACGACGAGCCCGTCTCCTTCGGCGCCGGTCACGCCTGCCTCGGCTCCCCGGTCGTCGCCGTCACCTGGCTGGCGCGCGAACTGGCCCGCCGGGGCCGGCCCCTGTGCGCCGGAGACGTGGTGATGTCCGGTGCCCTGGGACCGATGACGGAGATCACCGACGGTGGCCGCTACCGCCTGGAACTGGACGGACTCGGCACGGTCGAGGCCCGGATCGAGCCGCGCACGGAGGACAGCGCATGAGCACCGAGACCGCGACCCGAGCCGACGGCGTCAAGGTCGCCGTCCTGGGCTCGGGGAACATCGGAACCGACTTGATGATCAAGGTGATCCGGCAGTCGGAGACCCTGGACATGGCGGTCATGGCGGGCATCGATCCGGCGTCCGAAGGGCTGGCCCGAGCCCGGCGCCTGCACGTGGCCACCACCCCCGCGGGAATCGACGGTCTCGTGGCGATGGACGAGTTCGCCGACGTCCGGATCGTGTTCGACGCGACATCGGCCGGTGCCCACGCACGTCACGCCGAACTCTGCCGCGCCCACGGCAAACTGCTCGTCGACCTCACGCCGGCCGCGTCCGGCCCGCTCACCGTCCCCTCGGTGAACCTGGAGAAGCACCTCGGCGCCGACGACGTCAACATGGTCACCTGCGGCGGGCAGGCCACCGTACCCGTCGCCGCGGCCGTCTCCTGGGTGGCTCCGGTGGCCTACGCCGAGATCGTGGCCTCCCTCTCGACCCGCTCCGCCGGGCCCGGTACCCGCGCCAACATCGACGAGTTCACCGAGACCACCGCCCGGGCCCTGCGCGAGGTCGCGGGCGCGGCCACCGCCAAGGCCGTCATCGTGCTCAACCCGGCCGATCCGCCGGTGTCCATGCGCAACACCGTCCACTGCGTTGTCGAGGACACCTCGGCCGGCACGCTGCGCGCCATCGAGGACTCGGTGGGGCAGGCGGTCCGGGACGTCCAGGAGTACGTGCCCGGCTACGAACTCGTGCAGGACGTGCAGTTCGACGCCCTGCGGGAGGTGTGGATCCCGCACCTCGGCCGGCATGTGACAGGCACGCAGGTCACCTGCTTCCTCCAGGTCCGCGGCGCCGGCCACCACCTGCCGGAATACGCCGGCAACCTCGACATCATGACCTCCGCCGCACTGCGGACAGCCGAGCGCATGGCCGAACTCCGAGGATGGGTGAGCAAGTGAACCTCTACGTCCAGGACGTGACCCTGCGGGACGGCATGCACGCCGTCGGACACCGCTACACCACCGCACAGGTCCGCGACATCGTGGCCGCACTCGACCGGGCCGGGGTGGACGCCATCGAGGTCGCCCACGGCGACGGCCTCGGCGGCTCCAGCGCCACCTACGGCTTCGGGGCCCACACCGACGAAGAATGGATCCGGGCCGCGGCCGAGGTGATCGAGGACGCCGTCCTCACCACCCTGCTGCTTCCGGGCATCGGCACCATCGCCGACCTCCGCCGGGCCCGTGCTCTCGGCGTGGGCAGCGTACGCGTGGCCACCCACTGCACCGAGGCCGACATCAGCGCGCAGCACATCGCCTGGGCACGCGAGAGCGGCATGGACGTCGCCGGGTTCCTGATGATGAGTCACATGGCCGCCCCGGCCCGGCTCGCCGAACAGGCACGGCTGATGGAGTCCTACGGAGCCAATTGCGTCTACGTCACCGACTCCGCCGGCCGGCTGACCATGTCCGAGGTGGCCGAACGGGTCGACGCCCTGCGCCAGGTGCTCGCCGACGACACCCAGATCGGCATCCACGCGCACGAGAACCTGTCGTTGTCCGTCGCCAACAGCGTCACGGCCGTCGAGCACGGGGCGCTGCGCGTGGACGTCGCTCTCGCCGGGCAGGGAGCGGGCGCCGGGAACTGTCCCGCGGAGCCGTTCGTCGCCGTGGCGGACCTGCTCGGCTGGCGCCACGGCTGCGATCTGTTCGCCCTCCAGGACGCCGCCGAGGACCTCGTCCGGCCCCTGCGGGAGCGGCCCGTCCAGGTCGACCGCGACACCCTGACCCTCGGCCGCGCGGGTGTCTACTCCAGCTTCCTGCTGCACGCGGCACGCGTGGCCGCACGGCACGGGCTCGACTCCCGCCTGCTGCTCCAGGAGGCCGGCCGCCGCGGTCTGGTCGGCGGCCAGGAGGACCTTCTCACCGACATCGCCCTGGACCTGGCCCGTGTGCCCGCCGAGGCAGGAGGAACGGCATGAGCACCCCCGACCGCCTGGAACCGGCCCTGCGTCTGCACACGGCCGCTCGCCGACGCACCCCCGTTCCCGGCCTCGCCGACACCCACTCTCTCGGCATCGACGACGCCTACGCCGTGCAGGAAGCCCTGGTCGGTCTGCGGCAGGCCGGGGGAGAGCGGCTCACCGGCGTGAAGCTGGGCTTCACAAGCAAGGCCAAGATGGCGCAGATGGGTGTCTCCGAGATCGTCGTGGGACGCCTGACCGACGCCATGCGCATCGGCGACGGCGCGGAGGTGGACCTGTCGGCCTTCATCCATCCGCGGGTCGAACCGGAAGTGGCGTTCCGGCTGAGCCGCCCGGTCGACCTCGACGACCCCGTGACCGACATCGCCTCGTGCGTGGACGCGGTCGCACCGGCCATCGAGGTCATCGACTCCCGCTACCAGGACTTCCGCTTCACCGTCACCGACGTCATCGCCGACAACACCTCGGCCGCCGGGTACGCCGTCGGCCCCTGGCGTCCGCTCACCGACGTCGCGAACAAGGCGGTGCGGCTGCGCACCCCCGGGGCGGAGGCCGTCGGATCCACCGCGGCGATCCTCGGAGCACCCCTGGCGGCCCTGCACGCCCTGCTCGACATCTGCCGCAGGCGCCGTATCCCCCTAGCCCCCGGACAGATCGTCCTGGCCGGCGCCGCCACCGCCGCCCTGCCGCTCACCCCCGGCGTCACCTCCTGCGACATCGCGGGGCTCGGCACCGTCACCCTGAAGGGCCGCTGATGAACACCGCACACGTGGTCGACGGGCAGGCCGCCCCCCGAGGACGGTTTCCGCACGTCAAGGTCGTCGGCGACCTCGTCTTCGTCTCCGGCACCAGCTCCCGCAGGCCGGACAACACCTTCGAGGGCGCCGAGGCCGACGCCCTCGGCACGACCACCCTCGACATCCGGGCCCAGACCCGCGCCGTCATCGACAACCTGCGCGCCATCCTGCGGTCGGTCGGCGCCGACCTGGAGGACATCGCCCAGATCACCACCTACCTCGTGAACATGAACGACTTCGGTGGCTACAACGAGGTCTACGCCGAGTACTTCGACGCCCACGGCCCCACCCGCACGACGGTCGCCGTCCACCAACTGCCCCACCCGCACCTGCTCATCGAGATCCAGGCCGTCGCCGTCCTTCAAGGAGACCCGTCATGACCGCCCTCCCCGAGGTCATCCACTTCCAGAAGTGGATCGACGACCACGCCCACCTGCTCAAGCCACCCGTGAACAACCGCACCATGGCCCTGGGATCGGACTTCATCGTCCAGGTCGTCGGCGGCCCCAACCAGCGCACCGACTACCACGTCGACCCGTACGAGGAGTGGTTCCACCAGGTGCGCGGCT
>NZ_OLMK01000178.1 GCF_900290235.1 Streptomyces sp. MA5143a
ATCACCCATCGCTTCAGCAGGGGCTCCCGTGTTTCCTCGCACTGGCCCGGCCGACGCCGTCGCCCGGGTGGAGAAGAAGACCGGAGGCCCCGCCCGTCTCGTCCTCACCCGTGAACACCGACGGCGGCCGGAGGAGGCGGTCTCCCTGCAGACCGCCGCTGAACGACAGCCCCGCACCGCCATGTCGGCCGGCTGCCGCCGGTCGCGGTGGCCCCGACGACCCGGCGTGACGCCCCGCCGGTCGCCGGACTCGCGGCTACCGGGTCCAGTGGCCGAGATAGGCGCGCAGCATGCTCTTGAGATGGCCGAGCAGTTCGGCGTCTCCGGCGGCGTCCGTGCGGAAGGCGTCCTGGGTCACCGCGTCGGCGGCGAGGAAGGCGGTGTAGCAGGCCGTCGCCGCCTCCCTGCCGTCGGGCAACAGGCGCTGTGCGACCAGGATGCGGTGCAGCCCCGCCGCCATGACGCGCTTGTGCTTGCTGTCGGCCTGCCTGGTCCATTCGGTGAGGTGGCGTCCGAACCACAGGGCCCGAAAGCCCGGTTCGGAACGGTAGATGTCCGCGAAGGCGTCGACGAGCACGGTCACCGGATCACTCCATGTCTCCGTGCGCGCGAGTTCGACGAACGCCTCCATGGCCGCTTCCAGCCGGGTCAGGTACATATCGGCCAGGGCCTCGACGATGGCCTCCCGGTCGGGCAGGTACTGGTACAGCGCCCCCACGGACACCCCCGACTCGGCGGCGACGCGGGTCGTGGTCAGCACGTCCGCGCCTTCCGCGACGAGCAGCCGTTCGGCGGCCTCCAGCACCCGGGCGACCTTCTCCCTCGCCCGGGCCTGGCGTGGCATCCGCCGCAGCCGCAGCGCCGTGACCTGCACCATGTCGCTCCCGTCGGGTTCGTCCGTCGCGGGCATCCGTCGCACCCTTCCGTAAAACCAAATGTGACTTTGTTTCATGTTCAGGGTACCTTCGCGGCATGGCTGACGCGAACGAGTTGCTGCCAGAACCGCGGCGCGCCGTGGCGGAGGCGTGCCACCGCCTCGCCGACGAGGGACT
>NZ_OLMK01000164.1 GCF_900290235.1 Streptomyces sp. MA5143a
GCGGGCAGGAGGTTGCCGAAGCCGAGCTGGTAGGACCAGGTGGCGAAGGTCGTCGAGGAGTCGGCGGGGCCGCCCTTGGTCATGATCCAGATGATGTCGAAGACCTTCAGCGTGTAGACCAGCCCCAGCAGCAGCGTGATCGCGGACACCGGGCGCAGCAGCGGGAAGGTGATGCTCCAGAAGCGTCGCCAGGCGTTCGCGCCGTCGAGGGCGGCGGCCTCGTACAGGCTCGCGGGGATGGACTGCAGGCCGCTGTAGAGGACGACCAGGTTGAACGGGACGCCGATCCAGATGTTCGCGATGATCACCGAGGTCAGCGACCAGTCGGGGGAGGTCAGCCAGTTCACCGGGCCGACGCCGACGGCGTGCAGGGCCGCGTTGACGATGCCGGAGTCGCTGTTGAGCATCCACGACCAGGTCGACGCGGACACGATCAGCGGCAGCAGCCACGGCACCAGGAACAGCGCCCGCAGGGTCGCGGAGAGCCGGAAGTGCTGGTGGAAGAAGACCGCGAGGGCCAGGCCGATCGCGTACTGGAAGACCAGGCACACGGTAGTGAAGACGACGGTGTGCAGCAGGGCGGGTGCGAAGGCCGGGTCGTCGAAGATCTTCGTGTAGTTCGCCAGGCCGGTGAACGGGGCGTCGCCCTGCACGAAGGAGCGGACGGTGTAGTCGCGCAGGCTCAGATCGAGGTTGCGGTAGAGCGGATAGGCGTAGAAGAGGACGAGGTAGCAGGTGACCGGGGCGAGGAACGCCCAGGCGGCCCACTGCGCGGAGGCAGGGCGGCGCCGTGCTCGCGCGCCGGCCGGCCGGGGGGCGGCGGTGGCCGCCGCCCCCTTACGGACCGGGGCGGGCCGGCGGTCCGGCATCTGTGTCACGTGGTTCATCCGCGGACCGGCCGTTCCCGGCTACTGGGCGGCGGACTGCGCCTTGGCCAGCGCGTCCTTCGGCGACCCCGCACCACTGAGGGCGGACTGGACGGCCTTCCACAACTGCTCGGAGATCTTCGGGTAGTGGGTGCCCAGGTCGTCGCTGGTGCGGCCCTTGGCCGCCCTGACGGCGTGGACCCAGGGCTCCAGCTCGGGCTTCCCGGCGATCTGCTTGTCCTGTACCTCGGCGGTGGGCGCCACGTAGGACAGGGTGGTGTCCGTCTCCAGCAGGTTCTGCGCGTTGGTCAGGCAGGAAACCAGCTTCCGGGAGGTGGCGTAGCGGCCGGTGTCGCTCTGCACGGGGAGGGTGACGAACTCGCCTCCGGTCGGGGCCGCGGCGTTGCCGCCGTTGACGCCGGGGATGGGCAGGACGCCGTAGTCGAAGCCCGCCTTCTCCGCGTTCGCGAGCTGCCAGGTGCCGTTCTCCGCGAACGCGTAGTCGCCGCCGGCGAACTCCTGCCAGCTCGTCGTCTGCGTGTTGTTGATGACCGAGTTCGGCGCGTACCCCTTGTTCAGCCAGCCCTTCCACAGCGACAGCGCCGAGACGGCCTGGTCGGAGTCGAGATGGACCAGGTCCGCGCCGGAACCCCAGAACCACGGCAGGAACTGGAAGCTGCCCTCCTCCGTGCCGATCGCCGAGAACGTGATGCCCTTCTTGCCGGCCTTCTTCACCTTCGCCAGCGCCGCCGTCAGCGACTTCCAGTCCTTCACCGACGCGACGTCCACACCCGCCTTCTTCAGCACCTCCTTGTTGTAGTAGAGGGCCAGGGTGTTCGCGCCGATCGGCATGCCATACGTCTTGCCCTCCGACTGGCCGGCCGCCAGCAGGTTCGAGTCCACCTGAGAGGTGTCCAGCTCGCTCTCGTCGGTCGTGGTCAGCACGCCCGCCTCGGCCAGCGTCGAGACCACCGGGTTGTCGACGATGAGCACATCGGCGGAGTTGTCCTGCTGCGCCGCCAGCAGCGCCTTGTTCGACAGGTCGCTGGTGTCGAAGGCCGTCCGCTTGACCTTCACCCCGGCCTTCGTGCCGCAGTCGTCGAGCAGCTGCGCCCACGCCGA
>NZ_OLMK01000142.1 GCF_900290235.1 Streptomyces sp. MA5143a
GATCGATGCCGGCATCGACGCCTCGATCGGCACCGTCGGCGACGCCCTGGACAACGCGCTCATGGAATCCCAGATCGGCCTCTACAAAACGGAGCTGATCAAGCCCAGCAAGCCCTGGCACGGCCTCGCCGACGTCGAACTCGCCACCGCGGAATGGGTCGACTGGTTCAACAACCAACGGCTCCACAGCGCGGCCGGCGACATCCCGCCCCACGAGTACGAGACCAACCACTACGCTCAATACCGGCCCCAACCGGCGGCTGGAGTCAACGCATAGAGCCTCCACCAATCCCGGAGCGGTTCATCCTGGCTCTCGCGACATCGACCCGAGCCCGTAGATAAAGAACAAGCTGAGTAGGTGTTTCTGAACGTCGTCTTTTCAACTTGCCGCGGCCCTCTGCCGAGTCCGCGCCCTTGCCAGGACCGCTCAGCTCTCATTATCTTGACGTCAAGGTTCCTTGGTAGAGGAGAAGTTGTGGCTTCGGGAACGCTCGGATACTCCTTGGACGGCCTGCATCACGTGCAGCTTGCGATCCCTCCAGGCGCTGAGGACATCTGCCGCGAGTTCTGGGGAGACGTTCTCGGCATGACAGAGCTCGAGAAGCCGCCGGTGCTGGCGGCTCGTGGTGGGTGCTGGTTCCGAGGTGGTGGCCTGGAGGTTCACTTGGGGGTTGAAGAGGACTTCCGCCCGAACAGGAAGGCGCATCCGGGGATCCTTGTGACCTCGCTCCAGGCGCTCGCCAAGCGGTTGGAAGACAAAGGAGTGAGCGTCACCTGGGATGACAACTTTCCTGGCCACGATCGCTTCTATGTGTTCGACAAGCTAGGCAGTCGGCTCGAGTTCCTTGAACCTGTCCGCGATTGCTGACGTCGCACGATCAGGGCGTCTTCTTCGTCCAGTGGCTGGTGCGGGGGCTTTTGCGGGTGAGGCGTCGGGTCATCATCGTGATGAGTGCCCAGTGCAGGTGGGCTTCGGAGTGCTGGGGAAGGCGTTCGTAGTCGCGTGCGTTGCGGCGGGCGTTCATGCACCAGCCGATCGTGCGCTCGACTTTCCAGCGGCGGGGCAGGACGACGAAGCCCTTGACGCCTTTGGGCCGGGAGACGATGCGCAGGGTGAGCCAGAGGCGGTCGCGGGCCCAGTCCACGAGTTCGCCGGCGTAGCCGCGGTCGGCCCAGACCTGGGTGATCTGCGGCTGGGTGAGGCGCAGGCGCCAGAAGACGTCGCGGGCGGCGTCGCGGTCCTGGATGTCGGCGGGCGTCACCGTGATCATCACGGGCAGGCCAAGTGTGTCCATGGTGATATGTCGCTTGCGACCGTTGATTTGCTTCGCTGCGTCGTAGCCGCGGATGTTCCTGCCGACGGTGGAGGCTCCCTTGACCGATTGGGAGTCGACGATCAGCGTCACTGGGTGCGGGCAGCGGCCCTTTCCGGTACGGATCCGTCGGCGGAGCTGGTCACGGATGTAGGTGACGACCCCGGCCCGGTTCCACCTCCAGAAGAACGCGTAAACCGTCTCCCAGGGTGGAAAATCTGCAGGCAGAGCCCGCCACTTCGCACCGTTGTCAACGATGTAGCGGATGCCGTCAACGATCTCCCGCCGCGGCCACTTTTCCGGATGTCCGCCGGTCTTGGTCTGGCAGGCCGGGATG
The DNA here is from genome assembly GCF_900290235.1 of Streptomyces sp. MA5143a. GTDB lineage: Bacteria > Actinomycetota > Actinomycetes > Streptomycetales > Streptomycetaceae > Streptomyces. The sequence continues at coordinate 1,651 of NZ_OLMK01000142.1, forward strand.
GGCAGCAGAGGTTCGAGCAGTGCCCATTCGGCGACGGAGGTGTCGGACGGGTAGCGGCGGCGACGAACTGCGCGTCGACCACGGCCGGTGGGCTCCGCCCGGCGGCCATGGAATCGGTTCGATCAAGGCCCAGCGGGCGTCGGACACGTCACTGCGGTACGGACGACGAGCACTCACGCCTCATCCAACGACCGCCACCGACACCAGTCACAAAAACATCCCAGACACCAACTACCTAGACCAGATGCCCTCTTTCTCCGTAACGCCGTACGAGATGGGCTGCAGGAAATGCCTTGCGGAAACAACCGCGTGATCATTGCCGACGGGGTGCTGCTCTGATGGTGCGGACGGGCTGCGGTCACGCGTCAGCGCAAGTCCTATCGATGCAGCTCAGAGGCAGCTTCCGCGTCATTGATCAGCCTTCGGACAGGCCACCTCTGAAAACGCGAGGCTAGCGCCTGGTGGCCCCCGCTTGTGGCGATCCGACAAGTTGGCCAGCCCCAGGTACACCAGCTTGCTCAGAATGCGACCGAGGGCGATGCCTGTCCGATGCGCTGGACCTGATGCTCCTGAACTCAGGGGGAATCGACGGAGCCCTGGAACTGCTCCCCTTCGAGGAGCAGTTCGCCGCCCTGGCCGACACTTCCCGTACCGCCACATCAGCGCCAACTCGGTAGCTGTCCTGGAGTCGGCGGCCGGTGCACTCCCCAGGTCTTCACACAGCCGTTACTTCCGCTTGCTGTTGCCAGGGTGTGGCCGTCCGGGCTGAACGGGAGGGACAGCGGTGCTCTTGGCCCTCGGCTTGATGATGGTGCGCTCTGTGCGGCCGGTTGCGGCGTCGAGCAGCGTGGTTCGGGCGAGGGGCGCGGACCGGGCGTACTCGCAGCCTCAGCACCAGTCGGGTACCCCTGAGACGGGCGGGAGGTGAGTTTCGATCTTCGCTCGTGTCTCCCGCATCACGGAGACGATGTGGACCTCGTGTTCCCGGGTCAGCCGGGCCACCGGAACCGAGCAACTGATGGCGTCGGTGGCCGGTGTGTCGTACCTCAGGGCGAAGCCGAAGCCGGCGATACCGGTCACCGTCTCTTCGCGGTCGATGGAGTAGCCGCGCTCGCGCACCCGGGCCAGGTCGGCGAGCAGTGCGGCACGGTCGGTGTGCGTGTTCTCCGTGAGGGCGGTCAATGGGCTGTCCGCGAAAGGCAGTTCGTCGTCGGCGCGCTCGGCGAGCAGTGCCTTGCCGAGGGCTCCGGCGTGGGCCGGGACGCGGCGGCCGACCCGGCTGATGGTGCGCAGGTACTCGTGGGACTCCCGGGTGGCGAGGTAGACGACATCCGGGCCGTCGAGCCGTGCCATGTGGATCGTCTCGCCCAGCGCGTCCGACGCCTCGTCGAGGTACGGGCGGACCGCACGGATGCGCCGGTCGCCGTCGAGGTAGCTGGTGCCGGTGAGCAGCGCGCGGATCCCGATGCCGTAGAGGGAGCCGGTGGCGTCGGTGCGGACCCAGCCGCAATCGACGAGCGTCCGGAGCAGCTGGTACATGCTGCTGCGTGGCACGCCCAGGTCCTCCGCGAGCTCGTCCAGGCGCGAGGGCTGCTCGCCCCGCCCGGCGAGCAGTTCCAGCAGCGCGACGGTCCGGGCCGCTGACTTCACGCCGCGGACGCCTCTCCCCTCCGACATGCGCCCATCGTAAAGGCGCGTCCATCCGTGTCTGCACACCCATTGACCCATCCCGTTCACCAACCTAACCTCCATCTGCATACATAGACAGCATCTGCATACAGGGATGGGATTCATGGCAGGGATCAGCCCGGAGGCCGCAGAGGTCGCCCAGCGGCTCCGTGACGGAATGGCGAGCGGGGTGCTGTCCTTCCCCCTCACGAGCTTCGGGGAGGACGGCGGCCTCGACCTGAACGCGTACCGGGCGTATCTGGCCGACCGGTTGGCCACCGCACCTGGCGCGGTGTTCCCGGCCTGCGGGACCGGAGAGTTCTTCTCGTTGGACGAGGACGAGTACCGGGCGGTGGTGCGGACCACGGTCGAGGTCGCGGACGGGCGGTTGCCGGTGGTCGCGGGCATCGGCTACGGCTGGGCGCAGGCGCTGCGGTTCGCACGTATCGCGGAGGAAGCCGGTGCGGACGCCGCGCTGGTACTGCCGCACTACCTTGTCGGGGCCCCGCAGGACGGTCTGGTGGAGCAGCTGCGCCGGATCGCCGCCGGCACCCGGCTGCCACTCATCGCGTACCAGCGTGGCCAGGTCGCCTTCACCGCTGACGGCCTGCGCCGGATCGCGTCGATCCCCACCGTCGTCGGCCTGAAGGACGGGCACAGCGACCTCGACCGGCTCCAGCGCCTCACGCTCGCCGCGCCCGACGGCTTCCTCTTCTTCAACGGCGCCGCCACTGCCGAGATCCAGGCCCGCGCGTACGCCGCTGTCGGCGTCCCCGCCTACTCGTCCGCGGTCCACGCCTTCGCGCCAGAGATCGCGAACGCCTTCTTCGCCGCTCTGCGGGACGGGGACGACGCGGGCGTGACCAAGCTCCTGCGCGAGTTCTACGTCCCGCTGGTCGAGTTGCGCGACCGGGTGCCGGGCTACGCCGTCTCCCTGGTCAAGGCCGCCGCCCGGCTGCGTGGCCTCCCGGTCGGCCCGGTGCGCGCCCCGCTCACCGACCCCGGCCCGATCGACCTCGCAGACCTGGAGAAGGTGCTGGACCACGGCCTGAGCCTGGTCGGAGCCGTACGACGATCCGCTTGACGAACCCGGGCGCCCGTCGTGCCCGCCCGACCAACCCGCGGGCACCCGCCGTGCCCGCCAGGTGACCCACGGCCTGGACCGGAGCCGGGCTCAAAGCAGCCCCGGGCCGCAATCCAGCTGTCTCCCCTCGCTCCCCCATGGGCCGGAACGGCAACAGCCGCCGCCCAACCGCGCCGCCCGCATCACCCGCAGTGCCACGCGTCAGCGCCCTACCGCTCCTCCGTGCGTGCGGCCGATCACGCCTACACCGATCGGACCGTACGCAGAGCCGACGGAGCCTCCGACTGCTCGCTCATCAGTTCAAAGGGGAACTGCCATGCCTCTCCTCGTAGTCGGGATCAGTGTTCTGATTCTGCTTCTCCTCATGACCAGGCTGAGAGTCAACGGCTTCGCGGCCCTCCTGCTCGTGGCGGTCGGCGTCGCCTTGGTGCGGGGAGTCCCGGTCGCGACCATCCCGGACGTCCTCTCCGAAGGCATCGGGGGCCAGATCGGCGACACCATGCTCACCATCGGACTCGGCGCCATGGTCGGCCGCGTCATGGGGGACTCCGGCGCTGCACAGCGCATAGCCGGCAAGCTCCTCGACACCTTCGGCCCACGGTGGGTGCAGGTGGCCATGGTGGTCACGTCCATGCTGATCGGCGTGACCATGTTCTACGAGGTCGCCTTCATCATCATCGTGCCCATCGCGTTCACCCTGGTCAGGGTCACCGGGGCGAAACTGCTGTGGGTCGGCCTGCCGATGTCGATCGCCCTGTCCACCATGCACAGCTTCCTGCCACCGCACCCCGGCCCCACCGCTGTCGCCGCGGCCTTCCACGCCTCCGTCGGACTGACCCTGTTCTACGGTTTGTTCCTCGCCGTTCCTGCCGGTGCGCTCATCGCCCTGACCTGGCCTCGCCTTCCGTTCATCAAGGCCATGGCCCCGTCCATCCCCAAGGGCCTGGTCAGCGAGAGCGAGTTCACCGACGAGGAGATGCCCGGGCTGGGCTGGTCACTGTTCGTGGCGCTTTTCCCCGTGGCGCTGATCGTGGCCGCCGCCGTGACCGACATGGCCACCTCCGCCGAGAGCCCGTTCCTGCACTTCGTCACCTTCATCGGTTCGGCGCCGATCGCGCTTCTGCTGACCCTGTGCCTGGCGGTCTGGGCGTTCGGACCGCGGATCGGCCGGAGCCTGAACGACGTCGGCGCCTCCTGTACATCGGCTGCCCAGGCGATGGCGATGATCCTCCTGGTGATCGGCGCCGGCGGCGCCTTCAAGAACGTCCTCGTCGAAGGCGGGATCTCCGACTACATCAAGGACGCGACGGAAGGCTGGTCCATCTCGCCGATCGTCCTCGCCTGGCTCGTCGCCGTCATCCTCCGCATCGCGCTCGGCTCGGCGACGGTCGCCGTCGTCACGGCCTCCGGCGTGGTGCTGCCGCTCCTGGCGGGCAGCGGGGTCCACCCGGAGATGATGGTGCTTGCCGTCGCCTGCGGTTCCATCGCGTGCTCCCATGTCAACGACCCGGGATTCTGGCTGTTCAAGGAGTACTTCAACCTTTCCGTCATCGAGGCGATCAAGGTCCGTACCACCTATACGACGGTGCTCGCCGTCCTCGGTCTGGGCGGCGTCCTGGTGGCCGAGTGGGCCCTCGACGTCCTCAACGTGTGAACTCGCAAACCTCCCGTCCCCGGAACCTCCGATCCCCCCGCACCACCTCACAGCAGAAGGGCACCCGATGAGCATCGGACAGCCGACCGTCACGGCGTTCTCCGTCTACCCGGTCGCCGGCCGGGACAGCATGGAGCTGAACCTCTCCGGCGCGCACGGCCCCTACTTCACCCGCAACGTCGTCGTCCTCACCGACTCCGAGGGACGTACCGGGCTGGGGGAGGTGCCCGGCGGGGAGAAGATCACGCAGACGCTGCGTGACGCCGAGTCGCTGATCGTCGGGGCGAAGGTGGGCGACTACAAGCGCGTCCTGCGCGAGATCGGCGACCGGTTCGCCGACCGCGACGCTGGCGGACGGGGCGCCCAGACCTTCGACCTGCGGACCACTGTCCACACGGTCACCGCTGTCGAGTCGGCGCTGCTCGACCTCCTCGGGCAGCACCTCGACGTGCCCGTCGCGGCGCTCCTGGGCGACGGCCAACAGCGGGATTCGGTGCGGGTGCTGGGCTATCTCTTCTACGTCGGCGACCCGGACCGGACCGACCTGGAGTACGTTCGCGAACCCGACTCCCCGGTGGAGTGGTACCGGGTCCGGCACGAGGAGGCCCTGTCGCCCGAAGCGATCGTCCGTCAGGCTGAGGCAGTTTACGACCTCTACGGCTTCCGCGACTTCAAGCTCAAGGGAGGTGTCCTGGAGGGTGCCGAGGAGGTCAGGGCCGTACGCGCCCTCAAAAACCGCTTCCCCGAGGCCCGGATCACCCTCGACCCGAACGGCGCGTGGTCACTGCGCGAGGCCATCGAGCTGTGCCGGCCCCTGGTCGGCACGCTCGCCTACGCCGAGGACCCCTGCGGAGCCGAAGGCGGCTACTCCGGACGGGAGATCCTCGCCGAGTTCCGGCGCGCCACCGGCCTTCCCACCGCGACCAACATGATCGCCACCGACTGGCGCCAAATGGCCCACACCCTGGCCCTCCAGTCGGTTTCCATCCCGCTGGCCGACCCGCACTTCTGGACCATGCAGGGCTCCGTGCGCGTAGCGCAGCTGTGCAACGCGATGGGCCTGACCTGGGGCTGCCACTCCAACAACCACTTCGACATCTCCCTGGCCATGGTGACCCACTGCGGCGCCGCGGCCCCGGGCGAGTACAACGCCCTGGACACACACTGGATCTGGCAGGAGGGACTGGAACGGCTCACCACCGACCCGCCGCGCATCGTCGGTGGTGAGATCGCCGTCCCGGACGGCCCGGGGTTGGGCGTCCGCCTCGACATGGACCGGCTCCTCGCGGCCCATGAGCTCTACCGGGAGAAGGCTTTGGGGGCACGCGATGATGCCGTCACCATGCAATACCTGATCCCTGACTGGGAGTTCGACGGTAAGCGTCCCTGCCTGGTGCGGTAGACGACTGTTTGAGGGCCTATGTGACCAGCGTGGCCGAACACCAGGGGACGGTGGTGGCCGGCAGCCTGCATGAGGACGACATCGCCGTGGTCGCGGTTCCCTCCCCGTCCCGCTGACCGCTCAGCGCCCTGCCCTGCCCTGGCCTCGCGCCGCAGGGCGCTCGGCGTCCGGCCCCACCACTGCCGGGCACACCGGGTGAGCACGGCCTGCTCGGGGAAGCCGACGAGGTTGCTGATCTGGGCGAGCGGCATGTCCGTCGTCGTGAGGTAGAGGCGCGCCCGCGCCCGCCGTACCCTGTCGAGGAGGGATGCGTACGACTTTCCTTCCGCGGCGAGTTGCCAAGCCCATAAGGTCCGCCAACCAGGAACTGCACGGCGCGGTGCACGAACATCACAGTCGTGTCCGTGGCCTGCGGTAGCGGCCGCACGCCAGTGTCGAAGGCATACCGCAGGCCCACGACCCCACGAGTGCCGTCCGGGTCGTCGATCAGCGAGACACTGAGATCGCGGGCGTGGACGAACAGATAGCGGGAGGTGCACTCCAGTGCGTCGGCGACCGAGGGAGAGTGCTGGATCGCCACCGACAGCGGGCCCAGCATCCGGAAGTCCTGCGCCTCGCCCACCCGCATCCCAAGATCCGGACAGTCCAGATCGACAGCCGCATGCTCAAGAACCAGAGCCAGGGCCTGGTCCTCCACGAGCAGCTCGTCGGTGTCGAGCGCCTCGACGGGCAGCCCCGCCCGCCGTGCATACGCCTCCGCGTCTCCGCCCAGCTCCTCTACGCAATGCCGGAACTGCTGCAGACCTGCCGACCGGACCAGTGACACGGACCCAGCATGACGTGCGCGTCGCCCAGGATCGAGTTGGGGCTGTGTGACCGAGGGTGGGTGTGCGGTGGCGGGAGAAGCGGGTGAAGTGGATGTCGGTGTCCAGGGTGATGGCCTGGTCGGCCCAGTGGTCGGCGTCGCGAAGCGCGCCGCGTCCGAGGTGGAACAGGTGGAGGCAGTAGGCGGTGGTGGCGTTTCCGGCGCCGACGGCGAACTGCCACCACCACTGGGCGCCGTCGCAGGCGTCGGCGAGGCTGAGCAGGCAGGCGAAGTGCAGGGCGCCGTCGCCGTCGGCGGGCGCTTCAGCGAATTTCGCCAGGTGTGCGGCAGCGTCGTCGCTGTAGAGGGGTTCAGCGGCCAGGGCCTGGGGGCTTTGTCGGCGCGCTCCAGCATGGTCGGGAAGCGTCCCTCGGGGGCTGGCCGGTGCCGAACATGAGGGTGGCGGTGACCTCGCGTACGACTTCCTGCTTCAGGTCGGCGACGTCCGCGTCGGTGAATGCGTCGGGCAGGGCTGCCTGCGCCAAGATGTCGTAGATGCTGCGCGGCACGGTGTTACTCCTTCTCCTCGTCGCCAGCCGGGATGTCCAGACAGAGCTTGTTGGCAATGCGTTCACGAGCCGAACGCCGGTGCCCGCGGACGGTGTCCAGCTTGATGCCCATGATGTTGGCGACCTGCTGCGAGGAACAGCCCAGACGTAGTGCAGCACGACCACGTCGTACTGGCGCTCGGGCAGGCGCCCCAGGACATCCGCACCGCCCCCGGGCCCCCACATGTCTCCCACCTGTCAATGTTGTGCACTTTATTGACGATGGTTGGTCAAGCGCCTAAGTTCGCGAGGGTCCTTCCCCCCGCTCAAGGGAGACAGCGATGCCCCCGTCCCCCCTCGCATCACCGTCCACGGACTCCGAACGGAGCCGCCAACTGCGCCGAGTCGCGCTCTCCGGGCTGCTCGGCACCGCCGTGGAGTTCTACGACTTCCTCGTCTACGGCACGGTCGCCGCCCTCGTCTTCGGTGAACTGTTCTTCCCAGGCGCCGCCCCCGCCGTCGGCACGATCGCCGCGTTCGGCACCTTCGCCGCCGGCTATGTCGCCAGGCCCCTCGGGGGCATCGTCTTCGGGCACTTCGGCGACCGGCTCGGCCGCAAGTCGATGCTGCTGCTCACCATGGGCCTGATGGGCGGCGCCAGCTTCCTCATCGGCCTGCTGCCCACGTACGACGCGATCGGCGTCTGGGCGCCGGTCCTGCTGATCGCCCTGCGCGTCCTCCAGGGCATCGCCATCGGCGGTGAATGGGGCGGTGCCACCCTGATGGTCGTGGAGCACGCCGGGGAGCGGCACCGCGGTCTGTGGTCGAGCTTCACGCAGATGGGGGCCCCGCTCGGCTCCCTGCTGTCCTCGCTGGTCGTCACCCTCGTGGTCGCCATGCCCAGGGACCAGTTCACGGCTTGGGGCTGGCGCGTACCGTTCCTGCTCAGCGTCGTACTGCTCGGCGTCGGACTCTTCGTACGGCTCAAGGTCGTCGAAAGCCCGCTGTTCGCCGAGGTGAAGAAGGACCGCGCCGAGTCACGGCTGCCGATCCTCGACGTGCTGCGACGCCCGCGTCCCCTGCTGCTGGCCTGCTGTGTCGGCATCGGCGCCTTCACCGCCCAGTCCCTGCTGACCAGCTACATGATCGCGTATGCAACCGGTATCGGCTACGCCCGCCCGCAGGTGCTCACCGCGCTCACGATCTCCGCCTGCGTCGCCCTGGTCGTGCTGCCCTGCGCCTCCGCGCTGTCCGACCGGATCGGCCGCCGCCCGGTCGTCCTCGCCGGTGCGATCCTCTCGGCGGCGCTCGCGTTCCCCGTGCTGGCGCTGGTCGACTCGAAGTCACCCGGACTCCTGATCCTCGCCGTCGTCCTGGGCCACGGCATCGCCCAGTCTGTGATGTACGGCCCGCTGGGCGCCCTGCTCACCGAGATGTTCGGCACCCGGGTCCGCTACACCGGCGCCTCCCTCGGCTACCAGGGTGCCACCCTCATCGGGGCCGGCTTCTCCCCGATGATCGCCGGAAGCCTGGTGGCCGGCAGCGGAAACGGCACCCCCGTCGCCCTGCTGCTGTGCGGCGGCGCCGCCGTCACCGCGCTGACCGTGTTCTTCGTACGCGAGACCAGCCGGACATCCCTCACCGAAGCCACCGAGCGCACCACCCCCCACACGGAAGAGATCCCCGCATGACGCCCCCCACGCCCACCCCCACCCGCCCCCGCACCGCTCGTCGCGCCGCCTGCGCCGCGGCGCTCCTGCTCGCCGTCACCGCTCTGCCCACCTCGACCGCGACAGCAGCCGACACCACGAGTCACATCGAGGGCCAACTCCCGTCAGGCGCGACGTACATGATGGACGTGCCCGCCGAATGGAACGGCACCGTCCTGCTCTTCAGCCACGGCTACACCCCGGCCGGCCGGCCCAACCCCGCCCAGAACGCCCCCGACGCCGCCACGAAGGCCCTCCTCCTGGAGAAGGGCTACGCGCTCATCGGCTCGTCGTACGCCACCACGGGCTGGGCGGTGACGGACGCGGTGCCCGACCAGCTCGCCACCCTCTCCGTCTTCACCGACCGCTTCGGCGAGGCCCGTCGCACCATCGCCTGGGGCAGGTCGTACGGCGGACTGGTCACCACCGCCATCGCCGAGCGCAACGCCGGCCGTATCGACGGTTCGCTGTCCTTGTGCGGCCTCGTCCAGGGCGGAGTCGCCAACTGGAACAACACCCTCGACCCTGTCTTCGCCCTCAAGACGCTCCTCGCGCCCGACTCCGACATCCCCCTGACGGGGCTGCCGGACCAGGCAGCCGCCACCAGCGCGGCGAACGCCCTGACGGCCGAGGTGGACTCGGCGCAGTCGACGGCCGCCGGCCGGGCCCGGATCGCCCTGGCCGCGGCCCTGCACAACATCCCGGTCTGGAACCAGCCGACGCAAGTACGGCCCGTCGCGGACGACTGGGACGCACAGCAGGCCAACCAGTACCAGGCCGTCAAGGGCCTGCTGCAGATCGCCGCCTTCCACCGCAGGCAGGAGGCCGAGGTCCGCGCGGGCGGCAACATGTCCTGGAACACCGGAGTCGACTACGCGAAGCTGCTCGGCCGGTCCTCCGTCCGCAAGGAGGTCACCGAGCTGTACAAGAAGGCCGGCCTCTCCCTGCGCGCCGACCTGGCCACCCTGAACCGCGCACCCCGCGTCGGCGCCGACCCGGACGCCGTCGACTGGATGAGCCGCACCAGCTCGTTCACCGGAAAGCTGACCAAACCGCAGCTCTCCGTCCACACCATCGGCGACGCCCTCGTCCCCGTCCAGACGGAGAGCGCCCTGCGCCGGGCGGTCACCGCCGCCGGTTCGGCACCTCTCCTGCGTCAGGCGTACGTCGACAACGCCGGCCACTGCACCTTCAGCCCGGCCGAACAGCTCGCCGCCCTGCACACCCTGGAGGCCCGCCTCACCACGGGCATATGGCACGGCACCGGCCCGGCGGCCCTCAACTCCCGTGCCGCGGCGGCCGACCCCACGACTCCCGCGCGCTACGTGCCGTACCGCCCCACCCCGTACCTGCGGTCGTACGACCTCGCCCATCCGGCCGGCGGTCAGTGACGCCGTACGGCCGCCCGCGGCAGCGGCAGTGGGCGGCCGTACTCTTACGACCGTGGAAGACGACGACATCCTGGACACCCCGGACACCGCGGACGCCCCGAACAACCCGGATGCCCTGGACAGCCCGCAGCCGCGCCCGCAGTCGCTCATGCTCGCCTTCTTCGGCAACCACGTCCTGGAGGAGGAGGGCGACCTGTGCGTCTACTCGGGCAGCATCATCGACGTCCTCGGCCGCGTCGGAGTCGGTGAGCAGGCCGTACGCTCCACGCTGACCCGCATGGTCAACCGCGGGCTGCTGCAGCGGCAGCGCGAGGGACGCAGGATGTACTTCGGTCTGACCCCCCAGGCGACGCGCGTCCTGCACGACGGCCGCACCCGGATCTGGACGCAGGGCGCCGTCAACGACGACTGGGACGGCGCCTGGACGCTGCTCGGCTTCTCCCTCCCCGACTCCTGGAAGCGCCAGCGCCACGACCTGCGCTCACGGCTCACCTGGTCCGGGTTCGGCGCGCTGTACAGCGGCCTGTGGATCGCACCCGGGAAGGTCGACGTCGCCGGCATCGTCTCCGAACTCGGTCTCACCGACCACGTCAAGATCTTCCACGCCCAGGCGGACCGGACCACCGACATCGAGCTGATGATCCGCGACACCTGGGACCTGGAGAGCATCGCCGCCCGTTACGTCACCTTCGACAAGCGCTGGACCGCCCACCTGGGCACCGGATCCTGGGACGACCCGATCGGCACCCGGCTGCGACTGGTCAGCGAATGGCTCTGGACCATCCGTACGGACCCCAGACTTCCCGCCCGGCACCTTCCCCCCGCCTGGCCGGCCCGCCCCGCCCAGGAGACCTTCCGGCGGATCGCCGAACAGACCGCGGCGCCCGCCCGGCGCATGGCCCGCGAACTGCTGGAGACCACACCGTCGCGGTAGACGTCCCGCAAGGGCCTCCTCCCACAAGGGCATCCCGAGGGGCATCCTCCCGACGGGGCGTCAGCGAGCGGGCAACCGGACACCCAGCTCGGAGGCCGCGGCCTGGAGCAGCGGCACCATGGCGACCAGGTCGTCCATGCTGCGGCGGAAGGCGGGCGCCGCGGTGGACAGGGCGGCGAAGACGCTGCCGTCGGGGCGCAGGATCGGGACGGCCACGGCGCGCAGGCCGGGGTGGTGCTCCTCGTCGGCCGTGGCGTAGCCGCGTTCGGCGGCGCGGGCGACGTCTGCGCGCAGGACCAGGCGCTGACCAGGTCAGATCCCGATGTCCGACAGTGGCGTCCTTGTCGTCGTGCGGAGCAGTCAATGCCCGACACGCGCGCAGAAGTGTGACGGGGTGTCAGTGGTGCCCTCTTGTGGGCCAGCCTTGGAGCCAAGTCGCTTCCACTCTCGCTTTGTGACGACGCGTCACATGCCCCGTTCCGGACTCTTGAACGCCCGATCGGCCCCTTTCTGGTGCCCCTCATGGATTTCTGAAGTGGCGACAGGATTCGGCGTGAGTAGGTTCATTCTCAGGCGGCCGGGTCGGCTGGCATCCCTGAGAGATGGAGAAGCGAAATGCCTGCGAGAGAGAGAAGCGGAATGCGAACGCGTACCGTGGTCGGGATCGCATTGTCGGTGGGCGTCACCGTCGTGGCTGTAACCACCGTGGACTATGCGTCGGCTTCCAATTCCGCGTCCGCCCCGTCGGTGCAAGAGGCTGCTGCCTCCTTGCCTCAAGGAGGGGAGATGGGAGGAAACGGCCAGACGGGAGGCGACGGCCAGACGGGAGGCGACGGCCAGACGGGAGGGAACGGCCAGACGGGAGGGAACGGCCAGACGGGAGGGAACGGGCGGACGAGGTACGGCGACCGTTCGGACGATCGCGGGCGGGTCTATGTCAACGAGCGAACGTATTCGGTCGAGGGGGGTGAGTGCATCGCTGTAATCAGTAGTCCGGCGACCAGCTTCAACGTCCGGAACGAAACTGGCAACAGGGTGGAATTCTTCACCGGGATTACGTGCGACAACGGTGCGGCAATTGCGACTATCGGTCGCGGAGACTCCAGCAACGCAATCCCCGGAACAGCGGTTTTCGATGGAGCCGCGGTGCCGTTCGCGCTCGTCGGCAGCTTCCGGGCAGTCGACAGGCATCACCACTGACCCCGGCCCAGGGGCAGCGGTGTCCCTGCCCCTCACCCCGGCCGTCTGCTCCCGGAAGGAGAAGGCGAGGCCGGCATGCGCGGCCTCGTCAGGATCCCGAGGCGACAGAATCGGGGCGCTGACGCAGCCGGGGTACGGCAGGGCAAGGGCTCATGGAGATGCAGGACACCGGACACCGCCCTCATCGCCCTCACCGACAACCCCGGCGTCCACACCGGACGCCCGTCCCGGTAGTACGGCGGGCCGGGCCTCGCCTGTCGTGTCGTCGGCCGGACAAGCGGCGGGCTTGGGGGTAGAACGGCTGTTGGCTCGTGAGGACGCGCGGGCCGGAGCATGCCCGGCGAAAGGGCTGTTCCCGGGTATGACACGAAGGATCGACCAGCATGGCCAGCGGCACCGTGAAATGGTTCAACGCCGAAAAGGGCTTCGGCTTCATCGAGCAGGACGGCGGAGGCCCGGATGTCTTCGCCCACTACTCCGAGATCAAGGGCAACGGGTACCGCGAACTGCAGGAGGGCGAGCACGTCACCTTCGACATCGGCCAGGGCCAGAAGGGCCCGCAGGCGCAGAACATCACCCGCGGCTGAGCGGGCAGGAGAGAACTGAATGTGAGGCGGCTGCCCGGTACGGCAGCCGCCTCACTCATGCCCGCCCGCGAGCTACAACCGGCCTGGACCGCCCGTGCCCCCGTATAGCGCTTCTACGGCCCCTCGATGCCCCGGCGTACGGCGGACAGGCGGGCCGACAGGCTGGCGGTATGGACGACACCTTGCTGGACCGGCTGGAGACGGCGCCGGCGGCTCTGAAGGGCACGGCTCCGGACCGCCGGCGCTTCGCGGACGTGGACGAGGTTCTGTGGGAGCAGATCAGCGAGGTGCTGTCCGGCCGTGCCGGGTTCGCCGTGCTGGATCTGTCGGGTGTGGCGTTTCGGTGGCGAGGCGGTCACGCAACACGCAGCGGGCGCAGCGGGTACCACGTTCGGTTTCTCGGCCCGAACCGCAGGTCGAGCACAGATAGGCGTCGGTGGCGCCGGAGCACACGCCACACGTGCCCCGTCCATCCGGGCCCGGGCCGATCACGGGTCGGGGGCGGCCGCATGTGGCGCACGGGCGCGGGTGCGAGCGTATGTAGCCAGCGTCGCGCACTGCGGCGCAGCGAGCGCAGGCGAGACGGCCGCCCATAGTCCCGGGGCCAGACACCTGCGCGTTGCCACCACCGGAATCCATCTTTCGCTGCGCCCGCGAAGTACGGAGCTAGGATCTGTCTCCTTGGTGTTCAGTGACGGGAGGGTGCCGGTCGGGTGCCGGGCCTGACGCATCCGCCCGATGAGTTCCGCTCACTGCGTGCCCTCCCTCACAAGGCTGGTTGCACCACCTCTATGATCGACCGGCCGCAGAACGACAACAGGTGGAGGGCGTGATGCCTGGTCAGGTCGCCGCAGTGAGCCGTAACGAGGTGTACTCGTTCAGCAAGCCCAATCGCGATTCCATCACGTTGCTCGCGGGGCTCGGCGTGGAGGGAGACGTTCACGCAGGTGAGACGATCCGCCACCAGTTCCGCATGACCTACGAGCCGGACCTGCCCAACCTGCGCCAGGTCCACCTGATGCACGAGGAACTCTTCGACGAACTCGCACTCAAGGGCTTCAAGGTTTCTGCGGGCCAGCTTGGCGAGAACATCACCACGCGCGGGGTGGACCTGTTGGGCCTGCCCACCGGCGCTCTGCTCCATCTCGGGGAGCAGGCGATGCTCGAGGTGACAGGACTGCGCAACCCGTGCTCGAAGATCAACGACTTCCGCAAAGGGTTGCTCGGTGAGGTCTTCGCCATGAACCCCTTGTCCGGCGAGTTCATCTTCAAGTGTGGCGTCATGGCTGTGGTCCGCCGTGGAGGGACCGTCCGCCCCGACGATTCCATCCGGGTCGAGCCCCCGCCACTCCCCCACCGCCCGCTGGAGCGGGTCTAGGTTTTTCTTCCGTGGTCATCGGCGTGCCCAGATGAGGATGGCGGCGAAGTGGAGTGCGGCCTGGTAGGCAATCGCGAGCTTGTCCGTTCGCGTGTCCAGGCCTCGCCACTGCTTGAGGCGGTTGATGCACCGTCCGACGGTGTTGCGCTGCTTGTCAGCCTCGGCATCGAAGCCGGGCGGGCGGCCGCCTCGGCGGCCCCGCCGACGGCGGTGGCCGATCTGGTCGGAGGGCTGCGGGATGACCGCGCAGATGCCCCGGTGCCGGAGGTAGTTGCCAATGGCGCGGGAGGAGTACGCGCGGTCCGCCAGGACAACCAGGGGCCGGGTGCGTGGCCTGCCCACACCGCTTCGGGGCACGCGGATGCGAGACATTACCGTCTCGAAGTCGGGTGTGTGACCGGCCTGGCCTGCGGTGACTGTGGAGGCCAGGGGCCGTGCACCGCCGTCCGCGCGATGCTGCGGCACTGCACGGCCGCCGAGATCGAGTTCCAGTACGTCGACACACACGGCGCGAGCGTGGTCGAGTTCGCCTTCACCGAGCTGCTGAACTTCCGCCTGCTGCCGTGGCTGAAGAACATCGGCAGCATCCCTTGTACCGCCCGGACGACTCCCCGCCCGGCTGGCCGGCGCTCGGTGCCTCGCTGACGCGGCCGATCCGCTGGGAGCTGATCGAACGGTAGTACGACCAGATGGTGAAGTACGCCGCCACGCTCCGGCTCGGCACCGCCGAGGCCTTGCAGGTGTTGCGGCGCTTCATCCGCGGCGGCCCCAAACACCCCAACTACCAGGCCCTCGAAGAACTCGGCCGCGCCGTACGCACGATCTTCGCGTGTGACTACCTCGCCAGCCCCGGTCTGCGCCGCGAGATCCACGGCTGGCTCCAGGTCGTGGAGAAGTGGAACATCGCGAACACCGTGCTCCACTACGGCAAGGACGACGCTCTCACCGGGCAAGACAAGGATGGTTTTGTTGACCGGATCCGACACCACTTGTCACTCAAGGCCGAGAACGCCTCGTTTCGCCGGAGGGCGATGTCTGTGAGTTCTGGCAACGCTTGAGGGCTTGCGGTGGGAGCATGGACGTGCTCTGCGGGATGAGGCTGCGATGGCGCCACCGAAGTCCAAGGTCGACTTGTACGCGGCGATCCGCCGTGACGCCCGGGCAGGGATGTCGTACCGGGCCTTGATGCGTGAGTATGGAGTCGGATTCCGCACGGTGAAGGCCGCGCTGGAGTCGGTCTGGCCGGAGCCCCGAAAGAAGCCGCGGCCGCGCGGGACCCGCCTGGATGCCTACAAGCCGTTGATCGACGCGATGCTCCGGTCGGATCTGGATGCGCCGCGCAAGCAGCGTCATACGGTGAAGCAGATCTTCGACCGGCTCGTCGACGAGCACGGGGCGGAAGCGGTGACCTATCCGATGGGCCGGGCCTACGTCGCCGACCGGCGCCCCCAGATCGCCGTCGAGGCTGGCAGCGGGGTGGTGCACGCATTCATTCCGCAGTCCCACCGGCCGGGGGCCGAAGCGGAGGTGGACTTCGGCGACGTGAAGGCACGCCTGGCTGGAGAGCAGGTCACCTGCTTCGTGTTCGCGATGCGCCTGTCGTATTCGGGCAAGGCCGTGCACCGCGTCTTCGCCTGCGGCCGGGAAACGTTCCTCGAAGGCCACGTCCACGCTCTCAGCGTGCTGGGCGGCGTCCCGACCGGCAAGGTCCGCTACGACAACCTCCGCTCTGCGGTCTCCCGGGTGCTGAGCTCGCGCTCCCGCGCGGAGAACGAAAGGTGGACCGCGTTCCGGTCGCACTACGGCATCGATGCCGCCCATTGCCGGCCCGGCATCGAGGGAGCCCACGAGAAGGGCGGGGTCGAGGGACAGATCGGCTTGTTCCGCCGCAACCACATGGTCCCCGTCCCAGAAGTTGCCTCCCTCGCCGAGCTCAACGCGATGATCGAGCAGTGGGATGAGGAAGACGAACGGCGCCGGATCGGCTCCCGGCCACGGCCAGTGAGAGAGTACTTCGCCGTCGAACGGCCACTGCTGCAGCCGTTGCCCGACGACTCCTTCGAGACCGGACGGCTGTTCAGCCTGCGGGTGGACCGCTTCAGCCAGATCAGTGTTCGCACCAAACACACCCCCCGCCGGCACCGCCCCGGCCCCACCCGCCGAAACCCCCTGAACCGTCATACGGCCCAGCCCACCCAACCCAGCCAGCCCCTCACACAGGAACAGCGAAACCCATGACAGCGACCACAACCCCGCCCCACACCCACTACCAGGACATCCACACCACGATCCGCTGACGCCCACCCACCGCCACCCCACCGCCCAATCACAAGTTCGGCCACCACGGAGCCGTCGGCGACCAGCCCCACCCGCCCCTACGCCCCGCAGTACTCGCGGCTAACCTCGCCCTCCACCAGATCATTGGCGAGCCCCTGCTCAGTGGAGCGCACCAGATCCACCACCGGAACAACCCACCCGCTACGGGCCACAACTACAAGCAGCGCCTCGGTGAGGTGCACCATGCGGGGCCGCATGGTGCACCTACGGATGGTCGCCGTTGGTTCAGACGTCGACGGCGATGGCTTCCAGCCTCAGGCCGCGGCCGACCGTACCGACGGCTACCGCGCTGCCCACCACCGGTGTCATCCAGCCGATGTCCTGCACATGTGCCCGTGCGGCAACGCTTCCCGAGCCGACAGAGATGGCCAGCGCTTCCATGCGACGGCCCTGCCCCGTGGTACCCACGGTTATCTGTCCGCCGTCACCGGCACATCGACTGCCCTGCCAGCCAACGTCCTGCAGGTGGGCATTGGCACAGACGCCACCGACACCCGCGACCGCGATCTCAAGAGCCTCGATCGCTCTGCCCTGCCCTGTGGTCCCAGCCATCTCACCGTCACAGCGGACCGACTGCCAGCCGACATCGGACACATGCGCGCGATAACAGATCACACGTGCGGAGGCTGCGGACGTTCCACGCTCGGCGAGTTCGGCCTTCAGCGCCTCCACCGCCGAGACAGCCCGGCCGCTCGCCGTCGTGCCGGACGCCGCTTGAGCCGTACCCGCCCCCGCCACAGCCAGGACGGACCCAGCCGAAAGCACCAGCAGCGCCCTGCCCGCCTTTCCCATGAACCCGTTCAACATTTCCCCTCACCATTCGAGTCGGATGGAACGGGAATCTGCTTACAAGCCCAAGGCACACCACAGAAGAAATGCACAGATCAACGGCTTGGAATTACGCCGGAATGGCTAGGTCCGGGATGATCCGTGAACCGCTCCGGGATCAGTGGAGGCTCTATGCGCTGACTCCAGCCGCCGGTTGAGGCTGGTGTTGAGCGAACCAGTCGACCCATTCCGCGGTGCGGAGTTCGACGTCGGCGAGGCCGTGCCAGGGCCTGAAGGGCTTGATCAGCTCAGCCCTTTAGAGGCCGATCCGGGATTCCATGAGCGCGTTGTCCAGGGCGTCGCCGACGGTGCCGAGCGGGCATCGATACCCGCCTCGATCAGGTGCGCGGTGAACGCGCAA
>NZ_OLMK01000049.1 GCF_900290235.1 Streptomyces sp. MA5143a
CTCCCACTTGCCGTTGTCACGGCGTTTGATCAAGAGGGCGCGGCCCTGGTCGTCGACGATGACTCCGGCGACGCTCACGGAGTGCGGACGTTCGGTGCTCACGTTCCTCGGCCCTCTCGGCTGGCTAGGCTCTCCACCGTAGCAACAACAATCGCCCACTCGTCTAGATATCTAAAGGAGTGCACGTGCCCTCTCTTCCTTCCGGCTTCCTCGGTGATCTCGATCCCACGAGTGATCGTGCGGTCTTTCGGCAGATCGCCGACCAGTTGCGTGAGGCCATCGACCGTGGGCGGTTCAAGGAGGGCGAAAAACTGCCCTCGGAAGCTGAGCTTGTTGACCACTACGGGGTATCCCGGATGACGGTCCGCAACTCCTTCTCCGTCCTCCAGGGCGAAGGGCTGGTGCATGCCGAGCACGGCAAGGGCGTCTTCGTCCGGCCCCGGCCGCCCGTGCGGCGCCTCGCCTCCGACCGGTTCGCCCGGCGCCACCGCGAGCAGGGCAAGGCGGCCTTCATCGTCGAAGCCAACGCCGCCGGCAGTCACCCCCAGGTCGACAGCCTTGAGGTCAAGGAAGAAAAGGCCAGTCAGGACGTCTCGACACGGCTCGGGTCCGTGCGGCGGGTGCTGGCTCGTCGGCGCCGGTATCTGCTCGACGGGCGACCGGTCGAGTTCGCCACCTCGTATCTGCCGCTCGACATCGCGCGCGGTACGCCGATCGCTGAGCCGAACCCAGGGCCCGGCGGGATCTACGCCCGTCTCGAAGAGCTGGGCCACCGGCTCGACCACTTCGAGGAGGAGATTCGCGCCCGGATGCCCTCACCCGCCGAGGTGAAGACGCTTCGGCTGGCCTCCGGTGTGCCGGTGATCCACCTGATCCGTACCGCCTTCGACGCCGAAGGCCGGGCTGTGGAGGTCTGCGACACGGTCATGGCGGCTGACGCCTACGTGCTGTCGTATCAGCTTCCGGCGACGTGATGAGGTGATTTGCGGTGATGCGCGGGGGACACTTCTCCGACTCGTACACCCCAACAGGCATACTCGTATAGACGAGTGGGCAAGTGGTGTGGCAGGGTGGTCCGCATGAGCCCGGAGACCGGGTTCGCAGATTGCATCATGTATAGACGAGTAGATGGGTGAATTGCCTTGCGCACCATTCGTGTTGAGACCTCGGCCGCCACGATCCTGCTGACCGAGGCTCCTGAGCCCAAGGTCCGGGACCGGCAGACGGGCGAGATCGCTAAGGACGCCGTCAGCGGGGAAGCGCTGATGACGCTCGGCGTCGTCTACATCGAGGACGGGGAATCGTCGCTGGTCAAGGTCACCGTGCCGGAGGGCGGCGTGGCCGAAGGGCTGACCCTGGGGGCGCCGGTCTCGCTGCCGGGGCTGGTCGCCCGGCCGTGGGAGTCGGTGTTCAACGGGCAGCAGCGGCACGGCATCGCCTTCCGCGCCGCCGCCGTGACTCCGGCCGCCTTCCCGGCCGCCATGGGGGCCACCGCCTGATGTCCGATCTGGTGACACTTCTGGAGGTGGGTGGTCCTGTCGCCGTACTCGGTGGCGGGGCCGCCTACACCCGGGCCAAGCACCCCCGCGTGTACTGGCCCACGGTCGGCCTGCCGATATCGACCGCCCGGCTCCTCGGCTCCTACGGCTCGGTCATGGAGGCGTGCGGGCTGACCGTGGCGCCGTCCCGGCTGCGGGTCCTCGCCGTCAAGGCCACCACTCGGCGGGAGGTCCGGCCGATACCGCCTCGGCGGGGCATCATCCGGCCCACCTCGACCGGGCTGCGGCTCCGCCTCCGGCTCGCTCCGGGCCAGGAACCCGCCGACGTCGCCGCCTCGGCCGAACGGCTGCGGCACGCCTGGGGCGTTCACGCCGTGTACGTGACGACGGTCAAGCCGGGCGTGGTCGAACTGCGGCTCGTCGGCTTCGACGTGCTGCGGAACGTACGGATGCCACGTAAAGCCACCGCCGAACTCCTCAAGGTGCCTGTAGCACTGCGGGAGGACGCGACGCCCTTCGTGCGCGACTACCGCACCATTCCGCATCAGCTCACCCTCGGTGCCACGCTGTCGGGCAAGTCCATGTACCTGCGCCACTTGATCACTGGGCTCGCCCGGCAATCCGTCGCCCTGGTCGGTATCGACTGCAAGCGCGGTGTGGAGCTGGCGCCGTTCGCCTCCCGGCTCTCCGCCCTCGCCACCGACCCCGACGAAGCCGCCGAGCTGCTGCCCGTACTCATCAAGGAAATGGAGGACCGGTACGACCTGATCAAGGCTCGCCAGGGCATCGCCCCCGGCACCCCCGACGAGGAAATCACCTCCGACATCTGGGGTCTGCCCGACAGCGAACGCCCGGTGCCGATCGTGCTGTTCGTCGACGAGGTGGCCGAACTCTTCCTCGTCGCCACGAAGAAGGACGAGGAACGCCGGGACGAGATGGTCACCCAGCTCATCCGGCTCGCCCAGCTCGGCCGCGCCGCCGGGATCTATCTGGAGGTGTGCGGGCAGCGCTTCGGTGCTGAGCTGGGCAAAGGTGCCACGATGCTCCGGGCCCAACTGACCGGCCGGGTATGCCACCGCGTCAACGACGAAGCCTCCGCGAAGATGGCGCTGGGCGACATCGCCCCCGAAGCGGTCTTCGCCGCCTGTGCCATCGCTCCCGAGCTGCCCGGCCTGGCCGTGGCCGGTGACACCTCCGGCGGCTGGTCCCGCACCCGCACGCCCTACCTGTCCCTCGGCGCCGCCGCCGAGATCTGCCGGGACTCGGCCCACCTGGTGCCCGACCTACCCGCGCTCAAGCCCTTCAGGCCCGACATCCCCGTACGGCCCGCCGAGTCCTCGGCCCCGGCAGCGCAGCCGCACCCGGTGACCGACTGACCTTCGCCCACCCCTCACCCCGGTCGGCGCGACCGCCTCGCGCCAACTCCCTACCCCTGCCCTGCCTGAAATCCGGAAGGAGCCGCACCTTGCGCGCCCAACTGGCCCGTGTCGACGCGGTGCTCGTCCAAGCGCTCATTGCCGCCGCGCTGTCCTTCGCCCACCTGCACGACATCGCCTCGGCGGCCGGTCAGGACGGGTGGAAGGCGTGGGCCTATCCGATCTCGGTCGACCTGTTGCTCGTCGCCGCTTGGCGTCGGCTGCGGTCCGGTGAGGCGAAAGCGTCCGGGTGGTGCTGGTTCGTCATCGCCCTCGCCGCCTCCCTCGGCGCGAACGTCGCCACCGCCGGCCTCCTCGACCTCAACGACGTACCCGCCTGGCTACGCATCCTCGTCGCGGGCTGGCCCGCCGTCGCCTTCCTCGGCGGAACCCTCCTCGCCCACTCGGCCCCGCCAACGACCGACAAGGCTCCCGATGGCACGGACGACGCCGTGGACCAGGAGGACGGGCCCGAACTCGCCCCCGAGGAACCGCCGCCGACACCACCGGCCATCGAGCCACCGCCGCCCGAGCGGCCCGCCGTACCCGTCCCGGCCGCGCTCGTCGAACACGCCCGCAAAGTCGCCACCGAACACCACACCCGCACCGGAGTACCGATCGACACCCCGACGCTCCGCGCTCGCCTCGGCGTCCCCGCGCCCATGGCCGAAGCCATCGCCACCCACCTCTGAAGGGAGATCCCGTGTCCGCCAACCGCCGCTTCCGCAACGTCACCCGCATCGGCCCGGTCCAGGTCGCCACGTCCTACGACGGCCGGGGCCGT
>NZ_OLMK01000071.1 GCF_900290235.1 Streptomyces sp. MA5143a
TCTGGGCGACGACGGGAGTTTGACGACAGCCCCTAGCCCGCGCGAGTGACTGCCGCTGAGCGTCCTCCGGGCCGCGCGGCACACGCTCGGCCCGGGACCTGAAACACCCGGATCTAATTCCGAACCGACGGGGTAATGGGACGTCATCCGATCGCCATCTCATACCGATGTGAAGGAGAACGAGGATGACCGACGACGCCTACCTGTTCCTGTTGGACGACGTGTCCTCGTCGCTGGGAGTGGCCCCCGCCGCCGTCGGTGATCTCGCCTGCATGGAAACCCCCGCCGTACGCGGATGGCTGGACGCCCACGGAATCACACGCACCTCACCGCACCTGCGGCTGCTGCCGCCGGAGGAGACGGCGGCGATCCCCGAGGGAGCGGAACGGCTGCCCGTCCCGCTGAGCGACGAGGAGACGAGCCGGCTCCGCCACCAGTTGGTTCCGGAGCCGCTCGCGCGGATCGAGGCGGAGCTGCTCTCCTACCGGGACTGCGCGGACGGCAGGGACGGTCTGATCGGCCGCGCGCTGGCCGCCGGTGTGCCGCCGCACCGTATCGCCGAACTGACCGGGGTGGACCCCGCGACGGTGACCGCCGCGGCGGACGGCTGATCGCGTTCGAGTCGACGTGCGCGGTTGTCGCCCTGCTCCCGTTGTCGCCAACTCGCCCTAGACATGGGATGGATGCGGTTCCAGTCGGGGTTGGCGTGGCTATTGACAGTCTCAGTGGTGTGTGGAATCACTATCGACATGGGATGCCTGAGGGATCCCAGTGGATGATCTCGGGGCGGTCCGGCCTTGCCGGCCCTACCGGCCCTGCCGGGGGCAGCGCCCGGCACGCCGTCGCGGTCGGCTGTCGCTGAGCTCCCGTCAGACGCGAAGTGGTCGCTCAACGGCCTCGGTGCCCGCCGCCACCAGATCGTCAACCGGCAACGCGTGGACCGTCACCGCCGTCTGAACACCGGCTCCCTCCAGCGGCACCCCGTTCCACCGGCACTCCCCTTCCACCCATCGAGCACGGAAGAAGGAGAACATGAGACGTCAACCGCTCCTGATGTCCCTCGCGGCCGCGTTGATCCTCGTCCTGACGACCGCGGGAAACTCGTCAGGCAGCACCCCCGGCGCGCCCCCCGCGGCCACGAAGGCCGCGTCCGCGGGCAGCGCCGGCTGCGGCAAGCCCCCGGCGCTGAGCAGCGGCACCCGCACGATCCAGAGCGGCGGACAGAACCGCAGCTACATCCTGCGGGTCCCGGCCGGCTACGACAGCAACCGCCCCTACCGGCTGATCTTCGGCTTCCACTGGCGGGGCGGTACCGCCAACGACGTCGACTCGGGCGGAACGGACGGATACAACTGGTCCTACTACGGTCTGCGGCGCCTGGCGGACACCGCGAACAACGGCACGATCTTCGTCGCCCCCCAGGGCAACGGCAACGGCTGGGCCAACCCCGGAGGCCAGGACCTGGCCTTCGTCGACGCCATGGTCAACCAGCTCCAGGCCGGTCTGTGCGTCGACACCGCCCAGTTGTTCGCCGCGGGCTTCAGCTACGGCGGCGGCATGTCGTACGCCATCGCCTGCTCGCGGGCCACGGTCTTCCGCGCGGTCGCGGTCTACTCGGGCGCGAACCTCAGCGGATGCAACGGCGGCACCCAGCCCATCGCCTACATGGGTCTGCACGGACTCAGGGACAACGTGCTGCCCATCTCCCTCGGACGGGAACTGCGCGACACCTTCGTCCGCAACAACGGCTGCACCCGGCAGAACCCGCCCGAGCCGGCGTCCGGCAGCCTCCGGCACATCATCACCACGTACTCCGGTTGCAGGTCCGGCTACCCGGTCGCCTGGGCCGCGTTCGACGGCGGCCACGACCCCGGTCCGCTGGACGGGTCCACCGGTAGCGGCTGGCGCACATGGACGTCGGGCGCGGTGTGGCAGTTCTTCACCCAGTTCGACTCGAACACGCCACCGCCGCAGCCCTCCGACAGCCAGAAGATCGTCGGCCAGCAGTCGGGGCGCTGCCTCGACATCAACAACTCCACCACCACCAACGGCACCCAGGCACAGCTGTGGGACTGCAACGGCGGCGCCAACCAGCGCTGGACCCACACCGCAAGCAAGCAGCTGGTCGTCTACGGCAACAAGTGCCTCGGGGTCGGCCAGTCCGCGGGCAACGGCACCCCCGTGGCGATCTGGGACTGCAACGGCCAGGCGGACCAGCAGTGGACCGTCGGCGCCGACGGCACGATCACCGCGGCCCAGTCCGGCCTCTGCCTCGACGCCGCCGGCCAGGGCACCGCCAACGGGACGAAGATCCAGCTGTGGAGCTGCTCGGGCGGCGCGAACCAGCGCTGGCGCCAGGAGAACTGACCACCACGCCGGGGGAGACCGGCGCCTCCCTCCGGAGACGGGGGTGAGGCGCCGGGACGGCTCCTGTCCCTGTCGCCGCTCACTCCAGGCCAACGCGACCGCGGGCCTGCCCGAGACCCAGGTCGCTCCGCGCCAGACGTCCCCCAGGAACCGGCGCCGGTGCGCGAGGTGGCGCACCCGGGCCGCCTCGACCTGCTGCCGCATCCGGGCCTCCAGATGCTCGCGGGTGTGGGGGTCCGGTGACCACCACTCGTCCCCTGCCTCCGCCTGCCAGTCCTCATGCGCCTCCAGGCGGCCCCCGAGCTCCAGGCGCCGGCAGCGACAGGGACGGTGGCACCGGCGGCCGGGGTGGTCCAGTCCCTGGCCATCCCAGTGGAGCGCGCAGTACTGGCACAACGGCACCGACGGACCGTTCGCGCCGGCCAGGTCATGAGACAAACGCCCCTCGCTGAGGCCCTCAGAAAACGGGAACGTGTACGAACCTACCGGTCACGTGCAGATCGGCCTCCAGCGAGTCGGCTGTGGCGCGCAGCTCCGGCACGATGTCCAGGACGCACTCGGCGGCCGAACCGCGCCCGCTGTGCATGTGGACGTTGACCGCCGCGACGACCGTCCCCTCGCGGTCACGCACCGGCACGGCGACGGAGCGGAGACCTTCCTCCAGTTCGTCGTCGACCAGCGCGTACCCGTCGCCCCGGACCCGTTCGAGTATCGCCTCCAGGTCGGTGGGCCTGGTGACGGTGCGGGGGGTCAGTGCCTCCAGCCGTACGTGGGCGAGCCAGGTGGCACGTCTGCCCGCCGGCAGACTCGCCACCAGGACCCGGCCGGCGGATGTCGCGTGGGCGGGCACGCGGGAGCCCGCCGCGATGTCGACGTCCATGATGCGGCCCGCGGTCACCGAGAGCGCGCACTGGACATGGTCGTCGGCGAGCACGGCCAGGGACGTGGAGTTCCTCACCCTTGCGGTCAGAGCGGTGAGATGGGGGCGGGCGATGTGGGTGAGCGTGGCCTTGGACAGTGGGGGGAACCCCAGGGACAGGACCCGTGGGGCGAGCCGGAACGCCCGCCCCTCGACGGTGACATGGCCCAGGTGCTGGAGGGTGATCAGGGCCCGGCGCGCCGTGGCCCGGGGCAGTCCGGTGCGCTCGGCGACCTCGGAGAGCGTCAGTTCGGCGCGGCCCTCACCGAACGCGGTGATCGCGGTCAGGCCGCGGGCCAGTGACATGACGAACTCCCCGCCCAGTTCCTGTTTGGAGGCGCTCGTCCAGGCGGCGAGGCCGGCCGGTCCCGTCAGCCCCTTCAGCGCATCCGGCCCGCTCCCCCTGCTCACCCCGTTCGGCCCGCTCGCCCTTTCGGGCGGGGGCGCGATGGCCAGTTCCCGCTCCATGGCGGTGACCGCGGCGCGGAGTCCGGGCAGGAGGGAGTCGCGCAGCGAGTCCGCGCTGTGTCTGCTGGTGTGGCTCACGGCACTCGCCACGCAGCCGATCCGGCCGTCCGGCGTGCGCACGGCGACGGACAGGGCCACGAGCCCCGGTTCGATCAGCTGGTCGTCCAGGGCCCAGCCCCGCAGCCGCGCCTCTTCCACCCGTCGCGGGAAGTCCGCGGTGGTGGCATCGTGCGTGCGCCGGGGGATGGCGGGGAAGCCGGTGTCCTCGGGGTCGGTCAGCTGTCGCTCCCGCCAGCGAGCCCAGTTCTGGGCACTCCATTCCGTCGCCAGCAGCGGGCCCGGTGCCGTGCGTTCCGCGGGCAGCAGGTCGCCGATGCGGAAGCTCAGGGACAGGGCGCGCCGGCGGATCGCCTGGTGGATGAACCGGATGCCGTCACCGTCCGCCACCGCGAGGGAGACCGACTCGTCCAGTGCGTCGGCGAGCGCGTCGGCGTGCCGGCTCAGCAGGTCGGGGAGGCGCAGGGCGGCCAGATACGCGTTGCCCAGCTCCATCAGACGGGGAGCCAGTGCGGCGTTGCTGCCGTCGAGGTGGATGTATCCCATGCGGGCGAGGGTCGCGGCGACCCGGTCGACGGTGGAGCGGGCCAACCCGGTGGCCCGACCCAGATCGCTGAGCGTCGCCGCCCCTCCGGCATCGGTGAGGCCGCGCAGCACGGCGATCCCGCGCATGAGGGGGGTGACGGCTTCCTCAGGAGGCACCGGCGGCGCGGGCGACAGCGCGGAGTCGGCGGGCCGCGCTTCGTGTGTCGATGTCATGGACCCTCCGCGGCTGTCCCTGTGGCGCGGCCCCTGATGCCGCGTCAGGACTTCGTGGTCTGCGGTGCGAGGTCGTCGCCGCGGTCGGCGGGTGGTGCCTCCCTGTCGCCGTTGTGGTGTTTGGCGCGCTGGATCTGCTCGTAGACGTGGGACCGCAGTTCGGCGAAGCGCGGGCTGGAGCGGGTGTGCAACTGGTCGCGCTCGTCGGGGAGGTCGATGGTCAGGTCCTCCTGCACGACGGTCGGTGACGTGGACAGGATGATGGTGCGCTGCCCGAGGTAGACCGCCTCGTCGATGTCGTGGGTGACGAACAGGACGGTGACGCCCAGTTCGCGCCACAACCGCCGGATGAGGTCCTCCAGTTCGGCTCGGGTCTGCGCGTCGACGGCGGCGAACGGCTCGTCCATGAGCAGCACCTTCGGTTCGAAGGCGACGGCGCGGGCGATGGCGACGCGCTGCTGCATTCCCCCGGAGAGCTGCCAGGGGTGGGCCCGGTGGACGTCGGCCAGCCCCACCACCTCCAGGGCGTGGTCCACGAGTTCCCTCTCGCGGGCCTTGCCGAGCTTCTTGCGGCGCAGTGGCAGGGCGACGTTGTCGCGGACGTTCATCCAGGCGAACAGGGAGCGGCCGTACTCCTGGAAGACCACCGCCATGCCGGGCGGGGGCCCGGTGACCGGGCTGCCGTCCAGGCGCACCTCGCCGTCGGTCGGGGACAGCAGTCCCGCCATGCACTTCAGCAGGGTGGTCTTGCCGCAGCCCGACGGGCCCACCAGGCAGACGAGTTCACCGGCGCCGATGTGAAAGGTCAGGTTCCGCAGGGCCTCGACGTTGCGGTGCCGTCCGGTGTAGATCTTCCGCAGGTTGCGTACGTCGAGCATCGCTCGTCTCCTTGTCAGGGGTTGCGCTGCGCGCGGCGCAGGCCGTGGTACCAGGCCAGGACCCGGTTCTCGACGAACCGGAAGAGCAGCGACAGGACGAAGCCGAGCAGTCCGAGCAGCAGCACGCCGCTCCACATCTCGGGGATGGCGAAGGAGCGCTGGAACTGCACGATGGTGAAGCCGAGCCCGTTGCTGGCGGCGAACATCTCGCTGATGACCATGAGGATGATCGCGATGGACAGCGCCTGCCGCATGCCGGTGACGATCTGCGGGCTGGCCGAGCGCAGCGTCAGGTGCCACAGCCGGGAAGGTCCGGTGATGCCGTAGGACCGGCAGGTGTCGCTCAGCACCTCGTCGACGGCGCGCACCCCCTCGACGGTGTTCAGCAGGATCGGCCATACGCAGCCACTGACGATGACGATCACCTTCATGGTGTCGCCGATGCCCGCGAACAGCATGATGACGGGCACGAGCACCGGCGGCGGTATGGCCCGGAAGAGTTCCAGGACGGGCTCCAGGACGTCGCGTACGACGCGGCTCATGCCGACCACCAGGCCGAGCCCCACCCCGGCGACGACGGCGAGGAGATAGCCCGCGCTCAGCCGCACGAGGCTCGGTACGACGTCGGACAGCAGCCGCTCGGCCGTCCAGACCTCCCCGAACCTGCCGAGGACGGTGGAGAGCGGGGGGACGTAGAAGTCGGTGCTCCCGGCGGTGGCGAACCACCACACGGCGAACAGGACCGCGGGCAGCCCCAGGGCCGACAGCGCACGCCGGACGAGGGTTCGGAGGGTTGTCGTCGTCCGGGTCATGGGGCTCGTCCCTCCCTGCGGATGGACTGGTGCCAGTGCAGCGCGCGCCGCTCCACCGCCCGCGCCATCAGGTTGATCGTGACGCCCAGCACCCCGGTGACGAGGACCAGGGCGTAGACGAGGGGCACGGCTCCGGAGGTCTGCGCCACGGCGATCTGGTTGCCCAACCCCGGTGCGCCGATGACGAGTTCGGCGGTGATGGTGAGGACGAGGGCCACGGTGGCGGCCAGCCGCACGCCCGTCATCACATACGGCAGCGCGGTGGGCCACATCACGTACCGCACCCGTCCCCAGGTGCCCAGGCGGTAGCTGCGGGCGGTGTCGTCGGCCACCGGGTCGACGTCCTGCATGCCGGCCAGCACCTGGACGAGGACCTGCCAGAACGCGGCGTACACCACGAGCAGGAGTTTCGACCTCAGGTCGGTGCCGTAGAGCAGGACCGCCACCGGGATCAGGGCCACGGACGGGATCGGTCGCAGGAACTCGATGGTGGAGGCGGTGACCGCCCGCAGCAGGGGCACGGAACCGATCACGATTCCGGCCACCACCCCCGCCACGACGGCGACGGCCAGGCCGAGGCCCCATCCGGTCAGGGTGTCACCCAGCGCGGTCCAGAACGCGTCCTCGTCGAGCAGCTGCCACAGGGCTTCGGCCGTCTTCGACGCGGGCGGGAGGTAGTCGGCGGAGACCAGAGGGGTGCGCGGCAGCACTTCGAGCAGCGCCACCAGACCCGTCAGGCCGGCCAGTCCCCGCAGCGGGGTGACGAGTCCGGCCGGTGTGCGCCGGGACCGGCCGCCGCCCGGCCCGCCGGGACCCCTGTCGGTCCCGGCGCCGGCGAGCGTCTTCGTCAGCACAGGAGTGCTCCCGGATTCGGTCATGAGGAGGTCGTGTGCCCGGTCATGAGAACAGGGCGTCCAGGTCCGGCTTCTTGCCGCCGAAGATGCCGTCCCCCTCGCCGAGCGAGGCCAGCTTCTCCAGGGAGGCCATGTCGTACTCCGCGGGCCAGGTCGGCAGCGTCAGGTCCTTCAGCACCGCACCGTCGATCTTGGTGTAGGTGGTGAGTGTCCGACGTGCCTCGTCGGGGTGTTCGGAGGCGTACTCCAGCGACTCGGTCATGGCCTCGGTGAACTTCTTCACCAGGTCGGGGTTCTCCTTGAGGAGTTTGACGGAGGTGAAGTACGTCGCGATGGTCAGCTTCGGGTCGGTCTCGGCGAACGGTGAGGCCACGACGCGGGCGCCCTGGCCCTTGGCGATGGTCAGCGCGGGCTCACCCATCCACGCGGCGTCGACCTGCCCGGCGTCCAGGGCGGCCGGCATCTGGTCGAACGGCATCTCCACGAACTTGACCTTCGAGGGATCGCCGCCGTCCTGGCGCACCACTTCACGGACCGTGGTGTCGCCGATGTTCTGCAGGGTGTTGACCGCCACCTTCTTGCCTGCGAGCTCCTTGGCGGACTTGACGGGGCTGTCCTTCTTGACGGCGACCCCGCTGATGTCGTTGGCCGTGTCGCCGGTGGAGGCTGCCCCGTTGACCACCGACTTGATCGGCACTCCCTTGGTCTGGGCGATCATCAGGGAGGTGACGTTGCTGAAGCCGAACTGGAACTGACCGCTGACCACACCGGGGACGATCGCGGCGCCGCCCTGGGCGAGTTCCATCTTCAGCTCGATGCCGCGCTTGCCGAAGAAGCCCTTCTTCTGCCCCAGGTACAGCGGGGCCACATCGACGATCGGGATGATGCCGACGGTGACCTGGGTGGTCTTCCCGTCCGAGGACGGCGAACCGCCGCTCGACGACGAGGAGGATCCACATCCGGCCGCCGCCGCGACCGTCACCACGGCTAGGGCACAACCGAGAACTCGCCTTCGCATACGGCTCCTCCTGATATGTGCGCGCTACGCACAATGTTTCGTGGGCCGAACAAGCAAGCGGGACGCTAGGGCCCGGCCCTGGCGGGGTCAAGGTGTGGCGCACCGCGAATTTTTTCGTTGTCCTGAAGTCGCGCGTGGCCGGAGTCGGCCCGGTGAGCCTCGGTGGGGCCGCGTCCGGGCCACGCGGGGTTGACAGTGCCGCGACGTGCGCGGAAGCTCATGTTCCAGGCGCGTGAATTCCACTTCACCAGGCGAACGGAATTGCCCCCGCGAGCACCCCGGAGCGAGGAACGTGGACGTCATCAAGGACCTTGCCTACGCGCCCGCCGAACCGCCCGGCACCCAGGGCCACCTGCTGGACCTGTACCTCCCCCGCAGCGCGCGGCCGACACCGCTGGTGATCTTCTCCAGCGGTTCCGGCTGGCTGGCGGACAGCGGCCGCCAAGGCGCCGACCAGGTCGCCGCGCAGCTCAACCCGCGCGGGTTCGCCGTCGCCGCAGTGGCCGTCCGCTCCAGCGGACAGGCCAGGTTCCCCGCCCAGTTGCACGACATCAAGGCAGCGATTCGCTGGCTGCGCGCGCACGCGACGACCTACCACCTGGACCCGGGGCGCATCGCCCTCATGGGCGACTCCTCGGGCGGCTGGGTCACGGCGATGGCGGCGGTCACGGGGGACATCCCGCACCTGGAGGGCGACGTCGGCACACCCGGCCCGTCCAGCGCCGTCCAGGCGGCCGTGCCGTTCTACCCGCCGACCGACTTCCTCCAGATGGACGCGCACATGCTGGACGGCTGCAAGCCGTTCAACGCGGTGTTCGGCCTCACCGGCTGCCACTGCGACCCGCGTTCGCCCGAGTCGCTGCTGCTAGGCCGCCCGATCAAGGACTGCCCCGACCGGGTCGCGGCGGCGAACCCCCTCACCTACATCGGCGCCCGACCCACCCCGCCGTTCCTGATCCTCCACGGTGAGCGGGACCTCTTCGTGCCGTACCACCAGAGCCGCCTGCTGTACGAGAAGCTGGCGGCCACGGGCGGCGAAGCCCGTCTGATCTCCCTCCCACACGCCGGGCACGGCCCGTTCGCCGCCATGCTCACCGACCAGGAGACCCGCCGGGACGCCTACGAGGAGACCGCCCGGCAGGGTCACACCACACCGCCGCGCCCCACGACCCCCTCCTGGCAGACCGTTGTCTCCTTCCTGGAACAGCGGCTGCGCGTGCCGACCGCGAAGTGAACCGGGCTCGTTCAGGAAACCGCGCTGCCTCGCACCGGACCGGCTCCGCCGCTCCGCTCGGCGGGCGGGGGCATGCGGAAGGACAGGTGCGCGCCCCGCGGTGTGTCCCGAACGGTCAGGGTGCCTCCGTGGAGGGTGGCGATGTCGCGGGCGATGGCGAGGCCGAGTCCCGATCCGCCGGCGTCGCGCGCCCGTGCTTCGTCCAGCCGGTGGAAACGCCGGAACACCAGCTCACGGGAGTTGGCCGGGATGCCCGGGCCGTCGTCGAGGACGTCCAGTCCGTCCGCGGCGACCCGGATGGTGACCTGGGAGGCGGCGTGGCGGACGGCGTTCGCCACGAGGTTGGCGACCATCCGTTCCAGGTGAGTGCGAGAGCCCTGCACGAGGACGTCGGCCTCCAGCTCCAGCTTGATCCTCACCGGGGCCGGGCGTGCGGCGGCCTCGGCCGCCACCTGAGCCAGATCGACCTCGGTGTGCATCAGGGGTTCACCGCCGTCGAGTCGGGCGAGCAGCAGCAGATCACCGGTCAGGGCCTGGATGCGGGCCACGTCGGTCAGTGCTTCGGCGACGAGGTCGGGGGCCCGGGGCAGCCCGAGTTCGAGTCGGGCGCTGAGGGTGGCGACGGGGTTGCGCAGCTCGTGGGCGGCGTCCGCGACGAACTGCTTGTGCCGCTCGACGGCGGACTCCAACTGGCCCAGGGTGGCGTTCATGGTCCGTGCCAGACGGGCGACCTCGTCGCGGGTCACGGGTTCGGGCACCCGTCGGTGCAGGTTCTTGGCGGTGATGTCGGCGAAGGTCGCCCGGATCGATTCCACGGGGGCCAGGACACGGCCCATCAGCTCCCAGGTCATGACGGCCATCAGCAGCACCAGCGCCGGAACACCGACCAGGAGCAGTCGCTCCAGCACGCTCAGGGCGTCCAGTACGGGCGCCAGCGAGACCCGTGCCTTGACCGTCACCGGGCCGTCCAGTGTGCTCACGACCGTGCTGGCGGTGGCGTAACCATCGGCCAGGGTCACCTTCGTCCCGTCCGGGTCGGTGCCGGAACCGTTCTCGCTCCGTTCCGGCGTGGGCTCGGGCGACGGCTCCGCGCCGTCCTCGGGGGGAGGAGCGGTGAGGATGGGCTCCTTCTCCCGCAGTGCCGTGGCCCGGGCGATGACCTTGCGGGTGGCCTCGTCGGCGGCGCCACCCTCCAGGCTGTCGCGCACCGCGAGGATCAGTACCAGGGATGCCGCGGTGAGCACCGTGGCGACGATGACGGTGGCGGCCAGCGTCACCCGCATCCGCACCGACAACCGGCTCATGGGCGTTCCAGCAGATAGCCGAAGCCCCGCACCGTCGTCAGCGTGCGCACCCCGAACGGCGCGTCTATCTTGCGCCGCAGGGCACTGACGTAGACCTCGACGATGTTGGGATCGCCGTCGAAGGCGAAGTCCCAGGCATGGCTGAGGAGTTCCGCCTTGGCCACCGCCTGGCCCGCCCGGCGGGCCAGCAGATGCAGCACCGCGAACTCCTTGGGTGTCAGCGCGATGTGGACGTCACCGCGTCGGGCGCAGGCCGCCGCCGGGTCCACCTGCAGATCGCCCACCTGAAGGACGGCGGGCCGTTCCTGCGTCCCCCGGCGGACCAGGGCCCTCAGTCGCGCCAGCAGCACCGCGAAGGAGAACGGTTTGGCAAGGTAGTCGTCCGCCCCGCTGTCCAGCGCCCGGACCTCGTCGAGTTCGCCGTCCATGGCGGTGAGCATCAGGATCGGGGCCCAGTTCCCGGCGTCGCGCAGCTTCCGGCAGACGGCGAAACCGTTGAGGCCCGGCAGCATCACGTCCAGCACGATCGCGTCGTACCGGTGCTCTCCGGCCATCCAGACGGCCTCGTTCCCGTCACCGACCGCGTCCACGGCGAAACCCTTGTCCGTCAGCCCGGACTTGATGACGTCTGCGAGGCGTCGCTCGTCCTCGACCAGAAGCAGTCGCATCCGGACAGTCTCACTCAACCAAGCTGAGGAAGTCCTGAATACGCCCCTCAGAGCGGCTTCAGACTCCGGAGGGCAGTGTTGCCGCCATGAACACGACTTCACGCTCCCGTCTCCGGCGTCCGGCGACGGCCGTAGCGATCGCCGCCCTGCTGCTCACCGGATGTCAGGCCGGCGAGGCGGCCACGCACCTGGATCCCACCGGTGCCGCCGCGCCGGCTGGGCTCTCCGACGTCTGTGCGGCCTCGACGACACGGAACGGCGTCCCGCACTGCACAAGGCTGTTCCCCGGCAGCGACCCGATCCGACTGCCGGGCGACCCGTCCCGCACACAACGCTACGGGGCACTCAAGCGCGGCACTCCGACCTTCCACACCCGCGCCGGCGATCTTCCTCTGTCCGCCTCCGTCGTCAAGCGGTTGAAGGCGGCCCTCGACAAGGGGCGCACCGATGACGTGAGCGCGGTCCACCTCGCGACGATCGTGAAGGGCACCGTCACCAAGCTCGAACCGGTCGTGATCGTCGAGAAGAACGCCCTTCTCCGCGCCGTCTTCGCGGGCCGGGCGATGGAGGGAACCATCGGCACCCGCACCAAGCGGGGCGACTACACCTCCAAGCCGACTCTTCCCGTCCGATTCGAGTTCGCCGGCTCGACCGCCGACGGCCGACTGACCGGAAGGATCGTCAACGCGTCCAAGGCTGTCCGCGGCGCCGAGGGAACCTGCCTCCCCGCGCTCGACCGCACCAAGTCGAACCCGCTCGTGGGACCGTTCACCGCCAAGGTCTCCCTCGACCGCGTCCCGTCGATGCATACGGCGTTCAACGACGAACTGGTCCTGGAGTGGTCCGACGACCTGAGCAACATGGGGTTCGCCTACTACCCGAGCATCGCGACCCTGCTCGGTGGGGACCCGCTGGGCCGCATTTGGGAGACGATTCTGCACGGCACACCGTCGGCCGGTCCGCCCGTCGACCTCCGCCTGGTCAAGGGCGGTGGCGGGGCCTGCTGACCGCCCGGCGGACGTCAGCCACGACAGCCAGCCGTATGGCGACTGTTGTACGATCACCGCGGAGTTGTCCGCCCCAGGAATGGTGGAACTGTGCGAGTGGCCGCCGCGCCGGACGTGCTGCGCCGGACGGAGCGTTGGTTCATCCGCGAAGGCACGCCCACCATGATCGAAGGCTACGGTTTCGCCAGGAACGTCCTTCCTCGGATGCTGCCGACCCTCTGCTTCGTGACTCTCGCCAGTCTCGTCTGGCTCGTGCCGCTCAGGGGCGCGGGCTCAGGGCGGTGGGTCCTGCTCGGCACCGTGGCCGTCGTGACACTGGCCAGCTGGGCGACGATCAGGCTGTTCGTCAGGCGACTGCCCCGCGTCTCGCCCAAGGCCATGGTCGGGGCCCTCGGCGCCTATGCGGCGATGCCGATCGCGGTCCCCCTGCTCCAGGTCGCCGTCGATGACACCGTCACACCGCCCGGCGGCAAGGGCGCCGGTTTCCTGGGGTTCGTGGTCTTCTTCGCCGCCGTCTTCGTCACCACGGCCACGGCCACGGCATACGGCATCGGCGCACTGATGCGCCGTGCGATCCGGCACGCCGCCCACGACCTGCGCAACAGTGTGCACCTGATGGGGCGAGCCCTGCCGCCCATGTTGTTCGTGACGTTGTTCATCTTCTTCACCGGCGAACTGTGGCAGGCCATGAACCGGCTGTCCTGGCTGAGGCTCGCCCTGATCGTCGTGCTGTTCGTGGGAGTCACGGTGCTCGCCGCCGCCGCCCGCCTGCGCGACGAGATCGGGCGGGTCGAGCAGGACCTCAGCCCGCCCCTGCTGTCGAGGGCGTGTCAGGGCACACCCCTCGCCTGCGTGGACATCGACGGGCTGACACCCCGTGCGGCACTCGATCCCGTTTCCCTCAACAAGCGCCAGGTCCGCAACCTGCTGTTGTTGTTCGCTCTCCGTCAGCTGGTGCAGGCCGCGGTGTTCGGTCTCGGGCTGTTCCTCTTCTTCCTCGTCCTCGGCCTGATCGTGGTCACGCCGGAAACGGCGGAGCAGTGGATCGGATCGCCGCCCGCCTACTCGGTCCTCCTGCCCGACGCCCCGCTCGCGCTCCTGCGCAACGCCACACTCATCGCCGCGTTCGGCAGCATGTACTTCGCCATCACCTCGATGACCGACGCCGACCACCGACGCGAGTTCTTCGCCCCGATCATCGACGAGGTCGAACGGATCCTCGCGGTGCACGCCGTCTACCTGTCCCTCGGCGCCCACCAGAACGTCGAGTGACGAAGGGGACGGTCGCCCGTCCCAGGACTGGACGTCAGGACTGAACGGCCGAGCGCAGCTCGGGCAGGGACAGGACCTCGTCCAGTGCGTCGACGTAGAGATCCACGTGTTCGCGGCGGAAGGTCATCGGCGGTTTGATCTTCAGTACGTTGTCGTGGACACCGTTGGGGAAGACGATGACTCCGCGCTCCTTCATGAGTTCGGTGACCATGAAGGCCTGCTCCGTGGCCGGCACCTTGGTGGTACGGTCGCGGACCAGTTCGACGCCGAGGTAGAGCCCTTGGGCCCGTACGTCGCCGATGAGCGGTTGCCGACGCTGGAGTTCGCGCAGCGACCGCGCGAAGTACCCGCCCACCTTCACGGCGTTCTCCCGCAGCCCGTCCCGCTCGACGATGTCGAGCACGGCCTCGCCGATCGCGCAGGAGACCGGGTTGCCGCCGAAGGTGTTGAAGTACTTCATGCCCGTGTCGAACGCGTCGGCGATCTCCCGGGTCGTGACCACGGCCGCGAGGGGATGCCCGTTCCCGAGCGGCTTGCCCATCGTGACGATGTCCGGGACCACCCCCTGGAGTTCGAAGCCCCACCAGGGTCCGAGGCGTCCGACGCCGACCTGGACCTCGTCGGAGACGCACAGGGCGCCCGCCCGCCGGGCAGCGGTGAACACGCCGTCGAGGTAGCCGTCGGGGAACACGATGTTCCCGCCGGACCCCATCAGGGACTCGGCGATGAAGGCGGCCGGGGGGCGGCCGTCGGCCGAGATCCGCTCGATGACGGCCGCGGCGTCGCGCGCGTACCTGGCTCCGGCGTCGGCGTCGTCGTACCCGTAGGTCCCGCGGTAGCGGTCCGGGATGGCGACCTCGTGGGTGGTGGCGGGTGCGCCGGCGCCGCCGGGGCCCTTGTAGCGGTTCGGGCTGATCCCGGTGACCACGCCGGTGTTGCCGTGGTACGCGCCGTCGATGTTGACGATGTGCCGGCGGCCCGTCACCTGGCGGGCGATCCGCAGCGCCAGGTCGTTCGCCTCGCTGCCGCTGCACACGAGGAAGACGACCTCGAGCGGGTCGGGCAGTGTGGCCACCAGCTTCTGCACGTAACTGGCGATCTGCGGGTACACGAAACGGCTGTTGGTGTTGAGCTTGCGCATCTGCCGGGTGGCGGCGGCCGTCACCCGTGGCTCGGCGTGGCCGACGTGGGTGACGTTGTTCAGCGAGTCCAGATAGGCCAGACCGTCCTCGTCGTGGAACCAGACGTCCCGCCCGCGCACCAGATTCATGGGCCTGCGGTAGTAGTTGCGCTGGGAGCGAGCGATGTGGCGACGGC
This sequence comes from Streptomyces sp. MA5143a, assembly GCF_900290235.1. Classification (GTDB taxonomy): domain Bacteria; phylum Actinomycetota; class Actinomycetes; order Streptomycetales; family Streptomycetaceae; genus Streptomyces. The sequence continues at coordinate 14,935 of NZ_OLMK01000071.1, forward strand.
GCACCGAGACGACGTCGTCGACGGCGGGGGCCACGGTGGGGGATTCGGTGAACCCGAGGAGCCGGGCGGGGTCGGGCGACAACTGGCTCCACACCTGCCGCTTCGAGGGTGGCACAGCACGCGGCGGCGGCCAGGTCGCCGTCCGCGCGGTGCGGTGCACCTGTACCTGGACGCGGGGCCCGAGCGGATCCGTCTCCTCGCTCGCGCCGGCGCGTCCCAACGGTGCCCCGGCCGGGACTCTCGCCCCGACGGGCGGGGGGTCGGCCAGCCCCCACCAGCACGTCCAGAACTCCAGCCCCCCGACCACGTGTCGCAGCACCAACGGCTCACCGGGGCCACCGTGGGACTCGACGACGCCGGACAACGGGCCGGCGACCTCCTCGGCTTCCGCCAGGATCAGCGTGCCGCCGACCTGCACCGTCGCGGGCTCGTCGACTCCCGGGCGGCGCCGGCCGCCCTGGAGCAGCGAGGCGCTGAGGTGGGGCACGTAACCCCGCCGCCGCCGTCCGTCGAGGATGTCGTCGACGCGCGCGCGTACCGCCCTCGCGTCGTGCCAGTCGACGTCGTCGTAGAGATCACTGGCCGGTCGCAGGTCGAGCAGTCGCGGAGCCGGTGCGTACGGGGCGCCCTCTCGGGCCGTCTCGGCCAGGACCTCCGCCAACCGTCCCTGCTCCCGCGTCGGGGGAAGCCCGCACGCGACCCGGAACGTGGCCTCGGCGACCTCGGGGCAGATCCTGGCCACCCGCGCGATGGTCGGCCAGGTGTGCCGTACGCGGGACCGCCCGTACGGTGTGTCGCTCTCGGCGACCCGGCGCGTCCACGTCACCGCGTTCATGCACAGCCGGGCGGCCGCCAGCGGATAGACGGCCGCCAGCTCCTCCTCCGTGAGGGGCAGCACCGAGTGGAAGCCGGCCACGACCTCGGCCGCCGCGGTGAGCGGGTCGGCCTTGCGGACCATGGCGTAGCCCGCCGCGATGGCCACCTCCGCCGCGCGCACCCCGTAGAGCGAGTCGCCCAGGTCGACGATGCCCGAGATCTGCGGCACCCCGTCCTCGCCGGCGTCGGCCAGGACGTTGGCGTCGTTGAGATCCTGGTGCAGGACGCTGCACGGCAGCCGGTCCAGAACCGGCAGGAGAGCGTCGTACCAGCCCATGATCGTGCGCACCGACTCCCGCCGGTCCGCGTCCTGGACGGCGTGCAGCGACGCCTCGACGATCTCGGCGGCCCGGCGCATGTCCCAGTCGTGCGGTGCCAGGCCCACGGGTGGCTCCATGCCGGAGAGTCCGAGGCTCAGCCGCCCAGCGGCTTCCCCCCACCGGCGCAGAAGTGCCGCGGGATGGTCGTCGAGATCCGCCAGCACCCGGCCCTCGAGCCAGCTCATCACACGGACCACGTGCGTCCGGCCCTCGTGGACGACATCGGCGAGGCACTGCCCCTCGCGGGTCGGGACCAGCCGTGGCACGGGAAGGCCGGGGACGGTCGCGGCGAGATGCCGCAGGAGCGTGTTCTGCCAGAGGATGTCGGCCGAGTCCGGCTCCGCGAGGGTGACCCGTACGAAGTAGCGCGTGCCGTCGTCGCCGGTGATCCGTACGTTCTGGTCGACCTCCCCTCCCAGTGGGTGCTGGACGTATCCCTCCAGTCCGAAGGACCGCCGCAGCACATGGTCGAGGAGCGGGCCCGGCAGGTGGCCGGTGGGACCGGGGAGGGCCGCTCCGTCCCGGTCGGTGGTGGTCACTGAGGTCATCGGTGCGTTCTCTCTCTCGTCGTCAGGCCGCGCATCACGCACAGGGGGCCTGCGCCATGTGCGCGGGTCACCCCGTCACGCGCTCGGTCTCGGGGCCTGTTCCCTGCCGCCGCTCGTGTCGGGCCTCAGCCGGACACTGCCGGCCGGCTCCCGGACGGTCCGATCCACGCGGTTCTGGGAGATGGCGGGTCCGGCCGCCGCGGCGGCCTCCGGGGCTGCTCCACGTGGGTGGCCCGCCCCGGCTATCCAGCCCGAGGTGCTGCGTCAGTGAAGCACCGTGGAGAATTCGGCAACAAGGGACGTGAGGCCGCGACATCCGCCCTGTAGTTTGTGCCTGTGCACAATCTCGGTGAGGGAGCCGCCCGTCACGACGCCGTTCAGGCGATCGCGCGCCGACTCCTCGACGAACGACTCGACGAACTGACCTCTCGTGCTCTCGCGAAGCTGGAAGCCGAGGAGGCCGCCTATGCGTCGGCGGACTGGGACCCGGTCCGGAAACGCGAGGGGATGCGACGAACGCTCGAACTCGCCCTGACCCGGCTGGCCGGCGGTCCCGTGCCCGCGGCGGTCTCACGCGCCACCGAGGACGTGGGACGCGAGCGGGCGGAACAGGCGTTCCCCCTGACCGCGCTGATGCACTCCTTCCAACTGGACCTCAGGACCCTGTGGGAGGCCGTGCTGGAGGAGGGGCGGGCACGCGGCATCAGCGCCGATCCCGACTTCCTCGACGGGTTGATCCGTGTCTGGGAGGCGACGGACGCCAACAGCGTCGAAGTCGTCGACGCCTACCGCCGCACCGAACGCGACCTGGCGAGCCGTCGTACGGAGGTACGCAACCGGGCCTTCACCCGCCTCGTCCTGGAAGGCGAGCAGGACCCCTCCACGGTCGCCGAGGCGTCGACGCTGCTGGGCTTCTCCGAGCACGTCCCCCTGACGGTGGTCGTGGTCGAGTCCGTTCCCACCGGGGACCCGGCCCTGTCCCAGGTCGACGACGCCCTGCGTCGGGGCGGCCTGCTGCGTCACTTCGGCTGGATGGGCGACGAGCTCCTCGGCGTCGTCCGCCACGGACGGTCCGACCGGGAGAGCATGCTCGCCCTGCTCCAGCCGTTCGCGCCGTGGCGCTGCGGCGTCGCGGAAGTCCCCGGGCTGGCGCTGACGGCGCGGGGCATCCGCTTCGCGCGCGCCGCGATCCGCAGCTCCACGCGGCCCGGGGTGCGGCATGTGGAGGGCCACTGGGTCGGGGCGATCATGTCGGCGCAGGAGGAGCTCCCCGGTGCGATGGCCACCGGCGTACTGCGCCCGCTCCTCGGGCTGCGTGACAGCGACAGCGTCCTCGAGACCCTCCGCTGCTACTTCGACCTGGGCTCGGTCGCCGAGGTGGCCGCTCGCACCTACCGTCACCGGAACACGGTGGGCAACCGCCTGCAGGCCGCGGAGGAGGCGACCGGGCTGAAGCTGTCCAGGCCGGCCGACGCCGCCCGGCTGGTCCTCGCCCTGGCCTGGCTGGAGACGGACGCGGGCGCCCGTTTCCGGGCGACGGTGTCCTGACCCCCGGAACGTGATTGTGCACAGGCACAATCCGCAGGGTCGATCTCGCGGCCTCACGTCCCTTGTTGCCGGATTCTCCCCGGTGCTTCACTGACGCATCACCTCGGGTGGAAGAAACGTTCATCGCACTCGGTGCGGCAGCGGTGCCGCCACCGACTGCCTGACCGGCATCCACCGTCCTCGACGGGTCGCCGCCAACGCCGCGGCAGGCCCGGAAGCCACCCCCGACGCGGCGAACCCGGCCGCACTCGACGAGATCGTGACTCCTCGATGCGCGAGGTGTCCCCTATGCCCGGAAAGAGGTTGAACGTCATGCGTCAGATCGTCACCTTCGATGCCTACGGCACCCTGGTCGACTTCCAGCTCGGCCCCACCACCCTGAAGCTCCTCGCCGACCGGCTGGACCTGGACGGCCTGAACGTCGACGAGTTCCTCGACGACTTCCGCGTCATGCGGTTCCAGGCCGTCCTGGAGGCCTACCGCCCCTTCCGCGAGCTGCTGCCCTCCAGCCTGGAGGCAGCCATGCGCCTGCACGGTCTGGAGTACCGGACGTCCGACGGTGAGGCCCTGGTCGAGGCCGTGCCCACCTTCGGCCCCCACCCCGAGGTCCCGGACGCCCTGCGGGCGCTGAAGTCCCGGTACGAGATCGCCATCATCTCCAACACGGACGACGACCTCATCGCCCAGAACCTGGCCCACATGGGCGTCGAGTTCGACCATGTCATCACCGCCCAGCAGGCCAAGGCGTACAAGCCGTCCCGGCAGACCTTCGAGTACGCCTTCCAGGCCATGGACATCGACCCCGCCCAGGTCATCCACGTGGCCCAGGGCTGGGAGTACGACCTCATCCCCACCCGCGACCTCGGCCTCGCCCGCCGCGTGTGGATCAACCGCTACGAGTTCCACAGCGGCAGCGCCGACTACCAGCCCTACGACGAGCTGCCCGACCTGTCGGGCCTCCCGGCCCTGCTCGGCTGCTGAGGCCGGCGATCTCCGAGCCGAGCTGGGCTCCGACCACTACCACGGAGCCCTGCCCGCTCGGCTACCACGGAGCCCTGCCCGCTCGGCGCACACCCGCACGTCGGCACGTACGTCCACGGCCTGGCCGAGGCCGCCGAACGCGCCGGCGCCGGGACCCACGATCGCGACGCAACGGCACCCGTCTGGTTCCTGCCCTTCGGCCGGGCGTACTGCACGGCCAAGGGTCATCGACTGCGCCGACCACCGCCGCTTCGTCGGTCGAACATCACAGTCGGAACGGCTTCTCGTCCGAGGAGGGCGAAAAGTACCTTGGACCGCTGATCAACATGCTGTTCCTGTGCGTGAAAGAGGCTCGCCGATGGGGCGTCCCGAAGTACCGGTCGATCCGGCGGCCGGTCCCGTCCAGCGACTCGCCCATGATCTTCGGGAGCTGCGCCGTTCGGCGGGTGGTGAGTCGTACCGGACCATGGCGAAGAAGGCCGGCTTCTCGGTGACGACGCTGGCGAAAGCGGCGAGCGGCGAGCGGCTGCCGTCGTTGGCCGTGTTCCGGGCGTACGTCCAGGCATGTGGCGCCGACCCCGTTCCGTGGGAGGCGCGGTGGGCGGAGGCCGAGGCGCTGGCAGGGGAGGAGAAGCCGGAGGAGGCCGACGCCGTCCCGCCCTACCGAGGCCTCGCGCGCTTCGAGCCGGACGACCGTGAGCTGTTCTTCGGCCGGGACCGGCTGGTCGACGCGCTGAGCGAGCTGGCGTTCGAGTCCCCGTTCGCCGTGGTGTTCGGGGCGTCCGGCAGCGGCAAGTCCTCCCTGCTGCGGGCCGGACTGCTTCCCCTGCTGCAGGAGAGGATCGCGCGGCAGGGGCGTCGGGCCGTCGTGCGGATCCTCACTCCGGGAGACCGGCCCGCCGCCACCTACGGACATCTGCTGACACCGGAGGCCGACGACCCGGAGTGCTGGGTGGTGGTGGATCAGTTCGAGGAGGTCTTCACCCTCTGCCGCGAGCGGGCCGAGCGGGACCGCTTCCTCGACCTTCTGCTCGCCGCGCGGGACCCGGGCAGCCGACTGCGCGTGCTCATCGCCGTACGGTCCGATTTCTACGCACGCTGCGCCGAGCACCCGCGTCTGGCCGAGGCGCTGCACGGGAGTGGGCTGCTGGTCGGATCCATGACCGCCGACGAGCTGCGCGAGGCGGTGATCGGTCCCGCGCAGGCGGCCGGGCTCATCGTGGAGCGGGCCCTGACCGCACGGATCGTCGAGGACGTGCTCGACGAGCCCGGCGGACTGCCGATGTTGTCCCACGCCCTGTTGGAGACCTGGCGGCGGCGCAAGGGGCGGATGCTGACCCTGGCCGCGTACGAAGCGGCCGGCGGGGTACGCGGAGCGATCGCGGCCAGCGCCGAGGAGGCGTACGGGGAACTCTCACCGGCGCAGGCGCACGCCGCCCGGCACCTGCTCCTGCGGATGGTCGAGCCCGGCCAGGGAAACGCCGACACACGCCGCCCGCTCAGCCGGGAGGAAATGGCCGGCTGGCAGGACCCCGAGGTGCGGGCCGTCGCCGGGCGGCTGACCCGGGCGCGGCTGCTGACCACCGACGACGACGGAGTGCAGCTCGCCCACGAGGCGCTCATCACGTCCTGGCCGCGGCTGCGCGAGTGGATCGACGCGGACCGGGAGCGGCTGCGCCACCACCGGCAGCTGACCGACGCCGCCCGCACCTGGCTGGAGCACGACCGTGACCCGGGCACGCTGTACCGGGGCACCCGCCTGGCGCGGGCCGAGGAACTGTTCGCGGGCGACGACGGCGACGACGGCGAGGACGGCGGCTACGACGGTCTGACGTCGGAGGAGACGGCTTTCCTGGTCGCCTCGGCGGAGCAGCGGGCGACGGAGGAGCGGACCGCCACCCGGGCCCGGCGTCGGAGCCGCACCCTCGTCGCCTCGCTCTGCGCCGTGCTGGCGGTGGCGCTGGTCGTCGGCCTGGCCGCCGTACGACTGCGGCAGGACAGCGAGAAGCAGACCACCGACACGGCGGCCCGCCGGGTGGCCGCGGTCGCCGAAGCGCTGCGTACCACCGACCCGCACACCGCGATGCTGCTCGGTGTCGCCGCCTGGCGCCTCTCCGAGCTGCCGGAGTCCCGTCGAGCCCTGCTGGGCGCGCTGGCCCAGCCCGAACTGGGCAACTTCACCGATCCGGAGCCCGGTGACGAACCCACCCGGTTCCTCGACAGCTCCGGGCGCACCCTGCTCAGCACCAGCGACAACGCCACCTGGCGAACGTGGGATGTGGACACCCACCGCCGTATCGCCTCGGGGCCGCTACCTCACGGGGCGGTACTCGACGCGGGTCCGGGCGGCCGGGTGCTCGTCATCCTGACCGCAGACAGGATCCAGCGGCTGTGGGACACCCGAACGAAGCGCTGGATCGGTGGTCCCGTGCCGTTCAGTAACACCGTGCGCTTCGGGGCGAGTGGCCGGAACTACCTGACGACGAACTTGCTCGACGACCGGGTTGGGCTCTACTCCGCCACCGACGGCCATCTGCTCTTCCGTACCCCGTCGGCCGGCAGCGGGGAGCGCGCCGCCGCGGCCGCCGACGACCGGCTGCTGGCCGTCTGCCCGCGCGGCCGGGCCCCGCGGGTCTGGGACATCTCCAAGCGCAGCGTCCGGTCCGGTGCCTGGACCAGCGCTCGCGGCGCCTGTGAGGGTGACCGCACCTTCCTCGGCCTCACCGGCGGCAGGCTCCTCACTCTCGCCGGGGACCGGGTGCGGGTATGGGACACCACGTCGGGACGAGAGCTCGCCGACGTCACCCACCCGGGTGCCGCTGCCGCCGCCGTTAGCGCGGACGGTTCGTTCCTGGCGACCGGCGGCGGCCAGGAGATCAGAGTGTGGCGTCTGTCCAAGGGCGGCGCCCCCGTTTTCCGGCACGCCCTGGGCAACGAGTCGCTCTCCGGTCTCGCCTGGCACTCCTCGCGGCCCCTGCTGCGGTACCTCGAAGGAGGCACGGTCCACACCCTCGACCTCACGACGACGCTCACCCGCGCCTGGCGCACGAGTCCGCTCGCCGGGGCCCGGCTCAGCCCCGACGGCAGGACGCTCGCCACCGCCGAACGTGTCGGTGACCGCGACGTCTTCCAGCTGCGGAACACGCGCGACGGCCGTCTGCTGCGCACCCTGCCGGCCCCGCGACTTCCCGTCCTCCCCACCGGCGAGTCGTCGTTCCCCGCAGACGCCGCCGAGCCGTTGCTGTCCTTCAGCCCCGACGGACGCATGCTCGCCTACGGAGTCTCCGTCTCCCTCTGGGACGTGGAGAAGCAGCCGCTGACGGTGTGGGACCTGACCGCCGGACGCACGAAGACCACCGTGGACCTGGCGACGTCGTCCGGGGCGCCCGTGGACGGGATCGCCCTGGGGCCGGGCGGCCGTACACTCCTCATCGCACGTCTGACCGAGGACGGCTACGTCAACGAGACCTGGGACACCGCGCGGCAGCGCAGGACGGCGGTCCTCCCCGGCTCGGGCGGCTCCCGTCTGGCCGTGAGCCAGGACGGCAGGCTCCTCGTGACCGGCAACCGCGTCGTCCGAGCGGGCCGGTCCCACGCCCAGGACCTCGTCCAGCGCGATGGCATCGGGGTCATCGCCTTCGCTCCCGACGGCTCCGGCCTGGCGGCGGGCGACTGGACAGGACGGGTGGCCCTCTGGGACGGCGACCTCCGCCACCGAGAGGGCCTCTTGCGGAACGTCTTCCTCGCGCCCCCCGGTCCGTCCTCCGACTCGGGCGAGTCGATCACGGCTCTCGCCTTCAGCCCGGACGGCGACACGCTCGCCGTGGGCGGCGACGCGGGCACCCTCCAACTCTGGGACATCGCGACCCGGCAACCTCTGGGTCCGCCTCAGCCCACGCCCGGTGGCAGCATCGACACCCTCGCCTTCAGCCCGGACAGCACCCTGCTCTACGCGGGCGGCAAGCACGTGCCGCTCCAGAGGTACGTCGTGGATCCCGACCGGGCGGTGTCCCTCGTCTGCGCCCGCTCCGGGAACAGGGAGCTGACCCGGGCGCAGTGGCGCACCTATGTTCCGGACCGGCCGTACCGGCGGGTCTGTCCCTGAGCCTCTCCGCCGGCCGAAGACGACATGGCCGATGCCGGTCACAGC
>NZ_OLMK01000030.1 GCF_900290235.1 Streptomyces sp. MA5143a
CGGCCGGGGCATGGGCCCAAAGAGGAGGGGACAGAAGAGGGCAGGGGGAAGAGGCCGAGGGAGCGCGCGCGAACGAACGGGGGACCGATCGCAGGGGCGCTCGTGCACCAAGGGGTGCGCCCGCGGAGGGCTCGTGAACCGGGCAGAGGGTTCGAGGGGAGGGGTGTGCGGGCAGCGGCGGGACGCCGGAGGCGCGCTCGGCGGCCAGCGGCCGGGCGCCGCGGACACGCGGGCGCGTCCGGGACGCGCCGGATCGGCCCGGAGGGCCGTCCAGGGGCGCGGGGAACTGCGCGACCAGCCACAACGGACCCGCATCCCGACGACGCGCCCCCTCCCCCACCCCCTCCCGCCCCACCCACCCCAGCGGAGCGCTTACGCTCTCCCCCATGTCGCTCTACGCCGCCTACGCCGGCAACCTCGACGCCCGCCTGATGTCCCGCCGCGCCCCCCACTCCCCGCTGCGCGCCACCGGCTGGCTGAACGACTGGCGCCTCACGTTCGGCGGCGAACACATGGGCTGGGAGGGCGCCCTCGCGACGGTGGTCGAGGCCCCCCGCTCCCAGGTCTTCGTGGCGCTGTACGACATCGCCCCGATGGACGAGGAGGCGATGGACCGCTGGGTGGGAGTCGGCCTCGACATATACCGCCGGATGCGCGTCCGGGTGCACACCCTGGAGGGTGAGGAACCGGCCTGGGTCTACGTCCTCAACGGCTACGAGGGCGGCCTCCCCTCCGCCCGCTACCTCGGCGAGATCGCCGACGCCGCGGAGTCCGCGGGAGCACCCCACGACTACGTGATGGAACTGCGCAAACGCCCGTGCTGAGGACCGGGGGCGGGGCCGGGGCGGCACCCCGCCCCACCTCCGTCCCACACCCCCTCCGGCCCCACCTGGAGCCCCCCTTGGCGGGAAACGACAAGACAACGATCCCAATCCCGTGAGGCTTGCCATCTACGCGCGTAGGCCCAGACCGGATACTCTCGTCGCGTGAACGCTTCTCTTCTTCCGGACGACATCCAGGACGACCCCTACGCCGCCGCCGACGCCGCCGCCGCGCGCCTGCGGGAGCTCACGGGCGCCGAGACCCACGACGTCGCCCTCGTGATGGGCTCCGGCTGGGCCCCGGCCGTGGACGCGCTCGGCGCCCCCGAGGCCGAGTTCCAGGTCACCGAGCTGCCCGGCTTCCCGCCCCCGGCGGTGGAGGGCCACGGCGGCAAGATCCGCTCGTACAGGATCGGTGACAAGCGCGCGCTCGTGTTCCTGGGCCGCACCCACTACTACGAGGGCCGCGGTGTCGCCGCCGTCGCGCACGGCGTCCGTACGGCCGTCGCCGCCGGCGTCAAGACGATCGTCCTGACCAACGGCTGCGGTGGTCTCCGCGAGGGCATGCGCCCCGGCCAGCCGGTCCTGATCAGCGACCACCTGAACCTGACGGCGACGTCGCCGATCGTCGGCGCGAACTTCGTCGACCTGACGGACCTGTACTCGCCGCGGCTGCGCGCCCTGTGCAAGGAGATCGACCCCACCCTGGAGGAGGGCGTCTACGCGCAGTTCACGGGCCCGCACTACGAGACCCCGGCGGAGATCCGCATGGCCCGCGTCATCGGCGCGGACCTGGTCGGCATGTCGACGGTCCTGGAGGCCATCGCCGCGCGTGAGGCGGGCGCGGAGGTGCTGGGCATCTCCCTGGTCACGAACCTCGCCGCCGGCATGACGGGGGAGCCCCTCAACCACGAGGAGGTCCTCCAGGCGGGCCGCGACTCGGCGACCCGCATGGGCGAGCTGCTGACGCGGGTGCTGGACCGTCTGTAGCCGCGGTGGAGCGGGGGACTCGGGTACATGGCCGGGTGCGGGTGGTATGTGGTTGCTCGCGCGGTTCCCCGCGCCCCTGAAAAGCGACCGGGGCCGCGCCCGTGCTTCTCAGGATGGAGGGCGGGCCGCAGGCCCGTTCCCTTGAGGGGCGCGGGGAACAGCGCGAACGACCACGACGGACCCGCACCCGCCAAAACCACAGGCACCCCCGAGCCATCAGGCGCCCGGCCCCGAACCCGACGCTGACGAACAAGAGAGGTTGGACCCCGACGTGCAGGACGAACTCATCGCACGGGCCAGGACCTGGCTCGCCGAGGACCCCGACGCGGAGACCCGCGAGGAACTCGCCGGCCTCATCGACGCCGGGGACACCGCGGAGCTCGCCGCACGCTTCAGCGGCACCCTCCAGTTCGGCACCGCCGGCCTCCGCGGGGAACTCGGCGCCGGCCCGATGCGTATGAACCGCTCGGTGGTCATCCGCGCCGCGGCCGGTCTCGCCGCGTACCTGAACAAGCAGGGCTCGGCCGGCGGCCTCGTCGTCATCGGCTACGACGCCCGCCACAAGTCGGCGGACTTCGCCCGCGACACCGCCGCGGTCATGACCGGCGCCGGTCTGCGCGCCGCCGTCCTGCCCCGCCCGCTCCCGACCCCGGTGCTGGCCTTCGCCATACGGCACCTGGGCGCGGTGGCCGGCGTGGAGGTCACGGCCAGCCACAACCCGCCCCGCGACAACGGCTACAAGGTCTACCTCGGCGACGGTTCGCAGATCGTGCCCCCGGCCGACGCGGAGATCGCTGCCGAGATCGACGCCGTACGCTCCCTCGCCGACGTGCCCCGCCCCGACGGCGGCTGGGAGACCCTCGACGACAGCGTCCTCGGCGCCTATCTGGCCCGTACGGACGCCGTCCTCGCCGACGGCTCCGCCCGGACCGCGCGCACCGTCTACACGGCGATGCACGGCGTCGGCAAGGACACCCTGCTCGCGGCGTTCGCCCGGGCCGGGTTCCCGGAGCCGGTGCTGGTCACGGAGCAGGCCGAGCCGGACCCGGAGTTCCCGACCGTGGCCTTCCCCAACCCGGAGGAGCCCGGCGCGATGGACCTGGCCTTCGCCAGGGCCCGCGAGACGGACCCCGATCTGATCGTCGCCAACGACCCGGACGCCGACCGCTGTGCCGTGGCCGTCAAGGACGGGACGGACTGGCGGATGCTGCGCGGCGACGAGGTGGGCGCGCTCCTCGCCACCCATCTGGTCCGGCGCGGCGCCCAGGGCACCTTCGCCGAGTCGATCGTCTCCTCGTCCCTGCTCGGCCGGATCGCCGAGAAGGCGGGCCTGCCCTACGAGGAGACCCTCACCGGCTTCAAGTGGATCGCCCGCGTCGACGGTCTGCGCTACGGCTACGAGGAGGCCCTCGGCTACTGCGTCGACCCGGAGGGCGTCCGCGACAAGGACGGCATCACCGCCGCTCTGCTCATCACGGAACTGGCCTCGCAGCTGAAGGAGGAGGGCCGCACCCTCCTGGACCTCCTCGACGACCTCGCCGTGGAGCACGGGCTGCACGCCACCGACCAGCTCTCCGTCCGCGTCGAGGACCTCTCGGTCATCGCCCGCGCCATGGAGCAGCTCCGTGAGCAGCCGCCGACCACCCTCGCGGGCCTCGCCATCACCAGGGCCGAGGACCTCACCCGGGGCACGGACCGGCTCCCGCCCACGGACGGCCTGCGCTACACGCTCGACGGCGCCCGCGTGATCGTCCGCCCCAGCGGCACGGAGCCCAAGCTCAAGTGCTACCTGGAGGTCGTCGTCCCGGTCGCCGCCCACGCCGACCTCCCCGAGGCTCGCGCGACGGCCACGGACCTCCTCGCGAAGATCAAGCAGGACCTCTCGGCGGCCGCGGGCATCTGAGCCCCGGCACCCCGCCCCGCCCGAGCAGCACGGAAGCCCCGGCCGACGACATCACCCTCGTCATCGGCCGGGGCTTTTGTCGTGTCCGATCCGCCCTCCCGGGCACCCGAGAAACCCCGGCGGGCCCCCCACGTCCGCCGGCCGCGGTCTCCGGGGCCGGCGCCCTACGGCACCAGCACCAACGCCGCCACCCACACCAGCCCCAGCACCACGCCCAGCGGCCACAGGGCCCGGCCCCGGGCGGGTTCGTCGCTCGGGGCCGTGGGCCGCAGTGCCGGGTCCTGCCACATCGCGGTGATCTCCGCGGCCGTCCGCTCGTACGGGTGGACCAGTCCGAACCGCCGCTCCAGCCGGCCCCAGCGGGGCGCGTGCGCCGTCCAGGCGGAGCCGAACCGGGGCCGGCGGCTGTCCAGCTTCAGCTCGCCGCCCTCGCACCGCACCGTCATGAGGTGGTCCCACTCGATGTGGCGGACCCCGCGCAGGCCGTTGAACCACAGTCCGTCACGGTCGGCGGTGATGCGCCACGCCGCCATGCGCGGCAGCAGCATGACGCCGACGAACCCGAGGAGGACGCCCGGGACGTACCGCCATCCGCCGCTCTCGGACAACACCATCAGCGCCGCCCACAGCACGACCACCAGACAGACGGCCCGGTCCAGCCAGCCGGCCCGCCACCGCCGTACCGCCCCGGACGCCAGCCGCTCGGTGAGCCCGTCGGCGGCGGCCGCGCGCCGGTCCGCGTACACCGCGGACCGGCGGGCCCGTGCCTTCTCCGCCGCGGTCCGCAGCCGTACCGCCCGCTCGGACAGGGCTCGCACCGGCGCCATGGACGACTCGACGACGAACTCCTCGTCCCCCGAGCCGCCACCGCCGCTCCCCGGCTCCCGCGCGCCCTCCGAAGCCTCCCGCTCTCCCGCGCCCGGGGCTTCCTCGCCCTGGGCCTCGTCGGCGCCGTTCCGCGCGTCCTCGGGGGCGCTGACGATCACGAGTTCGCCGCCGTCGTACGGCGCTCCGTAGAGGACGGCCTCGCGCAGGGGGCCGGGCTGTGCCGCCTCCTCCGCGCCGGCGTCGAGGGAGTCGAGGAGCGCCTCCATCTCCTTCTCCTTGAGCAGGCGGGCCTCCTCGTCCTCCTCGTCCTCCTCGTCGTCGTACCACTCCTCGGCGGTGACGGTGAACATCGGCCGCAGCGCCGCCACGTCGTCGGCGGTGAAGACCTCCACGTCACCGTTGGCCCCGTCGCGCACGAGGACCCGCAGGACGGGAGCGGGGGCGCCGCGCAGCCCGGCGGCTCGGCGTCGGGCCAGCCGACCGGAGGCCAGCGCGGTGAGCCCCCAGCCGACCGTGAACCACCCGGCCAGCACGGCCTCCCGCCGGTCGGCGGGTGCCTCCCACCCGGACGCGACGAGGACGAACGCCCCGCCGAGGGCCGCGAGCACCAGCCCCAACGCGATGAGGAACCGCCCGCGCCGCAACGGCCCGACCCCCTCCGGCACCACGGCGGTGACACCCTCGGCGGCACTCAGGGCCCACATCCGCTGCGTCCGCCGCGCGCTCATCCGGAACTCGGCGAGCGCCCAGGCGGCGTTCACCAGCAGGAAGCCCACGAGGAGCGGCAGGTCGTGCGTGCCGCCGTACCAGGCGAGGACGAGGGTCAGTACGGGGCCGGAGACCCGCAGCGCCTCGGGGCGCGCCAGGGTCCACACCAGGTGCAGGGGGACCAGCGCGGCGAGGACGGGCGGTACGTCGCGGGAGTTGGCCAGCCAGAACCCGGCCGTCAGCCCGACCATGGCCAGGGCGAGCAGATGCAGGGACCGCATCCGCACCGGCACCCACACCGGGGGCTGCGCCCGCGCCCACAGCCGCGCCTTCTCGCCGCTCCAGGCCGGGCAGCCCTCGGGCACGGCGGACTCGGGCAGCCTGCGCGACGGCCGCCCCGGGGACTCGATGTTCGTGCTCATGGCTACCCAGACACTCGGACCGCAACGGTGCTCATCATTCGTACGACCGTACGGCCCGGCGCTGACGAGCTCTCAGTACGGGTGCCCTTCGCGGGGGACGGCGGCGGCTAGCGTCGGCGGCTCCCGTCCGCCCCGGAGCCCTCGTCAGGCGTTCCGCGCCCCCGCGTTCACCCCAGCGCGATCACTCACCCGAGCGCGATCAGGATCGTCAGCAGTACGGCTCCCGCCGCCGCCGGCGCCATGATTTCCCAGGCCCAGCGGACGGTCGGCTCCCCCTGCGAGCCGGGTGCCTTCGCACGGGCCTCGCACAGCTCGCGCAGGTCGGCCATGATCTGGTCGGTCTCGGCGCGGACGGTCCGCTCCTCCAGCGACGTACGGCCGCTGCTGTCGCCCTTGGCGGCCCTGCCGGACTCCCGGGCCTGCTGCCGGGCGACCTTCTTGCGGGCGCGCAGCGACACGGGGACGGCCCAGAGCTGGTACTTGGTCCCGGCCTCGTCGATCACCTCGTTGGAGTAACCGGAGCGCAGCGAGACGACCGAGGCCCAGGGCAGTTCGATCACCCGGAACGGGTTGCGCACCCGGAGGCGGTCGTCGTTGGCGAAGACGGCGGGCCGTACCGAGAAGGCGACCACCAGCGGCACGGCCAGCAGCAGCGCGGCCAGGGTCAGCCAGGGCGTACGTCCTTCTCCGGTGAACACCGCGTCCGTGCCGAGCCAGACGAAGAGGCCGAGGAGCAGCACACCGCCCGCGAGACCGCCGGGCGACCGGTAGGCACGGTCCTGGTAGACCGGCTTGGCGGGGGTGGCCGAGGGGGCGGGCTTCGCGGGCTCGGCGGGCCGCGGGGCCGCGGGCGTCTGCCGGGGCCGGGCTTGCGCTGTGTCGGGAGCGGGCTCGGTCTTCGGGGTCTCCGAGGACGGCGTGCCCTCCGATGACGTCGAGGCCGCCGAGCGCTTCCGGGTTTCCGGCTGCTCCTGGGACGACGGTCGATCCGGGGTGGTCATACGTCCGATTCTGCACGACACCTCACGTCCACCCCGCACACGGCCCCGGCCCGCGCCTCCCCGGCCTCGGCCGACGCCCCCGCAGGCCCCCGGGCCCCGCCGGAAGCCGCCGCCCTTTTCCTCCCCCCGCCCCCCTCCGAAAGACTTCGGGGGTGTACACCCGCTACGCGCGTAGATATGCTCGTCTGGTGACCATGTCCACTGCCGCACCCCACGCCCTAGCCGACGTCACCGCGTCCGACAGCACACTGCGCCGCTTCCTCCACGGACTGCCCGGTGTGGACGCGGTCGGCCTGGAGGCGCGCGCCGCCTCCCTCGGTACCCGTTCCATCAAGACGACCGCCAAGGCGTACGCCATCGACCTGGCCATCTCCATGGTCGACCTGACGACGCTGGAAGGCGCGGACACCCCGGGCAAGGTCCGGGCGCTCGGCGCCAAGGCGGTCCACCCCGACCCCATCGACCGCACGACCCCGTCCACGGCGGCGGTCTGCGTGTACCCCGACATGGTCGCCACCGCCAAGGCGGCCGTAGCGGGGTCCGGCGTGAAGGTCGCCTCGGTCGCCACCGCCTTCCCGGCGGGCCGCGCCCCCCTGTCGGTCAAGCTGGCCGACGTGCGGGAGGCAGTCGCCGCCGGCGCCGACGAGATCGACATGGTCATCGACCGGGGCGCGTTCCTCGCGGGCCACTATCTGAAGGTCCACGAGGAGATCGTCGCCGTGAAGGAGGCCTGCGGCGCCGCCCGTCTGAAGGTCATCTTCGAGACCGGCGAGCTCTCGACGTACGACAACATCCGCCGCGCCAGCTGGCTCGGCATGCTCGCGGGCGCGGACTTCATCAAGACCTCGACCGGCAAGGTCGCGGTCAACGCCACTCCCGCGAACACCCTGCTCATGCTGGAGGCCGTCCGCGACTTCCGCGCCCAGACCGGTGTCCAGGTCGGCGTGAAGCCGGCCGGCGGCATCCGCACGTCCAAGGACGCGATCAAGTTCCTGGTCCTGGTCAACGAGACGGCGGGCGAGGACTGGCTGGACAACCACTGGTTCCGCTTCGGCGCCTCCTCGCTCCTCAACGACCTGCTGATGCAGCGCCAGAAGCTGGCCACCGGCCGCTACTCCGGCCCCGACTACGTGACGGTGGACTGAGACCCCATGACCATGGAAAAGATGTCACCCGTATTCGAGTACGCCCCGGCCCCCGAGTCCCGCGCGATCGTCGACATCGCGCCCTCGTACGGCCTGTTCATCGACGGCGAGTTCACGGAGGCGGCCGACGGCAAGGTCTTCAAGACCGTCAGCCCCGCCTCCGAGGAGGTCCTCTCCGAGATCGCCCGGGCCGGCGAGGCCGACGTCGACCGTGCCGTGCTGGCGGCCCGCAAGGCGTTCGAGAAGTGGTCGGCGCTGCCCGGCTCGGAGCGCGCGAAGTACCTCTTCCGTATCGCCCGCATCATCCAGGAGCGCAGCCGTGAGCTGGCGGTCCTGGAGACGCTGGACAACGGCAAGCCGATCAAGGAGACCCGCGACGCCGACCTGCCCCTGGTCGCCGCGCACTTCTTCTACTACGCGGGCTGGGCCGACAAGCTCGACCACGCCGGCTTCGGCGCGAACCCCCGGCCGCTGGGCGTCGCGGGCCAGGTCATCCCGTGGAACTTCCCGCTGCTGATGCTGGCGTGGAAGATCGCCCCGGCCCTGGCCACGGGCAACACGGTCGTCCTCAAGCCCGCCGAGACCACCCCCCTGTCGGCGCTGTTCTTCGCGGACATCTGCCGCCAGGCGGGCCTGCCCAAGGGCGTCGTCAACATCCTCCCCGGATACGGCGACACGGGCGCGGCCCTGGTCGCGCACCCCGACGTCAACAAGGTGGCGTTCACCGGCTCCACGGCCGTCGGCAAGGAGATCGCGAAGACGGTCGCCGGCACCCGCAAGAAGCTCACCCTGGAGCTCGGCGGCAAGGGCGCGAACATCGTCTTCGACGACGCCCCGATCGACCAGGCCGTCGAGGGCATCGTGGGCGGCATCTTCTTCAACCAGGGCCAGGTCTGCTGCGCGGGCTCCCGCCTCCTGGTGCAGGAGTCGATCCAGGACGAGCTGCTGGACTCCCTGAAGCGCCGGCTCTCGACGCTCCGCCTCGGCGACCCGCTCGACAAGAACACGGACATCGGGGCGATCAACTCCGAGGAGCAGCTGACCCGGATCACCTCGCTCGTCGAGAAGGGCGAGTCGGAGGGCGCCGAGCGCTGGTCCCCGGCGTGCGAACTGCCGTCGGCGGGCTACTGGTTCGCGCCGACGCTGTTCACGAACGTCACCCAGGCGCACACCATCGCCCGCGACGAGATCTTCGGCCCGGTGCTGTCGGTGCTCACCTTCCGTACCCCGGACGAGGCCGTCGCCAAGGCCAACAACACCCAGTACGGCCTGTCGGCGGGCATCTGGACCGAGAAGGGCTCCCGGATCCTGGCCGTCGCGAACAAGCTCCGCGCGGGCGTCGTCTGGTCCAACACGTTCAACAAGTTCGACCCGACCTCGCCGTTCGGCGGCTACAAGGAGTCGGGCTTCGGCCGCGAGGGCGGCCGCCACGGCCTGGAGGCGTACCTCGATGTCTGACCGCCTGTCTGTTTTCAAGACCTACAAGCTGTACGTCGGCGGGAAGTTCCCGCGTTCCGAGAGCGGCCGGGTGTACGAGGTGAGCGACGCAAAGGGCAAGTGGCTGGCCAACGCACCGCTCTCCTCCCGCAAGGACGCCCGTGACGCGGTGGTCGCCGCTCGCAAGGCGTTCGGCGCCTGGTCCGGCGCCACGGCGTACAACCGGGGCCAGGTCCTGTACCGGGTCGCGGAGATGCTGGAGGGCCGCAAGGGCCAGTTCGTGCACGAGGTCGCCGACGCCGAGGGCCTGTCGAAGTCCAGGGCCGCCGCCCAGGTGGAGGCGACGATCGACCGCTGGGTCTGGTACGCGGGCTGGACCGACAAGATCGCCCAGGTAGTCGGCGGAGGAAACCCGGTGGCGGGCCCGTACTTCAACCTCTCCTCCCCCGAGCCGACCGGTGTGGTCGCCGTCCTCGCCCCGCAGGAGTCGTCCTTCCTGGGCCTGGTCTCGGTGGTCGCCCCCGTGATCGCCACGGGCAACACGGCCGTCGTGGTCGCCTCCGAGACGGCCCCGCTCCCGGCGCTGTCGCTGGCCGAGGTCCTGGCCACGTCCGACGTGCCCGGCGGTGTCGTGAACGTCCTGTCCGGCCGTACGGCGGAGATCGCGACGCCGCTCGCCGCGCACCAGGACGTCAACGCGATCGACCTGGCCGGCGCGGACGACGTCCTCGCCAAGGAGCTGGAGATCGCCGCGGCCGACAACCTGAAGCGGGTGCTGCGTCCACAGCCTGTGGACGACTGGTCGGCGACTCCGGGCATCGACCGCCTGACGGCGTTCCTGGAGACGAAGACGGTCTGGCACCCCACGGGGTCGCTGGGCGCGTCGGGTTCCTCGTACTGACGCACGCCGGGGCAGGCGCGGGCCGGCCCGTGGACGACAGGGGTCGTCCACGGGCCGGCCGCGCGGTTTCCCGCGTCCTCTCGCAGGGGGCTGGGCTCAGCGCAGGCCGCCCAGCGCCTGCCCCGCCACCGGGATGCTCCCGATCGACGGCGCCTGCGCCACCGGGCCGGTCAGGTCCCTCGATTTGACGGCCCGGAAGTCGGCGACCTGGGTGCCCACGCCGTTGTCGAGCGGGTCGACGCCCGTGCCGGCGAGGGGGTTGGGCTTGAGGCCGGCGACCGGGCCGGTGACGTGGCCGACCGTGCCGGTCAGTGTCCGGAGGTCCGCCTGGGGGTCCACGGAGCCGAGCGTCGAGGCGGGCCGGGTGCGCAGCACGTCGACGACGGGGGCGGCGCCGTCCGCCGCGGCGGCCGTACCGGCGCCCGCGCCGAGTGCGACGCCCGCGGTCGTGACGGCGAGCAACGCGCGCCGGGCGAAGGGGGACTGGGGGGCCGAGTGTCGAGCCATCAGCGTGGTCACTTTCTACTGCGGAAAGTAAGCATGGAGGCACACACGGTAGTTGAGGTGTGATGTGCGCTCCAAGAGCGACCCGCCGACTCGGCGAGGGCGGCGCGATGCCTCACACTGGACTCTCGTGAGTCCGCATCCCCCGATACCGACCCGGGTCGTCCTGCTGTCCGGTCCGTCCGGCTCAGGCAAATCCCTCCTCGCCGCCCGCTCCGGCCTGCCCGTGCTGCGGCTCGACGACTTCTACAAGGAGGGCGACGACCCGACGCTGCCGCTGGTGGAGGGCAGCACGGACATCGACTGGGACCATCCACTGTCCTGGGACGCGGACGCCGCCGTCGCGGCGATCGAGGAGCTGTGCCGCACGAGCCGTACGACCGTCCCGGCGTACGACATCTCGCTCAGCGCGCGCACCGGCTGGGAGTCCCTGAGCATCGAGCGGACCCCGCTGTTCATCGCCGAGGGCATCTTCGCCGCGGAGATCGTGGGACGCTGCCGCGAACTCGGCGTCCTCGCGGACGCGCTGTGCCTGACCCGGGGTCCGGTGACGACGTTCCGCCGCCGCTTCCTGCGCGATCTGCGGGAGGGCCGTAAGTCGGTGCCCTTCCTGCTGCGGCGCGGCTGGCGGCTGATGCGTCTGGAGCGTTCGATCGTGGCCCGGCAGACGGAGTTGGGCGCCCACGCCTGCGACAAGGACGAGGCGCTCGGACGGCTGGCGTCGGCCGCGGCGGGCCGCCGCGCCCAGGCGCCGGCATAGACAGCGGGCCCCAGGCCAGCTAAGCGACATACAAAAAAAGCGGGACTGGACGGACCCCCCGGCCCTCCAGTCCCGCTTCCCCCGTTGTCCCCCGTCGTGACCCCGTGTCCCCCGTGGTCCCGTCGGTTTTCCCCGATTCCCCCGATTCCCCCCGGTTGTCGCGGCGGCGCTCCCCCGCGCCACCGCGATCTCCCCTGGATCCCCCGTGATCCCCCTTGCGTCCCCCGCTTTTCCTGCTCCCCCCAGACCTTCAGGCGACAAGCTCCCCGAAGGACTCCTCCTCGTCACGGCCGAAGCTGAGGACCTCGTCCTCACGCAGGCGGCGCAGGGACCGCCAGATGCTGGACTTCACCGTGCCGACACTGATGTCGAGGATCTCCGCGATCTCCGGGTCGGTGCGGCCCTCGTAGTAACGGAGGACCAGCATCGTCCGCTGGAGTTCGGGGAGCCGGGCGAGCGCCTGCCACAGGACGGCGCGCAGTTCGGTGCCGCGCATCGCGTCCGTGTCGCCGGCGGTCTCCGGCAGCTCCTCGGTCGGGTACTCGTTCAGCTTGCGGCGGCGCCACGCGCTGATGTGCAGGTTGGTCATGGTGCGGCGGAGGTAGCCCCCGACCGCGGCCTTGTCACTGATCCGGTCCCACGCCCTGTACGTCGAGAAGAGGGCGCTCTGGAGGAGGTCCTCGGCCTCGAAGCGGTCACCGGTCAAGTGGTAGGCGGTTGCGTACAGGGAGGCACGACGCTCCTGGACGTAGGCGGTGAACTCCGCCTCCGACACAGAACGGCGCTCCCCCGTGCCCTCCCCGTACGCGGCCCCCGTTCCCCCGTGGGCCACCCCCGTGGCGCTTCCCCCCACATGTGCGTCAACCACCGACATGTACGTGGTGTGCTGACGCCCGGTACCGCGAGCGCACCCCCGCCCGCTCACGGCACCGGACTTCTCCGTGTTCCGGATGACGTCGTGGAGACGCGTGACAACTGCGCTAGTGCTGTTGCTGTGCAGCGTGTTCATCTCGCGCCCCCCGTCGTGGAGTTCCGGTCTCTCACCCCGCTTCGGCGCTCGACCGCCGCGGTGCTTCCTGCTCGTGCCGAAAAGATTGCCCGGCCACTTTCATGGCCGTGTCCGCCGACTGTCACAGACCTGTCACAGGGGCCGACCCCAGGGAAGACACAGCGCGCTCACAGAGAAGAGTCGTACGGCTACGCGAACGGCACGATCGTGTGCGGGTGTCGCGTGGGAGCGCTTCAACGGTCGATTCGTGGCCATGCCATGGGCCAGAATGAGCCCGTGCCTTCCCTGTTGCTGATCGAGGACGACGACGCCATCCGCACGGCCCTGGAGCTCTCACTGACGCGCCAGGGGCACCGTGTCGCCACCGCCGCCACCGGCGAGGATGGTCTCAAGCTGCTGCGCGAACAGCGGCCGGATCTGATCGTTTTGGACGTGATGCTGCCCGGCATCGACGGCTTCGAGGTGTGCCGTCGTATCCGGCGCACCGACCAGCTGCCGATCATCCTGTTGACCGCCCGCAGCGACGACATCGACGTCGTGGTGGGTCTGGAGTCCGGTGCGGACGACTATGTGGTCAAGCCCGTGCAGGGGCGGGTGCTGGACGCCCGTATCCGCGCGGTGCTGCGGCGCGGTGAGCGCGAGGCCAATGACGCGGCGACCTTCGGCAGCCTCGTCATCGACCGCGCGGCCATGACCGTGACGAAGAACGGCGAGGACCTCCAGCTGACGCCGACCGAGCTGCGGCTGCTGCTGGAGCTGAGCCGGCGCCCCGGACAGGCCCTGTCCCGGCAGCAGTTGCTGCGCCTGGTGTGGGAGCACGACTACCTGGGCGACTCCCGGCTGGTCGACGCGTGCGTCCAGCGGCTGCGCGCGAAGGTCGAGGACGTGCCGTCCTCGCCGACCCTGATCCGTACGGTCCGTGGTGTGGGCTACCGGCTGGACGTTCCTCAGTGACAAAGGCTCGAGGGGGGATCCGCGGCTGGTCCGCGACGCGTACGAAGGTCCAGTCCCGGATTCGTTTCACCAGCCTGCGGCTGCGACTGGTGGTGGTGTTCGGGCTGGTGGCGCTCACGGCAGCCGTGTCGGCGTCCGGTATCGCGTACTGGCTCAACCGGGAGGCCGTGCAGAGCCGTGCGCAGGACGCGGCGCTGAACGACTTCGAGCGTGAGCTGCAAAGCCATGTGAGCACGCTCCGCCCGAACCCCTCCCAGGACCAACTGCGGATCGCCGCACGGAAGATGGCCGACGGCGGTGAGCGCTTCGGTGTGCTCCTCCTCGACGAGGACGCCTCCGGCAGGACCGTGTCGGGTTCCTCGACCGACAACGCGCTGAACGGTTTCTCCCTCGACGACGTGCCCGCGTCCCTGCGGAAGGCCGTCAACAAGCGGCAGAAGATCACCTCCGGGAACCAGCACCCGTACCACGTGTACTGGCAGCGGGTCATCGACGGCGACACCCCGTATCTGGTGGGGGGCGCGAGGATGATCGGCGGCGGTCCGACCGCCTACATGCGCAAGTCGTTGGAGAAGGAGGCCGAGGACCTCAACTCGCTGGCCTGGTCGCTGGGGATCGCGACGGCTCTGTCGCTGATCGGCTCGGCGCTGCTCGCGCAGGCCGCCGCGACGACCGTGCTGAAGCCGGTGCAGCGGCTCGGGGTGGCCGCGCGGCGGCTCGGCGAGGGCAAGCTCGACACCCGGCTGCGGGTCTCCGGCACGGACGAACTGGCCGATCTCTCACGGACCTTCAACCTCGCGGCCGAGTCCCTGGAGAAGAAGGTCGACGACATGAGCGCCCGCGAGGAGGCGTCCCGCCGCTTCGTCGCCGACATGTCGCACGAACTCCGTACACCGCTGACGGCGATCACCGCCGTCACGGAGGTGCTGGAGGAGGAGCTGGACGCGGAGACCGGCAGCGTCGACCCGATGATCGAGCCCGCCGTACGGCTCGTGGTGAGCGAGACCCGGCGGCTGAACGACCTGGTCGAGAACCTGATGGAGGTGACCCGCTTCGACGCGGGCACGGCCCGGCTGGTCCTCGACGACGTGGACATCGCCGACCAGATCACCGCCTGCATCGACGCCCGCGCCTGGCTGGACGCGGTGGACCTGGACGCCGAGCGCGGCATCATGGCCAACCTCGACCCGCGCCGCCTGGACGTGATCCTCGCCAACCTCATCGGCAACGCCCTCAAGCACGGCGGTTCCCCGGTGCGGGTCTCGGTGCGCGAAGGCGACGAGAACGACGCGGACCTGTTGATCCAGGTGCGGGACCACGGGCCCGGCATCCCCGAGGACGTCCTCCCGCATGTGTTCGACCGCTTCTACAAGGCGAGCGCCTCCCGGCCGCGCTCCGAGGGCAGCGGCCTCGGCCTGTCCATCGCGCTGGAGAACGCCCACATCCACGGCGGCGGGATCACCGCCGCCAACTCCCCCGAGGGAGGCGCGGTCTTCACCCTCCGCCTGCCCAGGGACGCCGCCTCGCTGATCGCGGGGGAACGCGACGGGGACCAGGGCGACTGCGGCACGCAGGACACCGAGGGGGACGGGCAGTGACGATACGAGAGGTGCCGGCGAGAGACACACGGGTACGGCGGATGCGGACGCGAGAGCGACAGGGGCGGGCCGCGCGGGTGCGGGGCATACGGATCCTGGCCGCGGGAGGGGTGCTCACCGGCCTGCTGGCGGGCTGCGGGATCCGGGCCACCCAGGTGCCGACGGACTTCGGCCCCGCGCCCTCGATGGTGCCCTGCGAGTCGTCGATGACGGACCTCGCGACGCAGGCCGGCCCGTCCGGGATGCCCGTCGAGGTGTTCCTGCTCTGCTCCGGGGCGCTCGTCCGGGTCGACCGTTCGGTGCGGGTCGCCGACGGCACGGACGAGGCGAAGCGGCGCGTGGTCGTCGCCCAGGGGCTCCTGAAGGCCCTGGGCGAGACTCCGTCGGGCGTGGAGGACGAGGCCGGCCACCGCACGGCCGTGCCGCCCGGGATCACGGTGACCGGCCCCCGGCCGGGTGACCCCGACGACACCCTGCGGCTGTCCACCGCTCCCGACGCCCTGCCCAAGTACGCCCTCGCGCAGATCGTGTGCACCTTCGCGGACACGGCGGCGACCGGCGACAACGGCTCGGTCGTCCTGGGCAGCACCAGCGCCGACGCGCTGCGCCGGTACGAGTGCACCGCGGACGTCCGGTCGGATCCGGGGGCGGGGATACCGCCCTCGACGGAGGTCTCGGGTTCCTGACGTCTTTCCGCCGCCGCTGCCGGCTCCCCCGGGGCGCCGGAAAAATCGAGCGGAACCGTTCGCGCCGGAGGGCGCGTCTTGGGGGGCGTGCAGCGTCAAGGTACGAGCGGCGGTAGTGCCGCGGTCCGTGTTCGTGCGGCGGGGGGTGTCCTCCTCGCCGCACATCTCGCGGTCGTTGCCTGGATCACGCTGCGTCCGCTGGACGTCACCTGGGTGAGTCCGACCAACATGCGGCCCTTCGCGGGGATCAGAGCCGATCTGGCGCTGGGCTGGCCGGAGGCGGCCCTGCGGATCGGCGAGGGGCTGGCGCTGCTGGCACCGCTCGGTGTGCTGCTGCCGCTGGTGCACGGCCGGCTGTCGGTGTCGCCGGTCGCCTCGCTGGCCCGGTCGGTCGCGGCCGGGGCGCTGCTGTCGCTGGCCGTCGAGCTGTTGCAGACCGGGGTGCCGGGCCAGGTCGTGGACATCGACTCGATCCTGCTGAACGCGGTCGGTGTGGGCCTCGCCCATGTCGCCGTCGTCCCGGCGGCCAGGGCCGCGCTCCGTCGCAGGGCGGACAGCCGGGTGCGGAGGGACCACCGCCGTGAGGAGCATTCTCAGGGTCGGACCCCGACGATTCCCAGGGTCGGGATGGCTCCGTAGAGGGACGCTTCGTCCGCTTCGTCACCGTAGCGTCGATGGTGTGGAAAAGAGAGTGGCGGCCATCAGGAGGCCCCACCCCACCGTCGGCCCGCGGCCGGCGTCCTACGCTGACGAAGGAGCCCTCATGAGCCGCCTTGCCCGCCCCGCGGAAGGCCGGATGATCGGCGGAGTGTGCGCAGCGCTGGCACGGCGCTTCGGCACCTCCGCGACCACGATGCGTGTGCTGTTCCTCGCGTCGTGTCTGCTTCCGGGCCCGCAGTTCCTGCTCTACATAGCCCTGTGGATCCTGTTCCCGTCCGAGGGGAAGGCCCGCACGGCGTGGTGACGCACCTCCGCTGACACGCCGATGGGGCGCACCCTCGCAGGGTGCGCCCCATCGGCGTACGGGTGGAGCGGTCCGCTCAGGCGCCGCCGAGGGGCATGCCGTTCACGCCGAGGCCCTTGGTGGGCAGGGTCTTGCCGACGGGGAGGCCGCCCAGCAGGCCACCGACGGGGCCGGTCGGCCCCTCGGCGAGGACGTTGGCGACGGCGGGCTGCGCCGACTCCAGACCCGCGCCGAGCGCACGCTGCCCCTGGGTGACGGTTCCGCCGGCTCCCGGCAGCGCCTTCGACACGTTCCCTACGGGCAGCGACTGGGTGACGGTGCCCACGGCCTGGGAGGTGTCGGGAGCGGCCGGCACGCTCGGGGCGGCGTTCGCGGCGCCCGCGCCCGCAGCGGCGATGGCGGCACCGAGGGCGGCGACACCGAGGGTCTTGGCAGCAGACTGCTTCATGTTGAATGCGTCCTTGGAATGCGTTCGACGGGTGGTGAGCGGTGCCGAAACGTAAACACCAAAGTCCCGCCGGTGGCAAACATCGACAAGCGGCCGCGTCACCCTCCACGCGGCCGCTCCCGGAATGGATTGCCGGACGCTATTCGTCGACAGATCCGCTGGTGGAGACCGTTTGACGGAACAGCCATTCGGATTTCAACTCGGCATATCCGGGCTTGATCACGTCATTGATCATGGCCAGTCGTTCATCGAAAGGAATGAATGCTGACTTCATAGCATTGACCGAGAACCACTGCATGTCGTCGAGCGTGTAACCGAAAGCCTCGACCAGGTACTCGAATTCACGGCTCATGCTGGTGTGGGACATCAGCCGGTTGTCGGTGTTGACCGTGGCGCGGAAGTGCAACCGCCGCAGCAGCCCGATGGGGTGCTCGGCGTACGAACGGGCGGCGCCCGTCTGGAGGTTGGAGCTGGGGCAGAGCTCCAGCGGGATGCGCTTGTCGCGGACGTAGGAGGCGAGCCGGCCGAGCTTCACCGAGCCGTCCTCGTGGACCTGGATGTCGTCGATGATGCGCACGCCGTGGCCGAGCCGGTCGGCGCCGCACCACTGCAACGCCTGCCAGATGGAGGGAAGCCCGAAGGCCTCACCGGCGTGGATGGTGAAGTGGTTGTTCTCCCGCTTGAGGTACTCGAAGGCGTCGAGGTGCCGGGTGGGCGGGTAGCCGGCTTCCGCGCCTGCGATGTCGAAGCCGACCACGCCCAGGTCGCGGTAGCGGTTGGCGAGTTCGGCGATCTCCAGGGCGCGGGCGGCGTGCCGCATGGCGGTGAGCAGGGCGCCGACGCGGATGCGGCGCCCTGCCTCCCTGGCCCGGCGCTCACCCTCGCGGAAGCCCTCGTTGACGGCCTCGACGACCTCTTCGAGGCTCAGGCCGCCGTCGAGGTGCTGCTCGGGGGCGTAGCGGACCTCGGCGTAGACGACACCGTCCTCGGCGAGGTCCTCCGCGCACTCGGTGGCGACCCGGACGAGCGCGTCACGGGTCTGCATGACACCGACGGTGTGGGAGAAGGTCTCCAGGTACCGCCCCAGGGAACCGGAGTCGGCGGCCTCGCGGAACCAGACGCCGAGCCGGTCGGGGTCGGTCTCCGGCAGCCGGGAGGTGCAGCCGGCGGCGTCGGCGAGTTCGACGACGGTGCCGGGACGGAGCCCGCCGTCGAGGTGGTCGTGCAGCAGAACCTTGGGCGCCCGGCGGATCTGGTCCGAGTCCGGGGTGGTTCCGGTCCGGTCAGTCTGGTTCGTCATTTTCGCACCTTATCGCCTACGCGCGTAGAGCACCTGTCGGGCGGTGCCGTCGAGACCCAACGGTGACCCGCAGGACGGGTGGCGTACACCATCTCTTCTGACACTGTTCTGTCATGGCGCAGCAAGCAATGCCGGTACGGACGCCCCGACTTGGGCGGACGTTCGGCCCGGAGCCCAGCACGGTCGGCGCGGTGGTCCTGCTTCTCCCGGCCGGCGACGAGGCTTCCCTCCGCAGACCCTCCCCCATGGTCGCCACCGCCTCCGTCCGCGCCCTGGGGCGCCGGCTGGTCCGCGCGGGGCGCGACGAGGGCCTGGCGGCCCATGTCGTGCACTACCGCCACCGCGGCTGGAACGGCACGGAGGCACGGCTCGCGCGGGACGCCGAGTGGGCCGCGGACGAGGTGGTCCGGCGGTACGGGGACGTACCGGTGTGCCTGGTGGGGCTGCACATGGGGGCGCGCGCCGCGCTGCACGCCGGGGGGCACGACGCCGTCAACTCCGTACTGGCGATCGCTCCCTGGCTGCCCGAGGAGGGCGCGGCGGCGACGCCCGAACCGGTGAAACAGCTCGCGGGGCGGCGGGTGCTGATCGTGCACGGCACGAACGACGAACGGGTCGACCCCGAGCTGTCCTTCCGGTACGCCGCGCGCGCGAAGAAGACGAACCCCGACATCTGCCGGTTCGAGGTGCACGCGGACCGGCACGGGCTGACGCAGTACCGCGACGAGGTGCACGCGCTCGCCTCGGACTTCGTGATGGGCGTGCTGTTCGGCCGGGCGTTCGCGCGCCCCGTGGAGGACGCGCTCGCCGCGCCGCCGCCGCTGGGCCTGCGCATGCCGCTCGCCTCCGGCTTCGGAGCGGCCCGCTCCCGGTGGGGCGGCTGAGGGGCTGTGGCTCCTCCCGCACGCGATCAGTCGTGCAGGAGGCGGCCCTTCCTCGACAGCAGGAACTTCTTGAAGGCGGCCACCGGGGGTGTGTCCGGGTGGCCGGCCAGCCAGGCCACGCCGATCTCCCGGGCCGCCCGGGGTGCGGTGACGGTCAGTTCCACGACGCCCGGCCTCGGGACGGCCGGCGGGGGCAGCAGCGCGACACCCAGACCGGCGGCGACGAGGCCGCGCAGCGTCTCGGCCTCCTCGCCCTCGAACGCGATACGGGGTTTGAAGCCCGCCTGTTCGCAGAGGTCGTCGGTGATGCGGCGCATGCCGTAGCCGGGTTCGAGGGTGACGAACGTTTCGTCGGCGGCCTCGGCGAGGCGGACCCGTTTACGAGCGGCGAGACGGTGGTCGGCGGGGACGACGAGGCGGAGCTTCTGCTCGTCGAGGCGGCGGGCGACGAGGTCGGGGGCGTCCGGGACGGGCGAGGTGAGGCAGAGGTCGAGTTCGCCCGCGCGCAGGCGTTCGATCATGGCCTCGCCGTAGTTCTGGACGAGGCTGAAGCGGACGCGGGGGTGCTCGGCGCGGAAGGCGTGGAGGAGACCGGGGACGGTCTCGGCGCCCATCGTGTGCAGGAAGCCGAAGGCGACCTTGCCGGTGGCCGGGTCGGCGTCGGCGCGCACCTCGTCGGCGGCCCGCTCGATCTCGGCGAGGGCGCGTTCCACAGAGGCGTGGAAGGTGCGGCCCGCGTGGGTGAGGGACACCGTGCGGCCGCGGCGGGCGAACAGGTCGACGCCCAGGTCCTGTTCGAGCCGGACCATGGCCCGCGACAGGGTCGACTGCGGGACCTGCATCTCCCGCGCGGCCCGCGTGACGTGCTCGGTACGGGCGACACCGGCGAAGTAGGCGAGGCGGGGGGCGAGCCGCAGGACGATGTCCTCGATGTCTTCTGTGTCACCGGACGGTGACAGTCGTGGCTCTGACCTCTGCTGATGCGTCACAGGAACGATTATGGGGGTTCCATGCATTGGACGGATGAATAACGGCGTACGTAGTTTCGAGGCATGCCTTCCGCCAGTACCGAGGCGTCCACCAGGGTGGGCGCCGGATCAGTCAGCATCCCCGTCGATTCCCGTGTGGCGCCGGGAGGTCCCGGCTACCGCCGGATGAGCCTGGCGCTGTTCCTCGCGGGAGTCGCCACCTTCGCCCTCCTCTACTCCACGCAGGCCCTGCTGCCGTTGATCTCGACCGACTTCGGGGGCACGGCGAGCGCGGCGAGCTGGACGGTGTCGGCGGCGACCGGTGCGCTGGCGCTGTTCGTGCTGCCGATGAGCGCGCTGTCGGAGCGGTTCGGGCGGCGCGCGGTGATGACCGCGTCGCTGGCGGTCGCGGTCACGGTCGGGCTGCTGATCCCCTTCGCGCCCTCGCTCGTCGCGCTGGTGGTGCTGCGCGCCGTGCAGGGCGCGGCGCTGGCCGGGGTGCCGGCCTCGGCGACCGCCTATCTCGCCGAGGAGGTCCGCCCGAAGGCCCTCGTCACCGCGATCGGTCTGTTCGTCGCCGGCAACAGCGTCGGCGGTATGAGCGGACGGATCGTGACCGGCTGGGTCGCGCAGGAGTGGGGCTGGCGGGTCGCGCTCGGTGTGCTCGGTCTGATCGCGGTGGGGTGCGCGGTGGCCTTCCGTCTGCTGCTGCCCGCGCCGAGGCACTTCGTGGCGGGCTCGCTGCGGCCGGCGGCGCTGGCCCGTACGGTCCGCTCGCACCTCGGCGACCCGCTGCTGCGGCGGCTGTACGCCATCGGCGCGCTCTTCATGACCGTCTTCGGCGCCGTCTACACGGTCATCGGCTACCGGCTGACCGACGCCCCGTTCTCGCTGCCGCAGGGTGTCATCGGGTCGGTCTTCCTGGTGTACCTGGTCGGCACGGTGTCCGCCTCCACCGCCGGGAAGCTGGTGGCGCGGCTGGGGCGGCGGGGTGCGCTGTACCTGGCGGGCGGTACGACGACCGCCGGTCTGCTGGTCTCGCTGTCCGGTTCGCTGCCGCTGGTGCTGATCGGGCTGGTGCTGATCACCGCCGGGTTCTTCGCCGGGCACGCCGTGGCGTCGTCGGCGGTCAGCCACACGGCGAAGGAGGGGCGGGCGCAGGCGTCCGCGCTGTACCAGTCGGCCTACTACGTGGGGTCCAGCGCGGGCAGCACGCTCGGGGCGATGGCGTTCCACGCGGGCGGCTGGCTCGGCACCGTGTCCATGGGCCTGCTGGCTGTGCTGGGGGTCGTGGCGATCACCGTGGTGGGGTCGCGTGCGGCTCGTGTGCAGCGGAGGCTCGCCACCGTCTGACACTCCCTCCACCCCGTTCCACCCCAGCCCGCTGACCTGGCCCTTCTTCCGCTCCGGGGGCCATTGTCAGTGGGCTGCGGTAGCTTCCGGAGTGTTGGCGCGCACTGGTGCGTGTGACGGAAATGAGCCACAGGGGTGGGTTGGCCATGAGTGACGGTACGGCGACGGTGACGGCGGATCTGGACGTCCGGCTGGAGAAGCACCGGGTCGAGCTGACCGGGTACTGCTACCGGATGCTCGGCTCGTCCTTCGAGGCGGAGGACGCCGTGCAGGACACCATGATCCGGGCCTGGCGGAGCTACGAGAAGTTCGAGGGCCGCTCCTCCCTGCGGTCGTGGCTGTACCGCATCGCGACGAACGTCTGCCTGGACATGCTGACCGCGGGGAACAAGAGGGCCCGTCCCATGGATCTCACCGAGTCGACACCCCTCGCCCAGGCCGCCCTCGCCCCCCGCCCCGACAACACCTGGCTGGAGCCCGTCCCGGACGCCCGGGTGCTGCCGTCGACCGCCGACCCGGCGGAGGCGGCCGTGGCCAAGGAGTCCGTGCGCCTCGCCTTCGTCGCCGCCCTGCAGAAGCTGCCCGCCAAGCAGCGGGCCGTGCTCATCCTGCGCGAGGTGCTGGCGTGGAAGGCGAGCGAGGTCGCCGAGCTGCTGGACACCTCGGTCGCCTCGGTGAACAGCGCGCTCCAGCGGGCCCGCGCCACCCTCGGCGACGGCGACGGCCGGGTCGCCGAGGGCGATGTCTCCGACCCCCTCGACGAGGAGCAGCAGAAGCTGCTGGAGCGCTATGTCGCCGCCTTCGAGGGGTACGACATGACGGCGCTGACGGCCCTGCTGCACGAGGACGCGGTGATGACGATGCCGCCGTTCGACCTGTGGCTGACCGGCACGGGAGACATCACCGGGTTCATGACCACGCTGGGTGCCGCCTGCGCCGGCTCGCACCTGGTGCCCGTCGCGGTGAACGGCCTGCCGGGCTTCGCGCAGTACAAGCCGGACGAGGAGAAGGGCGGCTTCACCGCCTGGGCCGTGCAGGTGCTGGAGATATCAGAGGGCCGGATCGCCGGGTTCCACTGCTTCCTGGACACCGCCCGCTGGTTCCCCCTCTTCGACCTGCCCCTCCACATCGAGGGCAAGCCCGACCAGGCGCAGTAGCGCGCACAGCGCCGGGGCGGGGTCCCGCAGCCGTATGCGACCCCCGGCCCGTTTCGCCGTGAGCTGCAACCGGGCCAGCAGGTCGACGGCCCCCAGCCCGGGCGGCCCGATCCCGGCGACGTCGCACACCACCACCCCTCCCGCCCGGTCCGTCTCCAGTCGCGCGCGCACCTCGGCACAGAGCCGGGGCACCTCGTCCCGGGTGACGGGGCCTGGCAGCACGAGTACGGCGGGTGTCGTCGCATCCACGATCGGTAGACCGGACCGGCCCCCGGAACTCATCGCGGACACGACGACAGCGGCGTCGGCCGTGGCAGGCCAGCCCGCTCAGGCGATGCGGTCCAGCACGATCGGGTTCGGGGTGAACGGCGTGCCCGCCGCGGCGATGTCGTAGGAGCCCTGGACGGCCTCCAGCGCGTAGGAGAAGCGCTCGGGGGTGTCCGTGTGCAGGGTGAGCAGCGGCTGGCCCTCGGTGACGGTGTCACCGGGCTTGGCGTGCATCTCGACGCCCGCGGCGGCCTGCACCGGGTCCTCCTTGCGGGCGCGGCCGGCGCCGAGACGCCAGGCGGCGATGCCGATGTCGTAGGCGTCGAGGCGGGTCAGGACGCCCGAGGAGGGGGCCGTGACGATGTGCTGCTCACGGGAGGTGGGGAGCTCCGCGTCGGGGTCGCCGCCCTGGGCCGCGATCATGCGGCGCCAGGCGTCCATGGCGGAGCCGTCGGCCAGCGCCTTCGCCGGGTCGGCGTCCTTCACGCCGGCCGCGTCGAGCATCTCGCGGGCCAGCGCGATCGTCAGCTCGACGACGTCCGCCGGGCCGCCGCCCGCGAGGACCTCGACCGACTCGCGGACCTCCAGCGCGTTGCCGGCGGTCAGGCCCAGCGGGGTGGACATGTCCGTCAGGAGCGCCACGGTCTTCACCCCGTGGTCCGTGCCCAGGCCGACCATCGTGGAGGCCAGCTCACGGGCGTCCTCGATGGTCTTCATGAAGGCGCCGCTGCCGACCTTCACGTCGAGGACCAGGGAGCCGGTGCCCTCCGCGATCTTCTTCGACATGATCGAGGAGGCGATCAGCGGGATGGCCTCGACGGTGCCGGTGACGTCGCGGAGCGCGTACAGCTTCTTGTCGGCGGGGGCCAGACCGTCACCCGCCGCGCAGATCACCGCGCCCACGCCGTCCAGCACGGACAGCATCTCCTCGTTGGAGAGGAGGGCGCGCCAGCCGGGGATGGACTCCAGCTTGTCGAGGGTGCCGCCGGTGTGGCCGAGGCCGCGGCCGGAGAGCTGGGGGACGGCCGCGCCGCAGGCCGCGACCAGGGGCGCCAGCGGAAGGGTGATCTTGTCGCCGACGCCGCCGGTGGAGTGCTTGTCGGCGGTCGGCAGGGACAGCGACGAGAAGTCCATGCGCTCGCCGGAGGCGATCATCGCGGCCGTCCAGCGGGCGATCTCGCGGCGGTTCATGCCGTTGAGCAGGATCGCCATGTTCAGGGCGGCCATCTGGTAGTCGGCGACCTCCCCGCGGGTGTACGCGTCGATGACCCAGTCGATCTGCTCGTCGCTCAGCTCACCGCGGTCCCGCTTGGTGCGGATCACGGAGATGGCGTCCATCGACAACACAGTCATGGCTTTCCTTTCGAAGGTTCCGAAAGCGACCCGGTACGGATCGGAAAGGGAGCGGCCCCTCCGACCGGTCGTCAGGAGGGGCCGCTTGGGAGTTACTTGGTGAGATGGTCCGGGCCGAAGGCCTGGGGCAGCATCTCCGCGAGGGGGAGGATCCCGCCGGGAGTCTCCAGCAGCAGGTCCGGGCCGCCGAACTCGTACAGCAGCTGCCGGCAGCGGCCGCACGGGACGAGGACCTCGCCCTTGCCGTCCACACAGGTGAAGTGCGTGAGGCGGCCGCCGCCGCTGTTCTGCAGCTCCGAGACGAGACCGCACTCCGCGCACAGGCCGAGCCCGTAGGAGGCGTTCTCGACGTTGCAGCCCGAGACGATCCGGCCGTCGTCGACGAGGGCGGCCACGCCGACCGGGTAGCCGGAGTACGGGGCGTACGCCCGGGACATGGCGTCCCGGGCCACCGTACGCAGCTTCTCCCAGTCGACGGCGGTCACTTGCCCTGTCCCTTCCGGTACGGCAGGCCGTCCGCCTTCGGCATCCGCAGCCGCTGCGCGGAGAGCGCGAGGACGATCAGGGTGATGACGTACGGGGTCGCGGCGACGACCTGGTTCGGGACCTCGTTGGTGGTGGCGTACCAGGTGAACACCAGGGCGCCGATGACGGCGGTGATCAGGGCCGGGACGAACTTCCTGCGGACGGCCAGCCAGATCGCGCCGATGAGCAGCAGCAGCGCGCCGAGCAGCAGCAGGGCGTGGACGTTCTCCGAGCCGCCGCGCAGGTTGAGGCTGTCGGTGTAGCCGAACAGGCCGGCGCCGAGGGCCAGGCCGCCCGGCATCCAGTTGCCGAAGATCATCGCTGCGAGGCCGATGAAGCCGCGGCCGCTGGTCTGGCCCTCCAGGTAGAAGGGGTTGGCGACGATGGAGAGGAAGGCTCCGCCGAGGCCGGCCAGACCGCCGGAGATGATCACGGCGATGTACTTGTACTTGTAGACGTTGACGCCGAGGGACTCGGCGGCGATCGGGTTCTCACCGCAGGAGCGCAGCCGCAGACCGAAGGCGCTGCGCCACAGGATCCACCAGGTGGCGGGGATCAGAGCGACGGCGACGAGGGTCAGCCACGACACGTTGGTGACCAGACCGCCGAGCAGGCCGGCGAGGTCCGAGATGAAGAACCAGCCCTTGGAGTTGAGTTCCGTCAGCGCGTCCGACAGTCCGGGGATGGTGAAGTCGCCGATGGACTCGACCGGCGGGGACTGCTTGGCGGAACCGCCCTGGTGGCCCTCGAAGGCCAGCGGGGCGAGGTAGCGGGTGGCGCCGAGGGCGAGGATGTTGATGGCCACACCGGAGACGATGTGGTTGACGTTGAAGGTGACGGTGACGAAGGCGTGCAGCAGACCGCCGATCGCGCCGCCGGCGATACCGACGAGGACGCCGGTCCACGGGCCGTACTGGAAGCCGGCCCAGGCACCGAACCAGGTGCCGAGGATCATCATGCCCTCGAGGCCGATGTTGACCACGCCCGAGCGCTCGGCCCACAGACCGCCGAGACCGGCGAGGCCGATCGGGACGGCCAGCTCCAGCGCGGTGGACATCTGGCTGACGTTGGTGATGCCGTTCGCGCCGGTGATGATGCGCACGAGCGAGGTGAGTGCCAGGACGCCGGCGATGACCAGCAGCAGCACGGGCAGCGACATCTTCCGCCCGGTGCGGGCGGTGGGCTCCAGCGAGGGCTGGTTGAGGTCGGTCGCGGTGGTGCTCGTGGTCATCGGCCAGCCACCTCCTTCTTGACGTTGTTGTCCGCGCCGAGGACGTTCCCGGCGGCGAGCTCGGCGCCGACGCGGCGCTGCTGGCGGCGCAGGCCCCACTCACGGACGGTCTCGTAGGAGACGACGACCGAGAGCACGATCAGGCCCTGCATGATGACCGCGATCTCCTTGTCGTAGCCGTGGAAGTCCAGCTCCGGCGACGCCTTGTCGAGCCAGGCCCACAGCAGGGACGCGAAGGCGATGCCGACGGGGCTGTTGCGGCCCAGCAGGGCGATGCCGATGCCGAGGAAGCCGATGCCGGTGGGGAAGTTCAGGCTGTAGGTGTGGGTGTCGCCGAGGAGGATCGGCAGACCCGCGAGGCCGGCGACACCGCCGGAGATCAGCATCGCGGTGAGGATCATCCGCTTGGGGTCGACACCGCTGGCCGCGGCGGCCGTCTCCGAGGCGCCGGAGGCGCGCAGGTCGAAGCCGAAGCGGGTGCGGTTGATGACGACCCAGTAGCCCACGCCGAGCGCGACGGCGAGGAGGACCAGGCCGTAGATCTCGCCGGCGGCGCCCATGTCGATGCCGGGGACCCAGCCGGACTCGGCCATCTCGCCGGTGGTGTTGTTGTTGCCGACCTTGACGCCGAAGACGTTCGGCAGCCAGAGGTAGCCGATGATCGAGGTCGCGATCGCGTTGAGCATGATCGACGCGACGACCTCGCTGACCCCGCGGGTGACCTTGAGGACACCGACGATGCCTGCCCAGAAGGCACCGGTGAAGATCGCCGTGAGCATCAGCAGCGGGACCTGGAGGAACGCCGGCAGGTCCATGTGGGCGCCGACGATCGCGGCCATCATGGCGCCGAGCAGGTACTGGCCGTCGACACCGATGTTGAACAGGTTCATACGGAAGCCGATGGCCACCGCGAGGGCCGCGATGTAGTACAGCGACGCCTGGTTGATGATCCGGACCTGGATGTCCGAGAACGACGCCTGCTCGAACATGATCGTGAACGGCTCGACCGGGTTCTTGCCGGACGCGAGCAGCACGATCGCGGTCAGCACGAAGGCTACGGCGAGCGCGAGGACCGGCCCGGCCACCGCGAGGAGCACCCGCTCCTTGTCGAACTTCTTCATCAGCGGGCCTCGCCTTCCGGAGACTCGGGGGCCGAGCCCGGCGTCTCGGGGGTCTCTTCGTGTTCGAGGTGGCCGGTGGCGGCACCGGTCATGGCGGAGCCGAGCTCCTCGGGGGTGATGGTGGCCGGGTCGGCGTCCGCGACCAGCTTGCCGTTGTAGATCACCCGGAGGGTGTCGGACAGGCCGATCAGCTCGTCGAGGTCGGCGGAGATCAGCAGCACGGCCAGACCCTCGCGGCGGGCCTCCCGGATCTGGTCCCAGATCTGGGCCTGCGCGCCGACGTCCACACCGCGGGTGGGGTGGGCGGCGATCAGGAAGCGCGGCTTGTGGCTCATCTCGCGGCCGACGATCAGCTTCTGCTGGTTGCCGCCGGACAGGGAGGCGGCGGTGACGTCGATGCCGGGGGTGCGGACGTCGTACTCGGCGACGATCCGGCGTGTGTCCTCCTGGGCGGCCTTCGGGTCGAGCCAGACGCCCTTGGCGTTGGGCCGCTCGGTCACATGACCGAGGATACGGTTCTCCCAGAGGGGGGCCTCCAGGAGCAGACCGTGCCGGTGGCGGTCCTCGGGGATGTAGCCGACACCCTGCTCACGGCGCTTGCGGGTGGGCCACGTGGTGATCTCGTCGTCGGCCAGCCGGACGGTGCCGGAGTCGGCGGCCTTCAGACCGATCAGCGCGTCGATCAGCTCGGTCTGGCCGTTGCCCTCGACGCCGGCGAGGCCGAGGACCTCGCCCGCGTGGATGGTGAAGCTGATGTCGTCCAGGAGGGCCTTGCCGCCGGGCGCCGTGAGCCGCAGCTTGTCGACGCTGAGGACGGCGCGGTCGGTGACCGTGGACTCGGCGGTCTCCGGGGTGGGCAGCTCGCTGCCGACCATCAGCTCGGCGAGCTGGCGCGGGGTGGTCTCGGCGGGGACGGCCGTACCGACGGTCGTGCCGCGCCGGATGACGGTGATCTCGTCGGCGACCGACAGCACCTCACCCAGCTTGTGGGAGATGAAGATGACCGACAGGCCCTGTGCCTTGAGCTCGCGCAGGTTGGCGAAGAGCGCCTCGACCTCCTGCGGCACCAGCACGGCGGTGGGCTCGTCGAGGATCAGGGTGCGGGCGCCGCGGTAGAGGACCTTGAGGATCTCCACGCGCTGGCGCTCGGCGACGCCGAGTTCCTCCACGAGGACGTCGGGGCGGACCCCGAAGCCGTACCGGTCGGAGATCTCCTTGATCGTGCGGCGGGCCTTGGCGCCGATGCCGTAGAGCTTCTCGCTGCCGAGGACCACGTTCTCCAGAACGGTGAGGTTGTCGGCCAGCATGAAGTGCTGGTGCACCATGCCGATGCCGCGCGCGATGGCGTCGGCGGGGGACGAGAAGCTCACCTGGTGGCCGTCGACCGCGATGGTGCCCTCGTCCGGCTTCTGCATGCCGTAGAGGATCTTCATCAGGGTCGACTTGCCGGCACCGTTCTCACCGACGAGGGCGTGGACGGTGCCCTTGCGGACGGTGAGGTGGATGTCGTGGTTGGCCACCACGCCGGGGAATCGCTTGGTGATCCCGGCGAGTTCGACGGCGGTCGCCTGACCGTTGACCGCCGCGTCGGCCGGAGGGCTGCTGGACGCGTTGATGGCGCACTCTCCTGGGAAAGGGGGTCGTCTACGCGCGTAGCGCCCCTACGGCATCGAAAGGGGCGACGCCCGAGACAACGGGGTACAGGGAGCCAGACTCCCCGTACCCCGTTGAGCGGACGTAACCCCGCGGTTACCAGCGGCTCCGGGGAGGTGCGGGCCGGATGTACGGCTCCCGCCCTGCCGCACTCCCCCGGGGTCGCGTGTCTGCTCGAGGTTCTGCTGGCTCAGCTGGTCTTGACCTTGATCTCGCCGCTGATGATCTTCTCCTTGGCCGTCTCGAGGGCCTCCTGGAGCTTGGTGTCGTCCTTGAACGTGGGGTTCGAGCCGGCGAGGCCGACCTCACCGCTCTTCAGATCGCCCCTGACGATACCGGTCTCGGGCTTGCCGTCCTCGACCGACTGCGCCAGGTTGTACACCGCCTTGGCGACGTCCTTCATCGCCGAGGTCAGGATCGCGTCCTTGTACTTCGCGAGGGCTTCCTGCTTGTACTGGTCGGAGTCGACGCCGATCGCCCACACCTTGTTGGCGGCGGCGGCCTCGATCACGCCCTGACCGGACAGACCGGCCGCCGCGTACACGACGTCGGCCTTCTTCTCGATCTGGCCCTCGGCGGCCGACTTGCCCTTGTCGGGGCTGGAGAAGCCGCCCTCCTCGGCCGTCTGGGTGAGGTACTGGGTGAGCACCTTGGCCTTGGGGTTGGTGTCCTTGACGCCCTGCTCGAAGCCGGCCTGGAACTTGTGGATCAGCGGGATGTCCACGCCGCCCACGAAGCCGACCACGTTCGTCTTGGTGCTCTTGGCGGCCGCGACGCCCGCGAGGTAGGAGGCCTGCTCCTCGGAGAAGACGAGGTCGGCCACGTTCTTCAGCTGGACGGTGGAGTCGTCCACGATGCCGAAGGTGGTGTCCGGGTACTGCTCGGCGGCCTCCTTCACGGCGGTCGCGTACGCGTAGCCGACGCCGATGACCGGGTTGTAGCCCTGCTTGGCCAGGGAGACCAGGCGCTGCTCCTTGTCGGCGTCCGTCTCGCCCTCGGTGGGCTCGATGTCCTGGGTCTGGTACCCGAACTCCTTCTTCGCCTGCTCCAGGCCCGCGAACGCGGCGTCGTTGAAGGACTGGTCGCCCTTGCCGCCGACGTCGTACGCGATCGCGAGGCCCTTGTCGCCGCCCTTCGCGTCGGAGGAGGACGAGGCCTCCGTCGAGGTGCCGCCACAGGCGGAGAGGGTGAGGGCGAGGGAGGCGGTCGCTGCGCCTGCGACCGCGATGCGGGAAACCCGGCGCATGTTCTGGTGCTCCTAGTCGTACAAGCGCCGGAGGGTACTGCTCAGTGGTGCTTCACAGCGTCGGCGCTGGCTTTCGCCGAGGGTAACGCGCGTAGACCCTGGCGGGAAAGCCCCGGTTGCCCTGTTGTTATGGGGCCGTGTCGCGAGGGGAGTGGGGGTCGTCGGCGCGGGCGGTGGGGGTGGATGCGGCGGGGTGACGGGTGCGGGTCCGTTGTGGCTGGTCGCGCGGTTCCCCGCGGCTTGGAAAGGGGCGCCTGCGCGGGCGGTGGGTGGTGGATGCGCGCGCGGTGGGGGGCGGATGCGCGCGCGGTGGCGTGTGCGGGTCTGTTGTGGCTTGTCGCGC
Organism: Streptomyces sp. MA5143a; assembly: GCF_900290235.1. Taxonomy (GTDB): domain Bacteria; phylum Actinomycetota; class Actinomycetes; order Streptomycetales; family Streptomycetaceae; genus Streptomyces. The sequence goes on from NZ_OLMK01000030.1 coordinate 30,481, forward strand.
GGTTCCCCGCGCCCCTGGCGGGGGTGTTCCGGGGCGGTGAGGGGGAGGGGAGACCTGCCTGGGGCGTCGAGCGGGTGGCAGGGGTGGTGCATTTTTCGCCACTCCGGGGGGCGGGGTTGCCCGAGGGTCTGTCGCGTCTCACCCGGCGAGGCGGCACCACCCGTGCGCATCTCCGTGACGGGACCCGGGAGCACCCCCTGACGGGCGTGGCGTGCTGTCCCCGTCCTACGAAAACGAAGCGGGCGGGCGCCGTTGTGGCGCCCGCCCGGTTCTGGTCACTCCGGCTCTTGGGAGCCGGAGTGGGGACTACTCGGTCTTGACCTTGATCTTGCCGCTGATGATCTCTTCCTTCGCCTTGGCGACGGCGGCGGAGAGACCGGCGATCTTCGCGAACTCCGGGTTCGACTCGGCCAGGCCGACGCCGTTGACCTTCAGGTCGAACGTCTGGACGCCGGTGAGCGGCTTGCCGTCCTCGACGGACTTGGCGAGCGTGTAGACCGCGCCGCCGACGTCCTTGAGGGCCGAGGTGAGGATGGAGCCCTTGTAGGAGGCGAGGGCCTCCTGCTTGTACTGGTCGGAGTCGACACCGATCGCCCAGACCTTCGCCTTGGCGGCGGCCTCGATGACACCCTGGCCGGAGAGACCGGCGGCGGCGTAGAGGACGTCCGCGCCCTTCTCGATCTGGCCCTCGGCGGCGGCCTTGCCCTTGTCCGGGCTGGAGAAGCCACCCTCCTCGGCCGTCTGGGTCAGGTACTGCGAGATGACCTTGACCTTGCCGCCGCTGGTGTCCTGGACACCCTGCTTGTAGCCGGCCTCGAACTTGTGGATGAGCGGGATGTCCACACCGCCCACGAAGCCCACGGTGTTCGACTTGGTGGCCTTGGCCGCCGCGACACCGGCGAGGTAGGAGGCCTGCTCCTCGGCGAAGACGAGGGACGCCACGTTGTCGCCCTCGACGACCGAGTCGACGATGCCGAACGTCGTCTTCGGGAACTTCTTGGACGCGGCCTCCATGGCCGGGCCGTAGGCGAAGCCGACACCGACGACCGGGTTGTAGCCCTGCTTGGCGAGGGACTCCAGACGCTGCTGCTTGTCGGCGTCCGTCTCGCCCTCGGTGGGCTCGATGTCGGCCGTCTTGTAGCCGAACTCCTTCTCGGCCTTCTGCAGGCCCGCGTACGCCGCGTCGTTGAAGGACTGGTCGCCCTTGCCGCCGATGTCGTACGCGATGGCGAGGCCCTTGGTGCCCTTGCTCTCGCCGTCGCCGCCGTTGCCGCTCTCGCTGCTGGTCCCGCCACAGGCCGTGGCGGCGAGCGCCAGCGACGCGACCCCCACCGCGACGCGGGTCAGTTTGGAAATCCGACGCATCTTGAAGTTCCCCATCTTCTCCAAAGCCCCGCAGCCGGGTGCTCAGTTCGGCGCACATTAACGCGCGTAGACACTCCTGGGAACGGGGTTTCGACTGGCCGTTATCCATTCGTGCCGATGGCCGGTTACGTCCTCGTGAACCATGGGATCGAAAGGGACGCTTGGGGCATAGCCCTTCGCGCGTCTCTCGCGTTCCGTGTCTGCGGGGTGACTTCAGCGTGACGGTGCGCGCGCCGTACGGGGGCCGTACGACACGCGCACCAGGCTGCCGCGAGGGCGGGGGCGCCGCAACCGGAGGGGGTGCGGATCGGGTACCGGGTCTGTGGAGGCCGTGCGCCGGGGTGGCGTGCGGGACGACCGTGCGCTGCGGGACGCCCGCACCCGCCTCCCGCCCTCTAGGAGGTCGCGGCGGTGTCGAGGACCTGCATACGGGCGTCCAGGAGGGCGGCGGCGGTGAACAGCTCGACGCCCACGGTGATGGCGTGCTCGTCCGCGTCGAAGTCGCCCTGGTGGAGGTCGCGGACCGTGAGGTCGCCCGCGCGGCGGACACCCAGGCGGGCCATGGCGCCGGGGACGTGCTCCAGGTACCAGGAGAAGTCCTCGCCGCCGAGGCTCTGCTCGGTGTCCTCGACGGCCGTGGCGCCGCGGCGGGCGACCATGGCGTCGTGGATCAGCTCGGTGACGACGGGGTCGTTGACGACCGGCGGGACACCCCGGACGTAGTTGATCTCGGACTTGGCGCGGTGCAGGGTCGCGACCTCGGCGATCGCCTCGTGCACCAGGTCGGGCGCCTGCCGCCAGGCGTTGATGTCGAGGCAGCGCACGGTGCCGGACAGCTCGGCGTGCTGCGGGATCACGTTCGGGGCGTGGCCCGACTCGACGCGGCCCCAGGTCACGGAGAGTCCGCTGCGGGCGTCGACCCGGCGGGCGACCAGCGCCGGCACGTCGGTGACGACGCGGGCGGCGGCCGTGACGAGGTCGGTGGTCAGGTGGGGGCGGGCGGTGTGGCCGCCGGGGCCGTCGAGGGCGATCTCCAGGCGGTCGCAGGCCGACGTGATGGGGCCGTGGCGCAGACCGATACGGCCGGCGTCGACCCTCGGGTCGCAGTGCACGGCGATGATCCGCCCGACGCCGTCGAGGCCACCGCTCCTGATCACATCGCCGGCGCCGCCGGGCAGGACCTCCTCGGCGGGCTGGAAGATCAGCCGGACGGGGCGTGGCAGCTGTCCCTTGCGGTGCAGGTCGGCGAGGACGAGCCCGGCGCCGAGCACGACGGTGGTGTGCACGTCGTGGCCACAGGCGTGGGCGCGGTCCGGGACGGTGGAGCGGTACTCGCAGTCCACCTTGGTGTCCGGGATGGGCAGCGCGTCGATGTCGGCGCGCATCGCGAGGCGGGGCCGGCCGCCGTCCCAGTCGCCGATGTCACAGATGAGTCCGGTTCCGCTGTCGAGCACGCGCGGTCGGAGCCCTGCCTTCTCCAGGCGGGCCTTGATCGCGGCGGTCGTGCGGAACTCCTGGTTTCCGAGCTCGGGGTGCATGTGCAAGTCGCGGCGGAACGCGACGAGTTCGGCACGCAGGGCTTCGGGCAGGGTGCCGGGGAGGGCGGCTTCGGCTTCCCCGGACAGATCGGCCTCGGACTCTCGGGACATCAGTTGGTTCACCCTCTGAAGGGTAGGGCGATCGAGCGACCTTCTAACCCTCGATCAACAAAAAATCAGCCCGTAAGGGGAAGATTTCTGGCCGCACGACGCATACGTATTGGCAGGGATGGGTATACCCGTCCGCCTTTCGTGGCGGGCAGACCTCATGGACGGGACGCGATCGACGCGGCGCCGACGGCGCGACCCACCGGGATGACCGGGGCGTCCCTCCGGGAACGCCGGGGGTTGCCCGCGAATCCCATCGTCCAAACGTCCGGGGGTACCCGAACGATTCCCACGTTCCACGGATACCACGTTCCGGGCGCCGTGATGTGCCGAAGCTGGCGCCGTTGGGTGACGCTTCGGCTACGGCGGGCGAGACTCACCAGGTACGGGGTGGGGCTGTGAGGTGAGGATCGAGGGGTCGATGGTGACCAGGGTCACCACGGGGCGCGGGGGCGGGCGGGTGGTGGTGCGGTGACGCTGCGGGGCGGGTGGACGCCCGACCGTGAGGGTCGGCCACGCCCCTTGCGTCGCGGCTGAGGCCGGCTGGAGTCGCGTGGGAGGCGGAGGGAGGCGGACGGTGGGGCGGGGGCCGGTTTGTCCGATAGTCGCCCCTGGCGGGGCCCTTGGAATGGCGGGGCGGGGCGGCGCAGGGCACGTACGTACGTGCTCACAGGTAGATCCGGAACGCCGCGTGGACGGCGAAGCCGTGGGTGGTCACGGCACCGGCCCTCCGGCCCGCCCGGCGACCTCGACGACCTCGACGACCTCGACGACCTCGACGGCTACGGCGTCTCCCTCTCCCCCGTCGTCCTTCCGTGGAGCAGCAGCAGGCCCGTGAGGGTGGCCGCCAGCACCGCCAGGGCGGCCAGGGCCGGGATCAGGGTCACCGCCGGGCCCACCGCCAGGCAGGCCGTGCCGCCGATGAGGAGGGACGGGGAGCGGCGGCCCGTCGTGCGGAGCAGGATCGCGGCCGAGCCGAGGAGGAAGAGGCCCGCCCCGCCCGCGAGGGCCCAGGCCGGCATGCCGTGCAACGGCTCGCTCAGGCCGTAGTGGTCGGTGTCGGCGACCTGGTGGAGCGTCTTCTTCATGCCGAGGGCGGTGATCACCACGCCCGCCACCAGCGGCAGGTGGAGGAACGTGTAGACATCGCGGGCCAGGACCGTGCGGGCGTCGCCGGTCAGTTCGGCGAGGCGGTGTTCCGGGGGCTCGCTCACCCCGTGGAAGTACAGGTGCCACAGCGCGGCCGCGACCAGCAGGCCGAGGGACGCCGCGACGAGCACGGGGACCGTCACGGGGGAGCCGGTCGCGCCCACGCCGATCGCGACGATCGACTCGCCGAGCGCGATGATGACGATCAGGCCGTGCCGTTCGGAGAAGTGCGCCGGGGAGGCTACCCTCCAGCCCGACTTGCCCGTGACGAAGATGCCCGCGTAGTCGATCGCGACGGCGGACAGCCAGATCAGGATCCGCGGCACGCCCTCGAAGGCCGCGCCCAGCAGCAACAGGGCGAACGGCGGCAGGACCGACAGCAGGGCCGTACGGCGCAGGGTGGCGCGCAGGGCCTTGTCGTCCGGGTCGGAGAGCCAGTACGTCGTCAGGTGCAGGACGCGGACCGCGCCGTAGCAGAGCACGAAGAGCAGGGGGGCGGGGAGGCCGCCCGAGGCGTCGCCGTACACCTCGGGGACCGTCATGGAGACGATCAGGACGACGGCCATCACCGCCACCAGGACCGCGAACAGGCCGCCGGAGTCGGCGCGTACGACGTTGCCGAGCCAGGCGAAGCAGCACCAGCACCACCACAGGAGGGCGAGGACGACCATGCCGCCCAGCAGGCGCAGGGCGGTGGGGTGGTCCGCCATCAGGGCGGTGACCTGGGTGATCGCGTAGACGAAGACCAGGTCGAAGAAGAGTTCGGCGGGAGTGACCTTGTGGCCGTCCGCCGTCGGTGTCAGCCGGGCGCGTTCGCCGTGTGTCGTCACTGCTTCCCCACTCCCCCATGAGGGCGGCACTTCGCCCGCGCCCCGTCCACGCGGCACGATAACCGGGGAAGCCCACGCTCCGGATGCGCCGGGACCGCGCGGGACGGCGACTGCTCGCACCAAGCCCCGCTCACCGGCGGCCATTGGTGCCCGTAGCCCGAAGTCCGCATGATCCAAACGACAGACCCTAGATCGGCGCCACCGACGACAGGCGGTGCACGTCCCTCGCCGTGCCCGTGACTCCGGAGAGGAAGCCCTGGGCTCGGGGGGAGGCGGTCTCGGTCAGCCAGCTGGGGTCGATGTCGCAGACGGCGACGCGTACGTCCGTGCCCGCCAGGGCCAGCGGCAGGGTGTGGACCACGGTCGACGGGAAGCTGAGGATGGTGCGGCCGATGGGGCCGCGGCGGGCGATCAGTTCGAGGGGGAGGTCGGGGCGGACGATCTCCAGGCCCGTCTCGGCCGCGAGGGTGTGGAGCTTGTCGGCGCTCTCGCGGCGGTGGGCGAAGTAGCGGGTCGCGCCGTGGGCCCTGGCGAGGGCGCGGACGGCTTCGAGGTAGCGGTCGCCGTCCACCACGCCGGTCTCCACGAGGGACGTGCCGACGAGGTCCGCGCCCTTGGTGATGCGGGGCGGGCCGAAGCGGTCCCGGGTCCAGGCGAAGTCGTTGGCGGTGACGGTGACACCGTCGGGGGCCTCGTCGATCGGCATGGAGGAGAAGACCTCCACGCGTCGGCCGGCCGTCGGGGTCAGCCGTCTGCGGGCGTTCGCGGAGACCGGGGCGAAGACCAGGTCGCGGGGGCCGGGGCGGCCGCCCTTGCGGTGCCAGCGGACCAGGCGTTCGCCACGGGCCAGCTGGGAGACGAACTCCATGGTGGCGGTGCCGTCGTCGACCACGACGACGTCCGGTGCCCTGGTGATCGTCAGGAGGAGCTGGACGTAGCGGGAGAAGGGGTCGCCCAGGACGACGCGGCGCGCGGCGCGCAGCAGCGGGGCGAGCCCGCCGACGGTGCGGAACGGGGCCGCCGTGCCGCCGCGGGCCTCCTCCCAGCGCACCTCGTGGCCCTCGTCGCGCGCCAGCTCCGCCATACGGCGCAACTGGCCCCGGGTCATGGGGTCGTTGGGCGACAGGACGACCAGGGTGAGTCCCGTGCCGGACGCCCCGGGCGACGGTCGCACGCCGTAGGAGGCGGCGAGGCCGGAGGGCTCCCCCGGCTCGGAGGCCGGCCCCGCGCCGGGGGCCTGTCGCGTGCCGAGGGCGTGGGCGTGCGCCCACTCCAGCACGTTCAGGAGCTGTACCGGGCTCTCGACGAAGGCGAGAGTGTGGGGGCCGGCGGTTCCGGCGCGGGGGCTCATCGACGTACGACCGTCGCTTCCCTTGGTGGGTGGGGGATGAGGTGTCAGACGCCGACCGGCTCGCCCGCCGCCGCCGCGATCTCCGCCTCGGCGACGACGCCGGAGACACGGCGCAGCTTCTTCATGGGGCCGAGCTCGGAGTCGTAGACCTTCTTGACGCCGTCGCCGAGGGAGGCCTCGATGGTGCGGATGTCGCGGACCAGGCGGGTGAGGCCCTGGGGCTCGACGGAGGCGGCCTGGTCGGAGCCCCACATCGCGCGGTCGAGGGTGATGTGGCGCTCGACGAAGGTGGCGCCGAGGGCGACCGCGGCGAGCGTGGTCTGCAGGCCCGTCTCGTGGCCGGAGTAGCCGATCGGGACGTTCGGGTACTCGGCCTGGAGGGTGTTGATGACGCGGAGGTTCAGCTCCTCGGCCTTCGCCGGGTACGTCGAGGTGGCGTGGCAGAGCAGGATGTTGTCCGAGCCGAGGACCTCGACCGCGTGGCGGATCTGCTTCGGGGTGGACATACCGGTGGAGAGGATGACCGTGCGGCCGGTGCCGCGGAGCGCGCGCAGCAGCTCGTCGTCGGTGAGGGAGGCGGAGGCCACCTTGTGGGCGGGGACGTCGAACTTCTCCAGGAAGGCGACGGCCTCGGTGTCCCACGGGGAGGCGAACCAGGCGATGCCCTTCTCCTTGCAGTACGCGTCGATCTGGCGGTACTCGTCCTCACCGAACTCCACACGGTGGCGGTAGTCGATGTAGGTCATGCGGCCCCAGGGGGTGTCGCGCTCGATGTCCCACTGGTCGCGGGGGGTGCAGATCTCGGGGGTGCGCTTCTGGAACTTGACGGCGTCGCAGCCGGCCTCGGCGGCGACGTCGATCAGCTTGAAGGCGTTCTCCAGCTCGCCGTTGTGGTTGATGCCGATCTCGCCGCAGATGTAGACGGGCTGGCCGGGGCCGGCGATGCGCTCGGTACCGAAGGTGCGGAGGCGGGAGTTGGTCGCAGACATGGTGGAACGTTCCTTACTTGTCGAGGGGGTCGAGAGAGTCGAGAGAGGGACCGAGGATCCAGCCGGCGATCTCTCGGATCGCGCCTTCACCACCGGGGACGGTGGTGACCGCGCGTGCGGCGCCGCGCACCACGTCGTGGGCGCTGCCGACCGCCACGGGCCAGCCCACGAGGGCGAAGCACGGGAGGTCGTTGACGTCGTTGCCGACGTAGAGCACGCGCTCGGGCGCGATGCCCTGTTCCTCGCACCACTGCTTCAGGGCGAGGTCCTTCCGGTCGATGCCGTGGAGCACCGGGATCTTGAGCTTCCGGGCCCGGGCGGCCACGACCGGGTTCTGTTCCGTGGACAGGACCAGCATCTTCAGGCCGCTCCTGCGGAGGGCCGCGATGCCGAGTCCGTCGCCGCGGTGCACGGAGACGAACTCCCGTCCGTCGGAGTCGATCAGCACCCGGTCATCGGTCTGGGTGCCGTCGAAGTCGAGGACTACGGCGTCGATGTCGTCGTAGGTGGGGAGGGCGCCGGGCCGGTTCGCGTCGAAGAGCGGCGCGAGGGCCTGGGCGCGGGCGAGGTCGTGCGGGTCGTCGATCTCCAGGACCCGGGCGGGGTCGGTGCGGACGAGTTCCGTACGGCCGAAGAAGCGGTGCTGGTGCTTGCGCAGTCCGGCGGCGTCCATGGCGTACGCGGCACCGGTCTCCAGCAGGTCCTGGGGGCGGTCCTGGCGGCGGGGGCGGAACGACTTGTCGTGGTTGACGCCGTAGCCGCCGGCGGTCGGGCCGGGGTCGGCGGGGCCGTCGCCCGCCGGTGCCACGCCGAGCCCGGTGGCGGCGTGGGCGGCGTCGGCTCCGTTGCGCGTGCCGTCGGCGAGCGTCGTGGGCGCGCCGTGCACCATCGCGCCGCGCGCCATCGCGCCGCGCGCCATCGCGCCGCGCGCCACCGTGCCGCCGACCGCCGCGGCGCCCACGCGGTTCGCGTCGTCGCCGTCGGCGAACTCGTCCGCCGTGTCCCGCCAGATGAAGCCGTGGAAGGGGGCGACCGTCAGGGCCGTGTCGGCGCCGTGTTCCACCACGGCGCGGGCCACGCCGTCGATGTCCTCGCGGAGGATGAACGGGCTGGTGCACTGGACGAGGAGGACCACGTCGACGGCGGCGCCGTGGAGCGCCTCGTGGGCGTCGAGGGCGTGCAGGACGGCGGCCTCGGAGGTGGCGGTGTCGCCGGCGATGGCGGCGGGCCGCAGGACGACCTCGGCGCCGGACTCGCGGGCGGCGGCGGCGATGGCGTGGTCGTCGGTGGAGACCACGACCTCGGTCACCAGCCGGGCGGCCCTGCACTCACGCACCGCGCGGGCCACCAGCGGCACCCCGCCGACGGGGGCGAGGTTCTTCGCGGGGACGCCCTTGGAGCCGCCGCGGGCGGGGATGACGGCGAGGACGCGGCGGACGGAGGCCGCTCGGTCCGCTTCCGGGTGGGACATCAGTGGAGCTCCTTGCGAGGGCGACGGGTGGCGGCTCACAGCTCCCCCATCCGCCGGATGACGGGTGCCACGCGCTGCACCCCGTGCCGGTAGGCGCCGCGCGCCGCCCGGCGCACGATCTGCCGTACGGGCCCTGCCTGCCGGTCGGCGGCGGGCGCCCCCGGCAGCGGGCTGCCGTCGGGGCCGAGGTGGTGGCGGGCGAGGATGCCGGGCAGATAGCCGGGCGCGGTGACGGGGGTGTAGTACGGCGTGAGGGGCGGGAGTTCGGCGGCGATCAGCTTGGTGATGCGGTCGCGGGCGGCGTCGAAGGCGGCGGCGTACGAACCGTCCGCCCCCACGCCCTGCCGGGCCACCCACGCGGGGTCGGGCGCCGGCTCATGCCCGGAGTCCAGCTGGTCCCAGGAGGCCAGGCATCCGGAGCCCACGAAGTGGTGGTTGCCGAGCGCCTCCCGGATCCCGAGGTCGGTGAGGACCGCGGTGGGGATCCGGCGGTGCAGCGACTCCAGGGCGGCCGTGGAGCTGACGGTGACGAGCAGGTCGGTGGTGTCGAGGACCTCGCCCATGTGCCCGTAGACCAGGCGGAAGTTGGACGGCAGATCGGTCTTCTGCGCCAGCTTCTGGTAGGGCAGTTCCTCGATGTGCGTGGTGTGCTCGCCCGGCTTGGAACGCAGTTTCAGCAGGACCTCGCGGTCCGGGTGCAGCCGGGCGTGCTGGATGAGCCGGTTCAGCAGGTACGTACGGTCCTTGCGGTTGTCCGGGACGGACGGCTGGACGGCGAAGACGACCGTGTAGGGCCGGCCCCCCTGCTCGGCGGCGCCCTCGTACGGCGTGCCGCCGAGGAAGGGCAGCGCGACCTCGGTGACCGAGCCGACGTCGGCGCCGACCCCTTCGTACACGGCGCGGAAACGCTCCGCGTCCTGGCGGGAGTTGGCGAGGACGAGGTCCGCGCCGTGCCGCAGCAGCAGACCGTCGGCGAGCTTCTCGTAGACGACACCGACATAGCCGGTGACGACCACGGGCCGCCTGCTCCGGGCGCCCCAGGCGTGCCGCAGTCCGTGCAGCATCGCCTGGACGCCGCCGCCCACGAGGGCGAGCACGAGGACGTCGTACGACTCGGCCGCCTCCGGCGTACCCAGGGCGCGCAGGAACTCGACGCCCGTCACCTCGCGCAGGGAGTCGGGGCGGACCCCGACCTCCTGGAGCTGGCGGGCGGTGGGGGTGGCACGGCCGCGCAGGAGGAAGCCGTCCAGGCGGATGTCCGCGCCCTCGGGGGCGAGGCGGCTCGCGGTGAGCGCACCCCATTTCCACCGGGTGTCGGAATCGGCGAGAACGGCGACTCGCAGGCTGTTCGTAGCACTTGCTGGCACGTCGAAGACGCTAGGAAGGGATTCCGTTGATCGGCCCAACCCGAATGCAACAAAGGGTTAACAGCGCGTCGACGAATGGCGAATCGGGCCGTGGAACACCGGGAAATGCGCCTGGTTCACGGTACCGCCACGCGTCGTTCACCTGACATCAAGCGGGTGGTCAAGACGAATGCCGGAGGGCCGCCTAACGTCACAGGGGTGGTCAAGCTCTCCGTCATCGTGCCGTTCTACAACGTGCAGCAATACGCGCCCGACACCCTGAAGAGCCTCAGAGCCAACGCGCGTGAGGACTTCGAATTCATTCTCGTCGACGACTGCTCGCGCGACGAGACACCGGACATCCTCGCGCGCGCGGAGCGCGAGCTGCCGGGCGCCGTGTATGTCAGACACGAGCAGAACGGAGGACTGGCGACCGCGCGCAACACGGGCATCGACAAGGCCCGTGGCGAGTACCTGACGTTCCTCGACGGGGACGACTGGCTCGCCCCCGGTTACTACCCCCAACTCGTCTCCGCGATCGAGGAGTTGGGGTGCGACTTCGTCCGCACGGACCATGTCCAGTGCACCGCGCGGGCCCGTTCGGTCCACCGGGTGCCCAACGGGCGGCGGGGCGTGGTGATGGACCCGCGTGACGCGATCCTGCCGGCGGACCGCTCCACCTCCGTCGACTACGCGTACGCGTGGGCCGGCGTCTACCACCGTCGGCTGGTCGAGCGGGGGCTGCTGCACTTCACCCACGGGCTGCGCACGGCGGAGGACCGGCCCTGGATCTGGAAGCTGCACCGGGAGGCGGAATCCTTCGCGACGGTGGGGCTGCTGGGCGTGTTCTACCGGCGCGGGGTCGCCTCTTCGCTGACCCAGATCGGTGACGTACGCCAGCTCGATTTCATTCGCGCATTCGACCAGGTCATCGCGGAAACAGCGCAGGACCGGGACGCGGACAAACTCCTCCCCAAAGCCGTGCGCACATATTGCGCGATTATCTCCCACCATTTGGGATCCATCGAAAGGTTCGAGCCGGCGGTGGCACGGAAACTCAAGTCGATGAGCGCGGTCGCGTTGCGCCGAATGCCGCAGGACGTGCTGGACGAGGCGCTCGACTCCATGGACATCCAGCGCGCCTCGCGGCTGCGCCGGCTGCGCCGCCGTCCCGCCGCGACGGGGGCCGCCGCGTGACCACGCAGATCTTCATGGCGTCCACGCTGTACGGCACGGCCACCCTGGCCGCCGCGCTGGACACCGAGTGCTTCCGCCCCGCGGACCGGCGCATCCTGCTGATCTCCAACAACGCGGCGACGCCGGAGACGGCCCCCGCCCTGGACGAGATGCCCGGCTTCGAGCGGCTCCGGACCCGCTTCGACGACGTCATCTCCTGGAACGAGACCATCTCCCCGTTCCACCCCGGCGGCTGGTCCCCCCGCATGGACGACGTGCCCCTGTGGGAACGGCACCTGCGGCTGCTGTGGGGACTCGGCGACGACGACGTCGAGCTGGCGGTGGAGTCCATCCAGGTCCACCCGGCGCTCGGCTTCACCCAGATCTTCACCGGCGCGCCCGTCACCGTGTACGCCGACGGCCTGATGAGCTACGGCCCCACCCGCAACAAGATCGACCCGCTGGTCGGCACCCGGATCGACCGGCTCCTCCACCTGGACCTGGTGCCGGGTCTGGAACCGCTGCTGCTCACCGAGTTCGGGGTCCCGGCGGAGATCGTGCCGACGGACGCCTTCGTGAAGGTCCTCGCCGAGCTGGTCGACACCGGTGACGCGCTGCCCGCCGTCGAGGAACCGGCGCTGCTGCTCGGCCAGTACCTCTCCGCGCTCGGCATCCTCACTTCCGAAGAGGAGGAGGACCTCCACGTCCGGATGCTGAAGGGCGCGGTGGCGCTCGGGCACACCCGGGTGGTGTTCAAGCCGCACCCCAGCGCCCCGGCGCGCTGGTCGCGCGGGCTGGAGAAGGAGGCCGAGCGGCTCGGCGCCGACCTCACGGTGCTCGACACGCCCGTCCTCGCCGAGGTGCTCTACCAGCGGATGCGTCCGGCGCTGGTGGTCGGCTGCTTCTCCACGGCCCTGCTCACCGCCTCCGCGCTGTACGAGCTGCCCGTGGCCCGGGTGGGCACCGGGACCCTGCTGGAGCGGCTCGCGCCGTACGAGAACAGCAACCGGGTGCCGGTCACCGTCGTGGACGCGCTGCTGCCGGACCTGGGCGACCGGGCGGCGGTGGAGGCGCGGAAGCCGGGGATGAGCGTGGCCGACCTCAACCGGCTGGTGCGCGCGGTGGGGTACGCCATGCAGTCCAAGATCTACCCGTCGCTACGCACGGAGGCCGAGTCGTATCTGGCGAGGCATCTGAGCACGCACACCCTGCGGTACTTCAAGCGCCGCCGGCTCACCTCGCTGGGACTGCCCGGCGGTATCCCGGTCCAGCTCGCGTTCATCCCGCGCAACGCGACCGTACGAAGAGTCGCGCGCCGGGCCAGGTCCCTCAAGCGAGCGACCCTGGGGTGAGCGCGGCGTGACCGCGAAGAGCACGACGCTTCCGACGCTCTCACCGGAGGCGGGCACCACCCCGAGCACCACCCCGGACACCACCTCTCGCCCCACCCCCGCCGCGGCCCCGGGGGCCTTGGCCGCACGCGGCGGGGCCCGCGCCGCGCCCCGGCTGTACGCCCTCGACGGGCTGCGGCTCCTCGCCGCCCTCTCGGTCGCGGCCTACCACTACGGAGGCCGCGACGGGGAGATCGGGAAGGCGTGGGGGACCTCGCCCGCCGTGCAGTTCCCGACCGCGCACGGCTGGTTCGCGTACGGCTGGGCGGGCGTCCAGGCCTTCTTCGTGATCAGCGGGTTCGTCATCTGCGCGAGCGGCTGGGGGCGTTCGGTCCAGTCGTTCCTCGCGTCCCGCGCGGCCCGGCTGCTGCCGGCGTACTGGGCGGCGGTCGTCCTCGTCGCGGCGGTCCTGGCCCTGCCGGGGATCGCGTTCGCACGGGTGTCGGCCAGCGAGTTCCTGGTCAATCTGACCATGCTCCAGATGCCGCTGGGCGCGGACCGCGTCCTCGGGGTGTGCTGGACGCTGTGGGCGGAGGTCCGCTTCTACGTCCTGTTCGCGCTGTGCGTCGTCCTGCCCGGGGTGACCCGGAGACGGGTCATCTGGTTCTGCGGCGGCTGGACGCTGGCCGCGACCCTGGCCGAGGCATCAAGGGAACCGTTCCTGCAACTGGTGCTGATGCCGGAGTACGCGTCGCTGTTCATCGGCGGCATCGGCCTCTACCTGGTGCACCGGGACCGCCGGGACACCGCCGCCTGGCTGATCGTGGGGTTCAGTCTGCTGCTGAGCCAGTACCACACGGTCCGGGACATGTGGCACGCCCCGAACGACGCGTTCTTCTCCTACCGCCCCCAGCCGGCCATCGCCCTCGCCGTCGTCGTCGGTTTCGTGGCCGTCGGAGCGGTCGCGCTGGGCTTCCTCGACCGGGTGAACTGGCGCTGGCTGACCACGGCCGGCGCGCTGACGTATCCCTTCTACCTGGTCCACGAGCACGTCGGCTGGCCGGTGGTGCAGGCGCTGCACCAGGGCCTCGGGCTGCCGTCCTCCCTGACGCTCGCGCTCACCGTGGCGCTGATGCTGCTGCTCGCGTGGGTACTGCACCACGGGGTCGAACGGCCGCTGCAACCGCGGCTGCGCGCGTCACTTCGGGGACGCCGTCGTTGAACTGGGAATTGTCCCAGTGTTCACCCAGGTCAGGGGTTCGAAACGGGCTCCGCGGAGAGGCTCCGCAGCATCCTTGACCGGGTCGGGGGCTTCTCGTAGGTTCCTGGCCCGTTCGCCTGTTCGCCTCGTCGACGCAAGAGAGTCTTCCGTCCTCATGACCTCTGACATGACCTCTGAACAAGGCACGATCCGGCTACCCCGTGAACTCGACGACGTACCCGGCTGGTTCCCGGTGCTCGACCAGCTCCTCTTCAACTGGTTCCTCGACCGACAGGAGGCCGCCGGTGAGCGGGGCGACCTCCTGGAGGTCGGCGTCTACATGGGCAAGAGCGCCATCTTCCTCGGCCGACACCTCCAGGAGGGCGAGTCCTACACGGTCTGCGACCTCTTCGAGAGCGACGCCCCCGACGACGCCAACGCGGCGGAAGCCACCAAGTCGTACCGCAGCACCCTGACCCGGCGGGCCTTCGAGGCGAACTACCTCGCCTTCCACGACGACCCGCCCCGGGTCCTGCAGGGCCCCAGCTCGATCGTCCCCGGTGAGGTGAAGCCGCGCTCGTGCCGTTTCGTGCACATCGACGCGTCCCACCTCTACGAGCACGTCCAGGGCGACATCACCGCCGCCCGCGACATCCTGCTCCCCGGCGGCGTCGTCGTCCTCGACGACTTCCGCTCCGAGCACACGCCCGGTGTGTCGATCGCCGCGTGGGAGGCCGTGCTCAACCGGGGCCTCAACCCCGTCTGTCTGAGCACCCAGAAGCTCTACGGCACCTGGGGCGACCCCGAGCCGCTCCAGGAGGCGCTGCTGGAGATGGTCGCCGGTCGCGACGACTGCCACCTCAGTAATCAGCGGGCCGCCGGGCACCGGGTGATCCGGCTCAAGTCCAAGGGCATGAAGGCGCCGGACTTTCCCAAGTCCCGTCACTGGGTGGAGCCGGGGCCGCCGCCGACCGGTTCGACCGGGTCGCCGGTCGCCGCCGTGCGGTCGCGGCCTCGGTCCCGGCCGCCGCTGAGCGGGGCCCGTCGGCTGGCCGTTGACCTGCTGCCGCCGGTGGTGACCAGGGCGATCCGGAAGGCGCGGGCAGGGAGGAGGCCGGGGAGGTAGGGGGCGGTGCTCTTTTGACGAGCGACCTGCGCCGCTACGCGACCCGCGTGGGCCTCGCCCAGGGCACGCCGTGACCTGCCGGACCCCGGACACCGTGACCTGCTGGGCGCTGCTCGCCGCTCCGACCTGCCGGGCGCCGCTCGCCGTTCTGACCCGCTAGGCGCCGCTCGCCAGTGACAGCTTGACGGCGAAGCCGAGGAACAGCGCGCCCGCCGCCGAGGTCGCCCCGGCCGACAGCCGCTTGCGGCGGCGGAACGCGGCGGCCAGCTTGGTCCCGCCGAATATCAGCGCGGTCAGATACAGCACGCTCGCGAGCTGGGCGAAGGCGCCGAGCACCACGAAGGAGAGAGCGGGGTAGGCGTACGCCGGGTCCACGAACTGCACGAAGAAGGCGACGAAGAACAGGATCGCTTTGGGATTGAGCAGGCTGATGACCAGCGCCCGCCGGAACGGCCGCTCTCCTTCCACGACCTCCCCGCCCGCCGCCGCCTCGGCCACCGTCTGCCGGCGGCTGCGCCACATGCCCCACGCGGCCCGCAGCATGCCGACCGCGAGCCAGGTCAGATAGCCGGCGCCCGCGTACTTCACGATCCCGAACAGCACGGCGTTGGCCTGCAACAGCGAGGCCACCCCCGCCGCCGACAGGGTCATGAGCACGGCGTCCCCGCACCACACGCCCGCAGCGGCCCGGTACCCCGTCCGTATCCCCCGCCGGGCGGCGACGGACAGCACGTACAGGGAGTTGGGGCCGGGCAGCAGGACGATCAGGACGAGGCCCGCCAGATAGGTGGGAAGGTCGACGACTCCGAACATGGGCCGCATTCTGGCACGGGGGTACGACAATCCGCCCCCGAGTTCGGACGGCTCCGGACGGCGAACCGTCAGAAGGCGTCCGACGGCACGTACGTGCCCCACACGTCGCGGAGCGCGTTGCAGACCTCGCCCACCGTGGCGCGGGCCTTGAGCGCCTCCCGCATCGGGTAGAGGACGTTGTCGGTGCCCTCGGCGGCCTTCTTCAGGTCGGCGAGGGCGCTGTCGACGGCCGTCTGGTCCCGCTCGGCGCGCAGCTTCGCGAGGCGCTGCGCCTGCTGGGCCTCGATGGCGGGGTCGACGCGCAGCGGCTCGTAGGGCTCCTCCTCGTCGAGCTGGAAGCGGTTGACGCCGACGACGACGCGCTCACCGGAGTCGGTCTCCTGGGCGATCCGGTAGGCGCTGCGCTCGATCTCGTTCTTCTGGAAGCCGTGCTCGATCGCGGAGACCGCGCCGCCGAGGTCCTCGACCTTCCGCATCAGCTCGACCGCGGCGGCCTCGACGTCGTCGGTCATCTTCTCGATGACGTAGGAGCCCGCGAAGGGGTCGACGGTGGCGGTCACGTCCGTCTCGTAGGCGAGGACCTGCTGGGTGCGCAGGGCCAGGCGGGCCGACTTGTCGGTGGGCAGCGCGATGGCCTCGTCGAAGGAGTTGGTGTGCAGCGACTGCGTGCCGCCCAGCACCGCGGCCAGGCCCTGGACCGCCACCCGGACGAGGTTCACCTCGGGCTGCTGGGCGGTCAGCTGGACGCCCGCGGTCTGCGTGTGGAAGCGCAGCATCAGCGACTTGGGGTTCTTCGCCCCGAACTCGTCCTTCATCACCCGCGCCCAGATCCGGCGCGCGGCACGGAACTTGGCGACCTCCTCCAGGATCGTCGTCCGGGCGACGAAGAAGAACGACAGCCGGGGTGCGAAGTCGTCGACGTCCATGCCGGCCGCGACCGCCGTGCGCACGTACTCGATGCCGTCGGCGAGGGTGAACGCGATCTCCTGCGCGGGCGAGGCACCGGCCTCGGCCATGTGGTAGCCGGAGATCGAGATGGTGTTCCACTTCGGGATCTCGGCCTTGCAGTACTTGAAGATGTCCGCGATCAGCCGCAGCGAGGGCTTGGGCGGGAAGATGTACGTGCCGCGGGCGATGTACTCCTTCAGCACGTCGTTCTGGATCGTGCCGGTCAGCTGGTCGGCGCTGACGCCCTGCTCCTCGGCGACGAGTTGGTACAGCAGGAGCAGCAGCGAGGCGGGGGCGTTGATCGTCATCGACGTGGAGACCTTGTCCAGCGGGATCCCGCCGAACAGGACCCGCATGTCGTCGATCGAGTCGATCGCCACACCCACCTTGCCGACCTCGCCGTGCGCGATCGGCGCGTCGGAGTCGTGGCCCATCTGGGTCGGCAGGTCGAACGCGACGGACAGACCCATCGTGCCGTTGGCGATGAGCTGCTTGTAGCGGGCGTTGGACTCCACCGCCGTGCCGAAACCGGCGTACTGCCGCATCGTCCACGGCCGCCCCGTGTACATGGACGGGTACACACCACGGGTGAAGGGGTACTTCCCGGGGGCACCCAGCTTGTCCGCCGGATCCCAGCCGTCGAGGGCGTCCGGTCCGTACACCGGCTCGATGGGCAGTCCGGACTCCGACTCGCGCGCCATGGTGTGTGCCTCCGCGTTGCTTGTTACTCGGTGGTTACTCGCTAGTACAGACGACCCTCGCGACGGACTGTAGCGGCGGCCGTGCTCCCGGTGGAGGGGCACTTGCTGGGACCTTGCTCACAACCATGCCCCGTTGTTCGCGACGGGTCACGCCCGGGCAACCTTTCGGCAGACCCGGCCGGGAGGACGGCCGGGCCCGCGCGCCCACGAGACCGCGGCCATGAGACGTCGGGGAGCCGGATGCGTACCAGGGACATGCGGAGATCTGCGGCCGCGCTCGCGGTGATCGTGGTGGTCGGCGGCTGTACGGGCCCGGTGGTGCGGGTGGAAGGCGACCAGCGGCAGCCGGTCCGCGTCGACGGGACGGCCACGCCGGGCGACGGCCCCCTGAAGGACGACGGCGACACGGCGGGCGGCGACGGCGACGGCGACGAGAAGGGCGGCGGGCCAGGCGGGCAGGGGTCCGGCGGCGGGGCCGCCCCGACGACCGGGCCACCCCACGACGACCCCGCCCCCGCGGCCCCGGCGAAGGTCCTGTGGTCCCGTGGCGACGAGGGGTTCGAGGTGCGCGAACTCCAGGCGCGCCTCCGGCAGGTCGCGTGGCTGCACGTCGGGCCGACGGGCACGTACGACGAGCTGACCGTCCAGGCCGTGAAGGGCTTCCAGGGCAAGCGGGGGCTGCCGCGGACGGGGCGGACGGACACCGTCACATGGGCACGGCTGGTGAGGATGACACGGGAGCCGGGCAAGTGGGAGCTGTACGCGTTCGGGGGCCAGCCGGCGGCGGAGCCGGACCCACGCTGCCTCACCGGCCGGGTGCTGTGCATCAGCAAGACGAGCCGCACCCTGCGCTGGATGGTGAACGGCACCACGCTGACGACGGTCGAGGTGCGGTTCGGCTCGCAGTACACGCCCACCCGCGAAGGCGTCTTCAGCGTCTACTTCAAGTCCCGCGACCACTGGTCGACCCTGTACGACACGGCGATGCCGTACGCGATGTTCTTCAGCGGCGGCCAGGCCGTCCACTACTCGTCCGACTTCGCGGCCCGCGGCTACGACGGCGCCTCGCACGGCTGCGTCAACGTCCGCGACGAGGCGGCGATCGCACGGCTGTTCGCGCAGGTCAGGAATGGCGACAAGGTGGTCGTCTCTTGGTGAGGGGCCGGGTGTCGACGGGCCGGACACCGGGGAGGCCGCCCGTTACGAAGTGATGTGCGTCACAGGACGCATAGCGGCAGGGCGCCGGGAGCGTCGCTGGGAGTACGGGGTGACCACGGGGGATTGGGGCGCGGGCGGGACCGGGGGAACGTGTCCCGCCCGCGCCTGGGTGCACGAGCCGTAGGTACGGGGGGAACCCCGGCTCTGTGCGACGGCCGATGACCAGTCGGCTCACTCATTACTGCGGCGGGGCGGCCGAAAGTGTTACCCGTTACGGGAAGGAATTTCTGAACGGGCGGGAAACCGCAGGTCAGACGCGGCGAGAGGGTGCGTCGGCCGGGCTCGTGCGCAGGTCGACGGCGATCATCGCCGCCGCGCCGCCCTGGCCCCGGTGCTGGTTGCCGCCCTGACCGGAGCCATGGCCGCCGCCCTTGCCACCCTTGCCGTGACCGCCGCCCTTGCCGCCGTGGTTCTTGCCGCCGTGGTTGTTGCCGTTGCCCCGGCCGTAGCCCTTGCCCTTGCCGCCGCCCCGGCCGTGGCTCTTGCCGTTGCCGTTGCCGTGCCCGTTGCCCCGGCCGCGGTCGGAGTCGTCGTCCTCGTCGGGGTCGAGCCCGGAGCGGTCCTTGGACCCGGTGCCGGAGGAACCGGCGGAACCCGTCGCACCCCCGGCGCCCCGGCCCTTGCCGTCGCCGAGGTTCCTGCCGCCGCCCGTGAGGAGGCCGTCGCAGTACTTCTTCTGCCGGCCGCCGCCCTTGCCGCCGGACGCGTCCTCCAGGCTGCGCCGGCGGTCGTCGTCCAGGTCCTTGCCGTTGCGGACGTCGCGGCACGCGGAGAGGACGCTGTTCCACCACTCCGGGGTGAGGCCGCCCTGGTTCCGCCCGCGGTCGTCCGAGGTGTCGTCGCCGGTCCCGCCACCGGAATCCCCGCTGCCGGGGGTGTTGCCGCCCGAGCCGTCACCGCGCGGTGTGGGTTCGCCCCGCGTCCCGCCGCCGGTGTCGCCCTGGGGCAGGGCCTCGCGCGGCGGCGGCGACATCACCGACTGGTCCGGCGACTCGGCGGGAGGGGAGACGGAGACGGGACGTTCCGGTTTCTCGCCCCCGATGGAGCCCACCAGGACACCGCTGCCCGCCGCCAGGACGGCCCCGCCGAACATCCCGCCGGCCAGCGACGCGACCAGCCCGAACCGCACGGGCCGGCCCCAGCGGGCCCGCCGGCCGTCCGGGGCGGGCCGCCCGAGACGGACGAGCCCGGCGTCGGCGACCGGCGCCGACGTATGGGTACGGCTGCCCCCGGCGGGCGCGGCGGCCTCGTCCCGCTGCCCGGCGCGGGCGGTCCTGGCGGTGCGGAAGGCGGCCAACGCGGCTTCCTCACCCGGGAGTTCGGAGCCCGGCGCGGGCTGGGGGGCGGCTTCGGCGGCCAGTGCGCCGAGCGTCTCGGCGAGCCGGTCGGCCCGGGGGCGGGTGTCGGGGTCGACGGCGTCGAGCGGCTCGCCACGCAGCAGCCGCTCCGCCACATCGCGGTTCAGCCACTTGTACTGCTCGTCGGCCATCACATGTCCTTCTGCGTCCGCGAACGCATATGCGTCACACCGGCGGACGTAGCCGCGCGGGTACGCGGTTCTCTTGGTGGGGGCACCGCGTCCAGCGAGTCGCCGGATTCCGGATCGGCCTCCGCGGGCCTCTCCGGATTCTCCCCGATCAGCTCCGCGAGCCGTTTCAGGCCCCGGTGCGCGGCCGTCCGGACGGCGCCCGCGCGCTTGCCGAGCGTGTCGGCGGCCGTCTTGGCGTCGAGGCCGACCACCACCCGCAGCACCACGGCCTCGGCCTGGTCCTGGGGCAACTGGGCTATGAGGGACAGGGTGTGGCCGGTGGCGAGTGCCTCCATCGCCTCGCCCGCCGTGTCGGACTCGGCCGCCCGGCCGGTCAACTCGGTCTCGTCGCCGCCTATCGCGGGGCGGCGGCCACGCATGCGTATGTGGTCCAGGGCACGGTTGCGGGCGATCCGGGCGGCCCAGCCGCGGAACCGGTCGGCGTCACCGGTGAACCGCTCCAGATCGCGGGCTATCTGGAGCCACGCCTCGGAGGTGACGTCCTCCGCGTCCGGATCACCGACGAGCGTCCGTACGTACCCGAGCAGCCGTGGATGCACGGCGCGGTACACAGTCCGGAACGCGGTCTCGTCCCCGTCCTGTGCCGCAAGTACCGCGGCGGTCAGCTCCGCGTCGTCCCCCAGCACCGCGCCCCTCTTGCGCCTGAGCCGGCGCCGCTCTCGCGGCCCGGGTTCTCTCCGTCGTGGTTCCGATCAATGGTTGCGGTCTCAACCTCACCGGCGGTCAGAGCTGTGGTCGTCCTCCGCGATCCGGCGCGAATGGCACGTTACGGCCTGAAACCGCTGCCCGTCCATGTCCGTAGAACATGCAACTAACTCGTGATCCGGTGGGGTGTGACACAAATCGGGGGCGCGGCGCTGTAGGTAGTACGGGTCGCCGCGCGGCCCGTGCCGCGCGACGGTCGGGGCCTCTCCTGTGGGGGGTGGCGGCCCCGGCCGTTGCCATCGGCGGAGTCGGCCGGGTGTCTTGCGAGTACGGGGGTCTCGCGAGCACGCCGGCCTTACTTCGTTCCCGGGGCCTTGTCCGCCGCGTCGCCCCGGCCGGGCGCGTCCGCGTCCTTCGGCTCGCCTTCCCGGCCACCCTGGTCCGCCTGACTCCCCAGGTCCTTCCGCTCCCCCTGGCCCGCCCGGCCCTGCCGGCCCGCCTCGTCCGGTTTCCCGGTGGCGGCGCCGGCCGGTACGCCCGCGTCGTCGGACTTCCGCCCGGCGTCGGCCCCCGTGGACCGCCCGGTCCCGTTCCGCTTCCCGGCGGCGTCCGCGGCCCGCTGCTTCCGGTCCCCGGCGTCGTCGGCGTCGCCGAGCCTGGCGGCGCAGTACGCGGCGACCTTCTCCGTACCGCCGGCCGCGTCGGTCAGCCGACGCCAGGCGGTGGCGTCCAGGGCCCTGCCCCGCCCCTCGGCCTTCTCCTCGTACGCCCGGCAGTGGGCCTCGGTGTCCCGCGCGCTCGCGGGCCGGTCGCCCGTCGGGGAACCGGCGCCCGGCGTTCCGGAGGGGCCGGGTGCGGCGGGGGCGCTGCGCGCGGTCCCCGTACGACCGTCCTCCCCGCGCCCCGGCCCGGCGGCGTCGTCGCGGGTGGCCGAGCCGATCGCCGCGAAGGCGACACCGCCGAGGGTGAGGCTGGACAGCAGCACGGCCAGGGTGGTGCGGACGGACAGCTGCACCCGGCGCCGCGGGTTCGGGCGCCAGTCGTCCCGCCGCCGGGTCCGCGCGGTCCGCGGCCCCTGCTCCCGCGCCGCCCGGAACGCCGCCAGGGCCCGCGCCTCCCCCGCGCTGTCCACCTGGGGCCGCCCCCGCACGGCGACGGCGAGCAGGAGATCGACGGAGGAGGCGTCGGCCAGGGGCAGGTTGAGGTCGGAAAGGCCGGCAGCGGGGCGGCCGAGATCGTTGATGCGGCCGACGTCGGAGCAGCCCACGTCGGCGCCACCGGAACAGGCACCGGAATCGGTGAGCTCGGAGGAGAGGTCGACGCCGGGGCGACCGGCAGTGTCGGCGCGGTCGACAGCGGGACGACCGGCAGTGTCCGCACGGCCGACAGCGGGGCCACCAGCAGTGTCCGCACGGCCGACGCCGGGGCGACCGGCAGAGTCCGCACGGCCGACAGCGGGACGACCGGCAGTGTCCGCACGGCCGACAGCGGGGCCACCAGCAGTGTCCGCACGGTCGACGCCGGGGCGACCGGCAGTGTCGGCACGTTCGCCGCCGGGGCGACCGGCAGTGTCGGCACGTTCGCCGCCGGGGCGACCGGCAGTGTCCGCAGGGCCGACAGCGGGACGACCGGCAGTGTCCGCACGGCCGACAGCGGGGCCACCAACAGTGTCCGCACGGTCGACGCCGGGGCGACCGGCAGTGTCGGCACGTTCGCCGCCGGGGCGACCGGCAGTGTCCGCACGGCCGACAGCGGGGCCACCAGCAGTGTCCGCACGGTCGACAGCGGGGCCACCGGCAGTGTTCGCACGGTCGACGCCGGGGCCACCGGCAGTGTCCGCGCGGTCGGCAGCGGGGCGGCCGGCGCTGTCGGAGGGTGAGTCGGTCGGCCTCTCCGGGGCGGGAGCCGGGGCGTCGTCTCGGGCGGGGCGGCCGTCGTGGCCTGCCTCGCCGTGTCGTCGTTCGCCCATGTCCGACTCCGCCCTGCCCGACGGCATCGCGCGCCCTTCGCTGTCGCCGTGCCGCCCGTCGCTGCCGTGGCCGCGGCGGCGGCCGCCGCTGCCGTTCATCCCGACTCCCCCAGCGTCCTGGCGCCGTCTTCCGTCACACCCTCCACCACACCCTCCGCGCGGAGCAGCTGGGCCAGCCGCTTCAGCCCCCGGTGCGTGGCGGTGCGCACCGCGCCGGGGCGTTTGCCGAGGACACGAGCCGCGGCGGGGCCGTCGAGGCCGACGACCACCCGCAGCAGCACCGCCTCCGCCTGGTCACGGGGCAGCCGCGCGACGAGCGCGAGGGCCTGGACGGTGGAGAGCGACTCCAGTGCCTGGTCATGGGTGTCGAGGACGCCGGGCAGCTCCAGCAGGTCGTTCTCCAGGGCGGTCCCCCGGGGCCTGACCTTCTGGCGCCGCAGATGGTCGAGGGCGCGGTGCCGGGCGATGGTGGCGGTCCAGCCGCGGAACCCGGCCCCGTCCCCCTTGAACCGCCCGAGGTCCCGCGCGATCTCCAGCCAGGCGTCCGAGGCGACGTCCTCCGCGTCGTCCCCGACGATGCCGCGCAGATACCCGAGGAGCCCCGGCTGCACCAGCCGGTACGCCACCGCGAACGCGGCCTCGTCGCCCTCCTGTGCCCGCGCGACGGCCACGCCCAGTTCCCCGTCGAACGCCTGCACGCGGCGAGGTTCGCCTCCCTGGCCCAAGAGCTGTCCTAGTCCGTACGACGTCGCGGTCCGGGACCCGCCCCCGACCCCCTCGGGATCGTCACCGGGCCCCACGGTCATCTGCGTCACGCCCCGCGGAAGTGTCACAGAGCGCCGGACGGATCCGCCGGGGATCACCCGTCAGGGGGACCTTCGGTCGTTCGCATGACTTGGGTCACACGCGTGCCGCCCGATGGTGATGTTCGCGGCGGCTTGTGCTCTGAATAGAAGGCCACCTGTGTGCCGGGTGGTGTCTTCGCGTTGTTCGTGTAGGGGTGGGGCATTTGATTCGCCGTAGGAACCATGCGTACCGGCCGATGAGTGCGAAGCGAAGGGCGTGGCTGACGCTCGGCGCCGCCGTCGCGGGTGGCGCGAGCGTGGTGTCGTACGCCGTGGCCGGCCCCCTGGACGGGACGGCCGGCACGGCCCCGTCCGCCGCCGGGGCCCAACGCCCCGTCGCGGTGCACGACATGGCGCTCACGTCCGCCGCCGGCGGGCGCCCCGCTCTGGCCCGCACCCGCACCGCTCCCTTCTCGCTTCTCGGTGTCTCCTGGACCGATGCCGCCGCCCGGCTGGACGGCACGGCCCAGGTGCGCACCCGGGACGCCGCGACCGGCCGGTGGAGCGCCTGGCGCGCCCTGCGCCCGTCCACCGCCCCGCCCGGCGGCACCCGCGGTGTCTCCGAGCCGCTGTGGGTCGGCCCGAGCGACGGCGTCGAGGCGCGCGTCGTCACGGCCGGCGGATCACGGGCGGGGCTCCCGAGGGGGCTGCGGGTCGACCTCGTCGACCCGGGGACGACGGACGGCGCGGCCGGGCACACCGCCGCGACGGCCGGTGCGCGGGGCACGACGGGCGTCGGCGGCATGCGCAACGCGGCGTTCGTCACCGACGATCCGCCGGTCGCCGTCACCTCCACCGTCACCCGGCCCCCGATCGTCGGCCGGGCCCGGTGGGGCGCGAACGAGGCGACGGTGACCGGGTCGCCGCGGTACGACGACAAGGTCAGCGCGGTGTTCGTGCACCACACGGGCGGCAGCGACGCCTACAGCTGCGCCGAGTCCCCGGCGCTGATCCGCGCGCTCATGGCGTACGACACCGGGACGGCCGGTCTCGGCGACCTCCGGTACAACTTCGTCGTCGACAAGTGCGGCCGGATCCACGAGGGCCGCGCGGGCGGCGCCGACCTGCCGGTGCGCGGCGCGCACACCCCGGGCTTCGACCGCGCCTCGACGGGCGTCGCGGTCCTCGGCGACTACGACGGCGCCACGCCGACCCGGGCCGCCGTGGAGTCCGTGGCCCGGCTCGCGGCCTGGAAGCTCGGCCAGTACGGCGGCGACCCGAACGGCACGGTCACGCTGACCGCGTCCGAGGACAACGGCACCTACGGGCCGGACGAGCCGGCCGAACTGCCGGTGATCTCCGGAGGCAAGGACGCGCTGTCGACCGCCTCGCCCGGCGCGAACCTGTACGCCGAACTCCCCGAGATCCGCCGCTACGCCGCCTCCCCCGCCCGTAACTCCGCGATCCCGACCGCCGACTACACCGGGGACGGCGTCAGCGACCTGGTCGCCGCGACGCCGGGGACCGGCAGCGGTGTGATCACCCTCGTGCCGGGCGGGACCGGCGGCCCGGTGTCCTCCGCCAGGCTCCGCCTGGACCAGGCGAGCGCGGGTGTCCCGGGCGCGGCCGAGTCCGGCGACCAGTGGGGCTCGGCCACCGCCTGGGGCGACATCAACGGCGACGGGTACGCGGACCTCGCGGTCGGCGCCCCCGGCGAGGACGACACCACCGGGCACGCGGACCGCGGCGCGGTGACGATCCTCTACGGGCCCTCCTTCACCGCCGACGCCGACACGATGGCCCTCGGCGACGACTACGAGCCGAAGGGCGCGCGGTTCGGGGCGACCGTCGCGGTCGGCGACTTCAACGCCGACGGCAGGGCGGACGTGTTCACCGCCGCCACCGGCACGGGCGGCAACTGGGCGGCCCGGTTCGGCGACGGCCACGAGGTCGCCGGTGATCTCACCACGGCGACGGGCCCGTTGGCGTACGCGGACGCCGCGAGCGGCGACTTCAACCGCGACGGGTACGCCGACGTGGTCCTCAACTACCGGGACGCGTCCGGGATCGGCAAGGTGACCTGGTTCAAGGGCTCCCGGTCGCTGGGGCTCACCAAGGTGGCGACGCTGACGGTGAAGGGCGGCCGTGCCGTCGCCGCGGGCGACGTCGACGGCAACGGCTACGACGACATCGTGGTGGGCCAGCCGTACACGGGTGAGTCGGGCGGCGACGCGGGCGGCCAGATCACCATGGTCCCCGGCTCGGCCACGGGCCCCACCACGACCGGCGTGCGGACGGTCCACCAGGGCACGGCGAACGTGGAGGGCGCGTCGGAGGCGTCCGACGGGTTCGGGGCGTCGGTGTCCGTCGGGGACGTGGACGCGGACGGCCACGCGGACGTCCTCACGGGCGCGCCCAACGAGGACATCACCCGTGCCGGGACGAACCGCGCGAACGCGGGCTCGGTGTGGCTGCTGAAGGGCACGGCCTCCGGGCCGACCGGCACCGGTTCACTCGCCCTCTCCCAGGACGCGCCCGACGTCCCCGGTTCCACGGAGAAGGACGACAAGCTGGGCTCCGCCGTCTCCCTGACGGACGTCACGGGCGACGGACACGCGGACCTGCTCATCGGCGCGGAGGGCGAGGACGCGGGGACCGGCACGATCCTGTACGTGCCGTCGCCCGGGGGCACGCCGACGACGACGAAGTCGACGTACTACGGCGTGACGCAACTGGGTACGGCGGCGGGGGCCCGCCTTGGGCAGCGCGTGACTCCGTGACGGGTGGCCGGGGCGCCTGACAGTCCGGGGGCGCGGGTTCGTTGGCGGGTGCGGGTGGCGCGCCATCCCCCTGAAGGCCGGGCCGCAGGCCCAAGCCTTCAGGGGCGCGGGGAACTGCGCGAGGAACCACGAACCACCCGCAACCGCCAACGAACCCGCGCCCCCGAGCCATTAGGCGCCCGGGCCCTCACGCGGAGCGCATCGCATCGCGGCACAGCAACCGCAGTGACCCCTCCCCCGTGTAGCAGCGTCGGGCCTCCTCGAAGGGGTCCCAGTACCTGCCGTCCCAGGTGCGGACCCAGTGGTCACCCCCGTCCTCGACCCACTCGCCGCCGGCCCACCGCACGACGACCTCGCCGCCGTACGCGCCGAACCCCCGCAGGACGCCCTGCACGGCGGCGTAGGGCGCGCCCTCCTGCCGTATCTCCTCGATCATCCGGTCCACCCGCCACAGGCTCTGCGGCGAGTAGTCGAGGCGCACCCGCGCCCCTTCCCGCATGACCGCCACCGCGTCGGCCGCCCATCGCAGGGGCTTGGCCGCGCCCGGCGGCCGTCGCGCGGGGCCGCCGCTCTCACCGAACGAACCGACCGACCTGACCGAACCGAATGTCTGCTGTGCGCTCACACCCGTACAAGCGCTCGTCCCACGCCTCGCGTCACACGATCCGGGCCCCTTCGGCGACACCGGCGCAGGACCCCCACACCCGCCCCCAGGACACCCACAGAACCCGCTCGGAAAGCCCGGTTTACGGGCGGTACGGCAGCACTCCCGGCCTTCACCCCCGCCCCGGCCCCTCTGCGATTCCTCGCCCTCAGCCGCGTACCCCGCGTGCCCGGCGCGACACGACCGCGCGCAGGACGCGTCGTCCCTCCGTGGAGACGTCGAGCGCCTGCCGGACAGCCCCCGCGCCGTGCCCGGCGATCAGCTCCAGGACGACGACCTGGCGCCGGAGTTCGGCGGCGACGAGATGGGACGCGCCGTCGGTGCGCCCCTCCCGGCACGCGTCGACGGCCTCCGTCCCCCCGCGGTCCAACGGGTCGAGCAGCTGATGGATGCGCAGCGCGGCGACGGAGCACACCTCCGCCCACGCGCGCAGCTCCGCGCCGGACCGTTCGTCGGGCACCGCGTCGAGCATCCGACGGGCGAGCCCGACGACGTCCTCCCCCTCGTCGGCGCCGTCGCGTGCCGTGCCGGCCTCCAGTTCGCCGCGTATCTTCGCGACCCGTTCGCCCCAGCCGTCCCCGTCGTCCACCAGTCCCGCCCACAGCGGGCGCAGGACCTCGTCGTCCCCGCCGAGAAGCGGTACGCAACGGTCCAAACAAGCCAGTCCGCTTGCCGCCAGACCGCGTTCGTCGGCCTGGGCGATCAGCTCCACCAGGCTCATCACGCCTCCCTCGATCCTGCTCGTCCTCGCTCGACAGGGCTCCGCATCCCAGAACTTCCCGGCGTTCCCCCCAACGCCTGTTAACGGAACCCGCACTTCCCCTTACTGCGTGCAACGGCCCGGGAGTGTCACAGCGGGACGACCCCGAGCCGGTCGAGCAATCGGAAGAGGATATTTTCAGCCAGAGGGTCCACCGGTCCAGGCTCCGAAGCCAGTACGTCGATCAGAGCCTCCTCCGCGGCGACCCGTCCCGCCTCCGCCGCCCAGGCCACGGCCCGCTCGGCGGCGTCACGCGGTTCGAGGAAGTAGTCGTCGACGGTGAGCCCTTGGCCGCCGTCCCCGAGGTAGTCGGCCATGGCGGTCCGCGCCAGACAGGTCGTCCACGCCCCACTCTCCGGCGCGGCGGCCTCCACCACGACGCAGTCGCTGTCCAGGACGTAGCCGAACAGCGCGGGCGAACCCGTCTCCCGCGCCAGCGTGTTCATGTTGCCGACGTCACCGTCACCACCGCTGCCACCGTCACCACCGCCGTCGCCCGCCGCACCGTCGCCGTCGGCGCCTCTCGGGCAGGCCCAGACCTGCCACCCGTCGGCCGCCGCCGTGCGCAGTGTCATCCCCCGCGCCCGGGCCAGCGCGTCCAGCTCCGCGAGCGGCCGCTCGCTGCGGGCCACGACGTAGTAACCCCAGTACCCCATGTCGGGAATACACCACAGCCGCACGGCGGTCCGCCCCCGGAATCGGGCAATCCGCACGAGGGCGCGGAGCCGCCCTCACGTCGGTCAGGCCGTCGCCGGCTCCGGCTCCGGTGCGAGCGGTCCGCTCCGGGCCTTGTCGTCCTGCATCCGGGTGAGCGTGAGGACGAAGAGGATGGCGAGCCCGGCGGTCAGGATTTCGAAGGCGTCGGCGAACAGCACCATCTGCGTGGCCGAGTGGAGCTCGTCCGCCGTCTCGGCCCTCGCGTAGGCCCGGGTGCCGGCCTGGCTGACGCCGTTGCCGATCAGCCAGAACGTCCACCAGGCGTTGACGAGCGCCGTCGGACGGCGCTTCGCCCACGGGCTGCTGGCCTCCCACGCGTCGATCGCGATCCGGCGCGGGAACCACAGGTTCACGATCGGCACGAACCAGCCGCCGATCGCCCAGCCGCGCTTCTTCTTGTGCCCGAAGGGGTCGAACACCTCGGCGTTGACGCGCACCCGGTGGAACCAGACGAGGAACACGACGACGGTGGCGAGGAACGTCACGGACTGGGCCGTACCGGTCATGGCGTACAGCTGGTCGGCCCGGTCCGCGTCGGCCTCGATCGTCGACCCGTACGCGCCGTCCGCCATCCGGCCCAGGACGTCGAGCATCGTGACGTCCGCCCACACGGCGACCAGGTCCGTGAGGGCGACCACGCCGAGCAGGATCGCCACGGCCCGCCCGAGGCCCACCGGCGACCGCAGCCAGACCGCCGGGGCCCCCGGACCGAACCGCGGCGCCCCGGCGGCGTGCGGGAGCGGCGGGGCCTGCGGCAGGCTCGGGCCCACGTCGGGGTGCAGGTCCTGTGCCTCACAGGCCCGGCAGAGTTCCCCTCCCGGTGCCGCGTCGAACTGCCGACAGCGTGTACAGGTCATGCCAAAGCCCCCCGTGCGACCGCGTCCCCGGGACGCGGAAGAAAGCGAATGCGGTGAAGGAGCCGAGCGCGGTCCTCCCCAGACCCTCACGCTCGGCGATCAGAACACGCGGAACATACGGTTGACAGGCCCCGCCCGTCCACCCCTTTCCCGCTCGGCCGGCGCGCTCAGCCCACCTTTGCCGCCAGTGCCCGGAACTGCGCCCACGACAACGTCGGCTTCGCCGGGTCCCACAGCTTCTGCGACAGCGCCCGCAGCGGCATGCGTACCCCGGCCGCCACCTGCGCCTCGGTCTGCCGGTTCGCGAGGTCGCACCAGACCGCGAAGACACCACCGAGGATCTGCTTGTCGTACTGCGCGGGCACGGCGGTCGTGCCGCGCAGCACCCGCGGGGTCCACGACTCGTAGATGCGCTGCCCGGTCGGATAGAAGAACTGGTTGGGCTCACCGAGCACGTAGTAGAGGTACTCGTCGTTGTAGTTGACGACCTGCCGCCCGGCGCTGAGGTACTCGACCGGCTGCCGTGCCCCGATCTCCTTGCCCGTCCAGTAGGCGACCTGAATCCGCTTGTCCGCCTGGACCCGGCCGCCCCGGAAGAACCCGTCGTTCCACGCCCGCACCGTCCGGTCGTGGCCGCGCATCACCGCGGCCCGGTCGTTGAGCCAGCCGGTCGCCAGGTCGGCGACGGTGGCTCCCGCGCCGTACTTGGCCCGCGCGGCGGCCGCCAGCTGCGGGTAGGACGCCTCCGGGTTCGACGCCATCAGCGCCCGGTACTCGTCGCCGCCGAGGTGCCAGCGCGCGGCGGGGAAGAGGCCCGCGTACTCGTTCAGGAGTTCGTCGACGATCTTCGCGGCGGCCGGCTTGGAGATGTCGACGGCCCCGCGCGCGGCGACACCCTGCGCGTTGACCAGTTGCAGCTGAGGGTTCCCGGCGATCACGGCCCCCAGATGACCGGGCGAGTCGATCTCGGGGACGACCTCGATGTGGCGGCTCCGGGCGAGCGCCACGATCTTCCTCACCTGCGCCTTGGTGAGGTGCTGGGCCGACACCACCTCGGGATGGGAGGAGGACTCGATGCGGAAGCCCTGGTCGTCGGAGAAGTGCAGGCCGAGCTGGTTGTACTCGAGGTCGCCCAGTTCCCGGACGCGGTCCTCGATCCAGCCGGCCGTGAAGTGCTTGCGCGCGATGTCGAGCATGAACCCGCGCTGCGGCTTGGCGGGCTCGTCGTTGATCACGCCCTCCGGCGCCGTACCGCCGCCGCGCACCGTCTGCTTCAGGGTGCGGGTGCCGTAGAAGACCCCGGCCTCGGCCGGCGCGGCGATCCGCACCCGCCGGTCCTTCACCGTCAGCGTGTACGCCTCCGAGGCGGACTTCCCCGACCCGGTCAGCGCCAGTTCCACGTCGCCCTCGCGGGGCGTGGCTTCCCCGGCGTAGGTCAGACCCAGCTCCCCGGCGGTCAGCCGCCCCTCGTCGGCGAGGGCCCCGTTCCGTACGACGACCCGGCCGCCGTCGGAGGGGCGCCAGCCCGGCCCGCGGGCGGCCTGGTGCTGGCGTACCGCCGGAATGGTGCGCGGCTTCTGCGACAGGGCGTACGAGCGCGAGGGCGAGGGGGACGGCGTGGGGGTTCCCTTCGCGGCACTCACGGACGACGGCTCGCGCGAGGGCCCCGAGCCGCCCGCCGTCCGGGTGTCACCGCCCGGCCACACGGTCACCGCCACGGCGACGGCGCCACCCGCCAGGACGACCCCGGAGCCCAGGAGCAACCCTTTCGTCGTGATCGCCGTCCTCCTGCGGGGAGCCCGGCGTCGGCCACCGCTCACGACGCGCTCCCGGCCCCGGTCCTCATCCGCCACATCTCGCACACCTCTCTGCCGTCCTCTCCCCGTACCTCCCCCTCGAACCTACGACGTCCGCCCACCCCACCAGTCCACCACAGAGTCCGAAACTTGCCCGACCGGGTGAATTTCGGGCATCGAACGGACAGCCCATGACCCACCTCGATAACGTGGTGGCACATCTCGCTCAGCCTGCTCTGCCGGCCCCTACGCACCGCCGAGGAACCACGCTGCCTCCGCACCGTCTCCCCCACCTCCCCGGCCGGGTCACCCTTCCGGAGCAGGCGCACACCCCGAGTCCCACGGCCGTGGAGTGGTTCAACCACGCCCCCGAGGACACCCTGCGCCAGTCCCTCCTCGGCTGTCTGCGCAGCCTCCGCTGGGCCCACCGGCTCACCGACCACCGCCCCTACCCGGACCTGGACGCCCTGCTGGCCGCCTCCGACGAGGCCGCGTACGACCTCACGGCGACCGACCTGGCCGAGGCGCTGGCCGGCGAGACCCTCCCCTCCCTGCCCTCGGACACGTACGACGTGGCGCACACGGCCCTGAGCGCCGCCCACGCCGCCTACGAGGCCCGCTTCGGCCATGTGTTCGTCATCTGCCTGGACGGCACCCCTGCGGTGGAGCGCCTGGACCGCACGCTGGAGGGCATCCGCTCACGTCTGGCCCACGATCCCGAGGAGGAGCGGGTCGTCGTGGCGGAGGAGCTCCGGCGCCTCGCCGCGGAACGGCTGATCGGCTTCCTCCGGGACGCGCCTGTGTGACCTCGTACGGCCCGGCCGCAAGGGCGGAACCGGCCACGCCGGGCCCCCACCGGGCGGCGGGCCGGCGACCCGCACCCCGGATGCCGCCCGATACTCACCCTTACGTGCAGCCTTCGATGCCAGTTTGATCACACCGCCATACCCGGCTTAAGCGCCGCACGCACACGTCGCTACGATGGCCAGGGCCGGTGGACCGTACCCGGCCGGGTCAGACCGACAGACAAGCCGGCCGGCCCCAATCCCGCTCCCGGAGGGTTCTTCCGTGCCGGCTGGAACGCTGTACCGCGGCCGGGAAGGAATGTGGTCCTGGGTGGCTCATCGAGTCACCGGCGTCCTCATCTTCTTCTTCCTGTTCGTACACGTGCTGGACACCGCTCTCGTCCGTGTCTCCCCCGAGGCCTACGACAAGGTCGTGGCCACGTACAAGACGCCGATCGTCGCGCTGCTGGAGTACGGCCTCGTCGCCGCCATCCTCTTCCACGCGCTCAACGGCCTTCGGGTGATCGCCGTCGACTTCTGGTCGAACGGCCCGCGTCACCAGAAGAAGATGCTGTGGATCGTCCTCGGCGTCTGGGTCGTGCTGATGATCGGGGCCCTGTACCCCGTCCTCGGTCACGCCGTCCGTGAACTGTGGGGGAGCTGACAGCCATGTCCACCACTGAGACCACCGCCTCCGGCATCGGCCCCGTCGAGGGCTCGGGCACCCTGTCGGGCTACGGCCCGGAGAACCCGGCGCCGCTCATCGAGCCGCCCCGCAAGCGCACCAAGAAGACCCCGAAGTCGACCCGCGGCAACTTCGAGATGGCCGCGTGGCTGTTCATGCGGCTGTCCGGCATCGTCCTGGTCGTCCTGGTCATCGGCCACCTGCTGATCCAGCTCGTCCTCGACGGCGGCGTCTCCAAGATCGGCTTCGCGTTCGTCGCGGGCCGCTGGGCGTCCCCGTTCTGGCAGGTCTGGGACCTGCTCATGCTGTGGCTGGCGATGCTGCACGGCGCCAACGGTCTGCGCACGGTCATCAACGACTACGCCGAGCGTGCGAACACGCGGCTGTGGCTGAAGGGCCTGCTGTACACCGCCACGGTGTTCACCATCCTGCTGGGCACGCTGGTGATCTTCACCTTCGACCCGAACATCCGCTAGGCACGGGGCTGAGGCAACCGATCATGAAGATCCACAAGTACGACACCGTCATCGTCGGCGCCGGCGGCGCCGGTATGCGCGCCGCGATCGAGTCGACGAAGCGCAGCCGCACCGCCGTGCTGACCAAGCTGTACCCGACCCGGTCCCACACGGGCGCCGCGCAGGGCGGCATGGCCGCCGCGCTCGCCAACGTGGAGGAGGACAACTGGGAGTGGCACACCTTCGACACGGTCAAGGGCGGTGACTACCTGGTCGACCAGGACGCCGCCGAGATCCTGGCGAAGGAGGCCATCGACTCCGTCCTCGACCTGGAGAAGATGGGCCTGCCGTTCAACCGGACCCCGAACGGCACGATCGACCAGCGCCGCTTCGGCGGTCACAGCCGCAACCACGGCGAGGCCCCGGTCCGCCGCTCCTGCTACGCGGCCGACCGCACCGGTCACATGATCCTCCAGACGCTGTACCAGAACTGCGTGAAGCACGGCGTGGAGTTCTTCAACGAGTTCTACGTCCTGGACCAGCTGATCACCGAGGTCGACGGCGTCAAGAAGTCCGCCGGTGTCGTGGCCTACGAGCTGGCGACCGGCGAGATCCACGTCTTCCAGGCGAAGTCCGTGATCTACGCGTCCGGCGGCTGCGGCAAGTTCTTCAAGGTGACGTCCAACGCGCACACCCTCACCGGTGACGGCCAGGCGGCCGTCTACCGCCGGGGTCTGCCGCTGGAGGACATGGAGTTCTTCCAGTTCCACCCGACCGGCATCTGGCGCATGGGCATCCTGCTGACGGAGGGCGCCCGCGGTGAGGGCGGCATCCTCCGCAACAAGGACGGCGAGCGCTTCATGGAGAAGTACGCGCCGGTCATGAAGGACCTCGCGTCCCGTGACGTCGTCTCCCGCTCCATCTACACGGAGATCCGCGAGGGCCGCGGCTGCGGTCCCGAGGGCGACCACGTCTACCTGGACCTGACGCACCTCCCGCCGGAGCAGCTGGACGCCAAGCTCCCGGACATCACCGAGTTCGCGCGGACCTACCTCGGCATCGAGCCCTACACGGACCCGATCCCGATCCAGCCGACCGCGCACTACGCCATGGGCGGCATCCCCACCAACGTCGAGGGTGAGGTCCTGGCGGACAACACCACCGTCGTGCCGGGTCTGTACGCCGCCGGTGAGGTCGCCTGTGTCTCCGTGCACGGCGCCAACCGCCTCGGCACGAACTCGCTGCTCGACATCAACGTGTTCGGGCGCCGGGCGGGCATCGCGGCCGCCGAGTACGCGCAGAAGGCCGACTTCGTCGAGCTGCCGGAGGACCCGCAGTCCCTGGTCGTCGAGCAGATCGAGCGGCTGCGCTCCTCCACGGGCAACGAGCGCGTGGCGGAACTCCGCCGTGAGCTCCAGGAGACCATGGACGCGAACGTCATGGTGTTCCGCACCGAGCAGACGATCAAGACGGCCGTCGAGAAGATCGCCGAGCTGCGCGAGCGCTACCGGAACGTGGCGATCCAGGACAAGGGCAAGCGGTTCAACACCGACCTGCTGGAGGCCATCGAGCTGGGCAACCTGCTCGACCTGGCCGAGGTCATGGCCGTCTCCGCGCTCGCCCGCAAGGAGTCCCGCGGCGGTCACTACCGCGAGGACTACCCGAACCGCGACGACGTCAACTTCATGCGTCACACCATGGCGTACCGCGAGGTCGGCGACGACGGCTCCGAGACCGTCCGCCTCGACTACAAGCCGGTCGTCCAGACCCGCTACCAGCCGATGGAGCGTAAGTACTGATGGCTACCCCTGTTCTGGACAAGGTCGAGGCGGAGTCCGCGGCCTCCCCGTACATCACGGTCACCTTCCGGATCCGCCGGTTCAACCCGGAGGTCGCGGCCGAGGCGGTGTGGGAAGACTTCCAGCTGGAGATCGACCCCAAGGAGCGTGTCCTCGACGGTCTGCACAAGATCAAGTGGGACCTGGACGGAACGCTGACCTTCCGCCGCTCCTGCGCACACGGCATCTGCGGTTCGGACGCCATGCGGATCAACGGCAAGAACCGTCTGGCGTGCAAGACGCTGATCAAGGACATCAACCCCGAGAAGCCGATCACGGTCGAGCCCATCAAGGGCCTCACGGTCCTGAAGGACCTGGTCGTGGACATGGAGCCGTTCTTCCAGGCGTACCGGGACGTGATGCCCTTCCTGATCACGAAGGACACCAACGAGCCCACGCGTGAGCGGCTTCAGACGGCGGAGGACCGCGAGCGGTTCGACGACACGACGAAGTGCATCCTGTGCGCCGCCTGCACGTCCTCGTGCCCGGTGTTCTGGAACGACGGCCAGTACTTCGGTCCGGCCGCGATCGTCAACGCCCACCGCTTCATCTTCGACTCGCGTGACGAGGCCGGCGAGCAGCGGCTGGAGATCCTCAACGACAAGGACGGCGTGTGGCGTTGCCGCACGACGTTCAACTGCACGGACGCCTGCCCGCGCGGTATCGAGGTCACCAAGGCGATCCAGGAGGTGAAGCGGGCGCTGATCACGCGCCGCTTCTAGGACTCCCCGGCCGTCGTCGGCCGTACGACGCTGAGGGCCCCGCTCCGGGATCGGAGCGGGGCCCTCAGCGTTGTGCCGTACCGCACCGGGCCCGAGGGGCCCGGACGGGGTGTCAGCCGCGCAGGACGCGGCCCTGCGCGTCGGTGCGGTCGTTGCTGGTGAGGAACAGGATGCCGTCGATCAGGGACCAGAAGCCCAGACCACCGCAGGTGAGCAGCTGGGCGACACCCACGCCCACGGAACCGACGTAGAAGCGGCCGATGCCGAGCGTGCCGAGGAACAGCTGCAGGATGCCGGCGACGATCTTCGACTTGTCGGAGTAGGGACGGCCCTGCGGGTCGTAGCCGAAGGGAGCGTCAGGGGTGGGGACGGTCATGGAAGTAACTCCTGGATGTACTGACTGAAAAGACCGAAGCGGATTGCCTCGGGGGGAGTCCAGGAGGGAGGGCGCGGCAAAAACCGGCAGCAATCGGGCACGGTGAACACCGGCCGACGATCGAGCACGACGTAATCCCCCGTCATCCCCCCTGTCGCCGTTGCAGCGTAGTGAGGCGCATGCGACGGATGGGAGGGGAACCAGCCGATCGTTCCGATTCCGTGATCCGGTTCCGGCCAAGTTGCGACAACTGCGCGACGTAAAGCGGGCGTAAGGGATTTACGGCGGCCGGGGAAGGGAAGAAGCAACGATTCGGCGCGGATGTGCCGACCGTTCAGTGGAGATTGCGGACGACCGTCCAGGTCACCGCGATGCCCAGGATCAAGGCCTGGGTGCGGGGCTTCAGTTCCGGGCGCCAGCGGCGTCCGCGCAGCCCCTCGACGAACCAGCGGCCGAGCAGGACGAGCGCGAAGGGCCCGGCGAGCAGCAGCACCCGGTTGTCGTGCCAGGCGGCGGTGAACTGGCCGTGCATCAGGTCGTACACCATGCGGGTGCCGCCGCAGGCGGGGCAGAGCAGCCCCGTGACATAGCGGAACGGGCACTGGGGCAGCAGGTGGCCGGGCTCGTGCGGGTTGGTGCCGTACACATGGGCGGCGCCCGCCAGCCCGGCGGCGGCCACCACGAGGGGGGCCGCCGCCGGGTGTCGCAGGACGGCGGGGCCGCGCTCAGCCACGCAGGACCCGCCCGTTGGAGTCCGTGGTGTTGCTGCTCGTCAGCAGGATGATGCCGTCGACCAGCGCCCAGATGCCGAAGCCGCCGCAGGTGAACAGCTGGCCGAGGCCGAGGCCGACGTGGCCGATGTAGAAGCGGCCGACGCCGAACGAACCGAGGAACAGCGACAGGATGCCGGCGACGATCTTCGACTTGTCGGAGTACGGGCGGCCGTACGGGTCGTACCCGTACGGGGCGTTGGGGTCGCCCGTGTACATGCCGCCGGTCGGGGGCGCCTGGTAGCCGTAGCCCGGCTGGGCGCCCTGCTGGGGGTAGCCGTAGCCCGGAGCGGCGCCCGGCTGCTGGTACGCGTCCTGCGGGTAGCCGCCCTGCGGAGCGCCGTAGGGGTTGGCGCCCGGCGCCTGGCCAGGAGCCTGGTTCGGGTACCCGTAGCCGGGCTGGGGCGGCTGCGGGGGCTGAGCGGGCTGCTGGGGCTGCTCGGTCACGGTACTGACTCCTGCGTGTTGATTGCTTGAGCGGCTGAATATGGGCTGTCCGTCATATTGCAGGAGAGAGGGGCCCGGAGAGAAGTTGTCACCTCCCGGTCACAGCTGGCTGAGGATCGTCGGGTCCGTGATCTCCGCGTTCTGGGCGAGCGGCATCGGCCTGCCGAGCATGACGGCGAGCATGCGGTCCACCTCCTGGAGAAGACAGTCGCTCGACGGGGGTCGGTTCCCGTCCGCGCCGGGGAGGCCGATTTCCGCGCGATCGACAGGCACTGGTCGTGGGGCGGCGCGAGCGTGGGACCGGCCCCCGGACGAACGGGTTCGAGGCGCGCGGCTTCTGAGAGGGAGCGGGGCCTGCTCGTGGAGGGGTGGCCTCTGGCTGGATCCCGTCCAACTACTGTGACGGACGGGGCGGTTGATCAGAGACTGCCCCCATGAACTCCCTGAGGAAAGCCGCCGCCGCGCTGTCGGCCGCGGCCGCGTTGCTGATCGCGACACCCCCCACTGCCTCGGCGACCCCCACCCCGCACGCCATGTACGGCGGGACCTTCGTGAAGGAGAACTTCAACCGGCTCCCCCTCGGCCCCGTCACCGGCGGCCGTGGCTGGACCACCGACACCGCGAACGGGTCGCTGACCGTCGAGCGGGCCGCCGACGGGCGCGGCCGGGAGCTCCGGATCCGCACCGAGGGCAACGGCCGGGCCTTCATGGTCTTCCCCGAGCTCGCCCCGCCCGGCAACAGCCTCTGGGCGCGGATACGGCTGCGTGTCGACCGCTTCCCGACGGCGCCCCAGTGGGCCCACTGGACCCTCGCGGAGGCGTCCGGCTCCGACTCCCCCACCCTGGTGCGCCCGCTCGGCGGCCAGTACGCCCCCACCGACAACGGCAACTTCTACGGTGTCGGCTCCGACCTCGGCCCCACCGGCGACTGGACCAACTGGCGCACGTCCGCGCCGACCGCCGACGGGGCGTGGACCTGCGCGGAGTTCCACCTCGACGCGACGGACAACCGGGTCACCGTGTACCTCAACGGTGTCGAGCAGCCCGACCTGACGGTCTCGACGAAGCAGCACGGCGGCACGGCGGACGACTTCGTCTTCCCGACGTTCGACAAGCTGAAGCTGGGCTGGCAGCTGTACCAGGCCGACCCCAGCCCGTCGTCGTACGACGTCCGGATGGACGACATCGCGCTGAGCTCGCGGCGGGTGGGGGGTTGCGCGTCCTGAGCCGGGGCCCGCGTCAGTCGACGCGGGCCACGACCAGGGCGATCCGGGACTCCGCCAGGTAGAAGTGGTCGGGGAAGTACTCGATGTGCAGGTGCTCCCCCGGCACGCCCTCCTGGCACAGGCCCCGGACGTTCTGGCCCAGGACCTCCATGGACTCCCGGGAGCCCGTGAAGATGAGGGCCTGCGCCTCCTCGTCGAAGGAGATCTCCACCAACCCGTGGGGCGTCGTCCGCACCCGTACGCCCGCGAGACTGCGCGCGTACGGGGCGGGGTCGGCCCCCCGGCCGGTGGTGATCTCCGCGTCGTCCCGGATCAGGACGTCCGCCCACGTGAGGAGGGCGTCGACGGTCCCGGAGATCTCCACCTCACCGGCGTCCTCGGTGGCACGGACGATCAGGTCGGACTGGATCACGGAACGTCTCCTGGTCTCGCGGTGCTGATGTCGATCGGTGTGTGCGGGTCCGCCAGCGGACCCGACCGCACCGTCTGACCGTTGATCTGGGTCTCCAGGTTCAGGTGGGGGCCGTACTGCTGCACGTGCGGGGACTTGAGGTTGATGTCGAACCGGGCGATCTGGGTGATCTTCCGGCCGGCGGCGTCCCGGAACGTCCTGATGAACTGCCAGCCGCCACTGCCCGAGACCACGACCCGGCCCTCACCGCCGACGAAGGCGGCCGCCCGCGACACCGCCTCGTCCATCGAGATGGGGCAGCTGGAGTTGTGCACCAGGACCGGCGTGTGCCCGGCCAGCACATAGTACGTGTGCAGGTCGGCGACGGTGAGGTTGTAGGTGCGGGCATGCCTGGCGAAGGCACGGTTGCCGGTGACGATGACGGTGTCGCCGGTGTCGGTGAGCAGGGTCATCCCCGAGGCGAGGTCGCCCGCCTCGATCCAGTCGCCCTCGGACGGCGACCAGAACGGGTGCTCGTGGGTGGCCGTGAGCTTCTCGACGCCGTCCTCGGTGGCGATCGACAGCTCGTTGAAGTACTTGTCGGACTCCGTGACGATCAGCCGTGTGACCTTCCGCGGCCCGGACTCGCCGGTCTCCGGGTCGAGGGCCTGGACCTCGTCGCCGAGTTCGACGTCCTCGATGTCCTTGGTGGTGCCGTCGGCCATCAGGACGTCCGTGCCGGCCAGGAAGCACTTGCAGCCGACGGGCAGCCCCCGTCTCCCCGATCCGCCCTTGGCGGCCCGGCCCTCGGCCGCGACGGCGGCGCCGCCCCGGCCCCCGGTGACCAGGGCGCCGATGAATCCCTCGATCAGCTTGCCGCGCTCGAACGCCTTGGCGTCCGCGACGCACTTGTTGAAGTTCTCGACGCAGTAGTTGGCGGCGATGCGCTTGGCCTCGCCCACGTCGTCGTGGTGCAGCAGGTACTTGTACGCCTGGCGGCAGGCCTCCCGGCCGAAGCACGCGTTGCCGGGTCCGGAGTTCTCGTAGACGGGGGTGACCCAGTAGTCCGTCTCGGGCGAGTCGCCGTTCGGGCTGTTCATCAGGAAGTGCTTCAGCAGTTCCTGGAGGTCGTTCGTCTTCGGTGTCTGGCTCTTGGTCCACACCTTGCCGGCGGCCTGGGTCTCCTCCCAGCCCCCGGTGGTCGTGGAGTAGAGGAACTTCCCGTCGTTGTCGTAGCAGGCCGAGGTGGTGCAGCCGGGCCCGTGGTGCGGGTCCGCCCAGACGGAGTCGGGGTTGTTCACGCTACAGCCGTCGCAGAACAGGCCCGACGGGTCGGAGTTGGTGACGGGGCTGTTGTTGCTGTAGGCGTACCCGTTCATCTGCAACGGGTCGGTGACGTCGATGACGGGGTCGGCGGAGAGGAAGCGACCGGAGTTCTGGTCGTACTCGCGGGCGCCGACATGGGTCAGGCCGGTGGCGGTGTCGTCGATGCCGACGCCCAGGTAGCCGCGCTTGTTGGGCCAGGCCGACGGCTTCGTCCCACGGACCTCGCCGTAGGGCTTGAAGGCACGGCGGGTGACCGCCTGGCCGCTGGTGAGCGCCACCGAGGTGTCGGAGGTGCCGAGGTGGTCGGCGAGCTGGACGGCGAGCTGGTGGCCCGTCGTGGCGCCGTTGCTCGCGGTCCGGGTCACCGTCGGCGCGCCGGGCTGGACGTAGGAGCGGGAGGCGCGGCTGATGGTGCCGGACGAGCCGGTCGTCACCTCGGTGTCGCCCAGGTAGAGCGTCGAGCCGGAGGGGGAGTTCTCCAGGATGCGGTTGCCGGCGGCGTCGTAGACGTAGCTCGTCTTCTTGCCGTCGTCGGTGATGGTCTCCAGCTGGTTCTCGTACGTCCAGGTCAGGTTCTGGGTGGTGGCGGCCAGGTCGCGGACCTCGGTGTTGCCCGCGGCGTCGTACCTGTAGGAGCTGCCCTTGCCGGACGGGGTGGAGCTGATCCAGCGCACGGTGTGGGGCTGTGCGGACTCGTAGCCGTAGGTGTAGCCGACGTTCTTGGCGGGGTCCGCGGGGTCGTGTTCCGTCATCGAGGCCCGGTTGCCCAGCCAGTCGAAGGTGAACGACTGGCGGTAGGCGGTCCCGCCGGTGGCGACGGTCGCGGCGTCGGGGGCGGCGGCGGCCAGCGTCGCCGTCAGGGTCGCGTCCGGGGCGGTGGTGTCGCTCGCCTCGTCGGGTGCCTCGGCCACGGGGCCCGAGGAGGCCGCGTAGTCGGTGCGGTGGCCCCACGCGGTGCCGTTGGAGGCCTTGCAGCCGTTGCCGGCCCCGGTGGGCGTGACCTTGGAGGTCCAGGCGTGGACCAGCTCACCCAGCACGTCGTAGGTGAAGCACTGGGTGTCCCAGACCGAGGTGCTCGGGTCGCCGAGCCGTCGGGCGAGGGAGGTGATGGAGCCGGACTGGTCGTAGGAGTAGTAGCCGTCCGAGACGCGGTGCGGGCCGGAGGTCTCCCGGTCGGCGACCGTGCGCTGGAGACGGCCGGTGTGCGGGTCGACGAAGTTGGTCGTCCAGACCCGGTTGGGCTGCGCGCCCGACACGGTGCGCAGGACGTCGCCGAGCGGCGAGTAGGTGACGTCGGAGGTGTACCAGCTCAGACCCGAGGTCGACTCGGCGAAGCCGTCGCCGTTGTAGCGGGTGACGACCTTCTCCTTCGCGAGCCCGCCGACGGCCGGAAGGGTGACCGACTGCTGCTTGCCGGTCGGGGTGTACGTGTACGCGTAGGCGTAGGTGCCGGCGAGGCCCGTCGTCATCGGGTTGGAGGGGATGACGGTCTCGGTGCCGGTGGGCCGGTAGTCGGTGTCGTAGCCGGTGACACGGCTGATGTAGTCGCCGCCCGCGGTGTGCCGGGTCGAGGCGACCGGCTGGCCGAGCGCGCCGGACAGGGTGTCGTAGGTGAACGACAGGACGGGCGTCGAGGACGAACCCTCGCGGACGGCCTTGACCCGGCCCAGTTCGTCGTACTCGGTGTGCGTGGTGCGCGACTTGGCGTCCGTGACCTTGTTCGGGCGGTCGGCGCTGTCGTACCAGGTCTCCGTGCGGCCCATGTCGGGGTCGGTGACGGAGGTCATCCGGCCGCGGGCGTCATAGGTGTACGACCAGGTGCTGCCCGCCGGGTCGGTGACCTTGCTGCGGTTGCCGCGGGCGTCGTACTCGTAGGAGGTCGTGCGTCCGGCGGTGCTGCTGTCGTCCTTGACGTAGTGGCGGACGGCGGTGACCCGGCCCAGGGCGTCGGTGTACGTCCGTGTCTTGGGGGCGGTCGCGCCGGGCGGGTTCACGAAGGTCGTGGTGTCGGTGTACGTCGTGTACGTCGCGAACCGGAAGCCGCCGTCGTGGTACGTCGACAGGCGGACCTGCCGCTCCATGCCGTCGTACCGCTTCTTGAGGTAACTGGGGATCGCCGTCTTCGACCGGGGCTCGAAGAGCGCGGCGGCGGGCTCGCCCTTGGCGAGATAGGCGCCGGTCTGCTCGTCGACGAGGCCGTGGTCGTTGTAGCTGACGTCGGTGATGATCCGGCCGGGCCCATGGGCCTCGGACTGGGTCTGGACCTGGCGCATCAGACCGTCGTAGAGGGTCACCTGGCGGCTGTAGGAGCCGTTGTCCTTCAGGGTCCGGGTGGTGACGGCGGCCGGGCGGGTCTCCGACGAGGTGGCGATCGCCGGCTGGTAGGCGATCTCGACGTCCGGTGTCTTCCCGCCCGACGAGCGGGACGGCGACCAGCCCTTCACGAAGCGCCCGAGGGCGTCGTACTCGTTCTTCGTGACCCGGCCGTTGG
Organism: Streptomyces sp. MA5143a; assembly: GCF_900290235.1. Classification (GTDB taxonomy): domain Bacteria; phylum Actinomycetota; class Actinomycetes; order Streptomycetales; family Streptomycetaceae; genus Streptomyces. The sequence continues at coordinate 73,176 of NZ_OLMK01000030.1, forward strand.
CGTCGGTGACCGTCAGCGCGAGGCTGCGCCCCGGGTCGAAGGCCGTGGTGACGGCGTGGCCCTTGGCGTTGATCGTCCGCACCGAGGTGACCGGCCCGCCCTCGTCGGCGGGGGTGTACTGGGTCTCGGCGGTGCCCACGCCGGGCTTGGTGACCGTGCGGATCCGGCCCAGCGGGTCGTACGTGGTCCTCGTGACGAGGGAGTAGGAGGTCCCCGCCCCGTCGACACCCGCCGCGGAGGTGACGAGACCCTTCGTCGGGGTCTCACCGTAGGCGAGGTTGTCGTAGCTGTTGCGGACGGCCCGGATCAGCTTGGTCGCCGGGTCGGCCGAGTCGTACGCCGCGCAGGACGTGCCGGTGCTGCGCTGCTCCTTGGTCAGCCCGATGAGCCAGGCGGAGGTGTTGTGGACGTACGACGTCCTGGTGCACGTCTGCTGGGAGAAGGACTCGCCGGAGCCGCTCGGTTTGACGACGGCGGTCTCGACCTGGGTCGGCAGGCCGTAGGTGTCGTCCACCTCGGTGAGCGTGCGGACGGCCTGCCAGCTGCTGTCGACGGTCTGGATCTCGTCGGTGCGCCTGACCCCGCCGCGGTGCGCGAGCAGCGGGTCCATGTCGGCGCCGTTCTCGGCCTCCCGGGGCCGGGACGCGGTCTGCTGGGACCAGGGGAAGGTGAGGGTGCGCCGTTGGACGCGCTTGTCGGAGTTGAGGTAGGCGATGGTCTCGGCGATCTGGCCCGCGTACTGCGGCTCGTCCTCGCCGACGAGGGTGTGTGTGCCCGTCGAGTCCTTCACCGAGCCGCCGACGCCCTGGAAGTAGCGGGTCTCCGAGTACGACTGGGACTGGGGGTCGCCCTGCTGGGAGGTGGACTTGCTGCCCTTGGTCACCGCGACCTGGCGGTAGCCGCGCCACTGGCTGTACGTGCGCAGGGCGGGGCGGGTGAACTCGTCGTCGTTCTTGGCCCAGGCGGGGCCCGTGTACGTGTACTTGGTGACGATGGGTTTGCCGTGCGAGGTGACCTTGTCGGTCTCGGTCACGGAGTGCACGACGTACTTGTTGAACCAGGATTTCGCCGGGGTCTTCTCGTCGCCGTCGGGCGACCAGCGCAGCGGGTAGCAGGTGCCGTTGCCGCGGCCCTTGTCCTCGGCCGGTTCGGTGGCGCAGCCGCCCTTGTACTCGACCTCGATGTCACCGCCGTACTCGGTGGCGACGGTGCCGATGCGGGGCCGGGTGAAGGCGGGGCGCTGGTCGTTCGGGCCGGTGAGGACGAGGTTCGGCAGCTGGCGGTCCTGGAGCCGGGTGCGCAGCGGCGAGGTGGAGCCGACGGAGTACTCGGCGAAGCTGACGCCGTCCTTGTGCTGGAGGGTGCCGGTGGTGTCTCCGGGGGCGAAGCCGCGCCGGGTGATCGAGTTCAGCCACAGGCCCGGGGAGGTGTCGTACCAGTCCTCGGGGAACGACTGGTGCAGCTCGTAGGTGTCGACCTTGCCGAGGCCGGTCTGGCCGGCGCGGGCGCCCTTCGTCGTGACGGTGTCCAGGCGCATCTGCGTCCAGAACGACGGGAAGGCGGGGCACAGCTTCGACGTGGACTTGCAGTTGAGGTTGCCGGGCGTGTCCCACCAGGGGCGGTACGCGCCCGGGTCGTCGGTCTTGGCGAAGTTGGCGGCGTCGCAGGCGGTGGTGGACTTCAGACAGCGCTGCTTCACCCCGAACTCGACGGTCGCCGACGGCTTCGTCAGGTCGGAACGCATGCCGTACTCGATGACCGTGGGGTACGCGTGACGGTCGTACTGCTCGGGCGACTTGAACTTCTTCTTGACGGCGTAGTGGTTGGTCTCCTGCTTCCAGCTGACGACCATCGTGTTGCCGTGCACGTCGACGACCTTGTCCAGGCCCCAGCGCCAGGCCTGCTTCTTGCCCGCTCCGCAACGGGAGTCGGCGAAGGCCGTGGCGTGGCAGGGCTCGCCCGGGTGGTTGCCGAAGACGGGCACCGTGGAGACGGAGTCGGTGTCGGCGTGACCGCCACCGACCTTGTTCAAGCCGAAGTGGTACTTCGTGCCGTCCCGTGTCGTGACGATCCAGTACTCGCCGTTGTTGTCGCCGTTGCTGCCGCCCGTTTTCCGTTCGACGCGGGTGCCGTCGTCGTTCTGCGGGCGGTAGACCTCGGTGTCGGTCTCGGGGTCGCTGCCGGAGGGCGCGTCCCGCACGAGTTCGACGGTCCTGCCGCCCAGCGACATCACCGCGTTGTACGACACCCAGCACAGGTCGTTGGTCTTGTCCTTCTTGGCCGTGTTGTTGGCCGAGCCGGACTTCATCGCCTTGCGGTCGTCCTGGCAGGAGCGGTAGCGGCGCTCGATGTGGCCGGGGTCGTAGTCCCAGCCCTCGCCGATCCAGGAGGACTGCGGCGAGGAGACCGCGACACGGCCGTCCACCGTCTGGGAGTTGTAGTCGAAGGTGACCTGCGGCGCGGGCCCCGCCGGAGCCGCAGGGATCGACAGCGGGTACGACCAGGTGAAGGCGCCGGAGGAACCGCCGGCCGCCCACTTGCCGTTGGAGACGAGCGGGGTCGCCTTGAAGGTGCCGCCCGCTCCGCCGCCCGAGTCGACCGCGCCGACGACGGCGGCGTCACCGGTCGCGGCGACGGGCGTGGCGGAGGCCCCCGCCTTGCGGTAGGCGGCCTGCGCGACGGTGGGCCCGCCGGACTGGGCGACCTTCGCGGCGGCCGCCGGGGTGACCGTGCCGTCGGCGGCGGTGTCGACCGTGGCGGTGATCGACTGGGCCTTGGTGTCGTTGACGGTCTCCAGTTCCTCGTACTCCTGGCACGCCTCGACGTCCGGCGTGGTCAGGTAGCACTCGGGGAACTGGACGAAGCGCAGCCGGGAGGCCCAGTCGGCGCCGTACAGGTTCTTGAACTTCGTGTAGTCGAGCTTGACGGAGACCGGGACGGACCCGGTGGCGGGCGCCTGGACCTTGACCACGGCGCCGTCGACGCCCTGGGCGACGGTGGAGGCGCGGTCGTAGACCTGGACGCCCCAGGTGCCGGTGGGCGCCGCCTGGTCGGGGGCCTGGCCGAGGCTGACGGGGAGGTCCTCGACGGGCTTGAGGTCGACCTGCTGCGCCGTCGAGGCCGTGCGGGCCGAAGCCGTGGGGGCCTTGGCCGTGCGGGCCTTGGCCGTGCGATCCGAGGTGCGGGCCGTCGCGGGGGTGGTGGTCGCGGTGCCGCCGAAGCTGACCGTGCCGGTGTCGGCGAGCGGTGCGGTGGCGGTGCCGGCGGGGGCCTGCTCCAGGTCCTCGGGGACCTCGACCTTCAGGGTCTCCAGATCCCGTTCGAACGTCTCGCCCGCCAGGGGCTTGTCCTGGTCGAGCGCCTCCAGGTCGAGGGTCTCGCGGCCCTTCTCCGCGACGGCCGGATCGGGCGGCACGGCCAAGGACTGGGCGGGCAGGAGGCCCACCAGCAGGGCCGCGCCGATCGCGGGCACGACGGCTCTGCGCACACGGGCACGACGGACATTCGAGTAGCGACCGAACACGGCGAGGTCCCCCCGGACCACTCGAGGCGGGCCAGGAACGGACCACGCGTGATGGCGTATCAGATGCCGGAGATTCTGTGGGGCCCGTGTGAAGTTTCGCTAGATCGACTGTGCGTATGTGATGACCGTCACGGTGCGTAAGCACGGATAGCGGCCAGTGGGGCCCAGATACGGGATTTGCCGAGGTAAGGGAAAGCCCCACCCCTCCGCGATCAATGGCGTAATTCACCAGTTCCTCTGGCAAATAACCATCGAATCGGGGGAGTTCAGCAACGGTTCGCGGCTTTTCGCCGCAACCCCTGTGGCTGGTATACGTCTTGCCCCCCGCCGGGCCCCACCACACTTACGGACCGCGGCCTTGATCCACTCAATCCCCCGCGACGGCTGCGAAGCGTGACGACGGCCCGCTCATAGGTCATCATCGGCTCGCCCGGCCGAGCCCTGCCCGTGCCGGTTCCAAGGGGGGAAGGGGGAACTCGCCCGATGACGCGCAAGGAGCGCAACTGGCGTCGTGTGCCCGGCAGACGCACCACGGCCGCCGTACTCACCGCGGCGCTGGCCGCGACCGGTATCACCTTCATCGGCCTCGGCCTGGACGAGCCCGGCTCGCGCGACGGCTCGGACGGCGCAGGCCGCAAGAAGCCGGTCGGGGAGGCCGCCGCGCTCGCGCGGGCGGCCGAGACCGGCAGGCCCGTCGAGGTCACGACGGCGCGTACGGCGAGGTCCACGACGTGGGCGCGTCCCGACGGCCAGATGGCGAAGAGGCTGTACTCGTCGCCGATCCGGGCCAAGGTGGGCGGCGAGTGGAAGCCGATCGACTACGACCTGAGCCGCACCGCCAAGGGCTGGGAGCCCAAGGCCACCAACGCGAGGATGGTGTTCTCGGCCGGGTCGAAGGCCGCGCGCGGCGAGGACGGGCAAGGCGACGAGCGCGCCTCCCGCGCCGGCTCCGGCGTGCGGCGGATCTCCCTGGTCAAGGGCGTGCGCACGGCCGCCGCCGCGGACGCGAGCCCCCTGGTCACCCTCACCGTCGACGGCTACACCATCCAGCTGACCTGGCCGGGCCCGGTCCCCGCCCCGATCATCGACGGCTCCCGCGCGCTGTACCCGGAGATCCTCCCGGGCGCCGACCTGGTGCTGACCGCCGACGACGACGGCTTCGCCCAGCTGCTCGTGCTCAAGAACCGCACGGCAGCCGCCGACCCTCGGGCCCAGCAGCTGTCGTACGGCATCACCGCCGCCGATCTGACGTTCCGGCTCGACCCGGTGACCAGTGTGCTGAGCGCGGAGAACGCGTACGGCAACGAGGTGGCCGTCTCGCCGACCCCGTTGATGTGGGACAGCTCCGGTTCCCCCGCGGTGACCGACGGCCAGGTCGGGGCCACCGCGCAGCCGACCACGGAGGAGAGCCCGGAGCCCACCGCGCCGGAGTCCGACGAGCCGGGCGACAGCCCGAGCCCCACCGAGGGGCTGATCGAGACCGACGAGCAGGGCGACACCAACCCCGAGACGCTGCCGCCGGCCACCGACGGTCCCGCGCCGACGGTGCCGGAGTCCCCGCTGCCGTCCGCGCCGGCCGAGCCGACGCCCGCGCCCACCCAGGGCGGCTCGGCGGCCACGCTCAGCCTGCCCGGCCTGGACGGCCCCTCGCCCGACTCGCGCGGCGAGCTGGTCGAGGCCGATCTGTCGGGGGCGAACTGGGTGCTCACCCCGGACACGGAGTTCCTGACCGACCCGGCCACCACGTACCCGGTGTTCGTCGACCCGTCGGTGAAGAAGCACACCCAGAACTGGACGACCGCGTACAGCCGCCACCCCAACGCCACGTTCTACAACGGCAAGGGCTTCAACAAGGGCGGCACGCACGAGGCCCGTGTCGGCTTCGAGTCGGACACCTGGGGCACCTCGCGCTCCTACTTCAACATCGCCTTCGACAAGGACCTCAAGGGCACGAAGATCACGAGTGCGAAGCTGCGCATGCTGGAGACGTACTCCTGGTCGTGCAGCTCCCGTTCGATGAGCGTGCACCTCACGGGCCCGGTCAACGGCAAGACCAACTGGAAGAACGCGCCCAAGCTGAGCGACGGGAACAAGTTCGCGACCAAGAGCTTCGCGCACGGCTACAAGTCCGGCTGCCGGGACGCGTACGAGACCTTCGACGTGCGCCGGGCCGCGCAGAAGCGGGCCGACGAGGGCAAGGACACCATCACCTTCGGCCTGCGGGCGCGGGACGAGCACTCCCAGTACTCGTGGAAGAAGTTCCAGGCCAACGGCGACAACGCCCCCGTCCTCGAACTCGTCTACAACCGCAAACCGACCATCGACGCCAAGTCGCTCGACCTCGGCCCGGACGCCAAGTGCACCACCACCGAGCCGTACGTCCGCATGGGCTCGGGCAACCTGACGTTCACCGCGCGGGGAGCCGACAAGGACAAGAACCTCGACTTCCTCGACTTCGACCTGTGGCCGACCGGCAAGTGGGACTCGACCCATGATCTGCTGGGCTCCACCGGCAAGGTGTCGGTGGGCGGCGACAAGGACGTCGCACTGCGCACCACCAGCGGCTTCTCCACCGGCAAACTCACCAACGGCACCCTGTACTCGTGGCGGGTGCGGGCCGTGGACGACGCGAACTCCAGCTCCGGGTACGCCCCGGCCAGCACCCCGTGCCGCTTCGTCCTCGACACCACCGCGCCCAGGCCGCCGAAGGTCAGCTCGACCGACTTCCCGAACGCGGACGGCGCCGAGAACGGTTTCGGCAACGACGCCGAGGACGCCAACTGGTCCACGAAGAAGTTCGGCACCCCCGGCTCCTTCACCGTGCGCGCGCTCAACACGGACGTCGTCCGCTACGAGTACGGCTTCAACGCGGCGAGCTACCCGTTCAGCGTGAACCGCACCAGCGGCACGGCCACCACGGTCAGCGCGACCCTCGCGAACGCGAAACCGCCGACGGCGGGACCCAACGTGCTGTACGTGCGCACGGTGGACGCCGCGGGCAATCCCTCGCAGCCGACGAAGTACTTCTTCTACGTCACCCCGCGCGACCAGGCCGACTCCCCCGGCGACTTCACCGGGGACAAGCTGCCCGACCTGATGGTGGTCTCCGACGCCGGCAACCTGGTGATGTACCCCTCCCAGGCCACCAACGACCTGGTCAAGGGCACCGGCGACCTCGACTACTCGATGTCGGGCGCCTACCGGGCGAACCCCGACAAGGACCCGAACGGCGACGACCTGCCGTCGTTCGTCGCCGCGCCCGCCGGCCACTTCAAGGGCGCGCTCATCACCCACAACGGCGACATCTACGGCGGTGACGGCCTCCAGGACCTGGTGGTCCGGCTCGGCGACAAGCTGTGGGTCTACCCGGGCGACGGCTACGGCGCGGTCAACATCGACCGCCGGGTGGAGATCCTGCTCCCGTCCAACGCGCCGAACCCGTCCACCCTGACCCAGATCGTCTCGGCGGGCGACGCCACCGGGGACGGCCGCACCGACTTCTTCGCCACCATGGGCGACGAACTGTGGGCGTTCACCGGCTACCACGGCGCCACGATCGACCAGGCGATCCGGCTGTCCTCCGCGGCCTGGACCGAGCGGGACATCGTCAGTGTGGCGGACTTCAGCGGCGACGGCGTGACGGACCTGATCTACCGCAGCGACGTCTCCGGCCGCCTGCTGTCCCGCAAGGGCGTCAAGGCGGGCAGCGGTACGGGCACCGACCTGAACTCCCTGGCCGCCGCCGCCAACTCGGCCGACGGCGAGGACGGGATCTACGGTGCCTCCGGCTGGGGCAGCGGCAACATCTATCTGCTGGCCGGCACGCCGGACGCCAACGGCGACGGGATCCCGGACATCTGGACCGTCCACACCAACGGCACCGTCCGCTTCTACACCGGCAGCCGCACGGCGCTGTCCGGTTCGGGCACGGAGATCATCGGCTCGGCGAGCTACTGGAAGAACCGGATCGCCATCGGCTGACCGCAGCACGAGGACGAGGGGCCGACCGCGAACGTCCGCGGTCGGCCCCTCGTCCTTCTCGCCCGCTCCGCCCCCCCATCACCCGTCCCCCCGTGTCCCCCGTTCCGTCGACCCTCCCGCGCCGCCCGCCGTCGTTCCCGGGGTTCCGGCGGCCCGCGCTCTAACCTGACGGCATGTCAGATGATGAGTCGTACGAACTGCTCGGTTTCGACAACATCCTCCTGCCCGTCGGCGACCTCGACGAGGCCGTCGCCTTCTACGGGCGGGCGGGATTCGACGTCGCCTTCCACCTCGACGAGGCGGGGATCGCCCTGCTGAAGGTGGGCAAGGAGACCCCCGGACTGCTGCTCCGGCTGGAGGACGAGCTGCGGCACCGGCCGCCGGGGTGGGCCGCCGCCCGGGTGTGGCTGGAGGTGCGGGACGCCCGGTCCGCCGCCCGCGCCCTCACGGCGGCCGGGGTCCAGCCGATCGACCCGCCGTTCTCCGTCGCCACCGGCTGGACCGTCGAGTTCGCCGACCCGTGGGGGAACGTCATCGGTCTCACGGACTACACCAAGCGGCCCGAACTGGCCCGCACCTCCTGACCCCTCCCCGACTCCGCCCCCTCTCCCCGCCCCCTCCGGATCTCCGCTTGAACATGTTCAAAAACAGGGCTACTGTCTCACCGACAGCACGTTTTGAACGTGTTCAAGTAAGTCGGAAGGGGTGGGGGCATGGACCTCACGGTCGTCGCGTACGTCATCTATCTGCTGGTCAGCGTGGGTCTGACGGTCTGGGTGGCGAGGACGCTGAGCAGGAACGGGCGGATCTTCCTCGAAGACGTGCTCCACGGGAACGAGAAGCTCGCGGACGCGGTGAACCACCTGCTGGTCGTCGGCTTCTACCTCGTGAACCTGGGCTTCGTGGCCCTCTACCTGAACGCGGACGGCGCCATCGAGAGCCCCCGCGAGGTGTTCGAGGAAGTGTCGGCGAAGCTCGGCGTGGTGCTGCTGGTGCTGGGGGCGCTGCACCTGGGCAATGTCTTCGTGCTCAACAAGTTCCGGCGGCGGGGCGCCATGGAGCGGGAGCAGGTGCCGCCGGTCGCGCCGCAGGGCTGGACCACACACGCGGCGCCCTCGGTCCCGCCGGCCGGGGCGTGACCCCGATGACGGCGATCGAGGCCACCGTGGACCGGGGCGCCGCGCGCGTCCCGGTCCACGGGCTCACCGTGCTCTACGACGCCCGGTGCACCCTCTGCGTCTTCGTCAGGGAGTGGCTGGGCAGGCAGCGGCAGCTGGTGCCGCTCGACTTCGTCGCGGCCGGGTCCGACGAGGCCCGGCGGCGCTTCCCCGCACTCGACCACCGGGCGACCCTCGCGGAGATCACCGTCGTCGGGGACGCCGGGCAGGTGTACCGGGGCTCCGCCGCCTGGGTCGTCTGCCTGTGGGCGCTGCGCGAGCACCGGCCGCTGGCCCACCGGCTGAGCACCCCCGCCGGGGCACGGCTCGCCCGCCGCGCGGTGCTCGCCGCCGCGAAGTGGCGGGGCGTCGAGCAGGGAAGCGGTACACGCGAGGCGGGCGCCCGGCCGCAGTGGGGCGGCGGCATCTACTCCGGCGCGGACGGCTGGACGTACGACCCCCGGCACGGCTGGACGTACACCGCGCCCCGGCCCGACGCCCCTTCCGGCGCCCCCAGCCCGGCCGCCGCTCCGGGCGGCCCGCCCGGCACCCCCACCCCCGCCCTCCCCGGCGGCTGCGACAGCGGTACCTGCCCGACTGGTTAGGCTCTGCCCGTGCCCGCAGTGAACGACGAACCCAGCGCAGAGCCCGGCCCCGAGCCCCCCGTGGCGGAGCCACCGGCCGACGACGACGGGGCACCCGGCGGCCCCCGGGGCGGCTCCGCCAAGTCCGAGCAGACCCGCGCGCTCATCCTGGAGACCGCGCTGCGGCTCTTCCAGGAGCGCGGGTACGACAAGACGACGATGCGGGCGATCGCCAAGGAGGCCGGGGTCTCCGTCGGCAACGCGTACTACTACTTCGCCGGCAAGGAGCACCTGATCCAGGGGTTCTACGACCGGATCGGCGCGGAGCACCGGGCGGCGGTGCGGCCGGTGCTGGAGCGGGAGACGGACCTGCAGGCGCGGATCGCCGGGGTCCTGACGACCTGGCTGGACGTGGCGGAGCCGTACCACGAGTTCGCGGCGCAGTTCTTCAAGAACGCGGCCGACCCGGACAGCCCCCTCAGCCCGTTCTCCCCGGAGTCGGCGGGCGCGCGCGAGGAGTCCATCGCGGTCCACCGCGAGGTCCTCGCCGGTGCGAAGGCGAAGGTCCCGGAGGAACTGCGCGAGGTCCTGCCCGAGTTGATGTGGCTCTCGCAGATGGGGCTCGTCCTCTACTGGGTCTTCGACCGCACGGAGGGCCGCGAACGCAGCTACCGCCTCGCGGAGCGCGGGGCCCGCCTGACGACCAGAGGGGTCTCCCTGGCCCGCTTCCGGGTCCTGCGCCCCCTCGTCCACGAGGTCCACGAACTGTTCACGGACTTCCTCCCGGGCATGACGAAGGTCCTGCCGGACCCGGGGGGCCACAGGAAACTCGGGTGATCACTTTCGGGTGAATGGGGTCGAACGGGACCTCTGGACTCGCTCCTGCCTACGATGATGGCCTCGACCCCAGCCCACAGGAGGCACGCGATGTCCGCAGCATCCGTCGAGCGGCCCCACGGCAACCGTCCGCTGATCGCGGAGGCGAACCGGATCGTGGACCGGCTCCCGGGGTACCGCGTCGAGATCATCGGAGGCACGATCGTTGTGACGCCGCCCCCCAACGTCGGCCACGCCCGTGCGTTGTCCAGGTTGCGGACCCCCTTCATCGCCGCGGGCCTGGCCGGTGGTGAAACCGAGGTACTCGAGGGTGTGGGGGTCTGGCTGCCGAACGGCGCCGAAGACTATGCGATCCCGGATCTCGCGGTCGTGGACGCCGACATCGACGACCACCTCATCGAGAACAACTGCTACGACCCGATCGCCTTCCGTCTCGTTCTGGAGGTCACCTCCAGCAACTACGAGAACGACCTTCGTGGCAAGGTCGGCGCCTACGCCCAAGCGAAGATCCCGGTGTACGTCATCATCAACCGCCAGCACCAGCGCGTGCACGTGCTCACCGAGCCGACCGGGGGCGAGTACCAGACCCACCGTATCCACGCCCCCGGCGAAACCGTCACACTGCCCAAGTCGATCGGTGCCGAAGTCACCCTGGACGCCGACCTGATCCTCAAGGCCGGGCAGACGAAGGTCAGCTGACCGCGTCCACCTCCCCCTCCGCCACCCCCGCCAGCTCCACGTCGTACACCAGCGGGCCCTCCCCGACATCCACCTGTCGAGCGCGAGACGTGTGCGCCGGGGATGTCGCCGCCAGGAAATACGTGCCCGGGGCCGGGACCGCGACGATGTACGAGCCGTCCGCCAGGGACGTCACCCGGTCCAGTCGCCGGCCGCCGCGGGTCAGCAGGGTCACGTCGGCGTCGCCCACCGGCTCACCGTCCGCCGTGCGGATGAAGCCGTGCATCACCGAGGCCGGTCCGCCGCCCTCCAGCCCGGTCGCCGGTTCGACGGCCGTCGGCTCCACCTTCGGCTCCACCGCCGGATGCGGCAACCGCTTCTCCACCCCGCCGGCAGCCACCAGTTCGCCTTCCCCAGCAGATGCATCGCGGCCGGCACCAGCGCCGTCCGCAGGATGAACGCCTCCAGGGCGACGGCCGCGCAGTTGATGACCCGGCTGGTCTCGGCGAGGCCGACCCGCACGGCGCGGGCGTTGTCCTTGGTGTGGACCCACTCCTCGTGCATCCGGCTCACCAGGAACACCTGGTAGTCCATGGAGAGCCCGAAGAGGAGGGAGAGCATGATGACCGGCAGGAACGCGGCGATCGGGCCCTCCTTGCCGACGCCGAGCAGTTCCGTGCCCCAGCCCCACTGGAAGATCGCGACCAGGACACCGAAGGAGGCGGCCGCCGCGACGAGGTTCATCAGCGCGGCCGTCAGCGGCACCACCAGGGAGCGGAAGGCGACCATCAGCAGCAGGAAGCCCAGCGCGATGATCGTCGCGACGAAGTAGGGCAGCCGGTCGCCGGTGACCGACGCGAAGTCCTTCGACACCGCCGTCACCCCGCCCACATGGGCCTGCGTCCCGGACGCCGGGATCACGTCGTCCCGCAGCCGGTCGATGAGCCGGTCGGTCCGCTCGTCCTGGGGCGAGGTCGTCGGGACCACCTGGATCGCGGTGACACCGTTCGCGGGCGGTGCGGCGGCACCCAGCTGCGCCGCTTCGTCGGTGACGCCTCCCACGAGCTGCGCACCCCGCTGTCCGCGATCCGCGGCTACCTCCAGCTCCACGAGAAGGGCATGCTCACCGATCCCGCAGAACGCCGTCGCGCCTGGGACCGTATGAACGGCGAGGTCGACCGCATGGGCCACCTCGTGGACGAACTCCTCACCCTCGCCCGCCTCGACCAGCACCCCGAACTCCGGCTGCGGAACGTGGACCTGGCCTGCCTGGTCCGTGACGCCGCCGCCGATCTCCGCGCCCAGCAACCCGAACGCCCGGTCACGGTCGCCGCGGAGGGCGCCCTCCTCGTGCACGCCGACGAGTCGGGCCTGCGGCAGATCCTGGGCAACCTGGTGAGCAACGTACGCACCCACACCCCCGCGGACGTGCCGGTCCGCCTGTGTGTGGCACGGGAGGACGGCACCGTGCGGCTGTCCGTCGCGGACGAGGGGCCGGGGCTGCCGGAGGAGGACGCGGCCAGGATCTTCGACCGCTTCTTCCGGGCGGGCGGGGGCGCCGGCAGCGGCCTGGGCATGGCCATCGTGCAGGGCGTGGCGGAGGCCCACGGCGGCGAGGTCACGGTGACCACGTCCCCGGGCGACGGCCTGGAGGCGACGGTGACCCTGCCGCCGCGCTGAGACGTCCACGGCTCCCGCTCGACGTCGGACCGGTCCGGCCGTCACAGCCGGGACACCCCGTCAGATCCAGTCCAGCCGCCACAGCCGGAACATCCCGGTCGCGTCGGACAGGTACTGGGCCCCGCCGACGTCCTCCGTGCTGAGCACGTACTCCTTGCGCTGCCACAGCGGGATCAGCGGGACGTCGTGCGCGACGACGTCCTGGAGGCTCTTGAAGTCCTCCACCGCCCGGCTGCGGTCCTCGTAGCGCCGGCCGTCCCGGACGAGCCGGTCGACCTCCTCGCTGCTGTACCCGTTCTTCAGGGAGCCGTCGGTGCCCACCAGGGGCCCGCTGAAGGTGTCCGGGTCGGGGAAGTCGGCCACCCAGCCGACGCCGTACGCGTCGAGCTTGCCGTCGGCGTAACGCTGCTGGAAGTCGGCCCAGGGGTAGGCCTTCGTCGTCACGTAGAACAGCCCGGTCGCCTCCAGCTGCCGCTTCAGCTCGGCGGCCTCGGCGACGGCCGACTCCCGGCCCTCGGCGTACCCGTAGGTGAAGCGCACCGGCATGCTCACGCCGGCCGCGTCGAGCAGCTTGCGGGCCCGCTGCGGATCGGGCTTGGGGTACGTGTCGAAGAACGAGGTGGTGTGGCCCGTGACGCCGGCCGGGATCAGGGAGTACAGCGGGTCGGTGGTGCCCTGGTAGACCTGGGAGACCAGTCTCTCCCGGTTGATCAGGGCGGCCAGTGCCTGCCGCACCCGGCGGTCGTGGAGGGGCGAGTTCTCCCTGACGTTGAGGACCAGGTCGCGGGTCTCGGTGCTGTCGGACTCCGTGACCCGCTGGTCGGGGTCGCTGGGCGACAGTCCCGCGAGCACGGCGGGCGGCAGGGTGCGCGCGGCGACGTCGACGCGGCGTTCCTGCCACGCCTTCTCCAGCGCCGCCGAGTCCTTGTAGTAGCGCATGAGGACGGGGCTGCCGGTGTGCTGGACGGCGCCCCGGTAGCTCTCGTTGGGGCTGAGGCGGGCCTGCCGGTCCTTCGTGTACGACGTCAGGACGTACGGTCCGGTGCCGTCGGCGCCGCCGTCGGTCCGCAGCCGGTTCGCCGGGTACTCGGTGCGGTCGACGATCGACCCGGCGCCGGTCGCGATCTTGTACGGGAAGGTGGCGTCCGGCGCGGTGAGGCGGAAGCTGACGGTCTGCCCGTCCACGCTCACCGACTGGAGGGTGTCGAGGAGCGAGGCGGGGCCCACGTCGGAGTTGATCCGCTTGACCCGGTCGAAGGAGTACTTCACGTCGGCCCCGGTCACCTCGCGTCCGCCGGGGAACCTCAGCCCCTGGCGCAGGGTGCAGCGGTAGACGGTGAGCGCGTTGCCGGCGAACGCGCAGTCGCGCGCCGCGTCGGGGACGGGGCTCGCGCCGCCGGGCTCGAAGGTCAGCAGCGACTGGAAGACGTTGTTGAACAGGGCCCAGGATCCGGCGTCGTACGCGCCGGCCGGGTCGAGGGACGTGACCGAGTCGGTCGTCCCGACGGTGATCGTCCGGTCCGTGTCGTGCCGGGCGGGCAGCAGCTGCCAGCCGCCGATCGCCGCGATCGCCAGCACCAGCAGCGACGCGAGAACCCGCGTGCGAACCGACCGCATCGGCGCCCCTCCCCATGACTCCACCCGGCCCACGACGCTCAGTGGCCGCGCGGTGGCGCCGATCACCTAACCACACGCGTTCATGCGCGCGGAAGAGGGGTTTTGTTGAGTTGAGGAAGAACTTGGTAAGCGTGGGGAGCGCGTGAACTACGCGCTCCCCACGAGATGCTGACGAACCGTCACGCCTGCTTCGACGCCAGCTCCACCACGGTGATGTCCGACGGCGCCCCCACCCGCACCGGAGGCCCCCACGCGCCCGCGCCACGGCTGACGTACAGCTGGGTGTCGCCGTAGCGCTCCAGGCCCGCGAGGGTGGGGTTGGCGGCCTCGGCGACGTAGTTCATGGGCCACAGCTGGCCGCCGTGGGTGTGACCGGAGAGCTGGAGGTCGACGCCGTGGTCGACGGCGTCATGGATCTGGACGGGCTGGTGGGCGAGGAGCACCACGGCCCGCGAGGTGTCCCGGTCGCCGAGCGCCCTGGCGAAGTCGGGGCCCTGCCCGTCGTCCTCCCCGGCGATGTCGTTCACCCCGGCGAGGTCGAGGTACGGCAGCTCCCGGCGGTCGTTCTCCAGCGGGGTCATCCCCAGGCGCCGCACCTCCTCCACCCACTGCTCGGCGCCGGAGAAGTACTCGTGGTTGCCGGTGACGAAGTACGTGCCCTGCCGCGCCTCCAGACCCGCGAGCGGTGCCGCCGCCGGGCCCAGGTCCTTCACAGCGCCGTCGACCAGGTCGCCGACCACCGCGATCAGGTCGGGCTGGGTCGCGTTGATGGTGTCGACGACCTTCTGCGCGAAGCCCCGGCCCAGCATCGGCCCGAGGTGGATGTCGCTGACCACGGCGATCCGGAAACCGTGCGCCGCGCGCGGCAGCTTGGCCAGCGGCACGGTGACCCGCTTGACCCGGGGACCGCGTACGACGCCGTACGTGCCGTAGCCGACCGTCCCGACGGCGGTCGCGGCGACGGCCCCACCGACCACACGGGAGACGAAGAGACGCCGGGACACCCCCGAGGGGGACGCCCCGGCGGGCCGGCCGGGGGAGCCGGCGTCGGGTGCGGTGCCGTCGGCGGAGGCCGGGTCGGCGGACTCGGCGGGCTCGGCGGAGGCCGGGTCGGCGGACTCGGCGGCCGCCGTGGGCTTCGCGCCCGCCGGTACCGGCTCCGGTTCGCGCACCGCCGGTTCGGGCCGCTCGGCCGGGGCCGGGGCGCGCCGCGCGAGCAGACGGTTCAGCAGGGGGCGTACGACCTCCCCCGCCAGGAGAGCCAGCAGCAGGTACAGCGAGAGGGCGAGCCACAGGAAGCCCGGCCAGCCCAGCGTCTGCTGCAACCAGAAGGGGGCGCCGCCGCGCTCGGCGCCGAAGGCCGCGAACAGCAGCACCGGCCCGGCGATGAACACAGCGGTGCCCACGCGTCTGGCCCGGCCCGGCCCCCGGGTCGTGTCGCGCACCAGCCGGCGCCAGGCGTACCAGTGCAGGGCGCCGAAGGCGGCCAGCACCAGCAGGGCCACGAGAACGAAGACGATCACCATCACGTCGTACTCCCCGTCACGTCGTCCGACGAAGTGCGCGCAGACCACGCAACCCGATGACACCGATGGCCGTCCCAAGGACAAAGGAGACGACGGCGAGCGTCAGATGCACCCAGAAGTACGCGGTCGGATCGCCCGCGTCGTCGAACGCGAGGCCGCTGCCGTCCTTCCAGAGATTCCGGATGAAAGTGACCCAGATGACCCAGCTCCACACCCCGAAGGCGAGCAGGAACCAGGAGAGGGGGCGGCTGAGCTTCATGGGTTCAGTATCACCGCCAACCGCCGGGGCTTCGCGCCGGGGTGCGAGCGGGGGCGCGGGCGGCGCGGTGGCCGAGAACCGCGGTGGGATCCACCGGGCGGAGCCATGTACTTTCTCGATCGTGCCCGCCTCCAAGAAGACCGCCAGGCGCTCCCTGCCGGTCACCTCCGCCCTCGCCGTGTCCCTCTCGTTGACGTCGCTGTTCTCCCCGGCGCTCGCCCCGGCCGCCCATGCCGCCGACCCCACCCCGAGCGGCAGCGCCTCCCCGTCGGCGACTCCCCCGGCGACGATGTCGACCGTCGGAGGCGAACAGCTGGGCAGGCCGGGGACACAGGCCAACCTGGGCGGTGACGCGCCGGTGGTGCCCAAGGACATCAGCGCCCGCTCGTGGATCGTGGCGGACGCGGAGTCCGGCGACGTGCTGGCCGCGCACAACGCGCACTGGCGGCTGGCGCCGGCGAGCACGCTGAAGATGCTGTTCGCGGACACGGTGCTGCCGAAGTTCAACAAGGACGACAAGCACAAGGTCGCCCTCACCGACCTCGCCGGGATCGGCGCGGGCTCCAGCATGGTCGGCATAAAGGAGAACGAGACGTACACCGTCCACGATCTGTGGCTCGGTGTCTTCCTTCGCTCCGGCAACGACGCGGTGCACGTCCTGTCCGCGATGAACGGCGGCGTCAAGCAGACCGTCGCCGACATGAACGCCCACGCCGAGGAGCTCCAGGCCCTCGACACACACGCGGTCAGCCCGGACGGCTACGACGCCAAGGGGCAGGTGTCGTCGGCCTACGACCTGACGCTGATCGCCAGGTCGGGGCTACAGAAGAAGGACTTCCGGGAGTACTGCTCCACCGTGCGGGCCAAGTTCCCCGGGGAGACGAAGAAGGGGAAGAAGGGCAAGAAGAGCCGGTCGTCCTTCGAGATCCAGAACACCAACCGGCTCCTGACGGGCGACAGTGGCCTGGACGCCTACCAGGGCATCGCGGGTGTGAAGAACGGCAACACGACGAACGCGGGTGCGACGTTCACGGGGGTCGCCGAGCGGGACGGCCGGGTGCTCCTCGTCACCGTCATGCACCCCGAGAAGGCGGAGCACAACCAGGTCTACAAGGAGACCGCGAAGCTCTTCGACTGGGGGTTCGCGGCGGCGGGCAAGGTGCGGCCGGTGGGTGAACTGGTGCCGCCGAAGAACGCGGAGACCTCCGGTGGCGGCGCCGACCCCAGCACGCAGCCGGGGGGTACGGCATCGGCCACGTCCCCCGCGCCGGCCACGGGCGGAGCGGGCGGCAAGGCGGTGGCCTCCGCGGCGTCCGACGGAACGAGCGGCATCGGGGTCGCGCTGGGGATCACGGGCGGAGTGCTCGCCCTGGTGGCCGGCGGGGTGTTCCTGGTCAACCGCAAGTGGCCTCTGCGGCGGGGGAAGTAGGGCGCCGCTGCGCGTCCCGCGCCCCTGGAGGGCGGGCCGCAGGCCCGACCCCTTCAGGGGCGCGGGAACCGCGCGGGAAACCACAACCGACCCGCACCCGCCGTGACCACACTCACCCCCGAGCTACTGGACGCCCTCCGCCTCCTCCTTCCCCTCCGCCGTCCAAGCCGCGCAGTACAGCAGCAACTTCGCCGTGAAGTTGATCCACAGCAGCAACGCGATCGGCACCCCGAACGCCCCGTACATGCTCTTCGACGCGACCCCCTGCATGTACCCGCTGAGCAGCAGCTTCAGCAGTTCGAAGCCGATCGCCCCCATGAGCGCGGCCACGACGAGCCGCCGCCGAGGCGGGTGCACGCCCGGCAGCAGCGTGAGCACGTACAGCAGGAGCAGGAAGTCGGCCAGCACCGCCACGCCGAACGCGGCGATCTGGAGCACCACCCCACCCCACCCGTCCCGGTCGACGCCGAGCCGGTCCGCGCTCCAGCCGACCGTCGCCGACGCCACCGTGGACGCCGCGAGGGAGACGAGCACCGCACCGCCGAGCCCGACGAGGATGCCCGCGTCCTTGGCCTTGGCGAGGACGGGGTTCTCCTCGGGCTCCGGCTTCTCCCACACCACCCGCAGACAGCCCCGCATCTCCCCGACCCAGCCGATGCCGGTGAACAGCAGCAGCGCGCCGGCGATGATCCCGACGGTGCCGGCGTTGTGGACGAGCCCGGCGATGTCGAGCTGGTCGGAGATGCCGGGCACCTGTTCGGCGATCCGGTCCTCCAGCTCGCGCCGCCGGTTCTCGTCGAGCGTCGCCGCGGCGATGGCCGCGCCCATGGTCAGCAGCGGGAACAGCGCGAGGAAGCTGAGGAACGTCATGGCCGCGGCCAGCCGCGTCCATGTGACCCGCTCCAGCCGTTCGTACGAGCGCCACGCGTGCGTGGTCATCAGGCGCTCGGCCAACGGGCCGATCCCGGGGAGCTTTTTCAGCCAGTCCATGATCCGACTCTGCCCTCGTCGTGGTCACCCAATGCGCTTCCGAGTACCGCTTCGCGGCGACCATGAACAGCGTGCCCGCCTCCGGAACCCGACGGTGACGACCCCGAGATCGGCGACGAGGACGTGTCGAGGCTGACGCGGTAGGCGAGTTGGAGCCCGAGGCTCGCACTCAGCAGGGCTGCGGTGTACGGGGGCAGAGCCAGGCGGCGGCGACCGGCGCGGGGACCTGGCCCGAGGCGACCGGGCGGTGGCGCCGCAGACGGCGCCCGTGAGTCCGGCCCGGAGTCAGCGCGCGCCGTGCTCCTGTGATGCCACGCTTCCGGGCGGCCACCCGAGAACTCCGGCGATCTTGAACGACACCCCCTTGATCACCCATTTCGGTGAGGCGCCCGGGAAGGCGGCCGGACACACCGGAGTCCTTGGCTTTCACGGCGATACGGTCGCGCGCATGCCAGCCAACGCCGCCCCCTCCCCCGGCCGCACCACCCCGCGCCCCCGGCCGGCTGTCGTTCCCGGTGCCCGGCTGCGCCCCGAACTGCCGGCCGTGATGTACCCCCGTCCGCTCGAGTTCCGGGCGCTGCGCCGCGAGTTGGACCTCGACGGCGTGGGCGTGTCGGACCTGGCCCGCCGCCTGGGCCCGTAACGCCCGTACCGCGACCCGCCCCCCGTTTCCCAGTCGCTCAGGAGCTGTCATGAAGGACGCGTTCGGCACCCCCCAGTCGCTGCTGATCCTCGGCGGTACGTCGGAGATCGCGCTCGCCACCGCCCGCCGGCTGATCGCCCGCCGCACCCGCACCGTCTGGCTCGCCGGACGCCCCTCGCCCGACCTGGAGAGGGCCGCCGCCCATCTGCGGGGCCTCGGCGCCGAGACGCACACCATCGCCTTCGACGCCCTCGCCCCCGACTCGCACGAGACGATCCTCGGCAAGGTCTTCGCCGAGGGCGACATCGACATGGTGCTCCTCGCCTTCGGCGTGCTCGGCGACCAGGCGCACGACGAACGCGACCCGGTGGCCGCCGTCCGCGTCGCCCAGACCAACTACACGGGTGCCGTGTCGGCCGGCCTGGTCTGCGCGCGGGCCCTCCAGGCGCAGGGCCACGGCTCGCTCGTCGTCCTGTCCTCGGTGGCCGCCGAGCGCGCCCGCCGCTCGAACTTCATCTACGGCTCCGCCAAGGCCGGCCTCGACGCCTTCACCCAGGGCCTCGGCGACGCTCTCCACGGCACCGGCGTCCATGTGATGGTCGTCCGGCCCGGCTTCGTGCGCACGAGCATGACCGCGGGCCGTCCCGAGACGCCTCTCGCCACCACTCCGGAGGCGGTGGCGACGGCGATCGAGCTGGGGCTGCGGCGCCGCTCGGAGACCGTGTGGGTGCCCGGGGCACTGCGGCTGGTGATGACGGCGCTCCGTCATGTGCCGAGGCCGCTGTTCCGCCGGCTGCCGCTGTAGGGCGCCGGCTGCCCCTGCACGGGGCCGGCTGCCGCGGGAGAACCTGGGGGCGCCCGGCCTCAGTGGGCTCTCAGGGGGTTCTCAGGGGGTTCTTCGGTGCGTTCTCAGTGGGTGGGGAGTGTGGTGTCGCCGATCGGGGCGCCCGCCTGCGGGGGGACGACCGAGCCGCCGAAGGCGAACTCGCGGAGCTTGCGCCACACCCCGTCGGCGCCCTGCTCGTAGAGCGCGAAGCCGGTGCAGGGCCATTCGGCCTCGTACCCGGCGAGCTCCTCGAACGCCCGGTCCATCGCCTCCTCGGCGATGCCGTGGGCCACGGTGACGTGCGGGTGGTACGGGAAGTTCAGCTCGCGCGCCACCGGCCCCGAGGCGTCCCTGACCTGCTTCTGCAGCCAGGTGCACGCCTCGGCGCCCTCGACGACCTTGACGAACACCACGGGCGACAGCGGCCGGAAGGTGCCCGTGCCGGCCAGCCGCATCGGGAACGCCCGGCCGGCGGCCGCGACCCCGATGAGATGCGCCTCGATCGCCGGCAGCTCGGTCTCCTCGACCTCCGTCGGCGGCAGCAGCGTGACATGCGTGGGGATGCCGTGAGCAGCGGCGTCGCCGAAGCCCGCGCGCCGCTCCTGGAGCTGGCTGCCGTGGGGCTCCGGGACCGCGATCGACACACCGATCGTTACGGTCCCCACGTCGTCTCCTGTCGTCGTGTCATGCGTCCGTGTCTTCGTCTGTCGTGACGCGCCACCGGCTATCGACTGTACGGCCACGGCGGTGTTCCGGGCAGGCGCGGCCGGAGTGATGTACAGCGCTACCGGTGGCGCGATCGGCGCGCGGCCGACCGGGTGGTGCGACTCAGTGCTTGGCGGGCAGGAATCCCACCCTGTCGTACGCCTGGGAGAGCGTCTCCGCGGCGACGGCGCGTGCCTTCTCCGCGCCCTTGGCCAGGATCGAGTCGAGCGTCTCCGGGTCGTCCAGGTACTGCTGGGTGCGCTCCCGGAAGGGCGTCACGAAGTCGACCATGACCTCGGCGAGGTCCGTCTTGAGCGCACCGTAGCCCTTACCGACGTACTTCTGCTCCAGTTCCGCGACACTCGTCCCGGTGAGGGTCGAGTAGATGGTCAGCAGGTTGCTGACACCGGGCTTCTCGGCGGCGTCGTAGCGGATCACGGTGTCGGTGTCGGTGACCGCGCTCTTGACCTTCTTGGCGGTGGCCTTCGGATCGTCGAGCAGGTTGATCAACCCCTTGGGGGTCGACGCCGACTTGCTCATCTTGATCGCGGGGTCCTGGAGGTCGTAGATCTTCGCCGTCTCCTTGAGGATGTACGGCTTCGGGATCGTGAAGGTCTCGCCGAAGCGGCCGTTGAAGCGCTCGGCGAGGTCACGGGTGAGCTCGATGTGCTGGCGCTGGTCCTCGCCGACCGGCACCTCGTTCGCCTGGTACATCAGGATGTCCGCGACCTGGAGGATCGGGTACGTGAAGAGGCCCACGCTCGCACGGTCGGCGCCCTGCTTGGCGGACTTGTCCTTGAACTGGGTCATGCGGGAGGCCTCGCCGAAGCCGGTGAGGCAGTTCATGACCCAGGCGAGCTGGGCGTGCTCGGGGACATGGCTCTGGACGAAGAGGGTGCACCGCTCGGGGTCGAGACCGGCGGCGAGCAGCTGCGCGGCGGCGAGCCGGGTGTTCGCCCGCAGGTCCGCGGGGTCCTGCGGAACGGTGATCGCGTGCAGGTCGACGACCATGTAGAACGCGTCGTGGGACTCCTGCAGAGCCACCCATTGGCGCACGGCGCCCAGGTAGTTGCCGAGGTGGAACGAGCCTGCGGTGGGCTGGATTCCGGAGAGCACACGGGGTCGGTCAGAGGCCATGCTCACCATTCTCTCAGGTATCGGGACCCGTTCCGGAACGTACCGGAAACAGACGGCACCCGAGTGGGAACCGATCGGGCCCGGGCGGTGTACCCCTGTTGTGAGAACGCGGGAGGGGGGCCGCATCGTCGATGAGGCCGCGGTGATCGCACGCGTACGCGCCGGAGAGCCGGAGGCGTACGCGGACCTGGTGCGCGCCCACACGGGCATCGCGCTGAGGGCGGCCCGGGCGCTCGGCGCCGGTCCGGACGCGGAGGACGTGGTGCAGCAGGCCTTCTTCAAGGCGTACTGCTCGCTCGGCCGCTTCCGGGACGGGGCCGCGTTCCGGCCGTGGCTGCTGTCGATCGTGGCCAATGAGACGAGGAACACAGTGCGGACAGCCGGACGTCAGCGGTCCCTGGCCGACCGTGAGGCGGCCCTCGTGGAGGCCGAGCCGCTGATACCACCGGCGGCCGATCCGGCGGTCGCCGCGCTGGCGATAGAGCGCCGGGTCGCCCTGCTGGGCGCGCTGGAGCAGCTCAGCGAGGAGCACCGGCTGGTCGTCACGTACCGCTATCTGCTGGAGATGGACGAACCGGAGACGGCAGCCGCCCTCGGCTGGCCCCGGGGCACGGTCAAGTCCCGCCTGAGCCGCGCCCTGCGCAAGCTGGGGCGTCTGCTGCCCGAGTTCGACCCGGGGGCGTCCCTCGACCGGCGGGAGCTGAGGGAGCAGGGGGAGCAGGGGGAGCAGAAGGGCCGGAGAGGACTGAGAGGTTGGAGGAGAGGGGGTGATGAGGGTGAGTGAGCGGGCCGGGGAGGGTGACGGGGAGTCTCGGGTGGGGGGCGAAACCTCCGGCGGGGGCGGCACTCGGCGTGATCGTCGGGTGGCGGGGCCGGGGCTGCCCGCGGAACTGCGGGCGCTCGGGCGGTCGCTGGACCGGCCGACCGGCGACCGGGACGGCGGGGACGGCGGGGACGAGACCATGGTCGAGCGGGTCCTGCGGCAGATACTCGCCGAGCAGGTGCCGACACCGGTGGCCGAGCCGCCGGTGGTCCGTGGGCGGCTGTGGGCGGTGCGCCGGTGGCTGCGGCTCCGGTGGCGCGCGCTGACCGCCGCGCTGTGCGGGCTGCTCACCGCCCTGGTCCTCACTCCCCCGGTGCGGGCGGCCGTGGCCGACTGGTTCCGGTTCGGTGGGGTCGAGGTGCGGTACGACCCGTCGGCGACGCCTTCGCCGGGCGCGAGGGTGCCGGGCTGCCCGGACCCGGTGCCGCTCTCCGAGGCCGGGCGGCGCGCCGGGTTCACTCCACTCGTGCCCGAGGCGCTGGGCGCGCCGGACGCGGTGTCCGTGACCGGGGCTCCGCATGGCCGCTCCGTGATCACCCTGTGCTGGCGGGAGCGGGGGCGGGTGATCCGGCTCGACGAGTACGCGGCCCGGCTGGCGCCCGAGTACGCCAAGACCGTCGCCGGGGAGCAGGACGTCGAGTGGGTCGAGCTGGGCCCCGGCTGGTATGAGGTGCTGTGGTTCCCCAGGGCGCATCAGCTGAGCTTCTGGATGCGCTCCGAGGACGGCTCCCGCTTCACCCGCTCCGAGCGCACGGCGGGGCCGACGCTGCTGTGGGTGCACAAGGGCGACTTCACCCTCCGTCTGGAGGGCGTGGACTCCAAGGTCCGGGCCCAGAAGATCGCCCGGTCAGTGAGGTGATCGGCTCGGAGAACGGATCGGTCCGGTGGAAGTGGGAACCCCGGCGGCGCGAGCGGTGTACCAGGAATGACACTGCGCGTGCGGGCGGACCGCACCGCTTCCGATCGGGGGTGTCGGATGCGTGGATCACGACGACTGGTGGCGACCGTCGGCGCGTTGCTGACGGCTTTACTGACGGCCTTGGCCCTGGTGCTGCTGGGGGCGCCGCCCTCGGCGGCGGGCGGACCGACCAGCGTGCTGCTGGCCTCGCCGACCAGCAGGCGGACGGCTTCGCTGTACAGCACGGACAAGGCATACATACGCCTTCAGGAGCTCATGGGCCCGGCCGCCTTTGGGCTCGACGGCGGCCGGGGCAAGCCTCCGATGCCGGAGGAGGAGCTGGCGGAGGCGTCGGACGACATGATCAATGTCACCTGGATGATCCATGACGTGAGCCCATGGCGTATGGACCGGGTGTACCCGAGCCTGCCCAGCACGAAGGACGTCTGGATCCACACGACGACGAGCGCCGGCGACCCGGGGACGGACGCCGCAGCGGAGAGCCACGGCGTCTGGCACAAGGCGAAGGACTCCGAGGAGCTGCGGCAGGTGCTGACCTGGCTCGGAGTCCTGGGCGAGGAGTCGGCCGGTACGGCGCGGGGCGAGCTGCCGTCGCCCCCGGCACCGGGCACGGCCGGTGCGGGGAGCGACGCGACCAACGAGGGCGACGCCGGGAGCGCGAGCGAAGCGGGCCTGGCGGACCAGGCCCGCTGGGCGATACCCGCCCTGGCGCTGGGCGCGGCCCTGGGCTCCACCGTCACGGTGCTGCTGCACCGCGCGGCGGCCCGACGGGCCACCGGACCGCGAGGGCCCCGCCAGGAACTACTCGACACCTGACCGCCGAAGGGGCAGCCGCCCGTCGCGACCACGACGAGCGACGTCCTGCGTACGCCTCCGGCGAATGGCGTCCGGCTCCCCGCTTCCGGGGTCCTCGGGGTCCGGGGTCCTCGGGGTCCGGCTCCCCGCTCCAGGGTCCGGCCTCCGGCTCCCCGGCTTGCGCCGACCGGGGCCAGGCTCCTAGCTTCCGGCTTCCCCAGGGTCCGACTCCCCGCGTCCGAGGTCCCCGGCGTCCGGCGTCCCCGCAGTTCGGGCTCCGCCAGCCGGGGCTCAGGTCCCGGGTTCGGCGGCCAGCGGCCGACATCCGGGACCCGGCCTTCCGGCTTCCCCCAGGGTCCGGGGTGCGACTCCCCGCATCCGGGGTCCCGGGGCCCGGCGGCCGACGGCCGACTTCCGGCAGGGTCAGCCGAGGTCGATCTCCGGGTACAGCGGGAAGCCGGACACGAGGTCGGTGGCGCGGCGGGAGATCTCGTCCGAGACCTTCGCGTCGAGGACGTGCTGGGCCTTGGACGGGGCGCCCGACTTGGTGGTGCCGGGCGTCGCGGTGGTGAGGACGCGGTCGATGAGGCCGGCGACCTCGTCCATCTCGGCGGTGCCCAGACCACGGGTGGTCAGGGCGGGCGTGCCGATGCGGATGCCGGAGGTGTACCAGGCGCCGTTCGGGTCGGCCGGGATGGCGTTGCGGTTGGTGACGATGCCGGAGTCGAGCAGCGCGGCCTCGGCCTGGCGGCCGGTGAGCCCGTAGGAGGTGGCGACGTCGATCAGGTTGAGGTGGTTGTCGGTGCCGCCGGTGACCAGGGTGGCGCCGCGCCGCATCAGGCCCTCGGCGAGGGCGCGGGAGTTGTCGACGATGCGCTGCGCGTAGTCCTGGAAGGCGGGCCGGCGGGCCTCGGCGAGGGCGACGGCCTTGGCGGCCATGACGTGCGGGAGCGGGCCGCCGAGGACCATCGGGCAGCCGCGGTCGACCTGGTCCTTGAGGGAGTCGTCGCACAGGACCATGCCGCCGCGCGGGCCGCGCAGCGACTTGTGGGTGGTCGTGGTGACGATCTGGGCGTGCGGCACCGGGTCGAAGTCGCCGGTGAGGACCTTGCCGGCGACGAGGCCCGCGAAGTGCGCCATGTCCACCATGAGCGTGGCGCCGACCTCGTCGGCGATCTCGCGCATGATCCGGAAGTTCACGAGACGGGGGTAGGCGGAGTAGCCGGCGACGATGATCATCGGCTTGAACTCACGGGCGGAGGCCCGCAGGGCCTCGTAGTCGATGAGACCGGTGGCGGGGTCGGTGCCGTAGGAACGCTGGTCGAACATCTTGCCGGAGATGTTCGGGCGGAAGCCGTGGGTGAGGTGGCCGCCGGCGTCCAGGGACATGCCGAGCATGCGCTGGTTGCCGAAGGCCTGGCGCAGCTCGGCCCAGTCGGCCTCGGAGAGGTCGTTGACCTGCCGGGCGCCGGCCTTCTCCAGGAAGGGGGCCTCGACGCGGTCGGCGAGGACGGCCCAGAAGGCCACGAGGTTGGCGTCGATGCCGGAGTGCGGCTGGACGTAGGCGTGGCGGGCCCCGAACAGCTCCCGGGCGTGCTCGGCGGCGAGGGACTCGACGGTGTCGACGTTGCGGCAGCCGGCGTAGAAGCGGCGGCCGACGGTGCCCTCGGCGTACTTGTCGCTGAACCAGTTGCCCATGGCCAGGAGGGTGGCCGGGGAGGCGTAGTTCTCGGAGGCGATCAGCTTGAGCATCTCGCGCTGGTCGGCGACCTCCTGGCCGATGGCGTCGGCCACGCGCGGCTCGACGGCGCGGATCACGTCGAGGGCGGAGCGGAAGGCGGTGGACTCGGTGGAGAAGGGCTCGGCTGACATGGGGACCTCCGGACGTTGCGTTCAGCGTTCACGGTACGGCCCAGGCGCACGGCACTCATCTTCCCGGGCCGCTCCCCGATGGTCCGTCCCATCCCAGCGCGCCAGTCACGGCCCGTCGATCACCTTATCGGGCGGCGTCGAGCGGCAGACCCGGACGTCCACCATTCGAACGACTCGGAGACCGACGGCCGGGGCTCCACGGGCGTCACAGGATGACGTGCGGCAGGAAGCGGGCGTACTCGTCGGTCACCAGGCCGGAGGACTCCCGGATGCCGAGGCCGGCGGACTCGTTCCCGACGACCCAGGCGCCGAGGACGACACGATTGCCGTCGAAGGCCGGCAGGGGCGCCAACCCCTGGTAGCAGGAGGGTTCCTCGCGCAGGACCGGGGCGCTGCCGGGCTCGTGGACGGTGACACCGGCGCCCTCGCGGCCGAGGAGGGGCTTGGAGACGTAGCCGTCGGTGGCGGCCAGTTCGCGGGGGCCGTCGAGATAGGCGGGGAGGAGGTTGGGGTGGCCGGGGTAGAGCTCCCAGAGGACGGCGAGCAGCGCCTTGTTGCTGAGGAGCATCTTCCAGGCGGGCTCGATCCAGAGGGTGGTGCCGGTGCCGCCGCCGTTGTCGAGGGTGGCGAGGACGTGCGGGGCGAAGCGGTCCGTGGTGAGCCACTCCCAGGGGTACAGCTTGAAGATGCTGCGGATGAAGCGGAGCTTCTTGTCGACGAAGCGCTCGGAGAGGCGGTCCCAGCCGATGTCCTCCATGGAGATCCAGTCGGTGTCGAGCCCGGCCTGCTCGGCGGTCTCCTTCAGATAGGCGACGGTCATCAGGTCCTCGCCGAGTTCGTCGCCGGCGGTGTGCGCGAAGTACAGGGGGCTGCCCGGCGGGAGGAGGTGGGCCTGCTTCTTCCAGGCGTCGACGAGTCGTTCGTGGAGGGAGTTCCACTGGTCGGCGCCCGGGAAGCGTTCCTCCATCCAGAACCACTGGGGGCTGGCCGCCTCGACGAGCGAGGTCGGGGTGTCGGCGTTGTACTCCAGCAGCTTGGCGGGGCCGGTGCCGTCGTAGCGCAGGTCGAAGCGGCCGTAGACGGACGGCAGTTCGGCGCGCCGGCGCCACGCCTCGGCGACGAGTCGGGCGAGGCGCGGGTCGGTGATGCCGAGGTCGGCGAAGCGGTCGTGCTCGACGATGTGCGCGGCGGCGGCCAGGCACATGGTGTGCAGTTCCTCGACGACCTCCTCCAGCGCCTCCACCTC
The DNA here is from genome assembly GCF_900290235.1 of Streptomyces sp. MA5143a. Classification (GTDB taxonomy): domain Bacteria; phylum Actinomycetota; class Actinomycetes; order Streptomycetales; family Streptomycetaceae; genus Streptomyces. Next base: position 100,403 of record NZ_OLMK01000030.1, read on the forward strand.
GGGCAGCGTGAAGACGTAGTAGGCGCTCTCGTCCCAGTAGGGGCGCAGGGAGTCGTCCGGATAGCGGGTCAGGGGGTAGATGAGCCCCTGCTCCTCCACCGTCTGCTGCCATCCGGGCCGGGGTTCGATGGTGCGGCGTTCCATGGCTCTGTCTCCCGGGCGGGGTCAGCCGCCGCCGGAGCCGGAGCCGGAGCAGCCGAAGCCGTCCCGGTCGACGGCCTCGCTGCGGCTGAAGGTGCCGTAGTCGGCCCGGTTGCCGGTGACGTCGGCGTCGTAGTACCAGGCGGCGTCGACCGTGCCGGGCTGGCTGCGGTTGCCGCTGCTGTTGGTCTTGCGGTTCTTGCCGTACGACGCGGAGGAGCCGGAGTCGGAGTTGCAGTTCTTGTCGGCGATGATCTTGTAGCCGTTGGCGACGTCGTAGCTGTCGCGGTCCACGCACCGGCGGTCCGGGTCGGATCCGCAGGAGGTGAGGGCCGCGGCGACGACACCCATCCCACCGAGTACGACCGTGCTGGACCGCAGTCGCCTGCGCTGCTCTCCCATGTGCTCCCCCGTCGGGCTGGTGTCCTCGGCCGAGCGGGGCCGGTACGCAGGGGACCCCCCGCAGCGCCCGGCGCTCGGCACCCGGCTTATCCGGGCTTTATCAGCGCTCAGACTAGTGATCGGTTCAGGCCACGGCCAAACGGCGCGGGGTGGGTGCGGGGAGGGGAGGCCGCCCGCGGGGCACGGGACGCGGACAGGCAACGGATCGCCTGGGTGCGGAGCGCCTCGGTGAGTTCCGGGGGCGCGTCCGCGGAGAGGCTGAAGTCCGCGTCCACCGAGGTGATCATCCAGGCGAGGTCCCGTGGGGTGTCGGCGCCCAGGTGCAGCAGGCAGCTGCGGTCGTCGAGGGGTTCGAGGACCCCCATGCCGGGCCACACCCTGTCCGCGACGGCGGACACGGGTTCGTGGAGGGTGACGGTGGCACGGACGGGCCAGGTCCGCGAGGAGAGGCGGTGCGCCAGATAGGTCGCCGCGTCCCCTTCGGGGATCGGCCGGGGCGCGAACCGGGGCCCGGTCGGGGTGCGCGGGACGAGCCGGTCGACCCGGAAGGTCCGCCAGTCGGCCCGGTCGAGGTCCCAGGCGACCAGATACCAGCGCCGGTCGAAACTGACCAGGTTGTACGGCTCGACGCGGCGGACGGCGGGTGCGTCACCGGACCCGGCTCGGTCCGCCCCACGAACCCCGGCCCGATCGCCCCCACAAACCCCGGCCCGGTCCTCACCACCAGCCCCGGCCCGGTCCTCACCACCAGCCCCGGCCCGGTCCGCCCGAAGCACCCCTGGGTCGGACCCGTCGTCCCCCGAGCCGTCCCCCACCCCCGCGGTGGTCGACGGCACCGGCGGCTCGGCGGCGTCGGGGCTGGGCACGTGCGGGGTCGTGTAGGTGAAGCGGAGGTGTTCGCGGCGGCGACAGGCTTCGGCGATGGTCATGAGGGTGTCCGGCGAGACCTTCGGGGCCGGTGCGGCCCCCGCCCGCACCGTGGCGGTGTGGAGGGTGGTGACCCGGTGCCGCAGCCGAGAGGGCAGCACCTGCTCCAGCTTGCTGAGGGCGCGCAGCGAGGCCTCCTCGATGCCCGCGACCGTACCGTCGGCAGCCGTGCGCAGCCCGACGACCACGGCGACGGCCTCCTCGTCGTCCAGCAGCAGTGGCGGCAGACTCGCCCCGGCGCCGAGCCGGTAGCCCGCGGCGCCCCGGGTGGCGTGCACGGGGTAGCCGAGGTCGCGCAGCCGTTCGATGTCGCGGCGCAGCGTGCGGCGGCTGACACCCAGGTGCTCGGCGAGTTCCGCGCCGGAACGGTCGCGTTCGCGGTGGGTCTGTAGCAGGGCGAGCAGTCTCAGCAGCCGCCCGGAGGTCTCCAGCATGGTCACGAGACTGCCGCGTCCTTAGGCCCGTAGGTGACCTAACCGGTCCCTAGCGTCGCTGCCATGACGAAGCCCATTCCCGGCGCACACGCCGTTCAGGACGCCCCCGCCACGCCCGCGCACCCCACGGATCAAGCCCTGCGGCCCTTCCGCGTGGACATCCCCCAACCCCAGCTGGACGATCTCCGCGCGCGGCTCGCGGGCACGCGGTGGCCCGACGAGTTGCCCGGTGTCGGCTGGAGCCGTGGCGTGCCGGTGGGCTATGCGCGGGAACTCTCGGAGTACTGGCGTACCGGGTTCGACTGGCGGGCCCAGGAGGCGCTGCTCAACTCGTACGAGCAGTGGACGACGACGGTGGACGGACAGAACGTGCACTTCCTCCATGTGCGTTCGCCGGAGCCGGACGCCACGCCGCTGCTGTTGCTGCACGGCTGGCCCGGCTCCGTCGTGGACTTCCTGGACGTCATCGGGCCGCTGTCCGACCCACGGGCGCACGGTGGCGACCCGGCGGACGCGTTCCACCTGGTCGTCCCGTCGCTGCCAGGGTTCGGTTTCTCCACGCCGCTGGCGGGCCCCGGTATGAACGCGGCGCGGATGGCCGGTGTTCTCGCCGGGCTGATGTCCCGTCTCGGCTACGGCCGTTACGGCGTGCAGGGCTACGACACCGGCTCCTGGGTGGCCCCCGAGATCGGCAAGCAGGCCCCGGAGCGGGTGATCGGCGTCCATGTGAACGCCATGATCGCCTTCCCGGTGAGCGCGGAGGTCGAGACGGACGGCCTCAGCGAGGTGGAGCAGCGGCGCTGGCAGGCCATGCAGGACTTCAACGACGGCTATCTGCGGTGCAACTCCAAGCGCCCGCAGACCGTGGCGTACGGCCTGACCGACTCGCCCGTGGGCCAGTTGACCTGGATCGTCGAGAAGTTCAAGGAACTCACCGACCCGGAGGACGGACTGCCCGAGGACAGTGTCGACCGGGACCGGTTGCTGACGAACGTCTCGCTGTACTGGTTCACCGGCACCGCCGCCTCCGCCGCCCAGGTCTACTACGAGGAGATCTCCGCGAACGCCTGGGCAGCGGACGGCGCTTGGGACGGGGCGGCGTGGGAAGCGGACGGGGCGAGCGAGTGGGCGGAGGCGGCCGGTGGTCATCGCGTGCCCACCGGCGTGCTCGTCTCCGCGCATGATGTGACGGTCCGGCGCTGGGCCGAGCGTGACCACCACGTCGTGCGGTGGACGGAGCTGGACCGAGGTGGTCATTTCCTCGCCCTGGAGGCGCCGGAGGCCCTGATCGCCGACGTACGGGCGTTCTTCCGGACGGTGCGGCGCGGCGGGACGGAGGTGCCGTCGGTCGCCCGCTGAGGCGACGAGGCGATGAGGCGATGAGGCGATGAGGCGATGAAGGCGGCTATCCGGCGGGCGGGTGGACCACGGTGATGCCGGCGAGGATGAGGGTGATCCCGGCGAGGAACTGCTCACGGTCGTCGTGCCCGCGCAGCTGGGGGGCGAGGGACCGGGTGAACGGGTACTCGTCGGGGTCGAGTTCCTCCCACGCCGTCGACACGGTGTCGAGGAACTGGTCGCGGTCCACGTCGGGCGGCAGTGCGCGGGAGCTCGCGCTGTTCGCGGCGTTCTGGCCGGCGGCGCCGAGGATGTAGTGCATCAGGGCCGAGGTCGCCGTGAACCAGCTGTCCTGGGGTACGCCCAGCGCGCGGACCTGCCGGCCGATGCTCTCGAAGAGGCGTGGCGCCACCGTCCCCCAGGGGCTGCGGGAGAGCTGCGTCGCCAGCTGCGTCGCGAGCCACGGGTGCTCCTCGATCGCGTCGAACAACCCGAGCGCGACAGCCCGGATCCCGTCGCGAGCCGCCCCCGGAAGCCCACCGGCCCCGAGCGCCCCAACCGCCCCAGTCGCCTCCGAGGCCTCTCCGCCCGCCTCGCCCGCCCCGGCCGCCCCCGAAACCGCCCCGCCCGCCACGGCGTCGGCGACGACCGCGTCCGTCACGGCGTCGAGCAGTTCCCCCTTGTTCTCCACATGCCAGTAGATCGCCCCCGGTCCGGTGGCGAGGCGCTCGCTCAGCGCCCGGAACGTCAGTCCGCCCTCGCCCGCCGCGTCGAGCAGTTCGATCGCCGCCTCGACGATGCGTTCACGGGAGAGCGCCTCTGTGCGCCGCTGCGACCGGCGCGTCCGCGTTGCCATGCCGTCATCTTGACATGCCTGGAGCGCTGTTCCAATGTTGGAACGCCGCTCCATGATGGAACGGCGTACCAGAACCGATCGCCACCTCGCGGTCGGCCGACTCGCGTGCGGAGGAACCACCATGACGACCACCACGCCCACCCCCGTCACGATCATCGGCGCCGGATTAGGCGGCCTCACCCTGGCCCGCGTCCTGCACCTCCACGGCATCCCGGCCACCGTTCACGAGGCCGAGCCCTCCCCCTCGGCCCGCGCGCAGGGCGGGCTGCTCGACATCCACGAGCACGACGGGCAGCGCGCCCTCGACCTGGCCGGCCTGACGGACGAGTTCCGCGCGATCGTCCTGGAGGGCCGCCAGGCGATGCGGCTCCTCGACACGGACGGGACCGTCCTGCTGGACAGGCCCGACGACGGCACCGGGGGCCGTCCGGAGGTCCAGCGCGGCGAACTGAGGCGGATCCTGCTCGACTCGCTGCCGGTCGGCACCGTCCGGTGGGGTCGCAAGGTGAGCGGCACCCGCGCCCTCGGCGAGGGGCGTTTCGAGGTGGCGTTCGCCGACGGCGACACCGTCACCACCGGTCTGCTGGTCGGGGCGGACGGCGCGTGGTCACGGGTCCGGCCCCTGCTCTCCCCCGCCGAACCGGAGTACGTGGGCACGTCGTTCGTCGAGACCTACCTGTTCGAGGCCGACACCCGGCATCCGGCCGCCGCGAAAGCGGTGGGCGGCGGGTTCATGATGGCGCCCGCGCCGGGCCTGGAGATCTTCGCCCACCGGGAGGGCGGCGACACCCTTCACGCTTATGTTGCGCTGAGCAGGCCTCAGGACTGGTTCGACGCCGTCGACTTCACCGAGGGCGACGCGGCCCTCGCGCGGATCGCACGGGAGTTCGCGGGCTGGGCGCCCGAACTCACCGCGCTGATCACCGAGAGCGACACCGCGCCGGTCCTGCGCTCCCACCACGCCCTGCCGACCGGCCACCGCTGGGAGCGGGTGCCGGGCGTGACCCTGCTCGGCGACGCCGCCCACCTCACGGCCCCCAACGGCGAGGGCGCCAACCTGGCGATGCTCGACGGCGCCGAACTCGGCAAGGCCCTGGCCGCGCACCCCGACGACATCGAGGCCGCGCTCACCGCCTACGAGCAGGCCATGTTCACGCGCAGCGCCGAGGTGCCCACCTTCGAGGGGGCCGATCTGCACAAGATCGACTCCGAGAACAACACGGCTCCCCGGCTGCTGCGGGCCTTCCTGGAGCACGAGAAGGACGGGCGGGGCTGAGCGGCCCGGTGCCGTTCAGCCCCGTACGCAGGTCGCGCCCGTCGGGCACAGCGAGGTCACCGCGTTGGTGACCGGCTCGCGGAGGTCGGTGAGGGAGGTCGACTCGGGGGCGCTGAAGCGGACGCCGTAGGGCTGGCCGTCGGGGGCCAGGAAACGGTGGTCGACGACCCGGCGGGGGCCGGCGCCGCTCTCGCCGTCGAAGCGGTAGACGACCTCGGAGTAGACGTCCTCCTCGGAGCGGTCGAGGACGCGGTAGCCGGGGAGTCGGGCGAAGCCGTAGTTCGCGTTCTCGGCATCGTCCATGGAGGCGGCGGGGCTCTCCTCCATGACCTCGAACAGCTGGAGGACCCGGGTACCGTCCGGGGACTCGTACGTCACGACCGCCGGCTTGCCCTCGGGCTGCTTCGCCGTGCGGGTCCAGCCGGCGGGGACGTCGACGGTGAAGCCCGCGGGGTCCTCGGAGCGCACATAGCCGGGCGCGGCGTCGGCCGAGGTCCCGCCGGACGCCCCGGACGTGCCCCCGCCACCGTCCCCGTCACCCCTCCCGTCACCGCTTCCGCCCGCGCCCCCGCTCGTGAATCCGCCCGTCCCCCCATCCACGCCGCCGGACGAGTCCTGGCCGGTGTCGCTGCCGCCCTTCGCGCCCGCCTCCGGGGCGGAGGGTGACGGGGTCGGCGAGGACGGGTGCGCGGCGGTCGTACGGTTCTTGGTGTCGCCGTCCGGTCCCACCAGGGTCCATACGCCGAGGCCGGCGCCGCCGCCCAGCAGGGCCGCGAGGGCGATCACCAGGGCCATACGCCACACGTTCACGGGTGCGGGCGGGTCCTCCACCCAGCGTCCGGTTGTCGGATCCCAGCGCGCCATCAAGTCCCCCTTGCCGTCGCGGGCGTTCACGACTGCGTCGACGCGCGTGCGCGTGAACGCGTTTGACGACGATAGCGGCGTAAACGCCGACAGGCCCCGTCCCGGGCGAAACCGGGACAGAGCCTGTGCGAGCCCGCTATGGGACCGTGACACCCCGCCTAAGGGGCGACGGCGGGGGCAACGGCGTGTTGGAACGGCTCAGATGAGGCCGAGCGCGCGGACCGCCTCGCGCTCCTCATCGAGCTCCTTGACGGAGGCGTCGATACGGGCGCGGGAGAACTCGTTGATCTCCAGGCCCTGGACGATCTCGTACTTGCCGTCCTTCACGGTGACCGGGAAGGAGGAGATGAGGCCCTCGGGCACACCGTACGAACCGTCGGACGGGATGCCCATGGAGGCCCAGTCGCCCTCGGCGGTGCCGTTGACCCAGGTGTAGATGTGGTCGATGGCGGCGTTGGCGGCGGAGGCGGCCGAGGAGGCGCCGCGGGCCTCGATGATGGCGGCGCCGCGCTTGGCGACGGTCGGGATGAAGTCCTCGGCGAGCCACTTCTCGTCGTTCACGACCTCGGCGGCGTTCTTGCCGGCGACCGTGGCGTGGAAGATGTCCGGGTACTGGGTGGCGGAGTGGTTGCCCCAGATCGTGAGCTTCTTGATCTCGGAGACCGGGACGCCCGTCTTCTTCGACAGCTGGGTCAGCGCGCGGTTGTGGTCCAGACGGGTCATCGCGGTGAAGCGCTCGGCCGGTACGTCCGGCGCGGCGGCCTGGGCGATGAGGGCGTTGGTGTTGGCCGGGTTTCCGACGACCAGGACGCGGATGTCGTCCGCGGCGTGGTCGTTGATGGCCTTGCCCTGCGGCTTGAAGATGCCGCCGTTGGCCTCCAGCAGGTCACCGCGCTCCATGCCCTTGGTGCGGGGGCGGGCGCCGACGAGCAGGCCCACGTTGGCGCCGTCGAAGGCGACGTTCGGGTCGTCCGTGATGTCGATGCCGGCGAGGAGCGGGAAGGCGCAGTCGTCGAGCTCCATGGCGGTGCCCTCGGCCGCCTTCAGCGCCGGGGTGATCTCCAGCAGGCGGAGCTTGACCGGCACGTCCGCGCCGAGCAGCTGGCCGGAGGCGATGCGGAAGAGCAGGGCGTAACCGATCTGGCCGGCCGCGCCGGTGACGGTGACGTTCACGGGAGTGCGGGTCATGGCGTTCTCCGTATGACAGCTGGCGGTGGGGCGTCCCTGCCCCGGACGTTTGATCGATCTCTTGGCGTCAAGAGAGATCGGTGGTCAGGCTATCGCGCATCCAGGATCCCCGACGGCCGGGTTCGTGTGGCCCACCACACACGGCCCGCCCCTGGCGCGCCGACCCAACAAGAAAAGGCGGCCGCCGGGTCCGAGGGGGGGGTGGACCACGGCGGCCGCCGGTGGGGGTGCCGGGCCGGGAGAAACCAATCTCCCGGGCGGGCCGGACTCCCGTGGGGGTACCTTCCGCCTGCCCAGACAACCGGAAGGCATGCCCCCCGGTTTCCGACTACTTTGAGGACGCCCGTGATCACTCCCGGTCACGGAATCGGAGGGGGTTGCCCGTCCGGGGGCGTGGCCCGTGGGGGTTGCCGTTCGGGCGCGAGGCCGGCCCGTCGACCGTCCCGCCTCCCGGCCGCCGACCGCGCGCGTGCGGCACGCCCGAGGGCGGCCCGTCCCGGCCCTCCGGAACCGCCTTCAACAGCCGTCCAGGACGGCCTCTCTGAGGCTCGTGGGCAAGAGCGGCAGCCGCCCCGCCCGTCGGCCGGGCACGCCAATCGCCCGACACCTGGGCCGGGCAGCGCCCTGCGCCGCCCGGGCACCCTGTCCGCCAGCCGCTCTGGTCCCTCAGCCCATCCGGCCCCTGGCCCCGTCGGTCCCCTCAGCCCCGTCCGGCCCCGTCGGCCGCTCAGCCCCGTCCGACCCGGTCGGCGGCTCAGCCCCGTGCGCCCCGTCGGCCCCTCAGCCCATCCGACCCCGTCGGCGGCTCAGCCCCGTCCGACCCGGTCGGCCGCTCAGCCCCGTCCGGCCCCGTCGGCCGCTCAGCCCCGTCCGGCCCCGTCGGCCGCTCAGCCCCGTCCGGCCCGGTCGGCGGCTCAGCCCCGTGCGCCCCGTCGGCCCCTCAGCCCATCCGGCCCCGTCGGCCGCTCAGCCCCCTGCACCCCGTCGGCCGCTCAGTTCGTGCAGCCCTCCTCGCCCGTTGCCAGGGTCACGCATGCCGTGGCGTCGCCCGCGTCCTTGACCGCGACCATCGACGTGTACGCGATGTTCTCGCCGGGCTCCGCGACCGCCGCTGTCTGCTTGACCTTGCCGGCCGTCACGCGCACCTTGTCGCCCTGGGCCGCCAGCGTGATGCGGGCCCAGGCCGCGCGGCAGTTCTCGCTGTAGCGGACCTCTACCCGGGCCGTGCCGACGGTGGCCTCGTCCGCGGTCTTCACGACACCCGTCGTGCACCCCATGGTCTCGGGGTCCTTGCCGGTGCAGTCGGCCCCCGCGCACTTGACGCCGGCCGGGAGGTCGGGGTCCGCGCCGGCCCCGGTCGAGGTGTTCGCCGGCGGCTTGTCATCGGCCTCGCTCCCGCCGTCCCCCTGGGTGAGGAAGAACGCCGCCGCGATCACGACGAGCGCCCCCACGGCTCCCGCGAGGAACATCGTCACGCGCCGCCCGGCCCCCGAGTCGCCGCTGTCGGGACGGCCCGTGCCGCCCGGCGGCGGACCGAAGACACCGGACGGAGCCGCCGCGCCACCACCCGCGCGGGCCGCCGACGCCGAGGACGCCGAGGACGCCGAAGAGACCGACGGGGTCGGCGGAGTGGACGGCGTTCCGGCCGAACCCGAGGCGGACGAGGGCGAGGCGGCACCCCAGTTGACGCGGGGGGCACTCGCGGCCGCCCCCGGCCCGCCGCCGTACCGCGACGACGAGGAAGAGGAAGAGGAAGAGGAAGAGGACGACGAGGCCGAACTTCCGTGCGACGGACGGGACGTGCGCTCCTCCGCCGGTCCCCGCGGCTGCGGCGGAACCGTCGGCGAGACGCCCGCCGGACCCGCGATACCCGGTGTCGCCGTCACGCTCCGGCCCGCCCTGGCGTTCTGGCCGCCCTTGACGATCGCCTGGCCCCCGGTCTCGCCCAGCGCGGCGCGCGCCTGGGAGATACGGATGGCCTCCATGGTCATGTCGTGGCGCATCTCCGAGCGGCTCCAGGCTCGCTCGGCCAGCTCCCACATGGTCGTCAGATGGACGGGGTTGGTGCCGGTCACCTCGGCCAACGCGACGATCGCGCCCTTCGGCGCGAGCAGTCTTCCGTTGAGATACCTCTCCCATGACGTCTTGCTGTAGCCCGTACGGTCGGCCACCGCGGCGATGCTCAGCCCACCGCGGTCGACGAGTCTGCGCAGCTGACTCGCGAACTCCTTGACCTGTGGATCGAGTTCATCCGGCAAGGCCCTCCAACGAGGCATTGATTCCCCCCTCTTCCCCCCGAGCGTCTCTGTCCATGCCCCCCGTGCCGACTATCCGTGTGCCGCGCATGATGCCCTCGCTGATCCTGGTCCGTGACCGAGCCCGAGCCCGAGCCCGAGCCCGAGGCCCTCTTTCGCACCCCGTTCTGGCCTACCCATGGGGATGCGCCCGGCCGGGATGCCAGTTCCCGAAAAAAGGGGCGTGCGGGAGCATTTCGGGCTGGGCGCACCCCCTCGCGCGCCCCCCGCCGGTCCGTGGTCCAGTGTCCCACCGCCATCCCGGCCTTCCGGACGGAATGACAGATCCCCGCGCGGGCCGTCCCGGACCGTCCCAAAAGCTCACGTTAGCCCTGGCGCCGAACCGATCGTCGGTAAATCCTCGAACTCGTCAGCACATCGACCCGATCACCACACAGACACGGCCACTCGCGTCGAACACGGTTACGGGAGTGGCACCGGCGTCCTGTGCGTCGGTGACGGTCGGACGGTCATTCGCAAGGTCGTAGCGGGACCAGGGGGATCACATGCAACTCAAAGCCAGGCTGCTGCTCGCGGCCGCCGCCGTGACGGCCTCGGCCGGGCTCGCGCTCGGTGCCGCCGCTCCGCTCGCCACGGCCTCCGGGCCGCGTGTCGTCGACGGTTCGGGCGCCGCGTACAACGACTGGGGCGACGAGGGCACGCTGTCCGTGAACAGCCACTCCAGGAGCAACGCGACCCGGCTGTGGCAGAGCGTGCTCTACGCCGACGGCGCCAAGTGGAAGGACTCCGGCGGCACTCTGCACACCTTCACCCCGTGGGACATCGACGGGGTCTTCGGCTGGAAGACGCGCTCGGCGACGAAGTACTGGCAGGCGCGGGAGGAGTTGGAGGACATCGACGGCATCGTCGGCCAGGAGACCTTCGGGCAGGCCGACGGCTTCCTCGACGGGCCGTACGCCGATGGCCTCGTCACGTACACGGGCACCGTGAACCAGGTGACCTTCAAGCGGCTCGACGGGAAGTACTACGTCCGGGTCGGCTCGAAGTGGAAGCTCGCCGCGTACGACTGGCGCAGTTGAGGTCGGGGCGGCCCGGCGGAACCGCACCATGCCGCCCGGCTGCCACCGGATGGCCGCCCGGCTGCCACCGGATGGCCGCCCGGCTGCCACCGGATGGCCGCCCGGCTGCCACCGGATGGCCGCCGGGCTGCCGCCGGGTTGCCGCGGAGCTGCCGTCCGCCCTCGTCGAGGGGCCGTCACGACAGTGTGGCGGCCCCCAGCAGCGCGGCAACGACGAGGACCAGGGCGGCGAGGACGGCGAGCGCGGCGTAGAGCGCGACACGGCCCGGCCGGCGTGGCGCCGGATCCTCGGCCGGGGCGTCCCACCAGGGCAGCGTGGGGTCGTCCTCGTACGCCTCCCCCTCCGCCGCCCCCGCGCCGGCCGACGACGGGTCCGGGAGCACCGCCGGTGCCGGCGGGCGCGGCCAGACCCGTACGGCCAGCTCCCAGCGCACCCCGAAGCGTTCGGCGTCCTCCCCGGCGACCTTGCACAGGGCGACGACGGCCTGGCGGGGCGGGGGCTGGGTCGCGTTGAGGTAGCGCTGCCAGGAGGACTTGCTGTACGCGGTGCGCGCGCCGAGGGCGACCAGGCTGAGCCCCGTGCGGTCCTTCAGCAGCCGCATCTGCTCGACGAAGTGCTGCACCTCCGGGGGGAGTCCGTCCGGCAGCGGCTGCCAGGCGCTCATCGACTGCCTCCTGGGCTCGGTCGGGGGTCTGAGCAAGTGACGACGACCGTGTGCGGACCGGTTCCCGTCGGCACGGTCACCGGCTCGGGCGCGTGGGGCGACGGCAGGGCGTGCCGGAGCGCGAAGGGCGCGCGGCGGGCTTCGGGGGTGGCACGCACGCGAAGATGACCTGCGGGTGCCGGCGTCGTCGCCGGGTGGGGACACCTCGGCGGAATTGTCACTTCCGTGCCACAGCGGGTCGGCTGCTGTTGAACGGGGCGTTCGCCGTGCACGAGGGTGGATCGCGACGGCGGTCCGTCCTGACTCGGGGGAGGGGACGGGCCGCCGTCGCGCGTCCGGTCAGCCGGTCTCGTCGCCGACGGTGAAGTGCAGGGTGTCCTTGAGGAAGGGGATCTCCAGCAGCGGCTTCGGCTGCGCCATCAGCGCGAGGAGCACGATGGCGGAGCCCAGCGCGATGTACGTGACCATGTCGGTGAAGCGGGAGCGGACGGCGAGCATGCCGACGTCCGGGACCAGCCAGCGCAACAGCGCCCCCGCCAGCAGCGCGGAGCCGATCAGGATCGTGCCGAGCCGGAACGCGTCGAACGCGGTGAGCAGCAGGCCGAGGCCCACGGTGCAGAGCACGGCGAGGATCGGCCACTGCCGGGCGGGCGCGGGCGCGTCCCGGGGGGCGGCCCGGCCGCCGCCCTCGGGCCGGGCGGTGTCCCGGGTGAACATCGGGAAGCGCCGGGTGACCCGGACGGGCTTGCCGTCGGCGTCGGGCGCGCTGATGGGATCCCGCACCTCGATCTCGTCCGGCGCGCCACCCGTCACCGCCGTCCCACGCTGCTCCGTCTCCCTCACACGCCCCGACATCTCCACCCTCTCCGCCCCACCCGACGCCACGGCGGCCCCGTCCGACGCACTCGACCTGGCCGGCGCACTCGACCTGGCCGGCGCCTGCGGCTCGCCCGGTGTCGCCGATCCGGTCGGCTTCTCCGACGTACCCGGTGCGTCCGGCGTGCCCGGCGCGCTCGACGCACCCGCTGTCCCCGACCCGGTCGGTGTCCGTGGCGTGCTCGGCTCCGCCGATGCCCAGGGTGTTCCCCGGACCTCGGCCTTCCCCGGCGCCTTGTCGTCAGCCGGCACTGCGCTCCGCCGCCTCGACCACGTTGACGAGCAGCTGGGCCCGGGTCATGGGGCCCACGCCGCCGGGGTTGGGGGAGATCCAGCCCGCGACCTCGGCGACGCCGGGGTGCACATCGCCGACGATCTTGCCCTCGGCGGAGCGGGAGACACCCACGTCGAGCACGGCGGCGCCCGGCTTCACGTCCTCGGGGCGGACCAGATGCGCGGAGCCGGCGGCGGCGACGATGATGTCGGCGCGCTTGAGGTGGGCGGCCAGATCACGCGTGCCGGTGTGGCACTGCGTGACCGTCGCGTTCTCGCTGCGCCGGGTCAGCAGCAGCGGCATCGGGCGACCGATGGTCACGCCGCGGCCGACGACCACGACCTCGGCGCCCTTGATCTCCACGCCGTAGTGGCGCAGCAGGGTGAGGATGCCGTTCGGGGTGCAGGGCAGCGGGGCGGGCTCGTTCAGGACGAGGCGCCCGAGGTTCATCGGGTGAAGGCCGTCGGCGTCCTTGTCGGGGTCCATCAGTTCGAGGATGCGGTTCTCGTCGATGCCCCGGGGAAGGGGAAGCTGGACGATGTAGCCGGTGCAGGCGGGGTCCTCGTTGAGTTCCCGTACCACCGCCTCGATCTCTTCCTGGGTGGCGGTCGCGGGCAGTTCGCGCTGGATGGAGGCGATGCCGACCTGCGCGCAGTCGCGGTGCTTGCCGGCGACGTACTTCTGGCTGCCGGGGTCTTCCCCGACGAGGATCGTGCCGAGGCCGGGCGTGACGCCCTTCTCCTTCAGCGCCGCCACGCGGGCGGTCAGATCGGACTTGATCGCGGCTGCGGTGGCCTTGCCATCGAGAATCTGGGCGGTCATGGGCCCAATCTTCGCGGATGACGGCCCCCCGGTTCCAATCCGGCCGCCCATCGGACACCCGCGGCCGGTCCGCCGCCTCGTCAGCCGCCGATCCGCCGCCTGGTCAGCCGCCGGTCTGTAGCCGGGTCATCCGCCCGGTCTGTAGCCAGGTCAGCCGCCCGGTCGACTGATCGATCCGCTGGGCGGTCCGCTGGGCGGTCCGGCGGTCGTCGGTCGTCGGTCGTCAGCCGACGAAGCGCCGGCGTTCGCGAGGGGTTCGCTAGGGGTTCGCGGAGGGCTCGCACACGCCCCTGCGGGAGCCCTCGACGAGGGCGTCCCGCCGTGCCCCGGCCACCCCGCCACCCCCCGTCCGACAAGATCGGATGTGTTGCACTTGCACAACGTCCCCGGAATCCGGCTGGACATCCGAGCGGGCGTATAAAACGATTGGGCCACAGTGCCGCGGGCACTGCCGGGGGGCGTGACCACAACAGAGCAGGGCATTCCTCCGACCCGTGCCGCGCGTCCCCGCACAAGGCAACGGAGGAGACCCGCCATGAGCTTCGGTGACCCGAACAACCCCTACGGCCAGCCCCAGCAGCAGCCGTCCCAGGGCTATGGCTACCCGCAGCAGAACCAGCCCCAGCAGCCCGGTTACGGCTACCCGACCGCCCCGCCGGTCTCGCAGGGGTACGGCGGCGGGTACCCGGGCGGCGCGCCCACGACCATGCCCAGCACGGTCGGCGCGGCCCGCGTGATGCTCTGGGTCATCGCCGGTCTCCAGGTGATCGGCGTGCTGCTGTACGCGATCGGCGCGGTGGCCATCAGCGCGGCGAGCGACAGCGCCGAGGACCCGGCGCTGCAGGACGCGCTCGGCAACGTCCCGGTCGGCATGATGTGGGCGATCGCCGTGTTCGCCGTGGGCTGGCTCGTCTACGCGATCATGCTCGCGGTGAAGTTCAAGAGCGGCGGCAACGGCGTACGCGTCGCCGCGCTGGTCTTCGGCATCATCACCGCCGTCCTGAGCATCTACCCGTTCTTCCTGATCGGCCTGGTCCACCTGGTGCTGGGCATCCTGATAGCCGTCTTCGCCGGCAACGCCAACGGCAAGGCGTGGTTCAACCGCCCGCGCTACTGAGCCGCCGAGCCCACGAAGGGCCGTACCCCGTCCCAGGGGTACGGCCCTTCGGCGTTGGTCCGCGGACACCGCCGAACAGGGCTCGACGGCCGTGCTCCCCCAGCCGCGTCGAGGTCCGGGAACGCGCGGGGGCGCGCCGCGTCGAGCGGCGCGCCCCCTACTGCTCCGCCGTCCGGCGGACAGTGGCTGTGGCTGTGGCTGTGGCCGTGTCAGTGGAAGAAGTGCCGCGTCCCCGTGAAGTACATGGTGACGCCCGCCTTCTGCGCGGCCTCGACGACCAGTTCGTCGCGGACCGAGCCGCCCGGCTGGACGACGGCCTTGACGCCGGCCTCGGTGAGGATCTCCAGCCCGTCCGGGAACGGGAAGAAGGCGTCGGAGGCGGCGTACGAGCCCTGCGCCCGCTCGGCGCCGGCCCGCTCGACGGCGAGCTTCGCGGAGTCCACACGGTTGACCTGGCCCATGCCGACGCCGACCGAGGCGCCGTCCTTGGCGAGGAGGATCGCGTTGGACTTGACCGCGCGGCAGGCCCGCCACGCGAAGGCCAGCTCGGCCAGTTCCTCGGCCGAGAGGGCCTCGCCGGTCGCGAGCGTCCAGTTGGCCGGGTCGTCGCCGTCGGCCTGGAGCCGGTCCGTCACCTGGAGGAGGGCACCGCCGTCGATCGGCTTGACCTCGGCGGGGTGGGAGGGCGCGGCCGGGGCCTTCAGCACACGGATGTTCTTCTTCTTGGCGAGGGCGTCGAGGGCGCCCTCCTCGTAGTCGGGCGCGACGATGACCTCGGTGAAGATTTCGGCGACCTGCTCGGCCATCTCCTTGCTCACCGGCCGGTTGACGGCGATGACCCCGCCGAACGCGGACAGCGGGTCACAGGCGTGTGCCTTGCGGTGCGCCTCGGCGACGTCCGCGCCGATCGCGATGCCGCAGGGGTTGGCGTGCTTGATGATCGCGACGCAGGGCTCGTCGTGGTCGTACGCGGCACGGCGGGCGGCGTCCGTGTCCGTGTAGTTGTTGTACGACATCTCCTTGCCGTGCAGCTGCTCGGCCTCGGCGAGGCCACTGCCCGTGCCGTCGACGTAGAGGGCCGCGGGCTGGTGCGGGTTCTCGCCGTAGCGCAGGGTGCTCTTGCGCTCCAGGGCGGCGGCGATGAACTCGGGGAACGGCGAGTCGTCGGCGGGCGCGTAGGCCGAGGCGAACCAGGAGGAGACGGCGATGTCGTACTCGGCGGTGTGCCGGAAGGCCTCGGCGGCCAGCCGCTTGCGGGCGGCGAGGTCGAAGCCGCCGTCCTTGACGGCCGTCAGGACGTCCGCGTACCGGGCGGGGCTGGTGACCACCGCGACCGACGGGTGGTTCTTGGCGGCGGCGCGCACCATCGACGGGCCGCCGATGTCGATCTGCTCCACGCACTCGTCCGGGGTGGCGCCGGAGGCGACGGTCTCACGGAACGGGTACAGGTTCACGACGACCAGGTCGAACGGCTCCACGCCCAGCTCGGCGAGCTGGCGCCGGTGGTCCTCCAGGCGGAGGTCGGCGAGGATGCCCGCGTGCACCTTGGGGTGCAGCGTCTTGACCCGGCCGTCGAGGCACTCGGGGAAACCGGTCAGCTCCTCGACCTTGGTGACGGGGACGCCGGCGCCGGCGATGCGCCCGGCGGTCGACCCGGTGGAGACGAGCTCCACGCCCGCCTCGTGCAGGCCACGGGCGAGCTCCTCGAGCCCGGTCTTGTCGTAGACGCTGACGAGCGCGCGACGGATGGCCCGCTTGCCGCTCTCGGCCGTGACAGTGCTGTCGGCGGTCACTGGATAACTACCTTTCGTCCCTCAATGCGATAGCCGTTGCGGGCGAGCCGCCCCACGACATCGACGAGCAGCCTTCGCTCGACTTCCTTGATGCGCTCGTGCAGAGCGCTCTCGTCGTCCTCGTCCCGGACCTCCACCACGCCCTGCGCGATGATCGGCCCGGTGTCGACGCCGTCGTCGACGAAGTGGACGGTGCAGCCGGTGACCTTGGCGCCGTACGCGAGCGCGTCACGCACACCGTGGGCTCCGGGAAAACTGGGCAGGAGGGCGGGGTGCGTATTGACGAACCGCCCGCCGAACCGGGCGAGGAACTCCTTGCCCACGATCTTCATGAACCCGGCGGAGACGACCAGATCCGGCTCGTACGCGGCGACGGCCTCGGCGAGCGCCGCGTCCCACTCCTCGCGGGTGCCGTGGTCCTTGACGCGGCAGACGAACGTCGGCAGTCCGGCGCGCTCGGCCCGGGCGAGCCCTTCGATGCCGCCGCGGTCGGCCCCGACGGCCACGATCTCGGCGCCGTAGGCCTCGACGCCGGTCGCCGCGATGGCGTCGAGCAGCGCCTGGAGGTTGGTGCCGGATCCGGATACCAGCACGACGAGGCGCTTGGCCACGGGCTTGGCGGCCACGGTGGGACCCTTTCTGCGGTTCTGGTCCCGTGCGGGTGCGCACGGGTTCCTGGGGGCCGCTCCACGGTCGTGCGGAGCGATCCGGCCCACCGGACCCGTACTTGTACATTCATACGAATGCGTTACATCCCCCGATACGGGGAAGTCTACGAACCGGCCGACCGTCAGCAACGATACCGGCACACCCGGCGGCCCCCGTGGGACGGGGGCGTGGCCGGAAGGTAGCGTCTGCCGGGAGCGGGCCCGGGAAGGCGGTCGGGAACGCGGCCGGTGTGCGGGGCGTTCACGAAGTGACAGCTCACGCCGTACCAGCCGAATCCACCGCCGGACCCGGCACGCTCAAGCACCGTGTTCAGCCGACGCCGTCGACGCCGTCGACACTGACCAGTTCACCACTGTGTCCACCGCCGCCGTATCACCGCCGTATCGCCGTCGTATCACCAAGGGGAAGACGCACTCCTGATGCCGGACCGCAGCCTCCGCCTTCCTTCGCTCCTGCTGCGCGAGCGGAGCTCCTCTCCCACGCCTCCGCGCGAGAGCGAGGACGCCGCCGAGCGTCCCGGGCAGCCGGGGTCGTCCGGGTCCGGTGGTTCCTCCGGTTCCTCGGGTTCTTCCGGTTCTTCCGGTTCTTCCGGTTCCTCCGGTTCCTCCGAGGACAATCCGTTCGCGCCGCCTCCGGAGGGCGCGCCCGATCGGCCGTGGCAGCCTCGGCGACCCGCGGGCGGCCAGGGTTCCGACGGCGGTCATGGCGGGGGTGGTCACTCGCCGTGGGGCAGTCAGTGGAGCGACCGGCAGCCCGGCCGCTCCACCGGTGGGCATTTCGGTGAACGTCCCGGTGGCCAGGGCCAGGGCGGTCCCGGCGGTCCGGGGCAGGGCCAGGAGGGCGGTCCGGGCGCCGGAATGCGCTGGGACCCGACCGACCCCGCCCAGCGTCGCGCGCGGTACGCGCTGCTCTCCGGGATGTGGGCCTTCTTCTTCGCCCTCTTCGCCTGGCCGTACGTGGCCCTGCTGCTCGGCTCGCTGGCCCTGTACTGGGCGATCAGCGCGTTGCGCGCCAAGCCGCGGACGCCGGACCCCGACGCGCCGGCCCGCCCCGAGGTGAGCGGCCGCCCCCAGCGGACGGCGGCCATCAGCGGCCTCGTGACGGCCTCGCTCGCCCTGACCGTCGTGATCGCCACGTTCACGACCCAGTTCGTGTACCGGGACTACTACACCTGCGTGAACGACTCCCTCACCACAGCCTCCGAGAAGTCCTGCAAGGAACTCCTCCCGGAGGGTCCGGTACGGGACATGCTGGGCAGCGCGCAGTAGGCGGCGACAGCGGGGGCGAACGGCGGTGAGGGCGGGGCTCAAGAGGCCTGGTCGGGTGCCTTCGCCCTCGTCGGCTCGCCGGGGCCGAGGGGAGTGTGGGGCTGCGCCGCCACCGGCCTCCGCCTCGGCCTGGAGAACCACGAGGGCAACGGCAGCGCCCCGGCTCGGAGCCGACGTCGGCCCGGACGCGAGGAGCGGCTTGGCTTCGAACGCGGTTGCCCGGCCTCAGGGGCGTCCGTGAGAGACCGGTCCGGGTGATCCGCCGCCTCGGTACGGTCCCCGGCACCCCCTTCGTGGAGCGGGCGGTCCGCGTGGCCTTCGGCCGTGGAGACAAGGGCGGCCAGCGGCAGGTCCGCGAAGCGCTCACGCGGTGCCGCCGCATCCAGCGCCTCCTCCAACGCACGCGGAAACACGGCTGGCCTCGACGAACCCGGCCCCACGACCACGGTTCCTCGCCTCCGGTCCAGCCCGCCCGGTTTCCTCATCGGCCGCGTCCGCTCCGCTCGTGCCTCCTTGCGGCGGAACAGGCCACCTCTCGTCGCGGTCCGCTCACCCGCGCGACCTTCCGCCGAGGACCGCCGCACGGTCGTGATGACCGGGCCCGCGCCCCGGTACGCGCCCGAGGGCTTCCCGTGTGCGCGGGCGCGCCACCAGCGTGACGAGAGGGCGACGGGCAGGGCGGCGGTGGCCACCCAGGCGCCGGCCGCTCCGCCGGTCTGCCACCACAGGGGGCCGAAGTGGCTGAGCGCGGCCACTCCGAGGGGGCCGCTCGCGAGAATGGTCAGCAGCGCTACGGCGACGGCACACAGGGCGGCGGCGACGAGGGCGGCGGCCGCGGTACGGCGCATGGACCACGGAGCGCCCCGTTCGGCCGCGGCCCGCGCCCCCGTGAACCACCCCACGGTCACCCCTGCGGCCAGCGGCACCACCCCCACCGCCCAGGTCAGCGCCGTACCGCCCCCCGTCGGCACCGCCGCCAGCAACGGGAACGGCGGCAGCGGAGCGGCCGGCGCCGGCGCCGTCACCGACAGGGGCGCCACGACGTACCCGGAGCTCAGGACGAACCCGGGCCCCAGCGCATAGGCCGCCGCCCACACCGCCGCGTTCGGCAGCAGGGCCGCACAGAGCATCAGTACGGCGAAACGACCCGACCACCCCTCGGCGAGCTGCGGGAACGACCCGCGAACCGCGTCACCGTGCCCCACCAGGGAAACCGCGACCAGCAGCGCCCCACCCCCGACCAGCGCCAGCGCCCCCGCCCCGGCGGCCCTCCCCGCGGCGGTCAGTACCTGCCGTCGGCCTTCCGGCTCCAGCGCGGCCCCGAGGGGCGCGGGCAGGGGCAGCCGGGGGCGCCCGCATGCCGCCCACACCCCTGTGCCCGCCGCGAGCGCCGCCACGGCCGGTACGCACATCACCGCCCACCACCACGAGGGCCGCAGCACACCACCCGACGCGTACAGCGTGGCCGCGCCGCCGACGGCCGTGTAGCCCGTGACGAGCCCGGCCCAGGTCGCCCGCACGTCGGCGCCGCGACCGTCCCCCGCGTGGTCGCGGGCCGAGCGGTGCAGCAGGACCAGCGGCAGGCCGAGCAGCAGGAGTGGGACGAGACCGACGGGGGCGGGGTCGCCGGAGAGCGTGTCCGTCCGGATCAGTTCCACACCGTGGGACAGCAGCCACAGGGCCGCCGCCACGTGCAGGGCCCCACCGGGCCCGCTGTCCGGGTACGGCGAACTGATCCACAGCACCATCACCAGCGCCACGAACGCCCCGAGACCGAGCCCCGCCGCGAGGATTCCGCCCAGCATCCCGGTGACCAGTTCGGACGACCGGCGGCGCGTCCGGCCGAGCGACGACGACAGCGCGGACAGCGGCGGCAGGTCGGCCGGGGAGGGCGGGGGCGGTGCCGACCGGCCGTGCGGGGAGGGATGGTTCGATGCGGTGGACGGGTCGTTCGGGTCGGTCACGTGCGTCACGTCCGCCATGCTCCCAACGACACGCGCTTTACCCGGGTAACAGGGGATTTGCGCACGTGTCGCCCACTATGTGGTTATGTGCTTTCTCGTGCGCGGTACGGGTCTCCCCCAGCGGCGGAGGCCGGGGAGCCCGGCCCGGCAGGGTTTCCAGCAGGGTTCCGCACCACGCGAGTGCCACCGGTGACCGAGACGCAGGCGCCCACCGATGCCGAGGCCGGGCCCGCCGCCGAGGCCGAAGCCACATGTGCCGTCGGCGCCGCGGGTGAGGCCGGGTGTGACGCCGACTCCACCGGTGAGGTCGAGTGGTATCAGCAGCCGCTCTCCACAGACGCCGAGGCCGCCGCCGATCCGGCGCTCGCGCCCCCGCCGCTGACGCCCGCACAGGCCTTCGACGCCCTCTACTCGTACTGCGCCCCCACCCTCGTACAGCAGACATATCTGCTCACCGGGAGCCTTCGGCAGGCGCGCGACGCGGTCGAGCGGGCCTTCCAGCAGGCTTGGCAGCGGTGGCCGGAGGTGGCCGTGGACCCGGACCCGGCCGGGTGGGTGCGGGCGGTGGCCCACGACTGCGCCCTCTCGCCCTGGCACCGACTGCGTCACCGCCTCCCCGTCCCCTTCCGCGGCCGGGAGCCGGGACCGGCACCCGCATCGGCGTCGAAGTCGGCGGATCCGACCGGGCGCGCCCTGCTCGCCGGACTCCAGAACCTGCGGCCCCCGTACCGCCGCGCCCTCGTCCTCTACGACGGTGTGGGCCTGGACCTGCCGGAAACGGCCGCCGAGTCGGAGGCCAGCACCCCGGCGACGGCGGGGCGTGTGCGGTACGCGCGCGCGGTCGTCACCGCGTGCCTCCCGGAACCAGCCACGCCGGACGACCTGCACCGGCTGCTGACCGAACTGGCGGCGGACGTCCGGCCCCGGCCCACGCGGCCGATCGTCCTGCGCACCAGGGCCGACCTGCGGGCCCGGCGCTGGATCCACGCCGCCGTCGTCTTCGCCAGCGTGCTCCTCACCACCACCGCCCTGACCCTCCGCACGGCCCCCGACCGCTACGAACCGCCGGTCCCCCCGGGCGCCCCGGTGAGCGGCGTCCCTCCGCAGGCGGTGCCCGGCCCCCTCTCCCACAAACAGCTCAAGCTGCGGTCCAAGCTCAGAGCGGCGATGGCCGCGGGGCCCGGACGCCTGCACCCGGAAGCCAGGTGAGGCCGGCCCCGAGTCGGTCATGGACAACGCGACGGGCCCGTACCCCACGCAGGGGTACGGGCCCGCTCGACGTTCAGCCGGAGCGAGTGCTCAGCACTCAGCACTCAGCCCTCAGCACTCGGCGTTCAGCCGCCGAGGATCTCGCGCGCCAGCTTCGCCGTCTCGGTCGGGGTCTTGCCGACCTTGACACCGGCGGCCTCGAGGGCCTCCTTCTTCGCGGCGGCCGTACCGGAGGAACCGGAGACGATGGCGCCGGCGTGGCCCATGGTCTTGCCCTCGGGCGCGGTGAAGCCCGCGACGTAGCCGACGACCGGCTTCTTCACGTTCGCCTTGATGAAGTCGGCGGCACGCTCCTCGGCGTCGCCACCGATCTCACCGATCATCACGATGAGGTCGGTGTCGGGGTCGGCCTCGAACGCGGCGAGCGCGTCGATGTGCGTGGTGCCGATGACCGGGTCGCCACCGATACCGACGGCCGACGAGAAGCCGATGTCACGGAGTTCGTACATCATCTGGTACGTCAGCGTGCCGGACTTCGAGACAAGACCGATGCGGCCCGGCTTGGTGATGTCACCGGGGATGATGCCGGCGTTCGACTGACCGGGGGTGATCAGACCGGGGCAGTTGGGACCGATGATGCGGGTCTTGTTGCCCTTCTCGACCGCGTACGCGTAGAACGCGGCGGAGTCGTGCACCGCGATGCCCTCGGTGATGACGACCGCGAGGGGGATCTCCGCGTCGATGGCCTCGACGACGGCGGCCTTGGCGAAGGCCGGCGGCACGAAGAGGACGGATACGTTCGCGCCCGTCTTCTCGATCGCCTCGGCGACGGTGCCGAAGACCGGGATCTCCGTGCCGTCGACGTCGACGGTCGTGCCCGCCTTGCGGGGGTTCACGCCACCGACGATGTTCGTGCCGTCGGCCAGCATGAGCTTGGTGTGCTTCATGCCCGTGGCACCGGTCATGCCCTGGACGATGACCTTGCTGTCCTTGTTGAGGAAGATAGCCATGGCTGTGTGTCCTCGTCCCTTACTTCGCAGCCGCGAGCTCGGCGGCCTTGTCGGCCGCGCCGTCCATGGTGTCCACGCGCTGGACCAGCGGGTGGTTGGCGTCGGAGAGGATCTTGCGACCCAGCTCGGCGTTGTTGCCGTCGAGACGGACGACGAGGGGCTTGGTGACTTCCTCGCCCTTGTCCTTCAGGAGCTGCAGCGCCTGCACGATGCCGTTGGCGACCTCGTCGCACGCGGTGATGCCGCCGAAGACGTTGACGAAGACGGACTTGACGTCCGGGTCGCCGAGGATGATCTCCAGGCCGTTCGCCATGACGGCGGCGGAGGCGCCACCGCCGATGTCGAGGAAGTTGGCGGGCTTGACGCCACCGTGGTTCTCACCGGCGTACGCGACGACGTCCAGGGTGCTCATGACGAGACCCGCGCCGTTGCCGATGATGCCGACCTCGCCGTCGAGCTTGACGTAGTTGAGGCCCTTCTCCTTGGCGGCGGCCTCCAGCGGGTTGGCCGACGCCTTGTCCTGGAGCTCCTCGTGCGAGGGCTGACGGAACTCGGCGTTCTCGTCCAGGGAGACCTTCCCGTCAAGGGCGATGACATCGCCGGAGGCGACCTTCGCCAGCGGGTTGACCTCGACGAGGAGCGCGTCCTCGGCGACGAAGGTCTTCCACAGGGTGACGAGGATGTCGGCGACCTTGTCGGCGACCTCGGCCGGGAACTTCGCGTCCGCGACGATCCGGCGGGCGACCTCGGGGGTCACGCCCTCGTTGGCGTCGATCGGGGTCTTGGCGACGGCCTCGGGGCGGGTGGCCGCCACCTCCTCGATCTCCATGCCGCCCTCGACGGAGGCGATGGAGAGGAAGGTGCGGTTGGTGCGGTCGAGGAGGAAGGAGACGTAGTACTCCTCGACGATCTCCGGAGCGGTCTCGGCGATCATGACCTTGTGGACCGTGTGGCCCTTGATGTCCATGCCGAGAATGTCCGTCGAACGGGCCACGGCCTCGTCCGGGGTGGCGGCGAGCTTCACGCCGCCGGCCTTGCCTCGACCACCGACCTTCACCTGAGCCTTGACGACAGACTTGCCGCCCAGCCGCTCGGTGATCTCGCGCGCCGCCTCAGGCGTGTCGATGACTTCACCGGCCAGCACCGGTACACCGTGCTTGGCGAAGAGGTCCCTCGCCTGGTACTCGAACAGGTCCACGCGCTTCCGTCCCTATCAGTGATCGCGGTTCGTTGGATGCGTGGGCGTGCCGCGAAGGGCAACGTGACGTCCGCCGAGAGTCACTAGGGAGGCGCACACGGTGTCCGAGCGCGCGGCATGTCCGTCTCGCAGGTTATCGCTGCTTCCGGGAGCCCTCTAAATCGCGCGTCACACCTGAGCGGTGATACCTGTCACATGATGCCGTGCTCACTGGCACGGCGTGCCGAATGTGAGCCGCATGTGCGCCGGATTGCGGGGCCTCACCGGGCTGGGGTGCGCCCGGTGAGGCCCCTTTCCGGGCCCTTCCTCGACTCGGGGAAGGGCCCGTGGCGGGTGATCGTCTCCCCAATGAGGACCACCCGCCCCTCTCCGCCGGCATCCACCCGAACCCGACCGACGGCTTTCGGCCGTCCGGGTCTCCACCGACGGAGAGCAGCACTGGAGCAGCGCTGGACCAGCGCTACGGGCCGGACGCGTTCACCCGGCCCTCCCGCGCACCGGCCGAGCGGCACGATGCACGGGGCACGGTCACCGTCCGCGCGGGAGGTAGCCCGGCGCGGTCGAGTCGGCGAGGGCCTCGACGCCGGTGACGGCGTTGCCGACGAGCGGTGTGCCGGTCGCCCGGACGGTCCCGGTGAGGCCCTCGGCGAACGGGGCGACCTGCCCGGCGACCGGCCCCACCTCGCCCGCGACACCGTGCGCGAAGGGAGTGACGTCCTCCACCACGCCGTACGCGAGGGGCGTGACGCCGTCGGTCACCCCGTGGGCGAAGGGCGTCACGTCGCCCGTGACCCCGTCCGCGAAGGGGATGACGTCGTGCGCTACGCCGTGGGCGAGGGGGACGACGTCGTGCGCGACGCCGTACGCGACGGGAGTGGCGTCATGCGCGACGCCGTACGTGAGGGGCGCGGCGTCGCCTGCCACACCGTCGGCCAGGCCGGTCGCGCTCCCGGCGGCACCGTCGGCCACGGGGTGGACGTAGCCGACGGCCACGTCCACGACGGGCTGTACGGCACCGACCGTGCCCTCCGCGAAACGCTGCGCGGAGCCGGCCGCGCCCTCGACGAAACGCTGCACGGAGCCGGCCGTGTCCTCGGCGAACGGATGCGCGGCACCGGCCGTGCCGTCCACGAACGGCCTGGCCTCCTCCGCGACCGACCGACCCGCGAACGGCGCCGCGTCCTCGGTGACCAGCCGCCCGGCGAAGACCGCGGCGCCATCGATGACCCGCCCCTTCACGAAGGCGGCTGTGCCGTGCGCGACCACCTGCTCCGCGAAGGGTGCGATCCGCTCCCCGGCCAGGCCCGTCGCCAGCGGAGCCGCCCCGCCGACGGCACCCTCCGCGAACGGCGTCACGTCCCCGGCGACCCCGTACGCCACCCCGCCCGCGTCCCGGACCGCCTGCCCGGCGACGGGCAGCGCCCCGTCCACGGCGGTGCCCGCGACCGGCGGAAGCGCCGCGTCGGTCGTGCCGTCGACGGCGTACGCGGCGACATCCGACGCGTACGGCGGTACGTCGGCCACGACCTGCCCGGCGAGCACGGAGACGTCACCCGCGACCCCGTGCCCGAGCCCGTGGGCACCGGCCAACGCCTGGCCGGCGAGTGCGCCGGTACCGGCGAGGGTTCCCTGTGCCACGGCGGTGGCGTGGGCGGTGGTCGTGCCGGTCAGCGCCGTGACGTCGTCGGCGGCGCGGCCCGCCACCGGGGTCGCACCGTCGACAGCGGTGCCGACGACCGGGGGCGTGACGGCGGTGGCCGTCTCGTCGACTACCGGGGTGACCGTGTGGGTGACGGCTGCGGGGACACGTTCGGCGGTTCCGGTGGCAGTGACACGGGCACTCGCGACCGTGCCGACCGCCGTCGTGCGGATGCCCCCGACCCTGCCCGTGATGTGGGCCGGGACCGCGGTGACCGCGGACTGGGCGGCGTTCGTGGTGGCGGTGGCCTGTGCCCGGGCGTGGCCGATCGGCGTCGTGAGGCGGGTCCGGGCGCAGTCGGCCGTGCCGTGGGCCGTGGTGCGGGCGGCGGCCGCCGTGCGGTCCGCGCCGGTGGTCACGGCAACCACCTTCTGCCGCGCCGTGCCCCGGGCGACGTTGCCGGTGCTGCCGTGGAGCCGGGTCTGAGCGGCGGCGAGCGCCTGCTCCAGTTCGGGGGCGAATGCGGCCAGCGGGCCGAAGAGGTAGTCGATCTCGTCACCGGGGTGGTGGAGGTCGGCGGCGGTCGCCCGAACGGTGTCGACGCCGAGGTCCGTCGTCGCGGTGGTTGCCGCGACGCGGCCCGAGGCCTTGCCCACGGTGTGCGGGACGTCGCCGTCGACGTAGCGGCGCGCCTGGTCTGCGGCCCCGACAGGCGCAACGGGCGCGACGTCGGCGGTCCTCTCCGCCCGCGCGGAGATGTAGCCGGTGACGGCCCCTTCCACGTCGCCTGCCTGGGACTTGACCCCGGCCGTGGTGTCGGCGACCGTCCCGGTCACACCGCTGACCTCGTCGGACGAGGTGACGTCCGAGACGGCGGTGACCCCGGCAAGGGCGCCGTTCACCGTGCCGGTGACCGTGCCCAGAGTGTCCGCGACCGTGCCGCCGGCGTTGCTGTCGGCGGCGTTCGTGTCGGCGGCGTCCGTCTCGGCGGCGTTCGTGTCGGCGGCGTCCACGTTCACGTCGGGCACGGTGACCGCCGACGTGTGCAGTTCGTCCGCGCCGGCGGCGGTGGAGCCGAGCGCCCACGCGCCGGTGACACCGGCGGCTATGACGATGGAACGGCGGATGTTCTTGTTCATGCGTACGTCAGTTCCTTCAGGATTCCGAGTCGTGGGAACCGGAGGGGAACCGCGACCGGTGCCGCCGCTTTCGTTGCGGTCCCGTGAGGGGGACCGGCGGCCGAGCACCCGGCGTCGTCGCCTCCGTCGCTGTGACGGGGCCGCGGTACTGGTTCCGTGGGGTTTCGTCCGGGCCTCCGCGAAAGGGAGGGACGTTCCGGACGGAGGGCGGAGCTGTCACGCCCCCGCTCAACGAGTGCGGCGGGGGAGAACGGCGGCCTGCCCTACCCGGGGAACTCGGGGATGTCCCGGTGCCGCTCCCGGGTCCCGTCCGCGACATCGGCCGCGGTGGCGCCGGGCGCGAGACTCAGCGGCGCCCGGTGAAGAGAAGTGACGGCGTGGGGCTCGGCGTGACGCGGCCCGCCGTTGTCGACCGCGGAGTGCCCGCCGAGGGCACCCGTGGGTACACCGCCGGGGGCCCGCGGCTCGACCGTCCGCCCGGCACGCGCCTCCCCGGCCCCCGCGTCACGGTGGGGCGCCGCCACGGCGGCCACGTCACCGTCCCCGACGAACGGTCCGTGCACGGCACGAACTGGACCGACGTGCCGCTCACGGCCGCCGTCCACATCTTGGCCGGCCTCCTCGGGCCGCATCGCGCCCGGCTCCCGAGGCGTCACCTCGACGGGCAACGTCTTCCCCGGCAACGCGGGCACGCCAGGCAACTCGGGCAGCTCAGGCACATCCGGCCACTCGGGTGCGTCCGGCCACTCAGGAACCCCCGGCCATCCGGAGCCCTCGGGCCACGACGGCATCTGAGCCTCCCGCGGGAACGACGCCGCGTCGCCCAGCCCTCCGGCCACGGCACCCACGACATCCCCGACCGGCCGCACCACGTCCTCAGTGACGGGCCGCAGTACCTCGTCAACGACCGGATCCGGATGCGCGACGTCCCGGCCGACCGGCCGCACGACGTGCTCCGCCACGGGCCGCACCGCAACTCCCTTAACCGGCCGCACCACTTCCCGCGCGACTTCCCGCACGACCGGCCGCACGGCTTCCCGCACGACCGGCCGTTCCGCATCCGGGGTCACCGTCTCGACGTTCTGCCCACCCGACGACGTCACCACGTCATCGACCACGCCGGTGGTCTCGACAGGACCGGTGTCCGCAGATCGCGAAGCAAGCGCACTCG
Source organism: Streptomyces sp. MA5143a (assembly GCF_900290235.1). Taxonomy (GTDB): domain Bacteria; phylum Actinomycetota; class Actinomycetes; order Streptomycetales; family Streptomycetaceae; genus Streptomyces. Next base: position 127,977 of record NZ_OLMK01000030.1, read on the forward strand.
TGCCGACCGCAGCCGAAGTCGTCGTCCCTTCCGCCGCGTTCGCGCGGCCCCCGCAGAGAATCCCGAGAACGAACAGTCCACCCACCACGAGCAGCAGCCGCACCGCACGGCGCCCGGTGGCTCCGCGCAACACGCGCGGGACGGCACCGGCACCGGGAAGTGCGGCTGCTGAAGTCAAGACGGGGAGGTTCCTCCCGTGCGGCGGTACTACGGAGTACGGGGTGGAGATGCGAACACCCGTGTGAAGGCTGTGAAGCGCTTCCGATCCTCGCACGCACCGCCCGTCGCCACGCAAGCCCCACGTCACCGATGCACTGTCATGTCCGCTTTTCTACCTCCCCTGCACGGTTCCTCGCCTAGAAGGCTGATGAAGATCTT
>NZ_OLMK01000025.1 GCF_900290235.1 Streptomyces sp. MA5143a
TGCTGTGACCGGAAAGGTTTGCCGGGAAGCTCGCGGCGTCCGGTGCGGTGCCTCGCAAGGCGGAGCATGACCCGCGTACTGGATGTACTCGGGTCATGCGACAACGCCGCGAGGTGCCGTGCCGGGCGTCGCGAGCCGGTGAACCTTTCCGGTCACGGCACTAGGCGGTGTCCGGCCCCCGCGCGCGTGACGGACGCCTCAGGGCCCGGTCGCGCGCGGGAGTGGACCGGACGTCCCGTCAGGACCGAGGGTGGGCGGCATGAGCGATCACCACAGGGTGTCCGCCGGGCCCGTCGAGCCCTCCGGGCGCGGGCCGACGGGTACGGAGGCCGAGGAGATCCGGGAGTTCTGGGGGCGGCTCGGGCTGCCCGGACTGATCGACGTCCACACGCACTTCATGCCCGAGCGTGTGCTGCGCAAGGTCTGGGAGTACTTCGACGGGGTCGGGCCGCTGACCGGCGGACTGGAGTGGCCGATCACCTACCGCGAGGAGGAGGCGGAACGGACCGCCCGGCTGCGGCGGTTCGGCGTACGGGCCTTCACGGCGATGCTCTACCCGCACAAGCCCGGCATGGCCCGCTGGCTGAACGGCTGGGCGGTCGACTTCGCCCGCCGCACCCCGGACTGCCTGCACACCGCCACCCTCTATCCCGAGCCGGACGCCGAGGCGTACGTCCGGGAGGCCGTGACGGCGGGCGCGCGGGTCTTCAAGGCGCATGTGCAGGTGGGGGCGTACGACCCGGCCGACGAACTCCTCGACCCCGTCTGGGGACTGCTCGCCGAGGCGGGGGTCCCCGTGGTGATCCACTGCGGTTCGGGGCCCGCGCCCGGCAAGCACACCGGCCCCGGACCGATCACGCGGGTGCTGGCCCGCCATCCCCGACTGCGGCTGATCGTCGCGCACATGGGGATGCCCGAGTACGAGGACTTCCTGGACCTCGCCGAACGGTACGGGGAGGTGCGGCTGGACACGACCATGGCGTTCACCGACTTCTCCGAGGTCCTCGCGCCGTTCCCCCGCCGCGCCCTGCCCCGGCTGGCCGCCCTCGGCGACCGCGTCCTGCTCGGCTCCGACTTCCCCAACATCCCCTACCCCTACCTCCACCAGCTCCGGGCCCTGGAGCGGCTGGGGCTGGGAGAGGAGTGGCTGCGCGCGGTGTGCCACGACAACGGGGCGGAGCTCTTCGGTCGGTGAGGGCCGGGGGTCCGGTGGGGGCGCCGGGCCCGGCGGCGGGTCGGGTTCAGCGGCCTGTCAGGCGCGGCGGCGGGTGCCCATCGCGTACGCGAGGCCGTACGCGGCGGCCGCGGCGAGGACGAGGCCGAGGGGGGAGAACCAGTCGACGCCGCCGTCCGCCTCGCTGGTCCACCACGCCTTCGCCGGGAAGAACGGCTCGTAGCTCAACAGGTCCCAGGCGGCCGTGGGCGTCGACTCGACCGCGTAGACCAGGGGCAGGGAGTTGGTGTAGCCGAGGAACGCGCCGAGCACGGCGATGAGGGCCGCGCCGATGCGCGCGCCGTTGCCGCGGCCGCCCACCAGCCCGACGAGGAGTCCCACGATCGCCCCGTTGAGCAGGGCGTGCCCGAGGTAGAGGGCGTTGGCCGTGGTGAGCGTCTGGTCCTTGTAGGTGGCGACGTTGAGGAGGGTGTACAGCAGCGCCACGAGGAACGAGGCGAGCAACCCGAGGAGGACGGCGCCCACCGGGTGGCCGCCGGCGCGCGGGGGACGCGGTGCGAAGGGCTGCGGCGCGAACGGCGGCGCCGGGTACGCCCCGGGGACCGGCTGCGGCCCGTACCCGGGCGGTCCCGGCGGCTGTTGCGGTGGGACGGGCTGCCCGTACGGCTGGTAGGGGTGCTGCGGCGGCGGTGGCTGGTTCATGGTGGTCCCCCGGTGTGAACTGGCTGGAACCGCAAGCTATCAACGGGAACGGTGGGACCGGTCGGAGCGGGGGGCGGACCTTGTGAAGGACCGGGCGGGGCCGGTCCGGCACCGTCCGCGGGGCGGGTCAGCGACCGCCCGTGGAGCCGGGTGACGTGTCCCGGGTGGGGCGGCGGGAGGGGGCCCGGCGGCCCGTCGCCGTGCCGGCGACCGTGAGGACCGCGAAGAGGGCGAGGGCGGCGGCGGGGGCGAGGACGGTCCAGGGGGCCAGTTCGGCGTAGGGCTGGTTCTCGGACAGGAGGCGGCCCCACTCCGGGGTGGGCGGCTGTTCGCCGAGGCCGAGGAAGCCCAGGGAGGCCAGGACGAGGACCGTGGTCGGCAGGCGCAGGAGCGCGTTGCGCAGCAGGGCGGGCAGGACCGCGGGGAGCAGGTGGTGGCGCAGGAGGTAGCCGGGCCCGGCGCCGAAGGAGACGGACGCGAGCAGATGGCCGCTGGCCCGTTCCTGTTCGAGGAGGGCGGACGTCTGGGCGGCGTACGGGGTCCAGCCCACGAGGCACACGGCGCAGGCCGCGCCCCCCACGGAAGGGCCGGTCAGCGTGGTGACGAGCAGGCCCGCGAGGACGGCCGGCAGCGTCGACACCACCTCGGTGAGGCCCGCGCCCGCCTGGGTCGCCGCGCCGATCAGGAGTCCGAGGAGGGCGCTGACGGCGGTGACGGCGAGGGCGACGGAGGCCGTGCGCAGCGCGCCGTGGCCGAGGCGGGCCAGCAGGTCCCGGCCGAGCGCGTCGGTGCCCAGGGGGTGGTCGGGGGACGGCGGCAGCAGCCGGGCCGCGGTGTCCACGTGGAGGGGGTCGCGCAGCAGGCCGGCCACGACGAGGGTGAGCAGGGCGAGGGCGCAGCAGCCGATGATCCAGGGCAGGGAGCGGGGCCGGGGCAGCGCGGGCGGGTGCAGCGCGGGCAGGGCGCCGTCGCGCAGGGCCGGGCCGAGCAGGGCGCGGCGCAGCGCCTGGATGACCAGGCCCGCGCCGACGCCGAGGAGGACCAGGGCGAGGGTCGCCGTCTGGAGGGGCGGCAGGTCCTGGGCGATGGCGGCCTCCAGGGCGAGCCGGCCGAGACCCGGGATGTTGAAGATCTTTTCCACCGCGACGGCGCCGCCGACCAGGCCGACCACGGTCGGCAGGAGCTGCGGGAGCACCCCAGACAGGGCGCGGCGCAGTGCCGTGCGGGCGATCCGGCCGGGTGGCAGGCCGTAGGCGCGCCAGGTGCGGGCCCATGGCTCGTGGAACGCGGCGGGCAGCGCCTGGTCGAGCAGACCGCCGATCACCGCGCCGGAGGGCACACCGAGGGCGAGCGAGGGCAGCACCATCGACGCCGGGCCCGTCCAGCCCTGCGAGGGGAACCAGCCCAGCCACACGCCGCACACCATCGCCAGCAGGGAGGCGAGGAGGAACTTGGGCAGCGCGGCGAGGACGGCCGCGCCGACGCCCGCCCGGCCCCGGAGCAGTCGCTGCCGCGACCCGAGGCAGAGGGTGCGGGCGCTGACCAGCGCGGCCACCGCGGCGGTCACGGCCAGCGCGCCCAGCATCAGGGTGAGGGAGACCGCGAAGGCGGTCGTGACCTGGGGCAGGACGGGTTCGCCCGACACCCACGAGGTGCCCGCGTCACCGCGCGCCAGCCCCTCCAGCCACCGGCCGAGATGGACGAACGGCCCCTCGTCGAGGCCGAGTCGTTCCCGTACGGCGGCCAACTGGGCCGGGGTGGGGTCCTGTTCGGCGGAGCGGGCGCGCAGCACGGTGAGCGCCGGGTCGGTGCCGGACAGCCAGGGCAGGAAGGCGACGGCCGTGAGCAGGGCGGTGGCGGCGACGGCCCGGCCGGCCCCCGCCCGCCACCGGGTCGGCAGTCCGTCGGCACCGGCCGGAGTGACGCTCATCGGCGGCTACTTCAGGTGGGTGTCGACGTCGACGAGGGACCGCTCGCGGGGGTCGAGGAGGACGCCCTCGACGTCGTCGGCGATGCCCTGCACGACCTTCTCGTGGACCAGCGGGACGACGGCGTCGGTGCGCAGGATCTCCGCCTCGGCCCGCATGATCTTCCGGTGCCGCTCGGCGGTGTCGCCCTCCTCGGCGGCCGCCCGGATCGCCCGGTCGACCTTCGCGTCCTTCAGGCCGGCGATGTTGTAGACGCCGTCGCCGGTGAAGTCGCTGGCGAGGTAGGCGACCGCGTCGCCGGTGTCGAGGAGCGTGACGCGGGAGAAGACGAGCGCGTCGTACGTGCCGGCGAGGAGGTCGGCCTCCATCTGCGTGTACTCGCGGACGTCCTGCTTCACGGTGAACCCGGCCTTCTCCAGCTGCTGTTGGAGGACGGTCGCGGCCTCGGGGAGTTCGGCGCGGTTGGTGTAGGTGGCCAGTCGCAGGGTCCGGCCCTTCGTCTCCTTCCGCACCTGCGCGGTGGTCGCGGCCTTGGCCCGGCCGGTCACCTCGACGCGGTCGGCGGCGGCCCAGGGGACGGCGGGCCCGAACAGGCCCTCGGCCTGGTCGGCGTAGCCGCCGAAGACGGAGTCGACGAGGACGCCGCCGTCGACGGCCTCGCGGGCGGCGGCGCGCAGGGAGGCGTCGGCGAACAGGCCGCTCGCGGTGTTGAGGACCAGGCTGTCGGTGCGTACGGACGGCACCTCGTGGCGGGTGCTCTTGTCGAGGAGCTTCGCCTGTGCGGTGGGGATCCACTCGGCGATGTCGACGTCGCCGCCGCGCAGGGCGCTCGCGCGGGCGGTGCCGTCGGCTATCCAGCTGACGTCGATGCCGGGTGCCTCGGCCCTGCCGCCCCAGTAGCCGTCGTAGCGGTCGAGGGTGGCCTTGGTCTTGCCGCTGAGCCTGGTGATCTCGAACGGGCCGGTGCCGGTGCCGATGGGGCTGACGGTGCCGTCCTTCGCGTACGCCTTCGGGGAGAGGACGGCGAGGGCGGGGCTGGCGAGCCGCAGCGGGAGGACCGGGTCGGGGGTCTTCGTGGTGAGGGTGACGGTGTCGGCGTCGTCGGCCTTCGCGGTCAGGGTGACGTCGCTGAGGACGCGGGGCTTGGTCTCCGCCTCGTTCGCGTGGTCGAGGGCGCCCACCACGGTGTCGGCGGTGACCTCGGTGCCGTCCTGGAAGGTGGCCTCGCGCAGCTCGAACGTCCAGGTCGTGTCGTTCTGCCGCTTCCAGGACTTCGCCAGGGCGGGCGCGGCGGCGCCGTCCTTGTTCAGCGCGGTGAGGCCCTCGGCGACGGAGAGCTTGCTGAGGACGGTGGCGTCGTTGCTGTACGGCGACAGGGCCTGCGCCGGCGGCACGGCGAGGGCGATCCGCAGCCGGCCGCCCGCACCCGCCCCGTCCGTCCCCGAGCCGCCGTCGCCGGACGCGAAGCAGCCGGCCAGCAGGGGGCTGAGGGCGAGCGCCGCGATGAGGCCGCGGGACGTGGTGCGCATGGTGGGTCCTGTCGTGCGAGGGGTGGGGCGCGCCCCGGCGCACGGGGGCCGTTCGACAGGGCCGGGCCAGCTTATAAGGCAAGCCTTACCGAATCCGCGGTGGGTGGGTGAATTCTCAACCACCGAATCCCACCGGACCCCGCCACGGGGGGCGGGTGCGGCGGGGACCGGGCACGGCATGATCAAGGGGTCAGTGGTGGACGACCGGAAGGGCGGCGGGGGCCGTGGACGAGCAGACGGAGATCTCGACGGCGAAGCAGGCCGCCGACGACCACCTGGTCCTCGCCTTCGGGCGGCTACAGGGGGCGGCGAACCGGCTGGAGTACATCCTGGGGCGGGCCCTGGAGCAGGAGTGCGGCATCAGCCATCTCATGTTCGAGGTGCTGCTCATCCTGGGCCGGGCGGGCGAGCCGGGGCTGTCCATGCGGGCCATCGCACAGGAGCAGGTGCTGACCACCGGCGGCGCCACCCGGCTGGTCGACCGCATGGAGGCCGCCGGGCTCGTGGAACGGGGCGAGGACCCCGAGGACCGGCGGGGCCGGCTGGTACGCCTCACCCCGGTCGGGGAGGAGAAGGCGGTCGCGGCGGCCCGCGTCCACGTCGAGAACATCCGCCGCTACTTCCTGGCCCCGCTCCCGGCCGAGGACCGGGAGCGGTTCGCGGAGAACCTGCGCGCCCTGAGCCACTCGGCGCGGGACATCCTGCCGCGACTGCCCTGACGGGGGCTCGGTCGGGGGCTCGGTCGGGGGCTCGGTCGAGGGCTCGGTCGAGGGCTCGGTCGGGGGCTCGCCCAGGGGTCTCCACCTGCTGGTCCGTGAAGTCGGGTAAGTGAGCGTAACCATGTGTAAGTGAGTGTCGTTGTCACGGTGTGAATCTGACGGAATGGGCGAAGACGCAGGGCGTGCATCCGCAGACCGCGTATCGCTGGTTCCGTGAGGGGACGCTGCCGGTACCGGCTCAGCGGGTCGGGCCGCGCACGATCCTGGTGAACATCGACGTGAACAGCACGCCCGAGGCCATCGGTGGTCTGGGCCTGTATGCCCGGGTGTCCTCGCACGATCAGAAGAACGATCTGGAACGCCAGGTTGCTCGGCTGTCGGCGTGGGCGGTGAAGGCCGGTCACCGAGTCGTTCGTGTCGAGGCGGAGATCGCTTCCGGGATGAACGGCTGCCGTTCCAAGGCTCGGCGTCTGCTGGCCGACCCGAACGTGACCACTGTGGTGGTGGAGCATAAGGACCGGCTCGGCCGGATGAACGTCGAACTTGTCGAGGCCGCCTTGTCCGCGACGGGCCGTCGCCTGGTGGTGGTGGACGACGGCGAGGTCGAAGACGACCTGGTGCGGGACATGGTGGAGGTGCTGACGTCGTTCTGCGCCCGTCTGTACGGGCGCAGGTCGGCGAAGAACCGCGCCCGCAAGGCACTGGAAGCGGCCGAACATGGCTGACCTCCGCCCGATCGCCGCGCCGTTCGTCGCTCTCGGCCCATCCGGTGTGGCGGTACGTACCCGGCTAGGAGACCTCACGCCCGCGGATGAGAAGGCTCTGCGCTTGGTGGGTGCACACCTGGGCTCGCTCGCCTCGAAGGACCTCAAAGCGCGTTGCGCTGACGGCCTGGAGCACTCCACCGAGTCATGGGCAGCCCGTAAGCGGGACCTGACGGCTGAGTCGTCGTCCAGGTGGGCCGGGTCGATCACGAAGGCCACGCATGACCAGTGGGCGCTCGCCCGGCGCGGCCAGGCCGCGCACGTCCAGTCCCTCGAAGCCGGTATCACGACGATCCGCCACCGGCTGTCGCTGCCGGTCGGGGAGAAGGGCACCAAGCGGACTCCGGGCGGCTACCGCTCCGCGCACGAGTGGTTCAACAAAGCACGCCGCCTGCATGTGCTGGAGGACCGGCTCGACCAGGTCCGGGCTGACCGGGAAGCGGGCCGGGTGCACGTCGTGCGTGGCGGTAAACGTCTGCTGGGCACCCGTGACAACCTCGACAAGGCGCAGCTCACCGAGGCCGAGTGGCGTGAGCGGTGGGAAGCCGGGCGCTGGTTCCTCCAGGCGGACGGCGAGTCGGGGAAAAGGTTCGGCAACGAGACGATCCGCATCACGCCCGAGGGCGAAGTGTCGATCAAACTCCCGGCCCGGCTCGCCGACCTGGCGAACGCCAGGCACGGCCGGTACGTACTCGCCGCGAAGGTACGCTTCCCCCACCGGGGGCAGGAGTGGGCCGACCGCGTGGAGGCGAACCGGGCCGTGGCCTACCGTATCCACTACGACACGGGACGCGGGCGCTGGTACGTGGACGCCTCCTGGCGGATCCCTCCCACCAAGACCATCTCACTCAAAGCCGCCCTCGCCGACGGCGTGATCGGCGTGGACACCAACACCGACCACCTCGCCGCATGGCGCCTCGACACTCACGGCAACCCGACTGGCCGGCCGCGCCGGTTCTTCTTCGACCTGTCCCGAGGCGCCCAGCACCGCGACGCCCAGGTACGGCACGCCCTCACGCGGCTGCTGAACTGGGCCAAGACCTGCGGCGTCAAGGCCATCGCGGTCGAAGACCTCGACTTCCAGACCGAGAAAACCAGAGAGAAGCACGGGCGCAAGCGCCGATTCCGACAACTCATCTCCGGCATGCCGACCGGCAAGCTCCGTGCCCGGCTGACCTCCATGGCCGACGCCACAGGTATCGCGATCATCGCTGTGGACCCGGCCTACACCAGCAAGTGGGGCGCCCAGCACTGGCAAAAACCGATGGCCGGCCCCACCCGTAGGACCACCCGGCACGATGCGGCGAGCATCGCGATCGGACGACGCGCCCAGGGACACCCGATCCGGCGACGGACGACACCGCCCCGTGCACACCAGAGCGATGTGCACGGGCATCGGACCATCCAGGCCGATCGGCATGCCCCTGGGCGTGAGGGACCCCGCCCCCGCATCCCCGGACCACGGACACGATCCGTGCCGCCGGACCCGGCGAGTACGCGGGCAACCAGGACATCCAAAACCGTTCGGGGTGTCCGCAGTGACCAGGTATGGGTCCAAGACTCACTCCTGCTCACTGATTAGGAACGGTTCGCTGCCGCCCCTGAACGCCGACCCGTGCTGTGATGAGCGTCACCTGCTCCAGGGAAATGCCTGACAAGTCAGTTACTGTTTCGTCAGGTGACTGGCCCGCGACCCGGGCGGGCGTCCCATCCCTGCGAGGTCCTCCATGCAGCTCGTCTACGCCTTCGATGCCTACTGCGGCTGGTCCCACGGCTTCTCCGGGACCCTCGGCGACGTCGTCTCCCGCCACCCCGGACTGCCGGTCGAGGTGGTCTCCGGCGGACTGTTCACCGGGTCGCGCCGACTGCCGATCCGCGAGTTCGGCCATGTCCGGGGCGCCAACGCCCAGATCGCGCGGCTGACCGGCGCCGAGTTCGGCGAGCGCTACGAGCGGCTGATCGCCGACGGTTCGTTCGTCATGGACTCCGAGGCCGCCGCGCGCGGCATGGCCGCCCTGCGCGGGGCCGCCCCGGAGCGGGCCGCCGAACTCGCCGTCGCCCTCCAGCGCGCCTTCTACGTCGACGGGCTGAGCCTCTCCGACCCGGCCACCTACCGCACGGTGGCCGAGGCGGCCGGGCTCGACGCCGACGCCGTGGTCGCCGCGTTCGACGCGCCCGAGGCGTCGGTCGCCGCCGAGGCCGACTTCCGCCGGACGGCCGAGCTCGGCGTCACCGGCTTCCCGACCCTGCTCGCCGTCGACGGCCCGCACATCACCGTCCTGGCCATCGGCCGCGCCACCGCCGACCGGATAGACCGCCGCCTGACGTCCCTGACGGCCGCCCGCTGAGACCGGCGGGTCGCGCCGCTCGCCGACCGGGCCCGGCGCAGGCCGCCTCCGCCGTCAACGTCCACCCCGTCCCGCATCCCACCCCGGAGGAACCCGCGATGAGTGAACTGTCCTTCAAGATCCTCGACCTCGACTTCCCGGCCGGCGTCAAGAACAAGACGGCCACCCTGGTCACCGGTGAGAACGAGGCGCTGCTGGTCGACGCCGGCTTCACCCGTGCCGACGGGCACCGGCTGGCCGCCGAGGTCCTCGACTCGGGCAAGAAGCTGACGACCGTGTTCGTCAGCCACGGCGACCCCGACTTCTACTTCGGAGCCGAAGTGATCGCCGACGCCTTCCCCGACGCCGTCTTCGTCGCCACCCCGCACGTCATCGAGCACATCCGGCACTCCTACGAGGGCAAGCTCAAGGCGTGGGCCGCGCTCGGCCCCAACCTGCCCACCCGGCTTGTCGACCTCACCCCGCTCACCGGCGATCTGACCCTGGAGGGCCACCGCTTCGAGCTCAAGGGCGGCCCTGCCGCGCTGCCCGACCGCCACTACCTGTGGCAGGCCGGGAGCAGGACGCTCCTCGGCGGTGTCCTGCTGTTCCAGCGCGAGCACGTCTGGGTCGCCGACACACCCACCCCCGGTGACCGCGCCGCCTGGATCGACCTGCTCGACGAGATGGCCGCCCTCGGCCCGGAGCTGGTCGTCCCCGGCCACCGGCTGCCCGACGCCCCGGCCGACGCCTCCGCGATCGCCGCGACCCGCGAGTACCTCCTCGCCTTCGAGGAGGAGCTGGGCAGGGCCACCGACGGCGCCGCCCTCACCGAGGCGCTCGTCGCCCGCCACCCCGACCACGGCATGGGGATCGCCGCGCAGATCGGCGCGAAGGTCGCCAAGGGCGAGATGACGTGGGGCTGACATGAGCGACCGCACCGGCTTCACCGACGTCACGACGTCCTCCGCGCCCGCCGACGTCGTACGGCGCCAGTACCTGGCCTCCGCCGCCGGCGACCTGGCGGCCCTGCGGGCCACCCTCGCGCCCGACGTGGAGTGGACGGAGATGGCCGGCTTCCCGCTGGCCGGCACCTACCGCACCCCCGACGGCGTCACGTCGAACGTGATGGAGCGGCTGGGCCAGGACTGGGACGACTGGACCGCCCACGACGACACCTACGTCGTCGACGGCGAGAACGTCGTCGTCCTCGCCCGCTACACCGCGACGAACAAGGCCACCGGCAAGCCGATCGACGTCCGCGTGGCCCACCACTTCGTGGTCCGCGGCGGCCTCATCGTCCGCTTCGAACAGTTCGTCGACACGGCGCGCGTCCGCGAGGCGATGCCCACCTGAACCCGGCCCCCCGTACCCCGTCCCCCTCCCCCGACGAACCCCGGGCCATCGGCCCGGGGTTCGCCCGTCTCGGCGACCGACGGAGGCGGACCTGGGGGCCACCGGGAGCACCGCCGGGCGGGCTCGCCGGGGGCGCCACCGGGCGCCCCTGGGTGTGACCGGGATCACTCCGCCGGGAAAACCCGCCTCCGGGCGCGGGCGTCTAGGGGGTGTGAGAGCAGTCAGGAAGGGACGGGGTGGCGAGCCGGACGAGGAGCGTCTCGTGCGGCTCGTGGCCCGTGGCGATCGCGCGGCGTTCGAGGAGCTGTACCGGCGGACCGCGCCGTGGCTCGCGGTCCGGCTGCGGCGGCGCTGCGCGGACGAGCAGATCGTCGCCGAGGTCATGCAGGAGACGTACCTGGCGGTGTGGCGCGCGGCGGGCGCGTTCGCCGGGGCGGCGGTGGGCGGCACGGCCGTCGGCTGGCTGTGGACGATCGCGGCGCGCCGCCTCGTCGACGCGTTCCGGCGGCGGGCCCACCACGCGCAGCCGCCACCGACCGCCGCACTCCCCCACGCGGCGCCCGCCGCCGAGGAGGAGGCGCTCGCGGCCACCGTCGGCGGTGACGTGGGGGACGCGCTGCGGCGCCTCGCGCCGGAGCTCCGGCAGGTACTTCAGGCGATGGTGCTCGACGGGCTTTCGGTCCGGGAGACCGCCGTCCTGCTCGGGCTGCCCGAGGGCACGGTCAAGACCCGGGCCCGCCGGGCCCGGCTCGCGATGCGGAAGGCACTGACATGAGCGTGGAACACGCGTCGACGCGGATCATCGAGGCCTACGCGCGCGGCGCCGCCGGCCTGCCGGACGACGAGGTGTGGGCCGTGGAGGCCCATCTGGAGGTGTGCCCGGTCTGCCGGGACCGGCTGTCGGCCGCCGTCACCGCCGGGGTGCCCGCCGTGGCGTCCCTGGTCGACACCGTGTGGTCCGGCCTCGAACCACAGGTGGCGGCCACCGCCGCGCCGCCCCGCCGCCGGCGCCGGCCGGCGTGGCTGTCGCGGTGGGCGACCCCCGCGATGGTGCCGTGGCTCGCCATGGCCGCCGCCGTGACGCTCGCCGCCCTGCTGCTCGACCTGCTCGGCGGCAGCCCCCACCCGGGATCCGGTGAGGTGTCCCCGGTGCTGGTGCTCGCCCCGGTGCTGCCCGTGCTCGGCGTCGCCGCCTCCTGGGCGCGCGGCCTCGACCCCGCGTACGAGCTGACCGCCTCGGTCCCCCGGGCCGGGCTCCAGCTGGTGCTGCGGCGGACCGTGGCCGTGCTCGCGGTGGTGGTGCCCGTGCTGCTGGTGGGCGGCTGGGCGACCGGGGTGACGGTCGCGCTGTGGCTGCTGCCCTGCCTGGCCTTCACCTCGGCGACGCTGGCGCTCGGCGGGGTGATCGGCGTGACCCGCGCCGCCGTCTCGCTGGTGGTGGTGTGGGCCGCCGTGATCGTCGCGCCGACCCTCGCCGACGGCCGTACCACGGTCGCCCTGCGGACGGACGGACTGCCCGTGTGGGGCTTGATCCTCGCTCTCGGACTCGTAGTCGTGATCGCCCGCAGGGGCGCGTACTCCGTGCTGGGAGCCCATCGATGACCATCGGAAAGGACCACATGTCCACGGTGAGCGCGGCCGACATCGCGCCGACGGCCTACGCCTGGGAGATCCGGGCCGACGGGCTGAAGGTGAAGGTCGGCAGGAAACGCATGGCCGTCGACGGGCTCGACCTGTCGCTGGGCACCGGCGTGCACGGCCTCCTGGGGCCCAACGGGGCCGGCAAGACCACCCTCATCCGGGCGCTGGCGACGGTGCTGCGACCCACGGAGGGCTCCCTGGAACTGCTCGGCGAGTCCGTCGGCGGCCGGGGCGAGCACCGCGCGCTGCGCCGCAGGATCGGCTATCTGCCGCAGGAGTTCGGCTACTACAAGCGGTTCACGGTCCGCGAGTTCGTCGAGTACATGGCGTGGCTGAAGGAGGTGCCCAAGGCGGACATCCCCGCGGCCGTGCAGCGCGCCGTGGAGCGGGTGGGGCTCGCGGACCGCGCCGACGACCGGATGAAAACCCTGTCGGGCGGCATGGTGCGCCGGGCCGGTATCGCCCAGGCCATCGTCAACGACCCGACCGTCCTGCTGCTGGACGAGCCGACGGCCGGCCTGGACCCTGCGCAGCGGGTGCGGTTCCGGCAGCTGCTCCAGGAGCTGGGCACGGACACCTGTGTCGTCGTCTCCACGCACCTGGTGGAGGACGTCGCCGCCGCCTGCACGGACGTGGTGCTGTTCGCGGAGGGCCGGCTCGTCTTCCAGGGCACCCCCGACGAGCTGGCCGCCGCGGGCGGCCCCGAGCATGTGGGCGACAGCCCGCTGGAGCGCGGCTACGCGGCGCTGCTCCAGGGCTCCGTCGGGGAGAGGGGCGCCTGGTGAACGGCCGTGTCCTGCGTATCGAGCTGAGGCGGTCCGTGGCCCCGTGGGCCGGCGCCGTGGTCCTGGTGACCGCCCTGGGGTTCCTGTATCTGCTGAGCGGGCCCTGGTGGAAGGGCACCCCGCTGTGGACGGCGCAGTGGACGTCCATGGCGATGTGGACCCGCACCCTGCTGATCTTCCTGTGGCCGCTCGCCGTGGCGCTCGGGGCGCTCCAGGGGCTGCGCGACCACCGTTCGAAGGTCTCGGAGCTGCTGGCGAGCACCCCGCGGCCCGCCCGGCACCGCGCGGCCATGACGGCGGGCGCGAGCGCGCTGACCCTGACGCTGGCCTTCGGTCTCTTCGTCCTCCAGGGCGCGGTCCAGGTTCTCGGCCACGCCCGGTACCACCACCTGGGCTGGCTGCCGATCTCGCTGGTCGGAGGGTTCTCCCTGGTCGCGGGGGCCGTCCTCGGCATGGGGATCGCACGCGCCCTGCCGTCCCCGCTCACCCCGCCCGCGCTGGCCGTGGCCGCGTTCCTGTTCACCGGTTTCGTACGGCAGTGGTCGGACACCGCGGTGCCGACGTCCACCCTGCCGAACCGGCTGGTGCTGCTGTCGCCGACGGTGGCGGACGTACGGGAGATCCTGCTGACCCTCTCCGCCCGGGTGCACCTCGGGCAGACCGCGTGGCTGCTCGGGATGGCGGTGACAGGCTTCGCGCTGCTGCTCGCCGTGACGCCGCGCACCCGGCTGCTCGCCCTCGCCCCCGTGGTGGCGGGCGCGGCGATCGCCCTGCTCGTGCTGCCGTCCGACCCGCGCCGGACGTACGTCGTCGACGAGGCCGCCGCCGCGCAGGTGTGCGACGGGCCCGTGTGTGTGGCCCGCGTCCACGAGGCACGTCTGAACGGGCTCACGGGCCCCGGCCGCAAGGCGCTCGGCCTGCTGCGCGACGCCCTCGGCGACCGGGCGCCCACGACCATCCGGGAGATCACCACCCCACGAGGACTCATCGAGCGGCCCCAGCGGTCCCGTACGGCCGTGCTCGTCGACTTCGACGACGACGCCTTCGCCCGCGCCGGGAGCGAGGACCTGACCCGGGCCCTGGTCGCCCAGGGCATGGCGCCGACGTGCTGGGCACGCAGCCAGCAGGAGAGCGGCACGCTGGGCGAGACCGCCGCGCAGAGCGTGCTGGCGGGGTGGGCCCTCGGGAAGCTGGAGCCGATCCGCGGCACCATGCACCCCGCGCAGGAGCAGCTCGCCACGGCCCGCCCGGTGTTCCGGGAGCTGGAGGGGCTGCGCTGGTCCGAGCAGGTCGCGCGGATCAGGGCGGCGCACGCCGCGGCGCTCTCCTGCGAGGGCGACCCGCTGACGGTACTGGAGGGCGGTGCGTCCCGGTGAGGTGGCTGACGCTGTACGCGCGGTCCCGCCAGGTGCCCGTCTCCCTGGCCGCGGTGCTGGTCGGCGCGGTCGCGGTGTGGGCACTCGCCGGGAACGGCGACGGACGGAGCGCTCCCCTGCTGCCGGTGTTCGCGCTCGCCGCCGGGGTGACGGCGGCCTCCGTCGGGCTCGGTGGTCAGGACGTGGCGCTGGACCGTACGGCCGCGATCCGCTGGAGGTTCCGCCGCACGGCGCACGTGCTGCTGATCGGCACGGTCGTCTGCGCGGTGCCGCTGGTCCTGGGGGTGCTCGGCGAGGACCTGGCGACCGCCGGGTTCCTCGTCCGCGACGCGGCCGGGCTGACGGGGCTGGTCGCCGCCGGGGCGGCGGGGTTCGGGGCGCGGTACGCGTGGACCCCGCCGATCGCCTGGCTGTCCGTCTCGATGGTCACCCCGTCCCCGGAGGGCCTGCCCGAGGAGGTGGCCGGCTGGCTGCTGCTGCCGCCGGGCACCCCCGCCGCCACCTGGACGGCGCTGGTCCTCGCGGCCCTCGGCACCACGGTGTACGCGCTCGCGGGCCCGAGGCGGTGACCGGCGCCGGAGGGACGGCGGAACTTCACGGGGTACTTCGCGGGGTACTTCACGGGGTACTTCGCGGGGTGCCGGCAGCGGAACTTCGCGGGGTGCGGCAGCCGTTGGCAGGGTGACGCGTGGAACGTGCGCGGACGCTGGACGACATGGGCTGAAGCCGAGGTGGCACGGATGGCGATGTGGGATCGGATCAAGGACCAGGCCAAGGGGCTGCAACAGCAGGCACAGTCACGGGGCCTCGGCGGACCGGGTCAGCAACACGGCCAGGGACACGGCCACGCCCCGGGCCAGGCGTACGGGCAGGGGCACGGACACGGGCGTCCGGGCGGATCCGGCGGTTCGAAGGCCCAGCTGGTCAGCGCCCTCAAGTCCCAGCTGACGTCGCTGAAGACGGAGCTCAAGAGCGGCGCCTACCGTGACGCGAGCATGGCCATGTGCGCGCTGGTCGCCGCCGCCGACGGCACGGTGGACCCGGCCGAGCGGCAGCACGTGGAGTCGCTGATCCTGAACAACGACGTGTTGCAGAACTTCCCCGCGGACCAGTTGCGGCAGCGGTTCAACAAGCATGTGGACCAGCTGTCGTTCGACTTCCAGCAGGGCAAGGCGGCCGTGCTCCAGGAGATCGCCAAGGCGGCGAAGAAGCCGCAGGAGGCCCGTGCGGTCGTCCAGACCGGCTTCGTCGTCGCGGGCGCCGACGGGTACATCGCGCCGGCCGAGGAGCAGGTCCTGCGCGAGGCGTGCGGGGTGCTCGGGCTGCCCACGCAGGAGTTCGGCCTCTGACGGACCACCCGTCGCGGCCGAGAGATACGGCAACCCCGGTTCTTCGAACCGGGGTTGCCGTATGACCGGAGCCGGTCGTCAGCCGGTCACCGGCCGCAGCTTCGCGCGGAAGTGCCGCAGGATCGGCGACTGCTCCACGATCCGGAAGCCGTGCACCGACCCGGCGTCCTTGGCGATCTTCTCCAGGGTCCGGCCGACGTGGTCGTAGTGGCTGCGCGTGTACACCCGGCGCGGCAGCGCCAGCCGCACCAGCTCGTACGGCGCGCTCTTGATCGGGTTGCCGTCCTCGTCCTCCTCGCCGAGGTAGAGCGACCCGAGCTCCGCCGAACGGATCCCGCCTTCGAGGTAGAGGCGGCAGGCGAGGGCGTGGCCCGGGTAGTTGTGCGGCGGTATGTGCGGCAGCAGCCGCCCGGCGTTGAGGTAGAGGGCGTGCAGGCCCGGCGGTTCGAGGATGTCGACGCCCGCCGCGCGGACCCGCCCGGCGAGATGCGTGGCGACCTCGGCCCGCTCCGCGAGATAGCTGGGCTCAGTCACCTCCAGCAGGCCGACGGCCATCATGTCGAGGTCGCGGCCGGCGAGTCCGCCGTAGGTGGCGAAGCCCTCGGTGGCGATGAGGAGCCGTTCGCACTTCTCGGCGAGCACGGGGTCGTTCAGTCCGATGAAGCCGCCGATGTGGACGATGGCGTCCTTCTTGGCGCTCATCACACAGCCGTCGGCGAGGCGGAACGCCTCCTCGGCGACCTGGCGCGGGGTGTGGCCGGAGTAGGCGGCCTCGTGACGGGTCACCAGCCAGGCGTTCTCGGCGAACCGGGCGGCGTCCAGGATCATGGGGACGCCGTGGCGGCGGCAGAGCGCGGCGGTGGCCTTGAGGTTCTCCATGGAGACGGGCTGCCCGCCGCCGCCGTTGTTGGTGATCGTCATGACGACGACGCGCACCCGGGAGGCGTCCGGTCCCTCCAGCCAGGTCCGCAGCGCGTCGAGGTCGATGTTCCCCTTGAACGGCTGCTCGCTGTCGAGGTCCTTGGCCTCCGGGCACGGCAGGTCATGAGCCTGACACCCGGAGAGTTCGACGTTGGCGCGGGTGGTGTCGAAGTGGGTGTTGGCCAGCACGATGCCGCCCGGTTCGAGGAGCGTCGAGAACAGGATGCGTTCGGCGGCGCGCCCCTGGTGGGCGGGGAGGATGTGCGGGAAGCCGGTCAGCTCCGTCACCGTCTCGTGGAAGCGGTAGAAGGAGCGCGAGCCGGCGTAGGACTCGTCGCCCTCCATGCCGGCGGCGAGCTGGGCGGCGGAGATGGCGCCGGTGCCCGAGTCGCTGAGCAGATCGATGGTCACCTCGTCGGCCCGCAGGTCGAAGAGGTTGTAGTCCACCCGTTTCAGCGCCTCCTCGCGCTGCTCACGGGTGGTGAGGGCGAGCGGCTCGACGACTTTGATGCGGTAGGGCTCCACTGTGGTCTGTGCTCCTGTTGCTCTGTGGACTCAACTGATGGCTGGTGTGCCGGGGACCGGCTCGCGTGCCGTGCCGGAGGGCGCCCGCTGGAGGGGCGGCGGGGAGGCCGGCGGCAGGACCTCGTACGCCTCCGAGGAGAGGTACGTCGTCACGCGCGGCGGTCTGCCCCGTTCGTGGGCCAGCGCCACGTACGCGATGAGCCCCCGCCCGTCGCGCGGTGCGCGCGGGGTGAGGGCGGTCAGCGCCCGTTCGAGTACGGCGGGGTCGACGCCGTGGCGGGCGAGGACGGCCGTGGCCCGGTCGAGCGCCACCCCGTCGTGCGGGACGTACCCCCGGATCGGGACGTGCAGGGTGAAGCCGGTGGGCCCGCCCGTCGTCCGGGTGAAGGAGTGGCAGGTCAGCACGGGCCGCCGGTCGAACCGCGCCTCGGGGCCCGGTGTCCCGTCGTCGTAGCCGCCCGTCTGCCGGAGGAAACCTTCCAGCACCTCGGCGTCGGGGCCGGCACCCATCCGGGACAGCCCGCCCGCGTCGGGCACCCTCAGTTCGCGATGGGTGACGTACACCTTCACGCGGGGCGCCTGCCAGTCGCCGAGGTCGAGGGCGAGGAAGGGGTAGCCGTCGCCGGACGGCAGCGTGTCGAAGGCGCCCCGGTGGCCGAGCCGGTCCAGTGCCTCGCGTACGGTCTCGGCGGCCCGGTCCGCGCCGCGCGCCGCCGGGTTCAGATAGACCTTGACCTTGGGGACGCCGCCGGGCCGCAGTTCCAGCGCGATCCACAGGGCCAGCGGGCCCTCGGGGTCGTCCGGGAGGAACAGATCCTCCAGCAGGTCGAGCTGGCCGGTGGCGAAGCCCCAGCGGTCGGCCATCGAGCGGACGACCGCCAGCCCGGCCCGGCCGTTGTCCCGCAGGCTCTCGGCCCCGCTGCCCGGTTCCAGCAGCACCCGCAGGGCCGGGGGCCCGTCCGGGACGAACGACAGCGAGAACTCCACCGGTGTGGAGTCGTCGGAGAGGAAGGTCCAGGCGGGGGGCGGCAGGTCCAGGGACCGTTCGGCGACCCCGGCCAACGCGTCGGTCAGCACCCGCGCATAGGTCTCGGCGTCGGCCTCGTCGATCCCCGACACCTGGCACAACCGCAGCAACTGGCCCGTCACGAGACCGCCGAGCGTCTTCGTCGCCCGCGCCTCCACGGCGCCGGGCCCGCTCACGACAGGCCCCCCGGGGTGCGGGAGGACACAGAAAGATACCCGCCGACCTCGGCGGGTATCTCGTCGCGCGGTAACTGACGGGTGGTCACGCCCCCCGGAGAGCCTTCGTTCCCCAGGGGGCCGCGCCGTCGGGAGCGGTGGTGTGCGGCGGAAGGTCGAGCAGCGGCGTCGTCGGAAACGTGGTCCACGACACCTCCCTTGTTTCGTTAGTCACCACGAATGCCGCCGCGTTACTACCCCTTAGGTTGAATCTTCATGCAGTGTCAGGACGTCGCTCCTGTTGCGTGCATCACCCCTTCAACCAGGACAGGAAGGAGCTCCAGACACCCGACCGCTCCGCCCTGCGGCCGGCCGGCGCCTGGTGGTCGGTCCGTGCGGTCTCCTGCGCACGCGGCGGGGTGGGCCGGTGCACGACCTGCGGGGTGAAGCGGCACGGCAGCACGGCGAGCGCCCGGTGGAACGGGCCCGGCCGCCAGGTCAGGCTGTCCTCCGGCACCGCCAGCTCGATGTCGTGCAGCCGGTTCAGCAGGTTCTCGATGGCCGTCATGGTGACCAGCCGGGCGAGGTCCTTGGACGGGCAGGCGTGCGGGCCCGCGCTCCACGCGAGGTGGGCGCGCCGGCCGCCGGTCTGCCGGGCCGCGGCCAGCGCCGGGTCGGTGTTGGCGGCGGTGATGCTGACCAGCACCAGGTCGCCGGCGCGCATCTTCGTCCCGGCGAAGTCCAGGTCGGAGGCCGGGTAGTGGGGCGCGTAGTTCGCCATGGGCGGGTTCTCCCACAGCGTGTCGTCGATGGCCTCCTCGATGAGGCCGCCGTCGGCGTACTGGTCGTGGGTGAGCAGCCGGTGCAGGGTGTTGCCGATGAGGTTGCGCAGCGGTTCGGCGCCCGCGCCCAGCAGCAGGATCAGCTGGTGGACGAGTTCCTCGTCGCTCAGCCGGGCCTCGTGCCGCATCAGGTGCGAGGTGACGTCGTCGGCGGGCCGGGCCCGCTTCAGCGCCACGAGTTCGCCGACGGCCTGGCCGAGCACCATGTTGGCCTTCTCGGCGTTGACGCCCTCGAAGACACCGGAGATACCGAAGACGACCCGGTCGCCGACGTCCGCCGGGCAGCCGAACAGCTCGTTGAACACGAGCAGCGGCAGCTGCTTGACGTAGTCGTTCATCAGGTCGACCGAGCCGCGCGCGGCGACCTGGGCTATCAGGTAGTCGGAGGCGCGCTTGGTCATCTCCGTCAGCTGCCGGGAGTCCACGCGGGCCAGGCTGTCGGTGATCGCCTGGCGCAGCCGGGCGTGCTCGGCGCCGTCGGTGAACATGGCGTTGGGCCGGTAGCCCAGCATCGGCACGACGGGGTTGTCCGGGCCGATCCTGCCCTCGGCGACGTCCCGCCAGCGCCGGGCGTCCTTGCGGAAGTTGCTCGAGTCCTGGAGCAGGTGGAGCGCCGTCGCGTGGTCGGTGACGAGGGTCGCGTCCACACCGGGCGCGATCTCGACCGGCGCGGTCGCCCCGAAGCGCCGCAGGTACGCGTAGTACGCCTGGGGGTCGGCGGCGTACTCGGGGGTGTACAGCGGCACCGGCAGTCCGCTGCCGTGGGCGGGGCACCCGGGTGGCGGAACGGGGGAGTGGGGTTCGGGGGTCATGTCTTTCGTCTTGCTCCTAACGGGCGCGGTCCATCAAGTAGCGGACGAGCGTGATCAGCGCTTCGGCGGACGATCTCTCGTCGCGCGCGTCGCAGACGACGACCGGGGTGTCGTCGAGCAGATCGAGCGCTTCGCGCAGCGCCCTCTCGTCCCGCAGTGGTGAACCGTCGAAGTGGTTGACGGCGATCGCGTAGTCGAGCCCGTACTGCTCGATCAGGTCGATCACCGCGAAGGAGTCCGCCAGCCGCTCGGGGTCGACCAGCACCAGCGCGCCGAGGGCGCCGCGTGCCATGTCCTCCCACATCTGCACGAAGCGCTGCTGTCCGGGCGTACCGAACAGATACAGAACGACGCGTTCGCTGACGGTCAGCCGGCCGAAGTCCATGGCGACCGTGGTGGTGGTCTTGCCCTGGACCCCCTTGAGGTCGTCGATGGCCTCACCCGCGCGGGTCATCGTCTCCTCGGTGGACAGCGGCGAGATCTCGGAGATCGACCCGATGAACGTGGTCTTGCCCACCGCGAAGTGCCCGACCACCAGGATCTTCACGGCGGTCTGGGTCTCCCCGCCCCGGACGTACGCCTGCTCATCCAAACTTGGCCCGGAGACCATTCAGCACCTCCTCGAGAATCTGCAGGTTGGCCACGGGGGCCCGCTGCTCGGGCGGGCGGCTGATGAGGTAGCCGCCCTCGGAGAGCGCGGCGAGCAGGATCTTCACCACGCCCACCGGGAGCTGCATGTGCCCCGCGATCTCGGCGACGGAGAGGTAGCCGCCGACGCACATCCGCAGCACCTCCTGCTCCTCCGGGGAGAGGCGGGCGGGCCGCTGCTGGTGGTCGGCCGCCGCCGTGACCAGCGTGATCAGCGAGAACTGACCCTCGCCGGGCAGATGACGGCCGCCCGTGATGACGTACGGCCGCACTAATTCGGCGGCCTCGTGCTCCTGCTTGTCGGCATCGCTCATGGCCGTACCACGCTGCTCTCGCGAGGCGGAGCAGTCAGAACCTTGCCCAACTGCCCGACAAGCTGCTGCATCCGGAAGGTGATGTCCGCCATGTCGACGTCGGAGGACGCGGACACGGCGAGGTAGGCGCCGGCGCCGGCGGAGATCAGGAAGATCCAGCCGCCGTCGAACTCGACCAGGGTCTGCTGCCAGCGCAGATCGGATCCGTCACAGAAGAACGCCAGCGACCGGCTCAGCGACTGCAGACCGCTCATGGCGGCGGCGGCCTTGTCCGCGTCGTCCTTGCTCACGTCCTTGGAGCGGGCCCGCTGGAGCCCGTCGGCGGAGATGAGCACGGCGTGCAGAGCCCCGGGGATCTCCAGGGCGCTGTCCAGCATCCAGGAAAGATCGTTGTTCATGAGACCTCGTGCCCTTCACTGCTCGCGTCACCCGTGCCGCTCGACCGCTCGCCGTCGGGGTGTGTGGCGCGACCCTTGTCCGTGCCCTGCTTGAAGGCGGCCATGATCGCCGCCGTGTCCTCGCTGCGCCGCCGCGGGGCGGGCGGGGCCGACGGACCGCTGTTGGAGACGAGCGCCATGGGCCGCTTGCGCCGGCGCCGGGGCAGGCCGTCGTCGGTGGTCGGCAGGGGCAGGGAGGGCTCGGGGCCGGCCTCGCGCGCCACGGCGACCGTGTCGACGACCGGCGTCCGCTCCCGGGTCTCCTGGACGACCGCGACGGGCTCCTGCGGCTCCTGCGGGGTCGGCATGTCGGTGAGCAGCTCGTCGGGCAGCAGCACGACGGCCCGCACACCGCCGTACGGCGACGTGGAGTCCACGGAGACCGTGAAGCCGAACCGCTCGCAGAGCACACCGATCACGGCGAAGCCGAACTGCGGCGGGTTGCCGAGTCCGGACACACCGGAGGCACGCTCGCTCGTCAGGAGCTTCTCGGCCCTGGCCTTCTCCTCCTCGTTCATACCGACACCGGCGTCGTCGACGACGATGCAGACGCCCTTGGGGACGGTACGGACGTTGATCTCCACCACGGTGTCGGGGCTGGAGTAGCTGGTCGCGTTGTCGAGCAGCTCGGCGAGCGCGAGCGCCACCGGCTCCACGGCACGGCTGGTGAGCCCGAAGTCCACCTTCGACAGGATCTGCACACGCTGGAAGTGGCGGATCCTGCCCTGGGCGCTGCGGACCACGTCGTAGACCGAGGCCACGTCGCGGTGGCGGCCGAGCCAGCCCTCGCAGAGCACGGCGATGGACTGGGCGCGGCGACCGAACTGCGCGTTCATGT
This sequence comes from Streptomyces sp. MA5143a, assembly GCF_900290235.1. Taxonomy (GTDB): domain Bacteria; phylum Actinomycetota; class Actinomycetes; order Streptomycetales; family Streptomycetaceae; genus Streptomyces. The sequence continues at coordinate 22,170 of NZ_OLMK01000025.1, forward strand.
GGTCGATCTCCAGGAGGTCCTGGAGCATGACGGAGTCGCCGTACTTGCGCTGGAGACCCGAGATGATGCGCTGCTGTTCGGCGGCGAGACCCTGGAGCGTCCTCATCGCGGACTTCAGGGCCGTACGCGTTTCCGCCTCGGCCTCCTGCTGCGCCTCTCGGACGGACTGGGAGTAATGAGTCTCCAACTCACCGTAGTGGTTCTTGAGCCCTGCGATCTCCTGTCGTAATCCGCGGGCCGCCCGTCGCTGGCGAACAACGAGGGCGGCTGCGAGAAGGGTTAGGACAAGAAGAACCCAAAGCACCGGATTCTGTATGTATGGCGTCATGAGACCCTCTTCAGGCGGCTGAAGGCCAGCTACTGAAATCCCGTCAATGCGCGCAGACCGGAGGTCGCCCATCCAGGGTCGCCGCCCAGGCTGCCCCCTTGGCGAGAGGTGCCGCTTTTGCACCTATCCGTCCGTTCGGCAAGTGCGGTGATCGTATCACCGCAATGAGTCATGATGAGACGTCAAGATGCGGAATCCTTATGAAACTTGAGCGACAGCCGACAGTTACTGGCCCTGCGCTATTCGTAGTTGGTAAACCATCGCTCGCGACCATACTGCCGGAACCGCATTTCACCGGCGTCACGGGGTTCCTGTCCCCCGTCTCGCGCTGAATTGCCGCGCGTCAGCACAGCGCGGTGCGATGTGCGGAACGTCCTGTTCGACACACCTCACGAAGGCGCCAGGGTCCTAAGCGGAAGCGGGCGGCGGCGGGCCGACAAGCCTGCCGGTGGTCCCGTACCGTGCCCGCGTGGACCTCTTCTCACGTTCCTGGGCGGCGCTGCGCGCGGCGGTCGCCGAGTTGCCCGACGAGGACTTCGCCCGGCCCTCCGGGTGTGCCGGCTGGCTCGTCCGGGACCTCGTCTGCCATCTGGTCGTCGACGCGCAGGACGTACTGATCACCTTGGTGACGCCGGCCGACGCCGAGCCGACCGCGGACGCGGTGACCTACTGGAGTGTGACGCACGAACTCCCGTCCGGCGACGACCCGTTGGACGCGTTGATCGTCCGCCTCGCCGCCGCGTACGAGGAGCCGGGCCTGCTCAGGTTCCACCTCGACGACGTCGGCTCCGCCGCGGGCCGCGCCGCCGCGCTCGCCGACCCCGGCCTCCTGGTGAGCACCCAGGACAAGGTGCTCACCTCCGGCGACTACCTCACCGCGTACGTACTGGAGTGGACCCTGCACCACCTGGACCTGACGGCCCACCTGCCGGGCGTTCCGGGTCCGCCCGCCGAGGCCCTGGCCCACTCCCGCGCGATGCTGGAGCGGATCGCCGGGACAACGTTCCCCGCGTCGTTCACCGACGAGGACGTGCTGCTCGTGGGAACGGGGCGGCGGCGCCCCACGGAGGCGGAGGGGGCCGCGCTCGGGGAGCGCGCGGAACTGCTGCCGTTCGTGGTCGGTTGACGCGCCCGCCGGCCGCCCCCTCCCCGCCCAGGCTCGGCCCGGCGCACCGCCGCGGTCGGTCAGACGTAGCTCCAGCGCCAGGCGTTCGACTTGTACACGCACGTGATCCGGTCGCCGCCCTCGGTGGTGGTGACGGCGCCGTGGTCGCTGTTGCGGCAGAACTGCCCGGCCGATTGACATGCTCCTCGCCCTGAAGGGCGGGGATTCTGGCCTTCCTCGACTGGTTGCCGTGCCGCTATGAGGAACGGTTTCTGGTCGGGAGTCCGTGGCTTCCTGTTTCTTCGCGCTGTGCCGGGATTCCTCCCGGTCTTACCGGCGCTCCGCAGGCCGTTACCGCCAGTCCGGCGGCCGTCTTGATGTTGATCGCGGCGTTGGTGTCCCGGTCGTGGACGGTGCCGCAGGCGGTACAGGTCCATTCCCGGACGTCAAGGGGTTTGGGTCCGTCCACGGCGCCGCAGGTGGAACAGGTCTGGGAGGTCGGTGTGAACCGGCCGATCTTGACCAGGGTGCGCCCGTACCGCTCCGCTTTGTACTCCAGCATGTCGATGAACGACGACCAGCCCGCGTCGTGCACGGACTTGGCCAGCCTCGTGCGGGCCAGTCCCGCCACCGACAGGTCCTCCACGGCGATTCCTTGGTTCTCGGAGATCAGCTTCGTGGAGAGCTGGTGGTGGAACTCCCGGCGCGCGTCAGCGACCTCGGCGTGGGCGCGGGCGACCTTCAGGCGGGCCCTGGCCCGGTTCTTCGATCCCTTCTGCTTGCGGGACAGCTCCCGCTGGGCCTTCTTCAGCTTCTTCTCCGCGCGCCGCAGGAAGCGCGGGGAGTCGATCTTCGTGCCATCGGACAGGACCGCGAAGTGAGTGAGGCCGAGATCGATACCGACGGTGCGGTCGGTGTCGGGCATCCGGGCCGCGTCAACGGCGGGGTCGGTGTCGATGACGAAGGAGGCGAAAAATCTGTCGGCCGCGTCCTTGACGACCGTGACGGAAGTGGGGGCAGCGGGCAGGGGGCGTGACCACTTCACCTTCACCGCGCCGATCTTCGGCAGGTTCAGACGGCCACCGCCGGTGATGGTCCAGCGGGCGTTGGCGGTGAACCGGATCGACTGCCGGGCGTCCTTGCGGGACTTCAAGCGGGGCGCACCCAGTTTCGGACCCTTGCGGGCACCCTTGAGGGAAGCGAAGAAGTTACGGTACGCCCGCTCGGCGTCCCGCAGGGACTGCTGGAGCACCACCGCCGAGACCTCGCCCAGCCAGGACCGCTCCTTCGTCTGCTTCGCCTCGGTGATCAGCCTCCGGGACAGCTCACCGGCCGTCGGAAAGGGCAGCTCCGCCTTCCGGGCGTCCTCGCGGGCGCGGACCGCGTCGTTGAACACGACGCGGGCGCACCCGAACGCCCTGGCCAATGCGGCCTGCTGAGCGGCGTCGGGGTACAACCTGAAGGCGTACCGAAGCTGCATGACGATCACACTAGGCACGTCGAACCCACGTCGTCACCGGGAACATCTGAGCGACCCATCATCATCACGAGCAGGATCCGGCTCCGCCGGAACGCCACCGCGACGCTCCGCGTCCCGACCCCACGATTCGCTTCACCCCCGGCCCGAAGACCGGAGCACTGCGAAGGAACCCGGTAGTAGTTGCCGGAGTTGGAGACGATCGCGCATGTGCCAGCGGTGTCCTCGCCGCCGGAGCCGGAGCCCGTGCCGGAGTCCGTGTCGACGGCGGTCGGTGACGATGACCGTGGGGCGGGGCTTCGACTTGGCCTTGACCGTCTCGGTGACGGTCGGCGGGGCCCGGGGTGTCGCGGTGACGGTCGTCGCGGGCTTGACCTCGGCCTCGATCGGCTGCTGCCCGGCGTCCAAGGTGGACCCGGCGACCGAGCCCGCCACGAAGAGCGCCGGCGCTGCCCCGCCGATCCACACGACCACGCGATTGCCGAGGGGCCGTGCCCTGCCGCCGCGGTGTCGGCGGCAGGGGAATGGTGTACGGATTGGTTATCTCGCCCCCGAATGCCGCGGGTGGGGTGACCGTAGTGACCCACGGCGCGAGGTGAAGTGTCCATTCTGTGACCGCCCATCCGCGGCGCTTCCGCTCCATGGGGAAACCCCAGGTCTTCGACCTGGGGTTTCCTCGTGGTGTGGCCGGGTGGGCCGGTGCGTCAGCCCGGCAGGTCGTTCAGCCACCAGCGCTGGTTGAGGCCCGAGTTGGGCCACCAGACGCCCACGGAGGCGCCGTCGCTCGTGGACTGGCCGCCCACGTCGGCGAGTTGGCCGGTCGCCGCGTTGAGCAGGGTCCAGGAGCCGTCACCGGTGCTGGACAGGATCCACTGCGCGGCCGCGTCCCGCGTGCCCTCGTCGGCCTCGGCCGTCAGGTTGCCGCCGCGGATCGCCAGGCGCTTGCCGGCGGCCCCGTTGGTGATCGCGTACCGCGTGCGGTTGCTCGTCGCGCCGCTGCCGATCCGGTCCACGGTCCACTGCTGGGCCTTCGTACCGGGGTCGACGTTCTTGATGACGAGGCCCTTGCCGTCGCCCGCGACCGCGAGGTTCTTGCCGCTCTGCACACCGGTCAGGGTGTACGTCTCGTCGTCGCGCAGCTCCGCGCGGTCCTTCGCCACCCCGGAGACGCCGTTGACCAGGAAGGAGGTCACGGATTGGGCGGGCACGGTGATCGTGGCCTTCTTGCCCTTGACCCGGACCGCCTTCTTCTTCACCAGCTTGCCGGCGGCGTCCGTCACCACGGGCGTGACCGTCGCGCCGGAGGCGACCTTGCCGAACCTCGACAGGTCCAGGGTCACCGCGCGGGACTCGGTGGTGCTGTTGACGTGGACGACCGTCGCCTTCTCGCCCTTCTTCGCGACCGCCGCCGTGCTGGAGGTGTCGTTCGTCTTGATCAGACGGTCGCCCGGCTTGATGTAGTGCGTGAAGTTGCGGGCGGTGTCGAACTTGGTGTTCGTGTAGATCGGGCAGGACTTCAGGGTGTCCGTGGACTTGCAGGCGAAGGAGAGCTGGATGGAGCCCCAGTTGCCGCCCTTCGCGGACTCGCCGCCCGGCTTCATGTTGTCGTAGTCCTCGACCGGCTGCCAGAAGACCCAGGCCTTCGGCTCCAATTCGCGCAGGTCGTCGACCATGCGCTGGGCGAGGCCCAGACCGGGGCGCATGTCGGTGAAGCTCTGCCCGTCGCCCCAGTCGCCCTCGACCTCGCTCATCCACAGCGGCTTGTCGGCGGCCTTGGCGAGGTCGCGGACGGTGGTGCGCTGGCTGGTGCCGTAGGTGTGGACGTTCATCTGGCCGACGAGGTCACGGACCTCCTGCGGGTAGGAGTTCCAGTTCGTGGCGAACTTGCCGGGGTTGGTCTCGTCCATCGCGGATATCTCCGCCTTGGTACGGGACTTGTCCAGGACCGGGCCGAGGGCGCGCAGCACCTTCTGCTGGAGCTCGGGGCCCATGTGGGCGCCCTCCTGGCGGCCTCCGGTGGGCTGCCCGTCCTCACCGAGCTTGGTGCCCCAGTAGTCGGTGTTCGGCTCGTTGAACGGGTCGAGGGTGTCGACCTTGATGCCGTGCGCCTTCTCCAGCCGCTCGGTGGCGCCGACCAGGTACTTGGCGAAGTCCTCGACCGACTCCTCCTTCAGCTGGTCCTTCGAGGAGTCGAAGCCGCCGGAGACATAGCCGCTGACCGTCATGAACCACGGCGGCGAGTTGCTGAACGCCTCCCAGTGCGTGATGTCCTTCTTGATGCGGTCCACCCACCAGCGCTGGGTGGCGTCGGCCTTCTTGTTCCAGTCGGCCGGGTCGTCGGCGTTCCACCAGTCGACGTCCTCGCGGGTGGTGCCCGCAGGCGCCTTCCACCAGCCCTCGACGGCGCCGCCGGCCCGCAGGTAGTCCTTGACGTCGGGGGCGTTGCCGCCGCCGATGTTGTAGCGGGCGATGTTCAGGTTGAGGCCCTTGTCACCGAAGAGGAGCTGCGCGAGCTTCTCGCGGATCTTCGGGGGGTAGTCGCCGGTGGCGTTGGCGAACCACACCAGGCTGGTGCCCCAGCCCTCGAAGCTGTCGCCCTTGTACGAGGGGTCCGGCCGGACGGTGACCGACGCGGCGGCAGGTTCGGCGTGCGCCAACGGCAGTGAGGTGGTGGCCATGACGGTCCCGGTCGCCAGGGCCGTCACGCCGATGGCCCCGAGGAGCCGTCTCGTGCGGGTGCGGTGTGCCATCTCGAGTAACTCCAACTCTTCCACGTGCCGCGCGTCCCGGCGCGACGCGAGAGATCGGGGCCCGCTGGTGCGGTTCGGTGCGGTTCGCGGTGCTCTCGTATGGTTGGTGACAGGTGATGTTTACGTAAACATTCCTCGGCGCGATGTCTACACTGTCCGAATCTCGGTGGTCAAGGGAGTCGCTGTGGACCAGCGGAATCGCCGAGCGGCGCGCGGACGGGGACCTGGGGGACAAGGTGGACACAGCTGACCGGGAGAGCGCGGCGGCGCCGGGCCGCGGGAGCGGGACGGGAGCGGGGCCCGCGCCCCGTGCCCGGGGGCGGGGCGCCCGGCCCCGGCAGGGCCCCTCCATGGGCGACGTCGCCCGGCTCGCGGGCGTCTCCGCGCAGACGGTGTCCCGTGTGTCCAACGGGTTCGCCGGCGTCACCGAGGAGACCCGCCGCCAGGTGCTGGACGCGATGCGGGAGCTGGACTACCGGCCCAACAGCGCCGCCCGCGCCCTGCGGCGCGGGGAGTTCCGCACCCTCGGCGTGATCACCTTCTCGCTGTCCACGCTCGGCAACATCCGTACCCTCGACGCGATCGCCACCTCCGCCGCGCGCGAGGGGTACGCCGTCACCCTGCTGCCGGTCGCGGTGCCCACGCAGGACGAGGTGAACGGCGCCTTCTCCCGGCTGGGGGAGCTCGCCGTGGACGCGGTGATCGTCATCATGGAGACCCATCTGCTCGACGCGGCGACCGTCTCGCTGCCGCCCGGCATCCCGGTCGTGGTGGCCGACTCCGACGCCGGAGACCGGTACACCGTCGTCGACACCGACCAGGCGGGCGGGGCACGGGACGCCGTACGGCATCTGCTGGACCTCGGACACGGGACCGTGTGGCATCTGGCGGGGCCGGAGGACTCCTTCGCCGCCCAGCGCCGGGCGAACGCCTGGCACGCCACCCTCGCCGAGGCCGGGCTGGTGCCGCCGCCCCCGGTGCGGGGCGACTGGTCGGCGGAGTCCGGCTACCGGGCGGGGCTCCTGCTCGCCGAACAGCCGGACTGCACGGCGGTGTTCGCGGCGAACGACCAGATGGCGCTGGGGCTGCTGCGGGCCCTGCACGAGCGGGGCCGGACGGTGCCGGACGAGGTCAGCGTCGTCGGGTTCGACGACATCCCCGAGTCGGCGTCGTTCCTGCCGCCCCTGACCACCATCCACCAGGACTTCGCCGAGGTGGGGCGCCTGTGCGTCGAGGGCGTGCTCGCCGGCATGCGACGGCCCACCCCCGAGCCCGGCACCACGCTCGTCCCGACCCGGCTCGTGTCCCGCCGCAGCACGGCCCCGCCGCCGGGCCACTGAACGAAAATACTTTTCGATTTCCCGCATTCAACATTTCTGCCGACCAAGTATCCGGAATTCAACGACACCGATAATCCCAGCAGACTTTTATTCCCCTGAATGCCGGATACCGCACCCCGGACGCCACTCGTTGAAGATGCGTGACTTGGCAGGATACGTACGGCGGTATGGAGACCCAGCACATCTGGCTCCCCGACCCGAGGACCCCGTCCGACGACTGGGAGCACGACGAGGAGTCGACCCAGATGTCGATGCCGGCGTCCGTGCCGGTGTCGGTGCCGGTGGCGATGCCCAGGCAGGTACAGGTGCCGTCCCCGAGCCGGCCCGTCAGCAGACGGAGACCACGGCCGGGGGCGCACATCTTTTCCGGCAATCCAAGAAGCTTCACCGTCGCTTTTCTGGTTTTCACCATCACGGTGTGCGCGGCGACGATGCTCTCCTGGTCCATCTCTTATTCGTACAACCAGTTACACGGCATCGCCCTGCTGGTGGTCTCGGAAAGATTCGCGCAATGGTGGCCCCTGACGGTGTACGGGCCGTGGCTGGTCGCGGGCCTCTCCATCCTGCGGGCGTCGGTGCAGCACCGGACGGCCCGACGGTCCTGGGCCGTGATGCTGCTGTCGTCGGGCACGGCGGTGGCGCTGTGCATCGGACAGACCCCGGGGTCGGTGCTCGCGATGGTCGTGGTGGGGATCCCGCCGATCACCGCACTGGTCTGCTTCCGGGAGCTGGTCGGCCAGTTCTCCTCCCGGTCCGGACCACGGCACGCCGCCGACACCGTCGGCGGGCCGAAGCAGCCGTGACGAAAAACCCCAGGTCGTGGACCTGGGGTTTCGTCGTGTTCGGGTGTCCCTGACCGAGGGAGCGGCCGGGTCAGGCGCCCACGTACGCGGCCAGGTGTTCGCCGGTGAGGGTGGAGCGCGCGGCGACCAGGTCGGCGGGGGTGCCCTCGAAGACGACGCGGCCACCGTCGTGTCCGGCGCCGGGGCCGAGGTCGATGATCCAGTCGGCGTGGGCCATGACCGCCTGGTGGTGCTCGATGACGATCACGGACTTCCCGGAGTCGACGAGCCGGTCCAGCAGACCCAGCAGTTGCTCGACGTCGGCGAGGTGGAGACCTGTGGTCGGCTCGTCGAGGACGTAGACGCCGCCCTTGTCGGCCATGTGGACGGCCAGCTTGAGGCGCTGCCGCTCACCGCCGGAGAGCGTGGTGAGCGGCTGGCCGAGGGTGAGGTACCCGAGGCCGACGTCCGCCATCCGGCGCAGGATCCGGTGCGCGGCCGGGGTGTGGGCCTCGCCGCCGCCGAAGAACTCCTCGGCCTCGCTGACCGGCATCGCGAGCACCTCGCTGATGTCGCGGCCGCCGAAGCGGTACTCCAGCACCGACGCGTCGAACCGCTTGCCCTCGCAGTCCTCGCACGGGGTGGCCACGCTCTGCATGATCGCGAGGTCGGTGTAGATGACTCCGGCGCCGTTGCAGGTGGGGCAGGCGCCCTCGGAGTTGGCGCTGAACAGGGCGGGCTTGACGCCGTTGGCCTTGGCGAACGCCTTGCGGATCGGGTCGAGGAGCCCGGTGTAGGTGGCCGGGTTGCTGCGGCGGGAGCCGCGGATCGGGGTCTGGTCGACGGAGACCACGCCCTCGGGGGCCGGGATGGAGCCGTGGATCAGCGAACTCTTGCCGGAGCCGGCGACTCCGGTGACGACGCAGAGCACACCGAGCGGGACGTCCACGTCGACGTCCTGGAGGTTGTTCGCCGTCGCGCCGCGGATCTCCAGGTGGCCGGTGGCCTCGCGGACGGTGTCCTTCAGCTTCGCCCGGTCGTCGAGGTGGCGGCCGGTGACGGTGTCGCTGCCCCGCAGGCCCTCGACGGTGCCCTCGAAGCAGACGGTGCCGCCCGCCGTGCCGGCGCCGGGGCCGAGGTCGACGACATGGTCGGCGATGGCGATGGTCTCCGGCTTGTGCTCCACGACGAGCACCGTGTTGCCCTTGTCGCGCAGCCGCAGCAGCAGCTTGTTCATGCGCTCGATGTCGTGGGGGTGCAGGCCGACGGTGGGCTCGTCGAAGACGTAGGTGACGTCGGTGAGCGAGGAGCCGAGGTGGCGGATCATCTTGGTCCGCTGGGCCTCGCCGCCGGAGAGCGTGCCGGAGGCCCGGTCGAGGGAGAGGTAGCCGAGGCCGATCTCCACGAACGAGTCGAGGGTGTGGCGGAGCTTGGCGAGCAGCGGCGCCACCGACGGCTCGTCCAGGGCGCGGACCCACTCGGCGAGGTCGCGTATCTCCATCGCGCACGCGTCGGCGATGTTGAGCTTCCCGATCCGTGAGGACCGGGCCAGTTCGCTGAGGCGGGTGCCGTCGCACTCGGGGCAGCGGGCGAAGGTGACCGCCCGGTCCACGAAGGCCCGGATGTGCGGCTGCATCGACTCGCGGTCCTTCGACAGGAACGACTTCTGAAGCTTCGGGATCAGCCCCTCGTAGGTGAGGTTGACGCCGTTGATCTTCACCTTGGTGGGTTCGCGGTACAGGAAGTCGTACCGCTCCTTCTTGGTGTACTCGCGGATCGGCTTCTCCTTGTCGAAGAAGCCGGACTCCGTGATGACCCGGACGACCCAGCCGTCCCCGGTGTAGGTGGGGATGGTGAACGGGTCCTCGGAGAGCGACTTGGAGTCGTCGAACAGCTGGGCGAGGTCGATGTCGGAGACCGAGCCCCGGCCCTCGCAGTGCGTGCACATGCCGCCGGTGCGGCTGAAGGTGACCTTCTCGGTCTTGGTCTTGTCCGCGCCCCGGTCGATCGTCATGCCGCCGCTCGCCGAGACGGAGGCGACGTTGAAGGAGTACGCGGCGGGCGGGCCGATGTGCGGGTCGCCGAGCCGGCTGAAGAGGATCCGGAGCATCGCGCTGGCGTCGGTGGCGGTGCCGACGGTGGAGCGGGGGTCGGAGCCCATCCGCTGCTGGTCCACGGTGATGGCCGTCGTCAGCCCGTCGAGCACGTCGACCTCGGGGCGGGCCAGATTGGGCATGAAGCCCTGGAGGAAGGCGCTGTACGTCTCGTTGATCAGCCGCTGCGACTCGGCGGCGATGGTGTCGAAGACCAGTGAGCTCTTGCCCGAGCCGGAGACCCCGGTGAACACCGTCAGCCGGCGCTTCGGGATCTCGATGCTGACGTCCTTGAGGTTGTTCTCACGGGCGCCGTGCACACGGATCAGATCGTGGCTGTCCGCCGTGTGCGGCTCGGGCGGCTGCGGGTCCGTCCTCTTGACCGTGCTCATCGTGTCTCCATCTGTCGCGCGACGCGGTACGGATCGGGTGTGTCGTGGGAGGGCGTGGCAGCCGGCCGGTGGGGCGACCGACGGGGGCGGCGACCGGCCGACGAGCCGGCCGTGGAGGGCAGCCGGCTCGATCTAACCAGGTCACCGGCGGTGCGTCCGGTGGTTTCGCGGACGGGTCAGCGGACCTCGTTGATCCGGATCAGGTTGCCCGAGGGGTCACGGAAGGCGCAGTCGCGGACGCCGTACGGCTGCTCCGTCGGCTTCTGGACGACCTCGGCGCCGCTCGCCTGCACCCGGTCGAAGGTGTCGTCGAGGTCGGGGGTGGCCAGGGTGAGACGGGCGTAGCTGCCCTTCGCCATCAGCTCGGTGATGGCGCGGCGGTCGTCGTCGGTGAGGGAGGGGTCGGCCGCCGGCGGTTCCAGGACGATCGACGTGCCGGGCTGGCCGACCGGACCGACGGTGATCCACCGCATGGCCTCGTAGCCGACGTCGTTGCGCACCTCGAAGCCGAGGGTGTCCCGGTAGAAGGCCAGCGAGGCCTCCGGGTCGGTGTGCGGGAGGAAGGTCCAGTGAATGGTGATGTCCATGGCCGTAACGCTAGGCGCGGCCCCGGCGGGAGCGCTTCTCGAATCCTGACCGGTTGGGCCGTGCGCGGGTCGCCCGCCGGGACGATCCGCGGCGGGGCGCGCGGAGGGGCGGCGCCCCGGCGTCCGGGTGCCGTTGTCAGTGGCCGGGTCTAGTCTCCGGACGACCGACCGTTCGCTCCTTCCAGGAGGACCCATGGCCTCGCGACTCAACCCGTATCTCCACTTCGGCGGCGACGCCCGGCAGGCGCTGGAGTTCTACCAGGAGGTGTTCGGCGGGGAACTGGTGCTCAACACGTACGGCTCGTTCGGGCAGGGGGAGGGCCCACAGGCCGACATGATCATGCACGGCATGCTGGAGACGCCGAGCGGCTTCACCCTGATGGGCGCGGACTCCCCGACCGACACGGAGAGCGCCCCCCTGTTCACCTACTCGGTGAGCGTGACCGGCGACGACGAGGCCGAGCTGCGCGGCTACTGGGAGAAGCTCTCCGCCGGCGGCCAGGTGACCGCTCCGCTCGACAAGCAGGTGTGGGGCGACATCTTCGGCATGTGCACGGACCGCTTCGGCGTCCCCTGGATGGTCAACATCAGCGAGCCGCAGGGCTGAGGGGACCGGGCCCCGGGCTCGCCGTGTGGCGCCGGGCGGCGTACGGCGCCGGGCGGCGTACGGCGCCGGGCGGCGTACGGCGCCGGGCGGGGGCTCAGCCGAACATGCCCGGCTGGTAGTCGCCCGCGGGCTGCTGGACGATCACATTGACGCGGTTGTACGCGTTGATCAGGGCGATCAGACCCACCAGGGCGGCGAGCTGGTCCTCGTCGTAGTGCTTGGCGGCGTTCTCCCACACCTCGTCGGGGACGCCGCCGGCCGCGTCGGCGATCCGGGTGGCCTGCTCCGCCAGCTCCAGGGCGGCGCGCTCGGCGTCGGTGAACACCGTCGCCTCCCGCCAGGTCGCCACGAGGTGAAGGCGCTGCGCGCTCTCCCCCGCGTGCGCGGCGTCCTTGGTGTGCATGTCGGTGCAGAATCCGCAGTCGTTGATCTGGCTGGCCCGGATCTTCACCAGCTCCTGGGTCGCGTGCGGCAGCGTCGAGTCCAGCAGGGCCTTGCCCGCCGCGTTGAGGTGCTTGAAGACCTTGCTGGCCAGCGGGTTGGCGAAGAGGTTCAGGCGAGCTTCCATCGTGCGCTCCTCGGTCGTCGTGGCGTTCACACCTCATCGACGGGGCGGCCCGACGAGACGTGACACGACACGGCGTGACGCCCGTCACAGCGGCCGGCCGGAAGGTCCCTCGGACGGCAAGTGCCGTACGGCAGGCGCCGGTTACCGTGAAGCCGCCTCCGTCGGAGGACGGAGCGGGCAGGCCGGGGGGAACATGCGGGGGGAAGCACGGTGGGCCGTCCAGCGGGGTGTGCGGCGGCGGTGGGAGCGCGGGAGGGCAGTGGCCGCGGCCAGGCCCCTGGTCCTGGACATCGGGCTCGCCCTGCTGGTCCAGGCGGCGATGACGATGCCGTTCGTGGTGCCGCGCCCGCCCGAGCTGGAGCCGGCGAGCTGGCCGGCGTACGGGCTGACCACGCTCACCGTGCTCCCGCTGGTGTGGCGGCGGCGCGCTCCCTTCGCCGTCCTGCTGGCCGTCCTCGCGACGAGCGCCCTGTACCGGCTGACCCTGGACGGCCCCGGCCAACCGCTGCCGTACACCGGGCTGGTGATCGTCCACACGGTCGCCGCGCAGTCGTCGGCGCTCAAACGGCTGGCCACCGGGCATCTGCTGCTGGTCGCCGTTCCGGTCGGGGTGTGGCTCAACTCCCGCTCCCTGCGCGAACTCACCTTCTCGTTCTTCGTGTTCGCGGCGGCCTATGTCTTCGGCAGGCTGACCGACGCCCGTCGGCGCGACCGACGTGTCGAGGCCGAGCGGGCCGCGGCACGCGAACGCGCCCGTATCGCCCGCGAGATGCACGACATCCTCTCCCACGCGGTGAGCCTGATGATCGTCCAGGCGGAGGCCGGGCCCGTGGCGGTACGGACGGCACCGGAGCGCGCCGAGGCCGCGTTCGACGCCATCTCCGCGACCGGGCGCGACGCCATGGTCCAACTCCGGCAGATGCTGGGCGTGTTGCGCCAGGGAGACGAGCCCGGCGGGGCGTCGCCCCGCGAGCCGCAGCCCGGCCTCGACGAGCTACCGGCCCTCCTCGACCGGATCCGGGCCGGCGGACTCCGCGTCGAGTACGGCACGCGCGGGCGGAAGCGGCCCCTGCCGGAGGCGACGGCGGCGACCGTCTTCCGGATCGTCCAGGAGGCCCTCACGAACACGGTCCGGCACGCGGCGGCCCGTACGGTGACCGTACGACTCACCTACGGGGAACGGGACTTGGACATCGAAGTGACGGACGACGGCCGGGGCCCGCGGATCGCCCCCGGCGGCCGACAGGGACGGGCGTACGGCGGCGTGGAGACCGGGGCCGGTGGTGGACGGGGGCCGGGGTACGGCCGTGTCGAGACTGGGTCCGGCGACGGGCAGGTACCGGGGCAGAGCCGCGTGGAGACCGGGTCCCACGGCGGGCGCGAACCGGGGCAGAGCCACGTGGAGACCGAGGTCGGCGACAGGCGCGAACCGGGGCAGAGCCGCGTGGAGACCGGGTCCGGGAGTGGACAGGGACGGGGGTACGGCCGCGTGGAGACCGGGGCCGGTGGTGGACAGGGACGAGGGCAGAACCGGGTGGTGGCGGGGGCCGGTGGTGGGCACGGGCTCGTCGGGATCCGGGAGCGGGCGGCGGCGCACGGCGGTACGGCGGAGGCCGGACCGGGGCCCGGCGGCCGGGGGTTCCGGGTGCGGGTCCGGGTCCCCTTGGTCCCGGCCGCGGAGCCTGCGGCGAGGGTCGCGCGATGACGATCCGGGTGGTCGTGGCCGACGACCAGGAGCTGGTGCGCAGCGGGTTCGCGATGATCCTCGACGCCCAGCCGGACATCGAGGTGGTCGCCGAGGCAGGGGACGGCGCCGAGGCCGTCGAGGCGGTACGCCGGCACGCACCCGACGTGGCACTGCTCGACATCCGCATGCCCCGCCTGGACGGCATCGAGGCGTGCCGGGCGATCAGCGGACTCGACGGGGACGGCCCCGCGGCCGCGTCCCGCGCGGTCGGCCCGGACGGCCCGGCGGGAGCGGACGGCCCGGCGGGAGCGGACCACCCGGACGGCCCTTCCGCCGCGTCCCGCCCGGACCGCCCGCGCCCCCGCTGCCGGACGGTCATGCTGACGACCTTCGACTCCGACGAGTACGTGTACGAGGCGCTGCACGCGGGGGCGAGCGGGTTCCTGTTGAAGGACGTCCGCCGGGACGACCTGGCGCACGCCGTGCGGGTGGTGGCGCGGGGCGACTCGCTGCTCGCGCCGTCCGTGGCCCGGCGTCTGGTGGAGCAGTACACGCGGCCCGCCGCATCCCGGTCCCGGCGCCCCGACCCCCGGCTGGAGGCGCTGACCGGACGGGAGCGGCAGACCCTGCTGCTGCTCGCGCGCGGTCTGTCGAACGCGGAGATCGCCGCCGAGCTGGTCGTCAGCGACCACACGGTCAAGACGCACGTCGGCAACGTCCTCGCCAAGCTGGGGCTGCGGGACCGTATCCAGGCGGTCATCTGCGCGTACGAGACGGGCCTCGTCACAGCGGGCGACACGGCGCCCGGACTCTTCGGGACTCCCCCGCCCGGGGGACCGTAGGGCGGGGTTCCTCCCCCGCGTCGGCGAGGAACCCGCCCCGCGAAGACCGCCTGTGCGGGCGATCCCCGGTAAGCCGCTGGTCAGCAGGATGGAGCCGTCTTGAACCACGGCTCACAACCACGGCTCACACCCACGGAGTTGACCATGAGGAACCCGCGCAGGACCGCCCTCCGCGCCGTCCTGGCCACGGCACTCGTCCTCGGCGTCACGGCGGGCCCGTCGGCCCTGCCCGCCCTCGCCTCCACCACGGGCCCGGCGCGGCCCGCGCCCGTTCTCGCCCCCACGACCGCTCCCGCCTCCACCCCCGCGCCCGCACTCACCGGGGCCTCGTCCGACCCCGCCCTCGCCCGCCGCCTCTCCACCGCCCTCGCCGGGCTTCCCTCCGCCGACGCGACGGCCGCGCTCGTGCGGGTCGGCGGGCGCGAAGGGGTTTGGCGGGGCAGTTCCGGGGTGCACGACCTGGTCAGTGGCCGGCCGGCGGATCCGGGCGCCCGGTTCCGCGCCGGTTCCGTGACCAAGGTGTTCACGGCGGCGGTCGTCCTCCAACTGGCCGGAGAGGGCCGGATCGACCTGGACGCCGGTGCCCGCTCGTATCTGCCGGAGCTGATCCCGGCGTCGTACGGGGGCGTGACGGTACGGCAGTTGCTGAACCACACGCACGGCATCCCGGCCCCCGACATCCCCGGCACGACGGTGGAGGAGTGGTACGCAGACCGCTTCCGGATCCACGACCCGCGGGACCTGGTCCGGTCGGCGACGGCGAAGCGGAGGGAGTTCGAGCCGGGTGAGCACCAGCACTACCTCAACATCGGCTACACGATCGCCGGTCTGCTGATCGAGCGGGTCACGGGCGACACGTACGAGCACCAGGTCGGCGTGCGCGTGCTGAAGCCGCTCGGGCTGCGGGACACGTCTTTCCCCGGGACGGACCCCCGGATCGCCGGCCGCCACAACCACGGCTACCAGACCATGCGTCTGGACGACGGGACGACCGGGCTGCGGGACGTGTCCGTGTGGGGGACCACGGACGGCTGGGCGGCCGGTGACCTCATCTCGACCACGGCGGATCTGGAGCGGTTCACCAAGGCGCTGTTCCGGGGCCGGGTCGTACCCGAGGGCCCGCTCCTGGACGAGATGTTCACCCTGCCGAAGGTGACGCACCTCAAGACCGGTGAGGACGCCGCCTACTCCGTCGGCCTGTCCATGAAGGTGCTCGGCGGCCGGGAGGTGTGGGGCAAGACGGGCGGCCGCTGGGGCTACAACGCGGCCGTCGCCTCCACCCGCGACGGCGCCCGCACCCTCGTCCACAGCGTCAACTCCACCGACGCGAAGGGCCAGGACATGAACAAGGTCGCGCAGAAGATCATGGTGGCGGCGTACGGGATGCCCGGGGGCACCGCGTCCGCCCGCCGAACTCCGTCCGCCGGCCCCGCCACCCGCGGGTTGGGGTCGTGAGCCTCGGGGCATGATCCACGAGGCCGGCGGGCGCGGGGCGCGATCCGCAGGGGACAGGTCCGGGGACACAGGGGGAAGGCCGACGATGAGCGCGACGGTGACGGCGGTCAGCAGCAACGCCGAGTACTCGTTCACCAAGCCGAACCGGGACGGCGTCACGCTGCTCGCCGGGCTCGGGGTGGAGGGGGACGTCCACGCGGGGGTGACGGTCAAGCACCGCTCGCGGGTCGCGCAGGACCCCACCCAGCCGAACCTCCGTCAGGTGCACCTCATCCACGAGGAGCTGTTCGCCGAGGTCGCGGCGGAAGGCTTCGACGTGGCGCCCGGTGAGCTCGGCGAGAACATCACCACGCGCGGGATCGACCTGCTCGGCCTGCCGGTCGGCACTCTGCTGAAGGTGGGCGACGAGGCGGTGCTGGAGGTGACCGGGCTGCGCAACCCGTGCCTCCAGATCGACGCCTTCCGCAAGGGCCTGCTGAAGCAGGTCGTCGGCCGGGACGAGTCCGGCGGGCTCGTGCTCAAGGCCGGCATCATGAGCGTCGTACGGCAGGGCGGCGTGGTTCGCCCGGGTGACCCCATCGGGGTGGAGCTGCCGAGCGGCCCGCACCGCCCGCTGGAACGGGTCTGACCCCGCTTCATCGCCTCTCCCCTCCGTCGCCGCGCCGACATCTTTACGCCAACTCCGTTCTCGTACACGCGGGTCGACCCGTAGTAAGCGGTGTCCGGCTACCCTTTCCCCATGCGACTTTGTCGGCGCCATGACAAGTACACGGAGCTGCCGCGCGATCCGCGAGCCGACGAGTACCCGATGCCGGCCGTCCCGTACGGCTGGTACGCGGTGCTGCGCAGCCGGGAGCTGCCGCCGGGGAAGGTCGTCAGCCTGCACTACTTCGGGCGGGCGCTGATCGCGTTCCGCGGGCCGGACGGGCGGGCCGCCGTACGGGACGCCTACTGCCCGCACTACGGCGCGCACCTCGGCGTCGGCGGGAAGGTCGTGGGCGGCACGGTGGAGTGCCCCTTCCACGGCTGGCGGTTCGGCGCGGACGGGCGGTGCGTGGAGGCGCCGTTCGCGACGCGCACCCCGAAGGTCTCCCTCGGCGGCTTCCCGGTGCGCGAGCACAGCGGCCTCGTCCTCGTGTACGTCGGGCCGGGCGAGCCCGCGTGGGAGGTGCCCAGGATCCCGGAGGCCGTGTCGCGGGAGTTCACCCGGCCCATCGACGACACCTGCCGGGCGCGGATCCACATCCAGGAGATGCGCGAGAACATCGTCGACGAGTCCCACTTCCACTTCATCCACGGGCAGAGCGAGCCGCCCGTGCAGCAGTGGCGGGCGGACGGCCCGTTCGCCGAGGCACGGGGGTCGTTCAGCCGGCGGGTGCTCGGCCGGGACATCGACAACACCTTCGACGCGTTCATGTACGGGCCGGGCGTGATGGTGGTCCGCACCCACGGCCCCGTGCTGTCGGTCACCGCCGTCGCGCTCACCACGCCCGTCGACGACCGTACGAGCGAGCTGCGGATGCTGTACCACCTGCGCGGCCCGGCCCGTTCCCCCCTGCTCTCCGCCCTGCTCTCCCCCCTCCTCAAGCTCGTCTTCCGCAGGGAGGCGCTGGGCGAGGTCCGCGAGGAGGTCCGCATCTGGGACCACAAGATCCACCAGCCGCGTCCGGTGCTGCTCCCGCACGAGAAGGGCATCAGGGCGATACGCCGCTGGTACGCCCAGTTCTATCCGCCGCGGGCGCCCGGCGAGGCCGCTCGGGGGCTGCCGAGCGCCGAATATCGGGCTGCGGGTGACGACCGGTCAGCTCTAGGCTCCGCCCCGGGGGCCGGCAAGGTGCCCTGACGACGATCGGCCGGTGGATCGGAGATCACGGGGTATGACCTGTCAGCTGTACGCGCTCTGCTTCGACGCGAGCCACCCACGGGACCTCGCCGCGTTCTGGGCCGGGGTCCTCGGACGGCGGCTCTCCGACGACCCGCGGGACGGTGTCGCGGTCCTGCCCGCCGACGGACACGGGTTCCGCCTCGGCTTCCTCCCCGGCGACGAGCCCAAGACCGTCGCGAACCGGATCCACTTCGATCTGACGAGCACCTCACCGGAGAACATGCGGGAGACGGTGGACCGGGCGCTCCGGCTCGGCGGGCGGCACATCGACATCG
Source organism: Streptomyces sp. MA5143a (assembly GCF_900290235.1). Classification (GTDB taxonomy): domain Bacteria; phylum Actinomycetota; class Actinomycetes; order Streptomycetales; family Streptomycetaceae; genus Streptomyces. The sequence goes on from NZ_OLMK01000025.1 coordinate 40,343, forward strand.
GTCAGCGCCCCGAGGAGGGGCACGTGGTGCTCGCCGACCCCGACGGCAACGAATTCTGCGTCATCCCGCCCGGCAACGCCTTCCTCGCCGGCTGCGGCTTCCTCGGCGCGCTGGCCTGCGACGGTTCGCAGGCGGTCGGGTACTTCTGGAGCGCGGCGCTCCAGTGGCCGCTGGTCTGGGACCAGGACGAGGAGACCGCGATCCAGTCACCGCACGGCGGCCCCAAGATCACCTGGGGCGGCCCGCCGGTCGCCCCCAAACACGGCAGGAACCGCCTCCACTTCGACCTCGCCCCGCCCCCGGGCGGCGACCAGCGGGCGGAGGTCGACCACCTCCTCTCCCTCGGCGCGAAGCTCCTCGACCCGGCCCCCCACGGGGACGGCCGCATCACGATGCTCGACCCCGACGACAACGAGTTCTGCGTCCTGACGCCCCGCTAGGACGGCGGTTCCAGACCTGCTACGAGCCGCCCGGACCCCTCCGTGTCACATTTCCCGGCCCTGCTCCGTCGGGTCGGTGGAACACCATCGACGCTCCGTCGTGAGGCGGAAAGAGGGGAACGAGACATGGCTGTTCAGACGGCACCGGCGTACCGCGGGGCGGCGTTCGTGCGGATCGCGGTCGCACTCCAGACGCTGACGCTCTTCTTCCAGGCGTCCACCGCCGGGCTGCTGCTGACCTCGGCCCACGGCGAGCTGCTGCACGACGTGGGGGCCCGCGTGATGTACGGGGCCTCCATGCTCTACGTGCTGGCAGCGGTCCTCGCGTGGCGGCCGGGCGGCGCCTCCCCCCGGCCCGTCCTGTACGCCTCGGGGTTCCTGCTGCTCGCCTCCCTCCAGGTGGTCCTCGGCATCGCCCACCTGCCGGCGCTGCACGTCCCCCTCGGCATCCTGATGTTCACCGGGAGCGTGCTGGTACTGCTGGGCACCCGGCCGGGCGGGGCGCCGGGCCGCCCCGGTACCGAAAAGTGATCGCCTAACCTCGGACGTGGACGTCTGATGCGTGGGGTTCCGCGGTGAGGAGGCCATGGTGCTCGGTAGAGGCACGCGTTTGCTCGCGGGTGGTCTGGGCGTGGCCTGCGTCGTGCTCGTCGGCCCCAGCGCGCCGGGCGGGGGCCTGTTCGGCGCCTCGGCCCCCGTGAAGGCCGTCCGGGACGTCGTCCCCGACCGGGTCATGACGTGGAACATCTGCAACCCGTGCGACACGAGCGACGTCGACCGGGCGGCGGAGATCGCCCGCTACGCGCCGCAGGTCATCGGCGTGCAGGAGGCGTGCGTACGGGACGTCGAGCGGATCCGGGACTACCTGGAGCACCTGCACGGGCTGGTCTACCACGTCGAGTACGGGCCGGTGCTGCGCAACTGGAACCGCTGCGGCGGGGTGCCCTGGGAGCCCGGCGGCTTCGGGCAGGCCATCCTCTCCGCGGCGCCCATGACCGACCCCGTCAAGAGGCTCTACCCCGAGGGCGGCTCCGAGGAGCGCGGGTACCTGGCGGTCACCACCGCCGTGGACGGCAGGCCGGTCCGGGTGTTCAACACCCATCTCGCCCAGCGGAGTCAGGAGGCGGTCCGGGAGGGCCAGGTCGAGGTGCTGGCCGAGGCCGTCGCCCGGTACGACCGCGCGATCGTCATCGGCGACCTCAACGCCGTGCCGGACGCCCCCGAACTCGCCCCCCTGTGGGCGCTGGCCACGGACGCGGACCCCGGGTGCCGTCCCCCGGCCACCGGGGACTGCGAGGTGACCACCGACTGGCGGCTCAAGTTCGACTATGTGTTCCTGCGCGGCGTCGCCCCGCTGGAGCAGGGGGTGCACCGCACGCCGGTCTCGGACCACGACCTGGTGCACGCCGACGTCGACACGGCCGGGGCGGCCGCCGGGGACACCCGGCCCGAGGGGTGAGCCGGACGCACGGACGGGAACACACGGGCGCCCGCCGGCCCCTGGGGGTCGACGGGCGCCGGTGTGTCCCGTGCGGACGGTGTGCCCCGGTCACCGGTTCCGATCGCGGTAACTACCGCCGGGTAGCGGGGAGATCGAGTGGAATCTCGGCCACAGTGGCACCTCCCTCGCCTTTCTGCCCTCTCATCAGCTAGACATTGCCCCGACTCACCTTGACCAGTGGGCACTTGAGGGCAAGACCAGCACAGGGGGAAGGACACATGACGACATCCCATGGCGCACCGAGACGTTTCGGTCGTCTGAGAATGGCGGGGGCCGCGCTGACGGCGCTCCTCGTCGCCGGCACGGGGACGGCGACCCAGGCGATGGCCTCGCCGAAGGCACCGGACACCCTGCCGGCCCCGCCCGTGCCGTCCCTGGCGTGGACGGACTGCCAGGGCGGCTACGAATGCGCGAACGCGGACGTGCCGCTCGACTACCGGGACCCGACCGGCCAGAAGATCACCCTCGCGGTGGTGCGCAAGAAGGCCGCGGACCCGGCGAAGCGCAAGGGCACGCTGTTCATGCAGCCGGGTGGTCCCGGCAACTCCGGGGTGGACTTCGTCCGCAACAACTACAACGGGCTGCCGGCCGCGCTGCGCGAGTCGTTCGACGTGTTCGGCTACGACGTCCGCGGAGTCGGCCGCAGCTCGGCGCTCACCTGCTTCGACGACACCCGCTACTCGAAGGCCGTCACCGACGCCAAGGGCGTGCCCGGGCCGGACGCGTTCGGGCCGGCGCTGACCGAGGCCGCCGAGTTCAACCAGGCGTGCCTCGACAACGCGGGCGGGCTGCTGCCGTACGTCGGCACCGAGTACGTCGCCCGTGACATCGACCTGCTGCGCCAGGCCCTCGGCGAGGAGCAGCTCACCTACTACGGGCGGTCGTTCGGCTCGTACATCGGGACCGTGTACGCGGCCCTGTTCCCCGAGCGGGTGCGGGCGCTGACCCTCGACGGGGCGTACGACCCGGTGCACTACGCCAACCGCCCCTACGCCTATGACCGGCCGCAGTACCTGGCGCTGGACGGCGCGATGAGCCGGTTCCTCGACTGGTGCGCCGCCGACCAGCCCATCTGCGGGTTCGGCGACGGTGACCCGCGCGGGGCGTTCGAGCAGCTGAAGAAGGACCTGGACGCCAACCCGGTCACCACCGCCAGCGGCGGCAGGGCGAACGGCTACACGCTGGTCTACCGGCTGATGTTCAACATCAACGAGGGCAAGGTCATCTGGCCGTCGCTCGGCGCGGCCCTCAAGAAGGCGCAGCTGCGGGACAACACCTCGTTCCTGCTGCGTCCGCCGTCCCCGGCGAGCTTCGACTTCCTCGGCCCGAACGTGGCCGTGGAGTGCACCGACCGGGACTACCCGCGCGACCAGCGGCTGCTGAAGCACAAGGTGGAGTCCTTCGCCGCGGCGGCGCCGCTGCTCGGCCCGGCGATGGCGTTCGGTCCGCCGACCTACGACCACCAGCACGCCACCGCGTGCGCGCAGTGGCCGGCCGAGCGGGTCAGCCGCTACGACGGCTCCTACCGGGCGCAGGGCTCGGCGCCGATCCTGGTCATGGGCACCACCGGTGACCCCGACACCCCGTACCAGGACGCGGTGGCGCTGTCCCGGCGCCTCGACAACGCCTCGCTGCTGACGTTCCGGGCGGAGGGCCACACGGCGTTCGGGCGCAGCGCCTGCGCGACGGACGCGGTCGTCAAGTACCTGGTGGACCTGACGGTTCCCGCCCACGGCACGACCTGCGCGGACGAGACGCAGCCGCCGTCGTCGACGCCGAAGGTCGCCCCGCCCGGTACGACACTGGGTGAGCTCCGCAACGGTGTGAACGAGCGCGTGGAGAACATCGGCTCCGTGGCCTGACCGGTCCCGAGCGGTCGGCCGCACCGCACCCGCACCCGCACCACGGCACCTCCCGAGGCGTCGGCCCCTGGCCGGCGCCTCGGTCGTGCGTGGGGCTCGGTGCCCTATCGGTCCGTGTCCGGGTCGTCGGCCGGGTCGCCGAAGGTGAGCGCGTCCAGATCGCCGTCGAAGTCGTCGGGGACGGGGCACAGCAGGTCCAGGGGGCCCGGCGGCTGTCCGCGGGGGTCGGGGACGGTCAGGGGCTGCTCAGTCCAGATGCACTTGCCGTCGGGGGTGTAGCGGGTGCCCCAACGCTGGGAGAGGGCGGTGATGAGCTGGAGGCCCCGGCCGCCCTCGTCGGTGTCGGTGGCCCGGCGTATGCGGGGCATCGTGAGGCTGCCGTCGAAGACCTCGCAGGTCAGCTCGGAGCCGTGCAGGAGCCGCAGCCGCACGGGCCCCTTGGCGTGGCGTACGACGTTGCCGACGAGTTCGCTGGCGAGCAGCTCGGTGGTGGGGGCGAGGTCGTCCAGACCCCAGGCGGCGAGCTGTTCCCGGACATGGCGGCGGGCCTGCCCGGCGGCCCTCGGGTCGTCGAGGAGCTGCCAGCACGCCACCTTGTCCTCGGTGAGGGCGTGCAGCCGGGCGACGAGGAACGCGGCGTCGTCGGCCGCCTGCTGGTGGGCCGGGAGCAGCCCGTGGATGAGGGTGTCGCAGAGGAGTTCCAGGTTGTCGGCGGTGCCGTCGTCGTGGGCGTTGCGCAGCAGCCGGGCGAGTTCGGCCATGCCCTCGTCCATCTCGCGTTTCGAGGACTCCACGAGGCCGTCGGTGTAGAGGACGAGCATGCTCCCGTCGGGCACGTGCAGTTCGACCGTCTCGAAGGGCGGCTCGGCCGCGCCCAGCGGCGGGTCGGCGGCCAGGTCCGGGAAGCGCACACTGCCGTCGGGCAGGACCAGCGCCGGCGGCGGGTGCCCGGCGCGGGCGAGGGAACAGATCCCGGTCGTGGAGTCGTACAGCGCGTACAGGCAGGTCACGTACGACTCCTCGCCCATGCCGGCGACGAGGTCGTTGAGGTGGGTCATGATCTCGTCGGGCGGCAGTTCGAGGTCGGCGAGGGTGTGGACGGCGGTGCGCAGCCGGCCCATGGTGGCGGCCTCGGGCAGTCCGTGGCCCATGACGTCGCCGACGACGAGGGCGACCTGGCCGCTGGAGAGCGGGATGACGTCGTACCAGTCGCCGCCGACGTCCATGCCCCGTCCGGCGGGCAGATAGCGGGCGGCGGACGCGCAGGCGGGCAGGTCGGGCAGGGCCTGCGGGAGGAGGCCGCGCTGGAGTTCGCGGGACCGGGTGTGCTCGACGTCGAAGAGGCGGGCCCGCTCCAGGGACTGGGCGAGGAGCGCGCTGATCGCGGTGAGGAGGGTGCGCTCCTCCTCGGTGAGGCGGCGCGGCCGGTCGAAGGAGACGACGCACACCCCGAAGGTGTGGTCGGAGGCGGTCAGCGGCAGGAACGCCCAGGACTGCTTGCCCGAGCGGCGGGGCAGGTCCGCGTTGCCCGGCGCGTACGCCGTGTACTCCTCGGCCGAGGAGAGGAAGACGGGTCTGCCGGTGGTGATGGCGTCCCAGGCGGGGCCGTGCCGTGTCTTGCGGCGGTGGTCGATCAGCTCGATGAACTCGGCGGAGTAGCCGACGTACCCGACGTTGTGGAGCCGGTCGCCCTCGACGTCCTGGACGAGGAACCCGGTGGCGGCGAACGGCGGCAGCACCCGCCGGGCGACCGCCTCGATCACATCCCGCGTGGTGGTCGCCTTGGCCAGCGCGGCCGTCAACTCGGCTATGCGGGAGGCCCGTTGGGTGGCCGACCGGTCGGCGGCGCGACGCTCCTCCTCCAGCCGGCGGTTCTCGGTGGTGTCGGTGAAGTACAGGGTGTGGCCGTCGGGCCCCGGCACGACCCGGAGGTGGAACCAGCGGTCCTTGCCGGCGCTGTGCACGTCGAACCCGGTGGGCCTCTGGTCGGCCGCCGCCTTGCGGCACAGCCGTTCCAGGCCGGGCACGCCGTCGCACTCGACGGCCAGTTCCCACAGCACCCGTCCGACGATCTCGTCCTCGGACAGGCCCAGCATGCGTTCGGTCTCCAGGTTGGCGAAGGTGATCCGCCATGCCGTGTCGACCGCGAGGAAGGCGTCGCTCATGTGACGCACGGCCCGGCTGAGCGCGTCGCGGGTGGAGCCGGACTCGGTGCTCTCCCAGCCGACGCCGACCATCCGCCGGGGTGCGCCGTGCTCGTCGTAGGTGGCGCGGCCGCGGGCCCGGGTCCAGCCGTAGCTGCCGTCCAGGCGCCGTACGCGGTACTCCGCCTCGTACACGGTGCGGTCGCGGATGGCGCGGTGGGCCGCGGCGAGGGTGGGGGCGAGGTCGTCGGGGTGGACGATCCGCATCCAGTTGTCGATCCTGCCGGTGAAGTCGCCGGGCCGGGTGCCGTACAGCTCCAGGGCGGCCTCGTCCCAGGCCAGGTCGCCGGTGCGGATGTCCCAGTCCCAGGAGCCGACGCTGACCTCCTTCAGGGCATGCCGTAACCGCTCGCCCCCGGACTCGGCGGGGGTGGGGCCCGACGGGGGTGGGGCCTGCCCCATCCGCTCCTCGGTCCAGGCGACGACGTCCCGCAGGAACCCCCAGTGGTCGTCGTCGGGTTCGCCGCGGTCGCCGGTGAGGACGGAGAGCGCGCCGATCGCCCGGTCGCCGCAGGCCATGGGGAGGGCGGCGAGACCGGTGCCGGGCCAGGTCGGGTCGACGGAGGCGATGGGCGCCCAGGAACCGTGGTCGCCGTGCAGGGCGCGGGCCGGGGGCAGGGGGCCCTCCTGGTCGATGATCTCCCAGGGGCGGGTGAGGGCGGCCGGGAGGCCGGTCGCCGACACCAGACGGAGCGCCGACATCGGCCCGCGGAGGTGGATCATGCCGCCGAGAGCGCCGAGTTCTCCGACCGTGTGCTGGAGCGCGAGGCGGAAGACCTCGCTCTCCGCGACACCGGGATCCACCGTGCCGAGCAGGGCCAGCCGTGCGTTCATGAATCCGACCTTAACGTTCACCGGTCGATCAAGGCAGTGCGGCACAGGAACTCACCGACGGATCGTCCGCACCAGCTCGTGAAGGTCAACTGACTTGTCGTGCACAACAATTGACGCGCCGACAGAAAGTGTGCCCGCCGGGCGCGATCGTCGTCGCGCGGGTGGCGTGACCAAGATCCGGCACGGGTCGTTGGGCCGCTGCAAGACCCAGGTTGTCCGGCCGACCCCAGCAGGCGCCCCATGTTCAAGTCGTTGGTCAAGACGTTCGTCGAGCAGTACACGAGGAACCAGCAGCTCGGTCGAGAGCTGAGAGTTCGGCGTGAGGAGCAGGAGCGGCGATGGCGTGAGGAGGACCGGGCCGTGCTCCTGGCGGCGCTCGCGGAGAACCGGGTCGCGCTCGACGAGCACAACCGCACGCTCCGCCGGGCCGCCGGCGTCTCGTACATCACCCTGCGCTGCCACGAGGACACCTGGACCTTCATGGCGCGCGCCGCCTTCGGCGTCTGGGAGCCGAACTGGACCCAGAGCACCCGTGACCCCTACGACCGGATCGGTCCCGGGGTGAGCGGGGCGGGCCGGTTCACCGCGGACCCGAACCTGCCGCCGGGCCGTGTCACCAAGGCCGAGGGAGGCATGCAGGACGTGCTGCTGTCCGGGCAGAACCTCGTCCTCGTCCTCGACGCCCTGCACACGGCCACGACGGCGGAGCTGTCCGCCACCGGGGCCCGCTGCCGGACCCTCTACGACCGGCTGGCGTCGTTCACCGCCAAGCTCGACCCGGGCGCGCCGCCCGGCCGCACCACCGGGATCCTCTGCCGGATCGACGACAGCCTGCACACCCAGTACGTCGGCGGCCGGCCCTCCGGCGGCACCACCGGTCGCGGCACCTCCGCCTCCCTGCTGCGCAAGGTGCCGTCCCCCGCCCCGGCGACCCGCTGACCCGGGCGGCGCGAGCCGGGGCGGGGGCGGAGTGGGGGCGGAGTGGGGGCGGGACGGGGGAGGGGTCAGGACAGGGAGGCGAGGAGGCCGGTCCCCGGTTCCAGGACGCCGGGCTGGCCGAGGGCGCGGAAGTCGGCCTCGACGTCAGACAGTCGGAGGGCGCCGGCGCGAACGGCGTGGTAGCGGACCAGCGACCACACGAAGACGTCGAGGTTGTCGAACTGGGTTTCCGCCTCGACGACCTCCTCCTCGTGGAACCACACGGCGACCCGGCCGTTGGTGAGCACCACGTAGTAGTTGCCGCCCCCGTCGGCGCCGACGGACCACACGTCGTCGTCGGACAGCTCCGTCTCGTGGTCCGAGTCGAGGATCCGGCAGTCGTTGGCCGCGAAGTCGAAGGCGTACGACCAGTCGTGGATGTCGAGGAAGCGCGGCATGGTTCCCGCCCGCACCCGGCGGTCGAAGGCGGCCAGCGCCGTCGCCGCGTCGTGCGGAAGGCGGGCGAGGAACGGTGCGACCGGGCGGGTCGACGCCGGGGGCACGGCGGCCCACGGCTCGTCGGGGAACCAGCGCGCCAGATCGGCGTCGAGACCCCGCTCCACGTACCCGGCCAATGCGTCGACGGTGAGAGACATGCGGGGAGGCTATCCGCGCCCGGCCCGCGTACGGGCCCCGGACGGTCGCTTACGTGGTGGATTACGTAGCCGGTTACGTGGGGTACGGACCCCGCGTGGCCGCTCGACGCGAGCGGAACACAACCATCCGGCATACCGGGCCGTCTCACCCCATGGCAGCTCACGCTATCCAGGGGGACAACATGCGACGTATCGGAGCGGCGGTGGCCGTACTCGTGCTCGCCGGCACGGCGGCGGTGGCGGCGGGGGGCGGCGCGAGTGCCGCTCCGGCGGGCGCCGCGCGGGCGGCGGCGTGCCCGACGGGCTGGGGCAGCGGCCTCAAGGGCGTCCCGGACAGCGGCATCGTCCCGCTGGCCGACATCAGGACCGGCCGCCACGACTGCTACGACCGCATGGTCTTCGACGTCCCCGGCGGCGGCGACCACATCGGCTACTACGTCCAGTACGTCGACCAGTTGCACCAGGTCGGCTCGGGCGACGTCATCCCGGTCGGCGGCGGCGCCGTCCTGGAGGTCAGGATCGCCGCGCCCAGCTACGACCCGCAGACCGGCGCGGTCGCCTACCCGGGGAAGGCGGCGAAGCCGCTGCCCGGCGTCGACATCACCGGCTACCGCACCTTCCGCGACACCCGCTTCGCGGGCAGCTTCGAGGGCGAGACCCAGATAGGTCTCGGTGTCCGCGCCCGGCTCCCGTTCCGGGTGAGCCAGCTGCACGACCGGCTGGTCGTCGACGTCGCCCACAGCTGGTGAGAGCGCCGGTGCTGTTCCGCGGTGCCCGACTTGTAGGGTCCGCACGGTGGAGAGATCGAACGAAGGTGTGAACGGCGGGGCGCCGGCCGAGACGCTGCTGGATGTGCTGCTCGGCGCGGCGCGCGAGGTTCCCGGGCGGACCGTCGTTCATGTGCGGGCCGACGGCGGCGAGCACACCGTCACCTTCGCCGGACTCCGCGACGAGGCGCTGCGGGTGGCGGGCGGCCTGATCGAGGCCGGCGTCACCGCGGGCACCCCGCTGCCGCTGGTCGCCGACCGGGGTGAGGACTTCCAGCCGATGTTCTGGGGCGCGCTGGCGGCCGGGGCCGTCCCCGTGCCGCTCGCGCCCGAACCCCGCCGCGTCGGACCGGTGTGGGAACTCCTCGGCCGCCCGCCGGTCGTCGTCGACGCCTCCACGGCCGCCCTGCTCGGCGAACTGGACACGGCCGTGGCGGCGTTGCCGCTCGACGCGCTCCGCGAGGGCCGCGCGCCCCGGCGACCGCACCGGCCCGCTCCCGGCGACGTCGCGTTCCTCCAGTTCTCCTCCGGCAGCACCGGCTCCCCCAGGGGCGTCGAACTGACCCACGCCGGTGTCCTCGCGAACCTCCGCCAGATCCGTACGGCGATGGCCATCACCGGCGACGACGTCATCGCGACGTGGATGCCGTACTTCCACGACATGGGCCTCATCGGCACACACCTCGTGCCGATGGCCGCGCGCGTGCGGCAGATACGCGTCGAACCGCTGTCCTTCGCCAAGCGCCCCGCCCTGTGGCTGGAGGCCGCGGCCCGGCACCGCGCGACCCTGCTGTCGGCCGCCAACTTCGCCCTCGACCTGGCCGTACGGCGGATCCCGGCCGCGACGCTCGCCGGGCTCGACCTGAGCGCTGTACGGCTGCTGCTCGTGGGCGCCGAGCCGATCGCCCCGCGCGTCTGGCGCGCCTTCCAGGCCCACACGGCCCCCGCCGGGCTCGACCCGTGCGCCCCGCTCCCCGTCTACGGCCTCGCCGAGGCGACGCTCGCGGTGACCGTGCCGCCGCTGGGCGAGCGCGCCGAGCCGGTGGTACTCGACCGGGCCGCGCTCAGCCGGGGCCGGGCGGTGGAGACCGCGCCGGGTCCGGACGCGGTGGAGCTGATGGACCTCGGACTGCCGGTGCAGGGGTGCGAGGTCAGGATCACCGGGCCGGTGGGGGACGGCTTGGACGACGACGGCGGCGCGGGGAACCCGGCGGGTGCGCGTGCCGCCCGTGGTGTGCTCGGTGAGTCACGGGTGGGGCAGGTGGAGGTGCGGGGGCCGCAGGTGGGGCGGGGGTACCACCGGGCGCCGGGGGCGAGCGCGGAGGCGTTCGGGGACGACGGGTGGCTGCGGACCGGGGACCTCGGGTTCCTGCGGGGCGGGCGGCTGGTGGTCACCGGGCGCCACAAGGACGTCGTGTTCGTCAACGGCCGTACGTTCCACGCGTCGGACCTGGAGGAGGCGGTCGCGGCGACGCCGGGGCTGCCGTCCGGTACGACCGCCGCGGTCGTCGGGTCCACCGACCCGGACGGCGGGGGCGAGCGGGTCGTCGCGTTCGTGCGGTGGGCGAGACCTCCCGCCACGACCGCCGCCCCCGTGCTGCGGGCCGCCGCCGGACGCCTGCGGGAGGTCCTCGGCCACGACGACGTACGGGTCCTGCCGCTGCCCCCGGCGGCGTTCCCCCGCACCACCAGCGGCAAGCTGCGCAGGGGCGCGCTGCGGGAGCGGTTCGAGGCCGGGGGGTTCGCGGCGGTCGAGGAACGCTGGGGCGACGCGGCGACGGGGAGGGCCGGGGCGCTCGGGGAGCACGGCGGCGGAGGTGAGGCCGGGAGGGGTGCGGACTCGGCGGCCGGGGCGCCTCGTTCGGTGCGGGACGTACGGGAGGCCGTACGGCGGGCCTGGGCGGGGGTGCTGGAGCGGCCCGAGGGCGAGATCGGGCTCCACGACCGGTTCTTCGACCTCGGCGGCTCCTCACTGAAGGCGATGGCCGTGCTGGCGGAGTTGGAGGACACGTTCACGGTCACCGTGGAGCCGAAGACCCTGCGGGACCACGACACGGTGGCGGGGCTGGCGGGGTATCTCGTCGAGGCGGTGGCGGAGGCGGGGCCCGCGGCGACGGAGGCGGGGCGCGGGGCGGAGGCACGGCCCGCGGTGACGGAGGCACGGCCCGCGGCGGAGGCGGGGCCCGCGGCGGAGGCGGGGCCCGCGGCGGAGGCAGGGCGCGTGGCGGAGGCGGGGCGCGCGGCGGAGGCGGCCGCCGCTTCGGCTGCCGCCGTTCCCCGGGGTCGTCCGGGCCGCAGCCGTGGCGACGCGGTCTACTCCGGGGCCGTGGCCGTGCTCTCGGTGGCGTGCCGGTTCCCCGGGGTCGGGTCGCCCGAGGAGTTCTGGGAGTTGCTGGCGGCCGGGGGCGACACCATCGGCGCGGTACCCGAGGACCGATGGGGGAACGGGCCCCTGCCGAGCACCCGCTTCGGCTCCTTCCTGCCCGAACCGGCGGCGTTCGACGCCGACTTCTTCGGGATGGACGACGCGGAGGCGCGGGCGACCGACCCCCAGGCGCGGATCTTCCTCGAACTGGCCCACGAGGCGCTGGAGCGTGCCGGGTACACGGGCCCCCGCCGGGCCGGCCGCAGGGTCGGCGTGTTCGCGGCCACCGGCGACAGCGGCTACCGCGAGGTCCTGGCCGAGGCCGCCGACGGTGACCTCGCCCGCCACCCGTCCGCCCTCACCGGCAACCTGCCCAACCTGATCGCCGCCCGGGTCTCCCAGGTGCTGGACCTGACCGGCCCGGCGCTCGCCGTCGACACCGCGTGCTCGTCCGCCCTGGTCGCGCTGCACCTGGCCCGGCGGAGCCTCGCCGCCGGGGAGTGCGACCTCGCCGTGGTCGGCGGGGTCAACCTGGGCCTGACGGGCACCGGGCACCGGCTGCTCGAAGCGACGGGCGCGCTGTCGCCGACCGGGCGGTGCCGGGCGTTCGACGCCGACGCCGACGGGTTCGTACCCGGGGAGGGCGGCGCGGTGCTCGTACTCGCCCGCCCGGACGAGGCCCGCGCCGCCGACGACCCGGTCCTCGCCCTCGTACGCGGGACGGCGGTGAACAACGACGGCCGCTCGCTCGGACTGCTCGCGCCGACGCCGCGCGGGCAACGCGAGGTCATCGCGCGGGCGTACGCGGAGTGCGGGGTCGATCCGGCCGCCGTGTCGTACGTCGAGGCGCACGGCACGGGTACGCCGATCGGGGACCCGGTGGAGGCACGGTCCCTCGGCCAGGCGTTCCCGCCGCGCCCCGACGGGCTTCCGCGACGGCTGGGCTCGGTCAAGGCGAACCTCGGGCACCTTCTCAACGCGGCCGGCATGCCCGCCCTCGTCAAGGTCGTCCTCGCGCTCACCCACCGTCGGCTCCCGCCCGTGCCGCACGCCGCCCGGCCCGCCCCGTTCCTCGCCGACACGGCTCCCGGCTTCCGCCTCGTGACGGAGCAGGAACCCTGGACCACCCCGGACGGCAGCCCCCTCACCGCGGGGGTCAACGCGTTCGGCTTCGGCGGCACGAACGCCCACGCGATCCTGGAGGAGGCGCCGGACGCCACGGGGCACCGTGACCGCGGGTCCGACCACCGCGAGGACGGGGGCGCCGACCCCTGTGGGTGCGGGGCAGCCGGTTGCCGTACGTGCGGAGAGGCCGGCCGGCCCGGTCGTGCCCGACTCGCCGGGGCCGCGCCCGACGCCTCCGGGCCGTGTCTGCTCACCCTGTCCGCGCGGACCCCGGGCGCCCTGCGGGCGGCCGTCGCGGAGCTCGCCGCCCACGTCCGGGCGCGTCCCGACCTTGCCGAGGCGGACGTGTGCGCCGCCGTCGGCACCGCGCGCGACGACGCCCCGTACCGTCTCGCGGTCGTGGCCGACGGCGACCTCCTCCGGCGGCTGGAGGCAGCCGCCCACGCCGGGGACGCGGAACCCACCCGCGCCCGGTCCCGTACCGTCTTCGTCCTCCCCGGTCAGGGTGCCCAACGTCCCGCCGCGGCACGCGCGTTGTACCGGTCCGCCGCCGCCTTCCGGGACACCCTGGACGAGGCGTCCGCGCTCGTCGGCCCCGTCCTGGGCCGTTCCCTGACCGCGTGGTGCCTGGACGAGCACGTCGCCCCGGAGGCACTGGCGCGTACGGAGGTGGCGCAGCCCCTCCTCGTCGCGTTCGGCGCGGCCCTCTCCGCGCAGCTCGGCGCGTGGGGCGTGCGCCCCGACGCGGTCGTCGGGCACAGCGTCGGAGAGATCACCGCCGCGCACCTCGCCGGCGCCCTCTCCCTCCCGGACGCGCTCGCCTTCGCCGCCGAACGCGGACGCCTGATCGGCGAACTCGCCGCACCGGGCGCCATGGCGGCCGTCCGGGGCGACGAGGACACGGTCGCCCCCGTGGTCGCCGCGTCCGTGGGCGCGTTGTGCGTGGCCGCCGTCAACTCGCCCACCCAACTGGTGATCGCCGGCACCTCCGACGCCGTCGACCGCGCGATCGCCACACTGACGGCGCGCGGTGTCGCCGCACGCCGGCTGCGCGTCTCGCACGCCTTCCACTCCCCCTTGCTGGAGCCCGTGCTCGACCCACTCGGCAACGCCGCGAAGGCACTGGCCGTGCTCCCGGCCGCCGTACCGATGCTGAGCACGGTCAGCGGGCAGTGGGGGCCCGACCTGAGCCCCGAGTACTGGCGCGCGCACGCGGCCCGCCCCGTGCGCTTCGGCGCGGCCGTGGCCCGGCTCCTCGACGAGGGCTACGACACGTTCGTCGAACTGGGCCCCGGCGACACCCTCTCGGGCCCCGTCCGCACCCTCGCCTCGTCGCCCGGCGTCGCGTACCTGCCCGCCCTGAGTCCCGCCCTGAGTCCCGCCCCGAGCGTCGCCCCGGACGGTGGGACCGCCGGGCCCTCCGGCGCGCACTCCCTGCTGGAGACGGTCGGCCGCCTGTGGACGCGCGGGACACCGCTGTCCCCGGCGGCCCCCGCCCGCGTCCGCGCCGGGCACCGCCGGGTGCCCGTCCCCACGTACCCGTTCCAGCGCCGCCGGTACTGGCCGGAGCGCCTCGACGCGCCCCCGGCGCCCCACGGCACACCTCCCGCCCGCGACCTCGACGGCGGCCCCGTTCCCCGGCCCCTCCTGTGGCGCGACGCCCCTCTCCTCGCCGCGCCGGGCCCCCGCGTCGTACGCCTGGCCGGCGCCGACACGGCCCTCGCCCGGGCCCTCGCCGACCGCCTCACCGAGCTCGGCGTGACGGTGCTGGGGCCGGACGACAGCTCTCGGGGCGGGCCGGACGCCCCGGAGACCCTGGTGTGGTTCGCCGAGGACACCACCGAGTCGACCACGGGCTCGGCCACGACCGCGACCACGACCGCGACCGCCGACGCCATCGCCTCACTCCGCGGCGTACTCGCCCTGTTCGGCACCGCCCCCGCCCGCCTGCTGCTCGTCACGGAGGACGCGTACACCACCGGCGGCGGAGAGGCCCCCGAGCGCGCACGGCCCGCCGGGGCGCTCCTCCACGGCTTCGTCCTGGCCCTCCCCGACGAGCACCCGGCGCTGTCCTCCCGCGGCGTCGACCTCTCCTCCGGCGACCCGCTCACCATCCGACTCCAGTCGCTGGAACGGGAGTTGTACGCGGCCGAAGCAGCCGACGGCACCCCCGGCGACACTCCCGGCAGCGGCGTCGGCACCGTCGCCTGGCGGGCGTCCCGCCGCCTCACCCGTACGCCCGTCGCCTCGACCCACGCCCCCCGGACGACCACCGACGTCCTCCCCCCGAACGGCACGTACCTCGTCACCGGCGGTGCCGGCGGCCTCGGTTCCGCGCTCGCCCGCGACCTCGCGGAGCGCGGCGCCCCCGACCTCGTCCTCACCGGCCGCACCCCCACTCCGCCCCGCGCCCTGCTCGCCGAACTCCGCGCGCTCGGCGCCCGCGCCCGCTACCAGGCGGCGGACGTGAGCGACGCCGGCGCCATCGACGACCTCGTCGCCGGGCTGCCGCCCCTGGACGGTGTGTTCCACGCGGCCGGTACGGCCCGCCCCGGCAGCCTGCGCGGCAAGGCGGACGACGAGATCGAGGAGACCCTCGCGGCCAAGGTCCACGGCACGGTCCTCCTCGCCGAAGCGTTGCGCCGTTACGGCCACGACACCGCCGTCCGCGTCGCCTTCTCCTCCGTCTCCTCGGTCCTGCCCGGCCTGTCCGGCGCCCTCGGCGACTACGCCGCCGCCAACGCGTTCCTCGACGCCTTCACCACCGCCGAGCACGCCGCGGGGCGCCCCTGGCGGACGATCGCCCTCGGACCGGTCTCCGACACGGGCCTGGCGAGCGGCCCCCGCGCCGAGGACCGACTCCGCGCCCGGGGCCTCGCCCCCCTACCCGTACGCGCCGCCCTCACCGCCCTCCGCACGTCCCTCACCCTGGACGCGCCCCACGTACTGGTGACGGGCACGACGGAACCGACGCCGACGCCGGACCTCATACAGAGCCCCGCACCGGCACCGGCCCCGGCACCCACCCCTGTTTCCGCCCCCACACCCACCCCCACCCCTGCCTCCGCACGCGGCACCGCCCCCGAGATCACCGCGCTCATCCGCCGTCTGCTCACCGAGGCCCTCCACCGCTCCCCGGAGGACATCGCGGAGGACGCCCCCTTCCTCGGGCTCGGGCTCGACTCCCTCAGTGCCGTGGACCTCGCCCGGCGCCTGGAGCGGGAGCTGGGCCGGCCGCTGCCCGCCACCCTGCTCTTCGAGTACCGCACCATCGGCGAACTGGCCGCCCATCTGGCCACCGGGGCGCCCACGGCGGCACCGCCCGCCCTGCCCGCCGCGCCTCCCACCACCGGGGCCGGCCGCCGAGACGACGGCCTCCTGCCCCTCACCCCTCTCCAACTCGCCTTCCACACGAGCGCATCGCTGCACGAGGGCGTCACCGCCTACGGCTATGTCCGCCAGACCGTCAGCGGCCCCCTCGACCCCGCGCTGCTCGGCCGGGCGTTCGCCCACCTGGCCCTCCGCCACCCCCTGCTGCGGATGCGGTTGACCGCGGACGGCGGCGCCCGCCCGCGCCAGTACACCGCGCCCGCCGAGGTGTCCACCGCCCACGGCTGCGGGCCCGCCTGGTACGAGATCCGGCAGGTCCCGGCCGGTCCCCGCGCCCTGGCCGACCTCGAACAGGCCCTCTGCAACCGCCCCTTCGACCTCACCACGGAGGACCCCGTACGAGCCGTCCTGGTCCCCGACCAGGAGGACGCGCACCTCACCCATCTGCTCCTGGTCGTCCACCACGCCGCCGCCGACGGCTACAGCCTCAAGGTGCTGGGCGAGGACCTCTGGTCGCTGTACACCGCACTCGCGCGGGGAGAGGAGGCCGCCCACGAACTCCGGGCCGCCTCGGGTGAGTTCGGTGACTACGTGGCCGCCCTCACCGCCGAACGGCACTCCCCGGCGTTCGAGCGGGACCAGCGGTACTGGCGCGACCGCCTCACCACACACCTGTCCGCCCGCTCCACCGCATCCGCCACCCCGGCCCCGGCTCTCCCCTACGACGGTGACCCCGAGGCGCCCCCGGCGCCGCCGCTCGTCCATCACCGCACCGAGATCGACGAGGAGTTGACCTCCGCGCTGCGTGCGGTCGCGGCCCGGCACGAGGTGTCGCTGTTCCATCTGCTGCTGGCGGCCTACGGGCGGTGCCTTGCCCGGTGGAGCGGGCGTCCGGAGGTCGCCGTGAACGTGGCGCGGGCGCGCCGCGAGGTGGCGATCGCCGGGGTCGACCGTCTGGTCGGGCCGCTCGCCGACACCCTGCCGGTGTTCGTGACGGTCGGCCCCGACGAGCCGGTGACCGCACTGGCCGGCCGGGTCCGGGAGATCTGGCGGGAGGCCGAGGCGCACGCGACGCCCGGCAGCGCCGACCTCGCCCGGCTGCTGGGCGAGATGCGGCCCGCCACCGGACCGGCGCCGCGCACGGTCGCCGAGGCGGGCTTCAGCCTCGCCCGTTTCCCGGTGGTCCACGGCCCCGACTGGCCCGTCACCGTCACCCCCACGGCCGCGGCCACCGCCACCGCCGCCACCCGGCTCGGCCTGCTGTGCTGGGAGGCCGACGCGAGCCTGCGCCTGTCCTGGAACCACCCGGCCCGACTGTTCCGCCCCGAGACGGTACGCGGCCTCGCCGACGCGTACGTCGCCGAACTACGCGCCGTCGCCGCCGGGTTGAGGGGTCCGTCCGTCGCGTACGCCCCTGACGAGCAGCCCGCGCGTCCGACCGCCGAGCCCGACGAGCGGCCTGCGGGCAGCGGACAGCCCGGCATCGTGGAGCGCCTGTGCGCGCGGTTCCGTGCCACGCCCGAGGCCGTCGCCGTCCACACCGGCGACTCCACCCTCACCTACGCGGCCCTCGACACCGCGTCCGCCGCCCTCGCCACCGGGCTCCGCGCCCACGGGGTGCGCCCCGGCGACCTCGTCGGACTGCTCACCGAACCGGGCGGCACCGCCACCGTCACCGGGGTCGTCGGCATCCTGCGCGCGGGCGCCGGCTGGGTACCGCTGGACGCCACCCACCCCGCCGCCCGGCACCGGGACCAACTGGCCCGTACCGGCGTCCGTGTCCTGGTGTGCGACCCGGCGAACCACGAGGCCGCCGCCCGACTGGAGAGAGTCGTCCCGGTCACCGTGGCCGTGGCCCCCTCGCCCCCGGTCGCCACGCCCGACGGCCCCTCCCCGCTCCCGGACGGGTCCGCCGCCGACCTCGTCGACGCCGCCCCGTACGACCCCGACGCCGTCGCGTACGTCATCTTCACCTCCGGCTCGACGGGCCGTCCCAAGGCCGTGCCCGTCACCCACCGGTCCATGGCGAACTACCTCGACTGGGCGCTCGCCACCTTCGGCTACGGGCCGGGCGACCGGCTGGCACAGACCGCGTCGGTCTGTTTCGACGCCTCCGTACGGCAGTTGCTGGCCCCGCTGCTCGTCGGCGCCTCGGTGCACACCGTCTCCCGCGATCTGCTGCGCGACCCCGAGGCGCTCCTCGACCGGGTCGTGGCGGACCGGATCACGGTGTGGAGCTCGGTCCCGACGCTCTGGGAACGCCTGCTCACCGCCGCCGAGGAACGTGTCCGCCGGGACGGGGCGGCACTCCCGGACCTCTCCGCCCTGCGCTGGGTCCACGTGGGCGGCGAGGCCCTCCCCGCGGCCCACGTCCGCCGCTGGTTCGACCTCCTCGACGCGACGGCCACCCCGGGCCACGCCCGCAGCGCCCCCGGTGCCCCCGATGCCCGCCGCGTCCGCCACCGGGTCGCCAACCTGTACGGCCCCACCGAGGCCACCGTCAACGCGACCTGCCACATCATCGACACCCGCCCCGCCGACGACGTCCGCCACCTCCCCATCGGCCGCCCGATCGCCGGCACCGAACTGGTGGTGGTCGACGCGGACGGCCGGGCGTGCGCCCCCGGCGAGGCCGGGGAACTGCTCATCGCCGGCACCGGACTCACCCCCGGCTACCTCGGCGACCCGCGTCTCACCGCGGCGGCCTTCACCGAGCGGGACGGACGGCGCTGGTACCGCAGCGGCGACCGCGTCCGCCGTACGGCCGACGGGGTGCTGGAGTTCCTGGGCCGCCTCGACGACCAGGTCAAGGTCCGCGGTCACCGCGTCGAACTCGGCGAGGTCGAGGCCGCGCTCCTCGCCCACCCGGGCCTGGCCCGCGCGGCCGTGCTGCTGCGGGAGGGGCGGCTCGTGGCGTACGTCGAGCCGCGCGCCGGGGCGCCTGAGCCCGACGCCCGCGAGGTCCGCGCCTTCCTGTCCCGGACGCTCCCCCCGTACATGCTCCCGGCCCGGATCCACGCCCTCGCCGCCCTCCCGCTGACCGGCACGGGCAAGATCGACCGCAACCGTCTCGCGCCACCCCCGGACCACGACACCCCCGCACCCGGGCGGACAGCGCGCCGCACCCCACCGGCGACCCCCACGGAACGGCTGCTGGCCCGCGCCTGGTCCCAACTCCTCGACGTGCCCGAGGTCTTCCGGGAGGACGACTTCTTCGTCCTCGGCGGGGACTCCCTCACGGTGCTTGAACTGTTCTCCCGTCTGCGCGACGACCACCGCGTCCTGCCACGACCGACCGCCGTCTACACGCACCGCACCCTGAGCGCGCTGGCGGCGGCCCTCGACGCGGCCCACGACACGGCGGCGGCCGACGCGCTCCCCGTCGCGGCACCCGACCCTGCCGCCGCGTCCCCCACCGCCCCGGTCACCCCCTACCCCCTCACCCCCTCCCAGCGGGGCTTCCTCCTGGCCGACGCGCTCGCCTCCGGGGACTCCGCCTGGCTGGCGCGTTTCCGGATACGCGGGCCCCTGCGTCCGGAGCTGTTCCAGCGCGCGGTGGACGTCCTCGTGGCCCGGCACCCGATGCTCCGCACGGTGTTCCCGGCCGGTGCGCGCCCGCCCGTGCAGCAGGAACTGCCGGACACGCTGCGGCTGCCGGTGGAGACGGAGGCGTTGGGCGAGCCGGGGCTGCTGGAGACGCGGATCGCCGAGGAGGCGCGGCGGCGGTTCGAGCCTTGGGCGTGGCCGCTGCTGCGGCTGCGTTTGTTCACGGTCGCCGCCGACGAACACGTCCTCGTCGTGCACGCCCACCACCTCATCGGCGACGGCTACAGCGCCGCCCTGTTCACCCGTGAACTCCTCACCGTCCACGACCGTCTCGCCGCCGGTCCGTCCGACGGCCTGGAGCCGTTGCGCTCGACGTTCCGCGACCATGTCGAGCTGCGCGCCACCCGCCGCCGGGCCCCGTCCCCGACCCCGGGGACGGCGACGGCGGACCACCTCGCCCGGCACCACGCCCCGTACACGCCCCCCGTGCTCCGCGCCTCCCGGCCGCCCGCCGACGGCACCGGGGAGCCCACCAGCCTCCGCGCCCCCGGCTTCCACACCGCCGGTTTCACCCTCGACGCCGACCGCGCTGGGGCGTTGCGCCGGCTCGCCCGTACCGCCGGGACGACGCCGTACGCGCCGTTCCTCACCGCGTACCACCGCGCTCTGGTCGTCCTCACCGGTCACCGGGACCTGGTGCTCGGCCTCGCGGTCACCGGACGCGACGACAGCGTTCCCGACGCGCACCGGGTGTTCGGCCCCTTCGCGGAAGCCGTGGCCGTGCGTCCGCCGGTCCACGGGGAGGCGTCCGGCACCTTCGTGGAGGACCTGCGCCGTGTCGCCGCCGAGGCGGTCGCGGCCCGTACCGCCGGACCGCTGGACCTGCGGACGGACGACGGCCTGCCCCGTACCGCCCAGTTCTTCTTCACGTTCCTGGACTTCGGCGCCCTCGGCGCCCCGGCCACCACCCTGACCGTGCTCCCCGACGACACCGACACGGCGCTCGCCCCACCCCCCGTGGGCACGGACGTCCTCCTCGCCGTCCGCCCCTCGGGCGACGGCGTACGCGTCACCGTCCGCGCGTCGGCGAGCGCCCTCACCGAGGAGGAACTGGCCGCGTTCGCGGACGGGTTGCGCAGCGAACTGGAGGACAGCGCGCCCCTGGACGCCGCGCTCATCGGCTATCTGCCCGCGCCCCGCGACCTGGCCGCGTACGCGGGACTGCCCCCTCATGCCGTGCCGGACCGTGAGCGACTCCGGGCGCTCCTCTTCCCCGACGGCCGCCCGCGGCTGCTGGAGACGACGAGCACGCCCCTCGGCACATCCGGCTTCCTCACCCTGCCGGTGTTCGCCGACGAACTGACGGCCCTCGCCACCCCGGCCGATCAGAGTTCTCTGGCCGCCCGCACCGCCCGTGCCGTGGAGCACGCCCTCGCCCTCGGCGCGCGGTCCGTCTCCCTGGCCGGGGTGATCCCCGCCCTGACCGGCTACGGCTACGACGTCCTGCGAGAAGCGGAGCCCAACACCACCTCCACGGCTGTCTCCACGGCGACTTCGGCCGCCGCTCCCCTCCCCGGCGCGCTCACCACCGGTCATGCCACGACCACCGTCGCCGTCGTGAAGACCGTGCACGCGGCGCTCGCCGCGACCGGCCGGGACCTCGCCGGTCTGACCCTGGCGGTCGTCGGCTGCGGCTCCATCGGCACGTCGTCGCTCCGGCTGCTGCTCGCCCGCAGCCCCCGCCCACCGGCCCGGCTGATCCTCTGCGACCTGCCGGGCAGTGCCCCACGGCTGCGCCGTCTCGCCGCCGAACTGTCGGCGGACCGCCCCGGCACGACCGTACGGGTCATGGAGTCCACCGGCACCCCCACGGGACTGCCGGCCGAACTGTACGAGGACGCCGATGTCGTCGTCACCGCGGTGAGCGGCCCCACGGCACTCCTGGACGTCGACCGGCTCCGTCCCGGCACGATCGTCGTGGACGACTCCTTCCCGCACTGTTTCGACACCGCGCGGGCCCTCGACCGGATGCGGCGCGAACGGGACGTACTGCTCGTCGGGGGCGGACTGCTCGCCCTGGGGGCCACCGCGACCCGGCTGTCCGCGGACCTGCCGCCCCTCGCGCGCACCGGCCCCGCACGGGGCACCCGGTTCCAGCCCCATCTGCCCGGCACCCTCGCGTCCTGCCGGCTGGAGTCGCTGCTCCACGCCCACCACGACGGCACGGAACTCCCCCCGATCCACGGCCTGGTGGACCTCCCCCACGCCCTGGCCCACTGGGACGCCGCCGAGGCGGCCGGGGTCACCGCCGCGCCCCTGCACCTCCTCGACCACGTGATCCCGGAGACCACCCTGAAGGCCCTGCCCCTGCCCCCGCGGCCCTGATCCCGGTCGGAACACACATGGCGACGCCCGGCCGGGGGGCTCCCCAGCCGGGCGTCCCTCGCTCGGTGTCCGCGCGGGCTCAGCGCACGACGACCGCGCTCGTCGTGGCCGACCCGTTGGTCCAGCCGTACCGCCTGGCCGTCACCTTCACGGTGATCTTGTGGCCCTTGTCGGCCTTGGCCAGGACGTACGTCGACTTCGTGGCGCCCGTGACGGTCGTGCCGTCACGCTTCCAGGAGTACGTGTAGGAGGTCGCGGCCGGCGACCAGGTGCCGTGGGCGGCGGTGAGCTTGTAGCCGACCTTGGCGGTGCCGGTGACGGCGGGCGCCGTGACGGCCTTGAGGGCGGGGCCGACGGCGACGGTGACGGCCGGGGAGGTGGAGGTGACGGACCCGGCGGCGTTGGCGACCTTGGCGCGGCAGGACACCTGGTGCTTGTAGTCGGCGGAGGTCAGGGTGCGGGACCTGCCGGTGGCGCCGGTGATGGTCGTGCCGTCCCGGAGCCAGGACCAGGCGACGGTGGTGTTGGAGCCGGTCCAGGCGGCGCCGCAGGTGACCTTGGAGCCGGTGCGGGCGGTGCCGCTGACGGCGGCCCTGGAGGTGACCTTCGGCTTGGTCAGCAGGGTCTGGGACTGGGCGGACAGCTGGGAGGTGAAGTCACCGGGGGAGATGTCCACCGCCTTGCGGAACACGACGGTGGCCCGGCCGTCGGGACCCGCGGTGACCTCGCCGGAGAGAGCGTTCGCGTCGGGGACGGCGGGCACGGGCGCGCTGTTGAGGGCGCTCGCCTCGCTCCAGGCGCCGCCGGCCGGGCGGACGGCCCACTCCAGGTAGTTGTCGTCGCCGTTGTCGATGCTCGGCGTCTGCGGCCAGACGACCTGGACGGTGCCGTCGGCGCCTATCGACGCGGACACGTCCCAGTTCACATAGCCGGTGGACAACGTCTTCGGCGCCGACCATGTGCCGGTGCCCGCGGTCCGGGTGACGGTCCGTACGACAGGGGTTCCGGCCGTGGAACTCCAGCCGGCCCACACGTAGGTGAGGTCACCGTTCGGCGCGGTGAGCGGCTCGCTCTCGTCGCTGGGGTCGATGGCGGCGACCGCGGTCTGCGCAGCGCCCCATCCACCGGACACGGTGGTCCGCGTGGCGGACTTGAGGGCGGTGGCGCCACCGTTGGCGACCCGCCAGAGGACGGTGGTGGCGCCCTTGGCGTCCATCGTCACGCGCACGGTCCCGGCCGCGCCGGCGGTGCCGGGCAGCGGGGCGGCGGCACTCCAGGCGCCGCCCGCCGAGGCACGGGTCGCGGTGTGGACGGTGTGGGCGTCCTCGCCCTCCGCGGGGACCTGGTCGTAGACGTCCCAGACGGCGGTGGCCGCGCCGCCCGGGGCGACGGCGAGCGCGAGGTCGTAGACGGACCCGGTGGTGACGTGGGCCAGCGGCTTCGCGGTGGACCAGGTGGTCGCGCCGGGGGCGCGGGTGGCGGTCATCACGTCGTAGTCGCCGAAGTCGCCCTGGTCCCACACGGCGGTGAGGGTGCCGTCGGCCGCGGCGGCGAGCCGGGGCAGACCGAGGTACACGCCGGTGGTCGTCGCGATCGGCGCGGGCGTGGACCAACCGCCCTGTGCGGGGTTCCAGGTGGCGGCCAGCGCGGTCGGGTCGCCGTCCGCGCCGCCCCCGTCCAGCCAGGTCACCACGGCCTGCCCGGTGGGCGTCACGGTCAGCTCGACGAGGGAGCCCTTGGACCGGCCGGTGGCCAACGTGTGCGGGGCGCCCCAGGAGCTGCCGCCGACGGCCTTCACGGCGACCTCGTAGTCCCAGGTGCCGGCGCCGGCGGCGCGGTCCCGCCACAGCGCGAACGCCGTGCCGTCACCGGCCGTCCGGACGGCGATCAGCGTCTGCTGACCGTCCGCGCCGGTCAGCGTGGCGGCGCTGCTCCAGGGCCCGGCCACCCCGGTGTACCCGGCGGCGCTCGCCGTGCCCCCGGCCCCCAGCGTCACCGCGACGACCGCCGCGACGACCGCCGTACCGACGGCCCCCGGCCTCCACACCCTCACTGCCACGACGGCTCCTGTTCTGCGGGCACGCTCGTGTGCCCGGTACGCGTACGCGAACTCGACGTGGGGGGAGCCCCGACCCGGGCGCGGGTGCGCGAAAAGATGGGGGTGCGCTGCCCTCTGCCGCAGGTCACGGCAGGGATGACGCTACATGTCGTCCCGTCGGCCGATTCCCCAGGGTGATCCCTGAAGCGGTCAAGGTTCCGTATCCCGCCACCCGGCGCGGGGCCCCGGCTCGACGAAATACCTCCCCAGTCACGGCAACCTTTGGGTCCCGCGGCGCCGACTGGCGGATATCCGGGGCCGAGGCCCCCACCGCGCCAGAAAGACGATCCGTTGCCAGATCAGCACCGTTCCCATCGCCGCCGCCCGGCGACCCGCCATGTGCTCGCCGCCGCCCTGGTCCTCGCCACCGCGGGTGCCGCCGTCCCACTGGTCGCCCAGGCCGCCCGCACACCGGAGCCGGCCAAGCCGACCTCGCTCGCCGCCGCGGCGGCCGCGCACGGCCGCTACTTCGGTACGGCGGTGGCCGCGGACAGGCTCGGCGACTCGACGTACTCCGCCCTCCTCGACCGGGAATTCGACATGGTCACCCCGGAGAACGAGATGAAGTGGGACGCCGTCGAGCCCTCCCGCGGGTCGTTCGACTTCACCCGCGCCGACCGCATCGTCAGCCACGCCACCGCGCACGGTCAGCGCCTGCGCGGCCACACCCTGGTCTGGCACTCCCAGCTGCCCGGCTGGGTCGGCTCCATCCGCGACGCCGCCACCCTGCGCACGGTGATGAACAAGCACATCACCACCACGATGAGCCACTACAAGGGCAGGATCCACGCCTGGGACGTCGTCAACGAGGCCTTCGCCGACGGCGGCAGCGGCCGGCACCGAAGCTCGGTGTTCCAGGACGTGCTGGGCGACGGCTTCATCGAGGAGGCCTTCCGCACCGCACGGAAGGCCGACCCCGCGGCCAAGCTCTGCTACAACGACTACAACATCGAGAACTGGTCCGACGCCAAGACCCAGGGCGTCTACCGCATGGTCAAGGACTTCAAGTCCCGCGGTGTCCCCCTCGACTGCGTCGGCTTCCAGAGCCACTTCGGCGCCGGCGGCCCGCCGGCGGACTTCCGGACCACCCTGTCCGAGTTCGCCGCGCTCGGCGTGGACGTCCAGATCACCGAACTGGACATCGCCCAGGCGTCCGCCACCGCGTACACCGACGCCGTCAAGGCGTGCCTGAGCGTCGACCGCTGCAAGGGCGTCACGGTGTGGGGCATCCGCGACAGCGACTCCTGGCGCACCGGTGAGAACGCGCTGCTGTTCGACGGCGGCGGCAAGAAGAAGCCCGCGTACGGCGCGGTGCTCAAGGCCCTGGCCGGCGGCAGCGGCGGGGGCACGCCGAGCGGGGGCATCACCTCCGGCGCCGTCTACACGCTCTCCGACGTCGCCGCCAAGCGCGTTCTCGACAAGCCCGCGGGGAAGAACGGCAACGGAACCCCGCTGCGGGTCTGGGACGCCCGCGGCACCTCCCACCAGCAGTGGCGCGCCGACCGGAACACGGACGGCTCGTACACCCTGACCAACGTCGCCAGCGGCCGGGTCCTGGACGAGCCGGGCGACCGGACCGCCAACGGGACGAGGACACGGCTCTGGGACGCCAACGGCGGTGCCCACCAGCACTGGCGGGCGCGCCGGAACACCGACGGCTCCTACACACTGACCAACGTCGCCAGCGGCCGCGTGCTGGAGACGCCCCGCGGCCGGACCGCCAACGGGACCCCCGTGCGGATCTGGGACTCGGGCGGCGGCGCCCACCAGCACTGGAAGTTCAGCCCGGCCTCGACCAAGGGCGGCACGTGCGCTCTTCCGTCGACCTACCGGTGGACGTCGACGGGCCCGCTGGCGCAGCCGTCCCACGGCTGGCTCGGACTGAAGGACTTCACCGCCGTGACGTACAAGGGCAAGCACCTGGTCTACGGGACGACCGCTTCGGCGTCGGGATGGGGCTCGATGGCGTTCGCCCCCTTCACGAACTGGTCCGACATGGGCTCGGCCCGCCAGAAGGGCATGAGCCAGGGCGCGGTGGCGCCCAAGCTGTTCTACTTCGCGCCCAGGAAGACCTGGGTGCTGGTCTCCAACGGCTGGGGCACCGCCTGGACCTTCACCTACCGCACGTCCAGCGACCCCACCGACCCCGACGGCTGGTCCGCGCCGCAGGCGCTGTTCACCGGCAGCCTCCCCGCCGGCTCCGAGGGCGGCCCGATCGACCCGACCGTCATCGCCGACGACAAGAACCTGTACCTGTTCTTCGCCGACGACAACGGCGGCATCTACCGGTCGGTCATCCCGATCGGGAACTTCCCCGGCAGCTTCGGCTCGTCGTACACGAAGATCATGAGCGACACGAAGGCCCGGCTGTTCGAGGCGCCGGAGGTCTACAAGGTCAAGGGCCGCAACCAGTACCTGATGATCGTCGAGGCCATGGGCGCCGGCGGACGCTACTTCCGCTCCTTCACCGCCGCCGGCCTGAGCGGCACATGGACCCCGCAGGCCGACAGCGAGAGCCGCCCCTTCGCGGGCAGGGCCAACAGCGGCGCCACCTGGACCAACGACATCAGCCACGGTGACCTGGTCCGCGACAACCCCGACCAGACCATGACCGTCGACCCCTGCGACCTGCGATTCCTCTACCAGGGCCGGAACCCCGCCTCGGACGGCACCGACTACCCGAAGCTGCCGTACCGGCCGGGCGTCCTCACCCTGCGGCGCTGACCCACCGGGCCCACGGTGACCGCGCGACCGTGACCCGCCACCCCGAGAGCCCCAGCCGCGCGTCGGCCGGGGTTTCTCCGTTCTCCGGGGCCGCCCCCGCGAGCTCGGTGCCGGTCGTCAGCGGCTCGCGTCGGCGGTCGGGGTCAGGCTGATCCATGTCTTCCCCGCGCGTTCGGTCGCGCCCGAGAAGGCCTCCTGGGCCTGTTCCAGGGGGAAACGGGAGCCGATGACGAGGCCCGGGCGGGCCTCGGGGAGTTCGGCGAGGGCGGTGGTGAAATCGCCGGGGTGGTCGTAGATCATCGAGCCGCGGAGGACGAGTTGCCGGCGGACCACGTCGTCGACGGTGAGCGGGAGCCGTTCCGCGGCGAGACCGATGAGGACGACGGTGGCGCCGGGCGCGCACCGTTCCACGGCGGGGCGCAGGGCGGGCGCGTGCCCGGACGTCTCGAAGACCAGGGTGAAGCCGGTTCGGCCATCGTCGCGCACCGCGCCCAGCCCCTCGGCGCGCGCCACGCGCAGGGGGTGGGGTTCGGTGACGACGGGGCGGATGCCGAGGCGGGACAGGATGCGGCACACCAGCAGGCCCTGCGCACCGGCGCCGACGACCAGACAGCGGTCGTCGGCGGTGACCCCGCTGCGGCGGACAGCGGCCCTCGCCACCGCGTAGGGCTCCGCGGCGGCCAGGTCGGCGCCGGTCAGGCCCCGGTCCGGAGCGGGGGCCAGGGCGGGGGCCGGGTGGGCGAACCGCGCGGGGACCGCGACGCGTTCGGCGAGGACACCGGGGGCGTCCAGGCCGACGATCGTGCGGTGCGGGCAGGCCGAGGTCAGCCCGGTCAGACAGTCGGCGCACCGCAGGCAGGCGTAGTTGGGCTCGATGACGACACGCCCGCCCACCGCCCGGTCCCGGACCCGTTCGCCGGTGGCGACGACCCGCCCGAAACCCTCGTGGCCCGGCACCCACGGCAGCGCGGGCGGCACCCGCCCGCCCCGGAACACGGAGATGTCGGAACCGCACAGCCCGACGCCCTCGATCTCCACGACGACGTCGTCCGGCCCGCAGTGAGGCTCCGGCCGGTCGTCGACGATCTCGATCCGGCCCGGCGCCACGACGACAGCTGCTTTCACCAGAACTCCCAGGACTCACAGACTCATAGGGCCCACAGGGCCCACAGGGCCCACAGGGCCCACGGGCTCACAGGGCTCACAGGGCTCACAGGGCTCACAGGACCCGGACCGCCGAGGCGGGCCCCCTCGGGGGGCCCTGGCCTCGACCAGCCGACGTTCCACTTGACGGGCGGATCGATCCGCCCTGCGGTCCACGAAGGGCCGTTCGGCCCTCCGGACCGTCACGTCAACCCTTCATGTCAGACCGTCGCTTCTTTCGCGGCCCCGGCGGCCCCCGTCTCGGGCTCCCGTGCCGCCGGCACCTCTTCGGCCCCGGCCCGGTCGTCACCACCCAGCCTCAGCGCGACCAGGAAGGAGATCGCGCAGCCGAGGGCGAGGTACGCGGCGACGAGGCCCCAGCCGCCGCCGGCCCAGATCACCAGGGAGCCGGCGATGAGCGGGGTGAAGCCACCGCCGATCGCACTGGCGAGCTGGTAGCCGACACCGGCGCCGCTGTAGCGGTACTCGGGGCCGAACATCTCGGTGAACAGGGACTGCTGCACGGAGACGGCCATGTCGTGGGCGACGTTCACCAGCAGCACCGCGCAGACGATGATCAGCACCAGTGAGCCGGACTCCATGGCCCAGAAGTACGGCACCGCGCTCACCACCCCGACGAGGGCGCCCCCGCAGTAGATCCGGCGGCGGCCGTAGCGGTCGGCGAGGTAGGCGAAGGCCGGGATGGTGATGATCGCCAGACCGCCGACGGCGAGGTTGACGTCGAGCAGGCTGTTCCGGTCGAGGCCCAGTTCGTCGGTGCCGTAGGCGAGCCCGAAGGTGGTCACGCCGTAGAACGTGAAGAGTTCGACGAACCGCAGGCCGATGATGGCGAAGAAGCCCTTCGGGTTGGACTTCACGGCGGCGACCAGCGGCACGCGCGGCTTGGTGTGCGCGCCCTTCGCGGCGACCTCCTTGGTGAAGACCTCCGACTCCTCGACCTTCGCCCGGATGACCAGGCCGACGATCACCAGCACCGCGCTGACCAGGAACGGGATCCGCCAGCCCCAGGCCCGGAAGGCCGCGTCGGACGTCGTGCCGGAGATGACCTTGGTGATCAGGGTGGCGAGCAGCAGGCCCACGGAGGCGCCGACCTGGACACCGCTGCTGTAGAGGGAACGCCACTTGGCCGGGGCGTTCTCCACCGCCATCAGCGCGGCCCCGCCCCACTCGCCGCCGACCGCGAAGCCCTGCGTGGCCCGCAGCACGACCAGCAGCGCGGGCGCCCAGAGCCCGGCCTGGGCGTAGGTGGGCAGGACACCGATGAGGGTGCTGGCCACGCCCATGATCAGCATGGTCAGGACGAGCATCCGCTTGCGGCCGAGCCGGTCGCCGAAGTGCCCGAAGACGATGCCGCCGAGCGGCCGGAAGAGGAAGCCGACACCGAAGGTCGCCCAGGCGGCGAGGGTGCCGACGGCGGGCGAGGCGCCCGGGAAGAACAGATCGCCGAACAGGAGACCGGCGACGATGCCGTAGAGGAAGAAGTCGTACCAGTCGACGACGGCCCCCATGAAGCTGGCGACCGCCGCTCGTCGGGCGACTCCGGCCCCGGCGGGGCTCTGGGTACTGCTCATCTCACACACTCCGTTGGATGCTGCGACGACGGGCGAGCGCTCAGGACCGGGCTCCCCTAGGTCCATTCAGTGGACCGATCGGACCGAGCAGCGGAAACATACGATGCGGGATGACGGTCATCAAGAGGCGCGGCACAATTCGTGTGGGTCCGTGGTTCACACGGTCCGCAGAGCGGACTACCGTGCACGGAGTACGGACGAACACGGAGTACGGACGAACAAGGCGCCCGCGGAGCGAGCGGGACGCGCGACGGGGACGGTACGGGGCGGGGAGGAAGCCGCGTGGACGACAGGAACCCGGTGACCGACGGGGACCGGGAGCAGCCCGGCGCCGGCAGCGGAGGTGTCCGCAGTGTGCGCCGCGCGCTGGACATCCTCAACCTGCTGGGCGAGGACCGTCCGGTCGTCACCCTGCGGGAGATCATCGACGCCACGGGACTCGCCAAGACGACCGTGCTGCGGCTGGTGCAGACCCTGGAGGAGAGCGGCCTGCTGTGGTCGCACCCCCTCGGCTACACCGCGGGGCCCGGCCTGTGGCGCTGGGCCTACCTGGCCCGCAGCCAGTGGGAGGTGCCCCGTGAGACCCGCAAGGTCATGCGTGACCTCGCCGACCGCCTCGGCGAGACGGTGAACATCTTCGTCGCCCGCGACACCCATCGCGTCTGCGTCGCCCACGAGGAGAGCCCGCACCCCCTGCGGCACGTGGTCGACGTCGGCGACGAGCAGCCCCTGTGGGCCGGCGCCTCCTCCAAGATCCTGCTGCGCGACGCCTCCGACACGCTGCTGCGCCGGGTCGCCGCCGCCTCCCCGCACGGCGAGTCCTACGCCGGGCGGCTCCGCGCCCGTGCCGAGGAGGCCGCCCAGAGGGGCTACGCCGTCAGCAGCAGCGAATGGGACGAGGGCCTGACCGCCGTGGCCGTCCCGGTCGCGGGCCGCTCCGGCGGTGTCATCGCCTCCCTCTCCGTCAGCGGGCCGAGCCACCGCTTCCCCTACGAGGCGGTGGAGCACTTCGCCGCCGACCTGACGGACGCCGCGTCGCTCATCTCCGCGCAGGGCTTCAGCCACCCGCTGAGCCCCACCAGCTGAACGACGCGAGCCCGCTGAACGACGGGAGGGGCCGGGCCGACGCGTGGGCGTCGGCCCGGCCCCTCACGGTCCGGTCCTCTTCGGCGCTCGGTCAGTCCGTGCCGAACTCCATGGCGGCGCGGTCCAGCAGCTCGTCGTCGTCGGAGCCGGTGAACTCGCCGCGGGAGGCGATGGCCTCGGCGCCGCCCTCGGGCATGGTGCCGATCAGCCCGGTCGCGGCGGCCTGCGCGGCACCGATCGCGGCGGGGCCGCCCGTGCCGATGAGACCCATCGCGGCGTACTGCTCCAGCTTGGCGCGGGAGTCGGCGATGTCGAGGTTGCGCATGGTGAGCTGGCCGATCCGGTCGACCGGGCCGAACGCGGCGTCCTCGGTGCGCTCCATGGAGAGCTTGTCCGGGTGGTAGCTGAACGCCGGGCCGGTGGTGTCGAGGATCGAGTAGTCCTCGCCGCGCCGCAGCCGCAGGGTGACCTCGCCGGTGACGGCGGCGCCGACCCAGCGCTGGAGCGACTCCCGGATCATCAGGGCCTGCGGGTCCAGCCAGCGGCCCTCGTACATCAGCCGGCCGAGGCGACGGCCCTCGTTGTGGTACTGGGCGAGGGTGTCCTCGTTGTGGATGGCGTTGACGAGGCGCTCGTACGCGGCGTGCAGGAGGGCCATGCCCGGGGCCTCGTAGATGCCGCGGCTCTTGGCCTCGATGATGCGGTTCTCGATCTGGTCGGACATGCCGAGGCCGTGGCGGCCGCCGATGGCGTTGGCCTCCATCACCAGGTCGACGGCGGAGGCGAACTCCTTGCCGTTGACACTGACCGGGCGGCCCTGGTCGAAGCCGATCGTCACGTCCTCGGTGGCGATCTCGACCTCGGGGTCCCAGAACCGGACGCCCATGATGGGCTCCACGGTCTCGATACCGGTGTCCAGGTGCTCCAGGGTCTTCGCCTCGTGGGTGGCGCCCCAGATGTTGGCGTCGGTGGAGTACGCCTTCTCGGCGCTGTCCCGGTACGGCAGGCCGTGCGCGACCAGCCACTCCGACATCTCCTTGCGGCCGCCGAGCTCGGTGACGAAGTCCGCGTCCAGCCAGGGCTTGTAG
This sequence comes from Streptomyces sp. MA5143a, assembly GCF_900290235.1. Taxonomy (GTDB): domain Bacteria; phylum Actinomycetota; class Actinomycetes; order Streptomycetales; family Streptomycetaceae; genus Streptomyces. Next base: position 72,007 of record NZ_OLMK01000025.1, read on the forward strand.
ATCCGCAGGTGCGGGTTGGCGAGCAGACCGTAGCGGTAGAACCGCTCGATGTCGTTGCCCTTGAAGGTCGAGCCGTCGCCCCAGATCTGGACGTCGTCCTCCAGCATCGCGCGCACCAGGAGCGTGCCGGTGACGGCACGGCCCAGCGGCGTGGTGTTGAAGTAGGCCCGCCCGCCGGAGCGGATGTGGAACGCGCCGCAGGTCAGCGCGGCCAGGCCCTCCTCCACGAGCGCGGCCCGGCAGTCGACCAGGCGCGCGATCTCGGCACCGTAGGTCTTCGCGCGGCCGGGCACCGAGGCGATGTCGGGCTCGTCGTACTGACCGATGTCAGCGGTGTAGGTGCACGGGACGGCGCCCTTGTCGCGCATCCACGCGACCGCGACCGAGGTGTCGAGCCCGCCCGAGAAGGCGATGCCGACGCGCTCGCCGGCCGGAAGGGAGGTGAGGACCTTGGACATAGGAAGAGTATGCACCCCCATGCATGGTCATGCAAAGCCCGGTTCGGGTGATCCAGCTCCCACCCGACCGCCACGGCACCGCCCGGACGGCGAGGCCCCCTCCCTGAGGGCGCGGGCGTCTCCCCCACGCAGGACGAACCCCCGGGTCCGGGACCCGGGGGTTCGTCGCTGTGCGATGACCGTGCGGCCGTCGGTTACGGGGCGTCGATCAGGTGGTGCGGGGGCACCTGCACCGTGCGGGCGCCGGGCTTGCCGCCGAGGACCACCTTGCGGAGGGCGACGTTGTTCTTGGTGTCGCTCTCCTTGAGACGGTTCTCCGGGTTGGCGATGACCTTGATGTAGTACGTGCCGTTCGGCAGGTCGGTGATGTCGAACGACTGGCCGGGGCGCTCCTGGGTGTAGGTGTCGCCGGAGCCGACGTCGAGGACCTCACGCACGGAGATGGCCTCCTGCGAACCGCACGCGGTGGACAGGTCGGTGTTCTCCGGGTGCCAGTTGGCGCCCTTCACCGTGTAGTCGATGGCGTCGGTGTTGGCCAGGCAGAACGCCTCCTTGCCGGAGCGCACCTCCTTCGTCTGGTCCGCGCTGAGCAGGCGGTAGCTGGCGAAGTCGGTGAAGTGCCAGTGCATGTGGCCCTCACGCGGGTCCCACTCCATGGTGCCGGCGGGGGAGTAGCCGACCTGCTTGCCCTTGGCGTCGTAGAAGTACTGGTACGAGTCCATCAGGTCGGCGCCCGGCTTGCGGAAACCGTCCACGACGAGGGGCGCGGGGCCCGCGTTCCACACGTTGGCGCTGAAGGCGAGGTAGTCCTTGCCCGGTACGTCGCCGTCCTCGCCGTCGGTGATGGAGATGCCCCAGGCCGGCAGCGACCGCAGGTCGGGCTTGGGCACGTTGGCCGGGGCGCCGGTCTTGCCGGTGGGCCGCTTCGCGGCGGGCTGCAGCGCGGGCGCGATGCGCGAACCGTCGGTGTGGCCGGGGCCGTCGCCCAGGTGCTTGGCCAGGCCGCGGTCCTCCAGGGCGTGGGGGAGGGCGGGCGGCATCGGGACGTCCTCGCCGCGCGGGCCGAAGCCGTGCAGCGGCGGCTGGGTCGGGTCGACAGGGGCGGCGTCGTGACCAGCATGACCGCCGTGACCGCCGTGCCCGGCGGCGTGGTGGGCGGAGGACTTGGCGCTCGCACCGACGCCGCCCTCACCGCCCTCGTCGTACTGGAGCACCGTCACCTTGATGGAGGGCCGGTCGTCCGCCATGCCGAACAGCTCGCGGTACTTCTTCGCGACGCCGACCTCCGCGGTGTACTCACCCGCCGGGATGTCCACCGTGTCGTCGTAGCGGTACTGGGTGGTGTTGACCGCCCAGCCCTTCTCCACACCCCACACCGAGCCCAGCGTCCACGGGTTGCGCGAGCAGCTCTGCGGGTAGTGCGAGGTCGACGGGGCGTCCGGGCGGATACGGCCGGAGGCGTTGTTCGGGCAGAAGTCGCTGGCCGTCTTGAGCACCTGCTGACCCGCGGAGTTCTTGAGCGAGATCTCCAGGAAGCCGGGCAGCCCACCGTGGTCGGTGACCAGACCGGCGGGCAGGGTCCGCGTCGTGGTCTTCTTGCCGTTGCGGAAGATCTGCTGGGCGACGATGGGGTCCTTGTAGGACTTCCGCGTCACCTTGAACTCCAGGGGCGCGCCGTCGACCGTGACGTACGTCCCCAGCTCCAGGATGGTGCCGCCATCGTCCGGGTACCGGTAGGTCGTCACCGACTTCGAGGCGGCGATCAGCTTGAGCTTCGGGGTGCCGGCCTTGGCGGCGGGCGCCGCGCCCGCGCCGGGGGCGGCCCCCGCCACGGTGGCGACTACGGCGAGCGTGGCCAGGGCGGCGAGCCCGGGACGCCTCAGACGGCTGCGGTGTTCTTGACTGGTCATCGGTTCCTCGTCTGCGAGTGCCATGGTCAGTGGCATCGGACTGGACAACCCACGGACGACCGGCCGCCGATGGTGCTGACGCTCCCCCGAACGCCCCCGGCGCCCACCGGTCTGTGAGCACCCTGTGAGACAGGCGAAAGCCGTGCGGGGGTTGCCTGTTGAAGAGGAAATCGGGAAAAAGAGAGTCCGGCGACGCCCGACAACAACGCGGACGGTGACGTCCAAACACCGGGCCGTACACCGGTGCGAAGTCCCCGGAGAACCCACGCAGGAGCATCACACAGTGTGCACACAGCTCTGAGAATGCCTCGTTAGCGTTGCTGACCGCTCGATCCGCTCGATCCCACGTGCGAACGACGTGACCGGGCCGCGGCCCGGCGGGTCGACGGCATGCCGACACAGGAAGACCTCCATGGACTACTGCTCCTCATGTCGCCGACATCTCAACGGCGCCCTCGTCTGCCCCGGCTGCGGCGCCTACGCGCCGGACATAGCCCCCTCGACGCCCGGTACGACGACCGCCATGGCCGTCGCTCCGACGGTGCCGGCGGCGACCTGGGAGTACGCGGCGTCGGGCGCCGAGGAGACCTGGCACGACGGCGGACGGCCGGAGCCCGAGCCAGACCTGGAACCGGGGACGGGACCGTCGACGGAGCTGGTCCCTGCCGGTGTCGCGCACGCCGAGGGCGCCGAGGGCACCGAGGATGTGCGGGGCGTGCCGGTCGCGCCGCAGGGGCGGGCGGCACGGCGGCGGCAGATGGCCCGCTGGAAGAAGAACCAGCGCCGGGCCGTGGTCGCGACCGCGGTGGCGCTGGTCGGCGGCGGTCTGACCGTGATGGGCATGGACCGGCAGTCCACCGACCGGACGCAGGCGGCGACCGCGCCGGACGCCGAGGGCCTGAGCGCCGTCGAGGAACAGGGTTCGCAGAGCGGCCGCACTCCGGACACGCGCCCCGACGAGACCCGGCGCTCCCCGGACACCTCTCGGAGCCACGCGCGCGGCGGTTCCTCGTACGACGGGTCGGGCGCGCGGCAGCGGAACACCGGCGGCGACACGGGCGACTCACCGCGTACGGCCACGACGGCCCCCTCGGCTCAACGGGCGCAGACGGGCTCCTCGTCGCAGGGCGGGTCGAGCGCGAACGGCTCCACCGACACCCCGTCGGGCGGGGCGACCACGCCCCCGGCCACCGACGACTCCACGGGTTCGGGCGCGGACACGGGCACGGGCGCGGGCGCGGGCTCCGGATCGGGTTCGGGGAACGGCTCCGGTACGGAGACGGGGACCGGCTCGGACTCGGGTACGGGCTCGGGGTCCGGCTCCGGCTCGGACACCGGTTCGTCCGGCGGCTCGGGCTCCTCGGACTCGGACGCGACCTCACCGTCCGGCCTGTGCCTGCTCGGCGGAATCGTGTGCGTCAGCTGACAGCACCCGTACGACTCAGCAGACCGGTGGCCGGCCCTCGCACCGAGGGCCGGCCACCGGTCTGTGCGTCCGTCTCCCGCCGTCGGCGTCAGCGGTCGCCGGCGTCAGCGGTCGCCGGCCATCGGGCGTGGCCAGGAACGCCCGCTGACCCGTTCGACGTCGGTGTTGAACTGCCGTAGGTCGGCGATGAAGCGCTCGCGCCGCTCGGCGGGCCAGTCGGCGATGACCCCGCTGATGCCGTCGACGAACACCTCGCGCTGCTCGGCGAGGCGCGCCAGCCCCTCGTCGGTGATCCGGAACTTGCGGGCCACTCCCCCGTCGGGGTCGAGGGTCCGCTCCACCAGACCGTCGCGCAGCAGCGCCGAGGTCTGCCGGGTGAACGTGGACGGGGCGAAGCCGAAGGCGTCCACGAAGTCCGGGATGGACATGGGCCCCTGGGCCTCCAGCCTGCTGAGCAGGACATAGGCGCTGCGGTCCAGGGCACCGCCGCCGCGGACGCCGCGGGGCGTCGACGTCTCGCGGTTGCGCGTGAGGATCAGCAGCTCCCGCTCGATGCGCTCCCCCGCCTCACGGGCATCCACACCGGTCTCCTTCTGTCTGCCTGGCCTCCATGACCCCTCACCCTACGTCGAAATTGCGCCATGCATGACGAGTGCATGATGCACCATTGATGCATCATGCACAGCACGAGTAGCGTGCCTAGCGATCTCCACTCCGCCCCACCCGAGGAGACGTCGAGATGAGCTACGCGAACGAGCCGTACGAGGAGGTCGTACGGCTGCCGATGGTGAGCCCGGGGCCGCTGGAGCCGCCCGCCGCGTGGGAGCGGCTGCGGGAGCGGTGCCCGGTGGCGACGGTCGAGCTGCCGAGCGGTGACCGGGCGGCGTTCCTCAGCCGGTACGCCGATGTGCGGGCGATGCTGTCCGACCCCCGTTTCGCGCGGCCGGCCGCCGGGGACGACAGCGCGCGGCTCTCGGCCGACGGGGCCGGCGGTGTCGCGGCCGACGCCGACCCGGAGTACGAGCTGGCCGTCCCGGAGAACGGCGAGCCGCATCAGCGCTGGCGGCGCCAGGTGGGCCGGTACTTCACCGCGAAGCGGATGGCCGCGCTGCGCCCCGGGATGACCAGGATCGCCGAGTCGCTGCTGGACGAGATGGTGGAGCGGGGGCAGCCCGCCGACCTGAAGGCGGCGCTGGGGTTTCCGCTGCCCGTGTACGTCATCTGCGAACTGCTCGGCGCGCCGGCCGGGGAGCGGGACCGCTTCTCGCACTGGTCGGACGCGTTCCTGAACGTCAGCCGTTTCACGCAGGAGGAGACACGGGCGGCGTTCGGCGAGTTCGCCGCGTACATGCGTGACCTCGTCGCCGCCAAGCGGGCCGAGCCGGGCGAGGACCTGCTCAGCATGCTGATCGTGGAGGGCGCGGCGCTGCCGGAGGAGGAGCGGCTGACGGACGCCGAACTGCTCTCCACCGGCATGGGGTTGCTGGTCGCGGGTCACGAGACCACGGCCAACATGATCGGCAAGATGGTGGCCCTGCTGCTGTCGGACCGCGACCGCTGGGAGCGGCTGCTCCGGGACCCGTCGCTGATCCGTACGGCCGTGGAGGAGGTACTGCGCTTCGACGCGAACCTGGGCGGCTTCGGCATCCGGCGCTATCTGAGCGAGGATCTCGACCTCGACGGCACGGTGGTGCCGCGCGGCACCACCGTGTGCTGCGGGATGTCCTCCGCCAACCGCGACGAACGGGTCTTCGCCGACGCGGACGAGATGGACCTCGCCCGCAGCCCCAACCCGCACCTCACCTTCGGGGCGGGGCCGCGTTCCTGCCTGGGCCAGGCCCTCGCCCGCACCGAGCTCCAGGTGGTCCTGGAGGTCCTGCTGCGCAGGCTTCCCACCCTCGAACTGGCCGTGCCCACAGAGGAGTTGCGCAGGGAGGAGGGCCTGCTGGTGGGCGGTCTCCGCGAAGTACCGGTCCGCTGGTGAGCCCGTGCACCGCGGCAAGGAGGCGACACCCGTGAAGGTCCGCGTCGACACGACCAGGTGCTGCGGCGCCGGCCAGTGCGTCCTGCTCGCCCCCGAAGTCTTCGACCAGCGGGACGAGGACGGCATCGTCGTACTCCTCACCCCGGAACCGGCCCCGCCCCACCACCCGGCCGTCCGGGAGGCGGCGGCGGTCTGCCCGACCTCGGCGATCACGGTGGCCGAGGAGGGGAGCGGCACCTGAAGGGCTATGCCTTGGGCGCCCGATGAGGCCCCAGTTCCTCCAGTACGGCACCGAGTTGGGCTGCCGTAAGGGCCTCCCCCGGCAGGTCGGGGGCCGGGGCCGGCGGGGCGGCCGGGGGCCGGAGGCTGTCGAGGAACAGGGCCAGGGGGCGCTGCCAGGCGTCGGCACCGGTCACCGCCGTGAGCGCGGGGACGGCGCGGCCGAGGGCGGCGAGCCCGAAGAGGACGTCCTCGACGGTCACGTCGCCCCGCACGGCGCCCTCGGCCCGGCCGCGCGCCAGCAGCACCTCCATCGTCTCCCGGTTGTGGGCGTGCACCGCGTCCAGCGCCTCGACGCCCTCGACCCGCGTGGTCATGAGGTCGTTGGTGCCCCGGTCGGCGGCCAGCGTCGCGAACACCGCCCGCAGATAGGTGTGCAGCCCCTGCCAGGCGTCCCCGGCCGCCCGCGCCCGCTCACCGGCGTCCATGGTGCCGGTGAGCCGGTCCCGGAAGACGGCGTCCACGAGCGCGGCCCGGGTGGGGAAGTGCCGGTACAGCGTCGCGTTGCCCACCCCGGCCCGCCGCGCGATCACGTCCCACGGCGCGTCCAGCCCCCACTCGGCGAACACCTCACGGGCCGCCGCGACGAGCAGCTCCCGGTTCCGCCGGGCATCACGCCGCCGCCCCGGAGCCCCGTCCCCCACCCCGCCACCGCCCATCACACCCTCCGCACGACCCGACGCACCGACCGACCGGGGACCGCTCCCCGGCCCCGCCGCGCGCGATGCTACCGGCGCCGGGGCGACGGCCGGCCCCGTTCCCGGGGGACCGCGCGGCGGCCCGGCCCCTCTGGTCGGGCTCAGCCGACGGCGGCCCGTTCGCCGCCCGGGGCCCGGCGCGCGACCGGGCGGTCGAGGTGGACGACGACGCTGCCGTAGAAACGGTGCACGGCGTCGTCGACGCTGCGAATGAATCCGGACTCGGCGTTGCGCCCGGAGCGATCGCCGTCCGGATGGGCAGACCGCCACCCCGGTGGAATGTCTGCTTCCGGTCCGGGAGAAGCTTGGGGAAGTGTCGTACATCCCTCACAACTCCCAAGGAGACGACCGGACATGACGCAGCGTTGGGCACGGAGAGCGGTGTTGGGCGGGCTGGCCGGAGGGCTGGTCGGGGCCGGGGGCGGGAGCGCCTGGGCCGCCGGTGGACGGGAGGTCGGGGGTCGGGCGGCCGGTGGGCCGGGGGCCCGTGAAGGGCGGTCCCGTGCGGCTGGTCGGGGGGCGGGCGCCGGCCGGGAGGTCCAGGTGTCGGTCGCCGTCGGGCGGGGCGGCGGGCCCGTGGGCTCCGACCGCGTGCGGGTGCTCCAGGTCGGGCCCCGGGGCGCGGGCACGGTGGTCGTGCTGGTGCCCGGGATGTTCGGCGCGGCCAACGACTTCCGGCTGATGGCGCGGGACCTCGTCGCGGCCGTCCCCGGCGTGCAGGTGTGGGCGCCGGACCGGCGGGAGGAGAACCTCGCCGACCGCTCCGGGTTCACCGACGGCGCCGACCCCCTCGCGTACTACCTGGACGGCCACTACCGCACGCAGGACCCGGCGGCGTCCGGGTTCGCCGCCGGCTGGGGCCTCGGGCTCGCCCTCGACGACCTGCGCGCCGTGGTGCTCGCCGCGCGGGACGGCGGGCGGCGGCGCGTCGTCCTCGGCGGGCACTCCTGGGGCGCGACCACCGCCCTGGCGTACGCGGCCTGGGACTTCGGCGGATGCCCCGGATACCGGGACCTCGCCGGGCTCGCCGTCCTCGACGGCGGGGTGCTCGGGGCCTTCAAGGGGGCCGGGGCGCCCGTGCAGGACTCTCCCGAGCAGATACGGCAGCGGCTCGCCGCGATCGAGGGCGGGCGCGTCTTCGACCTGACGCTGAGCGGGGTCGGGCTCGGCCGCCGGGCGGAGAGCACCCAGATCTGGTACCAGCTCGCCGGGTGGTACGCCCACCACGACCCCGAGGGCCGTTCCGTCCTCCAGGACCGGATGCCCGACGCGCTCCGGCCGCCGCACCCGGTCACGAACGCGGCGCTGCTCGGCGCCCTCGTCGACGCCCGCTTCGGGTGGCCCAACGACATCAGCGTCCACTCCGGGCGGATCGCCGACCCGGCCGGCGCTGACGGCGTGCGCGGCTGGGTCGACGAGGGGATCACCCCGATCGCGCGGGTGGCGGAGGCGTACGCGGGGCCGGAGCCTGCGGTCTGGGAGTGGTACTGGCCGGCCCGGCTGTCGGTGGACCTCGACGTGAGCGACGCGTACGCCGACACCGACCTCGCCCGCTCCCTCGGCCTGCGGCTGCGGCACGCCGCCGGGCTCGACGTCCCGCTGTACACCTTCCAGACCAGCGCCTACAAGGGCACCGTCCTCGACGCGGCCCGCCGGGTCGCCGCCGAGTCCCGCGTCCCGTACACCGTCCACGAGACGGACGAGGGCATGAACCACCTCGACCCGCTGTTCGCCGCGACCGCGCACAACACGGCGACCCGCACCCTCGCGGAGTTCCTGCGCGGGCTGCGGTGAGCGACGGGGCCGCCCGGCGGGCAGCGGTGCCTCAGCTGTAGACGATCGGGCAGCCGCGGCGGAGCGAGTGCTGGGCGGCGCGCAGATACAGCGCCACGTAGAAGGCCGCGTCGAGGTCCTGGCTCCACGGCCCCGGCCGTGACGCGGCCAGCTCGCTCGCAGATCCGTCCATGAACCACATGGTCAGGTCGAGGTTGTCGCACATGGCCGGGGTCTCGGCCGGCAGGTCGACGGCCTCGGCCAGTCGCTCGGCGAGCGCGAGCATCTGCGGGGCGCCGGCGACGAGGGTCTCGTCCGTGTGCCCGGAGCCGACCGGCAGCAGGATCGGCTCGTCCAGCGAGAACGGCACCAGCACCGACCAGCCACAGAGGACCGCCACCTCCTCGGCCGAGAGGTGTGCCTCGCACAGGGCGACGAACCCGTCCATGGAGGGGATCAGCTTCTCCTCGAAGCGCCGGCCCGAGCCGCGGACGAACTCCGCCTCCTCCTCCGGCACCGAGTCATAGGGCGGCAGCCTCCGCCGACCCAGCTCCTCGTTCAGCGCGGAGGCCACGTGGGCCCACCCGTCCTCCACCTCCTCCTCGTCCCCGCACCCCTCGCACCAGTCCTCCGCGCCGACACTCACCAGATATACGCCCATGAGCGGAACGTACAGCGCGCCACTGACACTCCGGTCCGCCCACTCCGGCCGCCGGCGGCCTCCTGAGAGGATGCGCGGACGACCACTGGAGAAGCGAAGGGGGAACGAGCATGACCGTGCTCATACTGTCCGGGGTCCTCGTACTCGTCATCGGCGGCTGCGTCTGTGTCTTCTGGGCCGCACGGGGCGGCCCCCGCTGGGTCCGCGCCGTCGCCACCGGAACGCTCGCCGTGGGCGAACTCCTCCGCGTCGTCGACCCCCTGCGCTCCTCGAACAGCAAGAGAGGCGACACGCTGCGGGACTGAGACCCCGCGTCTGCCACACGAAGGAGCGGACGGCCGCGGGGAGAGGTCCCGCGGCCGTCCGCCTGTACGAATGCCGCGCCTGGCGAGCCCGGCACCGCGTGGTGGGATCAGCGGGTCTGGTAGTCGACCAGCGTCACGAAGTACCGCTGGACCGCACCGCACGCCACGCTCGACTTCTTGTCGATGCCGACCCACGGGCCGTACGCGAAGTGGCTCCTGCCCGTGACGCCGTCCTCACAGGTGACCTTGACCCGCACCTGGCCGGTGCCCCGGTGGCAGATCGCGAACCCCGTGTTCTCGGTCGGCTTGCCCACCTGGCACCCGTCCGGCGTGGCGCTGGCGGCGGTCGCACCGGCGATCGGCGCGGCCACGGCGATACCGGCCAGCACCAGCGGTGTCATGGCGAGAGACGTCAACTTCCTGATGTTCATGATGTGTTCCCCGTATCTCTGGCGCCTGCGAGGCAGGCAGCCCGGACCACCGGAAGCGGGTCCGGGCGTTGGTCACCGGGAAGCCAAACAAGATTCCTTCGACATGTCCACGACTTTTGACAAGCCTTGGCCTTGTCCAGACCTCGCGGCCTCCGTCCGGCAGGTCATCCGCCGAAGGTGACCACGAGCCGGCCGTCCGAGGCGAAGGACCACTTCATGGCGCCGGAGTACGACGCGCAACGGGAGCCGTTGGCGCCGGACCAGAACTGGTTGGTGCTGTCGGAGTTGCCGATGACGCGGTCGTTGGTCCCGCTGGAGCCCCGGCACGAGGTGTTGTCGCGGAAGACCGACGTACCGCCGTCGAAGTTGAAGTTGCGCTCGGTGTTGTCGACGCTCAGGTTGCCCGAGACGGTCATGGTGCCCGGGTTGCTGTTCCACGTGAAACCGTGCTTGCCGTTGTCGTAGGCGATGCTGCGCCGCACGACGTGGTTGACGGCGATGTCGTCGCCCCCGAGCTTGTAGCCGTTGCGGTCGCCGTTGCCGGCCTGGGAGCCGTCGCTGAGCGTGCCGTTCTCGAAGGCGAGGGAGTCCTCGATGGTCACCGGGCCGATGGGGCCCGTGTCCGTCTTGGTGTAGAGGTCCCAGCCGTCGTCGATGTTGTTGTGGGCGACGGCGTACCGGAAGACGTTTCCGGGCCCGGTGGTGAGCTTCGCCGCGAAGCCGTCGGCGTCCTCGCCGTCGGAGTCGGCGTTGTCGTGCGACTCCGCGCTCAGGATCAGGTTGTCGGACGGCCAGTCGGCGGCCGGGGTGGTGGAGGAGGCCCGGCCCAACTGGAGCCCGGTGTCGCGGTTGTGGCGGGTCACCGTGCGCTCGATGACGTTGTGGCTGCCGCCGACGTAGATGCCGTTGTCACCGGCCCGTTCGACGACGATGCCCTTGACGTGCCAGTACGACCCGTTCAGTTGGAGCCCCCGGTTGGCGGAACTCTCCGTCTGCGCCGCGAAGTCGAGGACCGGGGTCTCGCCGGGGTAGGCGGCCAGGGTCGTCCGGGCGGCGGCGGTGCCGTTCTGGCCGACCGGGACGGTGACGGTCGAGGAGTGGTGGTACGTCCCGCCGCGCAGATAGATCGTGCCGCCGGCGCTGATCCGGCTGATCGCGGAGGTGAGCGTGGTGGGGGCGGACTGGGTTCCGGCCGCACCGTCGGTGCCGTTCGGGGCGACGTAGAGCGCGGAGGCCGACGGGGGTGTGCCGGTGCCGTCGGGCACGGTCGCGTCGAGGCGGTCGACGTTGGGCAGTCCGGCCGCGGTGGTGGGGGTGAGCCGGACGGTGTTGCCACCCGCCACCACCGGCACGGACAGGGTCTTCGTGGTCCAGCCCGACCAGGTGCCCGTGCCCTCGAAGGACACGGTCGCCACGGTCGAGCCGTTCACGACGACGTTCGCGGTGCGGGCGGCGGTGGTGCCGTTGGCGAACCGCACCCCGAGTGTCGCGGTGCCCGCGGCGCCGGACACCACCGTGAACTGGACGTAGCCGCTGGTCGAGTTGGTGCCGTTGCAGAATCCGCTGCCCGAGTAGCCGGTCCAGTCGGAGTCGATCGTGCCGACGCACACCGCCGGCGAGCTCTCCGCCTCGTACCGGGCGGTCGCCGCCTGCGCGGTGGTCGCGCCGGCCAGCGCGACGAGTGTGCCGGACAACAGGCCTGCGCATGCCATGACGGTTCTCAGACGCATGGTGGGTCTCCATCTCCAGGACGGTCGGTTCGTCTACCAGAGGTGCGGGAATGGAAAGCGCTTTCTCGGCAAGGTAGGGAGATGGCCTGAACGCGTCAAGGGAAGGGGACGCCCGTTCTGTTCACATGGAGGAACGGGAGCTTCTAGAGAAAGGGAAAAACCGGCACCACTGTTCATGTTTATGAACAGTCATTGCATGGACAGACGCCTTACCCGATGAGGAGTCCATGACGGGCATCGCCTCACCCGTGGTGTCGGGCCGCCAGGACAAGATGTTCGCCCCAGTGCGCGGGGCCCCTCAGTCCGTGAAGCAGCCGAACTCCTCGTCATCCCGGGCGTCGTAGGCCGTCCGCGACTCGGCGTCCGACTCGCCGAACACGACCTGGCCGGGAACGAGTTGTTCGAGGCGGAAGGTGAGGAAGCCGGAGACCTGGTCGTCCGAGGCCATGTTGGCGCGCAGGGCGTACGTGGTGCCGGGGTCCAGGGTGGCGGTGAGGGGCCGTTCGGTCGTGAAGCCGTCCGGGGCGGTGCCCAGTCGGATCCGCTGCGAGAGGGTCTTCCCGTCCGTCGCCCTGATGTGCCACAGCGTCCGGCCGGGGTCGTCGACGGTGCTGGAGTCGTCCCACTCGTAGAGCGCGGCCTCGGTGATCCCGTCGCCCTTCGCGGCCGGGCAGTCCCGCCAGGCGAGCGTGGGCTTCGCCGCGGTGCCCGTGACGAAGAGGGGATCGTACTCGGCGCCGCAGGCCGTCAGGAGAGGGGCGAGCGCCACAACTGCCGCCACACGCCAGGCTGTTCCCCGTTTCATGGCGCGGAGTCTATGAGGGGACACGGGCGCCGTCGGCCCCACGGGACGTATCGAAGCGGTACCGGACGGATCACACGCCGCCCCCCGGATAGGGTCACCGGTCATGACTGAGGACTGGCGGCGTGATCGGATCGGCAGCGCCCTTCGCGGCGAGAACCCCACCGTGCTGCGGAGGCTGGACGCCGGGTTCGCGGTGATCGGTGACGTGCAGTTCCTGCCCGGGTACGCCGTCCTGCTCGTCGACGACCCCGCCGTGACCCGGCTCTCGGAGCTGCCGAGGGCGCGACGGCTCGCGTTCCTGTCGGACATGGAGCGGCTCGGCGAGGCCGTCGAGCGGGTCTGCGGGCGGCTCGACCCCGCGTTCCGGCGGGTCAACCTGGAGATCCTCGGCAACACCGACCCGTTTCTGCACGCGCACGTGTGGCCGCGGTACGCGTGGGAGCCGGCCGAGTCGGTGGGGCGCCCGGTGTGGCTCTACCCGCCGGAGCACTGGGCCGACCCGAGCCACGCCCTCGGGCCCCGCCACGACGCCCTGCGGACGGGCATCGGGGAGGAACTGGACCGCCTCACGGGCGCGGCGGCGTGACCTCGGTGGGCAGTGCCTCCCGCATCGCCCTCGCCGTGGCCGCCGGGTCGTAGCCCGCGGGGACGCCCTCGACCATGATGATGTCGCCCTCGATGTGCCGGGAGCGCAGCGGGGCGATCTCCTGGTAGGCCGGTGAGTCCCACCAGGCCCGGGCCTCCGCGATGCCGGGGAAGCCGATCATCACGACGTGCCCCGGCCAGGTGCCCTCCTTCACCTCGTGCGGCGTGACATGGACGAGGAAGCGTCCGCCGTACGGCTCGAAGGTGCCGGGGATCCGCTCGATGTACTCGGCGATGTCCGGGTGCGGGGCGGCGTCACGCAGATGGGCGATGACATAGGCGGGCATGGCGTCGTGGGTCCTTCCGGTCGGTGGAGCTGGGTGGAGGGGCCCGGCAGTCCGGTACCCCGGAGGTCCGGCGATCCGGTTGTCCGGCCGCTGCCCCCCCCCGTACGGACGAGCCTGCCAACCGGCCCCGGAGACGTCGATTACCCGCCGGGTAATGCCCCGGCCCCTGGGCGGAGGCCCCGGCCACGCCCCCGCCCTCCTCCCCCCTACAGCATCCCCACCGGCAGAGCCGCCCCCGCCGCCGCGAGGTGTCGCAGCGCCGCCGCGATCGAGTGGCAGTCGAAGAGCGCCGAGTGCTCCGCGCCGTCGGAGGCCGGGCGCGGCAGGCCCAGCGCCTCCCACAGGCGGCCCGAGTTGATGCCCGCCGTCGCCGGGGCGACCGTGTTGAGCCACGGGCGGATGTTCAGGAAGCCGGGGGTGAGGGGCGTGTGCTCGATGTGCTCGCCCCGGGAGCGGGCCCAGCCGATGTTCTCGCCGAGGACCAGCATGTCGTTGCCGTACGAGAGGACGGACCGGCCCCGGCAGAAGGCCAGGAAGTCGCTGAGGGCCTCCGCCGGGGGCACGCCGTCCCGGTCCACCGACTCCTGCTCGATGCCGGTGAGTTCGGTGAAGAAGGGGGACAGCTCGGGGTTCGCCACGGGGCGGACCAGCGTCTCGTACTCCTCCACCACCGCGTACCGCTCGTCCAGCCGCAGCGCCCCGATCTGCACGATCTCGCGGAGCTGGCCGGGTGCCGACCAGTCCTCCGCGGCGGCCCCCGGCCAGGTCGTGAACTCCAGGTCGAAGATGACGAAGGTGGGCAAGGCTGCACTCTCCCGGTGAGGCGTGAGCGGATCAGCCTACCCACCCGGAAGGCGTCAGTTCGGGACGGGAGCGGCCGGGCTCACCACCTGGCCCCCGGTGGCGAGGTCCACACCGACCAGCCCGTCGGGAAGCACCCGCTTGCCGGCCGACGACCCCGATTCGCCCGACGCCCCCGACGACTTCGACGGCTTCGACGGCTTCGACTCCGTCCCGGCGTCCGTCCCCGGCGCGTCGCACAGCGCCGTCGCGAGATGGACGTTGAGCGCCTCGTCGATCGGGCTGGGCTCCAGTTCCGTGCCCTCCTCGTTCAGGCGCTGGTACTTCATCAGGGTGAAGCCCAGGCTGAGCTGGCGTTGGCCGTCCGCGCGGGTGAGGCTGACGGTGCCGGCGCCGAAGACCCCGCCGTCGTGGCCCCAGAAGCGGCCGCAGCCGGGGATCTCCAGGGTGTAGATGCCGAGGCCGTAGTCGATGGCGACGCCGGGGCCGACGTTCACCGGGACCGTGCGCTGCATCTCCGCCAGGGAGGCCCGGCTGATCAGCTTCCCGGTGAGCAGCTTGGCGTAGAAGCGGTTGAGGTCGTCCATCGTGGAGGTGAGGGCACCGGCGGTGTAGGCCCAGGACATGTCGTAGACGCTGTAGTCGCGCGGCGGGTCGATGAGGCCGTAGAACGACTCGTACATCTTCGCGTGCGGGCCCTTGATGTACGCGGTGCGCGGGAACGCGGTGTGGTGCAGCCCGGCGCGGTCGATGACGTTGCGGGTGAGGTAGGTGGCCGCCTTCTGGCCGGTGACCTTCTCCAGGATGAGGCCGGCGACGACGTAGTTGGTGTTGGAGTACGAGCCGGGCTGCGCGCCGGGGCTGCCGGTGGCGGGGGCGGCGAGGCCCAGGCGTACGAGCTCCTGGGGCCGTATCGTGCGGAAGCGGTGCTCGTCGAGGCTGGCGGTGGAGTTCTGGGCGAGGGAGGGGAAGGCACCGAGGACGTAGTCGCCGAGGTGGCTGGTGTGGTTGAGCAGCATCCGGACGGTGATCGCGTCGCCGCGCTGCCGGTCGGCGCCGCGGAAGAGGTCCGGCACGTACCGGGTCACCGGGGCGTCGAGCTTGATCCGCCCCTTCTCCACCTGCTGGAGGATCGCCACCGAGGTGAACGTCTTGCTGATGCTGCCGATGCGGTGCCGCATGTTCGGGGTGACCTTGCGGCCGGTGTCCACGTCGGCGAGTCCGGAGGCGCCCTTCCAGCGGTCGCGGCCCTCGCGGACGGCGGAGTACGCGCCGTACATGCCCGCCTCGTGGAAGGCGTCGAGCGTGCCGCGCAGGGCGGTGCGGTCCAGGGCGTCGCGGGCGGCGGACCGGGTGGGGGCCACGGTGGAGCCCGCGGTGGTGCCCGCGGCTGACGCCGTGGGCACGGCGGTGAACAGCAGCAGGGTGGTACCCACGGCTGTGCCCACAAGTCGCTTGATACGCATGGCTGTTCCTCCCGGATCCGGCTCTCGATGTCCTGAGTCTCGCCGGGACCGGTGAGGGTTACATCCTTCCGCTGGACGATCGCCTTCACAGCGGTGCCATGACATCTGTCATGACGGGCCGTCAGCCCGCTGCCCAGGGCACCGCGAACGGAAGTGACCGCCGGTGTCAGGAACCGTACCGGGACGACCGGCAGCGAGGTCACCGCCCTACGCGCCCTGGGCCTCCTCCGCCTCCCCGAACCGGGCCAGCGCCACGCCGCCCGCGACGCACGCCGCGAACCCGGCGGCCGCCAGGGCGCCGTACCCGTGCCGGGTGGTGTCGCCGAGCCACAGCACCCCGAACAGGCCCGGCCAGACGGTCTCGCAGATCACCATCGCCGCGGTGGCCGCCGTGACGGAGCCGGACTGGAGGGCCTGGACGAGCAGGAGGTAGCCGCCGAGACCGGAGACGACCACGGCGTACGCCACGGGCTCGGCCAGTACGCCGGGCACGGACGTCTCCGGCAGCAGCCGGACGGCGGTGGCGGTCAGCCCGAAGCTGATGCCCGCCGCGGCACCGAGGACGACGGCCCGCCCACGCCTCAGCCGCCCGCCCACGAACCAGCCGACCGCCACCACCAGCACCGACACGGCCGGCGCCGTCAGCCGCAGCGCCTCGTCACCGTCGCCGTCGCCCTCGCGTCCGGCCGACACGGCCAGCGTGGCGAGCCCCAGGCACACCACCGCCACGGCCGTCCACTCGCCGCGCCTCAGCCGCAGCCCGAGGACGAACGTCCCGACGACCGCCGTGACCGCCAGGGACGCCGCGACCGCCGCCTCGACCAGGAACAGCGGCACCAGCAGCAACGCCCCCACCTGCGCCCCGAACCCGGCCGTGTCCAGCCCGGCCCCGAGCAGGAACGGCCACCCCCGCAACACCGCCACGACCGTCCCCCACCGCCCCCGCGCCCGCGCCACACCGCCACCGGCACCGGCACCGGCGTCAGCGGTCGACCCGGCGCCGGCCTTCGCCGTCCGTCTCGACCCCAGCGCCTGGAACACCGTCGCCGTACCCATGCACACCGCAGCGCACAGCGCCAACGCCAGACCCGCCACCATCCGGGCACCGTAACGGCGCGACGGCCCCCGCGCCCCGACGACACCAGCCGGACCCACCCGCACGGGTGGTGCCCCACCACCACGCCCTTCCCTCCCCCTCCACAGGGCGCGTCCCCCGCCCCACCCACCCCCAGGACCACACAAAGTCCGACAGACTCATTGCTCCACTTCTGTTCGAAGTCCTAGTGTGAGCGCGGTTTTTCAACAACAACGGACAGCATCCGACGGTCCTCAGTACGCGCACTCCCCCAAGTCGTCACGAGGAAGGCCCCGGTCATGCAGCACCCGCACCCTGGCGCCCACGCGGACCCGTCCGCGCGCCCCGCAGTCAGCCGCCGCCGTCTCCTGGAGGGCGGCGCCGCGCTCCTCGCCGGCCTCGCCCTGCCCGGCGGCGTCGCCCGTGCCGCGGCCCGCACCGCGACGGCAGGGGCGGCCACCACCTCGGCCACCACCGCGGCCGCGGTCACGGTCGACGGCACCGAGTGGAACGGCGACATCGCCCTGTTCCAGGTCGGCGCCGAGCCGCCCCACACGACCCTCATGCCGTACGCGGACGTCAGAGGGGCCCTCAAAGCCGACCGCACCGACTCCCCGTACCGTCTCAGCCTCGACGGCCGGTGGAAGTTCGCGTACGCGGACCGGCCGGACGACCGGGACGAGGACTTCTACCGCACCGACGTCGACGACAGCGGCTGGGACACCATCCCGGTGCCGTCCTGCTGGCAGAACCACGGCTACGACTTCCCGATCTACATCAACATCACCTACCCGTGGTGGGGCCCGAACGGTCTCGGCGAGGAGGCGCAGCCACCGGCCGCGCCGACCCGGTACAACCCGATCGGGCAGTACCGGCGCCGGTTCACGCTCCCGAGGAACTGGACGGCGGACGGCCGCCGGACCTTCCTCCACTTCGAGGGCGTCAAGTCCGCGCACTACGTGTGGATCAACGGCGAGCTGGTCGGTTACCACGAGGACTCGTACGACCCGGCCGAGTACGACATCACGCCGCATCTGAAGCCGGGGACCAACCAGATCGCCGTCGAGGTGTACCGCTACTCGGACGGCGACTGGCTGGAGGACCAGGACATGATCCGGCTGAGCGGCATCTTCCGCTCGGTCTACCTCTTCAACACCCCGGCCGTGCACCTGCGCGACTTCAAGCTGGACACCCCGGTCCGCGACGGCTACAAGGCCGCCGACCTGTCGGTCACGGCGAGCGTCCGCGCCTACGGAAAGGGCGCCGGCAAGGGCGCGTACTCCGTGGAGACACAGCTCTACGACGCGCGCGGGCACGCCGTCTGGTCGCGGCCCCTCGTCCGGCCCGTCGACCTGTCCGCGGTCCCGGCCGGCGAGGACGTGACCGTCAGCGGAAGCAAGGCGGTGCCGGACCCGGTGCTCTGGTCGGCCGAGCGTCCGACCCTCTACACGGCGGTGCTGCGGCTGCGGGACGCGCGCGGCAAGGTCGTCGAGACGCTGTCGCACCGCGTCGGTCTGCGCGAGTTCGCCCTGAAGGACGGGCTGATGCGGATCAACGGGAAGCCGGTGTCCTTCCGGGGCACCAACCGGCACGAGATGCACCCGGACCGGGGCATGGCGCTGACCCGCGCCGACATGGAGCGGGACATGCGGCTCGCCAAGCGGTTGAACATCAACACGATCCGCACCTCGCACTACCCCAACAACCCGCTGTGGCTGGAGCTGGCCGACGAGTACGGGCTGTACCTCGTCGACGAGACGAACCTGGAGACGCACGGCATCCGCGACCAGTACCCGGGCAACCACGCCGACTGGACGAAGGCGTGCGTGGCCCGCGCCCAGGCCATGGTGCACCGCGACAAGAACCACGCCTCGGTCGTCATCTGGTCCCTCGGCAACGAGGCGGGCGGCGGCAGCACCTTCGTCGCCATGCACGACTGGATCCGCTCCTACGACCCGACACGTGTCGTCCAGTACGAGGGTGACGACCGGCCGACCATCAGCCAGATCAGGTCGGAGATGTACGACAGCCCCCAGCGGGTCGAGCAGCGCGCGAAGGACACCTCGGACACCCGTCCGTACGTGATGATCGAGTACTCGCACTCCATGGGGAACTCGACCGGCAACTTCAAGAAGTACTGGGACCTCGTACGCCGCTACGACGTCCTCCAGGGCGGCTGGATCTGGGACTTCATCGACCAGTCGCTGACGACGCCGGTGCCGGTGCGGAAGATCTTCACGGACTCCGGGCCGAACGGGCTGAAGGGCGAACTCCTCACCGCCGCGGGCCGCTTCGACCGCGACAAGGGTGTCTTCGGCGCGACCGCCTTCGCGCGTGAC
Source organism: Streptomyces sp. MA5143a (assembly GCF_900290235.1). Classification (GTDB taxonomy): domain Bacteria; phylum Actinomycetota; class Actinomycetes; order Streptomycetales; family Streptomycetaceae; genus Streptomyces. Next base: position 91,080 of record NZ_OLMK01000025.1, read on the forward strand.
CCGTCCGTGGACCTGACGGGGTCGCTGACCCTGGAGGCGTGGTTCACTCCGCACGTCCCCTTCAGCCACCAGCCGATCCTCGCCAAGGGCGACACGCAGTACGCGCTGAAGCAGACGAACCGGAGCGTCGAGTTCTTCATCCACGGCGGCGGCCAGTGGGTCAGCGCGAGCTGGAACGTGCCGGACGAGGGCTGGACCGGGCGCGAGCACCATGTCGCGGGCGTCTTCGACGCGGAGGCCGGTTCCCTCACCCTCTACGTCGACGGCGAGGCGAAGGCGACCCGCACCACCACGCGGCGCCCCGGCAGCAACACCGCGCCGCTGTCGCTCGCCACCGACGTCGACAACCCGACGCGGGAGTTCAACGGGACGATACGGCGGGCCCGGGTGTACGCACGGGCGCTGAGCGCGACGGAGCTGGCCTCCGACGGGCGGGGCCCGGGGGACGACGGGGTGCGTTTCTGGTTCGACGCGGCCACCGTGAAGGTGACGGAGAAGAGGCCGAAGGAGCGTACGTTCCTCGCGTACGGCGGTGACTGGGGCGACAACCCCAACGACGGCGCCTTCGTCGCGGACGGCATCCTCACCGCCGACCGCCGCCTCACCGGCAAGTCCGCCGAGGTCAAGCAGATCTACCAGGCCATCAACGCGGCCCCGGCGTCCGGCGGCACCCTCGCCCAGGGAGCGGCGGTCACCCTCACCAACGAGAACCTGTTCACTAACCTGCGGGCCTACGACGGCCACTGGTCGCTGGTGGCCGACGGCGAGGTGGTCCAGCGCGGCCGCCTCACCCGGGCCCAGCTGAACGTCGCCCCGCTCTCCAGCAAGGACATCACGGTCCCCTTCCGGCTGCCGTCCTCCCCGGCGCCCGGCACCGAGTACTTCCTCCAGCTCTCCTTCACCACCAGGGAACGCACCCCCTGGGCGAAGGCGGGCTTCGAGGTGGCCAAGCAGCAGCTGCCCGTCAAGGCCGCCGTCCCCGCGGTGAAGCCGACCCGGCTGGCGAGCGTGCCGGCCCTCCGCCACGAGGAGACCGCCGGGAAGGTCACCGTCAGGGGCCGGAACTTCTCCGTGACCGTCGACAAGGCCGACGGCCTGCTCACCTCGTACGAGGCGCACGGCGTCCGGCTCCTCGACTCCGGTGCCGTGCCGAACTTCTGGCGGGCGCCGACGGACAACGACCGGGGCAACGGCCACCACACCCGCAACCAGACCTGGCGGGACGCGGGCGCCCGGCGCAAGGTGACGGACGTGACGGTGCGGGTCCTCGGCACCGACAGGGCCGTCCAGGTGAAGGTCGGCGGCACCCTGCCGACGGCCACCGAGTCGACGTACACGACCACGTACACGGTGTTCGGGAACGGCGAGATCAAGGTCGACAACACCCTGCACCCGGGGGCGTCGTCCCTGCCCTACATCCCGGAGGTGGGCACCCTGCTCCTGCTGCCTCGCCGGCTGGACCGGCTGCACTACTACGGCCGGGGGCCGGAGGAGAACCACTGGGACCGCAACGACGCCACCGACGTCGGCCGCTACTCGGGTTCGGTCGCCGGGCAGTGGACGCCGTACATCCGCCCCCAGGAGAACGGCAACAAGACGGACGTCCGCTGGGCCGCGCTCACCGACCGTGCCGGTGCCGGTCTCCTCGTCTCCGCCGAGCCCGGCTCCCTGCTGGAGGTCAACGCGTCGCACTTCACCCCGGAGGACCTCTCCTCCGGTGTCCGCCACGACTACCAGCTGACGCCCCGTGACGCCGTCGTCCTGCGCGTGAACCACCGCCAGATGGGGGTGGGCGGCGACAACAGCTGGGGCGCCCACACGCACGACGAGTACAAGCTGTTCGCCGACCGCGACTACGCCTACACCTACCGGCTGCGGCCCCTGCGGGACGTGGACGCGGCGATGGGGGCCGCGCGGAAGTGGACGGCCGTCGAGTAGCGGGGCTGCGAGCAGCACGAACCCCGTCCCGCTGACCGCGGGACGGGGTTCGTAGTGGAGCGCCGGGCAGGCCTTGCACCTGCATTTCCCCACAGGAAGTGGGGCGTCTTTCCTTAGACGACCAACGCATTGAGTGCTTTTCCGGTGTTCCGGTGAGCGGCTCGTGCTCAACCATAGCGGATCTTCGCGGGACCCGCGAACCGATGTCCGACGGCCCCTCAGAGGAGCTCCGCCTGGGGTGCGTACTCCACCCTGATGTACCGGGCGTTCTCCTCGCCGAAGGCGGCCAGGAGGATCGGTTCGGCCGTTTCGGGGTCGTCGACGCCGACGAGGACGTGCCCCCTGCCGTCGTGCCCGACCTCGCGGAGCTGGAAGGTGCCGTCCCAGCGGGTCATGTCCTCACTGATGCGGTCGGCCAGGGCGGTGAGGTCGGCCTCGTTGACGTCCGTGTCGTACAGCCGGACCGTGACGCCCTTCTCGGCGGTGGAGCAGACGGCGTCGTCGAGGGACGCGGAGGGCATGCGGTAGATGCTCACGCCGGAGCCCTCCTCGTCGACCTCCAGGCCGGTGAAGACATCGGCGTAGCGGCCCTGGGTCAGCCTGTCCACGTGGTTCAGCGTCCGTTGGAGCGGGGTGTCCTCGGGGCTGCCGAGTCCCGCGAGACTGCCCTCCGGCCGGGTGCCCCGGCACTCCTTCGCCGGTGACGACACGTCCGCCACGGTCTGCGCACCCGCGCTCGCTCCCTGAAGGAATCCGAGCGCGAGCAGCGCGCCCGCCACCGCCGTGGCCGCCCGTACCTTCGTCCGCGTGTCCATCCGTCCCCTCCGTCCCCCGGGCGGCCGCCCGCGCGGCCGCTGTCCCCACTGGGACGTGGGAAGCGGCCGAAACGTTCGGCTCACCGGGGGCGGAGTGGGTGCCGACGGCTCAGTAGCCGACCCGGAACGTCGCGTCCGCGCGTTCCGCCGCCGTGGAGACCGGGTCGATCCGCAGGGCGTAGTCGTAGTGCCGGATGTAGCGGGTCGGGAAGTTGTACGACCGGAACGAGGACCAGGTGGAGTCCGCGAGGCCGGCGGTACGGACGAAGGTGGCGTCGGCGGCGAACGTGGAGGTGTCGTCGTTCGTGTCGAGCCGCAGGGCGTAGTCGTAGTGCCGCAGATACCGGGTGGGGAGGTTGACCGACTGGAAGGAGACGCCGGTGGAGTCGGCGAGGCCGGGGACCAGCTTCCACTGGGAGTCGGTGAACGGGTCGAAGGGGTACGCGTCGATCCGGGCCGCGTAGTTGCTGTGCCGGACGTAACGGGACGGGTAGTTGTAGGACTTGAGCCGGTTCCAGGCGGGGGCGCCCCACTTGGCGAGCAGGTTGGCGTACTCGGTCGAGGTGATCGGGTGGATGCCGCAGTGCTTGGAGTTGAGCGGCTGGGTGTAGAGCTTCTGGTCGAGGGCGGTCCAGGTGCCGGACGCGAGGTCGGTGGACTGCCAGACGTAGAAGACGCCGTTGGGGGTGTAGGTGTCGCCCCACAGGTACCAGCTGGTGGAGGTCAGGGACTTCACCACCGTCGGGGCCTCGGTTCCGCCGTGGGCGACCGGGGTGCTGAACGGGGTGAAGCCGCCCGGGTTCAGGGATGTCGAACGGGCGCCGACGAGCTGCTGGTCCCTCTTGTAGTAGAGGTAGTTGACGCCGCCCACGCCGATGGTGAGGTTGCCGTCGATGATGTCGTACCCGGGGTCGAAGAAGACCTGGGGATCGGTGGTGGTGCGGAAGTCGGTCGTGTAGCTGACCATGATCACGTTGTGGCCGCTGCTGTTCACCGACGAGTAGAGGATGCCGTACCGGCCGCGTCCGGGGTCCCAGAACGCCTCCGGTGCCCAGCTGTGGGTGTCGGTCATGTCGTGCAGCTTCAGCAGCCGGTAGCCGGTGAAGGTGCGCAGGTCGGTGGAGTCCCAGACGTGGATGTTGACGCTGTCGTGGTTCCAGTCGGTGCCGTTGAGGTCGGTGGCCAGGACGACGAAGGAGCCGTCCTGTTTGCGCATCACGAAGGGGTCGCGCAGACCGCCGGCGCCGAGGGTCGGGGTGACCACGGGGGCGTTCTGGTTGAGCGGTGTCCAGTTCAGCCCGTCCTGGCTGACGGCCAGGTGCAGCCCGTAGTTGGCCTCCAGCATCGTGGTGGACTCGGTGAAGTAGACCATGACGTAGGCCGAGTCGGCGGCGTGCGCGGTGCCCGCGCCGAGGGTCAGCGCGCCCGTCGCGGCCAGCGGGACGGTCGCCGCCATGCCGAGGAACGTCCGGCGGGACGGCCCGGTGCCGTGGTCGATGTCGCTCACGTCAGGCTCCACTTCTGGTTGTTCTGACCGTTGCAGGACCACAGCACGAGCTTCGTGCCGTTGCTGGTGGCGGCCTGGTAGGCGTCCAGGCAGAGCCCGGCGTTGACGTTGGTGATCGTGCCGTCGGCGTTGACGTTCCACTTCTGGTTGGTGCCGCCGGTGCAGTCCCAGATGACGACGCGGGTGCCGTTGGTGGTGCCGTGGTCGTAGGCGTCGAGGCACTTGTTGCCGTACACCACCAACTCCTTGCGGGTGCTGCTGTACGACCACTGCTGGTTGAGGCCACCGTTGCAGGTCCACAGCTGGGCGTCGGTGCCGTTGGTGATGGTGTTGTCGTTGACGTCCGCGCAGCGGCCCGACTGGGTGCCGGTGACGAGGGTGGCGTCGGTGCCGGGCAGGGGCCGGACGACGATGCCTTCGAGGGTGGGGGCGCCCGAGAAGGCGATCGTGTTGGCGGCGCCCTTGGTGAGGCCGACCTGGACGGAGACGCTGCCGGGGGTGGAGCCGGTCGGCGGGAAGGAGACCTTCGTCGGGGTCTGGCCGTTGACCGTGAGGGTGCCGACGCGGGCCGTGGACGAGGTGTTGGTGTAGGAGACGTCGACGGTCTTCAGGCCGGTGCTGCCGGCGCCGACCCCGGAGAAGCTCGCCGTGCCGTTGTACGTGGCCGCCGACTGCTCCGTACCGCCGGTGACCGTGAGCATGACGGAGCCGCCCGCGGGGACGCTGGTGGTGTAGCCGGTGCCGGGGGTGCCGACGTTCTGCCGCGCCCACAGGTCCCGCACGGTCGCGGCGGCGTTCGTCAGACCCAGGTCGGACCAGCGGACCGTCATGTTCTGCGTGGTGGACGTGCGGTTGAGCAGGACGACGGCGCGGTTGCCGGTGCCGGAGAGGACCTTGCCGTACACCTGGAGGCCGGAGGTGTCCTCGGCGACCTTGACGCCCTGGAGGCCGCGCGGGTCCTGGTCGACGGCGATGACCTCGGGGTTGGTCAGGACGCTTCGGGTGTCGGCGGACATGGTGGTGAGGTCGAGGCCGGTCAGCAGCGGCGCGCCGGAGACCGCCCAGAGGTTCATGTGGGAGCGGTTCTGGGCGGCGGTCAGGCCGTTCATGCCGGTGACCATCATGTCGGCGTCGTTGTAGGAGCCGGTGTGCTGGGCGGTGGGGTGGATGTTGCGGTCGAAGGCGGTGAGGACGTTGCCGTACGACGGGGTCCCGCCGTGGAAGAAGATGTCGGTGTTGGTGCGCCACATCGGGCCCATGCCCGGTGCCCAGTTCCAGGGGTTGGAGTAGCCCCAGTTGCACAGGGAGAGGGCGAGCGGACGACCGGTGGTGGCGGTGGCCCGGGTCACGGCGTCGCTGATCGCCTGGTAGGTGGTCTTCGGGTCGAGGCCCTCGGCGTCGCCTCCGCACCAGTCGACTTTCACGAAGTCGAAGCCCCAGCGGGAGAACTGGGTCATGTCCTGGACGTAGTGGCCCTCGCTGCCGCTGCCGGGCGCGGCGGGGCGGCCGGTGGGGAAGTAGTAGCCGCAGCCGTCCTTGCCGGCGTCGGTGTAGATGCCTGCCTTGAGGCCCTTGCTGTGGATGTAGTCGGCGATGGCCTTCATGCCGCCGGGCCATTCGGCCTCGTCGACCGTGATGTTGCCCGCGCTGTCGCGGGTGCCCTGCCACCAGCCCTCGTCGATGTTGATGTACTCGTATCCGGCCTCGGGAAGCCCGGCGGCGACGAACGCGTCGACCTGCTTCTTGATGACGCTGTAGTCCACCTTGGCGGCGAACGCGTTCCAGGAGGCCCACCCCATCGGGGCCTTGGGGACGGATATCTGACGGTCGGTCACGGCGACCGGTCGGGCGTCGAGCGGGGTGGCCGGGTGCGGTGTCCGGCCCGGCTGGGCGAAGAGCAGGGCCGCCGCGACGGTCGTCGCGAGGGCCAGGGCGCGGACGGCCACGGATCTGCAACGACGTCCGAGTCGGGGGGAGTCGGCGTGGGGGGCGGGGGACATGCGGCTCCTTCGATGGATATCCGGGGGGTCGATATCTCGAACAAGGATCGGCGTGCCGAACGTATCGGCTGGCCGAAAGTAGAGCCGGACGGGGTGGAAGTCAACGGGTGGGACAGAACACGACCTTGGGGCGCCGGGAACGGCCACGGCGCGTGAATCCCGCGCGGGGAACGGCCCTCGTGAACGTTTTCCGCCCCCGCCCCGTCACAGGGGGGACCGACACAGCAGGACGACTCACCAAGAGGGCTCTCCATGTCGAAGACGCGCATCAGCAAGCCGGTCGTGGCCGTCCTGGCCATGGCGCTGTCGGGGGTGGTGACGGCGTGCGGGAGCGAGGCGTCCTCGGGGACGGCGTCCACGCGGCAGGCGTGGCGGGAGCCCGCCTCCTACACGTACACGCTCACGTCGAGCGAGGGCGAGCGGTCCCTGCTCGGGACGTTCGAGGTGACCGTGCGGGACGGGAAGGTGACGAAGGCCGTCGGGACCGACGAGGACTCACGGCGCGCGGCACGGCAGGCCGACGGCCGCATGCCGACCATCGGGGACCTGCTGGCGGAGGCGGACGCGGCCAGGGGCGAGGACGCCGACCGGGTGGATGTCGACCGCGCGGCGGACGGCCGGCCCACGCGCATCTCCCTGGACTGGGACGAGGACGCGATCGACGACGAGGCGGTGTACGAGATCAGCGACTACCGGCCGTCGAACGGGACGGAACGCGACGGCCGGTGAGCCGGAGTCACGACGCGCTCGGACCCGGGCCGCCCGTCCTGCCGTAGGTGCTCAGGTCCTGGACGGTGCCGCCGACCTTCTTCCGCAGCGGCTCCAGCACCTCCTCCTTCGCGGAGATGGCCCAGCGCGGGCCGACCAGCTTCTTGCCGCCGTAGAGGGAGGCGGAGTCCAGCCAGACCTGGAGGAGTTCCTCCTTGGGGAACGTGGTGATGAGGTAGTCGCCGGCCTTGGTGTGGCAGACGCCCTCGCGCAGCTCCTCCGCCTCGGTGCGGATCTTGACCTCGCAGCCGGTGAGTGAGGCGAGCACCTCGACCTTGGCGGGGGCCACCACCTCGGCCACCCTGTCGGCGTCGTCCGCCTTCTTGGCGGACCCGCCCCCGTCACCGCCGCCGCACCCCGCCACCAGGGGCAGCGCCGCCAGACCGGCCGCCAGTGCGACTCCGCGCGTCAGCTTCCTCACCACGTGCCGTACTCCGTTCCGCGTGCTTGGTTCCGGTCTGCTTCCTGCCGCGTGGGCTCCCCTTCCGTACGTACGCCGGCGCCGGAACGCTCAGCGCGGGCCCGGCGACATGATGGTGCGGGAGACGAGGAACGTCACCGGGATCGCCACCCCGGACGCGAGGAGCGGGGCGAGGCGATGGCCCTGGTGGAGCACGTCGACGACGACATGGACGCCCGCGGTGGTGACCAGGAAGTTGGTGGCGTTGCCCAGGGGGAAGAGCAGGAACTTCCGGAGCGTCGGGCGGGTGCGGTAGGTGAACCGGGCGTTGAGGAAGAACGAGCCCGTCAGGCTGAGCGCGAAGGCGAGGAGGTGGGCGGCCAGATAGGGGACGACGGCCAGGAGGAGCAGGTAGAGGCCGTAGTACGTGGCCGTGTTGACCACGCCGATCACCGCGAAGGTGAGCAGCTGCGCCGCGAGCGGTCGCGGCGCCCGCGACGGCCGGACGGGGAGCGCCTCGGGGGACGCCGTCGCGCCCGCCCGCACCGGTGGCGCCGCGTGGGTCACGGGACCCGGTCCTCGGTCGTGCTGCACGGCTGGGGCCCTCCGTCGGTGCGTCTGTCGTGCCGGTGCCCCGGCGGTGGGGTCCACCGTGACACCGCGCCGCCGCCGACGCGTACTACATCAGGGCGGGACAGACGGTTGTTTCGGGTGATTTCCCTCTCATCGCCCGGTTCCCCTGGGACGGTTGGGGCCCGAGCTGTCCGCCGGGCCTCGGCGGACGGACGACCGATGTGGGGGTACCACGCACGTGCGCATCCGTTCCATGACCGCTGTCCTCACCGGAGCCCTGGTCCTGTCCGCGCTCCTGACCCCGGCTTCCCACGCCGCCGGCTCCGGGGACACGACGATCACCGATGTCGTCGTCAACGGCGGGGCCGAACTCGCCCTGGGGCCCACCGCTCCGAAGACCTTCAAGGTGAGCGTCACGGCGCAGGACGACTCCGGGATCAAGGAGATGAAGCTGCGCGTGTCACTGCCGTCCTACATCTACCACTCGTCGGACCGCGGCCTCAGCTGCGTCGCGAACAGCGCCACGACGTCGACGTGCACCGGATCCTGGACGGTCGACACCAGCAACTTCTACGGCAACGGACCGGCCGACGACCACTGGTTCGTCAACGCCAACGCGACCGCCAAGGACGGCGACTGGTTCGACACGGACCGCGCCGCCACCTTCACCGTGCGCCGCCTCGCCCGGCTGACGGCCGACGCCGGTCCCGAGCCGGTGGGCAGGAAGGCATCGCTCACCGTGACCGGCAACCTCAGCCGCGCCGACTGGAAGACCCACAAGTACGGCGGCTACTCCGGTCGTCCGGTGAACCTCCAGTTCCGCGCGGCGGGGACGTCCACGTACAAGACGGTGAAGACGGTGACCAGTGGCTCCGGCGGCGCGGTGAAGACCACGGTCAGGGCCACCGCCGACGGCTACTGGCGCTGGGCCTTCGCCGGGAACAGCACGACCTCCACCGCCAGGGCGACCGGGGACTACGTCGACGTGCGCTGAACCGTCGGGCGCCCGGCCCCTCCTGACGGAAGGGGCCGGGCGCCGTCGGACGTCACCGTGTCACGGACGACCGCGGAGAGCGGACCGCGGCCGGTGGGCAGGCCGGGGCTCAGGCGCCCGTGCGGCCCGCCGACTTGCGGCGCGTCACCACGAAGATGACACCGCCCGCCGCGACCAGGCCGGCCGCGCCGAGCGCGAGCGGGATCGCGTTGCCGCCACCGGTCTCCGCGAGGTCGCCGGAGCCGCCGTTGGGGCTGGGGGAGGAGTCCGGGGTGTCCGCCGGGGTCTTCGGGGACTCGGAGGGCGACGGGTTGTCGTCCGCCGGGGGCTTCTCGTCCGTCGGGGGCTTCTCGTCGGCCGGCGGCTTCTCGTCCGTGGGCGGCTTCTCGTCGGCCGGGGGCTTCTCCTCCTCCGCCGGGGGCTGCTCCTCGGTGGGCTCGCAGTACTTCGTACCGCCGTTCCAGGCCGCGATCAGCTTGTCCTTGATGACCGGACGGTCCGGGCCCTTGGGGACGTCACCGTGCTCGAAGCCGTCGGCGGCGTCCAGCTTGCCGTCGAACTTCACCTTGCCGCGGTAGAGGTCGATCTGGGCGTAGCAGCCCGCGTCCGGGACCGCGATGTCCAGGGTGTCCGTGCCGCCCTGCTTCACCGTGACGGTGTCGAAGTCGACGAAGACCTGCTCGCCGGAGGTGGCGAAGGTCGGGCCGTGGGCGAGGTAGGAGGCCAGGGAGACCGTGCAGGTCGTGGCGTCGGCGGCGGCACGGACCGTGATGTGGACCTTGCCGTCCTCGGTGGGCTTGAGGTTCTGGTCGTCGAGCCTCACCCAGTCGGCGAACTTCACGCCGTCCAGGGAGAACTCGCAGCGGTCGGTCTCGGTGGCCGTGCCCGCGCCCTGGCCGGGGGCGTAGCTCTTCTCGCCCCAGCCGTCGCCGCCGGGGCCGGTGGCCCAGGCGGAGCCGGAGGCGGCGGCGGTCAGGGCGAGGGCGGCTGCGCCCGTGCCGAGCAGGCGGCCCATGGTGACACGTCTCGCTATGGACATGCAGATCCCGTTCTCGAGCTTGGCGGTGCGAGACCCCGGCACGGCTACGGGCGCGCGACGGCACAGGGCAGCACCGGGGTCACCGGGGCCGCGCCGGGGTGTGAGGTCGTCGAAGAGACACCGGGCCCACTTGTCGTATGAGCCGCAGAGTGAGCACATCGTTTACCACCGAGTAGGGGCTGTCAACCTTGGGAAATGGGAGGTCATTTGGGTTCGTGCGGAGATGTGCGCACGGAGGGCACACATTCGGGACACATAGGGAATCCCGCACTCCGGTGGTGTCACGGGCTCCCCATGAACCCCCCGTCGACAGCCCACCGGCACGCAAAGCCTTCACCAACGCGCGCCGCCCGGCGGGGGACGGCGTGGCGCGATTTGACAACGTCCGACCCGCTCCCGACTCTACGTTCATGACATCCATTTTCATTTGCGGTGCCGTGTCCGTCGCGCGCGCCGCCGAACGGGGTGGTCGTCCGTGCGTGTCGCCTTCGTAGGGAAGGGCGGCAGCGGCAAGACGACGCTGTCCGCGCTCTTCGCCCGCCATCTCGCCCGGAGCGGCGCCCCGCTCGTGGCGATCGACGGGGACATCAACCAGCATCTGGCACACGCGCTCGGCCTCGACGAGGGCGAGGCGTTCGGCGCCCCGCCGCTCAGCTCCCGCACCGGTGAGATCAAGGACCATCTGCGCGGCGTCAACCCGCGGATCGTGTGCCGCGAGGCCATGGTCAAGACGACGCCGCCCGGCCGGGGTTCGCGTCTGCTGCGGCTGCTCGGTGACGACGAGGTCCACGGCACGCACGTCCGCGAGGTCGGCGGTGTCCCGCTGATGGTCACCGGCGCCTTCGACGAGAGCGACCTCGGTGTCGCCTGCTACCACTCCAAGCTCGGCGCGGTGGAGCTGTACCTCAACCACCTCGTCGACGGCCCCGGCGAGTACGTCGTCGTCGACATGACCGCCGGCGCCGACGCCTTCGCCTCCGGGCTGTTCACCCGGTTCGACATGACGTTCCTGGTCGTGGAGCCGACCCGGAAGAGCGTGTCGGTGTACCGGCAGTACCAGGAGCACGCCGCCGAGTTCGGCATCCCGGTCGCCGTCGTCGGCAACAAAGTCACCGGCGAGGACGACCTCCTCTTCCTCAAGGAGCACGTCGGCGACGACCTGCTCGCCCACTGCGTGCAGTCCTCCTACGTTCGTGCGCAGGAACAGGGCCGTGAGCACGGCGAGTTGGAGTCCCACAACCGGCGCACCCTCGACGCGCTCAAGGCCGCCGTCGACGCGCGCACGAAGGACTGGGCCGCCTTCCAGCGGCACGCCGTCGAGTTCCACCTCCGCAACGCGGCGGCCTGGGCGAACGCGGCGACCGGCCTCGACCTCGCGGCCCAGGTGGACCCGGAGTTCCGCCACGGCCCGGAGGCCCTGACGGCGACGGCGCTCCCCTGACCGACCCCAGCCGCGGCCCGCACCCCCTCCCCCCTCTCCGTTGCCTCCCCCCTCTCCGTCGCCTCTCCCCTTCCTTTGCCTCTCCCTCCCTCCCTCCGGCACATCGACAGAACAGGAACAGCCATGTCGCTCGACGTCTCCCCGCAGTTGCTCGCCGACGCAGAGAAGGGCGAGGTGCGGGAGGAGGAGTTCGTGCAGACGGTGCGTGCGTCACTGCCGTACGCGTACGACCTGATCGCCTCTCTCGTCGGTGAACTGCGCGCGGGTGGCGCGGAGTTCGCCGACAACCAGACCCCGCCGCCGTCGGAGAAGGAGCGCGGGCAGCTGCTGCGGGCGCTGTCCAGCGACGCGATCCGGGGCAGCCTGGAGCGGCACTTCGGGGTGGCGCTCGCCTTCCAGAACTGCCACCGGGTGGCGGTGTTCCCGGCGCAGGCGCGCGGCGGGGCGACGTACACGAAGTTCACGTCCCTGCGGTCGCAGATCCTCAACCAGTCGCCGGAGTTCCGCGACTGCTGACGCCCGCGCCGCGTCCCTGAACTGGGTCGACCGCCCCCTCCACCCCCCTCTCGCGGAGGGGGCGGTCGGCTCGACACGCGGGAGCGCGGGGGGCGTACGGGGGCGCACTACCGGCGTACGGCCGCACGGTCGGCGAGGGCGGGGGCGGAGGCGTCCTCGGCTCTGTGGTGTTCGCGCGTACGGCTTCGTCCCGTTCCCGCCCGATCCGGCGCGGTGCGGGTCGTGGGCGGGCGCCTGTGCCGGACGGGTCCGCGCGCCGTGGTGCGGCGCCGGGTGAATCGGGCCGTCACAAGTTGGCCTGTTCGCGATCACACAAGGTGAATAATGGGTTCAGAGGGCGTCTCAGCGACAGAGAGGGTCGCCGTGGGGACCGACAGGGACAGTGCAGTCACCCGTCAGCGCTTCGACGTGGCCGACGCCGCGCCGCTGCTCATCGACGCGGACGGGATCGTGACGAGCTGGACCCGGGACGCCGAGCGGCTCTTCGGGTACCCGGCCGCCGAGATCCTGGGCCGCAGTGTCCGTACGCTCCTGAACCCCGAGGACGCCTCCCGCATCGCCCACCTGGCCGACACGCACCGCGCCCGCGGCGGCTGGTCCGGCATCCTCACCGCCCGTCACCGGGACGGCCACGACATCCGAGTGATGGTCCGCGTGGTCCCGGCCTGCGAGGCCCCGACGGGGGAGCCCGCCGGGGGGCGGGGGGCAGGCGGTGGAGGTGGAGATGCCGGCGGCGAGAGCGGGGGCCGGGCCGCGGGGGCCGAGGGAGCCGTCAGTGGCGGGGGACTGGGCGTCAGTGGCGGGGGCCACGACGCCGAGGGCGGGGGCGCAGCCGGGAACGCCGAGGACCTGGCTGCCGGCCGGGAGGGCCGAGCCGCCGTCGAATGGAGCGGAGCCGCGAGCGCCGGGGGCGGGGTTACGGGCCCTGGGGACGCCGCCGCGAGCGCCGGAGGCGGAGCCACGAGCACTGAGGGCCTTGGCGCCGGCGTCGTCGGCGAGGCCGTCGGCGGCGAGGAGCGAGCCGCGGAGCGTGGTGCTGCCGGGGCGGGAAGGCCGGATGTCGCCGGCAGGGGCGAACGGCGAGGCATTCCCGCCGAGACGAACAGGCCGCGCGTCACCGCGAGGGCCGACGCCGGGTCGGGCGAGGCGGACCGGGTGACACCGCCGGGGCAGGACAGGACCACCGGCGAGGACAGGACCACCGGTGAGTACAGGACCACCGGTGAGGACAAGTCAGCCGACCAGAACCAGCCGCCTGGGCACGGCCACCGGACGCCTGCACCCGGCCAGGACCAACCAACCAGGCACGGCCACCGGACGCCCGAATCGGGCCGGGCCCAGCCAACCGGGCACGACCACCAGCCACCCACCCCCGGCCAGGACCAACCAACCAGGCACGGCCACCAGTCGCCCACCCCCGGCCAGGACCAACCAACCAGGCACGGCCACCAGTCGCCTGAATCGGGCCGCGCCCAGCCCCTCGCCGGCACCGACCGCAGTCGGCCGGCCCACGACCGAGCCGAGCCACACCGCCCGGCGACGGACCACACCACCCCGGCCGAGCCGAGCCCACCGGCGACCGACCCCACGACCTTGGCCGATCCGGCCGGCCCGGCCGCAGGCCGCACCATCCCGACCGAACCGGGCCGCCCGGCCGCAGGCCGCACCGCCCGGGCCCACCCGGCAGCCGACCGGACTGCCACGGCGCACCCGGCACAGTCGGCAGCCGCCCACTCTGCTCCGGTCGAACCGGTCGGCCCAGCAACCGGCCACACGACGCCGACCGCTCCGGCCGATCCGGCTGCCGAGCGGGTGCGCCGGGAGCGGGAGGCCCGGCCCGCGGGCGAGGCCGCTGAGTCCGGGCCGTCGTCGTGGCGGTCGGCTGCGGTTCCCGTGCGGCCCGCCCAGTCCGCACCCCGTCCGACGGAACCGCCCCACCCCCCGACGAACCCCACGCCACGCCCCACACCCCCGACCGCGTCGCCCACCCACGCCACCGGACGCCCCACGGCGGGCCCCTCCCCCGAGCACCCGCGCCCGGCCGCCCAGCCCTCGCCACCCACCCCGCACACGCCCTCCCACCAGACACCGCCCCCACACGCCACCCCACGCCCCACCCCCCGAACCCCCCACCCCCCGACGCAGCCCTCCCCCAGCTCCGCCCAACCTCCCCTCGGTGCCTCCCCCGACCCCGATCCCCTCCGGCACGCCCACTGGATCGCTCTCGTGTCCGATGCGACCGAGGCGCCGGGGTGGGACATGAGTCGGGCCGTGCTGGAGCGGATGACCGCGCGGTCGCCGATCGGGATCGCGATCGTGGACACGGACCTGCGGTTCGTGTGGTCCAACGCCGCGCTGGAGCGGTTCGGCGGCGGCCGGGCGTACGAGCGGGTCGGGCTGCGGCTCGCCGAGGTGCAGCCGGGGCTGGACGCGGACCGCATCGAGGCCCAGATGCGCAAGGTCCTGGAGACCGGCGTCCCCGTGCTCGACTACGAGCACATCGGCCGGGTCAGGTCCGCCCCGCACCGCGAGACCGCGCACGCGATGTCGTTCACCCGCCTGGAGGACGACCACGGTCGCCCGATCGGCGTCTACTACACCGTGATGGACGTGTCGGACCGCCACCGCGCCCGCACCCGCCTCGCCCTGCTGGACCGGGCCGGTGAGCACATCGGCCGCACCCTCGACGTCCGCCGGACCACCCAGGAGCTGGCCGACGTCGTCGTTCCGGCGCTCGCCGACTTCGTCACCGTGGACCTCCTGGACTCCGTGCTGCGCGGCGCCGAGCCCGGCCCGCTCGGCGACGGTTCCGTCCCGCTGCGCCGCACCGGGCAGCAGTCCGTGCGCCCCGGAGTGCCGGAGGCCGTCGTGGAGATCGGCGCCGTCGCCTCCTACGCGGCCGGCTCACCCCCCGTGCGCGCGCTGGTCAACGGACGGTCGTGGTCGGAGCCGAGTCTGGACCCGACGTCCGCGGGGTGGGCGAAGGCCGTCCCCGGCGGCCGGGAGCTGCCCGCCGACGCGCTGGGCCTGCACAGCGTGATGATCGTGCCGATCCGGGCCCGCGGCATCACCCTCGGCATCACCACGTTCTTCCGCCGCGACCGCCAGGACCCCTTCGACGCCGTCGACCTGGGCCTCGCCGAGGAGATCGTCGGCCGTGCCGCGGTCTGCGTCGACAACGCCCGCCGCTACACACGCGAACGGGACGCCGCGCTCGTCCTTCAGCGCAGCCTGCTGCCGCGCCGGCTGCCCGACCAGGACGCCGCCGAGGTCGCCGTCCGCTACCGGCCGGCCGACGAACTCACCGGCGTCGGCGGCGACTGGTACGACGTCATCCCGCTCTCCGGCGCCCGCCTCGCCCTCGTCGTCGGCGAGGTCGCGGGCCACGGCATCGACGGCGCCGCCGCCATGGGCCGCCTCCGTACGGCCGTCCGCACCCTCGCCGACCTCGATCTGCCGCCGGACGAGGTGCTCGCCCACCTGGACGACATGGTCGCCAAGTCGGCCCGGCAGGAGGGCGAGGAGGGCGGGGGCAGCGTCGAGACGGTCGGGGCACGCTGTCTGTACGTCGTCCACGACCCGGTGTCCGGCACCTGCGCCATGGCCACCGCCGGCCACCCGGCCCCCACCCTGGTCGCCCCCGACGGCACGGTCAGCCGCCCCGCCCTGCCCGAGGGCCCGCCCCTCGGCGTCGACGGGCAGCCCTTCGAGGCCGTGGAGCTGGAGCTCCCCGAGGGCACCGTCATCGCCCTGCACACCGACGGCCTCCTCGCCGAGGCCACCCCCGACGCGCTGTGCCGTGCCCTCGCCCGGCCCGAGCCGTCCCTCGACCGGCACGCGCAGCGCGTCCTCGACGCGCTCGCCCCGGCCCGCCCCACCGACGACGTGGCCCTCCTCCTCGCCCGCACCCGGCGGCTGCCCGGCCACCGGGTCGCCTCCTGGGAGATCCCCGCCGACCCGGCGCTCGTCGCGGAGGCCCGCAAGACCACGGCCCGGCAGCTCGGCGTCTGGGGCCTGGACGAGCTGGCGTTCACCACCGAACTCGTCGTCAGTGAACTCGTCACCAACGCCATCCGGCACGCCGCCGGGCCCATCCGGCTCCGGCTCATCCTCGAACGCACCCTGATCTGCGAGGTGTTCGACGGCGGGCCGACCGCGCCCCATCTGCGGCACCCGCGCACCACCGACGAGGGCGGCCGCGGTCTGTTCCTCATCGCCCAGTTCACCCAGCGCTGGGGCACCCGTTTCCTCCCCGACGGCAAGGTCATCTGGGCGGAGCAGTCCCTGGCGGACCCGCCGGGGTGAGGGGCGCGCCCGTACTCCGGGTGGGGCGTCCCCGGCGGGGCGGACGGGTGAACCGGGACGCGAGGGCGCGGCCCCGTCGTCCGCTCCCGCGCGGGCCCCGTGC
Source organism: Streptomyces sp. MA5143a (assembly GCF_900290235.1). Lineage (GTDB taxonomy): Bacteria > Actinomycetota > Actinomycetes > Streptomycetales > Streptomycetaceae > Streptomyces. Next base: position 107,479 of record NZ_OLMK01000025.1, read on the forward strand.
GCCCGGCCGCGCCCTGTGCCCCGTTCAGCCTGATTAACGGCTCCCCGCATTTCATATGAATGCAGAGCCGACGTCGGGCACCGGGCTCCGTCGCCTCGGCGCGGACCAGGAACGGGCGGGCAGCGGCGAATGCGAGACGTGGTGCGGCGAGGATCAAGGGGACGGGGACGGTGTGCGGGCCTGGTGCTCGCCTTGGCGGCGGCCCTGGTGGTCGTCCCGGTCACCGGGACGGCGGCGGACGCCATGGCAGCGGGCGCCATGGCGGCGGGTGTCGCGGCGGGCGCCACGACGACAGGTGCCCCGGCGCGTGGTGACGGCACGGTGACCGTGCGGGTCGTGGAGGAGGTCGACGCCGACGGGCTGTACGACGCTCCGTCGGAGACGGGCATGCCGGGTGTGCGGGTCACGCTGACCGACGACCAGGGCACCGTGCTGACCAGGACGACGGGCGCCGACGGGACCGCCTCGTTCCGTCCGGCGGGGTCCCCGCTGCGGGGCGGCCGGTACCGCGTCCAGGCCCACAACCCCGACCTCGCCAACCTGCGCCCGGCCCTCGCGGGCCACGGTGACGGCCCGGACGTCATCCGGAGCCCCATCGGGTTCGTCGACGTCTCCGACGCCCACGACACCACGTACACCACCGGCTTCTGGGCGGCCGGCGTCCACCGCAGGGAGCACCCCGAGCCGGGGCCGGAGGGCCGCCGCGGGGCGCCCGTGCAGATCGGCGACCGCGTCTGGTTCGACACCGACGGCGACGGCGTCCAGAACCCGTCCGAACCACCGGTGCCGGGGGTGCGGGTCACGTTCGACCCGACGTCGTCCGGGCCGAGCCTCACGACGACCACGGACGCCGACGGCGAGTACTACGTCGGTACGGCGCAGGGCCTGCGGCCCGACACCACCTACCGGGTCTCCTTCGACCACCGAGGCGTCGATCCGAGCGGGCTGCCGGGGCGGCCGGGCGCCGCCGAGCTGACGTGGACGGCGCGGGAGGCCGGGTCCCACCGGCTCATCGACTCGGACGTCGACGCGTCCGGCGGGAGCACGGTGTACGTCGGTGACCCCGGTTATGTGAACCACACGGTCGACGCGGGTCTCACCAAGGCGCTGCGGCTGACGCTCGCGAAGGCGGACGCGGAGACGCTGCGTCCGCTGGCCGGCGCGGTGCTCGGCCTGTGGGAGGACAGCAACGGGACGCCCGGACTCCAGCGGCAGGGGGCCGGCGGGGACAGGCTCGTCGGTGACTGCGCCACGTCGAGCGCCGGCCGCTGCTCGTTCGGGTCGCTGGCGGCCGGCACGTACTACCTGGTGGAGACCGGTGTCCCCGAGGGCTATGTGCTGCCGGCCGAGCCGGTCACCGGTCCGTACGCCCTCACCCCGAAGAACGCCTCCCAGGGCACGGGCCTGCTCGTCCGCCTCGACGCCGAGCGCGAGATGCCGTGCGGAGGCGGGCAGAAGTGCGCGGGGCCCCGGGGCGCGCACGCTCCGGGCGTTCGGCCGGGCCGGGACGCGCGACACGGCACCCCCGGATGGGATCGGCCCTGACCAGGGGCCTGAGGGTGCCGTACGCGTCCCGGAGGGTGGGGCTCCCGGGGGAAGGTTGGGAGCCACTTCCCCCGGGAGAGTGAGGGAGACCGGATGTCAGCCGTGGATCAGCTGGGCGGTCCAGGTCTTGGTGTGACCGGTGACGGCCTGGTCCTTGGCGACGGCCTTGCCGACGGCCTGGACACGCGGCGTGGCCTTCCACGTGACGTCGGCGCGGGCGATGCCCTTGACGGCGACCTTGACCGCGCCGCCCTTGATCGCGTACGCGGCGTTGACGTTGGTGACCTGGGCCTGGGCGCGGGCGTTGCGCTGGACCTTGCCCTTGACGACCTCGTAGCGGAGGGTCAGCTTCTCGGTGGTGACCGGGATGTTGAAGATCTTCTCGGTCGCGCTGTAGGTCACCAGGTGACCGCCCTTGAGGCCGCCCTTCGAGGACACGTTGTGGACGAACTTGACGTCCGCGTTGTACGAGGTGACGTTGGTCACCGGGGTGTTGAGGGTGCCCTTGAGCTGCTTGAAGAGGGACCCGTAGATCTTGCCGTCCTGGAGGTACCCGACGAACTTGGCCTTCTTGGCGGCCGGCAGCGCGGAGAAGCTCTTGAGGGTGCTCCTGGCCTCGGGCGTCTTCTGGGCCTTGAGGTAGGCGGTGTAGCTGCCGACCGTCAGCTTCGCCGGCAGCTTCGCGGCGGCCTGGTCGGCGACCGTCTGTACGCCCTGCTGCGGGCCGGACCCGGCGGCGGACGCGGCCGGCGCCAGCACGGCGACGGCGGCGGCTCCCGCGACGGCTGCGGCGGCGAGGCGGCGCGTGGTGAAGCGGCTGTGCACAGTGATCTCCCCGTTGATGGTGTGCCGTTGGATGGTGCGTGACAACGAGCTTAGGGACCGGCGGAGTTGGCCAAAATTGTCCCTTCGGGCAGTGACCTTGGGGGATCCCCTCACTGTGACGTGGCCGTGTCATTACAGGGTTCTTCTTGGCAGTAGCGGACGCTAAGTTGGAGGGAGATCGCCGCCGCACCCGGGGCACGGGGCTCTGTCGGGAAAAGCGGCATCGGGAAGGACAGACCCATGACCAAGAGGTCTGACGTAGGAGACACCGCGTGCGCCTACCGGCGCACGGGAGCCGACCCGGTTCGGGACATCAGCAGGCTCAAGACGCTGACGGACCGGGAGAAGGAAGTCCTGCTGCTGCTGGGGACGGGCCTGGGCAACCGTCAACTCGCCCGTGAACTCGGGATCGCCGAGCGGACGGTGAAAGCGCATGTCGCCCGAATAGTGGAGAAACTGCAGCAGGAGACCCGGCTTCAGGTCGCGGTGCTCTCCGTCCTCGCCCATGAGCTGCTGTGCGCCGACCCCCGGTGCGCGTGCGGCTCGGCCGCGCCGCTGTCGTCCCGACTCGTCGGGGCATCCGCGGTCTGAGCGTCGGCCGCGACCGGCCCAGCGCCCTCGACCACACCTCCCCAAGGGCGTTGCACGGCGTGGATTTGACGTTCACTTGTGGAAATTTTGACTCTCCGCAGCGGGAGAGATCAATCAACTCAACAGCAACGGAACCGACTTACGGGGTGAATATGAATATGCGTCGCATGTCCGAAGCCATACCTGTCGCGGCCAGACCCGGACCCGGGTCCCGCTCGCGGAGCTGACCTGTGGGTGGGGGCTCGCCGAAGGGCGGGCCCCCGCTCAGGTCCGGATCACCCGGCCGGAGGGCGCCGTCGGCACGAGGCGGTCGTAGCCCCAGGCGCTCAGGCCCATCGCCATCACGAACTGAAGGTCCAGCAGGGCGACGGTCATCATCACGAAGGCCCAGTCGACCGACTCCGCGAGACCGCTCCCGCCCGACACCCCGCCCAGCACCGCGCACACCAGCACCAGGAACGCGTAGACCGAGACGTCGATGGTCGCGGTGCGCCAGCGCGACAGCGCGGGAAGCGCCTTCCGCACGACGGTCAGCACGGCGACGGCCAGCGGAGGGAAGAACAGCCCGCCCCCGGCGATCATGCCGAGCCCGAGGTCGGCGAGGGAGAAACCCCCGCCCACGTGCACCACGAGCGCGCCCCACAGCCAGGAGGGCAGGGTGACCAGGGCGGCGTATCCGGCCGCTCGGCTCCACGGTGTCAGCATGCGCGCGCTCCTCGGATCCCCGTCGCCACCGGCGGTCGACCGGCGACGGTCCCCGCCGTGGTCGGCCGGCGGGGGACGACAGGAGTCTCTCAGCCGGTGGCCCACCCGCACGGGCCGGGTGCCCGCGCGTCGACCCGTGGGCCGGTCGGGGGTCCGGCACCACGGGTGCGGCGAACGGCCTGCTCACCCCCTCGGGCGAGCAGGCCGTTCGCCGTGTCACCCGCCACTGCGGCGGGATCGGCGGGAGGGGTCAGGACAGACCCCACTCCTGCTTCTTGCGCGCGGCGTCCGAGCTGCCGGACGGCGTGATCGTGATCTTCGTGCCGGACGTGTCACGGCCGGCGGTGATCACCTTGTTGGCGAGCTTGCTGTAGATCTTGCTGCCGCCGAGGGCCCACTGCTGGCCCTTGGACTTGTTGCAGCTCGACTGCTTGACCTGGGTGTTCGTCGCGGCCGACGACACGGACAGGCACTTCTTCGAGTGCTTGTTCTTGATCACGAACAGCCGGGTCTGGTTCGGCTTGTTGTTGTTGATCCACACGAGGTCCCACCGCTGGGTGGTCGCCGTCCTCGAACAGCCGCGCAGCTTCAGCACGGCCCCGTTGCCCTTGGCGTTGTCCATCGACAGGCACATGCCGCGCGGGCCCCACACCTTCTCCAGGCGCACGTTGCCGTAGCCCTTCGGAATGGTGTCCTGCGCCGCCGTGGAGGCCGCCGATGCCGGAATCGCCCCGCCCGCCAGCAGCGCACCCGCGACACCCGCGAGCACCAGGCCCTTCGCCCCGTTCTTCACCAGGACCACGTCCCCTTCGCAATCGCGTACTCGGATCACCAGAAGCCTAGATTCCCGCTGGTGGGAGGGGTATTGACTCTTAGGGCACTGCCCCAAGGTGCAACGTGTCACCGGGGCTGACCCGGCCCGCCGGAAGGGCCCTCCACCGCCCGCCGTACGATCGCGTCATGCTCCGCCGTACCCGTATCGCTCTCCTGGCCACCGGCGCCGTGGCGCTCGTCACCGCCGCCACGGTCACGGTGCGGGTGCTCGGCGAGCCCGCCTACAGCTTCGCCGCCGCCCCCCGCGCCGGGGATCCCGCGTGCGCCCGGGTCAGCGCGCAGTACCCGGAGAGGCTGGCCGGCCTGGACCGGGCGGACACCGACACGAAGGGCGCCGCCGTGTACGGCGACGGGTCGATCGTCGTGCGCTGCGGGTTCCCCAGCCCCAGGCCCACCGCGGACCCCTGCACCCAGGTGGACGGCGTGGACTGGGTGTGGCGCGCGGACGAGCGGCGCGAGGGCCGGCAGCTGCTGATCACCTACGGCCGGGAGCCCGCCGTCGAGGTCCAGGTGGCCCCCGACCGGGCCGCCACCGACGCGGTCCTGGTCGGCCTGTCCGGCATCGTGAAGCCGCTTGAGCGCAGCGGTGAGTGCCTGTCCCTCGCGGACACCCCGTAGCGAACGGACGCCCGGCGGCGGCAGCTGCCCGGCCCTTCCGCCGAACCCCGCCGAGAGGGGTTCTAGGGTGGAGGAAGGGCCCGGCCGGTCGGCGGAGCCGGGGCAGGGAGTAGGGACACAGGTGGCGACGAAGAGGATCTCTCGGGCGGTCGTGTGCGCGATCGCGGCCGGTGTCGTACTCGCCGGCTGCACGACGACGAAGACGCTCCAGACCGACGAGGCCGGGGCCGGGCAGTCCGACCGGTCGGAGGGGTCCGTGCTCAGGCGCGTCCCGAAGGCCCAGCGCGAGGACGCGCCGGACTTCTCCGGCACCACCGTCGACGGCCGCCCGGTCCGCCTGTCCGACTACCGGGGCGACGTCGTCGTGGTGAACGCCTGGGCCACCTGGTGCGGCCCCTGCCGCGCCGAGTCACCGGCGCTGGACAAGGCGCAGCAGGAGCTGAAGGAGCAGGGTGTGCGGGTGCTGGGGGTGAGCTACGACGCGGGCCGGAAGAACGCCCTCGCCTTCCAGAAGGAGCTGGGGCTGTCCTACCCGAGTCTGCACGACCCGGGCGGGAGGCAGTTCCTGAAGCTGCCGCGCGGCCTGGTGAACCCGCAGCTCCTCCCCTTCACCCTCTACGTCGACCGCGAGGGCCGGATCGCCGGGGCGACCCAGACCCCCGTCACCACGGACGACGTGCGGAACGCCGTCACGCCGATCCTCAACGAGAAGTAGCCCGGGCCTCGTCCCGGTACTCGTCGTCCGAGGAACCGTCGGAGTCACCGGACTCGCCTGACTCGTCGGCTTCGCCCGAGTCGCCGGACCTGGTGTCGCCGTCCCCGGTGGCCTCCTCCGCGGAGCCGTCGGTGTCGTCGGTGGCGTCGTCCCGTGCCGTCCCGGGGGACTCGTCCGGGGACTCGCCCCGCCCGCCCGAATCCTCCCGACCGGTCTCCTCCTCGTCCCGACCCGGCGCCCGCGTCCCCTTCTCGCCCTTCTTCGGCTCCCCCTTCTTGGTCTCGCCCTTCTTGGTCTCCCCCTTCTTCGCCCCGTCCTTCTTCGTCTTCTGCTCGGCGAGGACCTGCTGGAGCCGCTCGGCGCCGGCGCGGGCCGCCTCGCGGGTGGCGTCGTCGTCGATGCCGTAGAGACCGCCGTGGGTGAGGAGGACGGCGGTGTCGCCGACACGGACCGCGGCGAGGTCGAGGGTGAGGGCGCCCTCCTCGCCGCCGACGTCGCCGCGGACGACCAGCCTCAGCCCCTGCCGGGCGTCACCGATGCCGCGGGGCAGGTCGACGGGGGTGATCTCGGCGGCGTACTCGCGGTCCCCGAACCCGGTGACGGTGAACTCGCGGCACTCCCCGGCGAGGCTGCGGAAGTGGTCGAGCCGCTCGTCGACCTGGGCCTTGTCGTAGGCGCCCACCTGGTAGCGCAGCTGGGAGCCGTACTCGTCGTCGTCGAAGCCTGTGGCGGCACGGCCGCCGCGGGGCGCGCCGAGCAGGTCCTCGGCGTAGAAGGCGTCGAGCAGTTCCTGGCACTCGGCGGGATCGGTGCGGCCCTTGAGGAGGCCGTCGCGCCAGGTCGCCGCGCCCCGGGTGCCGGACCAGGCGCCGCCGAGGTCGCCCTGGCGCAGCAGCGCGCTGCGGGCGCGGGCGTCGGTGAGGGCGGGGGCCGCGGGCCGGGCGCTCGGCGAGGCGGGGAGCGTGGCCTCGTCGACGGCGGCCTCGGGGAAGCCGCGCGGGGGCGGGGTCCGGTCGGCCACACAGGCCGTCACCGTGCCGAGGAGCAGCCCGGCGCCCAGGAGCGGGGCGAGGACACGGCATGGACGGGGCGTACGACGAGACGTACGAGGACGCGTACGACGGCGCATGGCGGAGCCTTTCGGGAACACGGCGTTTGGCTCTACCGCAGCACCGCCCGGCCCGGCCCACCAGCGGAGGGGGGACGTACGGGTGAGGGGCGCCGGACTGCGGTGTTCCCCGGCGCGGACCCGGCGCGGCGCCTTGTCCTTCGGGGCACTGCCCTCAAGGGCACTGCCCCAGGAGTCACTTACGCACCGTCACCTCGCCTACCTAGGGTCATGACAGGCGCCTGACACGAGACACCCGAAGGCTGTCCCTCCCACGGGCGCCGGCGTCATCGCAGTGGACGAAGGAGAAGAACACATGCAGCTTTCCCGGTTGGCGAAGGCGACGGCCCTGTCCGTGGCTCCGCTCACTCTCGTCGCGGGCGCCTACCAGGCGAACGCGCTCGGCGGACAGGACACGGCGGGTGCGCGCCCGGCCGCCACCACGGCGTTCTCCGCGTCCGCGCTGTCCGCGAAGGCCGACACCGGTCTGAAGGACGTCTCCGGCTTCGCCGCGGACTCCGCGCAGGGCAGGCAGCTGAAGGCGCAGGGCTTCGGTGTGCTGAAGTCCGCGGCGGGCGAGACGGCGGTCGTCGACTCCTCGATGGCCCGTCAGGGTGTCACCGCGGCGGCCGGCAAGGGCTTCGTGGAGCTGTCCTGGAAGGGCTACGCCGACGGCGCCCGCTACGTCGTCGCCCGTGACGGCAAGGACATCGCGACCCTGGGCGCGGGCGTGACCTCCTTCCGCGACACGGCGGTCCGGGCGGGTGCCGAGTACACGTACCAGATCATCCCGATCCTGCCGAAGGGCGGCGCGCAGGGCTCCCAGCTGTACGGCGTGAAGGTGGCCGTGCCCAAGTCCTCGTCGCTGACGGGGATGCGGGAGGCCGCGGTCGAGCGGGCCTCCGCCGCGGCGGCCGCCTCGACGACCACGCTGAGCTGGGTGGGCTTCATCCCGCAGAAGTACGTGGACGCGCCGCTGGCCGGCTGTGAGTACGGGAAGAACTTCAAGTTCGGCGGCGACGACCACAGCGACTTCAACTGGAAGTCCAGCAAGTACCGCTTCGCGCTGCACGCCACCATCACGTGGAGCAACAAGAAGGTGGTGGCCAACAAGCACATCAACCCCACCACGGTCTATGTGAAGAAGACGAGCAAGTTCGTCGCGAAGAGGACCGCCAGCGCCAAGAACGTCTACGCGAAGAAGCTGGGCGGCAGCGGCAACTCCGTGGACATCCGGATGAACGTCCACGCCACCAACCCGTTCTGCAAGGGTCTCGGCGGGGTGAAGGGCGCGGCGTCCGGCGCGTTCACCATCAACATGAACAAGAGCGGCAACTGGACCATCCGCTCCGGCAAGCACCGCCTGTTCCCGAACCACTTCATCTACATCTACGACGGTGGCAAGGTCACCAAGGTGTACACCCGCAAGCACGCGGGCACGGCGTGCCTGATCGGCTCCGTGGCCTGCCCCGAGGCGGACCTGACCGGCCGCTACGGCAAGTTCTGACCAACGTCCCGCCGGGGGTGTGCCGGGCGCCCCGTGCGCCCGGCACACCCCTGTTCGCGTCCCCCGGTCGGAGGGGGCGCCCGCCGGGTCACGGTGTCGCGGTCGGGGTCACTTTCTCGGTCGTCGGGGTGGCCCTCGGGGTCGCCGGTGTCGCCGTTGTCCCCGATGTCGTCGATGGCCACCGGGCGATGATCTCGACCACCGCGCCTTCCGGCAGTTGTTCGTAGAGCCAGGCCGCGTCGGTGGGGCGCAGGGTGATCCAGCCCGTGGTGGTGTCGTCGTCGACGGGGGCGGCCTGCGCGTCAGTGAGGGCGGAGGCGATGTAGGCCCCCGTTCCGGGCTTCGGCCTCTCACCGGGCGCGGTGTCCGTCCTGTCCAGCGGGGCCAGTTCGAGGACCCAGCGCAGGCGCACCGACTGGGTGCCGGTGGACGCCTCCGTGTCCCTGGAGACCAGCCTGACGGTCTGCTTCCCGGTGACGGTCATCAGCCCCGTCGGCGTCGGCGTCCCGGTGGTGCCGAGCGAGACGGGAAGTTCACGCCCCTCGGCGCTGAGGACCTGCCGGGACAGGTCGACCGTGACATAGGGGACGTCCCGGGCGGAGGACCGGTCGGGGCCGGGGCTCGCGAGCGGGGAGGAGCGCTGCTCGGCGCCGTGGCCGGCGCCCTCGCCGGTGACGTGCACCGTGAGCACGGCGGCCAGGGTCGCGGCCGCGCAGCCCCCGGCGAGGAACGCGGTCGTCCGGCGGCGGTGCCCGCGGCGTCCGGCGGCGGCGCGGATCCCGGCGCCGGGCAGCCGCGGCGGCACCTCGGCTCCTTCGGCCAACTCCCGCAGACGGCGGGTGAGTTCATCGGACACGGCCGTGCTCCTTCTCGCCCTCGCCGGGGGCCAGTTCGCGTGCCAGTGCCGCCCGGCCGCGGGACAGCCTGGCCTTGACGGTGCCCACGGGCGCACCGGTCTCGGAGGCTACCTGCTCGACACTCAAATCGCACAGATGGTGCAGGACGACCGCCATCCGCTGCGCCTCCGGCAGTCTGCGCAACGCGTCGACCAGCACCGCCCGTTCCGGATCGGGGCCGGGCGCGTGCTCGGGAGGCGGATCGCGGCGCATCAGCTCCAGCCAGCGGCGCGCCCGCCGCCACCGGCTGACCGCGAGCCGCATCGCCACCGTCCGTATCCACGCCTCGGGCGCCCCGTCCGCGAGGAACTCCCGCCGACGGTCCCAGGCCCGGACGAACGCCTCCTGCACGACGTCCTGCGCCTCGCCGTGGTCCCCGGTGAAGGCGAAGAGCTGGCCGGTCAGCCGGGGGAACGCGGTGGCGTAGAACGCGTCGAACTCTTCCTCGGTCATGTCCCCGCCGTCATCGACAAATCCGTCGGGCCGCTGTGCAACCCGGTCGCCCCCCTCGTGCGTACAGGTCCCGGACGTACGCCACGTACGCCCGACATCGAAACACACCGAGGACTCATCACAGGGGGGACCATGACCTCGCGAGCCGCACGGATCCGCCGACGTCTCGCCCGTACGCTCGCCGCCGGCGCGCTGGGAGCCTTACTGCTCGCGGGCTGTTCGAGCAGCGGGGAGGGGGTGCGGGACGAAGGACCGAGCCGGCTGCCCGCGGCCCTGGGTGTCGCGACGCACCACTGAACGACGCCGGAACCCCGTTCGGAAACTTTTTCGTCCCGCGTGTCATCCGACCCGTACGGCACCGGGGTTTACGGGGTGTCAGAACAACACAGCCACACCGCACATCTCTGGGGGTTGTCCGTTCATGTCCATGGCACGGATGCACACATACGTCACCGTCGCGGCGCTGACCACGCTGCTGGCGGGGGCGCCGACGCTGTCGTACGCCGTCTCGCGGGGGGAGACGGCGCACGGCACGTCGGTCGCGGCCGAGGTGGCCGCCGCCGCGCGGAAGGCGCCGACGCCGAAGATCGTCAAGCCCGGTGAGCACGTCGTCGCCGCGCCCGGCTTCGAGCTGTGGCTCACCGCGGAGGGCAAGCACTGGGTGGAGCCCGACCTGCCCGACTTCCCGCAGTTCCGCAGCGTCGTCGACGGCAACATCGACCTGAGCCGGCCCGGCGTCTCGCTCCAGGCGAGTGGCCACGAGGGCGTCTACTACCTCTCCGGGATCTACTACGGCGGCAAGGGCACCGCCTCGCGCGTCCAGGTGAGGACGAGCGAGGGCACGGTCCACGGCAAGCTGATCGAGCTGGCCGGGAAGCCGGGCTGGGGCGTCTGGTACGCCACCACCCCGCTGCCCCCCGGCGACAACGGCGAGGACTTCCTGCACGGTGTCACCGTCTACGACACCAAGGGCCGGGTCTACTCCCAGCTCCGTTTCCCGGGGGTCTGACCCGGCGCCCCCGCCGGGGCCAGGCGACACCCACGTGACCGTGCGGGCGCGGGACCTGACCACTCCCCGCCCGCACGGCGCGCTCCCCCACGTTCCCGACCCCGAGGACCGTCGTCCGTGCCGCACGAGACACCCGGATCGCCCGAGGACGGCGACTTCGCCGCGTACGCCACCGCCGCCTGGCCGCGTCTGGTACGCACCGCGCACATGCTGACCGGCGACTTCCACGAGGCCGAGGATCTCGTGCAGACCACCCTGGCCAAGGTGTACGCCCGCTGGCGGCGCATCCCCCGCGACGACGTCGACTTCTACGTCCGGCGCTCCCTGGTCAACAACAACATCAGCCGGGTGCGCAAGAGACGCGTGGCCCATCTGCTGACCCCGTTCCTGCCCGAGCGGGTCCACGATCGGCAGGCCGGGCACGCCGAGTCGGTGGCCCAACGGGCCGCGCTGGACCAGGCGTTGGCGGCGCTGTCGGCACGGCAGCGGTCCGTGCTGGTACTGCGGTTCTGGGAGGATCTCAGCGAGACGGAGGTCGCCCAGCTGCTCGGCTGCTCCCTCGGCACGGTCAAGACGCATGTCCGCCGCGGCCTGGCGGCACTGCGCGCCCACCCGGAGTTCACCACCGCGCCGGCCGAGGAGGCCGAGGACGGCGGACGCGCGCCCCGGACCACCGGAACGGCGGAGGACGGCCGGTCGACCGCCACCTCCGCCGAGGGCGGCCGGTCGGCCACCGCAGCCGCTGACGGCGGTCGTAGCGCCACCGTCCCCGCCGAGGGCGGCTGGTCCGCCGAAGGCACAGACGGCGGCGGAAGTACCGCCACCCGCGTCGAGGACGGCCGGCCCGCAGCCGCCGAAGGCGGCCGGTCCACGGCCACGCCCGAAGAGGACGGCCGGTCCGCAGCCGCCCCCGCC
>NZ_OLMK01000070.1 GCF_900290235.1 Streptomyces sp. MA5143a
GGGCAGACGGGACTTTCGCAACACGCCCTAGCGAGCCGCACCCCTGCCCCGCAGCGCGCGGGTAGGCGCGAACACTGGGATGCTGAGGACGGACAACCTGTCCACGACCTGACGAACGCAGGTGGTGAGCGCCGTGGCTGGGGTCGAGCAGAACGCATCGGCAGGAGCCCCTGAGCGGGCCGACCCCAAGGGCGACCCGTTCCTGCGGACCCGGTTCGCCGTACCGGTACGCCCGACCACCTTCCTGCGCCGCGACCGGCTGGTCGAACGCCTGGACGAAGCCGGACGGACGCCGCTGACCCTGGTGGAGGGCGCCGCCGGCGCGGGCAAGACACTGCTGGCCGCCGACTGGGCGGCCGGGTGGGACGGCCCCGTGGTCTGGCTCACCGCCGACACCGTCGGCCAGGTCGGCGGCATGTTCTGGGCGTACCTCCTGGAGGCCCTCCGGCTCCGCGGCGTGGGGCTGCCCGAGGTCGAGCCGCCCTCGGACGCCCGCCGCGTCGACCCCGCGACCCTGACCCGGCTCGCCACCGCGCTGAGCGCGCGCGAACGGCCCGTGACCGTGGTCCTCGACGAGTTCGACCGGGTCACCGCCCCCGAGGTGCCGGACCAGCTCGACTTCGTGCTGCACCACGCGGGCGCGGGGCTGCGCCTGGTCCTCGTCACCCGCACCGAACCGCTGCTGCCGCTGCACCGCTACCGGCTGGCGGGCGAGGTCACCGAGATCAGGGACGCGGAGCTGGCCTTCACCCCGGAGGAGGCCGCCACCCTGCTGAAGCTGCACGGACTGCGCCTCCAGCCTGCCGAGGCCGACGCGCTCGTGGAGCGGACCCGCGGCTGGGCGGCGGGGCTGCGGCTGTGCGCCCTCGCGGCACGCGAGAGCCCGCACCCGGAGGCCTACCTCAAGGAGTTCGAGGCCGACCGCACCCCGATGGCCGACTACCTGCTGGCGGAGGTGCTCAAGCGGCAGACACCCGAGACGCAGGACCTGCTGCTCAGGACCAGCGTCCTCGACCGTTTCTGCCCCGACCTGGCGAACGCGCTGACCGGGCGCCTCGACGCCGAGCCGATCCTGGCCGGGCTGCACCGCGCCAACGCGTTCGTGGAGCACCTCGGCCACACCTGGTACCGCCTCCACCCGCTGTTCGGGGAGATACTCCGCGCCCACCTCCATGAGCGCGCGCCCGGTCTCGAACCCGAACTGCACCGCAGGGCCGCCGAGTGGCTGCGGGACTCCGGCTCCCTCACCGAGACCCTCGACCACGGCGCCGCGGCGGGCGTCTGGGACTTCACCGCCGGTGTCCTCGTCGACGACCTCGCCATCGGCCAGCTGTTCACCGGACTGCGCTCCGACGAACTGGCCGACCTGTTCTCCCGGATGGGCCCCGAGGCGTCGAGCCCCGCCACCGACCTGGTCCGCGCGGCCCGCGAACTGGCCCGGCACGACGTCGACCGGGGCCTGGCCCACCTGCGGCACGCGGAGGAGAACCTCGTGGCGCGGGGTCCCGCGGAGGACGCCACCGACCTCGCGGCCGCCTGGCTGAGCTGCGCCCTGCTGGAGGCCGTGGTGGCCCGGCAGACCGGATCGCCCGGCAAGGCGCTCCGGGCGGTGGCGGCGGCCGAGAGACTGAGCAACCAGATCCCCGCCGACCTGCTGGAGAAGCATCCGGAACTCACCGCGCAGCTCGTGGCCCATCTCGGCTCGGCCCTGCTGTGGGCCGGCCGCTTCGAGGACGCCCGTACCGCCCTCGCCTCGGTGGCCGACGCCGCCGGCGGGGCGGCCACCGAACTCCTGCGCGCCGACTGCCTGGGCCGCCTCGCGCTGATCGACTGTCTGAACGGCTGGACCGGCCGGGCGGAGCGCACCGCGCGCGCGGCGACGGCCGCGGCCGAGCGGTGCGGAACGCCGCAGCCGTCCGGCTGCGGGGTCGGACGACTGGTCCTGGCCGCCGTGGCCGTCGACCGCGACGACCTCGCCTCCGCCGAGTCCCTCCTGGAGACCGTGGAGGGCTCCGAGTCCGTGCTGCGCGACCCGGTGCTGGACGCCGGTCAGGCCCTCACGACCGCGCGTCTGCTGCTGGCACGCGACCGGACCCGGGCGGCGCTGCGAGCCGTACGGTCGTCCGTCCCCGCCGAGGTGGCCTCCCCCTGGGCCGAGGCGTGCACCACGCTGATCACCTCCGACGTCCACCTCGCCGAGGGCCGGCCCGAGGAGGCCGTGGAACTGCTCCGGTCACTGCCCGAGGACCAGCCGGCGTGCGCGGTGGGCGCCGCCCGCGCCCAGCTGGCGGCCGGCCGGCCCGACGCGGCGCTCGACCTTCTCGACGGGGCGCACCCGGAGGAGCGCGCCGGCCCCGCGGTGTCCGTCCGCGCCACCCTGGTCCGCGCGCAGGCCGCGTACCGGGCGGGCGACCCCGCCGCCACCCGCCGGCTCCTCGCGCGGGCCCTGCACCAGGCACGCCGCGACGAACTGCGCCGGCCCTTCCACGAGGCGGGCCCCTGGATCCGGCCGTTCCTCGCCTCGCCGCCCCTGCGGGAACTGGCGGCGGGCTGGCTTCAGCCCGGCACCGCCCACCCGGAGGCCGCCCCCGCCGCCGACGACACCGCGGTGATCGTGGAACAGCTGAGCGGACGCGAGCGGGACGTCCTGCGGCGGGCCGCCGAGATGATGTCGACGGAGGAGATCGCCGCCGATCTGTATGTGTCGGTGAACACCGTGAAGACCCATCTCAAGAGCGCCTACCGCAAACTGGCCGTGAACCGCCGCAACGACGCGGTGCGCCGCGCCCGCGAACTCCGGTTGCTGTGACGGTCCCGATGCCCTCGCGGTGCGCCCTCGGCCCGGACGCCAGGGGTGAGCTCAGCCCAGGCGCCGGACCACCGCCTCGGCGACTCCCTTGGCGCTGCCCGGGTTCTGACCGGTGATGAGGCGGTCGTCCTCGACGATGTGCGGGGCGAAGGGCTTCTCGGCGGTGGTGTAGGACGCGCCGAGTTCCTTGAGCCGGTCCTCCAGGCTGTAGGGGACGGCGTTCGCGCGCTGGGCGAGTTCTTCCTCCTGCCAGGAGAAGCCGGTGACGTTCCTGCCCTTGACCAGGGGTTCGCCGCTGCTCAGGGTGACGTCGAGGAGTCCGCAGGGGCCGTGGCAGACGGCCGAGACGATGCGGCCGGTGTCGTGGAACCGTGCGATGAGCGCGCCCAGTGCCGGGGTCTGGTGGAAGTCGAACATGGTGCCGTGGCCGCCGGTGAGGTAGATGGCGTCGTAGTCCTCGGCGTCGGCCTCGGACACGGCCATGGTGTCCTTGAGCTTGTCCATGAACCGGCGGTCGGTGTAGCGCTTGTCCGTGCCGAGGTCGCCGAGGACGCCGTGGGCGAGGCTCTCGGGGTCGAGGGGCACGGGCCCGCCGTCGATACTGGCGATGGTGATGTCGTACCCGGCCTGCTCGGCGACGTCGTAGAAGTGCGTCAGCTCACCGAGCCAGAGACCGGTGCGGTAGCCGACCGTCTCGTACTCGCCGGTGCTGGTGACGATGACGAGGATGCGATGCGTGGGGGACATGTGCTTCCTTCTGTCGGACGTGAGGGGCGTGGGGGTTGTTCGGTTCGTCCTACCACGCCGTACCCCGCATCACGGGGTGACATGGATCTTCGGCCCGGGTCCCGCGCCGGACGGGCGCCGGCCGGCGAGGACGGGGCCGACCTCGTCGAGGCCCACGGTCGCGGCGACGAGCGGTGCGGGGTCGACCGTCGCGTCGGCGTACGCGCGGATCGTGGCGTCGAGACCGGGGGACGCGGACAGGATGCCGACCGCCGTGACGTCCTTGAGGACGAGGGCGCGGGTGTCGAGGGGACTGGGCTCCCCGGCCAGCCCGATGTACACGAGGCGGCCGCCCGGCTCGACGAGTTCCAGGGCCCTCGCCGGCAGCGGGGCGGCGTTCGAGGCGTCCACGACCGCGTCGAACGGCAGGTCGGGCACCGAGTCCTCCGTCCAGACGTGCGCGAAGCCCAGGCCGCGGGCGAAGGCGAGGGAGCCCTCGGTGGCCCCCATCAGATGGACCTCGGCACCGGCGGCACGCAGGAACATCGCGGTCAGCAGGCCGATGGTCCCCGGGCCCAGGACGAGGGCACGGTCGCCGGGGCCCGGCGCTGCGGCCCGCGCGGCACGCAGGGCGTTGCCGCCCGGTTCGACGAGCGCGCCGAGGACGGCGTCGACGGAGTCGGGCAGTGCGTGCAGCGAGGACGCCGGGACGACGAGCCGCTCCGCCAGCGCTCCGTCCCGCCCGCCGCGGATGCCGACCTCCTGCCGCGCCTCGCACACGTGCCGACGCCCCCGCAGACAGCGGCGGCAGCCGCCGCAGCCGAGCATCGTGTCGCCCATGACACGGCGGCCGATCCAACCGGGGTCGACACCGTCCCCCACCGCCGTGACGCGTCCGCACCACTCGTGGCCGGGCCGGAGGGGGTAGGCGGCGTGCCCCTGATGGAGGTAGGCCATCTCGCCGGTGAAGAACTCCACGTCGGTGCCGCACACGCCGACCCGCTCGACGTCGACCACGGCCTCACCGGGGCCCGCCACCGGCGAGGGCACCTCCCGCACCTCGTACGCGCCGGGGCCGGTCAGCACGAAGGCACGCATGGGGCGACGGCTCACCGGGGCGCCACGACACGCTGCCGCTGGGTTCCGAGGTGACTGATGCCCAGTTCCATCACGTCACCGGGCCGGAGGTAGGTGGGCGGGGTCAGGCCCATACCGACGCCGGGCGGGGTGCCGGTGTTGATGAGGTCGCCGGGCTCCAGCACGAGGAACTGGCTGAGGTAGTGCACGATGAAGTACGGGTCGAAGATCATCGTCTGGGTGCTGCCGGTCTGCCGCCGCACCCCGTTGACGTCCAGCCACATGTCGAGCGCGAGGACGTCGTCGATCTCGTCGGCGGTGGCGAGCCAGGGCCCCGCCGGGTTGAACGTCTCGGCGGACTTGCCCTTGGCCCACTGGCCGCCCCGCTCCAGCTGGAAGCCGCGCTCGCTGACGTCGTTGACGACCACATAGCCGGCGATCGCCTCACGGGCCTCCTCGACCGACTCCAGATAGGAGGTGCGGCGGCCGATGACGATGCCGAGCTCCACCTCCCAGTCCGTCTTCGTCGAGCCGCGCGGGACGCGCACGTCGTCGTTCGGGCCGATCAGGGTGTTGGGCGACTTGGTGAACAGGATCGGCTCGTCCGGCACCGGCATGCCGCTCTCGGCCGCGTGGTCACGGTAGTTGAGGCCGATGCACAGGATCTGGTGCGGGCGGGCGAAGGGGGCGCCGACGCGCTCCCCGGCGAACCGCGCCACGCGGCCCGCGGCCACGCGTTCGGCCACCAGGGGGCGTACGCGGTCCAGGCCGCCGGAGCCGAAGAAGCGCTCGTCGAAGTCCGTGACGGTGTCGGAGAGGTCGACATACGTCTCGTCGTCGATGCGGGCGACGGGCTTCTCGGCGCCGGGGGCGCCGATGCGCATGAGGTACACGGGGTTGTCTCCAGGGTGGGGCGGCGGGGGAGCGGGGGCGGGTCAGGAGTGCGGCCGGGCGAGCGGACCGAGCAGCGCCCGGATCTCGTCGAGCGCGTCCACCAGGGCGGTCAGGGGTGTCCGATAGGCGAGGGCACTGATGCTCACCGCGCCGGACGGAGCCGTGGGCGAGGTGAGGTACACGGGCAGGGCGAGGCAGTGCACACCGGTCTCGTTCTCCTGGTCGTCGCAGGCGTAGCCCTGGACGGCGGCCGCCCCGAGCGCGGTGTGCAGGTCGGCCGCCGTGCACAGCGTCCGGGGCGTCCGGCGCTCGGGCGGCACGTCGCCGATCCACGCCCGGACCTCCGCCAGGGATGTCAACTCCTGGGCGAGCAGCACCTTTCCGACGCCCGTGGAGTGGGCGGGGTTGCGGCCG
Organism: Streptomyces sp. MA5143a; assembly: GCF_900290235.1. GTDB lineage: Bacteria > Actinomycetota > Actinomycetes > Streptomycetales > Streptomycetaceae > Streptomyces. The sequence goes on from NZ_OLMK01000070.1 coordinate 5,921, forward strand.
CCGATCGTCGACGTCAGCCTGACGGCCCCGGTGGGCGGGTCGACCTTCGCGCGGTAGACGACCTCCCGGCCGTCCAGCACCGCGTAGTGCGCCGTCTCCCCGAACCGGTGCGCCAGCGCCTCCAGCACCGGACGGACCCGGACGTGCTCGGGCCGTGCCTCGTGGTGCGCGAACGCCATGCGCAGGAACTCGTCCCCGAGCACATAGCGGCTGCTGTCGTCCTGGTCGGCGAGACCGGCCCGGCGCAGGGCGCCCAGCGCCCGGTGCACGGTCGGCTTGGGACTGCCGATCACCCGGGTCAGCTCGTCCAGACCCACCCCGTCGGGATACCGGGCCAGCTCCTTGAGCACGGCGAGCACCCGGTCCGAGCCCACGAGACGGCCACCCTCCGGGCCGGCCGCGCCGTCCCCGGTCGCGCCGACCCCGGTCCCGGTCGCGCCGATCTGGGAGGGGTCTGTCGATTCGTCGTTCGTCTGCGTATCCTGCATGGCGTTCCAGACTGTAGATCGTTGTACCGATTAATGGAAAGGGCTCGATCGTGAGGCTCCGCAGCGCGCAGTGGTACGAGGGGCAGGACCGCAACTCCTACATCCACCGGGCGTGGATGCGCAGGGGCGTGCCGGACGACGCCTTCACCGGTCGGCCCCAGATCGCCATCGCCAACACCGCCTCCGACCTCACCCCCTGCAACGCCCACCTCGACGAGGTGGCCGCCTCGGTCCGCAACGGCGTCTACGAGGCCGGCGGCATCCCCCTGGACCTGCCCGTGGTGTCGCTGGGGGAGACGAACGTGCGGCCCACCGCCATGCTGTGGCGCAACATGGCGGCCATGGCCACCGAGGAGATGCTGCGGGCCAACCCCATCGACGGCGTCGTCCTCCTCGGCGGCTGCGACAAGACGATCCCCTCCCTGCTCATGGCCGCCGCGTCGGTGGACCTGCCCGCGGTGGTGGTCCCGGGCGGCCCCATGCTCAACGGCACCTTCCGCGGCAGCCTGCTGGGCTGTGGCACCGGCGTGTGGCAGCTGTCGGAGGAGGTCCGCGCGGGCACGCTCACCCAGGAGCAGTTCCTCGGCTCCGAGTCGGCGATGATCCGCAGCCGGGGCCACTGCAACACGATGGGTACGGCGTCGACGATGGCCCTGGTCGCCGAGGCCCTGGGCACCGTGGTCCCCGGCGTGGCCGGCACCCCCGCCCCGGACAGCCGGCTGCTGAAGTCCGCGCACCACACCGGCCGCCTCGCGGTGGACATGGTCGCCGCCGACCGGCGGCCCGGGACCTTCCTGACCAAGGGGTCCTTCCACAACGCGATCGTGGCCCTGGCCGCCATCGGCGGCTCCACCAACGCGGTCGTCCACCTCCTCGCGATCGCGGGCCGACTGGGCATCGACCTGACGCTCGACGACTTCGACCGCATCGGCTCACGCGTCCCGGTCCTGGTGGACCTCCAGCCGGCGGGCCGCTTCCTGATGGAGGATCTGCACCGCGCCGGCGGTCTGCTCGCCGTGCTGCGCGAGGTCCGCGACCTGCTCGACCCCGACGCCCTGACGGTCACCGGCGAGCCGCTGGTGACCTACCTGGACGACGCTCGGATCTGGGACACCGAGGTCATCCGCACCCGCGCCGAACCGCTGGTCGCCGAGGGCGGCATCGCCGTCCTGCGCGGCAACCTCGCCCCCGACGGCGCCGTCGTCAAACCGGCCGCCGCCTCACCCCACCTGCTCCGCCACCGGGGCCGGGCCGTCGTCTTCGACTCCATCGAGGACTTCCGGGCACGCATCGACGACCCCGACCTCGACGTGGACGCCGACTCCGTCCTCGTCCTGCGCGGCTGCGGCCCCAAGGGCTACCCGGGCATGCCCGAGGTCTCCAACATGCCGCTGCCGAGGAAACTCCTCGAACAGGGCGTCCGCGACATGGTCCGTGTCTGCGACGGCCGGATGAGCGGCACCGCCTACGGCACCGTCGTGCTCCACGTGGCCCCGGAGGCCGCGGCCGGCGGCCCCCTCGCCCTCGTCCGCACGGGGGACGTCATCGTCCTCGACGTCGAGGCCCGCCGCATCGAGGTCGACGTACCCGCCGACGAACTCGCCCGCCGCACCCCCGACAAGGCGACGATCGACGGCTACGCCGCCCCCCGCCGCGGCTGGGAACGCCTCTACGTCGACCACGTCACACAGGCCGACACCGGCGCCGACCTCGACTTCCTGACCGGCTCCAGCGGATCCGAGGTGAGCCGGGAGTCCCACTGACGACCCGGCCTCCGCACCGCCCAGGGGCCCTAGCGGGTGAAGCGTGACGCGGCCTCCGTACCGCGGGGCATGCATGAACCGCACGGCCGCATGCGGCCGAATCGACGGCCACGCAGCACTGGAGGCGAGCGGTGAACCCACGAGGCGAGCAAACCGACCCCACGACCCCCCAGGTCCCGGTCCTCATCGTCGGCGGTTCCCTCGTCGGCCTGTCGACCTCGCTGTTCCTGGGCCGGCTGGGGGTCCGGCACATCCTGGTGGAACGCCACGCCGGCACCTCCATCCACCCCCGCGGGCGAGGCAACAACGTCCGCACGATGGAACTGTTCCGGGCCGCCGGCGTCGAGCCGGGGATCCGGGAGGCCGCCGCCACGCTGGCCGACAACCACGGCATCCTCCAGACACCCACCCTGGTCGGCGACGCGGGGGAGTGGCTGTTCAAGGAGATCGACGCGGGCGGCGGCCTCGCCCGGTTCAGCCCCAGCGGGTGGTGCCTGTGCAGCCAGAACGACCTGGAACCGGTCCTGCTCGACCACGCGAGGAACCTCGGCGGCGACCTGCGCTACGCCACCGAACTGATGTCGTTCACCGACGACCCCTCCGGCGTCACCGCCGTGGTCAAGAGCCGCGAGACGGGCGAGCACACCACCATCCGCGCGCAGTACCTCGTCGCCGCCGACGGCCCCCGCAGCCCCGTCCGCGAGCAGCTCGGCATCGAGCAGAGCGGCCCCGGGGACCTCTTCCACAACGTGAGCATCACCTTCCGCTCCCGCCGGCTCGCCGGCGTCGTCGGGGACCGGCGGTTCATCGTCTGCTACCTGACCAGCCCGGACGCCGACGGCGCGCTGCTGCCCGTGGACAACCGGGAGAACTGGGTGTTCCACGCCCCCTGGCACCCCGAACACGGCGAAACCCTGGAGGAGTTCACCGACGAGCGGTGCGTCGCGCACATCCGCCGCGCGATCGGCGTCGCCGACCTCGACGTGGAGATCACCGGCAGGGCCCCCTGGCACGCCGCCCAGCGGGTCGCCCGCCGCTACCGCTCGGGCCATGTCTTCCTGGCCGGTGACTCGGCCCACGAGATGTCCCCCACCGGGGCGTTCGGCTCCAACACCGGCATCCAGGACGCCCACAACCTGGCGTGGAAGCTGGCCGCCGTGCTCGGCGGCTGGGCCGGGGAGGGGCTGCTCGACACGTACGACGTGGAGCGCCGCCCGGTGGCGGAGGCGACCAGCGCCCGTGCCGCCGCACGGTCGGTCGAGCACAGCCATCCCGGTTTCGCCCCACCCCCCGGCGCGCAGGGCGGCGGCCCCCGGAGCGGCATCCTCAACGTGGCCCTCGGCTACCGCTATCCGCGGGGCGCCGTCGTCGGCGCCGACCCCACCGCGCCGGCCGTACCGGAACGCCTCGACCTGTCCGGGGAACCCGGCAGCAGGGCACCCCACGTACCGGTACGCCACCGGGGCGAACAGATCTCCACCCTCGACCTCTACGAACGGTCGTTCGTCCTGCTCAGCGACGCCGACGCCCCGAACGGATGGCACGAGGCCGCCGTCCGACTCTCCACGTCCACGTCCGTCCCCCTGACGTCGTACCGGCTGGGCGACGGACCCGACGCCGACCTGACACCCGTCGGCGACGCGAACTGGGCGGCCGCCCACGGCACGACCCCCTCCGGCGCCGTCCTCGTCCGGCCCGACGGGTTCGTGGCCTGGCGATCCCCGGAGCGGGTCCCGGACCCCGAGACGACCCTGCGCCAGGTCCTGGACACCGTCCTGGCCCTCTGACACCCGAAGAGACGCCCCACACCACAGACGGCCGCCCCCTGACGGCGTGCCGCGAACGCCGGCCGCTGTAGCCGTCACGCCCTCGTCGCGTGACGGCCACAGCGGCTTTCCCATGGGCGCGGACGGCCGCCCGCCGTCGCCCGCGGGCCCCGCCTTCCGCGTCGAGCGGATGGCGGTCACCTGGGCAGATCACACGAGTCGCGCGCTTCCCGAGCCGGGCACAGGATCGAGAAACCGACATTCGTCCGCCTCCGCCCATGAAGGAGAAGTGCGCAGGATGACCACCACATCTGACCGCCTTTCGGAACCGCCGGCGTCACCGGCATCGCAGCGCGTCTCCCAGTCCGTGTTCGACGGCTCCCGGCTGCGGGTCGTCCTGCTGGTCGACGTCCACGACGGCGCCCAGCAGCAGTTCCTGGAGGCGTACGAGGGCCTGTGCAACCAGGTCGCGTCCGTCCCCGGACATGTCAGCGACCAGCTGTGCCAGTCCATCGAGAACCCCTCCCAATGGCTCATCACGAGCGAGTGGGAGAGCGCCCCACCGTTCCTCACCTGGGTCAACAGCGAGGAACACGTACGGATGGTGGAGCCGCTGCACAGCTGCGTCCGCGACACCCGGTCCCTGCGCTTCCACATCGTCCGGGAGACCGGCGGCCCGGCGGCCGAGGCCGCGTCCGGGCAGCGTCGCCTCCAGGCGTCACCCCGTATCGGCGACGGTGTGATCCGGCACGCGCTCACCTTCACCGTCAAGCCGGGCAGCGAGGACGTCGTCGCCAAGATCCTCGCCGACTACGACCCGCCAAAGCCGCAGGTCGACGCCACCACCCGGCTCTGCCGCACCTCCCTGTTCATGCACGGCAACCGGGTCGTGCGGGCCATCGAGGTCCGGGGCGACCTGCTCGCCGCACTGCGGCACGTCGCCCGGCAGCCCGAGGTGCGGGCCGTCGAGGAGGCCATCAACCCGTATCTGGAGCAGGACCGGGACCTCGACGACCCGGAGTCCGCCCGTCTCTTCTTCACCCGCGCGGCCCTGCCCGCCGTGCACCATGTGACGGCGGGCCAGGAGAGCGGGAACGCCGAACGGCGCGCCTACTACTACCCCGCCCGCGAGGGCCGCGGCATGCGGCTGGCGGAACTGCTCGCCCGGCAGGACGCGGCGGCCGCGGACGACGCGCACGGACCGGTGCTGCGCAGCACGATCTTCCACCGCGACGACGTCGTGGTGCGGCTCGTCGACGTCCGCGCCGGGGCCGACACCGCTTCCGCAGCCGTGTACGGACTCCCGGACCGCGGCCAGGCGGCCGAGCTGACGGCGCTCCTCGACGAGGGAGCCCTCGGCGCGAACGGTTCCGCACCCCGAGACGGCGCCCACGCCTCCCTGGCGACGGCCGCCCACATGCGCCTCGTGACCGACCGCCGCGCGCCCGGCGCCTGACCGCCGTCCCTCCCCGGGCCGTGACAGCCACTCCCTCGTCTTTCCACAGCACCAGTTCGGAGGAACGCCGTGACGAACAGCCGTCCCGCGATCGTGGATCTCAGTGAGATCGAGCCCAACACCAGGCGCGGTGGCGATCTACGCGCCATGCTCACCCCCACCACAGTCGGCTCCACCAGCGGTTTCATGGGTGTGGCCATCGTGCAGCCCGGCGACCGCATCGCCGAGCACTACCACCCGTACTCCGAGGAGTTCGTCTACGTCGTCTGCGGGCAGCTGGAGGTCGACCTCGACGGTGAACCCCACCCGCTGCTGCCCGAGCAGGGGCTGATGATCCCCGCCCATGTACGGCACCGCTTCCGCAACGTCGGCAACGTGGAGGCCCGCCTGGTCTTCCACCTCGGCCCGCTGGCCCCCAGCCCGCCGCTCGGCCACGTCGACACCGAGGAGACCGACGCCGCGCCGGTCGCGGCCCACGAGGGCGGGCACCGCGTCGCCGAGCGAAGTCGAGTCGGCTCATGACCAGGCGCGTCGCGGTCACCGGCATCGGCGTCGTCGCCCCCGGCGGCATCGGCATACCGGCGTTCTGGGATCTCCTCGCGAACGGCCGCACGGCGACGCGGGGCATCACCTTCTTCGACCCGTCCGGGCTGCGTTCGCGGATCGCCGCCGAGTGCGACTTCGACCCGTCGGCCCACGGGCTGTCGGCGGAGGAGATCGCGCGCTGCGACCGGTACATCCAGTTCGCGCTGGCCGCGGGCGAGGAGGCGGTACGGGACTCCGGCCTCGACCTCGCCGCGGAGAACCCCTGGCGCGTCGGCGTCTCCCTGGGCACCGCCGTCGGCGGAACCACCCGGCTGGAGCACGACTACGTGCTGGTCAGCCATGGCGGGCAGCGCTGGGACGTGGACCACCGGGAGGCCGGTCCGCACCTGCACCGGGCGTTCTCGCCCAGCACCCTCGCCTCGACGGTGGCGGAGCGGTTCGAGGCGCGCGGGCCGGTGCAGACCGTCTCCACCGGCTGCACCTCGGGGCTCGACGCCGTCGGGTACGCCTTCCACACGATCGAGGAGGGCAGGGCCGACGTGTGCATCGCGGGCGCCTCCGACTCCCCGATCTCCCCCATCACGATGGCCTGCTTCGACGCGATCAAGGCCACCTCCCCGAACAACGACGATCCCGCGCACGCCTCCCGGCCCTTCGACGCCGACCGCAACGGGTTCGTCATGGGCGAGGGCGGAGCGGTACTCGTGCTGGAGGAGTTGGAACACGCCCGGGCGCGCGGCGCGCAGGTGTACTGCGAGCTCGGCGGTTACGCCACCTTCGGCAACGCGTACCACATGACCGGCCTGACCACCGAGGGCCTGGAGATGGCCCGCGCCATCGAGGACGCCCTCGACCACGCCCGGCTCGACGGCACGGCCATCGACTACGTCAACGCCCACGGGTCGGGAACCCAGCAGAACGACCGGCACGAGACGGCCGCGGTCAAACGGGTCCTGGGCGCCCACGCCTACGACACGCCGATGAGCTCCATCAAGTCCATGGTGGGTCACTCCCTCGGCGCGATCGGGGCGATCGAGGTCGTCGCCTGTGTGCTGGCCCTGGCCCACCAGGTCGTCCCGCCCACCGCGAACTACGAGACCCCGGACCCCGAGTGCGACCTGGACTACGTCCCGCGCGTGGCCCGGGAGCGGCGGCTTACCAGCGTCCTCTCCGTGGGCAGCGGCTTCGGCGGCTTCCAGTCCGCGGTGGTCCTCACCCGGCCGAAGGGAAAGACGTGATGAGCGAACCGCACACCCGGCGCGCCGTCGTCACCGGGATCGGCGTGGTGGCGCCCAACGGAACCAGCACCGAGACCTTCTGGAAGGCCACCAGGGAAGGCATCAGCGTGCTGGACCGGGTCACCCGCGAAGGGTGCGAGCACCTGCCGCTGCGCGTGGCCGGTGAGATCCGGGACTTCGATCCGCCCTCGGCGGTCGAGGAGCGCTACCTCGTCCAGACCGACCGCTTCACCCACTTCGCCATGGCGGCGGCCGACCTGGCGATCGAGGAGGCCGGCCTCAACCGGTCCGACACCGACGCCTCGCCGTTCTCGGTGGGCGTGGTCACCGCGGCCGGTTCCGGCGGCGGCGAGTTCGGCCAGCGGGAACTGCAACAGCTGTGGGACAAGGGCAGCCGCTACGTGGGCCCGTACCAGTCCATCGCCTGGTTCTATGCCGCGAGCACCGGCCAGATCTCCATCCGCCGCGGCTTCAAGGGCCCCTGCGGAGTGGTCGCCGCCGACGAGGCCGGCGGTCTGGACGCGCTGGCGCACGCGGCGCGGGCCGTACGACGCGGCACGGACGTCCTGGTGGCCGGGGCGACCGAGGCGCCGCTCGCCCCGTACTCGGTGGTCTGCCAGCTCGGCTACGAGGAGCTGAGCACGGAGGACGTCCCGGAGTGCGCCTACCGTCCGTTCACCTCCGCGGCCTGCGGGTTCGTGCCCGCCGAGGGCGGCGCGATGCTCGTCGTCGAGGCCGACACCTCGGCCCGGGAACGGGGGGCGCCCGCACGGGCGACGCTGGCGGGGCACGCGGCGACGTTCACCGGCGCCTCCCGCTGGCAGCAGTCCCGCGAGGGACTGGCGCAGGCCATCCGGGGCGCCCTGGAGGAGGCCGCCTGCGCGCCGGAGGAGATCGACGTGGTCTTCGCCGACGCCCTCGGCGTACCGGAGGCGGACCGTGCCGAGGCCCTGGCGATCGCGGACGCGCTGGGCGCCCACGGCCGGCGGGTCCCGGTGACGGCACCGAAGACCGCGATCGGCCGGGGCTACTGCGCGGCACCCGTCCTGGACGTCGCCGCGGCGGTGCTCGCGATGGAGCACGGCGTGATCCCACCCACCCCCAACGTCCACGACGTCTGCCACGACCTCGACCTCGTGACGACACACGCCCGCGCCACCGAACTGCGCACGGCGCTGGTCCTCAGCCGTGGACTCATGGGGTCGAACTCGGCGCTGGTGCTACGGCTCGGCGCCACCGACGCCTCCCGGTGAGGCCTCGTCAGCACACATCACGGAGCAAGGAGAGACACCGCATGAGTGAGAACATCACCCCGGAAGAGCTGGCCGAGCTGATGAAGAAGGCCGCCGGCATCACCGTGGCCCCCGAGGAACTCCGGGAGCGTTCCGACGACAGCTTCGACACCTTCGGCATCGACTCGCTCGGACTGCTCGGCATCGTGGGCGAGCTGGAGAAGCGCTACGGGACGCCGATGCCCCCGGACTCGGAGAAGAGCAAGAGCCCCCGACAGTTCCTCGACGCCGTCAACAGCGCACTTCCCGCGGGAGCCTGACATGGCCGGACACACGCAGAACGAGATCACCATCGGAGCACCGGTCGACCTGGTCTGGGACATGACCAACGACGTCGAGAACTGGCCGCAGCTGTTCAGCGAGTACGCCTCCGCCGACATCATCTCGCGGGAGGGGAACCGGACCACGTTCCGGCTGACCATGCACCCCGACGAGAACGGCACCGTGTGGACCTGGGTCTCGGAGCGGGAGACCGACCGCGACACCCTCAGCGTGCGGGCCCGCCGCATCGAGACCGGCCCCTTCGCCCACATGAACATCCTGTGGCAGTACGAGGAAGTCCCCGCCGGCACCCGCATGGTGTGGACGCAGGACTTCGAGATGAAACCGGACGCACCGGTCGACGACGCCTGGATGACGGACAACATCAACCGGAACTCCAAGGTCCAGATGGCCCTGATCCGGGAGCGTATCGAGCAGGCCGCCAAGGAACGCCGGCTCGTGCCGACGCTGTCCGACTGATCCGACGGAGGACAGCACGATGCACCAGTCTCTGATCGTCGCCCGGATGGCCCCGGGGTCCGCCCCCGACATCGCCGACGTGTTCGGGGAGTCGGACCGGGGGGAGCTGCCCCACCTGGTGGGGGTCGCCCGCCGCAGTCTCTTCCAGTTCGGTGATGTGTACCTGCACCTCATCGAGTCCGAGCGGGACCCCGGCCCCGCCATCGCCAAGGCGGCCGGGCACCCCCTGTTCCAGGACGTCAGCGAACGGCTGTCGGCGTACGTCACCGCGTACGACCCGGCGACCTGGCGTTCGCCGAAGGACGCGATGGCGCACTGCTTCTACCGCTGGGAGCGGGAGACCTCCTCCTGAGCCGGTCTCCGGAACCGGTGGGAGCGAGGCGTGGCGCCGGGTCGCCGGGCACACGACACCCGTGTGCCCGGCGACCGGGGCGGTCACCCGGGGACGGTGCAGTCGAACGCGTGCAGGTAGGGGTTGACGGGGCGGATGTCGTCGATGACGAGGCCCGCGTCGGTGAGCCTGGCGACCATGCTCTCGGTGGTGTGCTTGGCCCCTCCGACGTTGAGGAGGAGCAGCAGGTCCATCGCGGTGCTGAACCGCATGGAGGGCGTGTCGTCGACGAGGTTCTCGATGACGATGACCCGTGTTCCGGGACCGCCCGCCTCGATGACGTTGCGCAGGGTCCGGCGGGTGCTGTCCTCGTCCCACTCCAGGATGTTCTTGATGATGTACACATCGGCGCGGGCGGGGACGGCCGTACGGCAGTCCCCGGGGACGATACGCATCCGGTCCGCGAGCGCGCCGCCCGGCCGCAGCCGCGGGTCGGCGTTCTCCACGACGCGCGGCAGGTCGAGCAGGATGCCGGTCAGCGACGGGTGCTTCTCCAGCAGGCTCGCCACCACGTGCCCCTGGCCGCCTCCGATGTCGGCCACGGTCGAGCTCCCCGACAGGTCGAGGAACTGTGCGACGTCCCGCGCGGACTGCGCGCTGGAGGTCGTCATGGCACGGTTGAAGACATCGGCCGATTCCGGCGCGTCGTTGTTGAGGTAGTCGAAGAACTCCTTCCCGTACAGGTCCTCGACGACGTTCCGGCCGGAGCGCACCGCCTCGTCCAGCCTCGGCCAGGCGTCCCAGGTCCAGGGTTCGGTGCACCACAGCGCGATGAAGTGCAGGCTGTCCGGGGCGTCCTCGCGCAGCTGCCGGGACATGTCGGTGTGGACGAAGGTCCCGTCCGGTTGCTCGGCGAAGACGCCGTAGCAGGTCAGCGCCCGCAACAGCCGGCGCAGCGGCTTCGGTTCGGCCTTCACCGCGGCGGCTAGATCCGTCACCGGCATCGGGTCGTCACCGAGGGCGTCGGCGACCCCGAGCCGCGCGGCCGCACGGATGGCGGCGGCGCACGCGGCGCCGAACACCAGCTCCCTGAGCCGCATGGCCGGCGGCGGTGGTGCAGTCTGTGCGGTCGTCATGCGCCGCTTCCCTTCATCGAGTTCATGAGTGACCGTCCCTGAGCGCTCGTGGTGGCGGTCAGCACAGCCCCGCGGGCCTGGACGCCCGGCAGGAGTTGCGCTCGAAGGTGTTGCCCTTGCCGGTGTCGGTGTTGATGAGGTCCGCGGGCGCGTTGCCCTTCACCAGGTTGTCGGTGATCCGGTTCCGCTCGCTGGGGGCGCCCACGAAGCTCTTCCAGAGGACGATGCCGCCGGACAGGGGGGAGGAGCCGGCGTGGTCCATGACCCGGTTCCCCGTCACCAGGGTGTCCTCGGTGCCGGTCAGGACGATGCCGGAGCCCTGAAGCGCGTCGAGCCGCGCGGTCTTGGGGCAGGACTTGTTGTTCTGCGCGACGAGGTTGTCCCGTACGGTCAGCGCGCCGGCCTTCGGCTTGTTCTCGTCGCCGACGACGAACACGCCCGCGCAGTTGCCGGTGATGTGGTTGTCGGCGACGGTGAGGTTCCGCAGGCGCCGGACGGTGATGCCGATCCGGTTCTCCGACACGCGGTTGCGTTCGACGATCGCTCCCCGGGTGTTCTGGGCGCCCTCCTCGGCCTTGATGGTGTTGGCGAGGAACAGGCCGGCGTCGCCGTTGCCGCGGGCGGTGTTCCCGCGGAGCACACTGCGCTCCGAACGCTCCAGGGCGATGCCCCAGACCTTGTTCTTCGTCGCGGTCACCTGGCGCACGGTCAGCCGGTCGGTCGAGGTGGCGACCACACCGCTGCCGGTGAAGCCGGTGACGGTGAGGGAGGCGAGGGTGACGCCGTCGACACTGCGCTTCTTCGTCCCGATCACACAGATGCCGTTGCCGCTCTTGGCGCAGCTGTCGCCGGCCTTCTTCGTGGCCGGCTTGAGGACGGCGCCGCGGTCCATGCCGCGCAGGGTGATCCGCGGCGTGGTCACCGTGACGCTCTCGTGGTACGTGCCGGAGGCCAGGAGAACGGTGTCTCCCGGCCTCGCGGCGTCCACCGCTTTCTGGATCGACTTCCCGGGGAAGACCACGTGGATCCTGTGATGGGCGGCGACCGAGGGGGCGGCCGCGAGTCCTGTGCCGATGACCGCTGCGGTGCACACCAGGGAGGTGAAAGAGGATTTCTTCATATTTAGCACGTTATTTCGCTGAGCCGGTGAACAGGCCGGATAGACCATCCGGTGGCGTGTCACTCAACGGCGAGGCCCGCGCTGACAGACGCTGGACGACCGCATCGTGAAAGCGGTGCGCTGTCGACAGCTTGTGCGCGATGGCGCGCGGCGTGTACCGGTAACGGGGAGGGGCCGCTGTGACGGCGTCGTGCCGGGAGGCGACGCCGGGCTTGCGGTAGAGGCTCGTGTTGTACGCCTTGACCGTGTTGATGGACAGGAACGGCGCCGCCCCGATCTCCCACTGGGTCGCCGGCCCCTGCGGCGCCCGCAGGATCGACAACTCGCGGTCGGTCAGTTCCTCCGCGAGGACACCTGAGCGTACGGCGGTACGGGCACCGACGCGGCCCAGCCTCGCTCTCCTCGAGTCGCCGCTTCGCGTAGGCGCTCACCGGCTCCTCGTCCACCACCTCGCGGGCCCGGTCCGCCGGGTACAGCAGGCCGAGGAGGAGCACGGTCGGCCGCGGGTGCAGTTCGGCGAGGGTGACGGCACGGCGCAGCAGATCTGCGGATCTGCATCCGGTCGTCGCGGAGGCCATCACCGAGTCGTGTGTCACGGAATGGGGCACCCGGGCGGATTTCACGCACGGGTCCCCGGCTGCCTACCGCGGCGGACAGGGCTCCGCGGTCGTCGGTTTCCTCCGCTCGCCGGCCGGGGTGAAGGTGACGGACCGACGGAAGGGGCCGTCGCCGAAGCGGACCGCGAGAAGAAGGGGTTGCTCGTGTTCGGGCGGCCGGGTGTCGGCCCCGGCGGCGCCGTTCCACAGGTGGAAGACCACCATCGGCTGACTCGGGTCTTCGCTGAGATAACCCAGCGTCTTCCCGTACAGGGGATTGGTGCCTCCGAACAGCACGGACGGGGCACCGAACTCCGCCGTCACGTCCGCCCAGGTGCGGTCCTGCGCGGCCCACCGCCGGACCCGGCCCCTGAGAGCGTCGTGATCCTCCTTGGCAAGGACCCGATCGGACTTGAGCCATCCCCGCCGCAGCGCGAACTCCGCATAGACCGACGCCACATCGCAGTCGTGGCTCCGCCCGGGGATCACGTCACGGAAGGCCCCGGACACGCCGACAGCCGACCACAGCCCGCGTTCCTCCCATTCCCGCCGTTGCTGAGCGAACGCGTCGGGCCGGCGCTCGACGAACAGCAGGTGGTCGAGCAGGATCCGCACAGCGAGTTCACCTCCGTACATCCCGGGGCGGCGCAGCGCGAGATTGAGCTGGTCGACAAGGTGGCCGTGTATCTCTTCGGCGGTGGCGAGTGAGGTCGGAGGGGGCACGGGCCCAGTCTCCCGCACCGCGAGCGCCACGGCCCGCCGCCCTTCCTGCCGCCGCCTCTTCCCATTTTTTCCGGTCGAGGGCGTCTGTGCAGGTCACAGCGGGTACGGCGGGTACAGAACGGCTCCAGCGGCGTTGACCCGCCCGATTCCTACCGTGGGTCCACAGCCGGTACCCACCGGCACCCACGACGGAGGAGACGACATGGCCCTCAGGAACCGGACGGCACGACTGCGTCCCGCACTCGCCCCCGCGACGCTCGCGATGCTGACCGCGTGCCTCATGGCACCCGCCCCCACGGCGAGCGCCGACGACGTGAACTTCACCGATGGCCGTCAGGTCGGACTGGCCACGGTCGTCAGCGTCGACGGTGTGAAGCGGCCGGTCGAGTTCGTCGTCGACGACGACGGTTCCCTGTGGGAGTTCGAACGGCTGGGCTCCTACTGGACCAGGACCAACCGGGGCACCCCCGCCAATGTCGCCATCGTGGCGGGCGCCGGCGCGGTGGGGGTCGACCAGGGCGTCCGGGCCTACGTGGTCGGCGACGACGGCAACCTGTGGCAGTTCCGGCACGACGGTGCGAGCTACGGATGGACGAAGCTCGTCCGCCCCCAGGGTTCAAGGGCGCTGAACGGTGCCGTCGGGACCGGCGTGGACGGCAAGGGAGCACGGTTCGTGGTGGCGAGGGACGACAGCGGCCGTCTCTGGCAGTACAAGCACAACGGCCAGAGCTGGGTTCCGGAGGACATGGGCAAGATGCCCAACGGCGAGGGTGACCTGCTGATGAGCGACGTCGGTGTCGGGACGTTCAACGAAGGCGCCTACGCCTTCACGATCAGCAATCGGAACGTCCTGTGGTCCGTGCACAAGACAACCGACGGCAAGTGGGTGTGGACCTCCTGGGGCACGGCGCGGAAGGACGACCCCGTCTGGTCCCCCCTCGGCGTCATCACCTACAAGGAGCAGAACGAACTGGTCGTCTTCCTCCAGTCCAACGACGCTCGCGTCTGGCGCGTGTCCTGGGACGCGGCGGCGGGGAGCGGGGCGTGGAAGGAGTTCGCCGCCCCCGCTTCCCGGCCGGCCGTGCACAGCGGAGGAGGCGCCGTGCCGATCCCCGGCGGCGAACAGGTCACCCTCCTGGGCAAGGACGGAAAGCTGAGCAACACCGTCAACGGGCACATGCCGTCCGCCCCCTGGTACGGGACGAGGACGCCGGCGAACGCCGACCTGAGGAGGGAACTGGGCTCTCGGAGCGTGGCGGACGATAGCTACACCTTCACCGTGGACAGTGACGGGGATGTCTGGGTCGCCAGATTCACTCCCGCGGACCTGAGCTGGAAGTGGACGGAGATCCGCGGCTGACGCCTCCCGACGGCCGCGACGGCCCGCCACGGTGATCGACCGGTGCGGGCCGTCACCACGACACTCCCCCGAACGCTTAGCGCACCCGTGCTGTCGGACTTACGATGTGACGTCAACATCGCTGCCAGTAGCGGGAGTTGAGCGCTCGACCGGCGTTCTCGCCCCCCTGACCGGCAGAGCACCGGAGGGGGAACGGGCGCAGTGGGGCGTACTCCTGAGCAGTTGGGGAAATGGCTTCGCGACCATCGTGTGCGACTGGGGCTGAGCCAGCTCCAGCTCGCCGAACGCGCCGGGGTCAGTACGCGCAGCATCCGCGAGATCGAACACGGCAGGTCCCCGTCACGGGGCAGCCGGTCGGCCCAGCGGGTCGCCGCCGCGCTGGGCCTGGACGCGGCGATGGAGGCCGGGGCACCGAGGGGTGGGGACGCCCTGCGGGTCGGGGTGCTGGGGCCGCTGACGCTCCGGGTGTCGGGCCGGCCCGTGGACGTGGCGGCGGCCAAACAGCGCGATCTGCTCGGTCTGCTCGCCCTGCAGCCCGGAGTGTCCGTCGGACAGGACGAGGTGGTCGACGTCCTCTGGGAGGGCAGTCCGCCGGCCACCTGCGTCAACCTCGTCCACACCTACATCGCCCGATTGCGCCGCCTGCTCGACCCGGCGCAGGACACGCGCGGGACCTCGGACGGGGTGCTGCGCCGCACCCGCACCGGCTATCTGCTGCACCTCGACCATGGGCAGTCGGACGCGGCCGAGTTCACCGAGATCGCGCTGGGCACGCCGGACGACTCGCCGCAGGAGACGCTGCGCCGTGCCGGAGCGGGGCTGGGCCTGTGGCGGGGAGCTGTCCTCGGGGACGCGCCCCCTCACGTGCGCGAGCACCCGGCCGCCATCTCGCTCACCCGGCTGCGGATGTCGCTCGTCCAGTCGTACGCCGACGTGGCCCTGCACCTGGGCAGACCCGGGGGCGCCCTCCACGAGTTGCAGAAGGCCGCGGGCCTCGACCCCCTGCACGAGGGCGTGCACGCCCGGCTGATGCTGGCGCTCGCCGCCTCGGGCCAGCAGGCCGCCGCGCTCGGCCTGTACGGGACCTTGCGCAGCCGCCTGGACGACCAGCTCGGCGTCGCCCCCGGCCCCGAGGTGGCCGAGGCCCACCTGCGCGTCCTGCGCATGGACCTGCCCCGCCCGGCGACCGGGGCACCGGCCGCGGTGGCGTCGTCCGTGCCGCCCGCGCTGCTGCCGTACGACATCTCCTTCTTCACCGGCCGCGGGGAGCAGGTGGCCCGGCTCGACGCCCTGCTCGACGCACCGGGCCCCCGGACCTGTGTGCTCACCGGAGCCGCCGGCATCGGCAAGACCGCCCTTGCGGTGCACTGGGCGCACCGGGTCCGCGAGCGGTTCCCCGACGGGCAGCTCTTCGTGGACCTGCGGGGGCACTCACCGGAGGCGGCGCCGCTGCGTCCCGTGGAGGTACTCGCCCGCTTCCTGATGGCCCTCGGTGTGGCGGGGGAGCGGGTCCCGGGCACCACCGGGGCCGCCGCCGACATGTACCGGACCCTGACCGCCGCCCGCCGCACGCTGGTCGTCCTGGACAACGCCGTCGACGTGGACCAGGTCAGACCGTTGCTGCCCGGCGGCCCCGACTGCCTGGTCCTTGTCACCAGCCGGGACCGGCTGGCCGGACTGTCCGTCCGCGACGGCGCCGACCGGCTCGCGCTCGACCTGCTGGCGGCCGGGGAGTCCCGACTGCTGCTCGCCCGTACCCTCGGCGCGGACCGGGTGGACGCCGAGCCGCAGGCGGCCGTCGCGCTCGCCGACGCCTGTGGCCACCTCCCCCTCGCCCTGCGGATCTGCGCCGCCAACCTGGACCACACTCCGGGGCGCACACTCAGGGACCAGGCCGATGAACTGTCCGGGGACGACCGGCTGGGCCTGCTGGCCGTGGACGGGGACACCACCTCCGCGGTGCGTACCGCCTTCAGCCTCTCGTATCACGCACTGCCGGCCGCGGCCCGCCGCATGTTCCGGCTGCTGGCCCTGGTGCCCGGCCCCGACACCGGCATCGAGACGGCGGCCGTCCTCACCGGCACCACGCGACGCGAGGCGTCCCGGCTCCTGGCACGGCTCAGCGGGGCTCACCTGATCCACGAGCACCGGCCCGGACGCTTCCGCTGCCACGACCTGTTGACGCTCTACGCGGCCGAGCGGCTGAGCCTGGAGGAGAGCGCCACCGAGCGGCGGTCGGCCGCCGCCCGGCTCTACACATGGCTGCTGGCCGCGGTGAACCGTTGCGCCAAGCTCCTCTATCCGGGCACCCAGCGCGTGCCCGGCGCGTACGACGAGACGGAGGCGACGGCCCTGCCGACCGCGCCGCCGGCCCTCGACGACGCCACCGCCGCCGCGCGCTGGCTCGACGCGGAACTGCCGGGCCTCGCCGCGGCCGTCCACCAGGCCGGGGCCGAGGGGCATCCGGCGGCGTGGCGCCTCGCCGACGCGCTGCGCGGCTGCTCGTGGACCCGGCGGCACACCATCGACTGGCTGGCCCTCGGCGAGGCCGCGCTCACCGCCGCCCGGGCGGCCGAGCAGCCCCTCGCCGAGGCCGCCGTGCACAATCTGCTGGGGGACGCCCATGTCCAGCGGGGCCACCCCGACGACGCGATCGCCCACTACGAGCTGCTGCTGACGGCGGCCGAAGCCGCGGACTGGCCGGACGGCGCCGCCACCGCCCACAACAACATCAGCACCGTCGCCCAGGTCAGCGGGCGACTGCGGCTGGCCGCCCAGCATCTGGACCGCGCCATGGAGATCGACCGGCGCAACGGTCTGCCCCAGGGCCACCCCGTGGTCCTCGACAACATCGGCCACACCCTCCGTGAGCTCGGCCGGCTGTCGGAGGCCCTGGACTGCCACCGCAGAGCGGCGGACCTCCACCCGGAACTCGGTTCGCGGATCAACCAGTTGCTCAACGCGGCGGCCCTGGTCCAGGTGCGCCAACTGCTGGGTGACACCGGATGGACGAGTCGCCAACTGGACGGACTCCTGCACAGGGCCCACGACGTGGGAGATCTCGACACCGAGGCGCTCGTTCTGCGCCTGTCGGCCTGGATCCGGGGGGACACCGGCGACCTCACGGGCGCGCTGGAGTCGGCCCGTGCCGCCGTCCGCCTCAGCGACGAGAACACCGACGAATACAACCGTGCCGGTGCCCGGCTCGTGCTCGGCGACGCCCTGCTGGCGGTCGGCCGTCGCGCGGAGGCGGCCACGGCCTACGAGGAGGCCCTCGCGTTGGCGCGGGAGAGGGACGCCCGCGACCTGGAGGCGCGTTCCCTGCTCGGGCTCGCGTCCGTCCCCGTTCCCAGCGACCGCCGACTCGCCACGGCCGCGCTCCGGCTGGCCCGCCGCTCGGAGTACCGCCTGGTCGAGGACCAGGCGCTCACGGTGCTCGCCCGCTGCGCACTGGAGCACGGGGAGCCGGCCACCGCCGCGGAGTACGGCAACCAGGCCCTCACGGCCCACCGCGAGAGCGGCTACCGCAAGGGGCAGGCCGAGGCGTTGGACCTCCTCGGCCGGGCCGCGGCCGTGACCGCCGGCGCCGATCCGACGCCGTACTGGACACAGGCCCTGGAGATTTTCGACGCCCTCGGCGCGCCGGCCGCCACGGCCGTACGGCACCGGCTGGCCGGGCGGACCTGACCGACGCTCGGCGCACGATGCGCTCCGTGCGTCGAAACATTCGGGATGGGTGGGCGTCGAGCCGACGGTTCTTTCGCCCGTCCTCTTGGAATTGATGTGACCTTTCCCTGCGATCGGAGTGAGAGGTCCGAGTTCACGTCCGGATGGTGTTGACATGTTCACGCGTCTCTCTAGGATCCGTCACACCCAAGTTTCCGAATCCGGTTCGAAATTTCGCACCCACCCTGAGTCGACATGTCCCCCACGGCGCTCTCCCCGAAAGGAGCCCCGGTGCCCACTCGATCAGGCAGGCGACTGCTCCATGTCCTGGCCGCCGCCGCACTGACGGTCGCCGCATCAGTGACGGCCTCCGTCCACTCCACCGCCACCGCCGCGCCCGCCGCGCCCGCCGCGCCCGCCGCGCCGGGCAGCCCCGCGCTCACCCCACCCCTGGGGTGGAACAGTTGGAACAGCTTCGGGTGCGGGATCACCGAGGCGCAGGTGCGTCAGGCCGCGGACACGATGGTGTCCTCGGGGATGAAGGACGCCGGCTACCAGTACGTGGTGGTGGACGACTGCTGGTTCGACCCGCAGCGCGACGGAGCGGGCAACCTGCGGGCCAACCCGACCAAGTTCCCCAGCGGGATGAAGGCGCTCGGCGACTACATCCACAGCAAGGGGCTGAAGTTCGGCATCTACCAGGTGCCGGGTGAACGCACATGCGCGCAGACCACCGGTGCCTATCCGGGGTCGACGGGCAGCAGGGGCCACGAGGCGCAGGACGCCGCCGCGTTCGCCTCATGGGGTGTGGACTATCTCAAGTACGACTGGTGCTCCTCCAGCGGCACCCGTGACGAGCAGGTCGCGCGGTTCAGCGTCATGCGTGACGCGCTGCGGGCCACCGGCCGCCCGATCGTCTACAGCATCAACCCCAACAGCTTCCACGCGATCACCGGCTCCACGTACAACTGGGGTGAGGTCGCGGATCTGTGGCGGACGACGGAGGACCTGCTCGACATCTGGCAGAACAACAACACCAACAGCTACCCGATGGGCGTCGGCAACGTCCTGGACGTCAACGCGCCGCTGGCCGCGCAGTCGGGCCCGGGTCACTGGAACGACCCGGACATGCTGGTGGTCGGCCGTCCCGGCCTGTCGCTGACCGAGTCGCGCTCCCACTTCGCCCTGTGGGCGCTGATGGCGGCCCCGCTGATGGCGGGCAACGACATCCGCACCATGTCCGCCGACGTCAGCGCGATCCTGCGCAACCCCCGCCTCCTCGCGGTCAACCAGGACCGGCTCGGCGCGGGCGGCCGCCGCGTCCGTGACGACGGCAACACCGAGGTGTTCGCCAAGCCCCTGGCCGACGGCTCCGTCGCCGTGGGCCTGTTCAACCGGGGCGGCAGCGCCGCGACCGTCACCACCACCGCCGCCCAAGTCGGCCTGACAGGTGGGCCGTTCACCCTCACCGACCTGTGGACCGGTGCCACGTCCGGCACCACCGGCCAGATCTCCGCGAGCGTGCCCGCCCATGGCGTCGCCGTGTTCCGGGTCAGCGGCGGCAGCGCACTGGCGGCCACCACCGCGCGGCTGCGCGGCACCGGGTCCGGCCGCTGCCTGGACGTGGATCGCGCCTCCACCGCGGCCGGGACGGCGGCGTTGATCTGGGACTGCCACACCGCGGCCAACCAGCTGTGGACCTCCTGGGCCGGCGGTGAGATCCGCGTCTTCGGCGACAAGTGCCTGGACGCCTACAACCAGGGGACCACCAACGGCACCCGCGTCATCATCTGGTCCTGCAACGGCCAGGACAACCAGAAGTGGACCGCACAGGCCGACGGGTCGATCCGCAACGTCCGTTCCGGGCTGTGCCTCGACGTCAACGGGTCCGGCACCGCCAACGGCACCGCGGCGGTCCTGTGGAGCTGCAACGGACAGTCCGGCCAGAAGTGGAGCCGCACATGAGGGACATCGCCCCCCGGGCGGTCGCCTGGATCACGGGTCTCGTGCTGGCGTTCTCCCTTGTTCCGGCCGTGGTGCAGCCCTCGGCGGCCAGGGCCGACAACCCCATCGTGCAGCATGTCTACACCGCCGACCCGGCCCCCCTGGTCCATGACGGACGGGTCTACCTCTACACCGGGCACGACGAGGACGGGTCCACCTACTTCACCATGAAGGACTGGCGGGTCTGGTCCTCGGCCGACATGGTCAACTGGACCGACCACGGCTCTCCGCTCAGCCTCGCCACGTTCAGCTGGGCGTCCGCCGACGCGTGGGCGGGACAGGCCGTGCAGCGGGGTGGTCGGTTCTACTGGTACGTGCCGGTGAAGAACCGGGCGACCGGCCG
Organism: Streptomyces sp. MA5143a; assembly: GCF_900290235.1. Lineage (GTDB taxonomy): Bacteria > Actinomycetota > Actinomycetes > Streptomycetales > Streptomycetaceae > Streptomyces. Next base: position 26,490 of record NZ_OLMK01000070.1, read on the forward strand.
GATGGCGATCGGCGTGGCCGTCGCGGACAGCCCCACCGGCCCGTTCCGGGACGCCCTCGGCCGTCCGCTGGTGGAGAACGGCGAGATCGACCCGAGCGTCTTCATCGACGACAACGGCCAGGCGTACCTGTACTGGGGCAACCCGAACCTGTGGTACGTCAAGCTGAACGCCGACATGACCTCCTACTCGGGCGGTCCCACCCGGATCCCGCTCATCACCGCCGGGTTCGGCACCCGCACCGGCGACCCCAACCGGCCCACGCTGTACGAGGAAGGGCCCTGGGTCTACAAGCGGAACGGGCTGTACTACCTGGTGTTCGCCGCCAAGTGCTGCTCGGAGTTCATCGCCTACTCCACGGCTCCCGGCCCGACCGGCCCCTGGACCTACCGGGGGACCGTCATGCCCACACAGGGCAGCAGCTTCACCAACCACCCGGGCATCGTCGATTTCAAGGGAAATTCGTACTTCTTCTACCACAACGGCGCGCTCCCCGGCGGGGGCGGCTACACCCGCTCGGTCGCGGTGGAGAGGTTCTCCTACAACGCCGACGGCACGATCCCGACGATCACCATGACGAACACCGGGGCCCCTCAGGTCGGCACGCTCAATCCGTATGTGCGCCAGGAGGCCGAGACGATCGCCTGGGGTTCCGGGATCGAGACCGAACCCGCCGCGGAGGGCGGCATGAACGTCGGCTGGATCGAGAACGGCGACCACCTCAAGGTCAAGGGCGTGGCCTTCGGGTCGGGCGCGTCCTCGTTCGCCGCGCGGGTGGCCTCCGGCAGCAGCGGCGGCACCGTGGAACTGCGCCTGGGCTCCCCGAACGGGACGGTCGTCGGCCGGTGCGGTGTGCCGGGCACCGGAGGCTGGCAGACATGGACGACGGTCAACTGCCCGGTGAGCGGCGCCACCGGCACCCAGGACCTCTACCTGCGCTTCACCGGAGGGAGCGGCTATCTGCTCAACATCAACTGGTGGCAGTTCACGGCGGGCACGACCCTGACCGCACCGCGCTAACCGCAGCGGCGACGCCCCTGACCCGGCGCCCGGGCGAACTTCGGCGAGGAACCGCTGTGTCGTCGGTCGGGTGAGACGGGTGTAACGGGGTAGAACAGCTGTGGCTCGTGTGACTGGACAGAGCCGGAGCATGCCCGGATGAGGGCTGTTCCCGGGCATGAACGAAGGATCGAACAGTATGGCAAGCGGCACCGTCAAGTGGTTCAACTCGGAGAAGGGCTTCGGTTTCATCGAGCAGGACGGCGGGGGCCCCGACGTCTTCGCCCACTACTCCGAGATCCAGGGCTCCGGCTACCGCGAGCTGACCGAGGGTGAGCACGTCACCTTCGACATCGGCCAGGGCCAGAAGGGCCCCCAGGCGCAGAACATCGTCCGGGGCTGACCGGACCCAGGAGCGCGGAGCGAGGCGGCTGCCGACGCGCAGCCGCCCCGCTCCCCGCCCGGGCCGCCGCTCCGTGCGCCGGCCTCACCTGTGCGGGGCGCCGCCTACCAGCGGTACCAGCGGCCCCGCTGACCACTGGGGCCCGTGGAGCGGGCGACGAAGCCGAGCAGCCAGAGCACCAGCACGATCACGGCGATCCACCACAGGGCCTTCAGAGCGAAACCGGCGCCGAAAAGGATCAGAGCCAGCAGCAGAACGAGCAACAAGGGAACCATTTCTTTCCACCTCCGCACCGCCGTTTGCCCGGCCGTCGCCACTCCACACCCACAAGACCTGCACGTTTTTTGTCCTCGAACGGGGGCACTCTGACGGGCTGCCC
>NZ_OLMK01000075.1 GCF_900290235.1 Streptomyces sp. MA5143a
AAGGCGGGCGACGACAACGCCGCAGATGTGCGTGCCGAGCCCTGCGGACCGGGCGGGGGCCGCCATGCGCGGTGGTGGGCCGGGCCTCGGCGGCGGGTGGGGTTTTCCCCAGGGGGGTCGGGCGGTTCGCCTCATGGCGCCGGTGGGGCGCGGGCGGGCAGGCTGTGGCCATGACCGAGCCCCTTTCTCCTTCTCCCTCGGCCGTCCGTGGACGGCCGTCCGGGCGCCCGTTGCCCTCCAGTCGCACGCCGTCCGAACCGCTGCCGCCCGCGCGGCTCGCCTTCGAGGCGCACACATGGAAGGAGATCGCGCATCTGCTGACGAATCTGCCGCTGTCGCTGATCGGGTTCACCTTCGTGACGACGGTGCTGTTCACGAGCGCCTTCCTGACACTGACGGTGATCGGTTTCCCACTGCTCGCGGCCGCGCTGCTGGGCGCGCGTCAGCTGGGCAAGCTGGAGCGGATACGGGCGCGGGCGCTGCTCGACGTGACGGTGGACGAGCCGAGTCCGCTGCCGATGCGGGGCGGCGCGGACGGGTTCGTCGCGCAGGTGTGGATGAGTGTGAAGGACCCGGTCGGCTGGCGTTCGATGCTGTACGAGCTGATCCGGCTGCCGTGGGGGATCGCGACGTTCACGATCACTCTCACGGGGTTGTTCGTGGCGTGGCCGGTGCTGCCGTTCATCGTGCGGGGGCTGGCCAACGCGGACCGGGCGATGGTGCGGGCGCTGCTGTCGCCGTCGGACGAGCTGGAGCGGCGGATCGCGGAGCTGGAGTCGGACCGGGGTGTCGTGGTGGACACGGCGGCGGCCGATCTGCGGCGCATCGAGCGGGATCTGCACGACGGGGCGCAGGCACGGCTGGTGAATTTGGCCATGGGGCTCGGGCTGGCGAAGGAGAAGCTGCTGGAGGGCCAGGCCGACGACGCCGTGGCCCTGATGGTGGCGGAGGCGCACGGCGAGGTGAAGCTGGCGCTCCAGGAGCTGCGGGATCTGGCGCGGGGCATCCATCCGGCGGTGCTGACCGACCGGGGCCTGGACGCGGCGCTGTCCTCGGTGGCCTCGCGGTGCACCGCCCCGGTGAAGGTCACGGTCGATCTGCCGGCGCGGCCCGCGGCGGCGATCGAGGGGATCGCCTACTTCACCGTCTCGGAGCTGCTCCAGAACGTCAGCAAGCACAGCGGGGCGCGGTCCGCGGCCGTGGACGTCTGGCGGTCCGACGACCGGCTGCTGATCCAGGTGTGGGACGACGGGTGCGGCGGCGCGAGCGTCGACGGCGGCTCGGGCATCGCCGGTCTCGCGGAACGGCTGGGCGCGGTCGACGGTCTCTTCGTGGTCGATTCCCCGGTGGGCGGGCCCACGACGATCACGGCGGAACTGCCCTGGCGGAACCGGTAGGCGGGGTGGGCCGAGGGGTGGCCTCCCCGGGTGAGGCCGAGGGGTGGGGTTAACCCCCGGAACCGGACGCCGACGGGCTGGATGGTCCGGGTGGCCGGGGGCGAGGAGGGTGGGGAGTACGCCAGATCGTGGCGCGCTCCGGTCGGAGTGTCGGTGGGGAGGAGTGGCGGCTATGGAATCCGCGTATGGGCAGGGGTACGGCGGCTGGGACGAGTCGGCCGTGTCCGAGCGGCGGCACCGGCTGCCGGCGGGTCTGCGGGCACCGTTCGAGGGGCGCAGCTGGCGGGAGTTCGGCTATGTGATGCTCGGCTTCCCGATCGGCGTACTGATGTTCACGTACGCGGTGACGATGCTGTCGGTCGGGGTGGGTCTGCTGGTCACGTTCCTCGGGGTGCCGGTGCTGGCGGCGGGCCTCGCCGGCTGCCGGGCGCTCGGGGCGCTGGAGCGGGCGCGGGCGCGGGCGCTGCTCGGGGTGGAGGTGGCCGCGCCGGAGCCGTTGCGGCCGGGCAAGCGGGGGGCGCTGGCGTGGATGGGTGCCGTACTGCGCAGCGGGTCGTCGTGGCGGCAGGTGCTCTACGCGGTGGTGCACTTCCCGTGGTCGCTGTTCTCCTTCGTGGTGGCCCTGAACTTCTGGGCGTACGGGTGGGCGATGCTCACGTATCCGCTGTGGTTCTGGGTCTTCCCGATGTGGGTCGGGCAGGACGGGGTGCAGCTGTACGGGGACGAGGGGCACGCCGTGTACCTCGACAACGCGTTCGAGGTGACCGTGACGGCGCTGGTGGGGCTGCTGTTCACGATGGCCACGCCGTGGATCGTGCGGGGGCTCACGATGGTGGACCGGGTGATGGTGACCGCGTTGCTCGGGCCGTCCCGGCTGGGTGCGCGGGTGGTCGAGCTGGAGTCGGACCGGGGGGTCGTGGTGGACACGGCGGCGGCCGATCTGCGGCGCATCGAGCGGGATCTGCACGACGGGGCGCAGGCACGGCTGGTGGCGCTGGCCATGGATCTGGGTGTGGCGCGGGAGAAGCTGACCGAGGATCCGCGGGAGGCGGCGCGGATGGTGGACTCCGCGCACGGTGAGGTGAAGACGGCGCTGCGGGAGCTGCGGGATCTGGCGCGGGGCATCCATCCGGCGGTGCTGACCGACCGGGGGCTGGACGCGGCGCTGTCGGCGGTGGCGGCCCGGTGCGCGGTGCCGGTGGAGGTGGAGGTGGATCTGCCCGCGCGACCGGTGCCGGCGATCGAGGGCATCGTCTACTTCACGGTGTCCGAGCTGCTCCAGAACGTCAGCAAGCACGCGGGCGCCTCCCGGGCGGTGGTGGACGTGTGGAAGGTCGAGGGGCGGCTGATGCTCCAGGTCACCGATGACGGGAGGGGCGGCGCCGACGTCGGGGCGGGGTCGGGGCTCGCCGGGCTGGCGGAGCGGCTGGGGGCCGTCGACGGGGTGCTGGTCGTGGACTCCCCGGCGGGCGGACCCACCCGCGTCACCGCGGAGCTGCCCTGGCGGGCGTGATCCTCGGGGCCCCGGCCGCGGGGGCGTGACGTTCGGCGGCAGGGGGCGGGGGCGGGACCACGTGGAGAAGCGCGTCCGGAGCGAGGCTCCGGGCGCGCTTCTCCGCGCCGCGCTGTCCTCTCCGTGTCACGTCGTCCGTGTCGTGGTGGCGGTAACCAGCCAAGAGGTGGCGGGGTTCTTACGGACGAGGGTGTCGGGGTGGCGTGGCGGGACCGGGATGCTGGGATGCTGGGGCCTCGGGTGGGTGGGCCAGGATGACGGCCGGCTCCGGGCTTGCGGGGGGACGGGATCGTGGAGGACAAGGTGCGGGTGGTCATCGCCGAGGACTCGGTGCTGTTGCGGGAGGGCCTCACCCGGCTGCTGACCGACCGGGGGCACGAGGTCGTCGCGGGGGTCGGGGACGGCAACGCGTTGATCAAGACGATCGGTGAGTTCGCGGCGCAGGGGGAGCTGCCGGATGTGGTCGTCGCCGATGTGCGCATGCCGCCGACCCATACCGATGAAGGCGTCCGGGCGGCCGTGCAGTTGCGCAAGCAGCATCCGCGGCTGGGCGTGCTCGTGCTGTCGCAGTACGTGGAGGAGCGGTACGCCACCGAGCTGCTCGCCGGGTCCAGCCGGGGCGTCGGCTATCTGCTGAAGGACCGGGTGGCGGACGTGCGGGAGTTCGTCGACGCGGTGGTGCGGGTGGCCGGCGGGGGGACGGCGCTCGACCCCGAGGTGGTGGCGCAGCTGCTCGGGCGCAGCCGCAAGCAGGACGTGCTGGCGGGGCTCACACCGAGGGAGCGCGAGGTGCTGGGGCTGATGGCGGAGGGACGCACCAATTCCGCGATCGCCCGGCAGCTGGTGGTGAGTGACGGTGCGGTCGAGAAGCACGTCAGCAATATCTTCCTGAAGCTCGGGCTGTCCCCGAGCGACGGGGACCACCGGCGGGTGCTGGCGGTCCTCACGTATCTGAATTCCTGACGGGGCCGCCCGTACTGGCCCCCTACCGCCCCCCGTTCACCCCCCGAACACCAGCCGCCCGCCCCCTCTCCCCCCGAAGCGCCCGACCCGTCAGTACTAGAACCGCCCCTTCCGGGGGAGCGTCTTCTGTGGCAGTTCAGCGGGTGTGCGGGTGGGGTGGGGGCGGGGTCGACGAGGGGTCGAAAAAAGCTCGTCGAACAGTCGAACGGTCAAGGGAAGGTCCGCAGCACCGACGTAGGGTTGGTCTCGGGAGGGCCGCTGGGACGGTCGTTCCCGGACAGCCGCCTCAAGGGAGGTCAAGTTCAGTGACCAGCCAGGTCAGCAGCCCAGCGGAGCAGGCCGACGAGGCCGTTCTCGGAGAACTGGGGGAACAGCGCAAGCCGGCGGGGACCAAGGACGTCCGCCGCCTCGATCGGGTGATCATTCGGTTCGCGGGTGATTCCGGTGACGGTATGCAGCTCACCGGTGACCGTTTCACCTCCGAGACCGCCTCGTTCGGCAACGACCTGTCAACCCTGCCGAACTTCCCCGCCGAGATCCGCGCCCCCGCCGGCACCCTGCCCGGCGTCTCCAGCTTCCAGCTCCACTTCGCCGACCACGACATCCTCACCCCCGGCGACGCACCCAACGTCCTGGTCGCCATGAACCCCGCCGCCCTCAAAGCCAACATCACCGACATCCCCCGCGGCGCCGAGATCATCGTCAACACCGACGAATTCACCAAACGCGCCATGCAAAAGGTCGGCTACACCACCAG
>NZ_OLMK01000163.1 GCF_900290235.1 Streptomyces sp. MA5143a
TCTCAGAACGCTCGGAAGTTACAGCCCATCGCAATCTTGCAGTCTGCTGCAAACTTAGCTTAGGGTGAAACCCGACCGCCCCGGCGGCCTCGACTCCCTCCCCACCGATGACCTGGACCGCGCCAAAGCAGCCGTCCGGGACCTCCCGCACCGAAAGGCCCCCATGACCCCGCCCCGGACCATCCTGATCACCGGCTGCTCCTCCGGCATGGGCCGGCAGGCCGCGCTGGCCCTGCACCGGCTCGGCCACCGCGTGTACGCCACCGCCCGCCGCCCCGAGACCCTGGCCGACCTGGCCGCGCTCGGCATATCCACCCTGCCGCTCGACGTCACCGACGAGCAGTCGATGGCGGACGCGGTGACCGCCGTCGAGGCCGAGCACGGCAGCGTCGACATCCTGATCAACAACGCCGGATTCGGGCTGCACCTGCCCGTGGAGTCCGCCACCCCGGCCGAGGTCCGCGCCCAGTTCGACACCAACGTCTTCGGCCTCATCCGGATGGCCCAGCTGGTGCTGCCGGGCATGCGCCGCGCCGGGCACGGCCGGATCGTCAACCTCTCCTCCATGGCCGGCCGCTTCTCCCCTCCCGGCGGCGCCTTCTACCACGCCAGCAAGCACGCCGTGGAGGCGATCAGCGACTCGCTGCGCCTGGAGGTCGCACCCTTCGGCATCGAGGTCGTCGTCGTCCAACCCGGGCCCACCATCACCGAGTTCAGCGGCACCGCGGTCGACACCATGGCCCCCGCCACGGACGCCGCCGACCCGTACGCCGGATTCCGCGCCAAGCTCGCCGACATGTACGCCAACCACGCCTTCACCCGCCGCAACGGCGCCGTCCCCGCCGAGGCCGCCACCAAGGTGATCGTCCGCGCCGCCACGACCACCAAGCCCCGCGCCCGGTACGCGGTCGGCGCGCTCGCCCGCGCCACCATGCTGGCCAAGCGCCTGCTCCCCGACGCTGCCTTCGACGCCCTGATGCGCCGCAACTTCCCGCTTCCCGAGGCGGCCTGAACTCCGTTGTCGGGTGCCTTGGTGGGCGTGGCACGCATTGCCGCGGTGCATGTCGCCTCTCCCAAGGAGGTCTGGTCGGCTCACCGCGGCCAGACCGGGATCACCCGGCGCGAGTACGACGTCTCTATGAACGGTGCGACCCAGGCGAGCGGTCTGACGCTGGAGGAACCGGTTTCCTTTGACGAACCGGTGACACTCGGGGCATTGCGGGCTGCGGGGACGTTCCACCCTCCCCAGGGTTACCGCTACATGAAGGGCGATGACCTTCGTCAGGTGGCGGTTGCAGGACCGGTCGTAGGCACCGCTCTTCGTGAGGTGCTGGGAGAGCCTGGTGCCTGCGTAAGGTCGCGGTCGGAGTCCGCGCGCTCGGAGATTCTGGTGCGGGACTTGCCGTACATGATCAGCCGAAGAGCAGCGTCGCCCAAGGCTGAGCCGGAACCACGCCGCCGTGGTGTGAGCACGCACCTCGTCGGCCGATTGAAGTGGACGGCCATCCGTCGGCGCAGTGAGCAGGCGACGGCATCTCGACCCGTCTGACTTCGGCGGGCGCCCCTTCTATCCGGGAGGCAGCGGCGGCGAAATCGGCCCCGAAGCACTCTCGGTGATCGAGAACAATGCGTGCTGCCTGCCCGGCCAAGGCCCGCTTCTCGGAGTACGCCCTGGATATGTCCAGCTCGGTCGCGGAGATGGCATCGAGGCTTCCCAGGTCTTCGGGGAACTCCGCCCCGAGCTGGAGGATGCTGATGTTCGGGTCGCCGGCGAACACCATGGGAATCCGCACGGCGCGGGCCTTGTCGCTCAGGGCCAGTGCCTGGGTCCGGTGTGGCTGACACATGGACTCGTGCTCATCGTCCTTCCATCCGTTCCAGATGCCGACACCGAGGCCGGCGAACACGGCCACGGTGACGAGGGTGACCACAGTAAGGATGGCCCGTCGCTCCCGTTCCGCCTGCTGTCTTGCTCTCTCGGCCCGAGCCCTCGCCTCCTCTGCGGCGGCTTCGCGCTCTGCTCCAGTGGCATGGTGTCGGCAGCCCTTCCCGATCTCCTGCGGGAGCTTGCATGGCGACCCCTTCTTCGTGGGGCGACCACAGCGCGCTGCCGCTCGGCGCCTTCGGGAACGGTCGTACCTGGTGGGCATGCCGGGCATTGTGAACCACCCGGCCACACCGGCGCCGCGTAACCGGCGCTTTGAGTAAGCGACTTGGTCGCCATCTGCACGACCTGTGCGTGGGGCACAGGAAATGCGTCTCGCCATTTGAGACGAACGAGGATTGGGTGACGCGAAGTGATGCCCGGGGGGCTTGGGGTGGTTGTTCGCCCCGACTTAGGGCACACGGAGGGCACGCAACCCCCAAATTGGACTAGACAACAAACAAACCCCGGGCCGCTGGCCTGGGGGTTTCGCATGGAGTGGGTGACGAGAATCGAACTCGCGCTCTCAGCTTGGGAAGCTTGGGTTCTTTGGCGGCAGTTGCTGTACTGACCTGCAGCTAAGTGGCGTCGAAGACCGGAGCGCACGTGTGACCAGTCCCCGCTGATCCCTGTGAGTCCCCGCCTTATCTGGCACGGCTTCTGGCACGACCTCTTCGTCTCGAACTGTGGGCTGAGAGGTCATCGGGGGATGAGGGGGCTAGGCCGGCCATTGATGGTCGGGTGCAGTCGCAGTGGTTGCTGTACTTCGCTGTTCTACAGCGAGGGTCGCTCGCAAATGTAGAACTCCTCGGTCTGCTGCAACGTTTGTGACCGGTCGCGATGGGTCACTCCTGGCCCCGGGCGGTGTCTTGGGCTGCGCTGAGCGTTTCTTCGATGGTGATGTCGATGTACCGGTCTCGGTCGGCGCTGCTGAGCGCGTGTGGGGGTGCTTCGGATTCGTCGAGCCGGATGCGGACGTGGCGGGTGATGACGTCGCGATGCGGGGTTGGGGTTTGCTTTTTGAGGTCGCTGTAGACCGTCCAGGCGAGGCTGGCGACGCTGACGATGAGCGCGCCGAGCGAGATGGGGTCCAGGTACTGGTCGGGGCGGGTGGTGCTCTGGCGGGCGTGGAGGGCTGCTTCCACGTCGGTGGCGAGGTGGGGGGTGTGTGGGGTGGTGAGGCGCTGTGCCGCGGAGCGTGCGCCCAGTTCGATCGGGTCGGTCATGTGGTTCTCCTTGTGAGGGTCAGCCAGCGGGGCCCGGGTCCGTGAGGACATGGTGGCCTACCGCGGGCGGGAGATGGTTGCCGGTGATTTTCTGCCAGGTCTCCTCAAGCGCGGCGATTCCCAGCGCGTGTGTCAGCCGCCTGAGATGATCTGGGGCTGGGCCGGTCGACGGGTGCGGGAACTGAGCAAACAGCGCCACGCATCGAACCATCCATGTCAATGCCTCTTCCGTCTGATGCCGTGCTTCAGCGAGTAGACCCATCTGCCCGTAGCTCATGGCCATG
>NZ_OLMK01000078.1 GCF_900290235.1 Streptomyces sp. MA5143a
GCCCCTGCCGGGAAACCGGCGGGGGCTTTCTGCGTTTAGGGTCGTTACATGAGTGCCATGGATGCGGAGAAATACACGGTTCGTTTCGTACACGCGGAGGAGTGGCCCGCGGTGAAAGAGATGCGGCTTGCCTCATTGCAGGACCCCATGGCCCACGTCGCCTTTCTGGAGACGTACGAGGAGGCCAACAGCAAACCTGATTCCTTCTGGCAGGAGCGGGCCGCCGGCGGTGCCGAAGGGGCACTCGGTGTGCGGCAGATCATCGCCGAGCGGGCGGACGGGACATGGGTCGGATCCGTCACCGTACTGATCGAGGAAGCCGGATCCACGGACTGGGCCGGGATGCTGGTGGAACAGCTGCAGGGCCATGTCGTCGGGGTGTACGTGCGGCCTGAGGAGCGAGGCCGAGGGGTCACCGAGCGGCTTTTCGAGGCCGCGGTGGAGTGGGCCTGGAGCCGAGACGTGGAACGGGTTCGGTTGCTCGTCCACGAGGAGAATCCGCGGGCCGAGGCGTTCTACCGCAAGGTGGGGTTCGTGCCGAGTGGACGGACCGTGCCGGTGGCCGGACACGGTGGGCGGTTCCAGTTGGAGTTCGTGCTCGACCGTGGGCTAGACCGGTAGTTCCGCGTGGGGCCAGCGGGCTCGTGCCTGTTCGCGGGAGCGGAGGAGGGCCAGTGTCGGCAGGCCCCGGTCCGTGCCGGCGGCGAGGAGGTCGGGCAGTTGGGGCAGCGGGGCCACGGCGGCCACGTCGTCGAGAACCAGGGTCAGTGGTGGGTCGAGGCGGCCGGAGGATGACCGTTCGGCCACGCGCCGGCCGCGCTCGACCACGCTTGAGGCGAGGGCCGTCAACAGTGGCATGGCGGAAGGGTTCGCCTTCGGGTCCTCGATGGGGTCGCCGACCACATAAAGCGTTCCCCCCTCGTGCACAAAGGAATCCAGGACCAGCGAGTCCGCTCGGTTCGGGGTGCAGGACTCCCGGACGTTGACCGTGGAGAGCGCCGAGAGCGCACGGGCCGTCAGGGCCTGGGCGATGTCCCGGCGTTCGGGGTGGGACGTGAGGGCCGACTCCAGTTCGCCCGCGGAGCCGGGGGCGGCCTTCACGTTCGTGCGAAGAATGCGTACGGCTTCCTGGACGTTCGTGCCCTGGGCCCAGCGGTGGAGGTGGCGGACGGTGCGTGAATCTATCGCCGCGGCGTGCAGATAGCTGCGGAGGAGGGTCTCCGCCGCGTCCGCCACCGCCTGGTCGATCTTGGCTGTGGGGCGGATCGGGGCGAGCAGGGCCATGGCGCGGGCTGCCGCCGTGGGCTTGTCCTCACAGCCGGAGATGGGGGACCAGTGCAGGCGGGCCGGGGTGTCGCAGCGGTGCGCGGGGTCATAGAGGAGGACCGGACCCAGCTTCGCCCGGGCGTCCTTGGTGTCCGACCAGAGGCCGGGGTCGGAGGTGACGACCAGGGCCGGGCCCTCGGCGTCACGTACCGCCTGGAGGGCGGCGGGGCGACGGGTTTCCGCGCCGCCGAGGAGCAGGGTGGGCGTGGGCCGCACGCCCGCCGGCTTCCCGTCGGCCGGGAACGGGGCCCCTGGGACTACTGCCCCGGTCGGCAGGGAGGGTGCGGGGGTGACGGGAACAGCAGGGGCGGGCTGGGCCGTCGCGGCCGGAGCAGCCGGGACTGCCGGAGCAGCGGGAGCGGGTCCTGGGGCGGTGCCCGTCCCGGCGGTCACCGTCTCGCGTTCCGTGCCCGTGCCCGGAGGCTTCCTGAGGGGGACCGGGGTCGGATCGGTGAGGGGAGCGGTGCCCTTCCTCGGCTCCGGGACCGGGGGTGACAGGACCTGGGTGTGGGGCGGGAGAGGTGCCGGCTGGGCCCCTGCTTGTGCTTGTGCCGCCTTCTCCCGGGCGCGGACGGCTCTCCAGCGGGCCAGGGTGCCCGTGATGAAGACCGTGAGGACGAGCAGGATCATCAGCTGGCTGATGAGGAGGCCCCAGAAGAGGCCGTAGCCGGAGAGCTGGGCGGCCGGGGTGTCGGGCCAGGCGGCCGGGAGGTCCTGCGGGGCCGAGACCAGGCTGCGTACGGCCAGGGGCGTGCGGGTGAAGGTGACGCTGTCCGGCCAGGCGCCGTGCGCGAACAGGCCGGCCAGGCCGGTCGCGGACCAGACGAGCAGGGTGAGGCCGACCAGGAAGCCGAGAACGGCGATCAGCAGCCCGTCGGGGATGCCGCCTCCGCCCTGCTGGGGCTGCTGGTGTCGGTCGTCTGGTCTCATCGCACGCCGCCGTTCACGCCGTCTCCTCCTGCGCCGTTCACGCCCGTCCCTCGCCGGTACGGCTCGCTGGTCCGCCCGTACCGGCTCGTCCCTCGCTTCTTCAGGCCACCGTGGACTCGGAGGAGCCGTAGCCGTCGACGTCGCTCAGATGCTCCACGAACGCGGCGGCCCGTTCCTCGGCCTCCAGTTCGGCGGCGCGCAGGGCGTCGTCGTCCAGGAGGTGGTCGTCGGAGGACTCGGTCATGGCGCGGTCGGTGAAGACGAGGGGGCGTTCCGTCTCGGTGATCAGGTGTTTGACGACCTGGACGTTGCCGTTGACGTCCCAGACCGCGATGCCCGGGGTGAGGGTCGGGATGATCTCCACCGCCCAACGGGGGAGGCCCAGGACGCGGCCCGTGGCGCGGGCCTCGTCCGCCTTCTGGGCGTAGATCGTCCTCGTCGACGCCATCTTGAGGATGGCGGCCGCTTCCTTCGCCGCCGCTCCGTCGATGACGTCGGAGAGATGGTGGACGACCGCGACGAACGACAGACCGAGGCGCCGGCCGAACTTCAGCAGGCGCTGGAACAGCTGGGCCACGAACGGGCTGTTGATGATGTGCCAGGCCTCCTCGACCAGGAAGATGCGCTTCTTCCGGTCGGGGCGGATCCAGGTGTGCTCCAGCCAGACACCGACGATCGCCATGAGGATGGGCATGGCGATGGAGTTGCGGTCGATGTGCGACAGGTCGAAGACGATGAGGGGGGCGTCGAGGTCGATGCCCACCGTCGTCGGACCGTCGAACATGCCCCGCAGGTCACCGTCGACGAGGCGGTCCAGGACCAGGGCCACGTCCAGGCCCCACGCCCGTACGTCGTCTATGGCGACGTTCATCGCCTCGGCGGACTCCGGCTCGGGGTGGCGGAGCTGCTCGACGATGTCGGTGAGGACCGGCTGGCGTTCGACGATGGTCTCGTTGACGTAGGCGTGCGCGACCTTCAGGGCGAAGCCGGAACGCTCGTCCAGGCCGTGGCCCATCGCCACCTCGATGATCGTCCGGAGCAGCGCCAGCTGGCCCGTGGTCGTGATCGACGGGTCGAGGGGGTTGAGGCGGATTCCGTGGTCGAGGGCGGCCGTCGGGTCCAGGCGGATGGGAGTTATCCCCAGCTCCTGCGCGATGAGGTTCCACTCGCCGACGCCGTCCTCGCCCTGGGCGTCGAGGACGACGACCTGGCGGTCACGGAAGCGCAGCTGGCGCAGGACGTACGTCTTCTCCAGGGCCGACTTGCCGTTGCCGGACTCGCCGAGGACGAGCCAGTGCGGGGCGGGCAGCTGCTGGCCGTAGAGCTGGAAGGGGTCGTAGATGTACCCCTTGCCGGAGTAGACCTCACGGCCGATGATCACGCCCGAGTCGCCGAGGCCGGGCGCGGCGGTCGGGAGGTAGACCGCCTGGGCCTGGCCGGTGGACGTGCGCACGGGGAGGCGGGTCGTCTCGACCTTGCCGAAGAGGAAGGACGTGAAGGCGTCGGTGAGGACGGACAGCGGGTCCCGCATCAGTGACGTACCTCCAGTTCCGGTCCTCGCCCGGGTGGTGACCCCTGCTGGTCCGAATGATCCCGCATCGCGGTGGCCCTACCTTCGGATTCCGGTGGCGAACGGGAGGGTGTTGACGAAGGACCGGTGGTGCTCGCGGTCGCACCACTCCAGCTTCAGGTACGACTTGCCGGCGGAGGCCCTTATCGTCCGCTTGTCGCGGGCGAGGGCTTCGGGGGAGCGGGAGGAGACGGTGATGTAGCCGACGAGGTTGACGCCGGCGGCACCGCTGGCCAGGTCCTCGCCGCGCTGGTCGAGGCGGGAGTGGGAGGCCACGTCGCGCGGGTCGACCGTGCGGTTCATCTTGGCGGCGCGGGACGCCTCCGCCTCGTCGTTGGTCTTCTCCGTGAGCATGCGCTCGATGGCGACCTCGGTCGGCTCCAGGTCCATGGTGACGGCGACCGTGCGGATCACGTCGGGGGTGTGGACGAGGAGGGGCGCGAGGAAGTTCACGCCGACCGGGGTCATCGGCCACTCCTTGACCCAGGCGGTGGCGTGGCACCAGGGGGCGCGGGTGGAGGACTCGCGGGTCTTGGCCTGGAGGAAGTCCGGTTCCGTCGCGTCCAGTTCGGCCGGCCAGGCGTTGCGCTTGGTCATGGCCTGGATGTGGTCGATGGGGTGGTCCGGGTCGTACATGGAGTGGATCAGGGAGGCGAGGCGGCCCTGGCCGAGGGGCTGCCGGACGCGGATGTCGGCCTCCTGGAGGCGCGAGCAGATGTCCGTCAGCTCACGGGCCATGACGACGGCGAGGCCGGCGTCCTTGTCGAGCTTGCGGCCCTGGGGGCGGGCGGCGCGGGCCATGGCGTGCGCCTCGGCGGCCAGTTCGCGGGTGTAGTGCATACAGGCGACCAGGTACGCGCGGTGCTGCTCGCTGCTCGTGGACACCATGGACTGGAGCTGGTCGTACGACTGCCGCAGCCACCCCGGGGAGCGCTCGTCGCCGCGTTGGGCGACGTCCTTGGCGTGGGCGTCGGGGTCGGCGGGCAGGGTGCGCGCGAGCATCTGGAGGCGGGTGACGAAGCCGTCGCCGTTGGCCACGTGCTTGAGGAGGGTGCCGAAGCGGTCGACGAGGGCTTCCTGGTCCTCGGAGTCGCGCAGGCCGACGCCGGGGCCCTCGATCTCGATGGCGGCGGTGACGGTCCTCCGGTCGGCGTGCAGCAGGACGGCGATCTCGTCCGGGCCGAACGGGGCGGCGAGCCAGGTGATGCGGCCGATGCCCGGAGGGGGGCCGACCTCGACCTCACGGCCGTCGAGGCCGGTGCCGGCCTCCATGGCGGCGGAGCGGTAGGTGGCGCCGCGGCGGACCGTGCGCTTGTAGCTGCGGTTGATCTCGAACCACTTGTAGAAGGTGCGCCGCTTGTACGGCACGTAGACCGCGGCGAGCGCCAGCATCGGGAAGCCCGTCAGCAGGGCGATGCGCGGGACGAGCACCGGGACGAGGAGACCGCACATCATGCCGAGGAACGCGCCCGCGATGATGAGCGCGATCTCGCCGGACTCGCGGTTCCGGCCGATGATCGCGTTCGGCCGGGCGCGGCCGATCAGATATGTACGGCGGGGCGTGACCGGATGGGACAGGTGGGACTCGGTCGTCAACGCCCTTCACCTCCCGTGCGGTTGCTGTTGCGGGTGTTACTGGCGTGGGGGGTGTTGGTGGGGCTCGTGCGGGGCGGGGGTGCGGCGGAGGGGACAGTTCCGCCGCCGCCCGAGCGTGAGCTGTGGGCGGCCACGCCACCGGACACGGGGTTGGCGGGCCGGGGCCCGCCTCCGCCTCCGCCGCCGTTGTTGTCGGCCCGGGAGCTGTGGGTCTTGATGCCCTGGGCGACGAGGGTGGCGGGGGAGCTGATGACGGCGGCGGCCTTGCTTTCGGCGCCGCTCATCAGGCGGTTGTTGCGGGAGTTGGCGATCTCGTCGCCGAAGCCGGGGACGAAGCGGTAGATCATCGCCGAGGCGAAGATGGCCAGGAGGATGATCGCGAGGCCGGAGACGACAGCGGAGAAGGCGTCGGGGCCGTCGTCGGAGGAGAGGGCGCCGGCGAGGCCGAGGACGATCACGATGACGGGCTTGATGAGGATGACCGCGATCATGATGCCGGCCCAGCGGCGGACGTGGCCCCACAGGTTCTTGTCGACCAGGCCGGCGTAGACGACGGTGCCGAGGAGGGCGCCGACGTAGAGCAGGGCGGCGCGGATGACGAGCTCCAGCCAGAGGACGCCGGCGGCGAGGATGGAGACGAGGGAGACGACGATGAGCATGATGGGGCCGCCGCCGATGTCCTCGCCCTTCTTGAGGGCGCCGGAGAACGTGCCGAAGAAGGTGTCCGTCTGGTCGCCGGTGGCCTTGGCGAGGACCTCGGTGACTCCGTCGGTCGCCGAGACGATCGTGTAGAGGATCAGGGGGGTGAAGGCGGAGGCCAGGACGGTGAGCCAGAGGAAGCCGACGGCTTCCGACAGGGCCGTGGTGAGGGGGACGCCTCGTACGGCCCGCTTGGCGACCGCGAGCAGCCACAGGACGAGCGTGAGGATCGTCGACGCGGCGAAGACGACCGCGTACTGCTGGAGGAACTTGGGGTTCGTGAAGTCGACGTTCGCGGTCTCGTTGACGGCGGCGGAGAGCTTGTCGATGGTCCAGGAGGCGGCGTCGGCGCAGCCTTGGGCCAGGGAGGAGAGGGGGTCGAGGGTGGAGGTGATCTTGTCGGGGACGGTACTGGTGTCGCCCTTGTCGCCGGATTGCCGTTCGCAGTACTTCTTGGCCTCGCCGACGATCAGATCGCAGGGGTTGTTCGAGCTCGACGGCGATGGTGAGGGCGACGGGGTGGGTGCAGCGTAGGACTTCGAAGCCAGCAGTACGAGAGTCGTCTGTACGGCGGCTACGGCGCCGGTGAGCTTGAGCGCACGGTTCGGGCTACCGGGCATACGTGAACCCTCCGTACTCTTCGACGGCCTTGCTGATCTCTTCGGAAGTGGCGGCCTGTTCGTCTCCGGGAACAGGGGCTGGGCCGTCTTTTTGCGTGTCCGAGACGATCTTCCAGTCACTGTTGGACCATTGGAGGTCGAAGGTCCAGGTTTTCCAGGTGGAGGTGACGGGGTCGGTCGAATTGTCGCCAGACATGCCGATGAGGCCCATGTACCAGACAGCGACCTTGGCTCTGCTGTCGCTGTAGCCCTGGACCGTGGTGCCCAAGGGGGTCACGCGCGAGACGAAGGTGTTGCCCGCGGGTGGGTTGCCGTTGGCGTCCAGGCCCATCTTGCTCAGGAAGTCCGACGAGTAGGCGTCGTCCAACGGGCCCTGCAACCGGGACGCCGCGTCAGACGTGTACAGGGTGTCCACGAGGGTGTGGCGGCTGCCCTTCTGGAACATGCCGGTCGAGCCAAGTGCCACGGCGTAGTTCGCGGCGGCGCTCTGTACGCCTTCCTTGCTCTGCTTGAAGCCGGTGGGGATCCCTGCGGTCTTCGACTTCACCGGGCGTTCGCCCGATGCCGCCGTGGGGACTGTCTCCGCCTTGTCTTCGGCCGATGTCCCGTTCGTCGTGTCGTCGTCTCCTCGGTTCGCGAAGGCGATCGCGGCGATGAGGAGGACGATGACGCCGACGATGGTGACGAGGCTTCTGGAGGAGGAGCGGGGGCGGCGGGGGGCGCCGCCGTAGGGGTCGTCGGGGAGGCGGGTGCGGGTCTGGCCGGTGCCGGCGTACCCCCCGTACGTCCCGTCGTCGGCGCCCCGCGAGGACTCGCCGTAGCCGTGGTCGTCGCCGAGACTCATGCCGCGTTCGCCCCTTCAACTTCGACGCCGTACGTGGACGCGTACGAAAACGCGTGGCAATACGACGGTAGCCGCGCTGGTTCCCGCGCGGGCGCGGTGTGGTGACTCGACATCAGGGAGACGCAACCTCAGCCGGTGGGCACGACGGACGGGTGGGGTAGTGGGGGACCGGAAAGCGGGCGTGCCCGGCCGGGACGTGGCCGGACCGCGGCGCTACACGGCCATGCCGTACACGATGGTGAAGAGCGTGCCCAGTGAACCGATGATGAAGACGCCGGTGAGACCGGCGATGATGAGGCCCTTGCCCTGTTCGGCGCTGAACGTGTCGCGCAGGGCGGTCGCGCCGATGCGCTGTTTGGCCGCGCCCCAGATGGCGATGCCCAGGCAGAGGAGGATGGCGACCGCCATCACGACCTCGATCATCACGCGTGCCTCGTTGCCCAGGCTGCCGAAAGGCCCCCAGTCCGGGGCGATTCCGCCGATGATGGTGGTGATGTCGCCCTTGTCGGCCGCAATGAACATGTAAGTCACCGCCCCTAGTGGGTAGTTCCGCTGGCTCTGCTTCGCGTCCGGCTCGGCGTCCGCGCCGCACCCCTGGCGCGGGTGCGCAGAGGTCGGGCCCATTCTCGCTGACAATGACGCTGTCGTATGTCGACTTGGCGTCATTGATTGGCGGGTTTCGTACGTATCCCTTGCTTCCGGCCTGCGTGGGACCCTAACGGGGGACGCGGAACGGTACACGAAGGGTCGTATAGTCACTCTGTGTATCACGGCAGGTTACGCCGGGCAACGAGGTTAAACCGGAACCTGTGGTGTGGTTCCGTCGTTAGTCCCCTTTTTCCGGCTGGTTCGGCCTGGTGGGGGCCGGTGGTGGTGAAGCGGCCGGTCCGGTCCCGCTTCTGACGGGACGTCGGTCCGGTGTTCGCCGGGTTTCGAGTGTGCCTGATGTGGACGTAAGGGTCGCGTCCGGGTCGGGTGATGTTCCTGGGTGACCGGTGGTGTGACCGGGCCGCTCAGAAGGGGCGGGCCGCCCTCAGGAGGCGGGGCGGGAGGTACGGGGTGGTGACGTGTGTCGTCCAGCCCCGGCGGCGGGCGTGGCAGGTCAGGGCCAGGATGTCGAGGTTGAGGGCGGCGTCGGTGGTGTTGGCGCGGTCGGCCACCCGGTGGTGGTCGCGGTGGGCCTCCAGGGCGTCCAGCAGGGCCAGGTTGAAGCTCTCCTCGTCACCCTCGACGAGCTGGGAGAAGAGGATCGTGGGCGGCGGGAGGAAACCCCACTCCTTCGCCTTGCCGTGGTCGTGCAGGGCCCGCTCCGTGACGGGCTCGGGGTCCTCGCCCCGCAGATAGGTGAGCAGGGCCTCGCGGTAGGAGGCGAAGGCGGAGTCGTCCTGGGCGAGGCGCGCGGGGCCGGCGAGGACGAGCGGGGCCAGGTGCTCGCGTACGCCGGTGATCAGGGCCAGGTCGACGGCGGTGTGCCAGGCGCCCGGTCCGGCCTGGTCCCCGTGGTACGCCGGGTAGACGAGGCGCCGGCCGTCGATCGTGACCTCGACGTCCGTGCCGGGGGCGGCGAGCGTGGTGCGGAAGAGGGCGGCGCCCATCTCGGCGGCGAGGTGCAGATGGGCGAGCTGCCCGTCCGTGACGTCGGCGGAGTGCGAGGCGCGGGCCCTGAAGAGGATCTCCTGGTAGCCGACGGCCCACGCCAGCTTGGCCGGTGACAGGGGCTTGCCGGGTGCCGGGGTGAAGGCCTCCCGCGTGTACTGCTCGTAGTCGGCCTCGCTGGCCGGGTGGATCGGCTGCGGGTTCCCCGGGCGCTCGAACACCACCGGCCCGGCGGCCAGTTCGGCGACCGCGTCCCGGCGCCTGTCGCGGCCGAACCCCCGCACCCGTGGGCCGGGGGTCGCGAAACCGGTGACCAGGGCGTACGGCAGGTAGTCGGTGTCGAGGGGCGGCGGCCAGCCCTCCCTGCGGTGGGCCAGGGCGGCCAGGGCGAGGGGGAGGAGGGGCAGCAGCGTGGCGGGGCTGGTGACCGGGCCGGAGAGGGCGCTGTACGGGCGGAGCAGTGCGGTCAGATGGGTGCCGAAGGCCGACCGGTCGCCGCTCGCCAGGGCGTGCAGGGCGTGCAGGGCCGTGGTGTGGGGGTGCCGCAGGAGGCCCTGGGCGCCGCCGGTCATGTGGTCCAGGGAGTGGATCCGGGCGTACGCGGCGTCGAGCGCGGCGAGGACGTCCGCCCGGGTGGGCGGGTGGGCGGCGGAGTCGTTTCCGGTGTCGCCGATGACGTACGCCATGAAGCCGCTGATCAGTTCGACCGAGGGGAGGCCCGCGCCGCCTTCCCGGGCGGCCTCGCGGGCGAAGTGGAAGGCCTCGCCGTGCCATTCGGCCTTGTCGGAGAGGACGGCCAGGCAGAAGGAGTCGAGCCAGCGGTGCGGGGTGGTCGGGGCCGGTGCCTCGGGGTGGCCCGGTTCGGGCTCGTAGTCCCGGCCGAAGTTCACGTAGTTGAGGAACACCTGGAAGCGGTTGCGCGGGTGGTACACGGTGTACGCGACCGCGCCGGCCGCCGCCTCGGTGGCGTCGTCGAGGACCGCCTTGGCCTCCGGGACGTCGAGGTCGGGGTTCTGCAGGGAGAGGGCGGCCAGGTACTCCACGAGCCGGTCCGAGATCCACCACCACTCGTGGGCCGTCATGGCGCCGGCCCTCGACATCGACCAGACCTCTCCGACGATCCGGTTGTGGAAGTCCTCGCGAACCGCGGATATCGCCGCCGCGTCGACCTGGTGGCGTTCTCTGCGCACTGCTGTCCCGCTCCCCATGGAAGTGATCTTGTTCGCCAGCCTAGGCCGTACCCCGGCGCTTGAGGGAGGCTCGGCGGGTGGGGCGGGGCCCGGAGCGAGGGCCGAGGGAGCGGTTTCGGCCACCTGGGTGGGGCCACGGGGAGCAGGGGGGTTTCGGACGGTGGAAGGGGTGCGGGTGGAGGAGGGCGAACGGGGTGCCGTACGGGCGTTCCTGGCCGGGGTGCGGGTCGGTGAGGTGCTCGGCGGGGTGGTCGCGGAGGTGACGTCCCGCGGGGCGGCCGTGGTGCTGGACGGGTTCCCCTCGCGTCCGCTCGGGGCGGTGGGGGCGCTGGATCTGACGTGGGGGCCGCGGGCGGAGGCGGACCTGGTGGTGGGGCGGCGCGTCACGGCTGAGGTGATCGGGGTCGATCCGGACCGGGGTGAGGTGCGGATGTCGACGGCGGCCACCCGACACCCGCTGCTCTGGCGGTTTCTGAGAGGGCTTCGGGCCGGGCGGGTGCTGAGCGGCACGGTCGCCTCGATCGAGAGCTTCGGCGTGTTCGTGGCGCTGGACGAGGGGCCGGCGCATCCGGTTTACCCCGGCGTCGGGTTCGTCACCTTCCCCGAGCTCTCCTGGCGGTACTTCGAGGACCCCTCGGACGTCGTACGGGTCGGGGAGCGGGTGTCCGGAGCGTTGCTGTACTTCGACACCAGCAACGGTGAGGCGCGGCTGTCCTTGCGGGCACTGCTGCCGGACCCGTTCCAGGAGTTCGCCGACACGGTCGCGGTGGGGCGGGTGCTGCGAGGGCGGGTCACCAGGGCGGTCCCGTTCGGGGTGTTCGTCGAGGTCGCCGACGGGGTCCAGGGGCTCGTCCGGCCGACCGGGCCCACGGCGGAGCGCGCGGCGGCTCCCGAGGAGGTCGGGGCGGAGGGGGAGGAGGTGACGGTGGCCGTCGTCGCGGTCGACCGGGAGCGGCGGACGCTTCTGCTGTCCCGGGTGCGGGCGCCGGGTGAGCCGGACGGCGCACCCGGCTCCGGGCGGCCGCCTACTCGGCGGTGACGACGCGTTCGACCGCGGCGGTCACCAGCTGCTCCCGCTCGGCCTCCGAGAAGACGTCGGGGAGGGTGAGCTGTTCGACGATCAGCCAGTTCAGGGTGAGCATGAGGAGTTTGACGGCCATGGCGTCGCCGGGGAGGCCGGACGCCTCGTGGTAGGCGACGTTGGCGTCGACGTCGGCGCGGACGCGTTCGGTGAGGACCTTGCGCAGCTCGGGGCGGCGGGTCGCCTCCAGGCGGAGTTCGAGCAGGGCGAGGTAGCCGGTGCGGAAGGAGGCGATCCGGCCGACGAGTTCGCGCATCAGCTCCACGTACGTCTCCCGGTCGCGGCCGGCGGCCCGCTGGCGGGCGATGGTGGCCTCGTCGGGCTGGAGCCGCTCGTAGACGCGGGCGCCGGCCTGGGTGAGGAGGTCGTCGCGGTTGGCGAAGTAGTTGGACGCGGTGCCGCCCGGGACGGCGGCCTCGGCGTCCACCGCGCGGAAGGTGAGGCCGCGGGCGCCTTCCCTGGCCAGGACCTCGATCGCCGCGTCGACGAGGGCGGCGCGGCGCTGGTCGTTCCGTCTCACCATTCACACCACTCCATGCGTAGTACTACGTGTGGGACACTTCAGCAGAGTACTGCGCGGGAGACGCGTCGCGCGCACGGGCCGGCGGAGTGCCTAGCCGACCGTGTCAGGCGCCTCGGCCGTGTCCGGCGTCCTGGATGCCCCCGGTGTCGGCTCGAACCCCGCCGCCCCCGCCGCGAGATGGTCGAACTCGCCCGCCTGGACGCCCAGGACGAACGCGTCCCACTTGCGGCGGTTGGTGGTGACGACGACCTCGGGGGCGCTGGTCTCGCGGATGTAGACGGGAGCCTCCGGATCGTCCTCGCCGTCCCCCTCGCCGAAGGCCGGCTCGAACCAGGGGCCGGGGCCGGTGGCGCCCTCGGGGGCCGCACGGATCCAGTCGAGATCCGGGGGGATGTCGGACATGGCGGGTTCTCCTCGCGGACGAAGGGGACGGAGTGCCGTGAGTGATCATTCCTAAGAAGGAGGGCCGGCTCTACACTTACCGTCGGCGGACTCGCGGGCGGTGAGGGGCGGTTGACGGTGCGTAAGGCATGGATCGTGGTGATCTCCGCTGTCGGCGCCGGACTCGCTTTCGTCATGTTGCTGGTCGTCGGTGTCTATCTGGTCGCCGGGAACCTCGCGGGCGGGGTCGGCGGGAAAGCCGTCGGGCTGGCCAAGGGTGCCGTACCCGCGGCGTACCAGCCTCTCGTGCAGAAATGGGGCAATCTGTGCGAGGCCATCAATCCGGCGTTGCTGGCGGCCCAGCTGTACCAGGAGAGCGGGTTCAACCCGAAGGCGCAGAGCCCCGCCGCGGCCCAGGGCATCGCGCAATTCATTCCGGGGACGTGGGCGGCGCACGGGCTGGACGGTGACGGGGACGGCGACCGTGACGTCTGGGACCCGAATGACGCGATTCCATCGGCTGCCTCGTACGACTGCAAGCTCGCCTCGTACGTGAAGGACGTACCCGGGAATCCGACCGCGAACATGCTCGCTTCCTACAACGCGGGCGCGTACGCCGTCATCAAGTACGGGGGCGTCCCGCCGTACAAGGAGACCCAGAACTACGTCAAGACGATCACGACGCTGTCGGAGAGCTTCGCCGCGCCCACGAGCCGTGTCGACCCGAGCGAGCAGGCGGCGGGCGCCATCGCCTACGCCCAGAAGAAGCTCGGCACGCTCTACCTCTGGGGCGGTAACGGCACCGCTGACCAGGGTGGACGCTTCGACTGCTCGGGGCTGACGAAGGCGGCGTACGCGAGTGTGGGGATCACGCTGCCCCGCGTCGCGAACGATCAGTACAACGCCGGGCCGCACCCCTCGCGGGACGAACTGCTGCCGGGCGATCTCGTCTTCTTCTCCGACGACCTCACCAACTCCCGCGCCATTCGGCACGTCGGGATTTATGTGGGGGGCGGATACATGATCAACGCCCCGCGGCCGGGTGCGGTCATCCGGTTCGACCCGATTGACACCCCCGACTACTTCGGGGCCACCCGGGTCACCGAAGATGGCGCGAAAGCGCTGCCCAAGACCGTCTGACCGGTCCGTAATTCTCCGTGAACCCCTGCCCTGAGCTGCGGCGACGCGTCTCTCTTCGATAACGTCTGAGTGATCATTCAGTGGAGGGTGGAACGCATTGGAGAGAAGTGTGCGTTCCTATTTGACGTAGCGCGTTGACGCCTACGGACACCACGGGGGTGGCAGCGCGGCGCACGTAGGGGTGCGGTCGCGAGAACGATGACGAAAGGGCCGCAGCACGATGGCTGGACTCGCCGCGCATGCCGCACTTGCCGCTGATTCCGGATCCAATCCCGACGTCGAGCTGCTCTACGACATCAACGGCCTGGCCAAGGCCGCTCCGACCTGGCTCGACCGGGTCATGGAGTTCGTCGGCGAGTACGGCCTGCTGTTCGCCATGGTGCTGCTGATCCTGTGGTGCTGGTGGGGTGTGCGCAAGCGCGGTGGCGAGGACGCGGCCTCGTCCGTGGCCGCGCTGGTGTGGGCGCCGCTGGCCGCCGGTGTCGCCGTACTGATCAACGTGCCGATACGTGGGTTCGTCGAGCGGCCCCGGCCCTTCCTCGACCACGAGGGGCTGGAGGTGCTCGTCTCCGGCAAGACCGACTACTCCTT
Source organism: Streptomyces sp. MA5143a (assembly GCF_900290235.1). Lineage (GTDB taxonomy): Bacteria > Actinomycetota > Actinomycetes > Streptomycetales > Streptomycetaceae > Streptomyces. The sequence continues at coordinate 14,088 of NZ_OLMK01000078.1, forward strand.
CGTGAGCGACCACGCGACCCTGATCATGGCGATGGCGGTCGGACTCTTCGTCGCCAACCGCAAGTTCGGCCTGATCGGCCTCGTCATAGGCCTCCTCGGCGGCTTCATCCGGGTCTACATGGGCGTGCACTACCCGACCGACGTGATCGGCGGCTTCGCGCTCGGCACCGCCGTCGCCCTGCTGCTCTCGCCGCTCGCCATGGCGCTGCTGACGCCGCTGATGAAGGCGATCGAGCGGTCGCCCCGCGTGGGGTGGCTCGTCCGGGCCCGCGGGCGCGACGGTCAGCGCGCGGTGATCCCGGGCGCGCGGGTCGAGACGTCCTCCACGGAGGAGCGGGACCTGGCGGCGTAGCCGCGACCGCCGGCCCGACACCGTCGAACGGCCCCCTCACCGCATGCCGGTGAGGGGGCCGTCGTCCTGGGGCCGCCGGGGCCCCGGTGAGCGCTACAGGGCCTGCGGGAAGGTGAAGAAGCGGTTCGGGTCGTACTTCTTCTTCAGGGTGGCCAGCCGGCCGGCCGCGTCCCCGTAGTACGCCTTCCTCCAGTCCGTGAGGGTGGGGTCGGTGTAGTTCTGGTAGGCGGCGCCGGAGGCGTGGCGGGCCATCGACTTGTGGGCGCCGTCCAGCCAGGACTGGGCGGCCGTGCCGGAGGTGCCGGGCTTCCAGGAGACGAGGTACTGGGCCAGCATCCGCGAGCGGCGGTGGACGAAGGCCGTCGCCGTCGGCGAGACCCGGTTCACCTGCCCGCCGAGCGCGGTGAGGGCGATGCTGCCCGCGCCGCCCTTCACACCGGTGATCCGGGTCAACAGGGTCTGGATGCCCGCCGAGGAGATCGAGCGGTCGAAGAAGTCGGAGCGGGCGGCGTACGTCTCACGCCCCAGCCTGCCCTTCGGCGAGCGGCCGGGCGTCGTGCCGGGCAGATGGCACTGGGCGTCCTCGGCGAAGGACCCGCAGCCCGCGTAGCCCTCCATGGCGTCCTCGTACGTACGGCGCTTGAGGGAGACGCTGCGGGCCGGGGCACCCACCCGGTCGGCGAGCCGGTCGACGGCGTTCTGGAGCTCGCCGTAGGTGCCGAGGGAGAAGGCGGCGACGGAGACGGTCGGGGTGCCGCCGGCCGACTTCGCGATGTGGCAGGACGACCAGATCTCGTCGGCCTGGGTGGGCCCCCACTCCTGCCACGCCTTCAGGACGGCGGCGGCCCTGGACCAGGGCCAGGTGAGGTACGCGGTGACACCGGGAGGGGCCGCGTGGGTCTTGAAGCGGAGTTCGGTGACCACGCCGAAGTTGCCGTTGCCGGCGCCGCGCAGGGCCCAGAAGAGGTCCTGGTGGGTGGTGGCGTTCGCCACCAGCTGCTTGCCGTCCGCGGTGATGAGGGTGGCCTGGATGAGGCTGTCGCAGGTCAGGCCGTAGGCGCGGGACGTCACGCCGTGGCCGCCGCCGAGGGTGAGGCCGGAGACGCCGACGGTGGGGCAGGAGCCGGCGGGGATGGTGACGCCCTTGGCGGCGAGGGCGCGGTAGACGTCGATGAGCTTCGCGCCGGCGCCGATCACGGCCTCGCCGCCGGAGGCACCGACCTTGTTGAGCTTGGAGACGTCGACTATCAGCCGGCCGTTGCCGGAGGACCAGCCGGCGTAGGAGTGGCCGCCGTTGCGTATGGCGACCTTGAGGTCGTGGGCCCTGGCGTAGGCGAGGGTGGTGCGGATGTCGTCGGGGTGGGCGACATAGGCGACCGCGGTGGGCTTCAGGGTGTCGAAGCGGGTGTTGTAGAGCTGGCGGGCCGTCGTCCACGCCTTGTCGCCGGGGCGGACGAGCGGCCCGTCGAGGTCGCGGGCGAGGGCGGCCCAGTTGACCGCCGTGGGCTTCTTGCCCGCGCCGTGCGCCGTCGTCGTGGTCGTCCGGAGGGAGGCGTTCGTGGCCGTGGCCGAGGCGTCGGAGCCGCCTCCGGAGCCGCAGGCCGAGGTGGTCAGTGCGGTGAGTGCGGCCGCACCGCCGCCGATGAACGTACGCCGTTCCATGTGCGCCTCCCGGTGCGCCGCGAGTTGGGGTCGTGAGACGAGACGGGGGTTGGTGGGGTTGGGGTTCCCTCCGCCGTCGCGTGCCTTCGGGTGCCCGCCGGATCGGGGCGCCCATGAGCCCGGGTTCCCGATGTCGTCGCGCGTGTGCGGGTGCTCGGTGGTTTCCCGCGTGGTTCCCCGAGCCGCCGCCCAGTCCGGGTGGACGTGTCTGGTATGGGTGGAGTTTCCTTTTCTTAAGGATTTCTCCGCCTGTGAATTGCATAGATGCCGGTCGACCCCGCACCGCAGGGTGTCAGTGCGCATGGGCGTTCGGTCCAGAGGACGGTGGCCGCCGTAAGCATTCCGTTACCTCACCGCACTGTCGGCAGGGGTTCACTCGCCGTTCACTTCCGTCCATCGGCGGCTTCACCTGATCTGCCTAATTTCGGCCTTACCCGGTGCGGGATGTGGGCCGAGAACGCGGCCCCGCCTCCCGTGACGACAGCAGCCAGAGGGGCATCGGTGCGCAAGAGCACTCCTGAGGCTGATACGACGACTTCGCACGCCGCCATGTGGACGGCGGCTCCTGGAAGGAACCCCCGAAAGTGAAGCTTCAGCGCAAGAACCGACTGCGCGCCCTTTCTCTCGGTGCTGTCGCCGTCACCGGCGCCCTGACCCTGACGGCTTGTGGGTCGGACGACACGGGCGGCAACAACGCGGGTGGCGGCAGCTCGGCGCCGGCCAACAGCAAGATCGACTGCGGCGACGCCAAGGGCCAGCTGCTGGCCGACGGCTCTTCCGCGCAGAAGAACGCCATCGACGCCTGGGTCAAGCAGTACACGGCCTCCTGCAAGAGCGTCCAGATCAACTACAAGGGCAGCGGTTCGGGCGCCGGTATCACCGCGTTCACCCAGGGTCAGGTCGCCTTCGCCGGTTCCGACTCCGCGCTGAAGCCGGAAGAGGTCACCGCCTCCAAGGAGGTCTGCAAGGGTGGTCAGGGCATCGACCTTCCGATGGTCGGCGGCCCGATCGCGGTCGGCTACAACGTCCCGGGCGTCGACACCCTGGTCCTGGACGCCAAGACCCTCGCCCTGATCTTCGACAGCAAGATCACCAACTGGAACGACAAGGCCATCAAGGCGCTGAACCCCGACGCCCAGCTGCCCGACCTCAAGATCCAGCCGTACCACCGCTCGGACGAGTCCGGCACCACGGACAACTTCACCAAGTACCTGATCGCCGCCGCGCCCGACAACTGGAAGTACGAGGGCGGCAAGGCCTGGCAGGCCAAGGGCGGCCAGTCCGCGCAGGGTTCCTCCGGTGTCGCGCAGGGCGTGAAGGAGACCAAGGGCGCCATCTCCTACATGGAGCTCTCCTACGCCAAGGACGGCATGAGCACGGTCGACATCAAGACCGGCGCCCCCGAGCCGGTCAAGGCGACCGTCGAGAACGCCACCAAGGCCATCTCCGAGGCCCAGGTCGTGGGCACCGGCAAGGACCTCGCGCTGAAGCTGAACTACACGCCGACCGCCGAGGGCGCCTACCCGATCACCCTCGTCACGTACGAGATCGCCTGTGACAAGGGCAACAAGGCGGACACCCTGCCCGCCACCAAGTCCTTCCTCACCTACATCGCCTCCGAGGACGGTCAGGGCCTGCTCGCCGACGCCGGCTACGCCCCGATGCCCGAGGAGATCATCACCAAGGTCCGCAGCACCATCTCGGGCCTGAGCTGACCTGAGTGCGGCCCAGCCCCGACCGGGACTGGGCCGCACCGTCCGGTGCACCGCCGCCAGGAGCCGTTCCGCCACCGCGGACGGCTCCGCCCCGAGTCGCCGTCCGCACGACGACGGCTCCGCAGACCGGAGAACCTGATGGACATATCCACGACCAAAGACACGCCACTCCCCTCCACACCGCCGCCGCCCGCCGCGGAGGAGAAGCGCGCCGCCCGCGGCGCCACCCGCCCCGGCGACCGGATCTTCCTCGGCCTCTCCCGCGGCTCCGGCATCTTCCTGCTGGTGATCATGGCGGCCATCGCCGTGTTCCTCAGCTACCGCGCCGTGCTCGCGATCGGCAAGGACGAGGGCAACTTCTTCACCACCTTCGAGTGGAACCCCACCGGCAACCCGCCGGTCTTCGGCATCGCCGTGCTTGCCTTCGGCACCCTCGTGTCGTCGATCATCGCGATGGCCATCGCGGTCCCGGTCGCCGTCGGTATCGCCCTGTTCATCACGCACTACGCCCCCCGCAAGCTGGGCGGCCCCATCGCGTACGTGATCGACCTGCTCGCCGCCGTGCCGTCCATCGTCTACGGCCTCTGGGGCGCCCTCGTGCTCGTCCCGCAGCTCGACGGCCTCTACGGCTGGCTGAACGACTACCTCGGCTGGACCGGCGTCTTCGAATGGCAGGGCGGCGCGCCCCGTTCGATGCTCACCGTCGGCATCCTGCTCGCGATCATGATCCTGCCGATCATCACCAACGTGAGCCGCGAGGTCTTCCGCCAGGTCCCGCGGATGCACGAGGAGGCCGCGCTGGCCCTCGGCGCCACCCGCTGGGAGGTCATCCGCATGGCCGTCCTGCCCTTCGGGCGCTCCGGTGTCATCTCCGCCTCGATGCTCGGCCTCGGCCGCGCCCTCGGCGAGACGATGGCCGTCGCGATGGTCCTGTCCTCCAGCTTCGAGATCAACCTCAGCCTGCTCGACCCGGGCGGCGGCACCTTCGCCCAGAACATCGCCAGCAAGTTCAGCGAGGCCACCGAGATGGGCCGGGACGCGCTCATCGCCTCCGGTCTGGTCCTGTTCGTCATCACCCTGCTGGTCAACGGCGCGGCCCGCCTGATCATCGCCCGCCGCAAGGAGTTCTCGGGGGCCAACGCATGAGCAACGCAACTCTCTCCGACAAGCGCCCCAGCACCCTGCGCGCCGCGTCCCTGCCCAAGTGGTTCTCCTGGGCGGTCGCCGCCACCTCCGTCGCCCTCGGCCTCGGCATCTCCGCCGCCCTGGGCCTGGAGAGCTCCATCCAGTGGGCCCTGATCGCGGGCGTCCTCTTCGTCGCCGGGACGTTCGGCATCGCCGCCCGCGTCGAGGGCAAGCGACAGGCCAAGGACCGGGTCGCGACCAGCGTCGTCTGGGTCGCGTTCCTCCTCGCCGTCGCCCCGCTGGCCTCCCTCGTCTGGGAGACCGTCAGCCGCGGTGTGAAGGTCCTCGACACCTACTTCCTCACGCACTCGATGGGCGTGGTCGCCGACACCGAGCCCGGCGGCGGCATCTACCACGCCATCCTCGGCACCCTGGAGCAGGTCGGCCTCGCCACCCTGATCTCCGTGCCGATCGGTGTGCTGACCGCGATCTACCTGGTCGAGTACGGCCGCGGCAAGCTCGCCAAGGCCGTCACCTTCTTCGTCGACGTCATGACGGGTGTCCCGTCGATTGTCGCGGGCCTGTTCATCCTCAGTACCTGGATCCTGATCCTGGACATGGGCCCCTCCGGCTTCGCCGGCGCGATGGCGCTGACCATCCTGATGCTGCCGGTCGTCGTCCGCTCCACCGAGGAGATGCTCAAGCTCGTCCCGAACGAGCTGCGCGAGGCCTCGCTGGCGCTGGGCGTGCCGAAGTGGCGCACGATCCTCAAGGTGGTGCTCCCGACCGCGATCGGCGGCATCACGACCGGTGTGATGCTCGCGGTCGCCCGTATCGCCGGTGAGACCGCCCCGGTCCTGCTGCTGGTGTGGGGGTCGAACTTCATCAACGCGAACCCCTTCTCCGACCCGCAGGCGTCGCTGCCGATGTACATCTACCTCCAGTACGCCAACAGCGGCGGCTCCGGAGCGGCGTACGACCGTGCGTGGGCGGCGGCCCTGACGCTCATCGCCTTCATCATGATCCTGAACCTGGCGGCCCGCGGCATCGCCCGCTGGAAGGCCCCGAAGTCCGGTCGCTGACGCGGCCACACAGCGACCAGATCCCCAGCGAATTCCCCGCGAATTCCTCGCGAAAGAAGCAGTGATTCACATGGCCAAGCGAATCGACGTCAGCGGCCTCAACGCCTATTACGGTTCCTTCCGGGCCATCGAGGACATCTCGATGACCGTCGAGCCCCGCACCGTGACGGCCTTCATCGGCCCCTCCGGCTGCGGCAAGTCCACCTTCCTGCGCACCCTGAACCGGATGCACGAGGTCACGCCGGGTGGCCGCGTCGAGGGCAAGGTCATGCTCGACGACGAGGACCTGTACGGCGCCGGGGTCGACCCGGTGTCGGTGCGGCGTGAGGTCGGCATGGTCTTCCAGCGCCCCAACCCGTTCCCGACGATGTCGATCTACGACAACGTGGCGGCCGGCTTGAAGCTCGTCGGCAGCAAGAAGAAGTCCGAGATGGACGACGTCGTCGAGAAGTCCCTCAAGGGCGCCAACCTCTGGAACGAAGTCAAGGACCGTCTCAACAAGCCGGGCTCCGGCCTCTCCGGCGGTCAGCAGCAGCGGCTCTGCATCGCCCGGGCGATCGCGGTCGAGCCGAACGTGCTGCTCATGGACGAGCCCTGCTCGGCCCTGGACCCGATCTCCACGCTCGCCATCGAGGACCTCATCGGTGAGCTGAAGGAACGGTTCACGATCGTCATCGTGACGCACAACATGCAGCAGGCGGCGCGTGTCTCGGACCGTACGGCGTTCTTCAACCTGGCGGCCGTCGGGCAGCCGGGCAAGCTGATCGAGATCGACGACACCGAGCGGATCTTCTCCAACCCGTCCGTGCAGGCCACGGAGGACTACATCTCCGGCCGCTTCGGCTAGGCCGACGCCTCGGCCGGAGGGAGCCGCGGTCGCGGTTTCCGTCCGGCCTCAAGAACCCCTCGTGGTGCTGCATGGCGGTGCCGCCACGAGGTAGGTAAAGGGCCCGTCCCCCGGCTCCCGGGGGACGGGCCCGCGCCCTTTTCCGACGGTGTTCCCGTCAGAGGAACGCCAGGTTCACTATCCAGAAACTGGCCGCGGCGACGATGGCGGCCGCCGGCATGGTGATGAACCAGCCGAGGACGATGTTCTTGGCGACGCCCCAGCGGACCGCGTTCACCCGCTTGGTGGCGCCGACACCCATGATCGCCGAGGTGATGATGTGGGTCGTCGAGATGGGGGCCTTGAAGATGAAGGCCGTGATGAACATGATCGACGCGCCGGTGGTCTCGGCGGCGAAGCCCTGCGGCGGGTCGAGTTCGATGATCTTCCGGCCCAGGGTGCGCATGATGCGCCAGCCGCCCGCGTACGTGCCGAGGGACAGCATGACGGCGCAGACGATCTTCACCCAGATCGGGATCGGGTCGCCGTAGTCCTCGACGTCCGCGATGACCAGGGCCATCACCACGATGCCCATCGTCTTCTGGGCGTCCTGGAGACCGTGGCCGAGGGCCATGCCGGCCGCCGACACGGTCTGCGCGATACGGAAGCCGTGCTTGGCCTTGTGCGGGTTGGCCCGGCGGAAGATCCACATGATCGCCGCCATCACCAGGTAGCCGACGACCAGGCCGACCACCGGGGAGACGAACATGGGGATGACGACCTTCTCCAGGACGCCGGACCAGTAGACCGTCGTGCCGCCCGCGAGGGCCGCGCCCACCATGCCGCCGAACAGCGCATGGCTGGAGGAGGAGGGCAGGCCGAAGTACCAGGTGACGAGGTTCCAGGTGATCGCGCCGACGAGGGCGGCGAAGAGGATGCCCATCCCCTTCGAGCCCTCCGGCGTGGAGATCAGCCCCTCGCTGACGGTCTTGGCGACCCCGCTGCCCAGGAAGGCGCCCACGAGGTTCATGACCGCGGCCATGGCGAGGGCCGCGCGCGGGGTGAGCGCCCGGGTCGAGACCGAGGTCGCGATCGCGTTCGCGGAGTCGTGGAAGCCGTTGGTGTACGTGAAGAAGAGCGCGACCCCGATGGTCACGACCAGAGCGAAGGTGTCCATGTAGGGCTCAGGACTCCTTGACCGCGATGGTCTCCACCGTGTTCGCCACGTGCTCGAAGGCGTCCGCCGCCTCCTCCAGCACATCCACGATCTGCTTGAGCTTCAGGACCTCGATGGCGTCGTACTTGCCGCTGAAGAGATGGGCGAGCAGCTTGCGGTGGATCTGGTCCGCCTGGTTCTCCAGCCGGTTCACCTCGATCCAGTACTCGGTGAGGTTGTCCATGGTGCGGAGGTTGGGCATCGCCTCGGCCGTCAGTTCGGCCGCGCGTGCCAGGACCTCGATCTGCTGCTCGACGCCCTTCGGGAGGTCCTCGACGCTGTAGAGGACGACCAGGTCGACGGCCTCCTCCATGAAGTCCATGATGTCGTCGAGGGACGACGCGAGGGAGTAGATGTCCTCGCGGTCGAACGGCGTGATGAACGAGGAGTTCAGCTGGTGGAAGATCGCATGGGTGGCGTCGTCACCGGCGTGCTCGGCTGCCCGCATGCGCTCCGCGATCTCGGCCCGGGCAGACGTGTCCGCCCCGAGCAGTTCCATGAGGAGCTTCGAGCCCGTGACGATGTTGTCCGCGGAGGCGGCGAACATGTCGTAGAAGCTCGTCTCCCTGGGGGTCAGACGAAAGCGCACAAGGGGTCCTCGGGGTGCATCGGTTTCGGTCAGGCTGATGCTAAGTGCATCATCCGGCCACGGCTAATGGGCCGTCCCCCAGTGTCGCCCATCAGGCAACGGCGTCGACAGGGGGGCTGCCCGGAGGCCGTATACCCGCCAAAGTTCGATACGATATACCCAGTAGGGGTATATGTCTGGAGGACGCGATGACGACCACCGGGGCCGGCGCGGAAGCGCCCTCCGTCGCGGATGCCGTGGAGCCGCCTGTCGTGACCGACCACGACCATGGAATCCATGGGTACCACCACCAGAAGGACGAGCATCTCAAGCGGCTGAGGCGCATCGAGGGCCAGATTCGTGGGCTCCAGCGGATGGTCGACGAGGACGTCTACTGCATCGACATACTCACGCAGGTCTCCGCCTCCACCAAGGCGTTGCAGTCCTTCGCGCTGCAACTGCTGGAGGAACACCTGCGGCACTGCGTCGCCGACGCGGCCCTCAAGGGGGGCGCCGAGGTCGACGCGAAGGTGGAGGAGGCCACGAAGGCCATCGGCCGGCTGCTGCGGACCTGAGCGCCGGCCCGGCCGCCCGGTGATCGAATTTCGGCCACCGCCGCGTGCCCGGGGAAGGGTTACGGGGCGCCCTGGGCGCGTTCTTCCCCCACGCGGAGGACTTCGTCGATGCGGTCGGGGCTGAGGCGGTCCCCGTCGGTGGCCGAGGCGGCGATGATCAGGTCACCGCAGAGCTCGATCTCGGCGAGGGCCACGTGGTCATGGACCGCCGTACCGCCTGCCGGAGCCACGCGCATCACCTCTTCTCCGCCGTCACCGACTTCCTAGGGTAGGCAGCGGCCCACAGGCCGCGCATGGCACCAACGGACCATTTCCGGCCCCGCGCTTTCCCCGAGGGATTTCCACGACCCGCGAGGCGAGACCCCGTTGAAGGGCGTCCTAGTCCTCCGCGATCTTCCCCGCGTAGATGTCCTCCGGCCGCGGCAGCCGTACGGCGACGTGGACGCCGAAGTCGTACAGCAGGGTCGTCGAGGCGACGGCCACCGTGTCCTGCTGCCGGCCGTTGACGAAGCTGAACCGGTGGCGGACCTTGCGGATCCGGCCCTCGTCGTCGAGATACGCGTCGAAGGGCACCGTGGCGGTGGCGAACCCCCGGGCCGCGGCGCGCAACGGGGCCCGGTTGCCCTCGGAGGCGGCGCGGGAGGCGGCGGTGAGGTCGGCGGTGCCGCGGTAGTGGCTCACGGGGGTGCCGTCCACCTCGGCCCGCCCGACATAGGTCGCGGAGCGGGCGCCGCGCAGCACCTCGGCGGCGGCGAACGGGTCGGTGGCGCCGCCGGTGACCAGATTGCCGTCGGAGAGGGTGCCGGTGTCGACGCGGACCCACTTGTCGGCGGGGACGCCCGCGCCCCGGTTCTTCATGAACAGCGCGCCGGGGGCGAGGAGTTCGGTGATGGGGCGGTGCTCGCTGGTGCCGGCCGGGTCCTGCGGCAGCAGCACCTGTAGCCGGCCGAGCTGTCTGCCGTAGTCGTAGACGCCCTCGCCGTGGATGGTGACGCGGGTGCCGCCGGTGGCCATCTCCATCTCCGTACGGGTCTTGGAGCTGCCCGCGCGGACGAGGGCGGGGGCGGCGCGGTGCAGGAGGTCGACGGGGTCGGAGGCGGCGGTGTCGTCGCCGGGGGCGCCGGGGGCGCAGCCCAGGGGGGAGACCAGGAGTCCCGCCGCGACGAGCACCGAGCCCGCCCTGTTGTGCCGCCGCGTCACCATCGCCCGCAAACCCCCTGGCCGGTCCGTACCGGGTCCTCCTGCCGTCCGGTTAACGACGGGTAGGGGCGGTCGTCACGCGGGTGCCTCCCGCGGGTGCCGGGAGGCGAGTTGGTGAGACGTTCACCTGCCTTGGGTAACGTCACCGTGTGGCACAGCACGACGAGGCGGTATTACCGCAGGAGCACCGCACGACGACCGTCGAACAGGGCCGTTTCTGTGTGGCCCGCTGCGTCTGCGGTTGGCGCGGTCCGGCGCGCAGGGCCCGCAGCCTGGCCCGGACCGACGCCGAGGGGCACGCCGCCGCGGGGTGAGGGGCGTGCGGGCCGGGGTCAGGCCAGGCGCAGGGTGGTCAGGAACTCGTCGACCAGTTCCCGGTCACGGGGCTGGGTGAGCCGGGCGCGGGCGGCGGCCGGGTCCAGCCAGAGCACGCGGTCCACCTCGCGGCTGGGGGTGAAGGAACCCGCGGTGGCCTCGGCGGCCCAGTAGGTGACCCGCTTGGCGCGTCCGCTCACGAAGTAGTGGGTCGAGGGCAGCCGCGGACCGGGCTCGCAGTGGTACCCGGTCTCCTCCTCGACCTCGCGCAGCGCACCGTCGAGCGGGGCCTCGCCGCGCTTCAACTTGCCCTTGGGGTGGGACCAGTCGTCGTACTTCGGCCGGTGGACCAGGCAGATCTCCAGTTGCCCGGCGGCGGGGGAGCGGCGCCACAGGACGCAGCCCGCCGCCTGGATGACGTCGTCGCTCATGACGTGCTCACCGTCTCCTTCTGCCAGGACTGCTGGAACGCGAAGCGGGCCGCCTCGACCTCGTGGCGCTGGTCGGCGTGCAGGACGCCGAGGGCGTAGGCCGTGGCCGGGGCGATCCGGGGGGTGCGGGCGGCGGCCGCCGCGGCGGAGGCCGCCTCGGAGGCGTCGCGGTGCCGGTTGAGGGCCTCACCGGCCGCGAGGAGGCGCATGTCCACGGGGACCGCCTGGGGGTGGAGGACCTCCAGGGCGTAGCGGTGGAGGCGCAGCAGGAGCCGGACCTGGTGCCAGGGGGCGTCCTGGGGGTGGGGGGCGGTGTCGGGGGAGAGGCCGTGGACGAGGGCCTCGGCGTTGTAGGGGTGGCCGGCGGTCAGCAGGGGGAGGCCGGCGACGGCGTCGCGGAGGCGGTCGTGGGCGGCAGCGGCCAGGGGGCGCAGGTCCAGGGCGGGGGCGGTGGGGGTGAGGGGGACCTCGCTGGCGAGGACGGCGACGCTGTCGGCGACGGCGTGGAAGCGGGAGGAGCCGAGCGCCTGGAGGGCCGCCGAGTGGGCCCGGGTGCGGGCGAGGGTGAGCTGGCGGTCGAGGAGGGCGCCCGCCTTCGCGGCGCCGATGGTGAGGCTGCCGCGGTCGGGGGCGGCCGGGGCGCGGGTGCCCCCGGGTCCGGGGCCCGCGCGTTCCGACCCGGCGGAGCGGCCCGCCACGGCGGCGCCGGCCTGGGAGGGGAGGGCGGCGGTGGCTCCGGACAGCCGGTTCAGGGCCGCCACCAGGCGGTCCAGCCGGGCCGCGTAGGCGTGTTCGCGGCCCAGGGTGCCCGACAGCCAGGCCAGTTCGGGGCGGAGGGACTCCGACCAGTCGGCGTCGAGCAGCGGGCGGAAGGTGTGGAGGGTGCCACTGATGCGGCGGGCCGAGCGGCGCAGGGCGAGCGCCGCGTCGGTGGACTCCTCGGCTCCGCCGGCCGCGCCCCCACCGGTCTCCCGGTGGGTGCGCAGCGCGCGGAGGAACTCGGTGGCCTGGGCCCGCAGATACCCGGCGAGGGCGTCGGCGGCGACGGCCGTGGAGTTCCTGGGGTCAAGGTGTTGCTGTGCCACGCCGGCGCCTCCGGGCGTCAATGAGCATCTCCTGGACGTTGCGCAGGGGCTGGCCGTCCGTGTCGGTCGAGTGCCGGGTCCACTCGCCGTCGGGGCCCAGGTGCCAGGAGGAGGTCGTGTCGGACATACCGGTCTCCAGCAGGCGGTTGAGGGCCGCCCGGTGCGCCGGGTCGGTGACTCGTACGAGGGCCTCGATCCGGCGGTCGAGGTTGCGGTGCATCATGTCGGCGCTGCCGATCCACACCTCGGGCTCGCCGCCGTTGCCGAAGGCGAAGATCCGGGAGTGTTCGAGGAAGCGGCCGAGGACGGAGCGGACGCGGACGTTCTCCGAGAGGCCGGGGACGCCGGGGCGTACCGCGCAGATGCCGCGCACCCAGATGTCGACGGGCACCCCGGCCTGCGAGGCCCGGTAGCAGGCGTCGATCAGGGCCTCGTCGACCATCGAGTTGACCTTGATGCGGACGGACGCGGGACGTCCGGCGCGGTGGTGCTGGACCTCCTTGTTGACGCGGGCGATCAGTCCGTCGCGCAGGGACTTGGGGGCGACGAGGAGCCGGCGGTACGTCTCGCGGCGGGAGTAGCCGGAGAGACGGTTGAACAGGTCGGAGAGGTCCGCGCCGACCTGCTGGTCGGCGGTGAGCAGGCCCAGGTCCTCGTACAGGCGGGCCGTCTTCGGGTGGTAGTTGCCCGTGCCGACGTGGCTGTAGCGGCGCAGGGTCTCGCCCTCCTGGCGGACCACCAGGGACAGCTTGCAGTGGGTCTTCAGACCGACCAGGCCGTAGACGACGTGGCAGCCCGACTCCTCCAGCTTGCGGGCCCACTTGATGTTGGCCTGCTCGTCGAAGCGGGCCTTGATCTCGACCAGGACGAGGACCTGCTTGCCGGACTCGGCGGCGTCGATCAGCGCGTCCACGATCGGGGAGTCGCCGGAGGTCCGGTACAGGGTCTGCTTGATGGCGAGGACGTCCGGGTCGGCGGCCGCCTGCTCCAGGAACGCCTGCACGGAGGTGGAGAAGCTGTCGTACGGGTGGTGCAGCAGGACGTCCCGCTCGCGCAGGGCGGCGAAGATGTCGGGCGGCGACGCCGACTCGACCTCGGCGAGGTCGCGGTGGGTGCCGGCGATGAACTTCGGGTACTTCAGCTCGGGCCGGTCGAGGGCGCCGATGCCGAAGAGACCCGTGAGGTCGAGGGGGCCCGGCAGCGGGTACACCTCGGCCTCGGAGATCTTCAGCTCGCGGACCAGCAGGTCGAGGACGTACCGGTCGATGGACTCCTCGACCTCCAGGCGCACCGGCGGCCCGAAGCGGCGCCGCATGAGCTCCTTCTCCAGGGCCTGGAGCAGGTTCTCCGCGTCGTCCTCCTCGACCTCCAGGTCCTCGTTGCGGGTGAGGCGGAAGGCGTGGTGCTCCAGCACCTCCATGCCCGGGAACAGCTCCTCCAGGTGGGCCGCGATCACGTCCTCGATCGGGACGTAGCGGCTGGGGGAGGCCTCCAGGAAGCGGGAGAGCAGCGGGGGGACCTTCACGCGGGCGAAGTGCCGGTGGCCGGAGACCGGGTTGCGGACGACCACGGCCAGGTTCAGCGACAGGCCCGAGATGTACGGGAAGGGGTGCGCCGGGTCCACGGCGAGCGGGGTGAGGACGGGGAAGATCTGGTGCCGGAAGAGAGTGAACAGGCGGGCCTGCTCCTTCTCGGTGAGCTCGCCCCAGCGGACCACGTGGATGCCCTCCTCGGCGAGGGCCGGGGCGATGTCCTCGTGGAAGCAGGCGGCGTGCCGGGCCATCAGCTCACGGGAGCGGGCCCAGATCATCTCCAGCACCTCGCGGGGCTGGAGACCGGAGGCGGACTTGGTGGCGACACCCGTGGCGATGCGGCGCTTCAGACCGGCCACCCGGACCATGAAGAACTCGTCCAGGTTGCTGGCGAAGATCGCGAGGAACTTGGCCCGCTCCAGCAGGGGCGTGTTCGGGTCCTCGGCGAGTTCCAGGACACGCTCGTTGAAGGCGAGCCAGCTGCGCTCCCGGTCGAGGAAGCGGTTCTGCGGCAGGCGGTCGCCGTCGTACGGCGCCTCCTCGTAGGCGTCGAGGTCGGCGTCCATGTCGGGTTCGAGATCGGAGACGACCGCGGCCACCGTGTGCGGGCGGTGCGCGGCTATGGAGCCGACGGACGGCTGCGCGTGCTGGACCTGTGCCTGGGCGTTGGACTGGCTCATGGCACCATTCTTCCGCGCCGCGAGCATCACAGGCGCGTCGGAGAGGGCCACAGGGAGCGCGACGGCGTTCCCGGCGATGTCCGCGTCGATCCGCGCGACGACGTCGTCGGTGCCGCCGGGGTGGGCAGCGGTGGCCGTAGGACGGCCGTTCCCCGCGCTCTTCCCGTTGCTTGGGCCGTTGCGTGGGGGAGGCGAGGGCTCGGGCGGGACGGGGTTCATTGCGGAAGCGTCGCAAGCTCGTCTGAATCGCCGGTTACGGAGACCTTACGTGCGGGATAGCGCAGGGAGGCCCGCCGGTTCCCCAGGTGCGCGCCCGCGTGCCCCCGAGGTGCCCGACTCCTCGGGCCCGCGCCGGTGCACGCCTTCGGCACGCCCCTCCCCCCGTAGGAAGGGCGTGCCGGGTCCGGGGCGCCGTCAGCGGGTGCGGCGGCGCAGCAGCCAGTAGGCGGCGCCGGTGGCCACGACGGCGACGGTGAGGACGACGCCGGTGGTCATCAGGTGCAGGGGCCAGAAGTGGGAGGCCGGGTGGTCGCTGGGGAACCAGCTGCCGTCGGTGCCGGAGAGGGTCCTCGCGGGCCACAGCTCGTGCCAGTGCCGGTCGACGTACAGGTGGAACCAGAGGACGAGGCCGAACGCCACGGCCAGGGCGGGCAGGGAGCGCCGCAGGGCGATGCCCGCGAGGGCGCCGACGGCCAGGGCGCACAGGGCGTACGCGAGGACCGCCGGGCCGCGGTTCAGGAAGGGGTCGGGGTCGTACCACTCGCCGCCCCGCAGGTCCTGGCCCGCCGACCAGAACCAGCGGTAGACCAGGACCAGGACGGTGGTCCCGACGGTCAGCGCGACGGCCGGCACGGCGAGCTTGGCGGTGAGCCATCGGGCGGGGGTGACGGACTGGGTCCAGGCCAGCTGGGCGGTGCCCCGCTCCAGCTCGCGGCCGACGAGGGCGGCACCGGCCCAGGCGGCGATGCCGTAGGAGGCATACGCGATGAGGGTGCCGATCCAGCCCTCGTTCATGGAGTGGCTGAACGTCATCACGTCGATGCACGCGCCCTCCGGCCTCCTCCGGCAGGCGTCCAGCTCGGCGCGTATCCGCGCGCCCGAGACGTGCTGCACCCAGAGCATCCAGCCGACCATCAGCAGGACGTACGCGCTCCACACCAGCAGGGCCGGGCGGTGCACGCGCAGCACGGTCCAGATCAGGCCGCGCGGGCGGGGGCCTTGACGAGTGGCGGCGACGGCGGTCGTCATGACGTACCTCCCGTACGGCGGCGCAACAGGTGGAAGGAGGCCAGGACCAGCAGGGCGGTGACGGCGAGGAGGACGCCGGTGGTCATCAGGTGCAGGGGCCAGAAGTGGGACTGGGGGTGCACCTCGGCGTACAGGTCGGTGAAGCCGTTGTCGGCCATGCACCTGGCGTAGTCGGCGTCGGTGTCGATGCCGAAGCAGGTCAGGTCATTGATCCGGGCACCCGAGCCGGTGACCGCGCCCAGCTCCAGCTGGTCGGCCGACATCGGCAGCCGGCTCGCGGCGGTGCCGGTGAGCGTCTTCGCCGGCCACAGCGTGTCCGACCGCTCGTCGAGGTACAGGTGGAGGCAGACGATGAAGGCGAAGGCCGTGCCCAGCGCCGGCAGCGCCCGCTTCAGGGCCAGGCCCGCCAGCGCGCCGACGGCCAGCGCGCACAGGGCGTAGGCGACGACCGCGGGGCCACGGTTGACGAAGGGGTCGCCGTAGTACCACTCGTCGCTGCGCACCTCCTGGTTCGCCGACCAGATCCAGCGGTAGACCAGCATCAGCACCGTGGTGCCCACGGTGAGGGCGACTGCGGGAACCGCCAGCTTGACCGTGAGCCAGCGCGTCGGGGTGACCGACTGGGTCCAGGCCAGTCGGGCCGTGCCGTGCTCCAGTTCGCGCCCGATCAGGGAGGCACCCGCCCAGGCGGCCACGGCGTAGGAGGCGTAGGCGACGAAGGCACCGACCATGGACATGCCCTCCTCGAAGGCGAACATGTCGAAGTCGACGCAGCCGCCGTCCTGTCCACGGCAGGTGTCCAGCGCGGCGCGCGCCTGCGCCCCCGAGACGTGGTGCACCCAGAGCATCCACCCGACCATCACCACTACGTACGCGCACCACACCAGCAGTGCCGGGCGGTGCAGACGCAGGACCGTCCCGGTCAGGCCGTGGAGGCGCGGGCGCCCTCGGGTGGTGGGGGCGGTGGTGTCGACGGTCGTTGTCATGACACGCCTCCCGTGCGGCGGCGCAACAGGTGGAAGGAGGCCAGGACCAGCAGGGCGGTGACGGCGAGGACGACGCCGGTCTCGACGAGCTGGAGCGGCCAGAAGTGGGACGCGGGGTGGTAGCCGCGGTAGTAGCCGACGACATCCTCTCCGGGCATGCATTCCGTGCTGACCATGCAGAGGTCGGGGACCCGGACACCGCCGGGGGTGATGCCGCCCACCTCGACGGTCATGCCGATGTAGGCGGGCTGGCCCTCGGCGGCCGTGGTCGTCGCGGTTCGCGCCGGCCACAGGTACGGCCGGACCAGTTCGAGCACGTAGAGCAGACCGCCCATGGCGAAGAAGCCGTAGCCCATGGAGGCCAGGGAGCGGCGGGTGAGCAGGCCGATCAGGACGCCAGCGGCGAGGCCGAGCAGGACGTGGGCGACGGCGACGGGGCCGTTGGCGACGAAGATCTGACTGTCGTGCCACTGCCAGACGCCGGCCCCTTTCCACCGACTGTCGTGCGCCTGCCACATGATCCGGTGCAGCTGGACCAGCAGTAGGGTCCCGGCGGTGAGCAGGCCCGCGGGGAGGGCCAGCTTGGCGGCGAGCCAGCGGGCCGGGGTGACGGACTGGGTCCAGGCCAGTTTCGCCGTGCCGTTCTCCAGCTCCCGCCCGATCAGCGCGGCGCCCGCCCAGACGGCGACGAGCAGCGGCGCGATGTTGATGATCGCGGAGCCCAGGTACATGGCCGTGCCGTACAGCTCGATCGCGGGGGCGTTGAGGTTGCAGCCCTCGTCCACCACTCCGTTGTCGCAGCCTCCCGAGGTGTACGCGGCCCAGGCGGCGTCGCCGCCCGGTACCCGGGCCCACAGCAGGCACCCGGCGGCCACGGCGACGAGGAGCGCCCAGAACCACACGGCCGCGGTGTGCAGGCGCAGCAGCGTCCAGGTCAGTCCGCGCGGGCCGCCTCTCGGGCGGGACGCGGTGGTCGTGAGGGCGGTCACGCGGCGCCTCCCGTGCGGCGGCGCAGCAGGTGGAAGGAGGCGAGGACCAGCAGGGCGGTGACGGCGAGGACGATGCCGGTCTCGACGAGCTGGAGGGGCCAGAAGTGGGACGCGGGGTGGGACTGGGCCCAGTAGCCGACGACGTCGCTGCGGCCGCAGTCGACGTCCCCGCAGAGGACGTTGGAGATCCGGTCGCCCGAGGCGGTGATGACGCCATGGTCGACGAGCATGCCGGTCCACAGAGGCTCCGAGGCGGTCCCGCGTGCCTCCGCCACGGGCCACAGGTGGTGCCGGTTCCCCTGGAGGACGCCCACGAGGGCGGCCGTGCCCGCGAACCCGACGGCGAGCGCGGGCAGCGAACGGCCGAGCAGCAGGCCGGCCACCACGCCGACGGCCAGGGCGAGGAGGGCGTAGGCGGTGGCGAGGGTGCCGTTGCCCGTGAAGGTGGTGACGGCGAACCAGTCCCGGCTGACCACCGCGTCCCGCAGCGGCTCCTCCCGCCACCACACCAGGCGGTTCAGCAGGGTGAGCAGGACCGTCCCCGACACGATCAGGGCGGCCGGGACGGCCAGCTTGGCGGCGAGCCAGCGGGCCGGGGTGACGGACTGGGTCCAGGCCAGTCTCGCCGTGCCGCTCTCCAGCTCGCGGCCGATCAGCGAGGCGCCCGCCCAGGCCCCGATCAGGGCGGGGGCGACGGTCAGGACGGCGGAGCCCAGGGAGACGACCAGGTCGTAGTGCTGGTACGCGGTGCCCATCTCGCAGTAGTCGGTCTCCCGGCATCCGCTCTTGAGATAGGCGTCCCAGGCCGCGTCGAACCCCGGCCCCGCGGCCCAGAGCAGTCCGCCGCCGATGAGCGCCACCAGCAGTCCCCAGAACCACAGGGCCGACTGGTGCGGGCGCAGCACGGCACGGGCCAGGGCGCGGTCGGGGTGCGCGGGGCGGCGGTCCGATGCCCCGGCGTACACGGTGGTCACGGCGCTCATACGGAGGCTCCGCTGGTGCGCGTGCCGTTGGTCTCGCCGTCGCCGTTCCCGCCGTTGGCCTCCTTGTGGGCGTCCCCCTCGTCCGGGAGGGTGAGCGCCGGGGCGCCGGGGGCCCGCAGGTGGGCGAGGACCAGTTCCTCCAGGGTCGGCTCGTCGGTCTGCCAGCCGGCGGCGATCCGGCCCTCGGGCCGTATGAGCGCGGTGATCTGACGGCCGGTCGTACGGGACTCGACGACGGTGTGCGGGGCGAGGTCGCCGGTCGGGCCGGTGACCAGGGTGTGGGCGGCGATGAGCGCGTCGAGCGGGCCGGCCAGGCGGACGCGACCGCCGCCGAGGAGGAACAAGTGGTCGCAGGAGCCTTCGAGTTCGGCCACGACGTGCGAGGACATGACAACCGTGGTGCCGTGTTCGGCGGAGTCCGCGAGCAGGGTGCCCATCAGCTGGTGCCGGGCCAGCGGGTCGAGGTCGGCCATCGGCTCGTCCAGCAGCAGCAGTTCGGGCCGCTTGCCGAGGGCGAGGGCCAGCGCGACCCGGGTGCGCTGGCCGCCGGAGAGGGAGCGGATCTTGGAGCCGAAGTCCAGCCCGCCCTCCTCGACGATCCGCTCGGCCACGGCCGCGTCCCAGCGGCGGGGGTTCAGCTCGGCGCCCATGCGCAGGGTCTCGGCGACGGTGAGCTGCGGGTACAGGGGCTTGTCCTGGGCGACGTACGCCATGCGTTCGCGGGCCGCCGACGGGGTCGTGCCCAGCACGCTGATGCCGCCCTCGGTGGGCGCGAGCAGGCCGGCCGCGTGGGCCAGCAGGGTCGACTTGCCCGCGCCGTTCGGTCCGACGACCGCGCAGACGCGCCCCACCGGGAGCCGCAGCGTGCAGTCGCGCAGCGCCCAGCCCTTCTGTCGCCACCCGAACTTCTTGCCGAGTGCGGCCGCCTCGATGGCCGTGTCGGTCATGCCTCGTCCCCCTGATCTTCCTTGAAGTGTTCGTCCAGTACGGAGGTGAACAGCGCCTCGACGTCGCCCCGTTCGAGCCCGGTCTCCTTGGCCCGGACGGTCCACCGGTCCAGCTCCTCGCGCAGCGGGGAGTCGACCGGATGGGCGCCCAACGACTTCCGTACGAAGGTGCCGAGGCCGCGGCGGGCCTCGACCAGGCCCTCGCGCTCCAGCTCGCGGTAGGCCTTCAGCACCGTGTTCGGGTTGATGGCGGTGGCCTCCACGACCTCGCGGGCCGTGGGGAGCTTGTCGCCGGGTTCCAACAGGCCGAGCCGCAGGGCCTGTTTGGTCTGCTGGACGATCTGCACATAGGTGGCGACACCGCTGCGCCGGTCGATGCGGTACTCGACCACTCGAACAACCACCCTTTCACTAATTGAGTAGTGAAAGGGTGGTGCAAGAGAGGGGGCGGTGTCAACACACCGCCCCCTGCCCGTTTCCTGCCCGTGGACGACTTCCGCCGGGGGAGCCCCGGCCCCCGCCCCGTGCGTCAGGTTTCGCTGCGGTACATCAGATCCGTCTCGTACGTCACGAATCCGAGGCGTTCGTACACGGTCACCGCCGCCTTGTTGTCCGCGTCGACGTAGAGCATGGCGGTGGGCAGGCCCTGCGCCGCCAGGTGACGCAGGCCGATCGTGGTGAGCGCCTTGCCGAGGCCGCCGCCCTGGGCGCCGGGGCGGACACCCACGACGTACACCTCGCCGAGCTGTTCGGCGGCGTGCACCTTCGTCCAGTGGAAGCCGGCGAGTTCGTCGCCGCGGAACGCCAGGAAGAAGCCGGCCGGGTCGAACCAGGGTTCGGCCTTGCGGTCGTCGAGGTCGCGCTGCGTGAGGGAGCCCTGTTCGGGGTGGTGGGCGAACGCCTCCGCGTTCGCGGCGAGCCAGGCCGCGTCGTCCTCGCCGGGCACGAACGCGCGGACGGTGACGCCCGCGGGGAGGACCGGCTCCGGGGGGTCGAAATCGGCCAGCGAGCGGCGCATCTGGCGCAGTTCGCGGAACAGGGTCAGGCCGAGGACCTGGGCGAGATGACGGGCCGCGGAGTGGCCGCCGTGCGCCCAGACGCGCAGCCGCTTGCCGGACTCGGCGAGCAGCGCCGAACCGAGGGCCCGCCCGTGGCCGTGGCCCCGGTGCGAGGGGTGCACGACGAGTTCGGCCGCGGGGGCCTCGACGGGGTCGGTGTCCTCCAGTTGGGCGTAGCCGACCAGGGTGTCGTCGACGCTGAGGAGGAGGTGGCGGACGCCCTCGCGGGGGCCGCCGCGGAGTTGGAGGCGCCCCTGCTCGGACACCGCGGGCTGGCCGTCGACCTGGGCGGCCTCGTCGAGGAGGTCGAGGACGGCCGCCCTCTGGTCGGGCGTGAGTTCCAGGCGGGTCTCGATACTGCGGGCGGCTGAGTGGGGCCGGGCGGCGTCGTCGCTGGTCATGGGTTCGAGAGTAGCCGGGGGCCGCGACGGGAGGGCGCCTCGGAACGGGGTCGGTTCCCCGGGGTGACGGGCGGGGGTAGGTGGATGGCCTGATCCCGCTCGCGTGGAGGGGCGGCGGGTGACGCGAACCGGCCTGCGTAGGCGGAGTGG
>NZ_OLMK01000148.1 GCF_900290235.1 Streptomyces sp. MA5143a
TGAGAGCCGCCTGCGTTTTCTGCTGGCAGCGCGTGGGGGATCCACTCGGAGGGTGGCCACCATGCTGGGGGTGTCGCAGCGCACCGTGCAACGGTGGGTGACGAAGAAGCCGGGAGCGCGTCGCCCCCCCGGCCCCGACGCAGGCTCGGGCGATCGAGGAAGCAGTCCTGGCTCGGTGGCAGCCCCGGGTACGGGCACGCCTGCGTGCCCAGGCTGAGGCGGAGGGGTTCGTCTTCCGCACCAAGGCGCGATTCGGGTTCGCGGCTCCTGCAGGGTCCTCGGACGATCCGCGGGTGCGGTGGATCGCCCAGGACCTGCCGGGAGAGGTAGCCCGGGAGCTGTTCGCCGCCCGGGATGCCGGCGCAGGCGAGCAGCAGCAGACGGTGATCCTCGCCCGCGCCCTTGGGCACGCCTACTTCCGTGACGGGGGCCGCCGCGCCCATGGTCTGCACATCGCCTTCAGCGACATTGAGTTCGCCGACTTCTCGATCGGCTGAGCCTGCCTCTTCGAGCGACCGCGGCAGGGGGCTCAGCGTCGCGAGGGCCTGGCGCGACTGGCCGGTATCGTTTCGTACCGCTCGGCTTCCTGCCGCTCGCGCCAGTCCCACTCCACACGGCCGGCCGCCCCTGGCGGCGGGCCGCGGGCGGCTGGGGCGGGCGCAGTCGGGCCCTCTGTGCCGCGCGCAGCAGGTGCCCGCGGTCACCTGGCGCGGCGAGCAGTTCCTGGTCCTCGCCGGATACCAGCCGGGTGAAGCAGACCGCGGCCCGCAGAAAGACGCCTGCCCAGGGCGGTACGGGGTAGGCGGCGCAGCCGTCGGTGTAGCGGGCGCGGTCGTGCAGGGCGAGCGTGGCCGCGGCGTCGTCGTAGTCGCGGGGGCGGGCTGTGGCGAGTTGTTGGAGGGAGGCGCCGGTGAACAGCGCGGCGGCGAGGGCCGCGGCCAGTCGCGGATGTGCGGTCGCCGCGTGCAGCCGGTGGGCGACTCGCTGGGCGGTATGCGCAGTGAGAGGAGCGGGCGGTGGGCGGTGCCGCCAGGCGATCGGCGGTGGCGTGCACGGGGCGGCGCAGGGGCGGGGGCTGTCGTAGGAGACGAGGCGGTCCAGTGCGGGCAAGGTGAGCCACCGGATGGCCGGCGCGGCGGGCTCGTCTGCGGGCGGGGGGTCAGCGAGCGGCGTGCCGTAGTAGTGGCGGCGGGCAGCCTCGAAGTCGGCGGTGACGGAGTAGTCGGCCGTCCGCAGGGCCTGGTGCACAGCGGCGGGAAGGTGAGGGCGGTGGCAGACCAGGGTCAGGGGGATACCCGTGCGGGCCTGCAGCTGCAGCAGGCGCATCGTGCGGCGGGGCGGTGAGGCGGTGAGCGCGCAGGACGGTCAGCCGGGTCACAGGCAGGGCGGTCACCCAGGCCGTGGCGGCTTCCCAGGCGGGCTGACGGCCGCCGGGAAAGCGGCCCGGGAGCAGGGGCGGTTTGCCCAGGGCGGCGAGTAGGTCGTGGGCGAGGCCGGTCTCGCTGGTGGTGCCCGGGCCGGGGTGCAGGGTGATCCGGCCGGACGGCGGATGGTGGGCGGCCAGAGTGGTGTGCGTGTGCAGCACGTCGTCGTGACGGTCGAGAACCACGGTGACGGGCGGCAGCGGCGGGGCAGGAGGCATCGACGGTGTGGTCAGGCCAGGCGGCTAAAGGCCCAGCGCAGCAGCTCCTGGTCGACGCGGGCACGTCCCGTACGGGCCAGGGCGGTGCGGGTGTGGGCGGTCAGCTGGGCCCAGGCGCGGAAGTTGCCGTGCGCGGCATGGCTGTCGGCGAAGGCGATGTCCTCGGGCTCGGCGTCCGCCCAGACCGGGTGGAACAGAGGGATCACCTCGAGGACCTCGTCGGGTGTGAGGCGGGTGAACTGCTGCCAGATGAAGATGCGGGAGGACAGCATCGGTTCGCGGCGCAGCACGGTGTGGCAGCCCGCGCCACCGACGAAAATGATCGCCAGCTGGGTGGAGGGTTCGTCCCACAGGTAACGGAAGTACTCGAACGCCTCCCCGTTGAGCCGCTGGGCCTCGTCCACGAGGAAGGTGCGAGGGCGTTCGGCCAGGGCCGTCTTCAGCAGACGGTCGAACTCGCTGGGATGGCGCGGTGGCTCGCCGGCCAGGTCGAGCGCGGTGAACAGTTCGTAGCGCACCGCGCGGGCGGTGGGCCGGGCACGGAAAGTGATCTTGCGGACGTCCTCGCCCGGTTCGAGTGCGCGCAGGCAGATGTTGACGGCGAGGGTCTTGCCGAAGCCGGCGCCGCCATGAATGCACATCATCGCGCGGGCAGCGACCGTGTCGGAGATGTTCTCCCGGGCGGTGAGCAGGGCGCGGGTGGTAACCACGGAGGCGTCCGGCAGGTCGACGTACTGGTAGGTGGCCGCGGTCACGAGGCGTCTCCGTCTTTGTCGGTGGTGGGAGGTGCGGCCCGCCGGTGGCGGCCGTCCGGGGCGGAAGCGCCGGCACGGCCGGACGGGTACCGGACGGGCGGGCCTGGCGTGGTCAGCGCGGCCAGGGAAGCAGGGGTGCGCCAGTCGGCCGGGGGCGCGGCGTGCGGGATGAGGTCCGGCATCGCGAGCCGCGTGAGGTCGGAGTCGGCAGTCCGGGCGAGTGGCCTGGTCGGCCAGGTCCGCGGGGCCCAGGTAGCGGCCCGTGACCGCGTGGTAGACCTCGATCCGGTGATCGTGGTGGGGCATGAAACGGATACGGACCTGGATCCCGGCCTGGCCGGTCATCCACGGCCCCACGTAGTCGCGTTTCCTGAAGCGGATGCCGCGGGTGGTCAGCGTGCGGGTGCCGGCGTCCTCCAGGGTGAACGTCCACAGATCCGCGGCCGGCACATCCCGCAGCGGGGTGGGATCGTCCTGCCACGCCTCAAGCGGAGTCCTGCCCCGCAACGGCGCCGGGCGGTGCTCGGTGTTCCACCAGAGCGTCCAGGCCAGCAGTCGGGTGGTGAAGTCCTCGAAGCCCAGCAGCACTTCGTCCTTCGGACGGGAGGAGCGTTTACCGGGGCGCGGCTGGCGGGCGTAGCCGGGCAGCGCGGCCAGGAACATGCCCTCCACCGCCCGGTTCAGGCCCTCCACCGTGCCCTTGAGGTGAGGGGGTGTAGGCGGGCAGGTCCTCCACCGTCACGTCGAGGAGATCGAACGCAGCGGTCACCGTCCGAGACAGGAAATCCTTGCCACGGCCACCCACACCTTCTCGGGCACGCCGCCGAACGGGCCGTACGGCTCCTCACGCAGGACCGCGGAGCGCAGCGCGGCCAGCACCGACTCCCGCGACGGGTCTCCCGGCGTCACCGCGACGCCGGTGACCGCGTTCGTCGCGCAGTCGGTGAACCACGTGATCCACGGCCTGCGGGCCCTGCCGTCGACGTCGACCAGCACCGGCGCCTGCATGTGGTCGATCTCCCACACCTGGTTGCGCCAGCCCCGCGGCCGGGCCAGGAACACATCATGCTTGCGCGCCGCCCGCTCCCCACCCGCAAGCCCCGCACGCTCCCTGGGCGTCAGATCCCGCTGGATCGCCCGGTGCAGCGTCGGAATCGACGGAGGCGGCTCCCCCTCGCCCCTGGCCGCGCGAGCAATCAGGTCACGATGGACCGCCGCGACGTTGCCCTTCCACAAGGCCAGCAGGCGGCGCACCTCCGGGGTGACGGAGAAGCGGTCTTTGCTCTGGGCCCGCGCCCCGGGCTCCGCGGCCGCGGACTCGTCACGCTCGGCAGCAGCAAGCCACCACCACACCGTGCGCTCCGTCACCTCCAACGACTGAGCCATCAGCCGTACATGACGGATCGTCAGTTTCTGTTCCTGTCGCAGGGCGAGCAGCCTGCGCACGGCAGGTCCGCGCAGCGCCGACAGGGAGGAAGAAGGCAGACCTCCCCGCACGTGCGAACCGTCTGCGTGGCCGCCAGCCTCTCCCGGCCCGAAGGCGCCGGTCACAGCGGTTCCATGAGCCGTGCGCAGGCCCGCTCCAGCAACCGGCGGTCCACCACCGCACGGCTCTTGCCGTAGATCTCGGCAGTCAGGA
Source organism: Streptomyces sp. MA5143a (assembly GCF_900290235.1). Taxonomy (GTDB): domain Bacteria; phylum Actinomycetota; class Actinomycetes; order Streptomycetales; family Streptomycetaceae; genus Streptomyces. The sequence goes on from NZ_OLMK01000148.1 coordinate 4,037, forward strand.
GCGAGGTGAGCTTCGCCCACGTGGCGGAAATTGCCGTGGCCCACATGCTCGTCCACCCACGCGACATCGTCCTCGCTCACCGAGGACGGCGTGGTCGAGCTGCGTGCCGCGTTCACGAACGGCACCACCACCGGTCACTCGCAGATCGTCGAGGTCACCCTCGACCGTGACGCCGGCAGTTCCCCCTCGGCCCATGTCGGCCCCGGAGCCGTGAACCAGCTCACCGGTGACTACACCCTGTCGGCCACCGACGCCACGGCGTTCGAGGCAAGCGTGGACCGCACGTTCTCCTCCCGCGCCAACGACACCGACACCGAGGGCCAGGCTGAGATCTTCGGTCCCGGCTGGGCATCGTCCATCACTGGCGGGCCGAGCAACTACACACAGCTCCGCGAGACCTCGGACGCCTCCGTCGAGGTGCTCTCCGCCGACGGCAGCGCAATCGCGTTCACCGAGACCAGCAGCGACGGCTGGGAACCGGAGATCGGCGCCGAGTCGCTGAGCTTGACCTACTCGACCCATGCCGGGCGGCAGGTCGATGCCCATTCGGCGGGCGTCGCCGTACGTCAAAGCGGGCCCCGGCTCATCGAGATGGCCCGTGAAGATCAGCACGCCGGAAACGAGCTCCACCTTCTGCGCACCGGTAGGTCACCGGTTCAAGAGCGCACCGACCGTCATCGGAGCGGACGGCGGCAGCAGATCGGGGCCGGGCATGAGCAGTCCCTTCTCCCCTGGTATCGCAGCCAGTGCACGCGCTACCTCAGCCCGCGGCGCTTGGACCTTGCTTCTGCAGGCGCGTGCATCAATGTGTACGGCTACCCGGCGTGCTCCAAGACCTCCGACACGTGGCGCCGACCACTGGACTGCGTCGGGAAGGAGCCGACGTCAGCCAACGGGCTCGGGCACCAGGTCGAAGAAGCGGGCGCGAGCGAGTTCCACACCCACCTCGACGGTCCCGGTCCGGCCATGCCTGAGGGCGCTGACCGTACCGAGATCGCGCGTGCTCTGCTGGCCGTCGCCTCCGCAAGCGCGGTCTACGGTGAGGCAGTCGCCGGGCACATCAGCGCCTTCTTCACCCAGCCCGGACGCCGGTACGCGGCGCTGGTCTTTCCCGAACTGATCGACCGCGAGCGGGAGATCCTTGAGTTCGTGGCCGAAGGGGACTGCAACCACGCCATCGCCCGACGTCTCTTCCTCGCCGAGAAGACCGTCCGCAACCATGTGTCGGCCATCACGAACAGACTCGGGACCGCCAGCAGGGCGGCCGTGGTGGCCCGTGCACGCGAACGTGAATGACGACACCGCTCCGGGGCGGGGGCGGGTCGTGGCCAGAGCCGTTTCCAACGAGTCGCAATCACAGGCAGAGGATCTCGAATTCGTGCTCGTCGACCGCTCAGCTCAGGCCCTCACGATCCGTAGCACCGACGCGATCAGCAGGATGGGTGAGACCCCTGTCCCAATGATGATCACCGGCATGGCCACCCACAGAAGGGGGTGCTCACCGGCCTCGTAGGGCATGTCCTCGTGCACGATCATGAACCACGCCAGGTGCAGGGCCGTGCCCGCCATCAGGGCGATCCAGTACAGGCCGACCCCGGCCGACCACAGCCGGACCATGACGGGCGGTACGGTCATCAGCCGCTTCCGGTAGACGTGTAGCCAGGCCATGGCGCCGAAGAGTAGGAGCGTCACGGGGAAGCGCCACCAGTCGTTCATGGCCCACTGGTGCGCGCCACTCTGCTGCTCTGATTCGGAAGGGTACTGTGCCGCCCGGTCCAGAAGATCGAACCCTCCGATGAGAAGGGCGACGACCGGGATCAGGAAGAACAGCCCGTAGAGGGGTTTGCCGAGACCCGTGGTCAGGGCTCTGACGGCGACCTTTCGCCGGGAGGGCGCGGCCGACGACGCGGCACGAGCTCGTGTCGGCCCAGATGCTGACCGGCCGGCGAGGACCGCCGTGGGCGGCGGGGTGTGCAGGGGAAGCGCGGTGGTGGCCACTCCGTCTGGTCCGGAGACCGCCCCGGACGCCTGCTGTCGTACGAGGTGCTCCGCCTTTCCCTCCAGCTCCTCTGCCTCCGCGTTGAGTAGCTCCTCCGCCTTCTGGGCGATTCCGACAACCACTGGCGCCGGCAGCCAGGGACCCGTGCCCGCCAGTTCCTCGGTCGCGGCGGCGATCTCCGTGACAGTCGGGCGGTCCTCCGGCCGCTTAGCCAGGCAGTGCCGGGCCAGCTCTCCGAACCGGCTCTCGACCCCGCGGAGGTCCGGTTCGTGGTGCACGAGCCGGTACAGCAGTTCGGCCACCGACCCGCCGCCGAACGGGCCGCGCCCGGTCGCCGCGAAGGCCAGCACCGCTCCCAGGGAGAACACGTCCGCCGCGGGGCCGAGGGGCCGGCCCTCCGCCTGCTCCGGTGACATGTAGCCAGGCGACCCCACCACCAGACCGGTCCCGGTCAGCGCCGTCTCGTCGGCGGATCGGGCGATGCCGAAGTCGATGAGCAGCGGCCCCGACTGGGAGAGCAGCACGTTGGACGGCTTGACGTCCCGGTGCACCAGACCTGCCCCGTGCACCCCCGCCAGCGCCTTCGCGAGTCCGGAGAGCAGCCGCCACAGCGCCTCCTGGGGCAACGGCCCGTGGCCGATGACGGCGTCGGAGAGCGCGGGCCCCGGTACGTACGCCGTGGCGAGCCAGGGCACCTCCGCCTCCGGGTCGGCGTCCAGGACCGGGACGGTCCCCGCTCCCCGGAGCGACTGGGCGGCCCTGACTTCGCGGGCGAAGCGCCGACGGAAGCCCGGGTCGCCGGCGATCGTTTCGTGCACCACCTTGAGGGCGACAGTCCGTCCGCCCGGCGACCGGCCGAGGTAGACGCGGCCCATGCCGCCCTCCCCCAGCCGGTAAAGGAGCCGGTACGCGCCCACCCGGCGCGGATCGGTCGCGGTCAACGGCTGCATGCCACACCCCCGTGAGACCCCACCCCCACGTGAGAGCCCGTCACGTGAGCGTCAGCCAGCATGGCACAGCGGCCCTGTCCCCGACACGGGAGCACGTGAACCCGCAGGGCGCGCAGGGTACGGGCCGGTAGTGTGTGCGAGTCGCCGTCATGCCCATACAGGTGGAATCTGCTGCAAATACGGTAGTGACCTGCAGTCGTGAGCCCTCCGTCCAGGACGTGACCGCCAGCAACGTCGAGGAATACCTAGCCGTGCCCCTCGCCGCGCTCAAGGCGTTCTGCGGCCTCCGGCGGAGGGCCTGTGGGCGGGCAGCCCCGCCTTGGCACGCCAGTAGTCTGCGTCGCGTGGTTCGGCCAGCCTTCCGATGAGGCGCTCAGCCCCTGCACGGAAGGCATGCGCATGCGGCCTGCGCAACAGAAGCAGATCCGGACAGGTCGGACGTAGGAGTGGGTGGATGGGCTTGGATGCGGAGCGGCGGTCCTGGGAGCTGCGGTCGGGAGTCGGGGTGGGGCCGTTGCAGTTCGGGATGTCTCCAGCCGAGGTCGCCCAGGTACTTTTGGTCTCTGAACCACAGGAACGGGTTGGCGGTCCGTATGGGCAGGAGGACTTCCCGGGTGGGGTGAAAGCGTTCTACGACGCGAGCGAGCTCGCATGCGTTGCGCTGGATGCGGTTACGGGTCCGCAGGTCTTCCTGTCTGGCTTCCCGCTGGCGGGAAGCGATCCGGAGCAGGTCCGGCAGTTCCTGCTGGACCACGCTGCGGAGCATGGGAACTGGGTGCTCTATACGCCTGATGGCTCGCTTTCTCTGACTGATATCGGGGTTCTTGTGCGCTCACAGCAGGTCGGGGCAGCGCGCCTGACACGTCCGCTCTTCGTGAAGGAGGAGTGGTTGGAATCGCAGTACTTCCGGGACCACCTTCCGCTTGAGGGTGGCTCAGGCTGAGCGCTCGATCTGGCGAACCACGCCAGACCTTAGAACAGATGTGGCGCGCCGCGCTCACGCTGCCCGAGTCCTCCGGACCTCACGTGTGGCTCCACGGTGACCTCAAGCCGACCGGGGCCACCTGCTGCTACAGCCCGGCTCCGGCTCGTCGATCGTCACGGTCCGCAGGGGCCGGTGGCCCTGCTCGTCGAGCTGGGCGAGTTCGTGTTCGTAGTCGACGGTGATGGAGCATAGTAGTTCACGGCCGAGCTGCGGACCGGGGAGATGTGCGCCAGGATCTCGGCGTCCACCTCGCGGCCAGCGCCGCGCAGTTCGCCGACGGCCAGGCCCATGTACTCGGTGTGCCAGCAGACCACCGTGTTGGTCACGACGGTCAGGCACCACGCCTGCTCGTTCTGCTGTTCGGGCTGGCGCCGAGTGACCTTGCCCTCGCGGGCGTAGTGGAGCTGGCGGCGCAGAGAGTGAAGCGACTCGCCCTTGTTCAGCTGCCGGGCGATCTTCCTCCTGTAGCCCTCGTCGACAGGTACTTGGCTGTGCAGATCGTGCGCCGGATCGCCCCGTACTCCTTCAGCGCGGCGGCCAGCGCGTTCTGCCGGGAGGCAGCTTGCCGACGATCAGGGAGGCGGTGGCGTGCCCGTACTTCAGGGATCCGGCGAGGCGGAGCAGGCCGTCCCAGTGGGCTGCCTGCTGCAGGAGTGGATCCGGCAGGCCGAGCAGGACGCGCCGAAGCCCATGAAGGGCTTCGCCAGCTTCCTCCGTCAGGACCTCGACGCCGTCACCGCCGGTCTCACCCTCCCGTGGAGTTCAGGCGTCGTCGAAGGACACGTGAACCGGGTGAAAACGCCCAAGCTGGCTATGGATGGCCGGGCCTTGTTCGAACTCCTCCGGACGCGCATCCTCCCCCAGTCGTCGATGCCCCCTCAGCGGGCCGCTGGCAGTGAGGGAGGTTTAGCTCTTCATGCAGGAGAGCCGCAGCCTGGAGGTCATTGGTGACCATCATCTGAGCCAACCTGCCCGCGACTGCGGTCACGTTAGTCCAGGTTGGAGCATCCAGATAGACCTCGTCCGGGGCACCGCGACCTACTTCTTCCTGCACGGTCGAGTAGACCTCGCCCAGCTCCTTCATGAGCGCGACTTCCTCCTCGGTCCGCAGGCTCTTGCCCAGCCACGGCGCGGGATCGTCTGCGTTGCAAAAGTCGTCGAACAGTACGGTGACCACGTAGTCCAGGTCCTCGAACTCCGCTGGCTGCAGCCAGACATCGCGCGAGGGACTCGCAAGAGCGAGAACTGCTGGCACAACATGAAGTCGGAAGACCGGGAACTCAATGCCGTGATCCGTCACGTCCCGAGCCTACCTACAGGGCCAGGGCAGCGCCCCTTCCCAGTGCGCCTGTTCAAAGCGCGGTCAGAGCCGGTTTGCAAGGCTCTGTCCGCGCCCATGAAAGCGCAGGTCAGTGACGGGAAGACACTATCTGTCCCTCGTGTCCGTACGTCGGGGACATTGGTCAGCTGTCTTGCGATGATCGATGGTTCGGCCGATTTACGCCTGGAACTCGGTGAGGTCGATGGCGTGAACGCGCAGAGGGTAGCCGTACACCGGGTGTACCGTCTCGCGCTCGGGCACCATGCCGAGCTTGCGGATGACGTTCTCGGAGGCGTTGTCCCCCACCCGGTTGATGCTGATGACGCGGTCCAGACCGCGGTCCTGAAGCGCGAACTCCAGCGTGGCGTGCGCGGCTTCGGATGCGTACCCCTGGTCCCAGAACTGTGAACCCAGCCGCCAGCTGATCGCCACGGCCGGCATCACCTCCGGCAGGAACTCGGGCACGGACAGTCCCGTGAAGCCGATCAGTTCGCCCGAGGCCAGCAGTTCGACGGCGAAGAGCCCGAAGCCCTCCTCGTCCCACTCCTCCTCCCATCGCTCGATGGCCTCGGCCGTGTGGTCCAGGTCGCGTACCGAGCCGTCGTCGATCCAGCGCATGACCCGTGGGTCCGCGTTGATGTCCGCCATTGGCACGAGGTCGTCGTCGTGCCAGCTACGGAGGAGGAGACGGGGTGTGCGGATCTCGGTCATGCGCCCATCCTGCCGAAGGCAAACGACTCATCGGTAATCCGGCGCCCGCCCGCGATGCCGCTCCGGAAACACAAGGCGTCAAGCATCCTGCACCCGCACTGTCACGGGGGAACATCGGGCTGAGGGCTGTGCAGACGACGTGCCACTTCGGCAGCACGATCGAGAGGTGAGACCGATTCGGCGGCAGCCTGTCGCAGCACCAACATCATTCACGGAACTGCGGACAGAGCCCTGAAAACGGCCAGGGCTGCTCGTCGCCTCACTCGGTCCGCAGTTCAACGGAATGGGGCGTTTCAACGAGCGCGGCGTGTTGGTCGGCCGGGGGCGCCCGCTCGTGGAGTGTGAGGGTCGGGTTCACACACCTGAGGCCGTGACCGTCTGCGGTGTCCACCGCTGCGACAACGTTGCGGGGCGCGCCTACCATGAAGTCATGGCGACGGTGCAGGTCAGCGGGATGGAGGTCGCTTACGACCGCGTGGGCGAGGGGCCGCCCGTGGTGTTCCTGCACGGTGCGGCAGAGGACGCCCGCGCCTGGCGGCCGCAACTCGACGCCCTCGCAGATGCATTCACGGTCGTGGCCTGGGACGAGCCCGGAGCGGGCCGCTCTTCCGACGTACCCAAGTGCTTCGGCCTCGCGGACTATGCCCACTGTCTGGCCGCGGTCGTAGAGTCGCTGCGGCTCGGTCCGGCGCACATCGTCGGTATCTCCTGGGGCGGTACTCTCGCCCTGGAGTTCTACCGCCACCACGCGGACCTCGTGAGCACGCTGATCCTCGTCGACACCTACGCGGGCTGGAAGGGCTCCCTGCCGGCGGAGGAGGTGCAGGCCAGGGTCGAGGGCGCGCGCCGGATGCTGGCCGCGCCGCGCGGTGAGTTCGATCCGACCCTGCCCGGGCTGTTCGCCGGCGAGCCGCCCGCCGCGTACGTACCGCTGTTGGACGCGATCGCGGCCGTCGTACGCCCGGAGACCATGCGGACGCAGCTGTCCCTCATGGCCGAGACGGATCAGCGGGATCTCCTGCCCACCGTCTCCGTGCCCACCCTGCTGCTCTGGGGAGAGCAGGACGTGCGCTCACCACTGGGCGTCGCGCGCCAGTTCCAGGAAGCGATCCCGGATGCCGAGCTGGTCGTGATCCCGGGCGCGGGGCACGTCAGCCACCTGGAACGGCCCGAGGAGTTCAACCGAGCCGTGCGCGGCTTCTGCCACGCCCACTCCTGAACCGACGCCGTGCCCTCACCGCGTGGCGGACGGTGGCACAGGTCGCTGTGGAACGCCACCCGAGACCGCCTGACGGACGGAGTGATCGCGTCGAGCCAGGGCACACCCCCAATGTGAAATATGGCTGGGGAGATCCATCGAGCGGGTGCGGGAGGTCACCCCCGAGCAGAACGTCGACGGATGGGAGGAGAACGCCCTCTGATCAAGGTGCTGTAGGGCGGACGGGCGTGCCGGACAGGACCCGTACGGGGCGCTCCCGTCCGGGCCCCACGGTGTGCGGTCCGCCAGCCGCGCGCGGGAACGGCCGTCAGAGGTAGCGGTCGAGCGGCTCCGCGACGTAGGTGCCGTCACCCATCGGGGAGCTGGTCAGCTCGAAACGCTCCGGCCCGCGGCCGACGTCGCGCCGGATGACGGTGCCCGCCAGCCGCGTGGTGACGTGCAGGACCGGGTTGCCGTCCGCGTCCGTGCTGTTGAGGAGGGTGTAGCGGCGCACCCCCTGCCGACGCCGGCGGATCGCCCAGGTCACGACGGTCACGACGACGATGACGGCCAGCCCGCCGAGGAATTCGGCGAGCGAGGCTTCGAAGAGCGGCGCCACGCTCTCCGACTCCTCGACACCCAGCTGCGCGGTCAGGGGTGACGAAGCGGTGTACAGGTTCAACGAAGGCCCTTATGTCCGTGGGCCTAGCCCAACTAGAGGTAGGTGACCAGGCCCGATATCTGCGGGGCGCCCATCGACGCGTCAAACCGCGATCCAGGGCCACTGCTGCACTGCATTCCTTGCAGGGACCGCCATGGGGCGGACCGTAGTACGTCGAGTGCCTCGAATAGATCCACTTCCGGCTGACCCTAGGGGCATGCGGACAGTCCCAGATGTGCACGATGACTTCCCTGGACGGCCAGCCCGGGGAGGGGTGCGCGCGACCTTTTACGCCCACCGGTCGGTCGGCGGACCCTCCCGGTCCTCTCGAGGCAGCGGGTACTTCGGGACCTGGTCGTAGGAGACACTCTCGATCGGGCTTGCCTGCTCCCCGGCCGGAGCCACACCAGATACTCGCTCTCGAGTCCTTCGGTCGCCAACTGGTGAGGATGGAGTACTCCGATGCTGCGCTATTCCTCCCCCCCAGCCACGCCGCGTCTGCCGGTGCTCGCCGGCGAACGGTCCCCGAGGCCGGTCCACCGCGTCCTAGCCGAGGAAGCCGACGGCACCGAGTGAGCCTGGATGCCCGTCAAAATTCAAGATCAACTCACTACCCCTTTGAACCGTATCTGGGTCACGCCCCTATCAGCGGACGGGCGCCCGAAGAACTTGACACCCTTTCAGTCGAGCTCTTCGGGTCCCCCAGGGGTGGCCTGCCGACGGCCTGGGCACCGTTGCGCCTACTTCTGAACGAGGTCGTAGACGGCTCGTTGAGGGTCGGTTTTGACGATAAGCCCGTCCGCGCACAGGTCGCGCAGGATCTGCCGGACCCGTTTCTCAGCTGCTCGTTGGTCTTCCCACGTATGACCGTGGTCGCCGAGAGCCTTGATGGCACGCTGCGGATCCCAGGTGCCGCCGAGGGCTTGAATCGCCTGGGCGAGGACATGCCGATCGGGATGATCCTTCTTGCGGTGGTTGGCGATGCTGGCAGGGGCACCGCTGTAGTTGCAGTCGGCGCACTTCTCCCACGAGCAGTCCGGATCGCTGACGGCGGCGTGGCGGACGGAATGGTGCGAGCCGAAGCCATGGGCGTGGAGCAGTTGAGCGACGGACCCGTCGTACTTGAGGGCCATGAGCGCTGCTTCGGCGATCTTGTCGTGGCCGGCGGCGAAGAACTTGCCCAGGCCGACGTCCTTCCCGCAGCCGCACCAACACTTGCCGGTCGGGATGAGGCGAGGCTTCTCATTGCTTGGCATAAACCTAAGGTATCAATCCTTGGATTGCAGTCAAGGTGTTAACCCAAGGATCGCATCCAAGGGTTGCGTCGGCTCGACCAGTGGGATGGGGCATCCCGGACGCCGCCCCGGCATCGAAGCCCTCGGCGAAGTAAACGGGCTGCGTGTGCTCAACCTGCAGCCTCACCCGCCACACTGCCCACCTAGGGCCCGTTGCGAAAGTAGCGTCGTCTGCC
>NZ_OLMK01000079.1 GCF_900290235.1 Streptomyces sp. MA5143a
CGCGTGACGCCGACCCGCCGAGCCGCCTACGCGGCGGAGCGGCGCGTGACGAGAACCCACCTGAGCGGCGGACCGGCATGGGACGCGAACCCACCTACGCGGTGGGCCGGCGCGTTGGAGGGATCCCGCCCCGCGGCGGCGCGGTGGACGACGAGATCCCGCCACCGTGGTCGAGCCGGGCTCAGGACTGTCCGCCCTCGTGGCGGAGTGGCGCATGCGGCACTGCCGCGCCCCGTTCGGGCGGGCCGAACGCCCCGTTTTGTCAACCATCCTCCTCGATGGCAACCAGGTCGTAACCATGAACCCCCTGTCGCGCTACGCGCGTTGAATCTACGCTTCGGGCCGACGGGGCCTGTTCTCACGTTTTCCTTACGTCTCTTACGAACCAGGGGGGCACATGTCAGCCACACCCCACGCGCAACGCCGTGGCAGCCGCCGCAACCGGATCGTCGCGGTCGCGGCCGGCCTCGCGACCGTCGGTGCGCTGGCCGCCGCCATCCCGGCGAGCGCCGGTGAGGCCAAGCCGGCCAAGACCAAGCCGAGCCGCTACCAGGACGTGCAGCTGCTGTCGTTCAACGACCTGCACGGCAACCTGGAGCCGCCGGCCGGTTCCTCGGGCCGGGTGACCGAGCTGCACGAGGACGGCACGACCACGACGATCAACGCCGGTGGTGTGGAGTACCTGGCCACGCATCTGCGCGACGCCCGCGGCGACAACCCGTACTCGATCACGGCGGCCGCCGGTGACATGGTCGGCGCCTCGCCGCTGCTGTCGGGCCTGTTCCACGACGAGCCCACCATCGAGGCGCTGAACCACCTCGACCTCGACGTCACCAGCGTCGGCAACCACGAGTTCGACGAGGGCGCCAAGGAACTGGCCCGCCTCCAGAAGGGCGGCTGCCACCCCACCGCCGGCTGCTACGTCAAGGGCAAGAAGTTCAAGGGCGCTGACTTCCCGTACCTCGCGGCGAACGTCATCGAGAACAAGACCAAGAAGCCCCTCCTGAAGCCCTACTGGGTGTGGAAGAAGAACGGCGTCAAGATCGGCTTCATCGGTGTGACCCTGGAGGACACGCCGGGCGTCGTCTCCGCCGAGGGCGTGAAGGGCCTCTCCTTCAAGGACGAGGTCAAGACGATCAACAAGTACGCCAAGGAGCTGGAGCGCCAGGGCGTGAAGTCCGTCGTCGCGCTCATCCACGAGGGCGGTGCCCCCGCCTCCACGTCGTACAACTACGACTGCGACTCGCCGGGCGCCGGTGACGGCATCTCCGGCCCGATCGTCGACATCGCCAAGAACATCACCCCGAAGGTCGACGCCCTCGTCACCGGCCACACGCACGCCGCGTACGCCTGCACGATCAAGGACCCGTCGGGCAAGCCGCGCATGGTCACCTCGGCCGCGTCCTTCGGCCGCCTCTACACCGACACGACGCTGACGTACGACCGCAAGACCGGTGACATCTCCCGTACGGCCGTGAAGTCCGCGAACCACGTCGTCACCCGTGACGTGGCGAAGGCCGCCGACATGACGGACCTCATCAACCGGTGGAACACGCTGGCCGCGCCCATCGGCAACCGGCCCATCGGCTACATATCCGCCGACATCCCGAGCACCGGCACCGAGTCCCCCATGGGTGACCTCATCGCCGACGCGCAGCTCGCCGCGGGCAAGAAGCTGGACCCGGAGACCGACCTCGCGCTGATGAACCCCGGCGGTGTCCGCGCGCCCCTCACCTACGCCGCCAAGGGCAACGAGGGCGACGGCGTCGTCACCTACGCGGAGGGCTTCACCGTCCAGCCGTTCTCCAACACGGTGAACCTTCAGAACTTCACGGGCGCCCAGCTCGTGCAGATCCTCAAGGAGCAGGTCAGCGGCTCCAACGCGGCCTCGCCGAAGATCCTGCTGCCGTCGACCGGCTTCACGTACACGCTGGACCTGACGAAGACCGGCGCCGACCGGATCGTCGTCGACTCCATCAAGCTCAACGGCGCGGCCCTCGACCCGGCCGCCACGTACCGCGTCGCGACGAACAGCTTCCTCGCGGGCGGCGGCGACGGCATCACCACGCTGGGCCTCGGCACGAACGACCTGGTCGGCGGTGACGACCTCGCCGCGCTGGAGGCGTACCTGCTCGCCAACTCCTCGGCGGGCAACCCGATCGCCCCGCCGGCGGCCAACCGCATCACGATCGTCAGCTAGTCGGTAGCTGTTCGGTTCGCCGTGACAGTCGGATCCCCGCGTCCCCGTGTTCCCAGGGGCGCGGGGATCCGCGTTCCCCGGTCTTCGCGTCTCGATCAGTCGCCGACGGCGGTCCGCTCCACGGGGATCCACAGCTCCGCGTCCGCCTCGGTGGCGTCCTCGGAAAGGCGGGTGCGCAGGATCTCCGGGCCCGGCCGACTCTGGTACGGGTTGGACGGGAACCACTGGGTGAAGACGTCCCGCCACAGGTACTGGAGGGCCTGCGGGAACGGGCCCGAGTTCTCGAAGACGGCCCACGAGCCCGCCGGGACGACGAGCGAGTCCAGGTCGTCCGGGACGTCCGCCGCGGCGGACGACGTCACCACGGCGTGGTAGTAGTCCAGTTCGGTGCCCTCCGCCCGGCTCGGGTCGAGGTTGTCGCTCACCCCGAGGATGCCCGCCGGCTCCCCGTCGGAGAGGGCGGCGATCCGTTCGATCGTGTCTCGCCCGAGCCCCCGCACGAACTCGACGATCCCGGGGTTCATCCCCTCATGGACCAGCGGCACCCTGACCTTCCTCCCCACCACACGGAACTCCTCCTTCTCCACGACCCTGTATCGCATGCTGCTCCTCCCTTCCACGACGAGACGGAAGGACATCCGAGGCTGCGACCGCAGCGCCGCGCGATCCCGTCGGGCCTCGCCCGGCCCCACCCCGTGCATCGCCTTGAACGCCCGTGCGAACGCCTCGCCCGAGCCGTAGCCGTGGCGCACCGCGATCTCCAGCAGCGTCCGCTCCCCGGCGAGCACCTCGGCACCCGCGACGGTGAGCCGCCGGCGCCGGATGTACTCCGAGAGCGGGATCCCCGCGAGCGCGGAGAACAGCCGACGGAAGTGGTACTCCGACGTGGCCGCGATCCGGGCCAGCTCGGTCACCTCGATCGGCTCGGCCGGATCGGCGAGCCGCGACTCGATGTGATCCAGGGCCTCGTTCAGCCGCTCCAGCACCTCGGTCTCCTTCCCTTGCGCCGTCCACGCTAGGAAGAGGACACCGCACCGCACCCGACATCCTGTGCCCGGCCGGATCGGGTCAGTCCGCGTCCGGAACACCTCCACGTGGTCGGCGAGCAGGGACAGGGTGCCCGGGTGCGCGGTGTCGGGCTCGAGACAACAGGGCTTGCCGTCGGGGGAGGTCCAGGGCAACAGCCGCAGCCCGGGCATCACGCGGACACCCCGCCGAGGTCCACGCCGTGGACGTACAGCTCCTCGGGGCTCGGCACCCCGCGGGTATCCACAGCCTGTGGGTCCACGGCCGGGTGCCGTTGCATGAGAACCCGGAGTCTCGTACTCCGGCGAGGCGGAGCCGGTCCTACACCCCCGCGTCCAGCACATCCGTCGTGCCGGGCAGGAGGAACCTTCGGAAGTCGCCCTCGCCGAACAGCTCGCCGATCTCCATTCCGGGGAATTCGACGGGGCGTTCGCGGCCCTCCAGAGCGACCCTTACGCGCCACTGTTCGCCTCGGTGCTCCACGAGTACATCGGCCCACTCCCGTGTCGGCGCGTCCACGCCGCACAGCTCCGGTCCGCCCTCAGGCCCGTACTCGCGGAACGAGAACAGAAACGGCAGTTCGCCGACCAGGTGGGCGAGATGGGCCCAGGAGGGGGAGCCCAGCAGGACCGCTCCGCCCGGCTCCTCGCCGGGCGCCCGTACCGGCGGCCGGGGGTCCACCTCTCGTTCCTGCCGGAAGGCGCACGTGCGGGCCGCCACGTCCACGCTCCGCAGCTCCAGCCCCTTCGGCCCGGCCTCGAAGCCCAGCTCGGCGACATGGTTCAGGAACGCGCCGACCTCGGCGTCCCGGCGATCCCGCTCGGTGGTGTCGGCCGGTCCCGTCCCCGGTTCCGGCTCTGGTTCGCCGAGCGGTTCGTACGAGAAGACGTACCGCGACGTCTCCCCGAGCTCCCCGGACGCCCCGTGCTTCCCGTGCTCGTGGGGTTCCCCGTGCCTGCTCATCCGCGGTCCTCCCGAGGTTTTACGAACAGGGCGACGCCGCCCCGGACATCCCACGATGCCCGAAGCGGCCCACAGGCCCTCGACCGACCCGCCCACCCGACTCGGCGGCGGCTACGACGCCAGGGTCAGGGCGCCCTTGACGGTCTTCACCGGCTTGTACGTGAACACGTAGCGTTCCCCGTCCCGCGCCGTACCGGAGTTCATGGACCGCACGTCGGCCGCCGCGCTCTTCGGGATCTTGAACTTGGTGTTCACCCAGGTCGGGCACTTCAGGGTCTTCTTCGTGTCGTAGCAGAACGACGTCACCGCGCCGAAGTACGCGAAGCGGGGGCCCTCCCCGACCGGCGTCGCCGTCTCGTCCGTCACCAGGATCATCTTGCGGCGGTCCACGATCTTGCAGCTGCCGGACTTGCACTTGATGTGGTGGGCGAACCCGGTGAGGCCGTACCGCTGGTTGCCCTGGGGCGCGACATTGGGTGACTTGGCCAGCCAGCCGATGATGCCGTACTTGGTGATGTTGTGACGCTTCTTGATCTTGGTCCAGCCGAAGCCGACCATCTTCCCCTTGCTGTTGCGGTAGTACTCACCCTGGCGCAGCGGCAACGTCCGTGACTTCGACCGCGAGTAGTCGAACTCCTTCAGGATCTTCAGCTTCGACGAGCCCTTCGCCGCCACGGCGTCCGTCGCGTCCTGTCCCGACAGCGCCTGCGCAGGCCCGGTCCCGGCCAGCAGCGCCGCGGTCACCACGCCGGTGGCGACCAGTTTGATCTTCCGCATCGTCCCTCACAGCGATCGTCCCCGTTGGATCCCCCGGTGGGGCAGGGGAAGGACGACCACCGTACGAAGCCCGACACAAACGTCTCTATTGTCCCTTCGGGTACTGCCCTCAAGGGCGCCGCGCCTCAGGGCTCCGAGGGAAAGCTGACATCGAACGTCACGGATCCGCCCGCCGTTTCCCGATGGAGTTCCGTGATTTTCAGGACGGCCCATTCGCCGCCGTTGGAGCGCACGCACATGCTCTGATCGCTCTGCACGGAAGAGAGGTTCATCGTGTCGCTGGTCATGCGGCGGGATCTGGCGGAGCAATTCGGGAGGTCGGTGTCGTCGATGACTCCGACGTCGAGGTAATCCCCGTATCCGCCGCCCTCCTCGCGGGGGATCTGAATCCAACCCGAGAAGAAGTAGAGCTCTTTGTCGGGGCCCGCCTCGGTGTCGATGGCCGGCTTCTCGACGTCCAGGTAGTGGTCGTGCGGCACCTCGATGACCGTCTCGGACGACCTGTTGGCGTTGTCCGCCGACGGGGAGGCCGGAGGTGCGGACGTCGAAGCCGTCGTGGGCGCTGACCTGCCCGGCGATGGGTCCTCGGTGGGAGGCTCTGGCCCGGTGCTGTCCGATGCCGAGGCCGACGGTCCGGTCCACGCCGGGCTGGAGGAGGGTGGAGGTTTCGGGATGTCGCGCCCTCCCGAAGGTTCGTCGCTTTCCGGCGCAAGGAGTGCCGCGACAATTCCCGCCACACCTACGACAAGGGCGACAGCGATACCGAGATAGTCGCGAAATCTCTGCCCACGCGCATCACCTGAACCCCCCGCCGGAACACCCGCTCCAC
Source organism: Streptomyces sp. MA5143a (assembly GCF_900290235.1). GTDB lineage: Bacteria > Actinomycetota > Actinomycetes > Streptomycetales > Streptomycetaceae > Streptomyces. The sequence continues at coordinate 5,796 of NZ_OLMK01000079.1, forward strand.
CGGTTCCGTCGTCCCCCATCGCGCCCCCCGCAAGTGAGGCTGCTCATGATGACCCAAGCCTGCACCCGGTGACAACAGCGAACAATTGCCCGAAAGTGGGTCTCAAACTGGTGTTCATTCCGTGGGGTGAACCAGTCGGGAATGGAGGACAGGGTTCGGTCGAGTCGGTCACGGTGACCGCATGGCTGTAGACGCGATCTCCGATGAAGGCTCCGTTCCGGGCTCCGAGTGTGTGCGTGGACGATCCGCGCTGCGGTGGGGGGCCCGGCTATGGTCGTAGACACGACGCGACGAAGGAGGACCTCGGTCATGGCTGCGCGCGCTGAGGATTTCGATCAGGTCGTCCCTCCTATGCCTGAGCGGACCCCTGCGGCACTGCGCAGGGCGATCGCCGAGCACGCTCCCCAGCTTCTGCCGGACTTCGACGCGCACTGGAAATGGGCGATCGCCGATGCCTACGACCTGGGCCCGGTGCCGGCGTTCATGGCGCGCTGGTGGGTCGAGTACGCGATCGCCCGTGATCCGAAACTGGACGCCTACGTCACTGATCTCCACCACCGCGTGGCTGAGTGCACCGACATCGATGAGGCCAAGGCCCTCATCGAGGAGTCGGCCAATATCCGTCACCAGGCACTCCGGCTGGAGCCCGGCCAGTGACGAGTAACGGATTCATGGGCCCTCCGTGGCAGATGGACTGGGCACTCAAAGCCCAGGCCACCCGCGACTCGCTGCCCGAGCAGGTGCGGAAGATGATCGACGCCGCGCGCGCCGAACTGGTCACGGCGAAGGACCCCTATCTTCGGGGTGTCGAGACGGATGCGGATCTCCCCGCGGGTATGACGGTCCGGCCTCTGCGGTCCACCGATCCGAAGGGGCGTCACATCTTTTTCTTCGACCATGGGCACGGCTGGCTGATCTACGATTTCGTGCCCCGTGTGGACGATCCGCAGATCGTCGTGGATGAGGTCTTCTGGCAGTAACCGCGGACTTCCTTACGCGGTCTCCGGTGACTCCGGTGGAGGGGTGGCCGCGCCCGGTAGCCGTACCGTCGCCAGGGTGCCGCCCGTCTCCGCTCGGGTCAGGGTGACCTCGCCGCCCGCCTGTTGGACCGTGCGGGCCACGATGGAGAGGCCCAGGCCGGAGCCGGGGAGGGCCCTTGCGCTGGGGGAGCGCCAGAAGCGGTCGAAGACGTGGGGGAGTTCGTCGGCGGGGATGCCGGGGCCGTGGTCCCGGACCGTGAGGACGCCCGAGTCCAGCGTCACCTCGATCGCGCCGCCTTCGGGGCTGAACTTCACCGCGTTGTCGAGGATGTTGACGATCGCCCGCTCCAGCGCCGACGGCTCGGAGCGTACGTACCAGGGCTGGAGGTCCGAGGTGATCGTCAGCTCGGGGCCCCGCAGCCGGGCCCGGCGCAGCGCCGCCTCGACCGTCTTCTGGAAGTCGACGATCTGCAGCCGGTCGCCGTTCTGACCGGAGTCGGAGCGGGACAGCTCCTGCAAGTCGCCGATCAGCGAGGCCAGTTCCGTCATCTGGGCCTTCACCGAGGCGAGCAGGGCCTTGCGGTCGTCGGCCGGGATGGGGCGGCCCGTCTCCTCGCTGCGGCTGAGCAGCTCTATGTTCGTCCGCAGGGACGTCAGGGGGGTGCGGAGTTCATGGCCCGCGTCCGCGATCAACTGCTGCTGGAGGTCTCGGGAGCTGGCCAGCGCGCTCGTCATCGAGTTGAAGGAGCGGGACAGCCGGGCGACCTCGTCCTCGCTCTCGTCCTCGACCGGGATACGGATGCTCAGATCCTCCGTGCGCGCCACGTGCTCGACGGCGTCCGTGAGCTTGTCGACGGGGCGCAGCCCCGCCCGGGCCACGGCCAGCCCGGCCGCTCCGGCGCCGACGACCCCGATACCGGAGACGAGCAGCAGGATCAGGGCGAGGTCGTTGAGGGTGGCTTGGGTGCCGTGGAGGGGGAGGGCGGCGATCAGCGCCGCGTTGGACAGCTGGCCCGTCTCCGGATCGGCGATACTCACCGGCTGGGTCTTGACTCGTACGTCGTTGCCGTTGGTGTCGGTGCCGTTGTGGTAGATGGCCTCGGTGCGCTCGGTGCCGTTCACGACCTCCATGTCGGTGGGGGTCACCTTGACCAGACCGGAGGAGAAGTCCAGGACACAGGACTTCCCGTCGTCCAGGACCACCTGGAAGTAGGTGTTGCGGGGGCCGAAGCGGGGGTTCTGCTCACTCACGGTCTGCGTGCAGTTGTTGACCGCGTACCTGGCCTGGTCCTGGATCGCCCCCATGCTCATGGCCTTGTCGAGTTGGTCGTCGACCAGGTCGTACAGCTTTCCCCGCACGATGAACCAGCACGTCACCGATACCGCCGCCACCGCGAAGGCGACCGCCGCCGCGACCAGGAGGGACAGGCGGGTGCGGATCGGCAGGGTGCGGTAGCGGCGCAGGATCTTCTTCACTCCGCGCCGCCTTGTCGCAGGACGTATCCCACGCCCCGCACCGTGTGGACGAGGCGGGGCTCGCCCGCCGCCTCCGTCTTGCGGCGCAGATACATGACGTACACGTCGAGGGAGTTGGAGCTGGGCTCGAAGTCGAAGCCCCAGACGGCCTTCAGGATCTGCTCGCGGGTGAGGACCTGGCGCGGGTGCGCCATGAACATCTCCAGCAGCGTGAACTCCGTACGGGTCAGCTCCACCGGCCGGTCGCCCCGCCGCACCTCACGGGTCGCCAGGTCCATTCGCAGGTCGGCGAACGTGAGCGCCTCGTCCTCCTGGGCTGTCTCGGCGACGGCCGCCGCGTACGAGCTGCGGCGCAGCAGCGCCCGGACGCGGGCGAAGAGTTCGTCGAGCTCGAAGGGCTTGACCAGGTAGTCGTCGGCGCCCGCGTCGAGGCCGGTGACACGGTCGCCGACCGTGTCGCGGGCCGTCAGCATCAGGATGGGGGTCGTGTCGCCCGCGCCGCGGATCCGGCGGGCGGCGGTCAGGCCGTCCATGCGGGGCATCTGGATGTCGAGGATCACCAGGTCCGGCCGGTACGCGGTCGCCTTCTCCAGCGCGTCCGCGCCGTCGACCGCGACCTGCGTGTCGTACCCCTCGAAGGCGAGGCTGCGCTGGAGGGCTTCGCGCACCGCCGGCTCGTCGTCGACGATGAGGATGCGCTGGGGTTCACGGTCGCCTTCGGCGGGGCTCATGGTCGTGTCGTTCCTCGGGTGCGGTGGGGCGTGGAGGGGGAGAGGGAGCGAGGAGTGGTCGATCCGGACTCAGCCTCGCACGTTCCAGGGCGCCGGGTCGGGCAGGGCTGTGGATAAGTCGAGCTTCAGCCGATCATCCGACAGTCGTACGGCGACGGGTGCGGGCCGCCGTGGCCATCGACTTCCGTCGGGGAGCCGTGGCCCGGGTCGCGGCGGGCGCGACCTCGGGAGCCCGCGTCACCGGCGGGTGCAGCTCGGCCGCCACCGCGAGGGCGAGGCCGAGCCCGGAGGGGCCCAGGTCGGAGGGGCCCGGGCCGGCGAGGCCGTCGGCGGCCGGGACGTCGTACGCAACCTGCTTGATCATGTCGACCTCCAGGTCGAAGGAGAGTCCGTCGATGGCCACGGGGCCGCCATGTCTGCCATGTCTGCCATGTCTGCCATGGCCGCGGTGGCACGGTGGCCGTCAGTCCGAGCCGCCCGCCCGCAGCGTGCTCAGGTCGGACTTGACCGTGTTGATCGGGATGGCGAAGCCGAGGCCCGCGCTGCCGGCGTCGCCCGAGGAGGACGCGGAGTACATCGCGGAGTTGATGCCGATGATGTTGCCGTTCATGTCGATGAGGGCGCCGCCGGAGTTGCCCGGGTTGAGGGACGCGTCGGTCTGGAGCGCCTTGTAGGTGGTCGTCGAGGAACCGGTGTCGCCGTTGAACTCCTGGCCGCCGAACTCGAACGGCCACCCGCCGCCACCGCCCTGCTGTTGCTGCTGCTGGCCCTCTTCCGTCGGTACCGTCACGTCACGGTCGAGCGCGGAGACGATGCCGCTGGTCACCGTGCCGGTGAGCCCTTCGGGGGAGCCGATCGCCACGACCTGGTCGCCGACCTTGACCCCGTTGCTGTTGCCGAGGGTCGCCGCCTTCAGCCCGGAGGCGTCCCGCAGTTTGATGAGCGCGAGGTCCTTCTTGCTGTCGGTGCCGACGACCTCGGCGCTGTACGTCTTGCCGCTGTGGGTCGTCACCTTGACCCGGGAGGCGCCGGAGACCACGTGGTTGTTGGTGATGATCTCGCCGTTGCCGGTGATGATCACACCGGAGCCGGTGGACTCACCCGCGTTCGAGCTGGCGTTGATCTCCACGATGCTCGGGCTGACCGCCGAGGCGACCCCGGCGACGGTGCCCTTCTGGCTGGTGGGCACCACACTCGTGTTGGTCGAGCTGGAGGCGACGGTGTCGTTGCCGGTCAGCTCCTGGATCCCGTACGCCGTACCGCCGCCGATCGCCGCCGCGACGATCGCCACGGCCGCCACCAGCGCGAGGGGGCCCTTGGCGCGCTTCTTCGACGCGGACGGGGAGGAGGACGCCGTCGCCGCGGGAGCGGCAGCGGAGGACACCGGCTCGGAGAGGGGCGAGGTCGGGGCGGACCCGTACCCGGCCGAACCGTAACCGGCCGAACCGTAACCGGCCGAACCGTAACCGGCCGAACCGTATCCGGTCGCGCCATGTCCGGCCGCCGAGCCGTGGCCAACGGACCCGTACCCGGACGAGCCGTGTCCGGTTGAGCCATGTCCGGCCGCGCCGTGGTGGGGTGCGCCGTACCCCGTCGAGCCGTGCTCGGCGGAGCCGTACGGGGGTGCCGGCGTCGGCGTCGGCGGAGTCGGCTCATAGGCCGGCGGGGGCGGCCACTCCGGGTTCACCGGAGAGGTGCCGTGCTGCTGCTGGTCACCCTGGTAGGGGTTCTCGTGTTCGCCGCTGCGGCGGAAGCTCTCGGTCATGGCACAGAGCTTCGCGCGCCACCATGAGAGCTCCCTGAGTGCTCCCTGAGAAGCCCGGCAGAACCTCGTATGCCCCATATAAAGGCGCTCGGCCCCGGCTGCATGGGAAACAAAGGGGCGCAGCCGTGGTGATGCCGCACAACGCGGCGGCCGACCGGAAACTCCCGGCTTGTGAAACCGCGCCGTACGGGCCGGTCCCCACGGGAGACTTGATCATGACCTCATCACGTTCCAGGGCGTTGTTCACCGCGTGCGCCGCCGCAGCGCTGCCCGCGCTGCTCGTCGCGTGCACTTCGGGCGGTGGCGCCGGGGTGGCGGCCGATCCCACGCCGTCCCGGCCCTCCGGTGCCGCGACCGCCGCCGGGTCTTCCGACGCGGAGCCGGCCGAGCGGGCGGAGGCGGCGCTGGCCGGTCTCGGGGACGAGGCGCTGGTGGAGGCCGGCGTGGAGAAGGTGACCGACGGAGTGCACACCGAACACCACCTCGAGGACGGCAAGCCGTACCGGATCACCCTGGTGTGCGTGGGGCAGGGCAGCGCGCAGCTGGCGTTCAGGCCCGCGGGTTCCGGCCGGAAGGGCGTCGCCGTGCCGTGCGACGGCGCCCTCGTCCACCAACGCGTCGCCGGCGCAGAGCCGCTCCGCATCGATGTCGACGGCCCGAGGGGGCAACCGGCGGGATCGCCTGGCAGCTCGACCGGGTCTGACCGCCACAACAAAGACGCCGACCCGCCCCCGCCGGAGGCTACGCGCAGCCGCAAGACCGCCGTGTGACCAGCTTCGACGGGAACAGCTTCACCCGTTCCCGGTGGGAGCCCGCCACGCGGAGGCCGTCGTCGAGGACGAGGTCGACCGCCGCGCGGGCCATCCCCGTGCGGTCCGTCGCGACCGTGGTCAGCGGCGGGTCGGTCAGCGCCGCTTCCTTGACGTCGTCGAAGCCGGCGACCGCCAGCTCGCCGGGCACCTCGATGCGCAGCTCACGCGCGGCCCGCAGCACGCCGATGGCCTGGTCGTCGGTGGAGCAGAAGATCGCCGGGGGCCGGTCCGGCCCGGAGAGCAGGTCGAGGGCCACGTTGTACGCGTCGTAGCGGTTGTACGGGGCCTCGAAGAGGCGCCCCTCCGTGGAGATGCCGGCGTCGTCCATCGCGCGGCGCCAGCCCTCGACGTGGTCGGAGACGGGGTCGCCGACCAGCGGGGTCTCGGCTATGCCGCCCAGACAGGCGACGTACTCGTGTCCGTGTGAGAGGAGGTGCTCCACGGCGAGCTGGGCGCCGCCGAGGTCGTCGGTCACCACGGCGACGTCGTCGATCGCCTCGGGCCGCTCGTGCAGCAGCACCACGCGCGCGTCCCACGCCTCTATCTCGGCGGCGGCGTTGTCGTTGAGGGCGTGGCTGACCAGGATCAGTCCGGAGACCCGCATCCCGAGGAACGCCCGCAGATAGTGGACCTCGCGCTCGGCGATGTAGTCGGAGTTCCCGACGAGGACCATCTTGCCGCGCTCGGCGGCCGCCTGTTCGACCGCGTGCGCCATCTCGCCGAAGAACGGCTGACGGGCGTCCGGGACGATCAGGCCTATCAGCTCGGTGCGCCGCGACGCCATGGCCTGGGCGACCCGGTCGGGCCGGTACCCCAGCTCCTTGATCGCGGCGAGTACACGCTCGCGCGTGGCCGGGGCGACCGGCCGGGGTCCGTTGTTGATGACGTAGCTGACGACGGCGGTGGAAGTTCCCGCCAGTCGCGCCACATCATCCCGAGTCACCTTGGCCACGCGCGGAGTCTACGCGGATGGACCGCCCCTGGGCAGGGCGTACAGGCGCTCGTCTGTACGAGAGCCGTGCGTCCGCCGTGCGGGGAGGAGGGGATGAGGCCGCGCACTACGCCTCGGCCGTGACCTCGGCGGCCTCCAAGGGCGCCGTCTCGTCCGCATCTTCCGCCTTTGAGCGTCCGGCCTTGGCCTTCGCCTCGTCGCTCGCGCGCTCGCCCTTCTCGGGCGTAACGAATCGATAACCGACGTTCCGGACGGTGCCGATCAGCGACTCGTGCTCGGGGCCGAGCTTGGCGCGCAGCCGTCGTACGTGGACGTCCACGGTGCGCGTGCCACCGAAGTAGTCGTACCCCCAGACCTCCTGAAGCAGCTGGGCGCGGGTGAAGACGCGGCCGGGATGCTGGGCGAGGTACTTGAGGAGCTCGAACTCCTTGAAGGTGAGGTCGAGGACGCGGCCCTTGAGCTTGGCGGAGTACGTCGCCTCGTCGACCGACAGGTCACCGTTGCGGATCTCCATCGGGGAGTCGTCGTTGACGATCTGCTGCCGGCCCATGGCGAGCCGGAGCCGTGCCTCCACCTCGGCGGGGCCGGCGGTGTCGAGGAGGACGTCGTCGATGCCCCAGTCGGCGGTGACGGCGGCGAGGCCGCCCTCCGTGACGACGAGGATGAGCGGGCAGCCGGGCCCGGTGGAGCGCAGCAGCTGACACAGGCTGCGGACCTGCGGGAGGTCACGGCGTCCGTCGATGAGGATCACGTCGGCACCGGGGGTGTCGACGAGGGCGGGGCCTTCCGCCGGGGCCACCCGCACGTTGTGCAGCAGCAGGCCGAGAGCCGGGAGCACCTCCGTCGACGGCTGGAGGGCATTGGTCAGGAGCAGCAGAGAACTCATACGTCTGGTTCCTCCTCGGTCCCTGCGAGGACGTTTACGGCACTGCGAACTGCACTGCGGAACTTCACAGCGTTCTGCTCTGCGTTCCCGAAGGCCCGTACACCTGCGGTCACCTGGGGTTTCCCGCTTCGTATACAACGCTTCCGAAAGCACAAAAGGACCCGGGGGCTACGTTGCCCGAGTCCTCTGTCCAGCAGAATAGCCCACATGAGAGCTGGTCCGGCAGGTGATGTGACGCGATCTTTCGATATCCCGGACTCTGAGACGGGCGGCCGAACCGCTTCCCGACCGCCGACGAGCCCCTCGCGCAGGTTTCTGAGCACGGAAGACGGGGTGAATATCGAGGCCGTATACGACCCGGGCAGTGTCGTATACGACGCCTCTCACCTTCTCTCCGATGACACCGGAAAGCCACTCGGAAGCCGGCCGGCGATCGTCGTCGCGCACGGGTTCACGGGTGGCGTGGACCGGCCGCACGTTCGAAGAGTGGTGGCGGCCCTCACCCGGTACGGCTCGGTCGTGGCCTTCTCGTTCCGCGGCCACGGACGGTCCGGCGGCCACTCCACGGTGGGTGACCGCGAGGTCCTCGATCTGGCGGCGGCCGTCCGCTGGGCGCGTGACCTCGGGCACGAACGCGTCGTCACCGTTGGCTTCTCCATGGGCGGCTCGGTCGTCCTGCGCCACGCGGCCCTGCCGGACGCCGGCATCGACGCGGTCGTCTCGGTCAGCGCGCCCGCCCGCTGGTACTACCGGGGCACGGCCCCCATGCGCCGTCTCCACTGGCTGGTCACCCGCCCCGCCGGCCGTCTCGTCGGCCGCTACGGCTTCGGCACCCGTATCCACCACCGCGTGGGGGCACCTCCCACGCCTTTCGGGCAGTGGGGGAGGGACCCCGTCCCGCCCTCCCCGGTCGAGTCGGTCCCCCTGATCGCCCCGACGCCGCTGCTGATCGTCCACGGCGACAGCGACGGCTACTTCCCGGTCGACCACCCCCGGATGCTCGCGGAGGCCGCGGCCGGGCACGCCGAACTGTGGCTGGAGGAGGGGATGGGCCACGCGGAGCACGCGGCCACCGGGGAGCTGCTGGACCGTGTGGGGGACTGGGTGCTGACGACCGGGCGCTGAGGAACGGGCCGGGCGGCCCGATCCGCCCGCGGTTTCTCCGGGGCCCGGACTCCCCCGTAGCCTGAACCCCGTCACGACTAACCAAGAGGAACGCAGATGCCAAAGGGCACTGTCCGCTACTGGGCCGCGGCCAAAGCCGCCGCCGGCATCTCCGAGGAGCCCTACGACGCGGACACCCTCGCCGAGGCCCTCGGCGAGATCCGCGAGCGACACCCCGGCGAACTCGTCCGCGTGCTGCGGCGATGCTCGTTCCTCGTCGACGGGAACCCTGTGGGCACCCGTGAACATGAGACGGTACGTCTGGCCGAGGGCGGCACGGTCGAGGTGCTCCCGCCGTTCGCAGGAGGGTGACCCCCACATCATGAGCAACCAGCCGTACGGGTACGAGGGCCACCAGGGGCACCCCGGCTACGACGCCCACCAGCAGCCGGAGCAGCAGCAGCCGTACGCGGCGCAGCCGCAGTGGCAGGGCCACGACGAGGGGCAGGCCGCCCACGCGCAGCAGTACACGCAGCAGTGGGAGGGCCAGACCTGGGAGACCCAGGTGCAGCCGCAGACCGCCCCCTTCGCGCCGAACCTGACGGAGACGGCGTACCTGCCCCCGCAGACGGACGGCCGCCCCGCCCCGTCGCAGTACGCCCCGGACCACCAGCCCGGTCCGCATGGGCGGACCGGACCGCAGGGCCAGCCCGGTCCGATGGGTCAGGCGTACCCCCAGGGCCAGGGGTTCGCCCAGGGGCAGGCGCCGGTGGCTCCGCACGACCACGCCCAGGGGGGCGACTCCGGCGGCTCCGGCGAGGGCGGGCCCGCGTACGGGCCGCCGACGCTCACCGGGAACGCGCGGATCACCGACGCGCAGCGGGCACGGGCCGAGGGGCGGTCGCCGATCATCGAGCCCGGTATGCAGCCGGCGCTGATCACGGCCGTACTGGGGCTGCTTCTGGCGGGCGCGGCGACGATCGGGGAGTACGTCCTCGCCGTACCGCTGGTGATCCTCCAGGCCGTGACGGCGGCGGGCTGGTTCCGGCTGAACGGCATGTGGCCGGCCCGGCAGGGCATCGTGCTGGCGTTCGCGGGCGCGCTCGCGGCGGACGCGGCGCTGTTCGCGGCCGGACGGGAGCACGCGCCCGCGGCGATCCTCGGGACGCTCGGGGTGTGGGTGCTGCTCGGGATCGTGCTCGGGCTGCGCAGCCACGCGGACCCGGACGAGCGGATGTACGGGCTGATGGCGACGATCGCCTCGGCGGCGCTGGCGATCATCGCGACCGGGTACCTGGCGGCGGCCGCGGACGCGGTCACCGTCGGTGGGGTCGCGGTCGCGGTGGCCGTGGTGGCGCGGGCGCTGCCGTTGCCGACGGCGGCATCCGTGGTGGTGGCGCTGCTGGCCGCGGCCGGTGCGGGGGTCGCCGTCGGCGGGGGGACCGATCTCGGCGGCTCCGGTGCGCTGTTGGGGGCGGGGGCCGGGCTGTGCGCGCTGGTCGGACACCGGGTCGCCAGCTACGACTACCCGTCCCGGTTCGTGCACTTCACGGCGGGCGTGGCGCTGCCGCTCGCCGCGGCGGCGCCGGCGGTGTACTTGCTGGGCCGGGCGCTGGGCTGAGGCCGGGCGCCTCAGGGCTCGGCCGGGCGCCTCACAGCTCGGGGCGTGCGGTTTGTTCGGCGGGTGCGGGTGCGTTGGGGTTTCCCGCGCAGTTCCCCGCGCCCCTGAAAAGCTCCCGGGGCTGCGCCCCGTGCTTTTCAGGGAGAAGGGCGGGCCGCAGGCCCGTCCCTCCAGGGGCGCGGGGAACTGCGCGACCAGCCCCCACTTACCCGCACCCGAAGCCCCGCCTACCCCAGGCGCGTCCTGTCACAGGTGATCAACAACGTTCAGGAGTTCGCCCCGGCTTTACTTCGGCGCGATTACTCTCGCCCGGAGCGGCCACTCTGGTCGTTGAGGACGGGCAGGCCGCCGCCGAGTGGACAACGTGGGGAACACCGAGACATGCGCGCACTGCGGATACTTGTGATCGTCGCCGTGATCCTGGGAGGCCTCTTCGTGGTCGCGGACCGCGTGGCCGTCGGGTTCGCCGAGGACGAGGTCGCTCAGAAGCTCAGGAGCAGCGAGGGCCTGACCGCCACCCCGGACGTGTCCATCAACGGCTTCCCCTTCCTCACCCAGGTCGCGGGCGGCGAACTGGACGACGTCGAGGTCGGCATCTCGGACTACGAGGCCACCACCGGCAACTCCGACGACAGCATCCGCATCGCCGACCTCACGGCGCACATGCGCGGTGTGAAGTTCTCCGGCGACTACAGCTCCGCCACGGCCACCTCCGCCACCGGCACCGCGACCATCTCGTACGACGAACTGCTCAAGGCGGCGAAGTCCGAGCCGACGCGGATCCTCCCCGGAGTGACCGCCCAGGTCACCGGCCTCTCCGACGGCGGCAACGGCAAGATCAAGGTCAACATCAAGGTCTCGGCCCTGGGTTCCGCCACGACGTACCCGGTGCTGAGCACGGTCACCGTCGACGACGACATCGTGAAGGTCCACGCCGACAACCTGCCGAAGCTGGTGATCCAGGCCGCAGAGGGCCAGGTCCGTTCGATCACCGACTTCCAGCAGAAGATCGACGGTCTGCCCGGCGGCATCAAGCTCGACAAGGTGGAGGCCGCGTCGGACGGCGTGGAGATCTCGGTGCGGGGTTCGAACGTCCGGCTGGCCGGGTAGTCCGGTAGCCGGGACCACCGAAACCACCGGGGTGACGAGCCACGGCGTCCGAAAGGCGAGACGGCGGCGTCCGTACCGTAGATGTGCCGACGGCCGCACCGACCCGTCCGCCCCTTCCGTACCGGCCTTCCGGGGAACTCGTCCCACAATCCGGACGATCGCGTCTCAGAATACGACATGCCGGTGACACGCCCGCCTGTCCGTCCCTACGATCGACAACCATGAAGCGACAGGCGGATCTCACGAAGCGGCGGGCAGTAGACCTGTGCCGCGTCGCCGCCATGCTCTGTCGCACTTTCTGAGCGGCAGCCCAGGCCTGCCGCGTTCCCCCCGCCCTGCCCAGCCAGGGCACACCCCCGTGCGCGCCCGGCCGAACCGCCGGAGGCGCTTCGCACGCCCCGCCGCAACTGCCCCGGAGGAGAAACAGCATGAGCCGCAGCGACGTCCTGGTCGACGCCGACTGGGTCGAGGCCAACCTCGACGACCCGAACATCGCCATCGTCGAGGTCGACGAGGACACCACCGCGTACGAGAAGAACCACATCAAGAACGCGATCCGGATCGACTGGACGAAGGACCTCCAGGACCCGGTCCGCCGTGACTTCGTCGACCAGGCGGGCTTCGAGAAGCTGCTGTCGGAGAAGGGCATCGGCAACGACACCCTCGTCGTCCTCTACGGCGGCAACAACAACTGGTTCGCGTCCTACGCCTACTGGTACTTCAAGCTGTACGGCCACGAGAACGTCAAGCTGCTCGACGGTGGCCGCAAGAAGTGGGAGCTGGACGCCCGCGAGCTGACCGACGAGGTGCCGGTGCGCCCCGCCACCGAGTACAAGGCGAAGCCGCAGAACACCGCGATCCGTGCCTTCCGCGACGACGTCGTGGCGGCCATCGGTTCGCAGAACCTGGTCGACGTGCGCTCGCCCGACGAGTTCTCGGGCAAGCTGCTCGCCCCGGCCCACCTGCCGCAGGAGCAGTCGCAGCGTCCGGGCCACGTCCCGTCCGCCCGCAACATCCCGTGGTCGAAGAACGCCAACGACGACGGCACCTTCAAGTCGGACGAGGAGCTCAAGGAGCTCTACGCCGAGGAGCAGGTGGACCTCGCCAAGGACACCATCGCCTACTGCCGTATCGGTGAGCGCTCCGCGCTGACCTGGTTCGTCCTGCACGAGCTGCTCGGTGTCGAGAACGTCAAGAACTACGACGGCTCCTGGACCGAGTACGGCAGCCTCGTCGGCGTCCCGATCGAGCTCGGCGCCAACAAGTAAGCACCCCCCAGCGGTACCCGCACACCCCCGTTCGTCCCGACCGGCCTTCCTTCCGGTCAGACCCCTGATGGAGAAAGACATGTGTGGAGCGAAGGCCGGCGGCCCGGACGCCTCGACGATCAAGCCCGGTGAGACCACGATTCAGGGTCAGGTGACCCGCGACGGCGAGCCGGTGACGGGCTACGTCCGTCTGCTGGACTCGACCGGCGAGTTCACCGCGGAGGTCCCCACCTCCGCGACGGGCCAGTTCCGCTTCTACGCGGCCGAGGGCACCTGGACCGTCCGCGCGCTGGTCCCCGGTGCCACCGCCGACCGCACGGTCGTCGTCGCCGAGAAGGGCGCGCTCGCCGAGGTCGCGATCGCCGTCTGAGGCACCCCGTGACCGGCACCCCGTGACCGGCACTCCGTGAACGGCCGAAGGGCCGCGCCCCCTGGGTTGGACGCCTGGGGCGCGGCCCTTCGGCATGCCCGGACGCCGGGGTGCCGGTCCTGGGCGGTCCTGGGGCATGCCGGGGCCGGCCGTCCTACCCTGGAGGCATGTACGCGCGGCGGCGCCATCGCTACTTCGTCATGATGGGGACGTGCCTCACGCTCTTCGTCCTGGCCTGGGGAGTCGTACGCCTCTGGTCGGTCCCCGTCGCGGTCGGCATGTGCCTGGTCGCCATGGTCATCCCGCCGCTGGCCGCCGTCGTCGCGAACCGGCGCGGCCCCGACGACCGCTGGTGGGACGACCCCTCCGGCGACCCCGAGTCCGACGAGTGGTGGGACGAGCTGGACGGCAAGAAACGTCCCGGACGACGGCCCTGACCGGCGGCCACCAACCCGCCCGCGGGTCGGCCGCCTGCGGACCGTCGTCTCAGTAGACGAGCGCCTGGGTGTCGTCGGCCAGCGTCTCCTGCACGAAGACCTGCGCGCCGGCGATCCGTACGCCCTTGATGACGTCCTGCTCGGTGATGTCGCGCCGCGCGGCGCACTGCGTGCACAGGGTGAGGCGACCGCCGGCCAGGATCGAGTCGATCAGATCCGGCAGCGGCGCCGCGTGCGGCAGCTCGAACTCGGCGGCCCTCCCCGGCAGCGCGAACCACGCCGACTCACCGGTCAGCCACAGGGAGACCTCCACCCCGCTGGCCACGGCCACCGCGGCCACCGTGAACGCCTGGGAGCAGCGCTCGGGAGCGTCCGCCCCCGCCGTCACCTTGATCACGAGCTTCTTCGCCATGCCCGCAGCGTAGTCCGCCGACCTCACGGACCGTCCCCGGACCGGGCCGCGTAAGCTGGGGGCCGGCCCTGTGTAGTACCGAACCTTCGCTCATTTCGAGGAGCACCCCGTGGAACTCTTCTTCGAACTCCTGCTGGTCGCGGTCTGCGTCGGCGTTCTCGCCTTCACCGGACTGGCTGTGAAGAAGCTGTACCAGGGCCAGCGCTGACCGACCACCCCAGGAACCGCCACTCATGATCGAGATCCCGTCCGACCTGCACAAGGACCTCGTCCCCCTCGCCTTCCTGCTCGGGAACTGGTCCGGTGCGGGCGTCCACGACTTCCCCGGCGCCGAGAAGTGCAACTTCGGCCAGGAGGTCGCCTTCACCCACGACGGCCGGGACTTCCTCGAGTACCACTCCCACTCCTGGGTGCTGGACAACGAGGGCAACAAGGTCCGTCCGCTGGAGTCCGAGTCCGGTTTCTGGCGGATCGACGCCGACCGCAAGGTCGAGGTCACCATGGTCCGCAACGACGGTGTCGTCGAGGTCTGGTACGGCGAGCTCGCCGACAAGAAGCCCCAGATCGACCTGGTCACCGACGCCGTCGCCCGGACCGCCGCCTCCGGCCCCTACACCGGCGGCAAGCGGCTGTACGGCTATGTGAACAGCGACCTCATGTGGGTCGGCGAGAAGCAGACCCCCGAGGTCGAGCTGCGCCCCTACATGTCCGCCCACCTGAAGAAGGTCGTCACCCCGGAGGACGTCGAGCGCTGGGCCAAGGCCCTCCCCGACGACATGCCGGACGACGGCATCGCCTTCTTCAAGTAGTCACCAGGGGGTGTTTGAAGCCCCGCACAGCACCCGCAGCGTCCGGCACGCACCCTCGCCGCACCGGCCAAAGGCCCACGTAGCGCCGCTACGAGGACCTTCGTCCGGCACGCCGAGGGCACGCACCGGACACCGCAGGCACCGCACCGGACCTTCAAACACCCCCTAGACTTCCAGTGTGGTGAGCACCGACTGGAAGACTGATCTGCGGCAGCGCGGTTACCGCCTGACTCCGCAGCGGCAGCTTGTGCTCGAAGCCGTGGACACCCTGGAGCACGCGACCCCCGACGACATCCTCGCCGAAGTGAGGAAGACGGCGTCGGGGGTCAACATTTCCACCGTCTACCGGACCCTGGAGCTCCTGGAGGAGCTGGGGCTGGTCAGCCACGCCCATCTGGGGCACGGTGCGCCGACGTACCACCTGGCCGACCGGCACCACCACATCCACCTCGTGTGCCGGGACTGCACCACGGTCATCGAGGCCGATGTCTCGGTGGCGGCCGAGTTCACGGACAAGCTGCGCGAGACGTTCGGCTTCGACACGGACATGAAGCACTTCGCGATCTTCGGCCGCTGCGCGGACTGCTCGGCGAAGGCCGAGAAGGCCGCGCGCGCCGGGAAGGCCGCGGGGAGCGGCGGCGGTGGTCGTGACACGGGCCGGAGCGCCCCGGACGACCTGAAAGATTCAAATACCGAGTCGTAGGCTTGGTCGTATGAAAAGCCCTCTGCTGTCCCTGCCCGGCGCCGTCCCCGCGGAGGGCGTGGACGAAGGTGTCGCCGCCCACTACGGCGATCTGTTCCGCGAACAGCGCGCCCTCGCCGACGGCACCGGATTCGTCGACCTCTCCCACCGGGGCGTCATCGCCGTCACCGGCCAGGACCGGCTCAGCTGGCTGCATCTGCTGCTCACGCAGCACGTCAGCGAACTCCCGACCGGTCAGGCCACCGAGGCCCTCATCCTCTCCGCCAACGGCCACATCGAGCACGCCCTGTACCTCGTCGACGACGGCGAGACGGTGTGGGCCCACATCGAGCCCGGCACCCGGGAGGTGCTGCTCGCGTACCTGGAGTCGATGAAGTTCTTCTACCGGGTCGAGGTCGCCGACCGCACGGACGACTTCGCGGTCGTCCACCTCCCCGCCGGGTCGATCACCGAGGTCCCCGAGGGCGTCGTCGTCCGCGAGACGCCGTACGGCCGTGACCTGTTCCTGCCCCGGGCGGACCTGGAGACGTACGCCGAGAAGGCCGGCCCGGCGGCGGGCCTGCTGGCGTACGAGGCGCTGCGGGTCGAGCAGCACCGGCCCCGCCTCGGCTTCGAGACCGACCACCGCACCATCCCGCACGAGCTCGGCTGGATCGGCTCGGCGGTGCACCTCCAGAAGGGCTGCTACCGGGGCCAGGAGACGGTCGCCCGCGTGCAGAACCTGGGCAAGCCCCCGCGTCGGCTGGTCTTCCTCCATCTCGACGGCAGCGAGGTGCACCTGCCGCCCCCCGGCACGGACATCCGGCTCGCCGGCGACGGCCCCGAGGGCCGCAAGCTCGGCTTCATCACCACGTCGGTACGCCACCACGAGCTGGGGCCGGTCGCGCTGGCCCTGGTGAAGCGGAACGTCCCCGTGGACGCGCCGCTCCTGGCGGACACGACCGCGGCGGCCCAGGAAGTCATCGTCGAGCCGTAGGGACCCGGGCGCCAGGGACCCGTTCGTTCAGGGGAGGGCGCTCGGCCGTGGTCGGCCGGGCGCCCCTACATCTCCAGCAGGACCGTGAAGGGGCCGTCGTTCGTCAGGGACACCCGCATCTTCGCGCCGAACCGTCCCGTCGCCACGGTCGCCCCCAGGGCCCGCAACCGGGCGACCACCTCGTCGACGAGCGGCTCCGCGACCTCGCCCGGCGCCGCCGCGTTCCATGTGGGGCGACGGCCCTTGCGGGCGTCGCCGTACAGCGTGAACTGGCTGATCACGAGCAGCGGCGCGTCGATGTCGCTGCACGACTTCTCGTCGTCCAGCATCCGCAGCGACCACAGCTTCCGCGCCAGCTGCGCGGCCTTCTCCTTCGTGTCCTCGTGGGTCACCCCGACCAGGACGCACAGGCCCTCGCCCTCGATCGCCCCGACCGTCTCACCGTCCACGACGACGCTCGCGCCGTCGACCCTCTGCACCACCGCACGCATGCCGACCATCATGCCGTCGCCGTCCATCGGCCGTGCGTGAGGGGGTCCTCCTTACGGGGGGTTTGTGATCACGGGCGTTTGAAGCGCGCTTTGCCCGGTCTTTCTTATTGATCCATTAGCGACCATCTGGGGGTGGATCGGGGGGACTCGGTCACAAAGCGGCCACCGAGAGTGGCACCATGCTCACACACACCGGTCGAGGGGACGGTTGAGGCGCATGAGCACATCGAGTACCGGGCAGCCCCCGGGCACTGCCACGTTTGCCCGGACGGGGCCGGGGCCCGCACCCGGGATCCGCCGGCCGCCGGTCCAGCGCACGGACAGCGAACCGCTGCTGGCGCCGGACCCGCCGGAGCACCAGCTGTCCCGGCTGCGGCTGCCGGAGCTGCGCACCCTGCGCCGGGACGCCCAGCGGGACGAGGCCGACCTCAGCTACGTACGGCGGCTGCTCCAGGGCCGGATCGACATCCTGCGCGCCGAGTTGGCCCGCCGAGGGGGTACGGCACAGCCGTCCGGCTCCGACGGGCGTACGCCGGCGCTGGTCGACCGGCTCTCCGAGATCCTCACCGACGCGCCGGCCCGGCACCGGTCGTCGGCCCGGCACGTCACGGTGGGGACGCCGCACGGCGAGGAGTACCGGCTGCTGGCGGCCGAGATGCTCGCCGAGGTCGAACTGTCCGACCTCGCCGCCCGCACCGACGAGGAACTCACCGCCGGGCTCGGCCGCCTCGTCCGCTACGAGCAGCAGGTGTCCGGCCGCCGCCAGCGGCTCCAGCGCACGGCGGACGAGTGCAGCGCCGAGATCGCGCGGCGGTACCGCGACGGCGAGGCACAGGTGGACGACCTGCTCCTGTGAGACACCGGCCGGGTACGACCGCCGCGGCCACTGATATGGCCAGGGCCGTGGCTCCGGCCCGTCGCCCCGGCTCCGGTGACCGCGGAGCCGGGGCGACGGCGTGGTGGGGCGGGCAGGGGCGGGGCATGGTGTGGCGGGTGGCCGGTGTTGGGTACCGGAGTGAGATCCCGCCGCTCCCGTACCGGAAGGTGACCGCCGATGCCCGAGAAATCCACAGAGCCGGAGATACCCGCCGGGTCCGGTGAGGTGCCTGTTCCGCCCGTTCTCGCGGAGGTCGTGCGGTCGGGGTTCGTCGAAGGGCGCCATCGGGGGAGCCTCGTGCTGTTGGGCGCGGACGGGACCGTGGAGCGGGCCTGGGGCGAGGTGACGGCGCCCGTCTTCCCGAGGTCCGCGAACAAGCCGATGCAGGCCGCCGGTGTGCTGCGGGCGGGGCTCGACCTCGCGGGCGAGCGGCTGGCGTTGGCCGCCGCGAGCCATTCGGGGGAGACGTTCCACCGGGACCTCGTACGGAAGATGCTCGCGGAGTCCGGGCTCGACGCGCGGGCGCTGGGGTGCCCGGAGGATCTTCCGTTGGACCGGGTGGAGGCGGAGGAGTACCTGGCCGCCGGCGGTGTCCGCGACCGGGTCGCCATGAACTGCTCCGGCAAGCACGCGGCGATGCTCGCGGCGGCGGCGCTGCGGGGATGGCCCCTCGCGTCGTACCTGGAGCCCGAGCATCCCCTTCAGCGGCTGATCCGCACGGTCGTGGAGGAGGCGGCGGGGGAGCCGGTGGCCGCGGTGGGCGTGGACGGCTGCGGTGCCCCGTTGATGGCGATCAGCCTCACGGGGCTGGCCCGCACGTTCCGCTCGTTCGTGCTCGCGCCGGAGGGTTCGGCGGAGCGCCGGGTGGCCGACGCGATGCGGGCCCATCCCGAGTACGTCGCCGGTACGCGCCGCCACGACACGTGGCTCATGCGGGAGGTGCCGGGTGCGCTGTCCAAGATGGGCGCGGAGGCGGTCCAGGCGGTGGCCCTGCCCGACGGCCGGGCCCTCGCGTTCAAGGTCGACGACGGTGGGGGGCGGGTGCTGGGGCCGGTGCTCGGGCGGGCGTTGACGGTGATGGGGGTGGAGGGGGCGGTGATCTCGCGGATCGGTCGACTGCCGTTGTTGGGGGGTGGGCGGATGGTGGGGGAGGTGCGGGCGGTGTTCTGAGGGGGCGCCTACTAGGGCGCGTTGCGAAAGTAGCGTCGTCTGCC
>NZ_OLMK01000185.1 GCF_900290235.1 Streptomyces sp. MA5143a
GTACCGCTGCGCACCACACCGCGCGGACACCGCACCGGCCCCGCCCCGGGTGCGCCCCGCCGCGCTCCAGCTCGCCCGGGCGAACCGACGACCGGCCGCCTCACCGGACGCCGACAGCGCACCCCGCCCCCGGCACGTGAACCACCCCCGGTGGACCCCGGCCCGCGGCCCTGCTCCCGCCGGTCGCTTCCCGGGCCCGCGGCCACACCCCGGACCCGGCCCACACCCCACCCCGCGTTCCGCCCCGCCTTCGCGATCCCCGCGGCCCTGGCGCTCCTCCCCCTGGTGACCGCTCGCACTTTCGCCCACGGGGTACACCACTCCTGAAAGTGCGGAGAGCCGGCGTGCGGTGCCAGCGCTGCGGCAGGCAACCATCGCCCCGTTGCGACGCTCCCCGGCCCCAAGGGGGGTGGAAGGTGCCCCCATGCACGCTCTTCCAGCCTTCGGCCGACAGGTGCCCCCTTCGCCACACCGGCCGAAAACCCGAGTACACCCGGTGCTAGCCGGCGTCCCGGGGAAGGGAGTCGATGGCCGCCTCGATGAGGCGCAGGGCGACCACCGCGGCCTGTTCGAGATCGGACTCCTGGGTGCCGGTGAAGA
>NZ_OLMK01000153.1 GCF_900290235.1 Streptomyces sp. MA5143a
CCCCGATCCCCTCCCACACCCCACGCCTTCCTCTCTCGCGCCTCGATCCCCTCCGTGATCCGCGACCCCGATCACCCGTAGGAGTCCGATGCCCCTCGACATCGAAACCCCGCTGCCCTACCAACGCGATTCCGCCTGCCCGTTCGACCCCGGCCCCCGGCTCCGCCAGGCGCAGCGGGAGGACCCGGTGCACAAGTACCGCCTCCCGAACGGACAGGACATCTGGGTCGTCACCCGCTACGACGACGTACGGCAGATGTTCACCGACCCGCGTCTGAGCAGCGCCCTCACCCCACTCACCCTGATGCTCCCCGGCCTCGACGACGACCAGCTGGAGGTGTCCCCGGGCAGCTTCGTCAACATGGACCCGCCGGAGCACACCCGGCTGCGCCGCACCGTCACCTCCAGTTTCACGGCCCGGCGCCTGCGCGAACTCACCCCGCGCCTGGAACGCATCGCGGAGAACTGCCTGGACGCCATGGAACAGTCGGGACCGCCCGCCGACTTCATGACCGCCTTCGCCTTCCCCTTCCCCCTGCTCGCCATCTGCGAACTGCTCGGCCTCACCGACGCCGAACGCGACGAGTTCATCGCCCTCACCGCCAAGGCCGCCGCCGGACTCGCCGCCACCTCCGAGGAGGCCAGGGACCTCGTCGACCACGCCCACCGCTTCATGCTGGACATCGTCACCGCCCAGCGCGCCGAACCCCGCGACGGCATGATCGGCATGCTCGTCGCCGAGCACGGCGACGAACTCACCGACGACGAGATCGTCGGCATGAGCAACATGTTCCTGTCCGCAGGCTTCGACACCACCGCCAACACCATCGGACTGGGACTGCTCGCCCTCTTCGACAACCCCGACCAACTCGCCCTGCTGCGCGACGACCCGACCGTCCTCGACACCGCCGTCGAGGAGATCATGCGCTACCTCAGTGTCATCTCCGCCACCAGCGGCCGCACCGCCACCGAGGATCTCGAACTCGGCGGCGTCACCGTCAAGGCGGGCGAGTACGTCGTCCCCGCACTGGCCGTGGCCAACCGCGACCCGGCCCACTACGACGACCCCGACCGGCTCGACCTCACCCGCACCCCCGGCCAGCAGGTCGGCTTCGGGTACGGCGTCCACCGCTGCACCGGCGCCGCCATGGCCCTGCTGGAGCTGAAGATCGCCTTCTCCGCCCTGCTGCGCCGCTTCCCCGGCATCCGCCTCGCCGTACCGCGCGAGGAACTCGCCTACCGCGGCTACAACATGGTGCACGGCGCGCTCAGCATCCCCGTCGTCTGGTGAGCCCCACCCCACCCCGCCGGAGACCGGCCCCCTAGCGGGCCGGCCCCGCCCCTACCCGGCCACGGTCACGTCCCGACCGGGCCCCTCGCGTCCACCACCAGCGGCAGAACCAGTGGGAGCCAGCGGCATGAACACATCTCTCGACGAGGTCATCGACGCACTGCGCGCCTCTCTCCTGGAGAACGACAGGCTGCGCCGGCAGAACGAGCGGCTCACCTCGACCGCCACCGAGCCCCTGGCGATCATCGGTATCGGCTGCCGCTTCCCCGGCGGGGCCGACGACCCGGAGAGTCTGTGGCGGCTGATCGCCGAGGGCCGCGACGCCATGACCGGCCCGCCCGCCGACCGCGGCTGGGAGAACCATCCCGCCTACGACCCCGGCCACCAAGGGGCGTTCCTCACGGGCGCCGGGGACTTCGACGCCGGCTTCTTCCGCATCTCGCCGCGCGAGGCCCTGGCCATGGACCCACAGCAGCGGCTGCTGCTGGAGGTGTCCTGGGAGGCGATCGAACGGGGCGGCGTCGACCCGCTGTCCCTGCGCTCCACCCGCACCGGCGTCTTCGTCGGCGGTGCCACCCAGGAGTACGGGGTCCTCCTCGGGGGCTCCTCGGAGAACACCGACGGATACGCCATCACCGGCCTGCCCGCCAGCATCATGTCCGGCCGGATCGCCTACCTCCTCGGCCTGGAGGGCCCGGCCCTCACCGTCGACACGGCCTGCTCCTCCTCCCTGGTCGCCCTCCACCTGGCGGCCCAGTCCCTGCGCGGCGGCGAGTGCGACCTCGCCCTCGTCGGCGGCGTCCTCGTCCTGACGGCCCCCACCATCTACGGCGAGTTCGACAGCCAGGGCGGATCGGCCTCCGACGGCCGTTGCAAGGCGTTCGCCGACGGCGCCGACGGCACCGGCTGGGGC
>NZ_OLMK01000087.1 GCF_900290235.1 Streptomyces sp. MA5143a
AACACGCCCTAGTGCCATGAGACGCCGGCCGCTCCCCTCCCAAGAGGAGCGGCTCTCTTCACACGGGGCGGCTACTTCCTGCCGGGTGTCCAGTTCATGCCCCACCCGTAGGCGTGGTCGACCGTGCGCTGGGGGCTGACGCCGCGCTCGGGGACGAGGTAGCGGGCCTCGCGCTGGACGATGAGGTCGCCGCCCTGGTTGGTGATGAGGGCGAGCGCGCAGACGGTGGAGGGGACGGTGCACTCGTCGAGGGAGAAGTCGACGGGCGCCCCGTACTGGGGCTGGAGCGTGACCGTCGCGTGGAGGTCCGCGAAGGAGCGGGCCCCCTCGTAGATGGTCACGAAGATGAGGATGCGCCGGAAGGCGTTCTTCTGGTCGAGGTTGATGGTGAGGTTCTCGCCGCTCGACACCGCCCCGGTGCGGTCGTCGCCGTCGAGGTGGATGAAGGGCGGGCGGTGCAGCGCCCCGAAGGCGTTGCCGAGCGCCTGGACGACGCCCTTGCTGCCGTCGGACAGTTCGAACAGGGCGCAGAGGTCGAGGTCGAGGTCGGCGTGCATGGCGACGGCCCGGCCCAGCTTGCTGCCCCACCCGGTGAACTGTTTGCGCACCTCCCAGTTGAGGTTGACGCGCATGGCGCCGGATGTGCCGCCCTGCTTGGTCAGGGAGACCGCCGGGGCCTCCTTGGTGAGCGTGACCTTGGTGAGGCGCACGGGGGCCGGCGGCGCGGTGGGCGGGGCCGGGGGCACGGGCGGCGCGGTCGTCACCGGCGGCGGCACGGTGACGGGCGGGGAGACGGGCGCCTGCGGGGAGACGAGCGTGGGAGGAGACATCGGGGCCCGCGGGGACACCGGCGCCTGCGGGGCGGCGGCGTGCTGGGGTTCGTCCACGGTGATGCCGAAGTCGGTGGCCAGTCCTTCGAGGCCGCTGCTGTAGCCCTGGCCGACGGCACGGAACTTCCAGGCTCCCTGCCGACGGTAGAACTCGCCGAGCACGAAGGCCGTCTCGACGCCGGCGTCCGCGCTGTCGAAGCGCGCGACCTCGGTGCCGGCCCGCTCGTCGAGCACACGGATGTACAGGCCGGGCACCTGCCCGAACGTTCCTCCGTCGGCGGACGCCGCCAGCACCACCGTCTCGACGGCGGGCTCCACGCGCGTGAGGTCGACGTGCAGGGAGTCGGTCACCTGTCCGCCGATGTCCTGTTTGCCACCGTGCCGGACGGCGCCGGAGGAGTGCGCGGGCTGGTTGTAGAAGACGAAGTCCGCGTCGGAGCGGACCTTCCCCCCGGTCAGCAGCAGCGCCGACGCGTCGGCGTCCGGCACACCCGGTCCGGAGCGCCAGCCCAATTCCACGCGTAGCGCGGCCGTCGGCACCGCGACGTTCGATCCTTTCGGCATTGTCATGTCCGCCCCCATCAGAAGGTCACCCGCAAGGGTCATCGCCAGGCCGCGTCCCACGCAGTCCGCCCGAACCGTCCGGCCCGCCTGTCGGCGCCAAACCTATTCCCCCGACGCCCGAACCCCCAGAAGCCGTACCGAAAGATCAGTGGCCAACCCCCGGTAACCCGCCCGGAACTCGGCCTTTACACGATCACAGCCCTTTTCGCTGCCCTTTTTCGCCGAGTTCGCTCGCATTGGGGATCCAGCGTCACGGCGGACACGGAAAACAACCCTCTTATCGGTCTCCCCAACCAGCACATCGTGGGCTTAACTTATGTGCCATGACCTCCCCCCGCTCCACCTACGGCGGCGGTTACTACTCCGCCTCGTCCTTCGCGGACACCCCGATCTACGACTCTCTGGTCGCCGAGCGGGGAACCCCTCAGATCGCGCCGATCCGAGTCCCGGCCGCGTACGACACGCCGGGCAGCAATCTGCCCGCCCTCCCGTCGGCGCTCCCCGCGCTGTCGGCGGGCCCCTCGCAGCCCTCGCCCGCCTACGGTTATCCGCAGGCCCAGCAGCCGTCGCCACTACAGCAGGCGCCGACCGCGTACATCCCGCAGCAGGCCGGGGGTCCGCGTGGCTACCCCGGCGCGCAGCAGCCGCAGCAGCAACGCCCCATGGGCCCCGGCACGGGCTACGAGGCCATGCGCCCCGCCGCCCCGCGCCCGGCACCCACGGCCCCGTACCAGCAGGATCCGTACAACGGCCAGCAGTACCGCGGGTACTGAGCCGCGGTACCGAGCCGACTGAAACATTCCGCGTGGGGTGGTCACCGCCGTTTGGCAGGATGGCCCCATGGGGA
Source organism: Streptomyces sp. MA5143a (assembly GCF_900290235.1). Classification (GTDB taxonomy): domain Bacteria; phylum Actinomycetota; class Actinomycetes; order Streptomycetales; family Streptomycetaceae; genus Streptomyces. The sequence goes on from NZ_OLMK01000087.1 coordinate 2,242, forward strand.
ATCCGTCACTGCACTCGATCCACGTCCACCCGCTGAAGGCGGCCCGGGGCTTCGCCCCCGAGGAGGCCGTCGTGGAGCCCTGGGGTCTGGCGGGTGACCGTCGCTGGGTGCTGGTCGACGACTCGGGCAAGGTCATCACACAACGTCCGCATCCGCGCATGGCGTTGGCCGCCGCCGGGCTGGGGCCCGGCGGCGGCGTCGTGCTGTCCGCGCCCGGCCGCGAGCAGCTCACCGTCGCCGTACCCGGACCGGCCCCGACGGTCACGGTGGAGATCTGGCAGGACAAGGTGGAGGCGGTCCCCGCCGACGCGTCCGCGCACGCCTGGTTCAGCGACTACCTGGGCGTCCCCGTCCGCCTGGTCCACCTGGACGACCCCGCGACCCGTCGCCCCGTCGACCCCGAGTTCGCCCGTCCCGGCGAGACGGTCAGCTTCGCCGACGGCTACCCGCTGCTGCTCACCACCCTCGGCTCGCTCGACGCGCTCAACTCCCTGATCGCCCACGGCGACCATCCCGAGGAGGGCCCGCTGCCCATGAGCCGCTTCCGGCCGAACGTCGTGGTGGACGGCACTGAGGGGTGGGCCGAGGACGGCTGGCGGCGCGTCGCCATCGGCGAGGTCACCTTCCGGGTCGCCAAGATGTGCGGGCGGTGTGTGGTGACCACCACCGACCAGGACACCGCCCAGCGGGGCCGGGAGCCGCTGCGGACCCTCGCGCGGCACCGGCGGTTCGGGGACAAGCTGGTCTTCGGGCAGAACCTCGTTCCGGAATCCCGCGGCACGGTTCGGATCGGCGATCCGGTGCGCGTGCTCGAATAGCCTTGCGGATAAGGGGTGTTCGGGTCGTGGAGATCCCCGCGTACGCATGGGAGTACCATCCACCTTGAAAATTCAACATCCTGGATTCGGTCGGCGGTCGGGAACACAGGTACCCGGCCCGGCCGTTGGGCCTTTGTGAGAAGTTCATGAGGAGGCCGGTCGGAGAGGTGATTTCACTCTCTCTTCACCGGTACCGCGCGTGGGCGTCCCCGCTGGGGGTTATCACGGACGCGGAAGGGGGCGTGGGACAGTGCGGGCAATCGGCGGGCTGGGCGCATTCGGCGGGCTGTGGCGTTGGCGCCACAATCCCCTGCGCCGGACGACCGATCTCGTCGAGGCGTGGCTGGCGTTCGCGGCCCTCACGCTGATCCTCGTCGCCGCCCCCCTGGTCGGCGCCGTCGTCGGGACGGCCACCCAGGGCTCCTTGCAGCAGTCCGTGCGGGACCAGCGGGCGGCCCGGCACCTGGTGGCGGCCACCGTCGTCAAGCGGGTCGCCGGCTCCCCGTTCGACCCCGACCCCGAGACGTCGACCTCCCGCGACCGGCACAGCCGCGTGGTCGCCGACTGGACCGGCCCCGACGGCACCGACCGGCACGGCACGGTCCTGTCGGGCCTCAAGGACCCGCGGCCGGGGGACCGTTTCGCGCTGTGGACGGACGCCCAGGGCCGCACGGTCGGCCGGCCGCTCGACAGCGCGACCGCGACGACCCACGCGGTCCTCGCCGGATTCGGTGCGACCGTCCTGGCCGCGGGCTTCATCGAGGGGTGCAGACGGCTGATCGTCTGGCGCATGATCCGCCACCGGTACGTCCGCCTGGACCAGGCATGGGACAAGGCGGGGCCGGACTGGGGCAGGACGGGCACGGGCAGCTGACGGCCTTCCCACTCCGGTCAACTCGCCCTGCCCGCGCACGCTACGGTGGACCGACCAGCCGAACTGTTCGGCATCGACCCGCGTTCCACGAGGTGGGGGCACAGCAACGCCATGGCACAGGGCACGGTCCAGGTGACGCACACCGGTACATCGCGGTGGCGGCGCCGCACGGGTGAGTACACATCGCTCGCCGCGGCCCTGGAGGCCGCGAGCGACGGCGATGTGCTCATCGTCGCTCCCGGCACGTACCGGGAGAACCTCGTCGTGCAGCGCGGGGTCACGCTGCGCGGCCCCGAGGGATCGCCCGGCTCGGTCCGCATCGCACCCGTGGACGGTGTGCCGCTCACGGTGTCCGCCTCGGCCGTGGTACAGGATCTGCACGTGGAGGGCCAGGACGCGGCGGCGCCTGCGCTGCTCGTCGAGGAGGGCACGCCCGAGCTGCTGGACCTCAGGATCGTGACCCGCTCCGCGGTCGGCATCGAGGTGCGCGGCACCGCCCGCCCGACGGTCCGGCGGTGCACGGTCGACAACCCCGCCGGGATCGGTATCGCCGTCGTCGACGGCGGGGGCGGGGTGTTCGAGGAGTGCGAGGTCGTCGCGGCCGGGCAGGCCGGTGTCGCGGTGCGCGGCGGCGGCCATCCACGGCTCGACCGGTGCCGGGTGCACCACGCCTCCGGCTCGGGCCTGACGGCGACGGGCGAGAACTCCGCCCTGGAGGCCGTCGGTTGCGAGATCTACGAGGTCCGGGGCAGCGGCGTCCAGATCACCGGGCGGGCCACCGCCCATCTCACCGACTGCGATGTGCACCGTACGACCGCGGACGGCGTCACGCTGGACACGGACGCCGTGCTCACCCTGGCGGACTGCCGCATCCACGACATCCCGGAGAACGCGGTGGATCTGCGTTCCCGCTCCGTGCTCACCCTGACCCGCACCACGGTGCGCCAGTTCGGGCGCAACGGACTGTCGGTGTGGGACCCGGGCACCCGCGTGGACGCCAACCAGTGCGAGATCTTCGACAGCACGGGCGACTATCCCGCCGTCTGGATCAGCGACGGCGCCACGGCCGTCCTGGAGTCCTGCCGGGTCCACGACGTGCCGGACGCCCTGTTCGTCCTGGACCGGGGGTCGCGCGCGGACGTCGTGGACAGCGATCTGTCACAGGTGCGGAACACGGCGGTGTCGGTGAGCGACGGCGCGACCGCTCAGCTCGACGACTGCCGGATCCGGGACGCGGCGACCGGCGCCTGGTTCCGCGACCACGGCAGCGGCGGCACCCTCAACGGCTGCACCCTGGACGGCACGCAGACCGGAGTGATCGTCACCAAGGGCGCGGACCCCACCATCGAGCGCTGCACGGTCACCTCGCCCGCCGAGGCGGGCTTCTACGTCTCGGCCGAGGGCCGCGGCAGCTTCCTCAACTGCCGGGTCACCGGCAGCGGGGGCTACGGCTTCCACATCATCGACGGCTGCCGCGCGACCCTGCGCAAATGCCGTACGGAGCGCTGCGCGCGCGGCGGTTACGAGTTCGCGGAGGGCGGCCCCGGCTCCTTGGGCGGCGGGCCCGTGGTCGAGGACTGCACCAGCGACGAGAGCGCCGGCGTGCGGCCCCCGGTCGCGCACGAGACGGCGACGCAGAGCGCGCCCCTCTCCCCCGGCCTGCTGGGCTCCATCCCCGGCCAGCGCACCGTCGAACCGCAGCCGCCGGCGGTCACCGCGCCCGCAGCGGAACCCGAGCAGCCGGCCCGGACGTCGAAGGCCGTGCTCGGTGAACTGGACGCGCTGGTCGGCCTGGACAGCGTCAAGCGCGAGGTGCGGGCCCTCACGGACATGATCGAGGTGGGCCGCCGTCGCCAGCAGGCCGGTCTGAAGGCCGCCTCCGTCAAGCGGCACCTCGTCTTCACCGGCTCCCCCGGCACCGGAAAGACCACGGTCGCCCGTCTCTACGGCGAGATCCTGGCGTCCCTCGGTGTCCTGGACAAGGGCCATCTCGTCGAGGTGTCCCGTGTGGACCTGGTCGGCGAGCACATCGGGTCCACCGCCATCCGCACCCAGGAGGCCTTCGAACGCGCCCGCGGCGGGGTGCTGTTCATCGACGAGGCGTACGCACTGTCCCCCGAGGACTCCGGGCGGGACTTCGGCAAGGAGGCCATCGACACACTCGTGAAGCTGATGGAGGACCACCGCGACGCGGTCGTGGTGATCGTCGCCGGCTACACGGCCGAGATGGAGCGCTTCCTCACCGTCAACCCCGGTGTGGCGTCCCGCTTCTCCCGCACGATCACCTTCGACGACTACGAGCCCGCGGAGCTCCTGCGGATCGTCGGGCAGCAGGCAGAGGAGCACGAGTACCGGCTGGCGCCGGGCGCGGGCGAGGCCCTGCTGAAGTACTTCACGGCGATCCCCAAGGGCCCCGCCTTCGGCAACGGCCGTACCGCGCGGCAGACCTTCGAGGCGATGGTGGAGCGTCACGCGAGCCGGGTCGCCCAGGTCGACGAACCCAGCACCGACGACCTGACGTTGCTGTACGCGGAGGACCTCCCCGACCTGCCGTGACGGCTCCCCCGCCGCCCGCCGCGGAGCCGTCGGGGCGCGGCCCCCTGGGGTGAGCCCCAGGGGGAGAACCCCACCACAGGTGTGCGGTCGGCCGGATGGGGCCGAGGGGCCCCGGCCGACAGCATGATCCCCATGACGCATCGCACTCGACGAGCCCTCGTCCTCGCCCTGTCCGTCTCGGCCGCCGCCACCACGCTGACCGCCCTCGCCGGCCCGGCGGCCGGCGCGCCCTCCGCCCCGTCCGCACTCACCTGGCGCCCCTGCGCGCAGCCCGGCGGCCCCACCGACCAGGAGTGCGCCGACCTGCCCGTCCCGCTCGACTACCGCGACCCCGACGGCCCCCGGCTCACGCTCGCCGTATCGCGGCTGCGCAGTGAGCACCCGGAGGCACGGCGCGGCACGCTGCTGGTGATCCCGGGCGGACCGGGCGGTTCGGGCGTCCGACGCCTGACCCAGCAGGGGAAGGCGCTGCGCGGGCAACTCGGCGGCGCGTACGACATCGTCAGCCTGGACCCGCGTGGTGTCGGCGGCAGCACACGGGCGAGCTGCGGTCTCCCCGCCGAGGACCGGCACCTGGTGACCCTGCGGTCCTGGCCCGCGCCCGACGGCGGCATCGGTGAGAACGTCGCACGGGCCCGGCGCACCGCCGAGGCGTGCGCGAGGAACGGCGGGGCCGTGCTGCGCAGCCTCAGCACCGCCAACGAGGTACGCGACATCGACCGTTTCCGGCGGGCCCTGGGCGAGGAGCGGCTGTCGGCGTACGGGGTGTCGTACGGGACGTACGTGGGTGCCGTCTATGCGCAGAAGTACCCGGAGCGGACCGATCGTTGGGTGATGGACAGCAACGACGACCCCGATCCGCGCCGGGTCGCGCGGCGCTGGCTGGAGAACATGGCACGGGGCGCGGAGGACCGGTTCCCGGACTTCGCCGCCTGGGCCGCCGACCCGGCCCGCGCGCCGGAGGGCCTGCGGCTCGCGGGGCGGCCGGAGGACGTACGGCCGCTGTTCCTGGCCCTGGCGGCCGAACTGGACCGTACGCCGCGCGAGACGACCACCCGGGGCGTGCCGCTCACGGGCAACCGGCTGCGTCAGGCGATGCAGCTCGCCCTCTACAACGACGCGTCCTTCGACAAGCTGGCCCTCCTGATACGGCAGGCCGGTGACCCGAGAGCTACGCCGGTCCTGCCGCCCGATCTGGCCGGGCCGCTGAGCGACGAGGACGCGGCGGCCGTGATGGCGGTGATCTGCAACGACGTGCGCTGGCCGACGTCGGTGGCGGCGCACGAGCGGGCGGTGGCCGAGCACCGCGTGCGGTACCCGCTCACGGCCGGCATGCCGGTGAACATCGGCCCGTGCTCCTTCTGGAGGGACCGGCCCGCGCAGAAGCCGACCCGGATCACCGACGACGGCCCGTCCAACATCCTGATGATCCAGAACCGGCGGGACCCGGCCACGCCCCATGTCGGCGCGCTGCGGATGCGGGCGGCCCTCGGCGACCGGGCGCGGCTCGTCACCGTGGAGCGCGGCGGCCACGGCGTCTACCTGGGCACGGGCAACGCGTGCGGCGACCGGACGGTGACCACGTTCCTGCTCACGGGACAGCGGCCCGAGCGGGATGTGACCTGCCCCGACGCGTAGGCGGGGCGTGCCCTGAGCGGCCCGGCCGTGCGCCGTCAGTCAAGGGGTGTCTCGGGGATCTGCACGTTGATCGGCTCTCCGGAGCGCGGGTCGACGGTCAGGCCCCGGCCCGGCCTGCGGTTGCGCAGCTGCGCCTGGGTGAGGCGCACGCCGAGGATGTCGCCCTCCATCACGCTCTGAGGGTCGAGGAGCACGCCCCGGCGGTGCCGCTTCAGGGCACTGAGCCAGCCCATGGCGCCCGCCATCGTCTCCCCGGTGACACCGGCGACCACACCGATGCCGCGGTCCCGCCCGGACTCGACCAGGGCGCGCAGGTCCTGGTCGATCTCCGGCAGGATCAGCAGATCGGCGTCGTCGACGAGCACCACGCGGGGCTCGTCGCCACGCAGCGCGGCGGCGAGTTCCTGTGCCGTGGGGGACGGCGAGGTCAGCAGGCGCACGCCCGGATGACCGTTCAACGCGCGCAGAGGCGACTCCCGCGGCGTGAGGACGACGAGCCGGGTGCCGGAGGCGAGCAGGGACACCGCCAGGCTCGCCAGCGCGGTGCTGCGGCCCGAGCCGGGCGGCCCGGCGACCACGAACGTCGGCGAGGAGCCCGCGAAGTCCACCCCGACCGGTGCGACGTCGTCGCCGCCCAGCCCGAGCAGGCCCCACATGGGCCGGCGCAGTTCCTCGGCCACCTTCTCGTACGCGTCCGTGAACGCCACCTTCGCCGGCAGCGTGCCGATCCGCACGGGCCGGCGGGCGGGGGGCAGCCCGGCGTCGCGGCGGGTCGCCTCGGTGCCGATGGCACGCAGCGCCTCCGCCTGCTCCTGCCCGGTGGCCCCGGGTGCGAGCAACGCGACCTGGATCTCGGTCCCGTCGGAGGTCCAGCCCTGTCCGGGCCTGATCACGTCGGGCAACTCGCGGGGACGCATCCCGACGACGTGGTAGTCGGAGCGGTCGTTGAGGCGCAGCAGCAGCTTGTTGTCGTTGAGCGCGGTGGCCCGCCCGGCCAGCAGGGCCCGCTCGGACGTGGCCACGACATGCAGACCCGAGGCGGCGCCTTCCCTGAGCAGACGGTTCAACTGGTCCATCTGCCGACCGCCGTTGTGCTCGGCGATGACGTCGACGAGTGCGTCCCAGCCGTCGATGAGGAGCAGTACGTGCGCCGGGCGGGATGAGACGGGGACGATCTCGCGGAGCTCCGACAGGTTCGCCGCGTGATGCTGGGTCAGCAGCTCTTGGCGGCGGTGCAGTTCCGCGTCGAGCCGGGCGAACAGGCGGTCCAGCCGCTCGGTGTCGCCGCGCGGTACGACCGCGCCGCAGTGCGGCAGCACACCCAGGGCCGACAGCGCGCCGCCCGCGAAGTCGACGCCGTACAGATGCACGTCCGCGGCGGTGTGGGCGCGGGCCAGCGCGCCGGCCATCGTCCGCAGCACCTGCGACCGGCCCGAGCGCGGGATGCCGATGACGTACAGGTGGCCGAAGGTGGCGAGGTCCAGCCGCACCGGCTCCTGCGCCTGGGCGCCGGGCAGGTCCGACAGGGCCCAGGGCACCGGGGCCGGGCGGGCGTCGCCGGTCGGCTCGGGCCGTGGCAGGTCGTCGACCAGCACGGACTGGCCGAGCGGGGGCAGCCACGGGCTGGGCTGCGGGGCGCAGCCGGTGAGCTCCGCCGCCTCGCGCACCGCTTCCACGAACGCGTTGAGGTCGGTGGGGACGTCGTCGTCCACGGCGGAAGTGGTGGGCTCGGCTTCGGTGCTCGGCAGGCCGACCGCGCGGCCGAGGCGCTGCCAGGGCAGTGCGGTGCCCCAGATCCGGGGTGCCTCGGCCCCGGTCGCCGGCCGCGGTTGCCGGACGGGCGCCGCTCCCGGCCGTACGGCCCCGGAGTACGCGGTCTGGAACGGGACGACCGTGCCGTGCCCGAGGCGGGCCAGAGCACGGCCGGGGGTGCTCGGGGAGATGCTGACGGCGTCCTTGGTGTCGATGACGTCCTGGCTCTCGGTGGCGTCGGTGACCCGCAGGGCGATCCGCAGGTTGGTGTTGGCACGGATGTCGGCGTTCACCACTCCGGCGGGACGCTGTGTGGCAAGGATCAGATGGATGCCCAGGGAGCGGCCGCGCTGGGCGATGCTCACCAGGCCCGGGATGAAGTCGGGGATCTCCCGGTAGAGGGTGGCGAACTCGTCGATGACGATGACGAGCCGGGGCACCGGCTCCAGTCCGGGGTCCCGGCGGCGCAGGGTCTGGTACTCGGGCAGGTCCTTCGCGCCGACGGCCGCCAGGATGTGCTCGCGGCGCACCAGCTCGGCCGACAGCGAGGTGAGCGCCCGCTGCACGAGGTGGCTGTCGAGGTCGGTCACCATGCCGAGGGTGTGCGGCAGCCGCACACAGTCCTTGAAGGCGCTGCCGCCCTTGTAGTCGACCAGGACGAAGGTCAGCTCGTCGGGCCGGTTGACGGCGGCGAGGGAGGCCACGAGGGTCTGGAGCAGTTCCGACTTGCCGGATCCGGTGGTGCCCGCGACGAGACCGTGTGGTCCGTCCTTGACCAGGTCGAAGGCGGCCGGGCCGTCGTAGCCCGCGCCGAGCAGCACCTCGGTGGACGCGGGGCGTCCGGCCCAGCGCGCCGCGACGGCCTCACCGGTCGGTTCCGGCAGGCCCAGCAGGTCGAGCAGGCCGACCCGGTCGGGCAGGCCCTCCGAGGCGTCGGGGGTGACGTCGTGGATCGGGGCGATGCCCCGCGCCAGGCGCTCGCACCAGGCCGGTTCGACCAGGTCGGGGCGGATGTCCCCGATGGCGGGCAGGCCGGTGCGGCGCAGGGTGAGCCGGTGGTTCTCGTGGCGGACCACCGCGGTGCACTCCTCTGGCAGGAGCCGCTCCTCGTGGTCCAGGCAGAGCGGGAAGATCCGTACGGACGGGCCTTCCTTGAGGATGGACACGACACCGGGGACGTCACGCAGACGTCGGGCGCCGTCCATGACGACCAGCACGTCCGGCTCGCTGAGCAGCGCCTTGCTCATGGTCGACTCCGCGGCCCGCTGCCGGGTGCGCAGGGTGGACACCAGCTCGGCGACCCGGTTGGCCACCGTCTCCGGGTCGTTGCCGATGAGGGTGACGGCGCCGCCGCGGGATCCGGGCAGACCGTCGCGGGAGTGCGGCAGCCAGCGGGCCCAGGCCCAGGACTCCTCGGACGTCTTGTCGGTGAGGACGACGATCCGCAGATCGCGTGGGGTGTGCAGAACGGCGGCCTGGGCCGTCATCCAGCGGGCCAGCGCCTGCACCGGGCCGGTCTCACCGGCCAGCCCCACCACTCCGCAGTGTTCGAGGTCGACGCTGACGGGCGCGTCCGGGATGGTCCAGTGCACGGAGGTGTGGTTGTCCTCGCGCGCCGCGTCCTCGATGCCGAGCAGGGACGACTGGCTGGCGGTACCGATGCGCAGGGCCAGGTGGTCGGGGTCGCCGCGTCGGCGCTCCCACAGCCGTCGGCCCGGGCCGACGGCCCACAGCCCCGCCATCGCCGGGTCGGGCGCGCTCTCGGTGCGCAGCCGCTGCTCGGTGACGACCTTCTGCCGGACGTCCTCCTCCAGCGAGGCCCGGCGCAGCCGATAGGTGCGGGACTTCTCCTCGAAGTCCTTGCGGGCCGTACGACGCCCGCTGACATGGTTCGCCGCCATCAGCATCGGCGACATGAACATGAAGAGCAGGTAGTAGTACGAATGCATGAAGAGCACCATGCCGAGGCCCATGAGCATGGGGGCGAACGCGACCATGAACGGAATGGGCCTGCGGTTGGGCGGCTCCGGCGGTGCGGGGAGGCGGAAGCGCTCCGGTTCGAGGTGCGGCAGGATGCGCGGCGGCCGGTTGTAGTCCAGTCCGCCGCCGCCCTCGGACGGCACCACCGCGGCGTCCCGCGGCGTCGGCTCGGTCAGCCGCAGCAGGTACGCGCCGAGGGCGAGCTCACCGCCGAGCGGCCAGGGCACCCAACCGTCGGGGAGGGCCCCGGCCCCGGTGGCCTCTTCCTCCGACTCGTCCTGGGTGTCCTCCTCGTCCTGCTCCGCGAGGGGGAGCAGGACGACGTTCGGTCTGCCCCGGTGCTCCGGCGGTTCCGGTACGGACAGACGCGCGCCGGTGTCCTGCGGCAGCTCGACGATGGCGGATCCGTCGGGGCGCACGGAGATCCGTATGCCCTCGGACGGAAGGCCACGGCCCTGGAGCGGTACGGCGGAGCCCTCCAGTGGGCCGATGCCGTGGGTGCCGACGCCGAGCGCGTACACCCGCCCCGCGTCCGGACCGCCCACGACCTGGAGTTCCACCACCGGCGAGTGGTCCACCCGCTGGGGTTGCGGCATGGCGGAGCGCTGGGGTCCGTACTGCGCGCAGGACCGGGGGACGGGCATGCCGAGGCCGATGACGCTGCCGTCCATCACGGGGGTTCGTGCCAAGGGGGCCGCGGGGGGCAGCGGGTCGTCGCCCAGGTAGCAGACGGGCGCCCGGTCCGGCGTCGATGCCGGGTCGTCGGCGCGCAGCCGGGCCAGGTGCTCGGCGATGTCGCGCACGGGGGTGGCGGCATCGGCGCTCAGCACGACGTCCTGACGGCATGCGGGATCGCCGTCGACGACGGTGGTGATGAGGAGTTTCATGTCTCCCCTTCGGGGGGTGGTTCGCGGACGGGCAGGTTGCGGTGCCGGACCGCGGCGGCGGTCTGCGCACCGCGGCGGAGCCTGACGGGAGGGTCACTCCCCGCCGGTGGACGACGCCTCGGCGGAACGGGACCGGGCGGTGGCCGGTTCGGACAGGAGGTCGGAACCGGCGACGGTCCGGGCCGGAGCGGTGGCCGGGGACCTGACTTCCTCGGCGAGCTCGGACAGCGCGGAGCTGTCGGGTGGCTCGCCCGTCCCGGAGGCCCGCTGCTCCGGTTCCGTGCGCGGCTCGACGGCCGACTCGATCGGCGCCTGCCGCGCCGGCGCTCGGCGAGCGCGGCGCCGGTCGGCCCGTACGGCTGCGGCGACGGCCCTGACCAGCGGGGCCGAGTCCGCGTACAGGTCGAGTTCCGGGGCGGTCACCCGGCCGCGGCCAGTGACGCGCAGCGCCCAGCTGTGCCCTGCCGCCGGGCCGTCGGCGAGACAGACGACGGTGCCGGTGGCGGCGAGCGCGCTCAGCCGCCGGGCCTGTTCCCGGGTGGGAGAGGCGCAGACCACGACCGTGATCGCCGAGGTGGCGGCCTCCTCCCCCGTCGCCGGGGAGGGCGTGTCCTCCAGTCGGCGCAGCACGGAGTCGAGCGGCTCCCCGTGGTAGTGCGGGTGGACGCCGTCCGTCACGGTGACCGAGGCTCCGCTGCCCGGCCGGTCCAGCTGAGCGGCCATGGCCTGGAGCAGCCGGGAGCGCGTGGCGGCATCGCCCTCGACGGTGATCATCCGGGGCCCGGCGGCCAGGTCGAGGTGGACACACAGGTCGTCCGCCATGCCGACGGCGACCGGCAGTGGCCGCACCCGGGCGCCCGCGCGGGGTGCGGCTTCCGGCAACGACTCCTCGTCGTCCAGGCTCAGACACCAGGACTGCCCGCCGAGCTCGTCCTCGATCTCCCACGGGGCGGGCGGGCCGGGCAGCCTGCGGGCCGCGATCTGGACGGCGGCCCAGCCGGGCTCCGTCCGCAGGCCGTAGGCGAAGGCTCCGGGCACATCGCCGAGCGCCGCCGCGGCCGCGTCCAGCAGTCGGCGTACGAGCAGACCGGACCGGGGGTCACACAGGTGGCGGGACAGCGCCCGTACCCCGCGTCGGTGGCGCCGGAAGGCGCGCAGCGGCTCCCCGAAGGCCCGGCCGGTCAGGGCGAGTTCACGGGCGACGCCCCGCCGGAAGCGGCGCCAGCCGCCCTGCTTGCGCACGACGTGCCGGAGGAGCAGGAACAGCACCAGGAGCACGGCGACGGTGACGAGCAGCGCCGTCACCAGCGACGAGTCGGGCTTGGCCAGGGAGATCTGGTGGCCCTGGGCCGGAGCGGGCGTCATGCGGCCACCAGCGCGTCCTCGGGATGGCGTCGGCGCAGCTCGCGCAGCGCGTGATGCGTGCGCGACTTGACCGTGCCCGGAGGGATGGACAGGGCGTCCGCGGCATCCGGGCCGGTCCAGCCCAGCACGTAGACGTAGAAGAGCACCTCGCGGTGCGGCAGGGACAGGCGGGAGAGGGCGTGCACGAGGAAGCGGCGGTGCACCGCCTGGCCGATCGGGTCGACGGGCTCGGCGTGCGACTCCAGCAGCTCCTGGTGGCACTCGGGGCGGGTCTGCTCGCGTCGCGTCCAGTCCACCACCAGGTTGTGCGCCACGCGGAACAGCCAGGTCCGGCAGGGCGACCAGTCCGGCGGCTGGTCCGCGCTGCTCAGCCACGCGCGCAGCAGGGTCTCCTGGACGAAGTCCTCGGCACGCTGCCGGTCGCCGCCCAGCAGACGGGAGACGTAGCGCAACAAGGGACCGTGGTGCCGTTCGAAGAGCTCACGGAAGGACGCGTCGCTCGTGGGAGCGCTCCCCGGGCGTCTGTGTGAGCTCTCGGCGTCTTGACAGGTGGTGGGCGTACTCATGTGGTGCCTCCCCCGGAACCGGCGTCGGGTCATGAGCCGGTCCGTTCGGGCGCCGCGGGCGCGGCGGGTACTGAGCGGGGTGATTACGGGAGTTCGGATGACGCCGCCATCACAAGCGGAAGCGGAAACTCCCTTTATGGCGGTGAGTCTATGGAGGTTTCCGCGAGCTTCAACCCTCTTTAGGTGAACGTGACGTTCGACCTACGCATACGATCAGGGCGAATGGGGGCTATGCCCCATTCGCCCTTGTTTGATCTCACTTGTTGAGCATCAGGCGGGGATGCCGCCGGCGATCTGGCCGTCCAGGTCGCTCACGGAGTGGGCGATCTGCTGGAACTGCTTGGCGAACTCGGTGATGTTGTTCACCGCCTGGGTCACCGAGGTGTTGAAGTTCGCGTAGGACTCGCGCAGCTTGGGGCTGGTCTGCGCCAGTACCAGGCCGTCGCCGAGCAGCGCCTCGACCTCCCGCTGGAGGTCCGACAGCTGGGGCACCAGCGTGGAGCTGACGGCGTTGTTGAGCTTGGCGGCTGTCGCGTTGACCTGCTCGTCGTCGACGTGGGTCTTGGCCATGGGGGCCTCTTTCTGTTGCGGCGCGCCCGGTCGCGACCGGATGGGCACCTGGGTGGTGGAACCGCCGGGCCCGCGACCGCGGGCCCCGGGGACCCTGCGGGCGCCAGGGGGTGGGCGCCCGCAGGGAGCTCAGGGGGTGGGCCGGAGGCTGTCCGGCCCTGGCTGGGAGAGATCAGCGCCAGTTCTCGCCGATCATGCCCAGAGGGGGTTCGTCGCCGTAGCGCTCGTGCTGGGTGATGGAGTCCTTGAGGTACCAGTCGCCGTACCGGTTCTTCTGCCAGACTTCCTGGATCTCGCCCTTGTCGTCGGCGACATAGCGGCTGATGCCCGCGGTGACGACGTGCAGGCCGGAGCCGTCCGGGTTGGTGTAGTCGGTACGCGTGGCGTCGCCGGGCAGGTTGGAGATCGTCTTCCCTGGCGAGAAGGTGCCGTCGGCAGGTTTCCCGGTCGCGTCGACCATCGGCTTGTCCACGGTCAGGTAGGCGGGCGGCCGCTCCAGGTACTCGAGCGGCGCCTGCCCGACGGCGGCCGCGTCCGCATCGGGGTTGTCCGACCCCTCCGAGCCCTCCGCCGGTTTGGCCTCGGTCTGCAGGGTCCAGTCACCGTCGGGCGCCTTGAGCCAGACCTGGAGGGTGTTGCCCTTCTCGTCGGTGACGTACCGCCTCTGGAACCCCTTGCCGTAGAACTCGTCGTTCGCGTCCACGTAGACCTTGGTGACCTTGCCGTCGGCGCCCTGGGTAGTCGTCACGGAGTCGCCCTCACGGGCGAGTGATCGGTAGGTCTCGGTGTACGTCAGCCCGTTCTTGTTGGTGATCGTCGTCGTCGTCTCGACCGGGTTGCCGTTCTTGTCGACCTCGATCTCACCGTCGGCGTTCAGCTTGTACTCGATCTTCGTGTGGCCGTTGCCGTCGTCCCGCTCGTAGGTGGTGGGTACGGCGGGCGGTGGGGTCTCCGCCGGCCCCTGCGGGCCGAGTTCGCGGTTCATGTGCAGCGGGTTGGGCTCGCCGCTCTCCGGGGTCCAGGCCGGCTTCTTCGCCACCTCCTCCTGCTCCTTGGCGTAGGCCTTCTGCATCTCCTCGGCCCGCTTCGTCAGCGGTTCCTGGTCCTTGTCGAGCTGCTTCTGCGCCTCTTCGGTCGCGGCCTGGTCCTTCCACAGGTCGTGCTGCTTCTTGTCCAGCTCGTCCCATTCGGGGGCGAAGGCGTCCTGTTCCTTCCGCAAGGCGTCCCGCTCCCGGTTCAGGTCGCTCTGCTCCGTCGCCTGCTTGCTTTCCAGGGCCTTCTGCTCGGTCTCCTGCTCCTGCCAGAGGTCCTGTTGTTCGCGCCGCAGCTCGTCCATCTGCTCGCGGGAAGGTTGCCCCGCGGTGAGCGCCGCCCGTTCCTTGTCCAGGGCGTCCTGCTTCGCCGTGAAGCCTGCCTCCAGTTCCGCACGCTCGGCCTTCTGCCGCCGCCACAGCTCCTGTTGACGCCGGTCGAGTTCGTCCTGGCGCTGCCGCAGAGGCTCCTGCCGCTTCTGGAGCTCGTTCTGCTGCTTGGTAAGGGCTTCCTGGCGCTTCGCCTGGGCGTCCTGCTCCTTCCGCAGAGCCGCCCGCCTCTTCTCCAACTCCTGCTGCTGTCGCTCCAGATAGAGCTGCCCGGGCCGGTGCCGCCGCTCCAGGTTCGCTGCCTCGGCCTGTTTGTACATGGCGTCCTGCCGCTGCTTGTAGGCCTCGTTCTCCGCCTTGATGTTCTGCCGCTGGTAGGCCGCCGCCATCGACGCGGCGCCGACCGCGATCTGCGCGTCGGAGTCGTAGAACGCCTTGCCGATCTCGTCGAGGAGGTTGCCCAGGTCGGTCATGACCTGCCAGCCCTCGGTGAACGCCTTCTGCCAGGTGGTGGAGAAGTTCGCCAGTTCCTCGGCCGTCTCCCGGCGAGGCCCGATGTCACCGGCTTCGAAGCTGTGCTTCACGCCCGCGGGGATATCCATTTCATCCCGGAGATGCCAGATGTGGCGGGCGAGCGTGTACATCAGATCGTAGTCGATCGAAATGCGGGTCACGTTTTCCCGTCCTTTCTTCCGGCATTCGGGCTGACGGGTCAGCAATGTTCGTGATGCCGAACAAGCGGTGGCGTCGTGTTCGATCTGTAGACGCAGAGACGGACCCGAAAGGTTCAAAGGAATTTCGGCCGACACCTTACTGACCAGCAGGTATGTGGTTTCGGTCACTTCATTGAACCGCTGATCCCCTTGAGCACGTCACCAGGAAGTCATCCGCATGCAAAGGGCCGACCCTTGCGCCGTGGACATCTTGGAGGACCTTGTGGCCAGCCCTGGCGACTGGAATCACGTGGGGTACGGCGGAAATCCCGTCGCCGGGAACCCTCGTGTCCTCGACGGCTTCACACGGGATTTCCGCCTGCTTCGGGATCTGGCAGCCGATGTCGACGCCGGGCTCGACGACATGCTGCGCACCGCGTCGGACGGCGGCTTCGAGGGGAAGACGGCGGACGCCCTGCGCACCTATGTGAAGCAGTCGCTCAAGAAGTTCATGGCGAACGCCCACAGCGCCTTCGACCTCGCGGCCTCGGCCACGGCCAGATACGCGAACGCACTGCGGGACGCCCAGGGCAGGGCGGAGAACGCCGCGGCCCGAGGCGGCGCGGTGGCGATCCCCCCGGCCGGTCTCGTGGGGAAGAACGCCCCGCCCCCCGCGGCACTCACCGCCGCGAAGAACGACATCGAGGCCGAGGTCGACTTCATCACCGGCGAGGCCAAGATCCTGGAGGACGCCCTTCGGACGGCGGCCGACATGGTCTCCTCGCCCATCGCCCCACCGAAGAAGAACTTCAAGCAGCGGCTCGTCGAGGGGCTCTGGAAGGCACTGGAGATCGTCACGATCGTGGTCTCGATCGCGGCGATGATCGTCGGCGGCCCGCTGGGGCTGCTGGCGTTCGGGATGAGCGCTGTCCTCTTCGGCAAGGCGCTGGTGGACTACAGCCAGGGCAAGCTCAACGGCGTCGGCCTCGGCCTCGCCTTCCTCGGCGTGCTCTTCCCGTCGACGAAGGGCCTCACCACGGCCGGCGGACTGCTGCGCATGCTCAAGTCGGGCGCCAACGTCGGCCTGAGGGGCGCCGGCAGAGCCCTCTCCGCGGGAGGCCGTCTCGTGATGCGGGGCGGCAGGCTGATGATGGCGCCCCGGACGCTGGCCGCCCTGACCGGCCAGGGGATGGCGAAGCTGTTCCAGGCCGGCGGCCGTATGTTCGTCACCGGCATGTCCCGGCTGCCCGGCCTCCTCGCCGGCACGCCCCGGGCCTTCGCGAGCGCCATGCGGATGGCCGGCGGCCTGGCCAGGAGCACGTGGCAGTGGGGGCGGTTCGCGCTGCGCCGCGACTTCTTCATGGCCACCGCGTTCGTCGGCGGAGGCATGGGCCGACGGCTGGGCGTCTACGCGATCACCAACCTGGGCCGGGCCTTCGACTTCGTGCTGTCGGCGCTGCTGCCGCTGCGCTACTCCGAGCTCGCCAAGTTCGGCTTCCGGGGCGCCTGGCGCATGGGCATCCTCGAGCGCGGCCTGCTCAGGAGGCCCTCCATCGGCGGTGCCCTCGGCAGGACTGCGGGCTCCGCCGGCGACCTGGCCGCCGGGACCGGCCGAGGGCTGCGTACCCCCGACGCCGCGAGGCCGGTCGGGGACCGCGGCAAGCTGGTCGTGCCCGGCACCCGGGCCTGGGACGACGCGCTCGACGAGCTGACGGAGTTCATCCCCCCGCCGACCGCGCTGCCGCGCTCGACGGGCGCGAGTTCCCTGTCCCGCGTCCCCGAGATCCCCTCGGGCCGGTTCTCCCGCACGCTCGACGACCTGATGGAGCCCGTCGCCTTCAGGGACCTGGACGCCCTCGGCTCCCGCTCCGGCCCCCTGCTGCGGGACGGCGGCATCGATGTGGCTGACCTGGGTGCCGGTGGACTGCTGTCCCCGCGGTTCCGCAACGCCCTCGACGCCCTGGACGACCTCGACGCGTTGGCCGGGACCGGCGCCGCCGTCCGGTCCCCTCTGCTGGAGCGGCCGCAGAGCGCGGTCGCCCGGCTGCGGGACCTGGACGCCTTCGCGGGCCTGGACCGCACCGAGGCCGGACTGCTGAAGCCCATGGACGAGTTGGCGGAGCTGGCGCCCTTCAGTATCGACGGCAAGTTCGGCGGTCTGACCACCGTCCAGGTGCGCGAGGTCCTCGACGGTGAGATCGACCTGGTCGGCGTCGTACCGGACGGGGTGATCCTGCGCATCGGCACGACCGACCCGATGACCGTCCATGTCGGGCTGAAGGGCGACGTGACGATCCGCGTCATGGACCCGGACGAACTGGGCGCGGGCCAGTTGGTCGGCCAGTTCACCGGAGCGGACTCGCGCCTCGGCATCAAGCTCGACGACCTGACCCGGCTGTTCCCGGACGCCCCCGGCGACGTGGGCCGCGCACGGGAGTTGCTGGGGCTCGGGCCGCTGAAGCCCGGCTTCGCCCCCGGGAGGACCGCCGAACAGACCGGGTTCCCCCCGCTCACCCTGCGCGAGATCATCACCGGCGGTGCCGTCGGCAAGACCGGCGCCGACCGCTTCCAGGCCTGGGTCAGGGCGCAGAACGCCGCCCTCGACCTCGACACGGCCGGCCAGAAGCTCGCCCAGGTCGCCGACCTGCCCCACGTGTCGCCCCTGCACCGCGCCGAGGCCGAACTGGACGTGAGCGCGGCCGAATTGAAGTTCAACCACGCGCGGCTCGAATTCGACCGGCTCGGCAGGAACCTGGACACCGTCCACCAGAACATCACGGTGATGATGGCCCGCCTGGACGGTCCGGGAGCGCACCTGCCCACCGGCGAACTCCGGCTGCTGGACGACCTGGCACGGCCCACCGGGCAGTGGATCACGATGGAGCCCGGGGAGCGGATCACCTACGTACTCAGAACGGACGCCGGGATCGTCCCGGACGTCAGGGTGGAGATGGTCGACGGCCACTTCACCGTCACCGGCGCCGACGGCATCCTCACCAGGTTCGGCCCGGACGGCGCGCCCCTGCGCGTCGACGTCCCCGTGCGCCCGGAGATGCCGGCGGGCCCCTCGACGGTCCACGGCGTCGATCAGGTGCGGGTGGACGTACCGGTCGTGCCGCAGGTCCACTGGCTGGTGCGGCAGGACATGGACTTCGCGACGTCCAGCCTCAAATCCGGCATGAAGACCCGTCTGACCGCCGAGGGTCTCGTGCCGGTCAAGATCGACGGCACCATCACACCGCTCCAGGCGGTGTCGACGGCCAACGCCAAGGCGTCCAAGGCGGACAGCCCGTTCACGGCCTTTTCCCCGCCCGGCAGCATCGTCAAGAGTTACGGAAACCATGAGATCGGACTCGATCTGATCGCCCTGCGGAACGACATCGACGCCGGGGTCGAGAACGTCAGGAACATCGAGATCCTCTCCACCACCAAGGTGCAGCACGAGATTCTCGAAGAGATCCGGATCAAGACCGGAGTGCTCGACCTGGACGTCCCGTCGACGTTCACCCACACGACCGGAAACAAGGAGATCCAGGAGTTCCTGGCCAGGAACGGCGTCACCAAGGGGATGGCCACCAAGGTCACCGCCGACATCAAGACTCTGTTGCAGGTGCGCCGGGACAACACCTGGCTGATCAAGGGCACCATCCCCGCGAACTACCTGAAGGGCCCGTATCCGACGGCCGACTCCCTCCAGCACATACCGGCCGCGCCGAGCACACCGCTCACCGCCGCCACGAACACACTGGAATCGGCGGGCCGCGCCTCGGGCTCCGGGCTGCCTCCGGTGGAGCTGCCGAAGCCGGTCCTCAAGTCGGACGACTTCTACATGTCCAACGTCGACCTTGAGGACCTGCGCGGCGTCAAGCTCGTCCGGCAGGACGACTTCCACATGGTCCAGCAGGACCTCAAGGGGCTGCGCAAGTCGTACTTCGATCCGGACGTCGGCATGATCCCCGCCAACCCGGAGGGAAGGACGACCGCGTTCCAGCATGTCGCCGGCGCGGAGAACGCCACGCGGAAGAGCAACAGCCCGTTCACCTCCTTCGCCGAGATCGGCAACCACAAGACCTACGGCGACATGGAGTTCACCCTCGACGCCTACAAGCTGGGCGTGGACATCAAGGCCGGACGACTGCCGGACGTGGGGATTCTCCCCGCCAAGGACCTCCAGCGGCTGATCGCCGACCAGATCGAGAGGACCATAGGAAAACGCCTGGACTTCACCTCCGCGCTCAGCGGGAACAGCTCCCGGCAGGACGTCCTGAACTTCCTCAAGAGCCACGACGTCAATCCGGCCAAGTCCAACAAGTTCGTCGCGGATGTCCGGGTCCTGCTCAACACCACCCGTGACCAGGAATGGCTGATCAAGGGCACCATTCCCAAGAGCTATCTGGAGGGTCCGTACCCTAGGGCGGGGGCCTCCTCCGGGCTCGGTGACGCGCTGTCGGCCGGCCCGCTCAGTGGTCTCGACGAGGCCGCCGGCAAGCTCCGTCTGTCGGACACGTTCAAGGCGGACGTCGAGGTGAAGCCCGTCTTCGTCGAACCGCACGGCCTCGACGGCGTGAACGCCGGCCCTCTGCACATCGGCGCACCACCGCGGCCTCCCGCCGTGCCGTCCGTTCGCCCGGCTCCGCATGCTCCTTCCGCTCCCCCTGTTCCGCCGCTCGGCAAGGGAATCGGGGGAACGGCACCGGTTCCACCGCCCTCCGTGGGCACGCACGGGTTGGGGTCGGGGCTGGATGCCGGGACCCCCGTGGTCCGGCACGCACCGGGCGGGGACACCTCGCACTGGGTCATCGACGGTAAGGCGACCTTCGGACGCTACAAGATCAGGAACACCGACGATGGCTCCGTCTCGCTGGTCTCCGCCAGCGATCGCGCGTGGGCGACCCTCGACAACGCCGCCGCCTCCCGCCAGGTGTTCGAGGCGGAACAGCTGAAGAGGGCGGCCGAGCAGCTGAAGAAGGCGGATCTGCAGGAGGGCGGGAAGTACCTGAGTTCGGGGTACCGGTCGATCAATCCGCTGCTGGCAGCGTTCGAGGAGGCCGGGTACACGGCTGCGCAGGTACGACATGTGGGTTTCGACTTCTCGGAGCGGGCCGCCGACGTTCTGGAGAACTGGAAGCGGGTGGCCACGGAACGCGGGTACGCGTCACGGGAGGTCACGGAGTCCTGGGACTTGCAGGACCTGCACCGGTGGCATGACAGCATCAAGTCCATCCATCGGGCGTGGGACGACTTCCCGTCCCCGGCGATCCCGGGCAACGCCGTGGTGCGCGGCGACAGCCGGCAGATCTTCGCGTCGTTCGACGGGATCCTGGATCCGGCGCACTACCCGGGAGGCGGGTACCACGACGTCGGGAGGACCATCTCCTGGCCGGGGATCATGTCCACGACTACGGGCAGTGCCACCACGCACAACTTCGTCAACTCCAAGGCCGTGATCTGGAAGTTCGACGTGCCGGAGCAGGGTCATCCGGGCCGGGTGCTGGGGTCGGAGAACCCGGCCGAGGCGGAGGTCACGTTCCCGGTCAACACCCAGATCAAGATCAACCAGGTGCTGGTGCGGGACGGTCACTTCGCGCACGAACTGGCCGGCGAGTTCGGTGACAAGGCCCAGGTGATCGTGTTCGCCGACATCCTTCCCGCGGACGGTGCGCTCCGAGGGACCGTTGACGAGCTCGCCGGCAGCCTCCGCGCAGGCGACACGTTCACGACGAACGTGACCCGGCTGGACCGCTTCGACGCTCCCGCGCCCCGCACCGAGACGGTGCTTCTGCGTCCGGAGCAAGTCGCAGGGACGTCGCACCTGCGGACGGAATGGGAGTGGGCTCCGCTGGGCGGGGGCGGGTTCACGCTCACCGACGAGGCGGGCGGTGCGCGCCTGGTGTTCGGCGCGGACGAGGTTCTCCGGTTCCGCGACTACCGGGTTCCTGGGACGGACGGCTTCCTGCGGTTCGAGGCCGCACCGGGTCCGGACGCGCTGCCCCGGTGGGTCGGTCCGGACGGGGTGCCGCCGTCCGGTACCGGTGCGGTGGTCGACCCGGTCAGGGGCGCGCTCGGCGTGGTCACCGGTGTGAAGGTGGGGACACCGGACGGGGCCTGGATCGCCCGGTTCGACCTCGACGGCACACCACTGTCCGAGGAACTGCGGCTTTCCGGCCACACCGGCGGTGCACTGACCGACGCACGGCTGGTCACGACGTTCACCCGAGGGCCGGGCCGTGAGATGGTGCCGACTCTCCGGTTGACGGCCCCGGGGCTGGGCGGCGACGGGGCCTTCTCCGTCGTACGGCTGCCGGGCGGGGACGCGGCCGGGCGGCTGCCGGCCGGGGGCTTCGCGGTGACCGACCTGGCGAGCGGCGACCGGTTCGTCTTCGACCGCGCGGGCCGGTTCGTGGACGCCCCAGCGGACGTCCCGCCGGTACGGGTGGACGCGGCCGGGACGACCGCGCCGGAAACGGTGGGAACGACCCTGCCGGACCCGAGCGTCGGCCCGCTGACGGCCGTCGACGACTTCGGCCGCCCCCTGGCCGAGCGGTTCCCGCTGTACTCCCTCCCCGAGCACACCCCCCTGGATGGCGCCGCGTCCGACCTGCCCGGGATCGAGCTGACCGGTGCCCGCCCACCGGCCGTCACGCGTGCGGCGGACATCGCGCTGCCCGCCGACCTGCCCCTCGTACGCCTGACCGAGTTCCAGGACGTACCGCTGTCCGGCGCGGGCGACCTGGCCGGGCTGGAGTTCCGGATCGTCGGAGGCAACGCCGCCGACGGCGTGCCCGGTACGGTCCGGCTGGACGTCACGCGGGCCGTCCCGGCGCCTCACGGGGCGGGACCGCGGCCGCGGTTCACGGTGGAACGCATGGACAGCGGCGCGTTCCGCCTCACCGACCCAGCCGGCACCACCCGCTGGGAGTTCGGCGCCGGGGGCGAGTTCCTCGCCCGGGAGACGGCGCTCGCCGCCCACGACCTGGGGCTGCCGTCCGGGCTGTGGTTCAGGAACACGGCCACGACCACGACGGACGGCGTCACCTCCAGGATCGTGGGGCTGGTCGGTCCCCGCGAAGTCACCGACTCCTTCCCACTCACCACCATCGACCGGACGCTCCAGGACCGTCTGCCGGGCGGCTTCACCCTGACCGACAACGTCACGGGCAGCCGCTTCCACTACGACGCCGACCTCCGTCTCGCCTTCCGCGACCTGCCGGCCCGAGACGGCTCCGGATACCTCCGGTTCACGGAGGGCGCGTCCGACGTCCCGCCCGTCCGGCTCGACGACCTGGGCGGCTCCTCGGGCCTGGACGACCTCGCCGGGCACTTCCGGCGCACCCTGGACGAGGCATCGGGCGGCGTGCGTCCGATGCCGGACGTCACCGGCCTGTCCCTCGGCGCCGCTCCGCACCTGCCCGGCCCGGACGGTGCCGCCGCCCTGCGCCTGTCCGACGCCCTGGGAGAGCACGGCGACCAGTGGCTCACCCGGCTGAGCGCGGGCGACGCGCCCGACCTCGACCTCCGCGCGGCCTGGCGAGCCCTGGACGAGCAC
Source organism: Streptomyces sp. MA5143a (assembly GCF_900290235.1). Lineage (GTDB taxonomy): Bacteria > Actinomycetota > Actinomycetes > Streptomycetales > Streptomycetaceae > Streptomyces. The sequence goes on from NZ_OLMK01000087.1 coordinate 24,808, forward strand.
TGGACCGGGCTCCTGGAACGGACGCCCGGGATCCGGCTGACCGGCGCGGACGACCTCGCCGATCTTGAGATACGGATGCTGCGCGTACCGTCCACCGACACGGAACCGGGCTCGTTCCGCCTCGAACTCCTCGACCGTGCCCCGGCGGCGGACGGAACGGTCCGTGGCGCGGACTTCACGGTCGAACGGATTCCGGACGGCGGGTTCGCCCTCACCGACCCGACCGGGAACACGACGTGGACCTTCGCCCAGGACGGCTCCTTCCTGGGCCGTGAGGCCGTGCTCACCGGTGAGGGACTCCCCTCCGGCCTGCGGGTCTCGGCGACCCACAACGAGGCGGGCGGGTTCACGCAGGTCGATCTGCTCGGTCCCGACAGTTCCGTCAGGTCGCTGCGGGTCACCGCGCCGGAGGGCGCGCTCGCCGGGCGGCTGCCCGGTGGCTTCACCCTCACCGACACCGTCACCGGCAGCCGCTTCCACTTCGACCGGACCGGGGCCCTCGTCTTCCGCGACCTGCCGGCCCATGACGGCTCGGGCTTCCTGCGGTTCACGGAGGGCGCGCGCGACGCACAGCCGACCCGGTTGGTCGACCCGCTGGCCGAGCGTTTCCCGCTCACCTCCATCCCGGAGGAAGACCTCCTGGACGAGGGGCTCACCGACATCTCGGAACTCTTCGAGCGCACCCTCGACGAGGCGTCGGGCATACGGCCCCTGGCCGAGGGAGCGGCAGCGGTGGACCTGTCGTCCATCTCCGGCGCCATGGAGTTCCTGCATGCCGCACCCGACTCCCCCGCCCTGCACAACCTGGACCTCCTGCGCGTGCGGCAGCTCGCGGGCGACGCCACCGACTCGTTGAACAGGTTCCCCGGGCTGCGACCCGAGCTCCTCCACGACCAGCTCCGCCAGATGACCGCGCAGGCCCACGAGGGCATCCGGCAGGGCGCCGCCACCGTCATGCGGGAGTATCAGAACCTGCCCTTGACCGCACGTCTGGAGGACCTGCGGAGCGGTGGCAGCCGTGTCTTCGGCGACTTCTCCGTCACACCGACCCCGCACGGCGGCCCCGGCGGCAGCCGCTTCACCGTCACCCACACGCCGACGGACCTGACGACCGGCTTCGGCCCCAACCGCGAGCCGCTCTACCGGGAGGTGTTCGTCACGGGTGGCCCCGCCGAGCTGGACGGGACCAGGCTCGGGCTCACCGGACGCGCCGCCGAGGGCCGTTGGACCCCCGACTCCTTCCACTTCGTGGGCACGCACGTGGCCGACGACGCGTTCACCGTCACGCGTCTCGACCCGAACCTCCCGGCCGACCTGCGCGGCGGCTTCACCGTCGCCGACGCCGCCGGCGCGACGAAGTGGCACTACGGCCCCGAGGGCACGCTCGCCCTGAGGGACGTCCAACTCGTCGGCGACCGGGGCGCGTTCCGCTTCGAGGCGGGCGCTCCGGACGGAGTGCCCCGGGTCCTCGACACGTCGGGCAACGCGTCCCTGACCCTGCGCGCGGAGCGGCTCGACGACGGCCGTATCGCCCTGATCCACACCGGGCAGGGCACCCAGCCACTGGAGCGGACCGTCTTCGACGCGAGCGGCGGCAAGCTGCTGGAGGAGACCTTCGCCATCCGCGGCAGCGGCGGCAAGCCCACCGGCTCGTACTGGACCATCGACCACGCGACCGGCAAGGGCGTCCGCGTCAACGGCGACAACACGCCGTTCACCGGCCGCTTCGACACCGCCAAGCTGGAGACGTCCCCCACCGGACAGGTCAAGCTGACCGGCAAGGAGCCCGGCAAGATCACCCTGTTCGAGCGCGAGGTCCTCAAGAACGGCAACACCCTGCACATCGCCCGGGACCGCTTCGGCCACGCCCGCTGGACCGAGTTCGACGACGCGGGCAACCGGGTCCGGTCCGGCGAGCGCATCGGGGACCCGGACCAGCGGACGTACCACGACGTGCCGGACGGTTCCTGGCGCCTGCTCAACAACGTCGACGTGCGCACCTACCACAAGGCCCTCGACGGCGGCCTCGTGCGCGCCGAGAAGGGCGCCGACGGCCACTGGACCTGGCAGCGCTTCGACAAGGACGGCGTGGAGGCGCTCTCCGGCACTCGGCACTGGAGCGCGAACCACGTCGGCTTCAAGGACACCTTCCTCGACCCGGCCACGGGACTCGAGACGGTGGCCCAACGGCGCGGCCAGACCTGGCCGTTCGGCGGACTGCACGGCTCCCGGATGTACCAGGAGCACTCCCTGCTGCCCGGCCACGCCCCGGCCGGAACCCGGATCGACCCCGGCAGGTATGTCGGTCAGGGCCCGGCGAACGCGCAGATCGAGAGCCTGGAGACGCTGGCGGACGGCGGCAGCCTGCTCGTCAAGCGGTTCGCCGACATGCGTCCGCCCGCCTTCCTGTGGAAGGGCGCGGCGGGCCGCAACCCGTTCGACAACCTCTTCGGAGACCTGTTCGCGGGCGACTCCCTGAACCGCGTGAGCCACTGGACCCAGACCGCCGCCGACGGCAACACGGTGACCGGTGTCCGGCTCAACCCGTCGGCCGCCAACTGGGTCGACGTCGACCAGTTCGGCCGCGTCGTCCGGGAGAGCCGCAAGCTGGACGACGGAAGCGTCATCGAGATCGGACGCAGCGCCGAGGACGCCACGCGCTGGGCGCCGCTTCCCGAGTACCGCAACGGCGCCCCGTACGAGCTGCACTGGCGGAACACGACGACCGGCGAGACCGGCACGCGGCACGCCGACGGTGTCGGAGGGTGGCGGGACGTCTTCACCGACGGCGAGGGCGTCGAACGCGTCCGGCTGCGCAGCGAGGGCACCGGGACACGCGAGTACCTCTTCGACGCACCGACCCCGCACGACCTCGCCCGCAACGACCGCGCGGGCGTCTGGGTCGACAGGAACTCGCTGCTGCACATCACCGGTCGGCGGGATCTGGTGGGCGACGTGTTCGTGGAGTCGTCCGGCAGTCCCTACCGCACCGACTGGACATGGAAGACGTACGACTCCGCCAACCCCGCCACCGTCCTCGACGAGGGCATCCGCAAGCAGAACCGCGGCTCGCTCTACTCACGCACCTGGGACGACTCCTTCGTCGACCTCGACCGGCTCGGCAACGTGGTGCGAGAGCGCAACGCGACCGACGTCAACGCCTCCTGGGTCGACGCGGTGCGGCAGCCCGACGGCACCTACAAGTGGACGAAGACCGCCGCCGACGGCACGGTCCACTCCGAGGGCGTCCGGGTGTACGACGACGTCGCGAAGGGCCGCTGGCGGGACCTCATCGACGACCAGGTGGTCCGGAGCAGGGACGGCGGACGGGTGCGCGAGTACGCGTACGAGATCGAGACCGCGCACCCGCCCGCGGCGCCCGCGGCCGACCTCACGCGTGGGACGACGCTGCGCGATCTGCTCGACCAGGCCGCGCGCCACTTCGAGACGCCCCGCACGGTCCGCGTGGACCGGGAGGCCTGGAAGGAGTACAACCTCGGCAAGCTCTTCCGCGAGCGCGTCAAGGTGGACGGCGATCCCGTCCGCTACCGCGAGGTCGACAAGCAGTGGGGCCAGTGGCGGGAGTACCAGAACGGCCATCTGGTGGAGCAGCGCGTCTTCGACGGGCGGGTCTACAGGACCGACCCCTTCGGCCGGCTCAGCATGTCGGGCCCGGCCGTCATCCCCCACTACCTCGCAGGGGTCCTGCCCAAGGTCGGCGGCGACGTCGGCCTGCCCGGCGACCGGGCCTGGCAGCTCATCGGCCGGGAGTTCGACTACCGCGGCGCCGACATCGAGGCCATGGGCTATCTGCGCGAGGTCCAGGACCCGTGGCACGGTCTGTTCCAGGGGGTCAGGAACGGCGAGTCCGTCGAGATGCCCATGTGGCAGCGCGAGCTCCGCGGCTTCCTGACCTCGTTCAGCACCGGGTTCGTCACCGACTTCACCGCGGGCCTGCTGATCACCGAGCTCACCAACAACGGCAACATCAAGCCGGAGGACGTCTTCAAGGCGCTGCTGTCCGGCGCGGTCGGCGGCACCTTCAGCGGCGGGCTCAACATCGCGTACAACCACACCGGTCTTGGGTACTTCAAGACCAGCATGGGTGCGCGCGACTGGGGCGGCCACCCCAAGCAGTCGATGGCCGGCAACACCGACGACTGGGTCACCGACTGGGCCGCCTCCGAGAAGCCCACCCGCTGGCGCAACGCCACCTACGCCAACACCGTGGGCCTCGCCACCGGCGCCCTCAGCGGCTTCGTCAGCACCGCCATCAGCTCGGCGGTGTTCGGGGTCAACGGCAACGAGATCCAGGGCGCGGACGCGCTGCGGGCCGGCATGTGGGGTGCCGCGGGCTCGCTGTTCAGCGGCGTGACCACCGGTCTGGCCCGCAACGCCTGGCACCTGGCCACCGGCGCCCGGGTCTTCCACAAGGGCGGCCTCGGCGAACTGGGCATGAACTGGGTCGAGTCCGCGCTGTCCCGGTACATCGCCTTCCAGATCAGTCAGGCGGACAGTCGGAACGGGGGCCACCTGCCGTCCCCCGGCCGGGCCTTCCCCAAGCCGGTCACCGTCCCCGCGGCGCCACCGCCCCCACCGGCCCCGCAGCCCCCGGCCGATCAACCCGACGCACCCATCGAGGGATTGGAGCTCCCGTGACAGCCACCGCCATCCCTGCCGTGCACCGGGTCGCCCCCAAGGGCCGCGGCGCCCACCGCAGCATCACCGCCGCCGTACGCGCCGCGGCCGACGGCGACGAGATCCGCATCGCCCCCGGCGACTACGTCGAGGTGCTGGTCCTGGACCGTGCGGTCAGCCTGCTGCCGGAAGAAGGGCCGGACCGTGCCGTGCGACTGCTGGCGGCAGACCCGGGCCGGCCCGTCCTGGAGATCACGGCAGCTCGCGTCCGCGTCGACGGGATCGCGCTGACCGGCCAGGACCCGGCCCTGCCCGCGGTACTGGTGACGGCCGGCGGTCTGGAGCTGGACGGCTGTGAGATCTCCGGCGGCCGGGTCGAGGCCGGCGGCGACGCCTCGCTGGCACTGCGTGACTGCCGGGTCTCCGGTGCCGCACTCGCCGGGGTGCACGCGAACACCACCGGCCGGACCGAGCTGACCGACACGCTGGTCGAGGACGTCGACGGCACCGGAGTCGTCCTGGGCTCCGCCACGACGGCGGACGTCCTGGGGCTGACGGTCCGGGACGTCACCGGATCCGGCGTCCGGGTGCGGGGCAGGGCCTCGGCCGTGCTCCGCGACTGCCGGATCACCGGTCCCGGCCGCAGCGGGCTGCTGACGGAGGACGAGGCGTCCGTGGCCGTGCTGGACTGCCGGCTGGAGGAGAGCGGCGCGGAAGGCATACGGGTGCTGGGCAGCTCCCGCCGCCCCGAGGGGAGTCCGGGGCGTCCCGAGGCCGCCGAGGGCGGGGTGGTCCTCGCCGACTGCCAGGTGCTGCGTACCGGCACGGACGGGGTCGCCGTCTCGGGTACGGGGGACGTCCTGCTCCTGACCACGGGGATACGGGGCGGCTCCGGGGCCGGCGTGAGCGCCGACGACGACAGCACGGTCGTCCTGGTCGACTGCCGGGTGGACCGGCCGCACGGCTCGTGCCTGGTGGCCCGGGGCAACGCCCGGCTGTCCGCGGAGGGCACCTCGGTGCACGGCAGCCGGGCCAACGGCCTGCTGGCGGGCGGCCGTTCGCAGGTGGCCCTGGCGTCGAGCGACGTGACGGACTGCGGTTTCAGCACCGTCCACGCCTGCGACGACTCCCGGCTGTCGCTGACCGACTGCCGGATCGGCGCCACCCCGGAACACGGCGTCCGGGCCACCGACCGGGCCGAGCTCACCCTCGAAGGCGTGCGCATCAGCGACTGCGGACTCTCCGGCCTCCAGATCGACTCGGCGGCGGCCGCCCGGGTGCGCGGACTGTCCGTGCTGCGCGGCCGCACCGGGATCCAGGCCGAGTCCAGCGGCACGGTCGTCCTGGAGGAATGCGACGTCACACAGCCCGAACGCGCCGGCATCACCTGCGGCACCGGCACCTCGGCCGTACTGCGGGACTGCCGGATCAGCGGCACCGGCACCGCGGGCCTCGTGATCGGCGAAGGAGCGACCCCGAGCATCGAGGACTGCACGGTGCGCGACGCGACCGGCTCCGGACTGGTCCTGGGCCCAGCGGCCGAACCACGGGTCAAGGCCGTCACCGTGGCCCGCACCGGCAAGAACAGCCTGTTCGTCGGGGAGAAGGCGCGCGGCACCTTCGAGGAGTGCGTCTTCGCCGGCGCCGGCCACGACGGCGAGGCGTTCCCGGCCGTCCACCTGGCGGCCGGCAGCGCGCCCGTGCTGCGCGGCTGCGTGGTCCGGGACGCGGAGGAGGACGTCGCCGCGGAGAAGGGAGCCCGCCCGGTGTTCGACGCCTGCGTCTCACGCGACGTGACCCACCCCGCCCTGCCCACCGCCCGCGCCGAGACGCTCGCGTCCACCGAGGGCGGCGACACTGCCGCGGCGACCCGGGCGCGGGAGACCGAGGCCCCCGCCGAGGACACCCTGGAGGACCTGCTGGCCGAACTCGACGGACTGGCAGGTCTGGACAAGGTCAAGAACGACGTGTCCTCGCTGGTGAAACTGATGCGGACCGTGCGCCGCCGCGAGGAGATGGGCCTCGCCGCGCCCCCGCTCAGCCGCCACCTGGTCTTCACCGGCAACCCCGGCACCGGCAAGACCACCATCGCCCGCCTCTACGGCCGCATCCTCGCCGCCGTCGGCCTCCTCGACCGCGGCCATCTGGTCGAGGCCGACCGCTCCGCACTGGTCGGCGAGTACGTCGGCCACACCGGTCCGAAGACCACGCGCGTCTTCGAACAGGCCCGGGGCGGCGTCCTCTTCGTCGACGAGGCCTACACCCTCACCCAGTACGCCGGCACCAACGACTTCGGGCAGGAGGCCATCGCCACCCTGCTGAAGCTGATGGAGGACCACCGCGACGACGTGGTGGTGATCGTCGCCGGATACCCGCGGGAGATGGAGGTCTTCGTCCGCTCCAACCCCGGTCTGGCCTCACGCTTCAACCGCACGCTGCTCTTCGAGGACTACGGCTCCGCCGAACTGGTCAGCATCGTGGAGCACCAGGCCGCCCAACACCAGTACCAGCTCACGTCGACCGCGCGGGAAGCCCTGACGGCCCACTTCGACACGCTGCCCAGGGAGCGCGGATTCGGCAACGGTCGCGCGGCCCGCCAGCTGTTCCAGGCGATGACGGAGCGTCAGGCATACCGCGTCGCCGAGCTGTCCGACGTCTCGGAGTCGGACCTGATGACCCTCACACCGGAAGACGTCCCGTAGCGCGCCCCGCCCCGCGCCGCCGTGGCAGCCCACCCGTCCCTGCCACAGCCCCTCCAGTCAGGCCCGATCTCCTTGAAAAGGACCCGTCTCATGCCGCAGACGCCTGTTCGCCCCAGCCGCTCGGACGGCGCGTTCGCCGACCTGTTCGCCCGCAGGACGCGTACCCCGCTGCGCGGCTTCCTGCCCGGCCGCAGGGTCTGGAGCGCCGTCGGGGGTACCGCGGCCATGGTGCTGGTGATCACGGGTGCCACCGCGCTCGTCTCCCAGATCGACTTCAGCGGTGGCGGCGACAACAAGGTGACCACGGCGGCCGAGAAGAAGGACACCGCGAAGGACAAGGCCCCGGCCGACAGCCGTACACCGACCGCGTCCGCGTCCTCGGCCGCGCCTGCGCACAAGGAACGGGACGACGGTCCGGCGGTGGTCTATCTCCCCGCCCCGGGCGGCGGGAACGCCGGCTCCGACGGCTCCCACGGCTCCGGCGGGGCGGACGACGGCAGCGAGGCGGGGAAGACACGAACCTCCCCGCCCCGGGCGACGGCCCCGACGCCGCAGACGTCGACCAGCTATCTCTGGTCCGACGGCGCCGTGGAGGGCGACTCCAATCCCTACTGGGACCAGAGCGCCGTCACCGTGCAGACCACGAAGGCGCTCAAAAGCCTGAAAGTGGTCGTCAAGATCGCCCAGACAGGGGGCGTGGCCGACACCGGCACCTGGACCAGCCTCGGGGACCAGGTGTCGGTGGCCTCCGCGTCGAGCAGCGGCGAGCTGGACTACGTGGTGACACTGAAGCCGGGCGTCACGGTCGACCCCGGCACCTACGTCTTCAGGTTCCAGTACAACCACAACCAGGGTGATCGCGACGCCGACGGCGACCGCTACAACGTCACCACCACCTCCACCGCCGGGACCACGGAGTACCGCAAGGGCGGTTTCTGAGCCGGGGTGATGGGTGTCGTCGTGACCCGAGGGACACGGCCTAGCAGTCGCGGGGGCCCGGCACCCCGGGACCGATGCGGGCCAGCAGCCGCTGCCGTTCGGCGGCGAAGGCCGGGTCGGCCTGGTAGTCGGAGTGGCCGAGGATCGGGGCGGGCAGCGGATGGCCGGCGGTGCGGCCGTAGGCGAGGGGGTCCTTGAACGGCTCGGCGTCGACCTCCGGCCCGCACCGGCCCGGCAGCCGCACGGGGCCGCCTATGGGGTCGGTGAGCCGGTACAGATTGCGCCAGCAGTCGACCTCTCGGTGCAGGGAGGCGAGGGACGCCGGGCCGAAGTGGGCCGGGAACCACCGTCCGTACAGCCGCTCCAGCGGTGAGCCGTACGTCAGCAGCGCGACCCGGCTGCGGACCGACGGGGTCAGCTGCCAGGCGGCGGCCGCGGCGAGGACGCTGCCCTGGGAGTGTCCGGAGATGACCAGTCGTCCGCCCGTGGTCCGCGTCCAGGTGGCCATCCGCCAGGTGAGGTCGGGCACGGCGCGCTCGGCGTAGCAGGGCGGGGCGAAGGGGTGCGCGGCACGCGGCCAGAAGGTGCCGACGTCCCAGAGGATGCCGATGGTGCGGCGCGCGGAGGCGTCCTTGTAGGCGCGGCGGCCCCAGGTGACGAAGAGCAGGAAGCCGACGCCGATCAGCCAGGACCCGAGCGCCTGCGCGGTCTGGGCCGCGCCCGCGACGAAGGCGTACGAGTCCTGTGCGGCCCGCGCCGGGGTCTCCCCCGTGGCGAACGCGCCGGCCAGCGCCCCGGCGCCGAGCAGCAGTGTCACGGTCGAGATGATGCCGACGACGCGGGGCGCGCGGTCGGTGAGGGCGGCCATGGCGCGGGTACGGGCGATGCGCAGGGTTCGGGCGGCGTCGCGGGGTTCGGGTTCCTCGTCGGGCCCGCTCACCCGCGGCCGTACGGCCGCGGCCAGGCCGTACTCCTCCTCCACCGCCGCCGTCTCCTCGCGCCGCAGCACCCAGGTGCGGCGGGCCAGCCAGACGAGCAGGGTCACCACCACCATCAGCAGGGGCGGGATGACGGCGGCCTGCCAGGTGAGGAGGATCGGCGGGCCGGGGAGGGCGTCCTCGGTGCCGCCGAGCCAGTCGGCGACGCGCTGGGCGACACCGGCGGACATGACACCGCCGAGGGCACAGGACAACATCGCGACGGCGGGGCCGCCGAGGCCGTACAGCGCGGTCCGCGGGTCGGGGCGGGAACGGTGCAGGACGCGGGCGACCACCCCGAGGGCCAGGACGAGGAGGCCCTGGACCAGGGTGATCCCGCCGAAGGTCAGGTCCCCCGGCAGCCGGCCCGCCGAGCTCCAGCCGGGGCGTGACCAGCCCGCGTACACCAGGGCGAGGACGAGCACCGCGATCGAGGCCGTGGGCAGGCCGCGTACGAGGTGCCCGTCGAGTTCGCGGTCGAGGCGCCTCTCGGAGCGGCCTCTGCGGCACACCACCCACACCACGACCACGGCGAGCACCACGAGCGTCGCGTTGAACAGCCACCCCAGGAGTTCCAGGACGGCGGGGCCGCCCGGGCGGCGGTCCTCACGGGCGGCGGACGTCCCGACGGCCGCCGCGACCGTCAGGAACCCGGCCGCCGTGTGGGCGGCCCGCAGCCGGGCCACGAGGCGGCGCCCGTACCAGAAGCCGGGACGGCCGAGCGCGACCGGTTCGACGTCGTCCTCGGTGGGGCGGACCTCGGCGCGGTCCATGGGGCGCTGTGACTCGTACTCGCTCCAGGTGCGGTGGGAGAGGTACCACAGGAGCACGGTCAGTGCGGCGGGCACCACGGCGGCCAGGGCGAGGCGGCGGCCGGGGCTGCTCCACCAGCCGTGGCGGGAGAGGTCCGGGGAGAGGAAACCGAGCCAGGTGTGCGCCTCGGCGCACGCGCGCGTGCCCGCGCACTGCCAGGCGGTCAGGTCGAGGGCGACCTCGCAGGCGGCGGCCACGAGCAGCACGGTCAGGGTCAGACCGGTGAGGCGGACCAGGAGGCCGTGCAGACGTATGGTCCGCCGTCTGTGGCGGGTGGCGGGCCGCATCCAGTGGGCGAGGTTCACGACCATGAACGGCAGCAGTAACAGCCACAGGGCGCGGGAACCGTTGCCGGAGGTGAGGTTGCACCAGACGTAGGCCTCGGGCACGGGTCCGCCGCGCCGGTCGGCGGGGCGGGTCTCGGCGTCGGCGTCGTCGATGCGGCGGAAGACCGCCGCCGTGTCGTCGCCGGTGACACGGACGGTGCGCGGATCGTCCAGCATGCGTTCGGGGGTGGTGCCGCCGACACCGTGGACGAGCAGTTCGAGGGCGGTGCCGTCGTCGGTGCCGGTGCGGCCGGTGGCCTCGCGCCCGCCCGTCTCGGACCGTCCGGGGCGTTCTTCGTACTCGGCGTGCTCCGTCGCACGATCCACTGGTCCGCTTCCCCCGTGATACGCCGCAAGGCATGTGTCATGTGCAGGTACAGATGATCGCCGCAAAGCGGTCCTCGTACACCTGTGGGCACCGAATCTCCCCGATCCGTGTGATAGTGACGGGCGCGGAAACGCGATACGGGCTGTTCGCGCGCGTGCGGGTGGTGGCGCGACCAGTGGTGTGGCGTGCGAATATGGGACGTCCTCGGGACCGGGGGCGGGGGAATGTCCGCGTCGGAGGGGGTATGGGAGCGTGTCGGGCGTGATGGGGCGAAAGGACCGGAGCGAGCGTGAGTGAGAATCAGAACCTCCTCGCGGAGCAGCGGCGTGCCCTGATCCTCGACGAGGTGCGCCGCAGGGGTGGGGTCCGGGTCAACGAGTTGACGCGCAAGCTGGGCGTCTCGGACATGACGGTCCGTCGCGACCTGGACGCGCTGGCCCGTCAGGGCGCCGTGGAGAAGGTGCACGGCGGCGCGGTCCCGGTGGCCGAGGCGAGTACGCACGAGCCGGGTTTCGAGGCGAAGTCCGGGCTGGAGCTGAGCGCCAAGGAGGACATCGCGCGGGCCGCCGCCGAGCTGGTGGCACCGGGTTCGGCGATCGCCCTGTCGGGCGGTACGACGACCTACGCGCTCGCGCACCGGCTCGTGGACGTGCCGGATCTGACCGTGGTCACGAACTCGGTGCGGGTCGCGGACGTCTTCCACGCCGCGCAGCGCACGACGGGTCCCCGGCAGGGGGCGGCGACCGTGGTGCTCACCGGTGGGGTGCGGACCCCGTCCGACTCGCTCGTGGGGCCGGTGGCCGACCAGGCGATCGCGGCGCTCCACTTCGATGTGCTGTTCCTCGGGGTGCACGGGATATCGGTCGAGGCGGGCCTGTCCACGCCGAACCTGGCGGAGGCCGAGACCAACCGCCGGCTCGTGCAGTCGGCGCGGCGGGTCGTCGTCGTGGCCGACCACACCAAGTGGGGGACGGTGGGCCTGAGTTCGTTCGCCGCGCTCGACCAGGTGGACACGCTGGTGACGGACGCCGGGCTGGCCGCGCAGGCGCGGGCGGAGATCTCCGAGCATCTGCGGCGGCTGGTGGTGGCCGGGGAGGACGAGGACGGCGACGTCTGACGGCGACGCGGTTGCCGTACGGCCGCACCGGTCGTAGGGCCTGCACCGTCACCGCGGGGGCGCCGCCCACACCCCGGTCGCCAGGAGGGAGTCGATGGCCGCCGCGTACGGGGCGATGTCCAGGCCCTGTTCCCTCAGCCACGTGTCGGAGTAGTACTTGTCGAGGTAGCGGTCGCCGGGGTCGCACAGGAGCGTGACGACGCTGCCCCGCCGCCCCTCCGCCACCATCTCGGCGATGATCTTGAGGGCGCTCCACAGGCCCGTTCCGGTGGAGCCGCCCGCCTTGCGGCCGATGGCCTGTTCCAGGGCCCGTACGGCGGCGACGCTGGCCGCGTCCGGAACCTTCATCATGCGGTCGATGGCGCCGGGGACGAAGCTGGGCTCCATCCGGGGGCGGCCGATGCCCTCGATACGGGAACCGCAGTCGCAGGTGACGTCCGGGTCGCCGGTGGTCCAGCCCTCGAAGAAACAGGAGTTCTCGGGGTCGGCGACACAGATGCGGGTGTCGTACTGCATGTAGTGGACGTAGCGCGCGATGGTCGCGGAGGTGCCGCCGGTGCCCGCGGTGGCGACGATCCAGGTGGGCTCGGGGAAGCGCTCCAACTCCAGCTGGCGGAAGACGGATTCGGCGATGTTGTTGTTGCCCCGCCAGTCCGTGGCCCGCTCGGCGTAGGTGAACTGGTCCATGTAGTGGCCGCCGGTCTCCACCGCGAGGCGGGCCGACTCCTCGTACATCTTCCGCGAGTCGTCCACGAAGTGGCAGCGACCGCCGTGGAACTCGATGAGGCGGATCTTCTCGGCACTGGTCGTGCGCGGCATGACGGCGATGAAGGGGACGCCGATCAGCTTGGCGAAGTACGCCTCGGAGACGGCGGTGGAGCCGCTGGACGCCTCGATGACGGGACGGCCCGGCCGGATCCAGCCGTTGCACAGGCCGTACAGGAAGAGGGAACGGGCCAGGCGGTGCTTGAGACTGCCCGTGGGGTGGGTCGACTCGTCCTTGAGATACAGGTCGATCCCCCATTCCTCGGGCAGGGGGAAGCGCAGCAGATGGGTGTCGGCGGAGCGGTTGGCGTCGGCCTGGACCCGCCGGACCGCCTCTTTGAGCCAGGTCCGATACTCGGGGTCGCTGTGGTCGACGTCGAGGGTCGCGCCAGGGCGAGTGGTCTGGGGGGTGCTCACGGCGTGCTCCTCACAGGGTGCGCCGACGGCGTGTCGCGGCGTCGGACGTCCCGATGATAAACACCTTCCGCACGCTTCTCACCTGCATAAACATGCCTTTGAGCAACTCAAAGACAGCCCTGTGGCAACAATGCGCGGGGCGCATGGGGGGCGCATGCCGCGCGTGCGCCGGAACCCCGCCCCCGACCAACCGTGCGCACTGGTGCTCGACGGCGGGGACGTGCAGACTTCACCGCACGGGCCTGGTCGATCCCTCCGAGGGGTGGCACGGGGGAACGCGCCCCTCGGGCACACTGGATCACGGTCCGGTACGGATCACGACACGGACGGCCGACACGACAGCGGACAGGCGAGAGCACACTAGGGGGCGGGGCACATGGCGGAGCCGGAGTTCACGGCCACGGGCGTGCGGATCGGGAAGCGGCTGCGGCAGCTCACCCGGGCGGGCCAGGTCAGGATCGAGGACGGCCGGCTCCAGTTGCTGACCAGTTACGGCAGCGAGATCGACAGCGCCCCGGTGCAGGCGGTGCGCGCCTCGAAGCCCTGGTTCGCCAACGAGGACCGGGCGTTGGCCGATGTCAACGGCACCCGCTACACGCTCACCCTGAACGAGCACGACCCCGCTCCGGGGAAGCCCGGCCCGCCCTCGGCGCGCCGGTTCATCGAGGCGGTGCGCAAGGCGGCGGGGCGCGGCGGCTGACGGACCGCGAGTTGCGGGACCCGACCCCCTGGGTCACGCTGGTCTCACGTAACTCTGGGTTTACCGGCGATAACGCTGCGAACCAGCCCGCCGGCCACGACAGCGGGCGGCGATCTGTACGCAGCCACCCCACGAGCAGACGGCAGCCCCCGGCGGCCGTCCACCAGGCGGCAGTCACAGGCCGCCCCACAGCAGGCGGCGTTTTTCGCCCAGCCACCTCGCTGGATCCGTACTCCGATCTTCCGGACTCACATCGGGGAGTCGCAGCCGTGATCAGCCAGCAAAGCAGGCACTGCACGGTGGAGCTCCAAGCCCTGCCGTCGCGGATCGGCCAGGTCCGCAGAATCGTATCTGCGCAATTGCGCTACTGGCATCTGGATCCGTTGATAGAGCGGGCCGCGCTCGGTGTGACCGAGTTGCTGTCCAACGTCCACCGGCACGCGGAGCCGGACAAGTCGTGCACCGTGGAGATGGAGTTGCTCCTCGGCCGGCTCACGGTCTCGGTGCAGGACAACGACCCCCGTCTCCCGATCGTCCAGGACGCGGAGCTGTTCGCCACCAGTGGGCGCGGGCTCGCGATGGTCGCCGCCGTGAGCGAGAGCTGGGGTGTCCGTCCCCACGGCCGGACGGGGAAGGTCGTGTGGTTCACGCTGCCGGCGGCGTCGGCGGCGGTGCCGAAGATCTCGCCGTACGACGTCGGGCAGCCCCAGCCGCAGTTGCAGCCGTGCGACACCGGGTTCCGGCCCACCGCGCGCGGGCGCAGGCCCGAACACGCTCCCGCCCGGTCGGCCGTCGCAGGCTGACCGGGCGGTGACCACCTTCGCGGTACGGCTGGTCATTGCGCCGGCGGTGACCCCGGCCGGGATCCCATCCCCCTGCCCGACCGTCCGAACTGCTCGTCCAGGACGGACAGTCGGCGCCAGTACTCGTCCTCGTCGATCTCACCGGAGGCGAAGCGGCGGCCGAGCATCGCGATCGGTGAGTCGCCGGTGTGACGGCTGTCGCCGTGCGGGGCGGAGCCGGCCGCCGACGGCCACCACGGGGCCCGGTGCCCGTGCCGCACGGTGCGGCGCAGGAGGGTGACGGCTCCGACGACGACCGCCGCCCAGATCACGGGGAAGAGCAGGAGCCAGGGGCCGGGGCCGTTCCCGTGCGCGAGGGTGTGCATCTCGAACTCATCTCCTTGGGACGCGCCTTGTGTCGATGAGTCGAGGTTCTCGCCGCGAGGGGGTGCGGGTCGGCGTACGGGCAGCGGCAGTGGGAGTACCTCCCGCGGAGTACGGGGCCCGTCAGGTCAGGGCTGCCAGCGGGTCGTCGAGTACGGGTTGCCAGGCCAGTTCGGCGGCGCCGACCAGGCTGTTGTGGTCGAGGGTGCAGGGCAGGATGGGGACCACTCCGCTCTGGCGGCCCCAGAGGCTGCGGTCGGCGACCACGCTGCGCAGCCGGTCGGGGTCGGTGTCCAGGAGCGTGCGGTGCAGGCCGCCGAGGATGATCCGGTCGGGGTTGAGGATGTTGACGAGGCCGGCGAGACCCAGGCCGAGCCGGTCGATGAGGGACTCGGTGGCGGTCCGGACGGCCGGGTCGGCGTACTCCGTGCGGATCAGGTCGTTGGCCTGCTGGAGCAGGGAGATGACGGGCCCGGGGTCCCGGCCGGCCGCGGTGAGGAAGGCCAGCGGGTCGGCCTCCACGTCGAGGCAGCCGCGGCTGCCGCAGTGGCACGGGCGGCCCTCGGGGTTGACGGTGAGATGGCCGACTTCGAGGGCGAGGCCGGAACTCCCGGTGTGCAGGCGGCCGTCGAGGACCAGCGCGCCGCCGACGCCCCGGTGCCCGGTGGCCACGCAGAGCAGGTCGCGGGCGCCCCGGCCGGCGCCGTGCCGGTGCTCGGCGAGCGCGGCGAGGTTCACGTCGTTGGCCGCGAAGGCCGGGCCCTGGATACCGGCCGCCCGTACCCGCTCCGAGAAGATCTCGCGGACCGGGGCACCCGCCGGCCAGGCCAGGTGAAGGGGGTTGAGGGCCAGACCCGCCGGTTCGGCCACGGCGGACGGCACGGCGAGTCCCGCGCCCACGCATCGCCGGCCCGTCTCGCGGAGCAGGTCGGCGCCCGCCTCGACGACCGACCCGAGCACCTTCGCCGGGTCCGCGTCGACGGTCTCGCAGCCGGGGGCGGTCGCCACGATCCGCCCGCCGAGCCCGACCAGCGCGGCCCGCCACCCGTCGGCGTGCACCTGGGCGGCGAGCGCGACGGGTCCCTCCTCGGCGACCTCCAGACGGTGCGAGGGGCGGCCCTGGGAACCGGCGGCCGCGCCGGGGTGCGCGTCGACCCGGATCAGCCCCAGCGCCTCCAGCTCGGCGGCCACGGCACCCGCCGTGGCCCGCGTGACGCCCAGCTCGGCGGTGAGCACGGCCCGCGTCGGCGCCCGCCCGGTGTGCACGAGTTCGAGCGCCGGACCGAGCGCGCCCCTCCCCCGGTCCAGCCGGGTGCGTGTCGTCGTCGCTGTCCCCTCGCCCGCCGCCTTGGGGGCCGCCTTGCCGTCCATGAGGGCGAGTCTCCCATGATCCGTACCGGCACGGGTGCCGCCGAGTCGGCCTCACCCGCCGGCGAAGCCGCTCACCCGCAGAGTGATGTTCAGCCGCCCGGCCAGGCCCAACGCCGGCGGCGCCGTCCCGGCGTACACCCGGGGCACGCCGTGGTACGCCTGCCGGGACGGCCCGCCGAACACGAAGAGATCGCCGCTGCGCAGCTCCACGTCCGTGTACGGCCGGGCGCGCGAGCGCGGGTTGCCGAAGCGGAAGACGCAGGTGTCGCCGAGGCTCAGCGACACCACCGGCGCGTCCGACTTCTCGTCGCTGTCGCGGTGCATGCCCATGCGGGCGTCGCCGTCGTAGAAGTTGATCAGGGCGATGTCGTACGGGTCGGTCGGCACGCGGGGGTCCGCCGCCGGGCCGGCTGCCGTGCCGGGGACCGTCGCGGGGCCGGGGTCCTTGTCCGGGGTGGTCCCGGCGGCGTCGGCGACCGCGCGTCGGGCCAGGGCGTCCAGCCAGGCCGGGAACGGCTTCACGGGGGCGCCGTCTCCGTCGACCACCGTGCGGGCGTAGCCGTACGGGTACCAGTGGTGGCCGAGGCAGACCTGGCGGGCGGTCATCGTGCCACCGCCCGGGGTGTGGACCGTGCGGAGCCCGGCGGGCGGGCGGGCCCAGTCGCGGCAGGCCGCGAGGAGCCGCCGCTGCCGCTCCATGTCCAGCCAGTCGGGGACGTGGACCGCGCCCGGCGCGATCTCCGTACGGCCGCGGGGGAACAGCTCGGCGTCCATGGCTCCATCATCACGCACCCCGTGGGGACCCGGCCTGAGCTGCGGCTCGGTTAGCCTGGGCACACGATGAGCGACCGTATGACCGCGCCCTGGGGCGAGTACGCCCTGGCCCGCCACCCCGAGGACCCCCGTGACCGGCTGCGCGCCTGGGACGCGTCCGACGCGTATCTGCTGCGCCACCTCGCGGCGAGCGGGACACCGCTGGACGGGACGGTCGTGGTGGTCGGTGACCGCTGGGGCGCACTGACCACGGCGCTCGCCGGGCACCGGCCGACCCAGATCACCGACTCCTTCCTGAGCCGGGAGGCCACCCGGTCGAACCTGGCGCGCAACGGCGCCGACCCGGACACCGTGCGCCTGCTCACCACCCAGGACCCGCCTCCGGAGCGGGTCGACGTGCTCCTCGTCCGGGTCCCCAAGAGCCTCGCCCTCCTGGAGGACCAGCTGCACCGGCTGGCGCCGGCCGTGCACGAGGGGACGGTCGTCGTCGGCACCGGGATGGTGAAGGAGATCCACACCTCGACGCTGAAGCTGTTCGAGCGGATCCTCGGGCCGACCCGGACCTCGCTCGCCGAGCAGAAGGCACGGCTGATCCTCTGCACGCCGGACGCCGGGGTCGTGCGGGCCCGTGAGGCCGACCCGTGGCCGTACACCTATCAACTTCCGGACGACATCGGGCCGTTGGCCGGGCGTACCGTCGTCAATCACGCGGGGGTGTTCTGCGCCGACCGGCTCGACATCGGCACCCGGTTCTTCCTCCGGCACCTGCCGCCGGGCCGCGGGGGCGGGCGCGTGGTGGACCTGGGGTGCGGCAACGGCGTGGTCGGTACGGCGGTCGCGCTGGACGACCCGGACGCCGAGGTGGTGTTCGTGGACGAGTCGTACCAGGCGGTGGCCTCGGCGGAGGCGACGTACCGGGCGAACGCCGACGGCAGGGCCGAGTTCCGGGTCGGGGACGGGATGGCGGGGTTCGCGCCGGGCAGCGTCGATCTCGTCCTCAACAACCCGCCGTTCCACTCCCACCAGGCGACGACCGACGCCACGGCCTGGCGGATGTTCACCGGGGCGCGGCGGGCGCTGCGGCCGGGGGGTGAGCTGTGGGTGGTCGGCAATCGCCATCTGGGGTATCACGTGAAGCTGCGGCGGATCTTCGGCAACAGCCGACTCGTCGCCGGGGACGCGAAGTTCGTGGTGCTGCAGGCGGTCAAGCGGGGTTCCTGACGGCGGGGGTGCCTGACCGTGGCGTTCGGCGGCAGGTCACGGTGCGACCCCGCGCAGGGCCCTCGGGGAGGCGCCCAGCTCGCGGCGGCACGCCTTGTTGAAGGCCTGGAGGTCGGGGATGCCCACGGAGGCGGCGACGGCGGGGATGGAGAGGGTCGTGGCGCGCAGCAGGTGGTGGGCGCGTTCGAGTCTGCGGCGGCGGATGTAGCCGACGACCGTGCTGCCCGTCTCCACCCGGAACAGCCGGGTCAGATGGTTGTGGGACACACCGGCCGCCTGGGCCACGTCCGGGATGGACAGCGGGGCCGCGAGGTGGGCCTCGATGTGGGCGATGGCCGTGATGACCGCCGGGTGCGGGCCCGGGTCCGCCGCCGCGGGCGGCGTGAGGTGGGCGACCCGCCACAGGGTCGTCCAGATCTCGGCTCTGGTGCGCTCGGGCTCGCTCGGGGCGGCGGCCACCGCCTGGAGCAACAGGTCGGTCAGGGCGGGGAGTTCGGGGCCGGCGTCCTGGACGACGGGGACCGTGCGGAGCGCGCCGGTCGGGGCGATGCGCAGGTGGGCGTAGAGGTGCTCCGAGCGCCCCCGGTAGCGGTAGCGGACCGTGGTGCCGGGCGGGACGAGGCTGACCCGGCCGGGGCGGATGGTGTGGACGGAGCCGTCGACGGTCAACTCGGCCTCGTACTGGTAGAGGTGGAGCTGCCAGAGCTCCGGGAGCCGGAAGACGTCCGTCCGCCCGGCCACCCCGTGCACGCCGACTCCGATGCCCGCGACGACGGGCGGCTCACCGAGGTGGATCTCCGTCTCCCGCATGACGGAAAAGTACCAGTGACGGCCGTCACACTCCCCGCCCGGGTGACTCCGTTAGCAGGACCTTTACCCGGCAGCCCTCGGGCGCCCTTCTTCCGCCGAGGACGGCCTCAGGTCGTCCGGGACGCCCCGGCGCACCGGATGGCGCCCGTCGCCTGGCGCCGACCCTCATGTCGACGGGGTGGCCAGGACGCCGATCAGCCGGGCCACCGTCTCCGTCATCGCCGTACGGCCCGCCGCGAGGTAGGTGCGGGGGTCCACGGCCTCGGGGCGGGTGGTCAGGAAGTCGCGGATCGCGCCGGTCAGGGCGATGTTGAGGGCGGTCCCGATGTTGACCTTGGCGATACCGCCGGCGACGGCCGCCCGGAGTTCGTCGTCGGGGACGCCGGAGGAGCCGTGCAGGACGAGAGGGACGTCGAGGGCTCCGGAGAGCCGCTTGAGGAGGGTGTGGTCGAGGGTGGCGGTCCGGGTGGTCATGGCGTGCGCGCTGCCGATGGCCACGGCGAGGGCGTCCACCCCGGAATCGGCCACGAAGGCTCGGGCCTCGTCGGGGTCGGTACGGGAGCCGGGGGCGTGCGCGTCCAGCGGCGGCAGTCCGTTCTTGCCGCCGACCTGCCCCAACTCGGCCTCGATCCACAGCCCCCGGGCGTGCGCCCAGTCGACGGCGGCCCGGGTGGCGGCGAGGTTCTCGGCGTACGGCAGGCGGGACGCGTCGTACATCACCGAGCCGAAGCCGGCGTCGGGTGCCCGGCGCAGCAGGTCGTCGCTCTGGATGTGGTCGAGGTGGAGCGCGACGGGCACGGTCGCCCGCTCGGCCGCGGCGGTGGCGGCGCGGGCCAGCGGGAGCAGATCCCCGTCGTGGAACTTGACGGCGTTCTCGCTGACTTGGAGGACGACGGGCGCGTCGACGGACTCGGCGCCCGCGACGACGGCCTCCGCGTGCTCCAGGGTGATGATGTTGAACGCGGCCACGGCGGTGTGCGCGGCGGCGGCCCCCGTGATCAGCTCACCGGTCGTCGTGAGGGGCACAACTCCTCCTGAGGGGCTGGACGGTCGAGGATCCGCACGCGGTACGGGGTCGTCGCCCGGGGCGCGGGTGCCGCGCGGCGGGCCTTCGCCGCACGATCCGCACGCGCCGCGCGGGCCGGGCTTGTCACGGTGTCGGGTCGAGGATCACCGAGCGGGTGAGGTGGCGGGGGCGGTCCGGGTCGAGGCCGCGGGCCGTGGCCACGGCGACGGCGAGACGGTGGGCGCGGACGAGTTCGGCGAGGGGGTCGAGCCGGCCGGCCACCCAGGTCCCGCCGGTCCGGCGGACCTGCTCGGCCAGCCCCTCGGGTGCCTCCCCGAACATCCACGTCGCGGTACCCCGTGTGGTGACGCTGATGGGGCCGTGCCGGTACTCCATCGCCGGATATCCCTCGCTCCACGCCAGCGCGGCCTCCCGCATCTTGAGCGCGGCCTCGTGCGCGAGGCCCACGGTCCAGCCGCGGCCGAGGAAGGTGAACTGGGCGCTGTCGGCGACCCCTTCGGGCAGCGGGGCCTCCAGCGCGGTGCGGGCGTCGGCCACGGCCCCGTCGACGGAGAGGCCCACGTGGGCGCGGAGCAAGGTGAGCGCCGTGGTGGCGAAGCGGGTCTGGACGACGGACTTCTCGTCGGCGAAGTCCAGCACGACGAGGTCGTCGGCGGTCGTCGTCACCGGTGTGTCCGGGTCGGCCGTGATCGCGGTGGTGCGGGTACGGCCCCGGAGCGCGCCCAGCAGGTCGAGCACCTCGGTGGTGGTGCCGGACCGGGTGAGGGCGACGACCCGGTCGTAGGCGCGGCCGTGGGGGAACTCGGAGGCCGCGAAGGCGTCTGTCTCGCCCTGCCCCGCGCGTTCACGCAGTGCGGCGGCGGCCTGGGCCATGAAGTACGACGTGCCGCAGCCGACGAGCGCCACCCGCTCCCCCGCCGCGGGCAGGGCACCGGCGTGCGACACCGCCTCGGCGGCGGCACGGGACCAGCACTCGGGCTGGCTGTTCAGTTCGTCCTCGACGTGGGTCATGCGGTCACCCTCCCCAGCAGACGACAGCTCCATGCTCGTATGTGCAAGATAGAGCCTCTTTTCGAACATCTTCAAGCATGCGGACGGTGCCGTCTGCGCTAGGGTCGTCCGAAGATCACGTCCGGACGGAGAGGTGGGGTGCCCCATGTCCCGCGACGCCCGCTGGCAGGTGCTGCTCGAACTGCTCGTGGAGCGGGGGCGGCTCGACGTCGAGGAGGTCGCGGCCGAGCTGGCGGTGTCGGCGGCGACCATCCGGCGCGACTTCGACCAGCTGGCCGAGCAGCAGATGCTCGTCCGGACACGGGGCGGGGCGGTCGTGCACGGGGTGTCGTACGAGCTGCCGCTGCGCTACAAGACGGCCCGACGGGCCACCGAGAAGCAGCGCGTCGCGAAGGCGGTGGCGGACCTCGTCGCGCCCGGTGAGGCGGTGGGCCTGACGGGCGGCACGACCACCACGGAGGTCGCGCGGGCGCTGGCCGTACGGGGCGATCTGGCGTCCGGGGCGCCCGCGCTGACCGTGGTCACCAACGCGCTGAACATCGCGAGTGAGCTCGCCGTGCGGCCCCAGTTCAAGATCGTGGTGACGGGCGGGGTGGCCCGCGCCCAGTCGTACGAGCTGGTCGGGCCGCTCGCGGACGGGGTGCTCGGGCAGATCACCCTGGATGTGGCGGTGCTCGGCGTGGTCGCGTTCGACGTCGTGCACGGCGCGGCGGCGCACGACGAGGCGGAGGCCGCGGTCAACCGGCTGTTGTGCGAGCGCGCGGAGCGGGTCGTCGTCGCGGCCGACTCCAGCAAGCTGGGGCGGCGGGCGTTCGCGTGGATCCGCGCGGCCGACTCGGTGGACACCCTGGTCACGGACGCGGCGGCCGAGCCGGACACCGTACGGCGGTTCGAGGAGGCGGGGGTACGGGTCGTGGTGGTCTGAGGCCGGCCTCGGACGCGCCGGTCAGTCCCGTAGCCACGGGGCGAGCAGGCCGCCGCGTTTCAGGGTGGTGAGGACCAGGGAGACGTCCACGGACTCCACGTCGCGCAGCCAGGGGGAACGGGTGACGAAGTGGTGGAGGGCGGCCTCGTCGGGGAACGCGGTCAGCAGGAGGAACTGGCGCTCCCCCGTGACGAAGCTGGCGTAGCGGACGTGCGCGGACTCCGCGAGGGCGGTGCTGACGGCCTCGGCCCGTGACGGCGGGGTCCGTACCCAGAGGACCGCCTCCACCGGCAGTCCGAGCACGGCC
The DNA here is from genome assembly GCF_900290235.1 of Streptomyces sp. MA5143a. Taxonomy (GTDB): domain Bacteria; phylum Actinomycetota; class Actinomycetes; order Streptomycetales; family Streptomycetaceae; genus Streptomyces. Next base: position 47,142 of record NZ_OLMK01000087.1, read on the forward strand.
GGTTCGAGCACGGCGCGGATCCGGACCCGGCCCGCCCGCCGCAGGGCGCTCAGCCGGCGTCGCGCGGTCGCTTCCGACACTCCCGCGAAACGCGCGAGTTCGTCGTGGGTACGGCGGCCGTCCTCGGCCAGGGCGTGCAGCAACAGCCGGTCGGCGCGGGCGAGTTCGGGTGGTGGTTCGCCCGGCGGCAGCGGGTCGACGGCCGACGGGGTCGCGGGGGCTCCGTCGCGGAGTGCCGCGATCTCGGCGGTGGAGAGCAGGCCGGCGTGCCACTCGCGGATGGTGCGGACATGGCGCAGGACAGGGAGGGTGAAGGTCTCCTCCATGCCCGGCAGGCCGGGGAGTTCGTCCATCACGAGGCCCCCGAGGCGGTCGCGGGGGCAGAGCACCTCCGCGACGCAGGTCGGGGTGCCCGTCAGGACGTGGGCGAAGACACAGTCGGGCCGGCGGGCCAGGGCCGTCGCGGCGAGGCGCTCCCTGCCGGGTGCGCAGCGCACCCCGACGACGGTGCTGCGGCCGCGTACCGCCATGGCGCCGATCCGTACCAGGCCGGACTCCAGGAGGCGCGTTCCCCTGCGGACAACGGTGCGTTCGGGCTCGCCGAGGGCCGCCGCGACGCGGTGCCAGGAGGCCCTGCCGTCGATCTGGAGGGCGCTGATGATGCGGCGGTCCAGCGAATCCGTCACGGGGCCGGTCGGCGGTGAGTCCATCGGACCCACACTATGGCCGATTCCGTCATTACCGCTGGAGTTGTTGTTCCCTTCCGTCACCATGGCCCAGCCTGCCGTGAAGCGGAAGCGCAGGGACCGCATGGCCCGCCGTCGCACGACGCCCCTCCCCGGGGCGTACGGATGTCCCTTGCTCCCGTGACTCCCCTGCATACGGAGGTGGTTGACGTGACCGCGACTCCAGGAAGTCCCCCTCGCTCCCCGGCCGCCGGACCCGCCGACTCTGTGCCCACCGGGCGGCCCGAAGCTCGGCGGAGGCGGCAGGCCCTGCTCGGGCCGGGCCTGGTGCTGGCGGCCGCGAGCGTCGGCGCGGGGGACATGGTGACGTCGCTCGCGGGCGCCGCCGGGTACGGGATGGGCCTGATGTGGGCGATCGTCATCGGTGTCGTCCTCAAGTACGCGCTCACCGAGGCGGTGGGCCGGCTGTACATGGCGACCGGGCGGACCGTGATCAGGAGCATGCGGGAGGCCGCCCGCTGGCTGCCGTGGGCGTTCATCGCGTTCGTCCTGGTCATCGGGCTGCTGTACGGGGCGGCGCTCGGTTCGGTGGCGTCGCTCGCGCTGACCACGCTGTTCCCGGCGCTGCCTCTGCGGCCGGTGGCCGTGGTCATCGCGCTGGTGTCGGCGGCGATCGTGTACGTCGGGCGGTACACCCTGTTCGAGCGGGTGATGAGTTTCTTCATGCTCGCCAAGTTTCTCGGCATGGCCGTCCTCGCGGTGGCCACGCTCGCCCGCGCGGACGATCTGCCGGGGCTGCTCGGCACCCTCCGTCCGAGGCTGCCGGAGGGGGACATACTGACGGTGCTCGCCCTGATCGGCGGGGTGGGCGGCACGGCGGGGATCGCGTCGTACGGCTACTGGGTGCGCGAGAAGGGCTGGACGGACCGGAGCGGACTGCGTCTCATGCGGGCCGATTCGGCGTTGAGTTACACGGTCACGTTCCTGTTCGTGCTGTGCACGACGGTGGTGGGCACGGGCCTGCTGTACGGCACCGGTGGAAGCATCACCGGCGGGGAGGGCCTGGCGGCGCTCGCGGACCCGCTCGGCGCCGACCTGGGCTCGGCGGCGCGGCTGCTGTTCCTGGGGACGTTCTTCCTGGTGACCCTGAGCGCGCTCGTGGGCGGCTTCAACGGCCTGAGCCATCTGCTCACCGACGCGCTGCGGACCCTGCGGGGTGTGCCGGACGCCGAGGCGGAACGGCACGGCGCGCGGCACAGCCGCCGCCCCTTCCGCCTCTTCGTCCTCTACTGCGCCGTCACCGCGGTCGTCGTCACCTTCCTGGGGCGGCCGGTGCCGCTGGTGCTCACCTACGCCGCCGTCGGCTCGCTGATCCTGCCGCTGCTGTCCGGCGCGCTGCTGGTCCTGCTCAACCGCCGGGGTGTGGACCCGGCCTACCGCAACGGAATCACCTCGAACGTGCTGCTGGGCGGCTCCTTCGTCCTCTTCGGCCTGCTCGCCGTCGTCCAGCTCAAGGACTCCCTGGGAGGGGCGTGAACCACCTCGTGAACCACTTTGTCGACCACCCCGCGCAGCGTTCGGTGAGCCCGCCGGAGGGCGGGGCATCCGGCCCCGTCGCCGAACCCGGACTCGGCACGGATCCCGGACGGGGCGCGGATCGCGCGCTCGCCGCGGGGCCGGCGTACACCGGCGGCCTCGCGGACGACGTGCCGCCCGCCGACGACCTGTGCTTCCGGACGGCCTACGAGCTGACGGTGGCGCTCGCGCGTCGCGAGGTGTCCGCGCGGGAGGTGATGACCGCCCATCTGGAGCGGATCGAGCGGGTCAACCCGACGGTGAACGCCATCGTCACCCTGGACGCCGACCGGGCGCTGGAGCGTGCGGCCGAGGCGGACGAGCGGCTCGCGACGGGGCAGCCGGTCGGTCCGCTGCACGGGCTGCCCGTGGCCCACAAGGACCTGCACGACACGGCGGGCCTGCGGACGACCTACGGCTCGCCGATCTTCGCCGACCATGTGCCCGACCGGGACCACCTGGTCGTCCAACGGCTGCGGCGGGCCGGCGCGCTCACCCTCGGCAAGACCAACGTCCCCGAGCTGGGCCTCGGTTCGCACACCGTGAACCCCGTCTTCGGGGCGACCCGCAACCCGTACGACCTGTCGCGCAGCGCGGGCGGCAGCAGCGGCGGCGCGGGGGCGGCGCTCGCCTGCGGGATGCAGCCCATCGCCGACGGCAGTGACACCGGCGGTTCGCTGCGCAACCCCGCCTCCTTCAACAACGTGGTCGGGCTCCGCCCGTCGCCCGGCCGGGTGCCGTCCTGGCCGGACCGGGCGCCGTGGGGTCAGCTGTCGGTGAAGGGGCCGATGGCCCGGACGGTGGCGGACGTCGCCCTGACCATGTCGGTGCTGGCCGGCCCCGATCCGCGCGACCCCCGCTCCCTGGACACGCCAGGCTCCACCTTCGCCTGGCAACTGGGCGGTGACATCGCGGGGTTGCGGGTGGGCTGGTCGCCCGACCTCGGCGGGGCGGTGCCCGTCGACCCGGAGGTACGGGACGCGCTGGCCCCGGCGGTCGAGGTGTTCACGGCGCTGGGCTGCGAGGTCGAGGAGGCCTGCCCGGATCTGTCCGGCGCGGACGAGGTGTTCCTCGCCCAGCGCGCCTGGCAGGTGGAGCTCGCCTACGGGGCACTGCTCGACGGGCACCGGGACCGGCTGGCCCCGGACGTGGTGTGGAACATCGAGGAGGGCCGTGCGCTCTCCGGGCCGGACCTGGGGCGGGCGCAGGCGCTGCACGGCGCGCTCTTCCACAGGGTCCGCGTGTTCTTCGAGACGTACGACCTGCTGGTGCTGCCGGTGAGCCAGGTCGCGCCGTTCGACATCGATCTGGCGTACCCGACGGTCGTCGACGGCACCCCGATGGAGACCTATCTGGACTGGATGCGCTCGGCGTACCTGATCTCCGTCACGGGCTGCCCGGCGCTGTCCGTCCCCGCGGGTTTCACCCCGCGGGGACTGCCGGTGGGGTTGCAGATGGTGGGCCCGCACCGGCAGGACTGGTCGGTCCTCAGGGCCGGGCACGCCTTCGAACGGGCGACGCGGGCCGGCGAGCGGCGGCCTCCCGTGCTGGCGGAACTCGGCGTCCCGGCGTGAGCTCGGTGTCCGGCCATGAGCCGAACGCCGGTCGCAGCACTAGCCGGGCTGGTGCGCGAGGAGGCCGTACAGGAGGGGGATGCGGGGTTCGGGCAGACGCCACCAGCCGGACGGGGTGCGGGTCATCCGGGGCCAGCGGGGCCACGGCAGTTCGTCGCTCTCCCGCAGGCGCCGGATGACGAGGCCGGCGCCGATGAGGGCGTTGACCACCTCGTCCAGGCCGTGCGTCCACTCGTAGCTGTCGGTGGCGCCCTCCACGGCGGGGCCGTCGGTGTAGGTGTACGTCGCGTCGCGGTGTACGGCGCTCCCGCCGTTCAGGTAGTCGTGGCGCAGGAGGAGTTCGGGGCCGGAGTCGGGGGCGGGTTTCGGGCCGAGGGAGTTGAGCAGGGGGTGGAACTCGGCGATGTACGATCTCCCGCCGGGCCGCAGGAGCCGGGTCACGACGTCGGCCCAGCGGTCCAGGTCCGGCAGGTAGCACAGGGCGCCCTTGCCCGTGTACACCACGTCGAACGTCCGCTCCCCCAGGGCCTCGACCGCGTCGTACACGTTCGCCCGGACGAAGGTGACGTCGAGGCCCGCCTTCCGGGCGATGCCGGTGGCGGCGGCCACCGACGCCTCGGAGAAGTCGAGGCCGGTGGCGTGCGCCCCGCGCTGCGCGAAGGCGAGGGTCTCGGTGCCGAGATGGCACTGGAGGTGCAGCACGTCCCGGCCGTGCAGTTCGCCGAGGTCCTCCCACTCCCAGGGGGCGAACCAGCGGGCGGGGTCGAGGTTCTCGTCGAGGGCGTAGAAGCGGCTGGCGAGATGGACGGGGGTCCGGGCGTCCCAGTTGGCCTCGTTGGCCCGCATCATGTGCTCATGGGCGTCGGTCATGACGCCATCCAAGCAAAGCCGGGGCCCCGCGAGGGGCCTCTCGGGGTGTATGTCCGGCCGGGCTCGCAGTCGGGACGGCCGGGCGAGGCGCCCCGCCCCCTTCCGCTCAGTGCCCGTGCCCGGTGGACGTGTCGTGGGTTCCGTCCGCGTCGTTCGGCTCGTCCGGGGCGGCCGGTGCCGTCGGGCCTCCGGCGCGGACGGTGAACGCGGCGGTGCGGACCGTCCCCTCGTGCTGGAAGTCGAGGAAGAGGCGGTACGCGCCGGCGCTGGGCGCGGTGGCCGTGAAGGAGATGCCGGGGCCGGGTTCGGTCTCGCCGTCGCCGGGCGCGCCGTTCGGGTGGACGTGCAGGTAGGCGAGGTCACCGGAGCGCAGGGCGACCAGGTGGCCGTAGGCGCCGAGGTAGGGCTGGAGGTCGGTGACGGGGCGGCCGTCCCGGGTGACGGTCAGCTTCAGCTCGCCGGCGGCGCCGGGGCGGAGCCTGCCGTCCAGTTCGACCTCGTAGCCGTCGACCTCGGCGGTGGTGTCCGGCTTGGGGAGCCGCCGCGGGTCGTAGGCGCCCGAGGCGGCGAGGTCGGCGCCGAGGGTGAGGTTCCGGGCGCCCTTCGCCGCGGGGGTGAAGTCGGCGAAGACGCGGTAGCCGCCCGCCCTGGGCAGGTCGACGGGGGTGCTCCAGGTGCCGTCGGCCGCGCGGGTGGGGTGGAGGTGCCGGTAGGTGACCAGGTCGCGTGAGGCGACGATGAGGTGCAGTTCCTTGTCGTGTTCGCGCTGGTACGCGGTGACGGCGTGGCCGTCGTCGTCACGGATGACGAGGCGCAGGTCGGCGCGCTTTCCCGCGGTGACGGCCGTGGTGCGCAGGTCGAGGGTGTAGCCGTCCTCGGAGATCTGCAGGCCGCCGGCCGGCGGCGTCTCGTGCCGCCCGGTGTGGCCGCCACCCTCGTCGGGCCCCGGTGAGGTCCGGCTGTGGCTGTCGTGGCGCGGGGACGGGCTGTCCGCGACGACGGGTTCGACACCCTTGCCCACCCCGTAGGCGGTGCCGAAGGTCGCGGCCAGCGCCGCGGCGAACGCGGTGATCCTCAGTCCGGTGTTCACGGCCGTCTCCTCGTAGGTCGGAAGGGTCCCATCGGAGGGTCCCGATGCAGCTCACAATACCCCCCTGGGGTATCGAGTCAAGCGCTCGGCGGAACTTGCGCTGTATACCCCTCAGGGGTATACAGACTGTATCCGGAAGATACCCCCGGCCCGTATCCGGGGTCGCTGTTCGCGGGCCCCGTAACCGAGGCCGCCCGAGCGACACGCCCACGACGTACGAGGAGCAGCAGCCATGACCACCACCGCGCCCGACGCCACCACCGAGGTCGAACTCCTGATCGGCGACATGACCTGCGCCTCCTGCGCGGCACGCGTCGAGAGGAAGCTGAACCGCATGGACGGCGTCACCGCGACGGTCAACTACGCCACCGAGAGGGCGAAGGTCAGCCACTCCGTTGACGTCTCCGTGGGCGACCTGATCGCCACGGTCGAGGCGACGGGTTACACGGCGCGGGAGCCCGAGCCCCCACAGCCCGAGGGGGACGGTGGGCGGGAACCGGTCGACGACGAACTGCGGCCGCTCAGGCAGCGGTTGGTGACCGCCGTGGCGCTGGCCGTCCCCGTGATCGCGATGGCCATGGTCCCCGCGCTGCAGTTCGAGTACTGGCAGTGGCTGTCGCTGACGCTGGCGGCGCCCGTGGTGACCTACGCGGGGTGGCCCTTCCACAAGGCGGCCTGGACGAACGCCCGGCACGGCGCCGCCACCATGGACACCCTCATCTCGATCGGCACCCTGGCCGCCTTCGGCTGGTCGCTGTGGGCCCTGTTCCTCGGGACGGCGGGCACGCCGGGCATGACCCACCCCTTCGAGCTGACCATCGCCCGGGGCGACGGCTCCGGGAGCATCTATCTGGAGGCCGCGGCCGGCGTGACCTCGTTCATCCTGGCCGGACGGTACTTCGAGGCCCGCTCCAAGCGGAAGGCGGGCGCGGCACTGCGTGCCCTGCTGGAGCTGGGTGCGAAGAACGTCACCCTCCTGCGCCCCGACGGCAGCGAAGTGACCGTGCCCGCCACCGATCTGCGGGTCGGCGACCGCTTCCTCGTGCGCCCCGGCGAGAAGATCGCCACGGACGGCACGGTGGTCGAGGGCTCCTCCGCGGTGGACGCGTCCATGCTCACCGGTGAGTCCGTGCCGGTGGAGGTCTCGCCCGGCGACCCGGTCACCGGGGCCACCGTGAACGCGGGCGGCCGTCTCGTCGTCGAGGCCACCCGGATCGGCGCCGACACCCAGCTGTCCCGGATGGCCAGGCTGGTCGAGGACGCACAGAACGGGAAGGCCGCGGCCCAGCGGCTCGCCGACCGGATCTCCGCCGGGTTCGTCCCCGTGGTGATCGCCCTGGCCCTCGGCACCCTCGGTTTCTGGCTCGGCAACGGCGCGTCGCTCACGGCCGCGTTCACCGCCGCCGTCGCCGTACTGATCATCGCCTGCCCCTGCGCGCTGGGGCTGGCCACACCGACCGCGCTGCTGGTCGGCACCGGGCGCGGCGCCCAGCTGGGCATCCTGATCAAGGGCCCCGAGGTGCTGGAGTCCACGCGCCGGGTCGACACGGTCGTCCTCGACAAGACGGGCACCGTCACCACGGGCCGGATGACACTGCTGTCCGTGCACACCGCCGACGGCACCGACGAGGCCGACGTCCTGCGGCTGGCGGGCGCCCTGGAGCACGCCTCCGAACACCCGATCGCCCGCGCGGTCGCCGACGGCGCACTGGAGAAGCTCGGTTCGCTGCCCGCCCCGGAGGACTTCGCGAACGTACCAGGCCTCGGCGTCCGGGGAGTCGTCGACGGCCACGCCGTCCTCGTCGGCCGGGAGCGGCTGCTGGCCGAGTGGGCGCTGGAGCTGCCGGAGGGCCTCCGGCGGGCCGGGACCGAGGCCGAGGCGGCGGGCCGTACGGCCGTCGCGGTCGCCTGGGACGGCGAGGTACGGGCGGTGCTGGCGGTCGCCGACGCGGTGAAGGAGACCAGCGCGGACGCGATCGCCGGGCTGCGCGCGCTCGGCCTCACCCCGATCCTGCTCACCGGCGACAACAGGGCGGTGGCCGAGTCGGTCGCCCGTCAGGTCGGTATCCCGCCCGAGGACGTGATCGCCGAGGTCCTGCCCGAGGACAAGGTCGACGTCGTCAAGCGGCTCCAGGCCGAGGGCCGTTCGGTCGCGATGGTCGGCGACGGCGTCAACGACGCGGCCGCGCTCGCCCGAGCCGATCTGGGGCTGGCCATGGGCACCGGCACGGACGCGGCGATCGAGGCCGGCGACCTCACCCTCGTCCGGGGCGATCTGCGCGCCGCGGTCGACGCCATTCGCCTCGCCCGGCGGACGCTCGGCACCATCCGGTCCAACTTGTTCTGGGCGTTCGCGTACAACGTGGCCGCGCTGCCGCTCGCCGCGGCCGGCCTGCTCAACCCGATGATCGCGGGAGCCGCCATGGCGTTCTCCTCGGTGTTCGTCGTCGGTAATTCCCTGCGCCTGCGCACATTTGACCCGACGTATTCCAGCCATGCGGACCGCCCTGCGGACTGAACCGGAAAGGGGCGGTCCGCGTCGCGGCCGACGCGGCGCGACGCGGCCGCCCCTCGCCGAAACCCGCGCCGATCGCCGCCCCCGATCCACCCCACCCCGATATCCCGGCGAAATCGGCGAACACCTTCCGGACAACTCCCCAGGCGCAGCGGGAGGGGCACGCGATCACTCCCGATGGACCGGACCGGCGAACGTCTTTGACGACGTTGCGGCCTTTCACCGGCCCGGACCGCGATCCCTCCATTCCCGCGCGTTATCACCGCGTTGTCGACTCACACCCGTCGCTCGCGGCACGGGATATCCCTCAGGAAAGCGAAAAGCAATTCACCACCGAAAGGGGCACTCCCGAAACACAGGGCGTGGGGCCACGTCGGCCCGAGGCACGGCAGCCGATTCCGGTGACGCACAGCGACCACGGCCGTGCCGGCTCGAACTCCCGTACCGAACACGCCACATCCCCCGCGATCCCAGGACGGCACTTCTCTTCCCACGTCGACGGGGCTTAGCGTCCCGGCATGAAGATTCTCCTCATCGGCGCCACCGGAACGCTCGGCACGGCCGTGCACAAGACGCTGACCAGCCGCGGCCACGACGTCCTCACCGTGGGACGCGGCGGCGGTGATCTGCGCTGCGACCTCACCGACCCCGCGCGGATCACCGACCTGTACGAGCGGGCCGGCCGGCTGGACGCGGTGGTCAGCGCCGCCGGTGACGTGCCGTTCAAGCCGGTCACCGAACTGACGCCCGACGATCACCTCGCCGCCTTCCGGGGCAAGGTGCTCAGCCAGATCGAGTTGGTCCGGCAGGGCATACCGCGCGTCGCCGAGCGCGGCTCCTTCACCCTCATCACCGGCGTACTGGCCCGCGAACCCATTCCCACCGGCGCCGCGGCCTCCATGGCGAACGGCGCGGTGGAGGCGTTCGTCCGCGCCGCCGCCATCGAGATCGCCCCGCAGCGCATCAACGCGATCAGCCCGACGGTGTTCACCGAGTCCCTCGCCGACTACGGCGACTACTTCCCCGGCATGCCCCCGGTCGACCTCGCCGACGTCGCACAGGCGTACGTCCGCTCCGTGGAGGGCGCCCAGACGGGGCAGGTCTACGCCCTGTAGCCCCGGCGGGAGGCGCACTCCCGGAGGTCGAGGGTGCGCCGCGCCCGGCGTCGCGGACCGGAAGGGAACAGGCTTGCCCAGCCACCCGGACCGACCTAGCCTGACTTTGTGCCGCAAATAAACAAAACCCGTTCGCACAGCGCCGTGCCGGGTCACGACCTCACCCGGCTCCGCGTCGCCATCACCGCCTTCTTCGCCCTGGACGGATTCGTCTTCGCCGGATGGGTCGTGCGGATCCCCTCGGTGAAGGAGCAGACAGGCGCGTCACCGGGTGCGCTGGGCCTGGCCCTGCTGGGCGTGTCCGCCGGCGCGGTGGTCACGATGATGCTGACGGGGCGGCTGTGCCGCCGCTTCGGCAGCCACCCCGTGACGGTCGTCTGCGCGGTCCTGCTGTCGCTCAGCGTGTCGCTGCCGCCACTGACCCATTCGGCCCTCGCGCTGGGCGCCGTCCTGCTGGTCTTCGGCGCGGCCTTCGGCGGCATCAACGTCGCCTTCAACAGCGCCGCCGTCGACCTGGTGGCCGCCCTGCGGCGCCCCGTCATGTCGAGCTTCCACGCCGCCTTCAGTCTCGGCGGGATGATCGGGGCGGGCCTCGGCGGCCTGGTCGCGGGGTCGCTGTCCGCCACCCGCCATCTGCTCGGGATCACCGTGATCGGTCTGCTGGTCACCGCCGTCGCGGGACGCACCCTGCTGCACCACGCGCCCCCCGCGCCCCCGGGGCCCCCGGGGCCCCCGGAACACCTGCCCGCCACCGCGGACGGCGCACCGGCCGGCCCGAAGGGGCCTCGTGACCGCGCGGGCGGCGACGGCCGTTCGGACGGTGGCGACCGCTCGGGCACCCGTGGCCTGGTGGTCACCTTCGGCCTGATCGCCCTGTGCACGGCGTACGGCGAGGGAGCGCTGGCCGACTGGGGCGTTCTGCATCTGGAGGAGGACCTGAACGCCTCCCCCGGCGTCGCGGCCCTCGGCTACTCCTGCTTCGCGCTCGCCATGACCGTCGGCCGGCTGACCGGGACGACCCTGCTGGAACACCTGGGCAGGACCCGTGTACTCGTGGTCGGCGGCACCACCGCCACGGCCGGCATGCTGCTCGGTTCGCTCGCCCCCTCGGTGTGGGCGACCCTGCTCGGCTTCGCGGTCACCGGCCTCGGGCTCGCCAACATCTTCCCCGTCGCCATCGAGCGCGCCGGCGCTCTCGCCGGCCCCGGCGGGGTGGCCACCGCCTCCACGCTCGGTTACCTCGGCATGCTGCTCGGCCCGCCCACGATCGGCTTCCTGGCCGAATGGCACTCCCTTCCCGCCGCGCTCACCAGTGTCGCCGCACTCGCCGCGTTCGCCTCCGCCATCGCGTTCGCCACACGGCACGCGGCGCCGAAATGACCACGCACCGTTGCCATTTGACGCCTGGCGGTGCAAGTCGAAACTGCCGACAAGATGAGGCAACCATTCAGTCGTTCGATTCGTATAACTCCCTGGAGGCACAGCGACCCGGCCCAACAGAGTGCGGCCGGAGCGTCACCATCCGTTTTTCCGGATGGTCCCGAACCAAGGAGAAACGATGCGACTGTTCGTACTCAACTACGCTCGCACCACTGAGCAGTTGGAGTTCAGCGCTCCGTACACCTACGACTCCGGGCTGCAGTTGAACGTGCTCCCCGACGGGCGGATCGCCGCCCACGACCTGGCTCTGATGCGGGAATTGGGGGCCACCACGTCCACGGCGGGCTCGAAGACCCACTTCGACGACTGAACGCGGATATACGACAGATGACGGTGCTGATCCTGACGTCCGAACAGGATGTGACGGCAGACCTGGTGGTGGCCCGGCTGAACCGGACCGGCGTACCGGTGGTCCGCCTCGACCCCGCCGACCTGCCCGGCGGGGTCGCGCTCTCCGGTGAGTACGTCCACGGCGCCTTCCGCGGGCATCTGTCCGCCGGGGGGCGCCTGGTCGGCATGAGTGGGCTGCGGTCCATCTGGCTGCGCAGGCCGGGGACTCCCGCCAGCCGGGTGGCCGAGCCGTCCGGCTGGCTCACCGAGGAGTCCTCACAGGCCCTGTACGGCATGCTGCGCGCCACGGGCGCCCGTTGGATGAACGACCCGGACGCGGCCCGGCGCGCCCGCCACAAGCCGTGGCAGCTGCGGCAGGCCCAGGAGGTCGGGCTGCCCGTGCCGGCCACGCTCATCACCACGTTCCCGCAGGCCGCCCGGGACTTCGCCGAGCGCTTCCCGGACCTGGTGGTGAAGCCGGTCTCCGGCACCCACCCGCAGGAACCGCCCAGGACGGTCCCCACCAGCCGTGTCGCGCCCGGCACGGACTTCGCCGCGGTCGCCTTCGGTCCCACGCTGCTGCAACGCCGGATCGCCAAGACCGCCGACATCCGCCTCACCGCCGTCGGCGACCGCATACTGGCCGCCCGCAAGCCGGTCCACCCGGACGCCCACCCCGACGAGGTCGACGTCCGCTACGCCGTCTCCGACGCGCCCTGGCAGCCGGTCGACGTCCCGGCGCGCACGGCCACCGCCGTCCGCGACTACCTCCATGACGCGGGACTCACCTACGGGGCCTTCGACTTCGCTGAGGACGCCGACGGGATCTGGTGGTTCCTGGAGTGCAATCAGTCGGGCCAGTTCGGCTTCGTGGAGATGGACACGGACCAGCCGATCGCCCAGACCGTCGCCGACTGGCTGACCCACCGGGAACCGGAGCGGCGGACCCGACGGGACGACCGGCTCCGGGCAACACCCTGACGGCACGGGGACAGGGGGCGGCAGCCAGGCCGCTGTCGTTCGGCGGCCTGGACCGCACTCCATCCGGCAGACTCTCGCCATGGACACTGCCGAGCACATGAGAACCCTGGACGAGGAGGGCCGTCTGCTGGCGGCGGCCGCGCGTGAGGCCGGTACCGACGCCGAGGTCCCGACCTGCCCGGGCTGGCGGGTCCGGGACCTGCTGCGGCACACCGGAACCGTGCACCGCTGGGCGACGGGTTTCGTCGCCGACGGGCACCCCGTGCCGCGCGCACCGGGGGCGGAGCCCGAGCTGGACGGTGAGCCGCTGGTGGCCTGGTACGAGCAGGGGCACCGCCGGCTGGTCGACACCCTGGGCACCGCACCGGCCGACGTCGCGTGCTGGAGCTTCCTGCCCGCGCCGTCCCCGCTGGCCTTCTGGGCCCGCCGCCAGGCGCACGAGACGACCGTGCACCGCGCCGACGCGCAGTCCGCGCTCGGCGGCACACCCACCGGGCCCGCGGCGGCCCTCGCCGTCGACGGCATCGACGAACTGTTGCTCGCCTTCCACGCCCGTCCGAGGAGCCGGGTACGCACCGACAGGCCCCGCGTCCTGCGGGTGCGGGCGACGGACACGGAGGCCGTCTGGACCGTGCGCCTGAGCCCGGAGCCACCCGTCACCACCCGCACAGCCGCCCTCGCCGGCCCGCAGGTGGACGTGGACTGCGAGATCGCCGGCCCCGCGTCACAGCTCTACCTCTCCCTCTGGAACCGCGTGCCGTTCCCGTCCGTCACGGGCGACCCGTCGCTCGCCGCACTGTGGCGTGACAACTCCGGCATCGTCATGGGCTGATCGTGGCCACGGCGCGGCCGGCCGGGGGTGTCCGCTGACTGACCCGAGAGCGCGAGGGTCGCCACGCCCCAGGCCACGACGACCCCCTCCTGCCCCCAGCTCGCCGCGCCGTCCCCGCCGGGCGGCAGCCACGCGTACAGCCAGTGCGCCACCAGGACGTGCCCCGCCCACAGCGCGCCCATCGCCGACCAGGCGGCCTTGCGGTGCCCGGCGACCGCGCTGAAGCAGCCCACGGCGACGGTGAGGAACACCGGCCCGTACGGGTAGCCGGCGCCCAGATAGACCATGGCGGTCGCGGCCGTGCCGAAGACGACCACCACCGGCCGCCGCCAACGCCAACAGGACACGGGCGAAGGGGTCGAGGAGGGCCCGCTCGCCCTCCTGCATGTCGGCGGCGTTCGAGGCGACCAGCGAAGACGGTGAACGCCAGGGTCGAGCGCCAGGGCCATGGGTGTCGCGACGCGTCACCGTCCGGGCGGTTCCACCACGGCGGCGCACCGTGCCAACGGTGCCGACGCCCACCACCGCCCCACCCCGGGGAACCGTCCGCTCCCGCACCCTGCTCCGCCATGACGGCCACGCTGGACGCCGGGCCCCGCCCCCGGCGTCACCCGAGCGAGGTGATCACACATACTCCCCGGGACGTACGCCGACCCGCCCCGACCACCCCGCCTGCCTCGCCTCCACCGCCCGACCTGCCTCGCCCCGTCGAGTGACCCCGGCGCGCCTCAGGCGCTCCTTCGCGCCCCGGCCCGCCTCAGTGCTCCTTCGCGCCGGACCTCGGGTACACGAGGCCCACATGGTGGGCGAGCTGGCCCGCCGCATGGCGGAAGAACGTCCCCCGGTCCTCGACAACCCGGTTGAACTGCCCGAACACCTCGAAGTTGACCAGCCCGAACAGCTGCGCCCACGCCCCGATCAGCACGACGACCACCTCCGGCGGCAGATCGGGGGCGAGATCCTCGGCCATGCGCCGCGCCTCGGGCCCCAACTCCGCGGGCAGCTTCCACTGGGCGACACCCTTGTCCTGGTAGGCGTCCCGCACGATCCCGATCAGCAGCAGCCCGACCCGGGCGGCGGCCGGCACCGTCGTCGAGGGCGCGGTGTAGCCGGGGACCGGCGAGCCGTAGATCAAGGCGTACTCGTGCGGTCGTGCCAGCGCCCACTCCCGCACCGCCTCGCACACGGCGACCCACTGTCGCGCCGGACCCTCCCCGCTCACCTTCGCGTACGCCGCCTCGGCGGCCTCACCGAGGGAGTCGTACGCGTCGATGATCAACGCGGTGAGCAGTTCGTCACGGCTGGGGAAGTAGCGGTACAGCGCTGAGGAGACCATGCCCAGCTCGCGGGCGACGGCGCGGAGCGACAGCTTGGCGGCGCCCTCGGCGGCGAGCTGGCTGCGGGCCTCGTCCTTGATCGCGGCGGTGACCTCGGTCCGGGCGCGGGCGCGGGCTCCTTGTGCGGTGCTCATGTGCAGCAGTGTGCCACAGAGGCAGAGCACTGCACACAATCGAGTGCAGCGCGCACAAAAGAGAGCACTGCTCTTGCTTTGGAGCACCAGTCCCGTGCACACTGCTCTCAAGCGAGAGCACCGCTCTCTCAACGGCTCACCGAGCACCCCAGGAGGGGACCATGTCGTCGACCCACTACATCAAGGTCAGCGCCGTCGACCGCGCCGTCAACAACGCCATCGGCTGGCTCGCCCGGCGAGGCGTCAGTTTCCTCGGTACGGCGGAACTGTCCGTACGCGGTCGCAAGAGCGGCGAGTGGCGACGTCTGCCGGTGAACCCGCTGCCGTACGAGGGCGGCCCCTACCTCGTCTCGGCGCGCGGCCACTCCGAGTGGGTGCGGAACATGCGGGCGGCGGGCGGGGGCCGGCTCCAGGTGGGGCGCCGGGTGCAGGAGTTCACGGCGGTCGAGCTGCCCGACGAGGAGAAGCCGGTGGTCCTGCGGACCTACCTCAAGAAGTGGGGCTGGGAGGTGGGCCGCTTCTTCGGTGAGGTCAACGCCGACTCCACGGACGAGGAACTGCTCGCCGCCGCCCCGAAGCACCCCGTCTTCCGGATCACCATCAAGAAGTGACCGGCCGCGAGGCGCGGACCGGAGGACAGCGCACCGCAACGCGACCGGGATCGGCCCCCGCCCGGCCCCGCCCCACACACACGCCGGAGCCCCGTCCATCCAGCCACCCCCGAGCGGCAGCCCCAGCCCCAGCCCCAGCCCCAGCCCCAGCACGCCTAACGGTCGAACGCCGTCAGCGCGCGCTGGGCGATCGGGTGGGTGCGCACGATCTCGCCCAGCGACGTCGAGCCCCGCGTGATGTCGACGAACGCGCGCCACGCGGGCCGGAAGCCGGTGATCGCCGCGTGGAACAGGCCGGGCCGCCGCTCGAAGGCGATCAGCAGACGCTTGCCGACGCTCATCTCGACGCCGAGGCCGGCCTTGACGGCGAACGCGTAGTTCAACGCCTGCCGCCGGGTGTCCACCGCGTCGTGCGCCTCGGCGATACGGACCGCCCACTCCCCCGCGAGCCGCCCCGAGCGCAGCGCGAACGAGATGCCCTCACGCGTCCACGGCTCCAGCAGCCCCGCCGCGTCCCCGCACACCAGCACCCGCCCCCGGGACAGCGGCGAGTCGTCGGCGCGGCAGCGCGTCAAGTGCCCGGAGGAGACGCTGGGTTCGAAGCCGGCGAGACCGAGCCGTCCGATGAAGTCCTCCAAGTACCGCTTGGTGGCGGCGCCTTCGCCGCGCGCGGAGATCACGCCCACCGTCAGCGTGTCCCCCTTGGGGAAGACCCATCCGTAACTGCCGGGCATGGGGCCCCAGTCGATGAGGACGCGGCCCTTCCAGTCCTCGGCGACGGTCTCCGGGACGGGGATCTCCGCCTCCAGGCCGAGGTCGACCTGGTCCAGCTTCACACCGACGTGCGCCCCTATGCGGCTGGCACTGCCGTCCGCGCCGACCACGGCCCGCGCCAGCAGCGTCTCGCCGCCCTGGAGGACGACGGCGACCGTGCGGCGGTCCGGTACGGCAGAGCCGTGCTGCTCGACACGGGTGACCGTGACGCCCGTGCGCAGTTCGGCGCCGGCCTTCTGCGCGTGCTCGACGAGCTGCTGGTCGAACTCGGGCCGGTTGATCAGCCCGAAGAGCATCTGCTTGGACTTGCGCGTACGGGAGTAGCGGCCGTCGAGGGAGAAGGTGACGGCGTGCACGCGGTCCTTGAGGGGCAGTTCGAAGCCGGGCGGCAGTGCGTCCCGCGAGGGGCCGATGATGCCGCCGCCGCAGGTCTTGTACCGGGGCAGTTCGGCCTTCTCCAGCAACAGGACGCTGCGTCCCGCGACCGCCGCCGCGTAGGCGGCCGAAGCCCCCGCGGGCCCCGCGCCCACCACGACGACGTCCCACACCCGCTGTACGTCGTCCGCCGAAGAGTTCTCGCTGCTCACGATGGTCTACTGCTCCCGATCCAGCCGCCTGCCGCACCTTTCCCACGCATCCTACGGCGGTCGTCACCGAGAGTCGCTGTGGGAGGATCGGCAGCGCGTGCGCCCTACACCGATACACCGGGTACGCGCGTACGTACGCACACCCACAGAAGCACAACGTCGCACCCACGAGGAGCGTGCCCATGTCGTCGCACCCGGTCGCCGAGACCGTCGCCTCACTGATGCCCAGGGCGAAGGAGGAGCTGACCGAGCTGGTGGCCTTCAAGTCGGTGGCGGACTTCGACCAGTTCCCGAGGAGCGAGAGCGAGGGCGCCGCGAACTGGGTCGCCGACGCGCTGCGGGCCGAGGGCTTCCAGGACGTGGCCCTGCTCGACACCCCCGACGGCACCCAGTCCGTGTACGGCTGCCTGCCGGGACCCGAGGGCGCGAAGACCGTCCTGCTGTACGCGCACTACGACGTGCAGCCGCCGCTGGACGAGGCCGCCTGGGTCTCACCGCCGTTCGAGCTGACCGAGCGGGACGGACGCTGGTACGGGCGCGGTGCCGCCGACTGCAAGGGCGGCGTGATCATGCATCTGCTGGCGCTGCGCGCGCTCAAGGCGAACGGCGGCGTCCCCGTCACCGTCAAACTGATCGCCGAGGGCTCGGAGGAGATGGGTACGGGCGGGCTCCAGCAGTACGCGGAACAGCACCCCGAGCTGCTCGCGGCCGACACCGTCGTCATCGGCGACGCCGGCAACTTCCGTGCCGGGCTGCCGACGGTCACCGCGTCGCTGCGCGGCATGATCCTCATGCGGGTACGGATCGACGCCCTGGAGGGCAACCTGCACTCCGGGCAGTTCGGTGGCGCGGCGCCCGACGCGCTGGCCGCGCTGATCCGCGTCCTCGACTCGCTGCGCGCCGCCGACGGCACGACGACCGTCGACGGGCTCGCGGGCGACGGCACCTGGGACGGTCTGCAGTACGACGACGAGCGGTTCCGTGAGGACGCCAAGGTGCTCGACGGTGTCGAACTGGTCGGGTCCGGCACGGTCGCCGACCGGATCTGGGCGCGCCCCGCCGTCACCGTGCTCGGCATCGACGCCCCGCCGGTGGTCGGGGCGACCCCGTCGATCCAGGCGAGCGCCCGCGCGCTGATCGGGCTGCGGGTCCCGCCGGGCGGGGACGTCCAGGAGGCGATGAAGCTGCTGGAGGCCCATCTCCTGGCGCACACCCCGTGGGGTGCCCGGGTGAGCTGCGAGCCGATCGGCCACGGCCAGGCCTTCCGCGCCGACACCTCCAGCCCGGCGTACGAGGCGATGGCCGCGGCCATGGCCGTCGCCTACCCGGGCCAGGAGATGCAGTACGCGGGCCACGGCGGCTCGATCCCGCTGTGCAACACCCTCGCCGCCCTCTACCCGCGGGCCGAGATCCTCCTCATCGGCCTCAGCGAGCCGGAGGCGCGGATCCACGCGGTGAACGAGAGTGTGTCGCCGGACGAGCTGGAGCGCATGGCGGTCACGGAGGCGCTGTTCCTGACGGAGTACGCGGCGAGCTGAGCGGACGAGGCGTCCCCGGGGCGGCACCGCCGCCCACCGGGGGCGCCGGACGCGCCTTTCGTGCACGGGGCAGGGGCGGCCGTCACACGGGGGCGCCCGCCTCCAGATAGAACGCGGCGCCCCGCTCCCGGGCCCGCAGGGCCCACCGCAGCCGTTCGTAGCGGACCGGTGGCAGCAGGTCCGCGGCCTCCTCCTCCGTGACGAAGCGCCAGCCGCGCAGCTCGGGGCCGGGCAGTACGGGCCGCTGGGACCCGGCGGCGTCGAGGCGGCCGCCGTCGAAGAGGAGGCGCAGTCCGCCGTATCCAGGGGGCGAGGGGGACTCCCAGTCGACGACGAGCAGGCGGGGTACCTGGTCGAGGCGTATCCCGGTCTCCTCGACGACCTCGCGCATGCCCGCGCGGGCCGGTGCCTCGCCGGGCTCCACGACACCGCCGGGGAACTCCCAGCCGGGCTTGTAGGTCGGGTCGACGAGCAGGACCCGGTCGTCGTCGTCGAACATCAGTACCCCGGCGGCCACGGTCTCCGCGGTCGGCTCGGGGGTCTGCACGATGTCGCACACGGGTACGTCCCCGTCGCGTACGGCGTCGGCGATGCGCCGCGCCGTCTCGTACGGGGTGAGGGCGCTCGTGTCGACGAGGTGGGCGTCGGCGGTGAGCCAGCCGCCGAGGGCGGCGCGGTAGGGCGCGATGTGGTCGTACGCCCATTGACGCATCCGCATCTCGCCGTCGGGGAGGTCAGGCGGTATGTCCCGCCCCGCTATTCGCTCCCGCAGGATCGTTTCGGCCGGTGCGAGGAGCACATGCCGTACGGGGATGCGGCGGGCGGCGAGACCGCCGAAGATCTCGTCGCGGTACTCCTGGCGGAGCAGGGTCATGGGGACCACGAGGGTGCCGCCCAGCTCGGCGAGCAGCGCGGCGGCGGTGTCGACCACCAGCCGACGCCAGCTCGGCAGGTCCTGGAAGTCGCCGACCTCGGCGAGGCGCTTGGCCGGCAACAGGTGCGTCAGTGCGCCGCCGATGACCTCGGGGTCGAAGAGCGTGCTGTTCGGGATCAGGTCGATCAGTTCCCGTGCGGTGGTGGTCTTCCCCGCACCGAACGCACCGTTGATCCAGACGATCACGGTTCCCCCTCTTCTGTTGACCCCCTGAGGCTTGCCCTCCACTACGACGCGGAAACCAGCCGCTGATGAGGAGGTGAAATACACGGTGGCGGGTTCCCACCGCTTGGGAACCCGCCACCGTGTCGTACGAGGCGGACGGGGGAACCCGCCGCTCCCGGCGGAGGGCGTCAGCCCTTCTTGCCGGCCTTGCCCTGCTTGCCGGCCTTGCCCTGCTTGCCCGTGGCGCCTCCCAGGGCGTCGCCGCCGACCGCCAGGCCGTCGTCGGCGACCGTCCTGCCGACCGTGTCGAGGGTTCCCTCGACATCCAGTTTGCTCAGCCCGTCGGCCTTTCCGAGGGCGTCCGCGGCGTCGAGGCCGTGCGACGGCGTGATGGCCGCGACGACGAATCCGGTGGCGAGGGAGGCGATGGCGAGCATGCTGCGCTTCTTCATGCCCCGCTCAACGCGCCACCCCACCACCGAGTCACGGCCACCCCACCGTTTCCCCCACCAACTGCGCCCCAGTCCGGCCACCCCGGCCACAGCAGACCCGAGGGCACCAGCAGCACCGGGCGTCGACAGCGACAGCACCGGCCGACGACAACCACAGCACAAGGCTTCACCAGCCGCGGCAGCGGGCGCCGGCAACCGCGGCACCGCTTGACGCCGCGCCCCAGCGGAGTACGGGCCCCGGCGACGACCCGCCGAGTCCGTCCTCGAAACGACTGGGCTGGTCAGCCCCGTTGGACCGGCCCACGGCGAAGGCCGCCGGCCGGCCCGCCGCCGAGCTGCCGGCCCGGGAGGCGTCGTGTCCCCCGCCGGCCGTCGGCCCCTGGCCGTACCGGCAGGTCGGCCGGGCGAACCGGGGAGGGCGGGATACCGGACAGCGACCCGACCTCCCGGCCGGCCCGCCGGAAGACCGCCCCGTTTCACCACGCCCCGGTCACTGCCCCCGCCCTCCCCGGCCCGTTCGCCGACGTGGCGGCGCCCCGCCTCAGCGACCCCGTGCCAGCGCCGCCGCGGCTGCTCCCACCAGGCCCGCGTCCGTGCCCATCTCGGCCGGGGCGACGGTCAGGTGCTGGACGAAGGACAGGGCCGCGTAGTCCTTGAGGGCGGCTCGGAGCGGCGCGAACAGCACGTCGCCGGCGCCCGCGACGCCGCCGCCGATGACGGCGATGTCGATCTCGACGAGCGTGGCGGTGGCGGCGATACCGGCCGCGAGGGCCTGCGCGGCCCGTTCGAAGGAGGCCACGGCGACGGGGTCGCCCGCGCGGGCGGCGGCGGCGATCGCGGCTGCGGAGGTGTCACCGTCGGGGCCCGGCCGCCAGCCGTTCTCCAGGGCGCGGCGGGCGATGTTGGGGCCGCTCGCGATCCGCTCGACGCAGCCGCGGGCACCGCACGGACACGGGTCGCCGTCGAGGTCGACGCTGATGTGGCCGATGTGGCCGGCGTTGCCGGTCGGCCCGGCGTGGAGTCGGCCGCCGAGGACGAGGCCGCCGCCGACGCCCGTCGACACCACCATGCACAGCGCGTTGTCATGGCCGCGGGCGGCGCCCTGCCAGTGCTCGGCGGCGGTGATGGCCACGCCGTCCCCGATCAGCTCGACGGGCAGTCCACCCGTGGCTGCCCGGACCCGGTCGACCAGCGGGAACCCGCGCCAGCCGGGGACGTTGACGGGGCTGACCGTGCCGGCGGAGGCGTCCACCGGGCCCGCGCTGCCGATCCCGACGACCGTGGCGGCACCCCACCGCGGGGCGGCGGTCAGCTCACCGACGACCTCCTCGACGGCCCGCATCACGGTGTCGCCGTCCTCACGCGCGGGCGTCGGGCGCTGCGCGCGCACCAGGATCCGGCCGTGGCCGTCCACCAGCGCCCCGGCGATCTTGGTGCCGCCTATGTCGAGCGCGGCCACGAGGTCGGTCTGCATCAGTGTCAGTTCTCCCGCTCCGAGTCTCCTCCCGGGCACCCGGATCCTGCGGCGCCCGGATCTCCGGCCGGAAAAACGGGCTGCACGACGCTCGCCTGGTGGGGGGCGCCGGCCAGAGAATGCGATAGACAGTCTCCCCCGGCTGTGACAACGTTGTCCAGGCTCTATGCTCGACGCCACATCCTCAACAGCCGTACACATCCGACACGCACCACCCATGACACCACCGCGCCTCGGGTACCGACGAGAGCCGAAGCCGCGGGGTCATGACCACCGACACCACCTCAGGACAGCGCAGCCGGTGCCCGACGCCGACGACCAGGACCGCGAGCACGGTGACCACCCGACCGATGAGGACCGGCCGGTGCGCACCGACCGGACCTGAGCACCGCGGGACCCATGGCCACGACGACACCGCGGCCCTCGGGACACGGCACCACCGGCCACGCACGGGGACGACAGGACAGGACAGCGCAGAGTGCCCGAGACCGCCCGCAGCATCGCCCGCAGACCGGAGAACCGGTACGGAAACCGTCCGACGATGAAGGACGTCGCCGCCCGGGCCGGCGTGGGCCTGAAGACCGTCTCACGGGTGGTGAACGGCGAACCGGGCGTCACCCCGGACACCGAGCGCCGGGTGCAGGAGGCGATCGACGCGCTCGGCTTCCGGCGCAACGACAGCGCGCGGGTGCTGCGCAAGGGCCGCACGGCGAGCATCGGCCTCGTCCTGGAGGACCTCGCCGACCCGTTCTACGGCCCCCTCAGCCGGGCGGTGGAAGAGGTGTCCCGCGCCCACGGCTCGCTCCTCATCAACGGTTCGAGCGCCGAGGACCCGGACCGGGAGCAGGAGTTGGCGCTGGCACTGTGCGCGCGCCGCGTCGACGGGCTGGTGATCATCCCGGCCGGTGACGACCACCGCTATCTGGAGCCCGAGATCAGGGCGGGCGTCGCCACGGTGTTCGTGGACCGGCCCGCCGGGCGGATCGACGCCGACGTCGTGCTGTCGGACAGCTTCGGCGGCGCCCGTGACGGTGTCGCCCACCTCATCGCGCACGGGCACCGCCGCATCGGGTTCATCGGCGACATGCCGCGCATCCACACGGCCGCCGAGCGTCTGCGCGGCTACCGGGCGGCCATGGAGGACGCGGGCATACCGGTCGAGGACACCTGGATGTCCCTGGGCGTCACCGACCCCGAGCGGGTGCGCCGGGCGGCCGAGGAGATGCTGTCCGGTCCGGCACCGGTGACGGCGGTCTTCGCGGGCAACAACCGTGTCACGGTGACGGTCGTACGGGTCCTCGCCGCGCACGCCCGGCGGGTCGCCCTCGTAGGGTTCGACGACTTCGAGCTGGCCGATCTGCTCCAGCCGGGCATCACGGTGATCTCCCAGGACCCCGCCGGGATGGGCCGGACCGCCGCCGAGCGGCTGTTCCAGCAGCTGGACGGTTCCCTGCTCGCCCCGGAGCGCATCGAGCTCCCGACCCGGCTGATCGCCCGCGGCTCGGGCGAACTGCCGCCCGAGGACTGAGCCTTGGCGCCCCCCGACCCCCGTACGCTGGAGGCGCTCGGCCTCGACGTGGCGCCCCGCGAGGACCCGCTGAGCTATCCGGGCGCCTGGCCCGAGGCGTCCGCGCTCCTGGACGGCAACCGCATGCTGCCCCTGGACAGGCTGCGCTTCGAGGACCGTGTCCCCGTGCTCTCGGTCGGCTCCAACGCCTGCCCCGCGCAGCTCGTGCACAAGATGGCGGAGCACGGTGTGGAGTGCCGCGTCCCCATGGTCAGGGCCAGGGTGACGGGCATCGGGATCGGTGTCTCCGCCCATGTCAGCCTGCTCGGCTATCTGTCCGCGTCACCGTTCCGCTCCCCCGGCGCGACCCGCGACCTGTTCATCACCTGGCTCGACGAGGCGCAGCTCGCCGTGATCGACACCAGTGAGGGCGCCGACTCGCCGACGGGGAACTTCCATCGGGCCGCCCTGCCCGCCGCCGACTTCCCCGTCGAGCTGGAGTCGGGCGACGTCCTGGACGCCGCCTGGATCTACGTCAACCGGTGGGGCGTCCTGCGCGACGGCGGGCCCGGCCCTCGCCCCCACCCCGGCCGGCAGCGTCCGCTGCTCACCGAACTCCTGGCGGCGTCGGCCGAGTTGCGTGAGCTGTTCGGCACGACGCCCGACGAGTTCTGCGCCCGGGCGCGTGGCGACCGTGCCCTGTGCGCCCGGGGGCGGCAGCTGTTCGCGGAGAAGAGGTGGACGACGACCTCGGGGCTTGAGCCGTACGTACGGCCGCATCCCCGGTCACGGCGGCCGACGGACCCTCAGCAGACCGGGAGGCCGGGCACCGCGGCGTCGTTGTCGCCGCCCTTGACGTAGACGACACTGACGAAGACGTCGCGGTTGCCGCTGTCGTCGTCGGTCTTGGCCCACCAGACGTTGGTCCAGCGGCCGGAGGTCTCGCGGCGGCCCGTGTTCTGCTGACAGTAGAAGTAGTTGGTGCCGGCCTTGAGGACGCCGACCTCGGTACCGGCGGCGTCGTAGGACTTGGCGGTGGACCACACGGTGCAGTTGTACTTACCGCCGCCGATCGGGTGACAGACCGGCTCCTCGGTGGCACCGCCGCCGGTGGTCCCGCCGGTCGTGTCGCCGCCGGTGGAGCCGCCCGAGGACTCCGAACCGCCCGTACCCCCGCCCGTCGTGCCTCCGCCGGCATTCTTCGACGGGGAGGCGGACGGCTCCGGCCCCTTGCCGTCGTCCTCCTTGGGCTTGTCGCTCGGGTCCGGCTTCTCGTCGTCCTTCTTCTTGTCCTCGGAGTCGTCCGAGACGTCGACCGCGTCCCTGTCGGCGCCCTTGGACGGCGTGGCGCCGGTCGAGTCGGTGGGCGCGGACCAGGCTCCCGTCCCGGAGTCGTCGCCGCCGTTCACCAGGGCGAACGTGACCCCGGTCGCGGCGAGGACCACGAAGACGGCCACCGCGGCGAGCAGGGCGCGCCCCTTGCGGCGCCGGGGGTTGCCGGAAGTGGACACGGTGGTGACGACACCCGAGGCGGGGACCTGGGGCTGTGCGCCGGAGCCGGTGCCGTCGACCGACGGGGACGCTCCGGTCCCGGCCCCCGGGATCGGCTGCGGCGGCCCGAAGCCGGCGCCCGCACCGGGACCGGCAACCACACCCGCACCCGCACCCGCACCCGCGGTACCGAAGCCGCCGCCCGCGCCCGCCGTGGGCGGGCCGAAGCCCGGGGGCACCGAGGGCACGCTGCGCTCGGTCTCCGGTCCGCGCGGTGCCTTCGGGCCCGTGGCCCCCGATGCCGGTGTGGCGGAAGCGGCGCCCGAGGCCACCGCCTCCAGCAGTTCCCGTGCGCGGGACGCGTCGGGACGGTGCTCGGGGCGCTTGTCCATGAGTTGGAGCAGCACGGGCGCGAGGGGGCCGGAGCGCCGGGCGTCCGGCAGCGGTTCGGACACGATCGCGGTCAGCGTCGACCAGGTGGAGGTACGGCGGAACGGGGAGGTGCCCTCGACGGCCGCGTACAGGGTGGCCCCGAGCGCCCAGACGTCGGAGGCGGGGCCGGGGTCGTTGCCCTGGGCGCGCTCGGGGGCCAGGTAGTCGAGGGAGCCGACGAGTTCGCCGCTACGGGTCAGATGCGTGGCGGAGCCGTCGTTCGGGTCCTCCATGGTGGCGATGCCGAAGTCGGTGAGGACGACCCGGCCGGAGCGGTCGAGGAGGATGTTGCCGGGCTTGACGTCGCGGTGGAGCACCCCCACCTGGTGGGCGGCGGCCAGCGCGTCCATCACCTTGGCGCCGATCGCGGCCGCCTCGCGCGGGTCGAGCAGGCCCCGGTCGCGCAGGACGTCGTCCAGGGAGGGGCCGTCGACCAGCTCCATCACGATCAGGGGGCGGCCGTCGACCTCGGCGACGTCGTGCACGGCGACGACCCCGGGGTGCCGGATCCGGGCGGCGGCCCGGGCCTCGCGCTGCATCCGCAGTCCCAGATCGGCGAGTTCGGGCGCGTCGGCGTCGGTGTAGGTGCGTAGCTCCTTGAGGGCGACCTCGCGGTGGAGCACCTCGTCCACGGCCCGCCAGACGACGCCCATCCCACCGCGTCCGAGCTGCCGCACGATCCGGTACCGCCCGACGAGGAGCCGTCCGACGCCGTCCGCCTGTTCGTTCGCCCCCGAAGACACCAGTGCCCCGTTCCTCTGAACACGTCAATGAGTGGGCGTACAGACTACGGTGCCGCGGGGACGGCTCGGACCAGCGGCGACCGCTGTCACAGGACCGCTACACGACCGGCCGGAATCAGTGGCCGGAAACAGTCAGGTCCGCCCTGCGGGGCGTGGCGAAGCCCTCCAGGTCCGCGCGGGTCAGTCCGGTCGCACCGGACACCTCGTCGATGTCGAGGGCGCCGCAGTCGAGGCCGCGCAGCAGATAGCCGCTGAGGGCCTTGGCGGTGGCGGGCTCGTCCATGACGTCGCCGCCGGCGCGGTTCGCGTAACGGGAGAGGCGGGCGGCGGCCTGCTCGTAGCCCTCGCGGTAGAAGGCGAAGACGGCCGCGTAGCGGGTCGGGAGGTGCCCGGGATGCATGTCCCAGCCCTGGTAGTAGGCGCGGGCCAGCGCGCGGCGGGTGAGGCCGTAGTGGAGGCGCCAGGCGTCGTGGACCTGTTCGCTCGGACCGACCGGAAGGACGTTCGTCGAACCGTCCGAGACGCGGACGCCGGTGCCCGCCGCGGCGACCTGCATGATCGCCTTGGCGTGGTCGGCGGCCGGGTGGTCGCCGGCCTGGTGGGCGGCGGAGACCCCGAGGCAGGCGCTGTAGTCGAAGGTGCCGTAGTGCAGTCCGGTGGCGCGGCCCTCGGCGGCGCCGATCATGCGGGCGACGGTGGCGGTGCCGTCGGCGGCGAGGATGGCCTGGCTGGTCTCGATCTGGATCTCGAAGCCGATCCGGCCGGAAGCGAGACCGCGCGCCTTCTCGAAGGCCTCCAGCAGGCGGACCATGGCGGTGACCTGCTCCGGGTACGTCACCTTGGGCAGGGTCAGGACGAGCCCGTCGGGCAGGCCGCCGGCCTCCAGCAGGCCGGTGAGGAAGATGTCGAGGGTGCGGATGCCCCGGTCGCGCACCGGTGCCTCCATGCACTTCATGCGGATGCCCATGTACGGGGCGGCCGTGCCGTTCGCGTACGCCTGCCCGATCAGCCGGGCGGCGCGGGCGGCGGCCTCGTCCTCCTCTGCGTCCGGGCGCGGCCCGTAGCCGTCCTCGAAGTCGACGCGGAGGTCCTCGATCGGTTCGCGTTCCAGCTTGGCGCGGACGCGGTCGTACACGGGGCCGGCGAGGTGGTCGGGGAGGCCGAGGACGGCGGCGAGGGACGCGGCGTCGGGGGCGTGCGCGTCGAGGGTGGCGAGGGCCCGGTCGCCCCAGGTGCGGAGGGTGTCGGCGGCGAACGCGTCGCCGGGGACGTAGACGGTGTGCACCGGCTGGCGGGTGCCGGGGTCGCCGGGGTAGCGGCGCTCCAGTTCCGCGTCGACGGGAGCGAGGGAGGCGCTGATCTCCTCGCTGACGGCGCCCACGAGACTCGTCGCCACGTTCTCCTGCCGACCCTGCCCCATTCCGACCTCCACCTTCCGCTCTACGGAATCAGCAATCCGCATGACGAAGCTAATCGGGGATCTTGACCCGGGTCAACACCGTCCCGGCGTGGGATTCCCCATGCTTCCCCCTGGTCACCGCTATCCCACCGCCTTCTTCCGTATTCATTCGGCAAGCTTCATCCTGACTCCCAAGGGGAGGAGATCGCGTGCCGAACGAGGCCGGAGTGACACGCCGCCAAGGACTCAAGTCCGCGGCGGTGGCCGCCATCGCCGCACCATTGCTCACCACGGCGGGCTCCACACAGCCCGCTGCCGCCGGCGAGTACGCGGGCGCGCTGAACGTCATGACGTTCAATGTGCGCTTCGCGACCGTCGTCGACGAGACGCCCCGCTGGACGGCCCGCCGTCCGGTGATGCGGGCGTTGCTGCGCCGCGAGCGGCCCCACCTCATCGGCACCCAGGAGGGCCTCTACCAGCAGCTGCGCATGATCGAGAAGGATCTCGGCGGGCACTACGACTGGATCGGCACCGGCCGTGGGGGTGGCAGCAAGGACGAGTTCATGGCGATCTTCTACGACACCCGCCGACTGGAACCGATCGAGTTCGACCACTTCTGGTTGTCGGACACCCCGTACACGATCGCGTCCAACACCTGGGGCGCGGACTGGCTGCGCATGGTGACCTGGGTCCGTTTCGCCGATCTCGCCGACGGGGGACGGGAGTTCTACGCCCTGAACACCCATCTGGACAGTGTCAGCCAGTACGCCCGCGAGCGGTCCGTGGGGCTCATCGGCAAGACGATCGCCGGGTGGGACCGGTCGTTGCCGGTCGTCGTCACCGGTGACTTCAACGCGGCCGCCCACGACAACCGGGTGTACGACGGGATGCTGGACATCGGCCTCGTGGACGCCTGGGACGCGGCGGGCTCGCGCAGCGAGGCATACGGCACCTACCACGGCTACAAGGGGCTCAGACCGGGTGGGCGGCGGATCGACTGGATCCTCACCTCGCCCGGCGTCACCGCCAACTGGGCCGCGATGAACACCTTTTCGATGGACGGGCTGTACCCGAGCGACCATCTGCCGGTACAGGCCTCACTGACCCTGGGATGAGCGAAGGCCCCCGCGACCGTCGTACGGTCGCGGGGGCCTGTCAGCGCCGGGAGGCTCAGCCCTTGCGGACCTTGATCTCCTCGGTGAGCTGCGGGACGACGTCGAAGAGGTCGCCGACGACGCCGTAGTCGACGAGGTCGAAGATCGGGGCCTCGGCGTCCTTGTTGATCGCGACGATGGTCTTCGAGGTCTGCATACCGGCACGGTGCTGGATCGCGCCGGAGATGCCGGAGGCGATGTACAGCTGCGGGGAGACGGACTTGCCGGTCTGGCCGACCTGGTTGGTGTGCGGGTACCAGCCGGCGTCCACCGCGGCACGCGAGGCGCCGACGGCCGCGCCGAGGGAGTCGGCGAGGGACTCGATCAGCGCGAAGTTCTCCGCGCCGTTGACGCCACGGCCACCGGAGACCACGATCGCGGCCTCGGTCAGCTCCGGACGTCCGGTCGACTCACGCGGGGTACGGCCGGTGACCTTGGTGCCGGTGGCCTGCGCGGAGAAGGTGACGTCCAGCGCCTCGACGGCGCCGGCGGCCGGAGCGGCCTCGACTGCGGCCGAGTTGGGCTTGACCGTGATGACCGGGGTGCCCTTGGAGACACGGGACTTGGTGGTGAAGGACGCGGCGAACACCGACTGCGTCGCGACCGGACCCTCGTCGGAGGCCTCCAGGTCGACGGCGTCGGTGATGATGCCCGAGCCGATGCGCAGCGCGAGGCGGGCGGCGATCTCCTTGCCCTCGGCGGAGGAGGGGACCAGCACGGCGGCCGGGGAGACGGCGGCGACGGCGGCCTGGAGGGCGTCGACCTTCGGGACGACCAGGTAGTCGGCGTACTCGGCGGCGTCGTGCGTGAGGACCTTGACCGCGCCGTGCTCGGCGAGCGTGGCGGCGGTGTCGGCGGCACCGGCACCCAGCGCGACCGCGACGGGCTCACCGACACGGCGGGCCAGGGTCAGCAGCTCCAGGGTGGGCTTGCGGACGGCACCGTCCACGTGGTCGACGTAGACGAGAACTTCAGCCATGGGAATGGTTCTCCTAGCGGAATTACGAAGTCTGAGGGGGCGTAAGGGAGTTGGGCTCGGCCGGGCCGCAGGGGGCCGGGCCGGGCCGCGGGGGCCTTAGATGAACTTCTGGCCCGCGAGGAACTCAGCGAGCTGCTTGCCGCCCTCGCCCTCGTCCTTCACGATCGTGCCGGCGGTGCGCGCGGGACGCTCGGCCGCGGAGTCGACGGCCGTCCAGGCGCCCTCCAGACCGACCTCCTCGGCCTCCAGGTCGAGGTCGGACAGGTCCCAGGACTGCACCGGCTTCTTCTTCGCCGCCATGATGCCCTTGAACGACGGGTAACGGGCCTCGCCCGACTGGTCGGTCACGGAGACCACGGCCGGCAGGGACGCCTGAAGCTGCTCCGAGGCGGCGTCGCCGTCACGACGACCCGTGACCACACCGTCCTCGACGGACACCTCGGACAGCAGGGTCACCTGCGGCACGCCCAGACGCTCGGCCAGCAGGGCCGGGACGACGCCCATGGTGCCGTCGGTGGAGGCCATGCCGGAGATCACCAGGTCGTAGCCGGCCTTCTCGATCGCCTTGGCCAGCACCAGGGAGGTGCCGATGGCGTCGGTGCCGTGCAGGTCGTCGTCCTCGACGTGGATCGCCTTGTCCGCGCCCATCGACAGCGCCTTGCGCAGCGCGTCCTTGGCGTCCTCGGGCCCCACGGTCAGCACGGTGATCTCGGCGTCGTCGGCGTCCTCGGCGATCTGCAGCGCCTGCTCGACGGCGTACTCGTCCAGCTCGGAGAGCAGACCGTCCACGTCGTCACGGTCGACGGTCAGGTCATCGGCGAAGTGCCGGTCGCCAGTGGCGTCGGGCACGTACTTCACAGTGACAACGATCCTCAAGCTCACGCCGGCTCTCCTACTGCATCGTCATTTCTGGGCTGCCTGCTATGGAGGCAGCATAGGCGCCTGAAGCGGCCGATCCCGATCGGGGCGACCTGCGCTCCGGTCGGAATATTACTCGCCAGTACGACGCCTACCGTCCCGCATCTCATCCCCGCTAAGCAAGCGCTTTGAACTGTGAGGTAGGCAACCCTGCGTAATCGGCCGGGAATCCGGCGGGAAACGTCGTGCCCCCGTTCGCCCGCGCGGATCAGTCGCGCAGGCCGCTGAAGCGTCCCTGGTGGTAGAGCAGTGGCCGCCCCGCACCGGAGGGGTCGCCGAGGACGACCTCGGCGAGGACGATGCGGTGGTCGCCCGCCGGGACCCGGGCCACCACCCGGCACACCAGCCAGGCGAGCACGTCGTCGAGAACGGGAACCTCTTCGGGGCCGCTACGCCATTCGGTGGGCGCCCCGAAGCGGTCGGCGCCGCTGCGGGCGAAGGTGGCGGCCAGCTCCTGCTGGTGCTCGCCGAGTATGTGCACGCCCACGTACTCCGCCTCGGCGATCGCGGGCCAGCTGGAGGCGCCGGTGCCTATGCCGAAGGAGAGCATCGGCGGCTCGGCGGAGACCGAGGTGAGGGAGGTGGCGGTGAAGCCGACCGGGCCCGCGAGGCCCTGGGCGGTGATCACGGCGACTCCGGCGGCGTGCCGCCGGAACACGGAGCGCAGGAGGTCGGGGGAGGCGAGCCGGGGGGAACCGAGGCCGGAGGTGGCCGTCATGGGTGATGTCCTTCGGGTGGGGTCGACGAGCGGGGTCCGTGGCTGCTCAACAGCCCGGACAGCGCGAACTCGCCGTGCGGACCAGGTCCACATGGACACGCTCGAAGAGAAGGAGTTCCCGGGGCATGCCGTCAGGTTGACGATACGTGACGCGTACAGTCAAGCGCGTCCCGTCATCCGGAAGGTGCGTCACGGGCCACTCCTCTCACACGGCTTCGCCGAGCGCGGCGATCACATCCGCCTTGCGCGGCTGCCCCGCGGCACGCCGTACGACCCGGCCGTCCGCGTCGAGGACGAACACGGTCGGAGTCTTGAGGATGTCGAGCCGGCGGACCAGGTCGAGGTGTTGCTCGGCGTCGATCTCCACATGGGCGACGCCCGGGACCATCGCGGCGACCTCGGCGAGCACCCTGCGGGTGGCCCGGCAGGGGGCGCAGAAGGCGCTGGAGAACTGCAGGAGCGTGGCCCGTTCGCCGAGCGCCTCCCCCAACTCGGCGGCGTCGAGCCGCTTCTCGCCGTCCCGCACGCGCACTCCGACCCTCCCGCTCCGCCGCCGTTGCAGCACTCCGTAGGTGCTCGCCGCGGCAAGCACCAGTACGCACACCACCAGTCCGGTCACAGGGTGCTTCAGCGTTCATCAGACTGCAAAGATTCCCGGCTCCTCGAAGAGATTGGCTTGCGGAATGCTTGACGCATGGACATCGATGTGAGGGGACCGCGTTTCGGCGCGGCCGTGACGGCGGTCGTGCTGGCCGCCGCGCTGATCAGTGGCAGCGCCTGGCTGCTGGCCTGGCAGACGTTCGCCTTCGCGGTGGGCGGGGCGGGCGGGGTGGGTCGTTCGCCGTACGGCTGGGTCTTCCGCAGGGTGGTCCGGCCGCGGCTCGGGCCGCCGACGGAGTTCGAGTCGCCGCAGCCGCCGCGGTTCGCCCAGACGGTCGGACTGGTGTTCGCGCTGGTGGGGCTGGCCGGTTTCACGCTGGGCCCGGAGTGGCTGGGGCTCGCGGCGACGGGGGCGGCTCTCGCGGCGGCGTTCCTCAACGCGGTGTTCGGCTACTGCCTGGGCTGCGAGATGTATCTGCTCGTCCGGCGGGTGACGGTACGCGCCGGGTGAGGACATGAGAAGGTCCGGGAGGGAACCGAAGGGCCGACGTGACGAGAATCTCGCACTTCACCGGCACCAGGGCTGGCTACTCGTGCGTTCTTGGGGCACGATCTGCGACATGCCGTAAACCTACGGCTGCGTAACTTTTCCGCCGGGAGCCCCTTTCCCAGGCAGAGAGAAGGGTCCACTCCGTCCATGGCAGAGCTTGTCTACCGTCCCGCGATCGGTCTCGCCCTCACCCTGTTCAAGGCCTGGGACCTGAAGATCGACTGCAAGGGGTCGGAGAACATCCCGCGCTCGGGCGGCGCCGTACTGGTGAGCAATCACATCAGCTACCTGGACTTCATCTTCGACGGTCTGGCTGCTCTGCCGCAGAAGCGGCTGGTCCGCTTCATGGCCAAGGAGTCGGTGTTCCGGCACAAGATCTCCGGCCCACTGATGCGCAACATGCGGCACATCCCGGTGGACCGCGCGCAGGGCGAGGCGGCCTACGAGCACGCCCTGAACTCGCTGCGCTCCGGGGAGATCGTCGGCGTCTTCCCCGAAGCCACGATCTCGCAGTCGTTCACCCTCAAGAGCTTCAAGTCGGGTGCCGCCCGGCTGGCCCAGGAGGCCGGTGTCCCGCTGATCCCGATGGCCGTGTGGGGCACCCAGCGGCTGTGGACCAAGGGCCACCCGCGCAACTTCAAGCGCAGCCACACCCCGATCACCATCCGGGTGGGCGAGGCGATAGAGGCCTCCAAGGACAAGTACGCCGGCGCGATCACCCGGCAACTGCGCGAGCGCGTCCAGGAGTTGCTGGAGGCCGCGCAGCGCGCCTACCCGGTGCGCCCCAAGGGCCCGGACGACACCTGGTGGATGCCGGCCCACCTCGGCGGCACGGCCCCGACCCCGGAGCAGGTCCGCGAGGCCGAGGCCCGCTGATCCCGCCTACAGCGCCGCGGGGAGCGTCTCCCAGAGCCGTGTCCGGTCGGGCGCGGCTCTGAGGGCTGCGACGACGTCGGGGTGCGGCGCCGCGTGGAGGGTCGGATAGTCGCACTCCCCTGCCGCCGGGTCGGGGACCCATGCCAGCCGCTCCCCGGTGAGGGAGAAGCGGGCGTCCACGCCCGGTTTGTTGCCGCGGGGGTCCTGCCGGTGCCAGCCCCCGTCGAGGCGCACGGCGACCAGACCGTGCACGGCGTGTCCGTCACCGTCGTCGTGCGCCAGCCGCTGGTAGCACAGGGCCGTCGGGATGTCCTCGGCCCGCAGCAGCGCGGTCAGCGCGTGCGCCTTGGCGTAGCAGATCCCGGTGCCCTGCTCCAGGACGTCCGAGGCGCGCCAGGTGACGCGCAGGTCACCGGCGTCCGCCGAGTGCGGGATGGCGTCGCGGACGAACTCGAAGGCCAGTCGCGCATAGTCATACGAGTCGGCTGAACGCCGGGCCAGCCGTGCGGCGGTCTCCCGCACCACCGGGTGGTGGTGGTCGATGACGTCGTCGGCGGCCAAATAGGCGGACAGGTCAGGGGTTTCCTGGATCAGCTCCATGCCCGCAGAGCATAGAAATACGATCACCCGCGAGTCAATACATTTTCGGGCTACCGTATATCTATGCAATCCGTTCCGGGGGTGACCCTCAGCGGGCCATCTCCTCCTTCAGCGCCGCCACGAACCGGTCGACGTCGTCCTCGGTCGTGTCGTAGGAGCACATCCAGCGGACCACGCCCGCGGCCTCGTCCCAGAAGTAGAAGCGGAACTTCTTCTGCAGACGCTCGCTCACGTCGTGCGGCAGCCGGGCGAAGACCCCGTTGGCCTGGACCGGGTACAGCACCTCGACGCCGTGGACCGCGCGGACGCCCTCGGCGAGGCGCTGGGCCATCTCGTTGGAGTGGCGGGCGTTGCGCAGCCACAGGTCCCTGGCGAGCAGCGCCTCCAACTGCACGGAGACGAAACGCATCTTGGAGGCGAGCTGCATGGACAGCTTCCGCAGATGCTTCATCCGCCGGACGGCGTCCTGGTTGATCACGACGACGGCCTCGCCGAACATCGCACCGTTCTTGGTGCCGCCCAGGGAGAGGATGTCGACGCCGACGG
This sequence comes from Streptomyces sp. MA5143a, assembly GCF_900290235.1. GTDB lineage: Bacteria > Actinomycetota > Actinomycetes > Streptomycetales > Streptomycetaceae > Streptomyces. The sequence goes on from NZ_OLMK01000087.1 coordinate 80,669, forward strand.
CGTCGGTGAAGGTGCGCATCGGCACGTCGAGCGAGGCGGCCGCGTTGGCTATCCGGGAGCCGTCCAGGTGCACCTTCATGCCGTGCGCGTGGGCGTGCTCGCAGATCGCGCGGATCTCGTCGGGCGTGTACAGCGTGCCCAGTTCCGTGCTCTGGGTGATCGAGACGACCTGCGGCATCGCCCGGTGCTCGTCCTCCCAGCCGTACGCCTGGCGGTCGATCAGCTCGGGGGTGAGCTTGCCGTCCGGGGTGGGCACGGTGAGCAGCTTCAGTCCGCCGATCCGCTCCGGCGCACCGCACTCGTCGACGTTGATGTGGGCGCTCTCGGCGCAGATCACCGCGCCCCAGCGGTCGGTGACCGCCTGGAGCGCGACGACGTTGGCGCCGGTGCCGTTGAAGACCGGGAACGCCTCGGCGGTGGCGCCGAAGTGGCTGCGGATGATCCGCTGGAGGTTCTCGGTGTAATCGTCCTCGCCGTACGCGACCTGGTGACCGCCGTTGGCCAGGGCCAGGGCGGCGAGCACCTCGGGGTGGACCCCCGCGTAGTTGTCGCTGGCGAAGCCGCGCACCTCCGGGTCGTGATGGCGTCGTGCGTCGGTCCTGGGGGGATTCACGGCTTCTCGGTGAGCCACAGACGGTTCCCGTTCACTTCGGCGGCGGGCTTCTCCCAGACGTCGACGATGGCCTCGGCCAGTTCCTTGACGTCGGTGAACCCCGCGAACTTCGCGTTGGGGCGGTCAGCGCGCATCGCGTCGTGCACCAATGCCTTGACCACCAGGATGGCAGCCGCGGACGTCGCTCCCTCCGCCCCCCCGGCCTTGCGGAAGTAGTCCGCCATGGCCAGCGTCCACGCCTCGGCGGCGGCCTTGGCGGAGGCGTAGGCGGCGTTGCCCGCGGTGGGCTTGCTCGCACCGGCCGCGCTGATCAGGAGGTACCGGCCCCGGTCGCTGCGCTGGAGCGCCTCGTGGAAGGCGAGGGAGGTGTGCTGCACGGTGCGGATGAGCAGCATCTCCAGGAAGTCCCAGTCGTCGAGGCTGGTCCTGGTGAAGGTCTCGCTGCCGCGCCAGCCGCCGACGAGGTGGACGAGGCCGTCGACCCGGCCGAAGTCCTTCTCGACGCGCAGCGCCCAGTCGCGGGTCGACTTGAGGTCCAGCAGATCGACCGTGTCGCCGACGACGGTGGCGCCGCCGTGCGCGTAGCGGGCCGCGTCCACCGCCTCGGACAGGCGCTCCGGGTCGTTGTCGGAGCCGACGACGATCGCGCCGGCCTCGGCGAGCCGCGCCAGCGCCGCCCGGCCCGCGGGCCCGCCCGCGCCCGCCACCGCGATCACCGCGCCGCTGAGTGCTCCGTTGCCGTTCCCCATGGTCTTCGCCTCCTGAAGCGCCACTGTGACCTCTGCGGATCGGGCGCTCACGCGGCGGCCCGCTCGGCGTTCGCCGCGGTGATGCCCTTGGTGGAGGCGATCACGTTCTTTAGCTTCTTGGCGAGCGCCTCATAGAACATGCTGAGCGGAAACTCGTCCGGAAGCACGTCGTCGACGAGCTTGCGCGGCGGCTGCGTCAGATCGAGGGCGTCGGGCCCCTTGGCCCAGCGGGAGCCGGGGTGGGGTGCGAGGTAGGTGGAGACCAGCTCGTAGCCGGCGAACCAGTGGACGAGCTTCGGGCGGTCGATGCCGTCGCGGTAGAGCTTCTCGATCTCGGCGCACAGCTCGTTGGTGACCTGCGGGGCGCGCTGCCAGTCGATGAACAGCTTGTTGTCGGTCCAGCGGACGACGTCGTGCTTGTGCAGGTAGGCGAAGAGCAGCTGGCCGCCGAGACCGTCGTAGTTGCGCACGCGCTCGCCGGTGACCGGGAAGCGGAACATCCGGTCGAACAGCACGGCGTACTGCACGTCACGGGCCTGCGGCACCCCGTCGGACTCCAGCTTCACGGCCTCCTTGAAGGCGGTGAGGTCGCAGCGCAGCTCCTCCAGGCCGTACATCCAGAACGGCTGCCGCTGCTTGATCATGAAGGGGTCGAAGGGCAGGTCGCCGTGGCTGTGGGTGCGGTCGTGGACCATGTCCCACAGGACGAAGGCCTCCTCGCAGCGCTTCTGGTCGTGGACCATCGCGGAGATGTCCTCGGGGAGCTCCAGGCCGAGGATGTCGACGGCGGCGTCGGTCACCCGGCGGAAGCGGGCGGCCTCGCGGTCGCAGAAGATGCCACCCCAGGAGAATCGTTCCGGCGCCTCACGGACGGCGATCGTCTCGGGGAAGAGCACGGCGGAGTTGGTGTCGTAGCCGGCCGTGAAGTCCTCGAACTTGATGCCGCAGAACAGCGGGTTGTCGTAGCGGGTGCGCTCCAGTTCGGCCAGCCACTCGGGCCAGACCATGCGCAGTACGACCGCTTCGAGATTGCGGTCGGGGTTGCCGTTCTGCGTGTACATCGGGAAGACGACCAGGTGCTGGAGGCCGTCCCGGCGGTCGGCGGCCGGCTGGAAGGCCAGCAGCGAGTCGAGGAAGTCCGGCACCTCGAAGCCGCCCTCGGCCCACCGGCGCAGGTCCTCGACGAGCGCCCGGTGGTACGCCGCGTCGTGCGGCAGCAGAGCGGAGAGCTCCTCCACGGCGCCGACGACATCGCGTACGGCCTGCTCGGCGTCGGCGGCGCCGGGCGCGCCCTCGGCGTCGAAGTCGATCGAGCCGTCCTTGGACTGCCATGGCCGGATCCGCTCCACGGCATCCTTGAGCACGGGCCAGGCCGGGTGCTCCACCACCCTACCGACCGGAGGAACAGCGCCCTCCGCACCCACCTGCACAAGAATTTCCGTCATGACCCATCCTCCACGGGAGAACCTTTCGTACGGACACCGTATGTAGGGAAGCTTGTCTCCCGCAAGGTCGATCACCCGACCAAGCCGGAAATCCTCCCGCCACCCCCAGTACCTAACCGCTGAATCTCCTGTCACACGCGTCCCAGGTCACAGTTTGTGCGAGGCCGTCGGCCGGAAGGGTCGTCGGGGTCAACGCGCGCCGGACTCGCCCACTCAGGGATGACCCGGTTCGCGCGGACACGCGAGGAAACGGTCCTGTTCTCCGACGTGACACGGCCTGAGATGGCTCGAATGGGCTTGTGCACGTACGGATGCATCGCGGGGCCGGACGACTACGCTGCGGCCCAGCCGCGTGCCGTCCCCTCCCGGTCACGCGGCCCGAGCCGCCGTCGACGGAAGCGAGTCCACCTTGAACTTCCTCACCATCGGTCACCGCGGAGTCATGGGTGTCGAACCGGAGAACACCCTGCGTTCCTTCGTCGCCGCCGATCGCGCGGGCCTCGACGTCATCGAACTCGATCTGCATCTGAGCAAGGACGGCGCACTCGTCGTCATGCACGACGCGGATGTGGACCGGACGACCGACGGCACGGGCCCCATCGCCGACAAGACCCTCGCCGAGCTGCGCGCCCTCGACGCGGGGCGCGGTGAGCGGATCCCCACCTTCGAGGAGGTGCTCGACGCCGTCCGGGCGCCTTTGCAGGCCGAGATCAAGGACACGGCGGCGGCCCGCGCCCTCGCCGAGGTCATGCACCGGCGCGACCTGGTGGGACGGGTCGAGGTGCTGTCCTTCCACGACGAGGCGGTCGCCGAGATCGCACGCCTCGTCCCCGGCGTGCGCACCGCGCTGGTCGCCAGCCGGTACGGCCTGGACGTCGTGGACCGGGCTGTCGCGGTCGGCGCCTCCACCCTCGTCCTGAACATCCGGCGGCTCACCCTGGAGGTCGTCGAGCGCGCCCGCAAGGCGAATCTGCGCATCATCGGCTGGGTGGTCAACACCCAGGACCATCTGCGTCTGGTCCGCGCTCTTCAGCTGGACGGTGCGACGACGGACTACCCGGACATCAAACGCACGGGCCGCTTCACGGCGTGACCGGCCGCCTCAGCTCCTTCACCAGCAGCTCGAAGCGCAGGTCGTCCCGCAGTGGGACGCCGAAGCGCTCGTCGCCGTACGGGAAGGGGCTCATGCGTCCCGTACGGCGGTAGCCGCGCCGCTCGTACCAGGCGATGAGGTCGTCCCGTACGGAGATCACGGTCATGTGCATCTCTCCGGCGGCCCAGGTCTCGACCGCGATCCGCTCGGCCTCGGCGATGATCGTCTTGCCGAGGCCGGCGCCCTGGAGCGCGGGGCTCACCGCGAACATCCCGAAGTAGACGTGGTCGCCGCGGTGTTCGAGCTGGCAGCAGGCGACGACCGTGCCGTCCCGCTCCACGGTGAGCAGCCGGCTGTCGGGCGACTTGATGACGTCCAGGACGCCCTGCGGGTCGGTGCGCCGCCCGTCGAGGATGTCCGCCTCCGTGGTCCAGCCGGCCCGGCTGGAGTCCCCCCGGTACGCCGACTCGATCAACGCGACGAGCACGTCCACGTCGGCGTCGGTGGCATCACGGAAGGTCAGGCCGGGGGCGGTGTCCATGGGCGCTCCTGACGGATCTGGCTGCGGCGCGGGCACCCTGAAGCGTAGTCCCGCGCCCACTAGGCTCCGACGGCATGGTCCATGTATTGAGCAGCCGTACCCTTCTGCGTCCCACCGACCCGGAGCGCTCCCGTGTCTTCTACGGCGAGAAGCTGGGGCTTCCCGTGTACCGCGAGTTCGGTACGGGTGACCACCGGGGCGTCGTGTACTTCCTCGGCGGCGGTTTCCTGGAGGTCGCCGGGCGCTCCGACACCCCGCCCTCCCCCGCGCTGAAGCTGTGGCTCCAGGTGGCGGACGTGGCGGCGGCGCACGAGGAACTGGTGGCGGCCGGGGTGGAGGTGCGGCGGCCGCCGGTGAAGGAGCCGTGGGGCCTGATCGAGATGTGGATCGCCGACCCGGACGGTACGGAGATCGTGCTGGTGGAGATCCCCGCGGACCATCCGCTGCGGTACCGGCCCGGCATCTGACCCGGGCCGCCGGACGCCGGCCCGGTGGCTGCCCGGGTGCCCGCGTCGGTCCTCGGCCGGACGCCCCACCGGGCCGTCGGTGCCCCCGGTGGCCGGGGGCCGGGGTGCGGGCATAGCGTGCTGGTGGGGGCCGTCCCTTCGACGAGGAGCGCCATGAAGCTCGACAGGCCGGTGACCGGCGGGCCCTGCTGGACCGAGCTGGGGACCAGCGATCTGGAGGCGGCCAAGCGGTTCTACACCGAGCTGTTCGGATGGCGTCCGGAGACCGACCCGCGCCAGGAGGCCGGCGGCTACACGGTGGCGCACCTGGGCGACGCCGCCGTCGCCGCCCTCGCCCCGCTGTACCAGGAATCGCAGCCGGTGGCGTGGAACGTGTCGTTCGCGGTGGCCGACGCGGACGCCGCGGTCGAGTCGGTGCGGGCGGCCGGCGGATCGATCGTCCTGGAGCCCATGGACGTCTTCGACATCGGGCGGTTCGCGGTGGCGTTCGACCCGGGCGGCGCGGCGTTCCAGCTCTGGGAGGCCCGCGCCTTCCCCGGTGCCGGTCTGTTCAACGCGCCCGGCGCGCTCGGCTGGGTGGAGCTGCTGACCCGCGCGCCGGAGGGGGCCGAGACCTTTTACACCACCGTGTTCGGCTGGACCGTGCACGCCTCCGCGCACTACACGCGGTGGGGCATCGCCGGCGCCGACTTCGGCGGCATGATCACCATGGACGAGAAGTTCCCGCACGAGGTCCCCTCGCACTGGCTGCCCTACTTCGCCGTCGAGGACGTGGACGACACCGCCCGGATCGCCGTCGACGCCGGGGGCACCGTGCTCATGGAGCCGACCACGGTGCCGGACGGCCCGCGCATCGCCGTGCTGCGCGACCCCCAGGGCGCCATGTTCGGCGTCCACCTGGCGGACGACGAGCGCTGACCCCCGACGCCGTCGGCCGGTGCGCGCCGGGGCCTCAGGTGCGCGGCAGGCCCAGCCGTCCCTCCAGCTGGATCAGCAACTCCCCCAGCAGACCGGCCAGTTCACGGCGGTCGTCGGTGCCGACCCCGGACAGCACATTCGTCTCGTAGGCCAGTTGCTCCGGCAGGACGCTGTCCACGAGGTCACGGCCGGAGTCCGTGAGGCGGACATGGGCGACGCGCCGGTCCCGGGCGTCGCCGCGCCGCTCCACCAGCCCGCGCTCGCTGAGCAGCTTGATGCGTTTGGTGACGGCCGCGCCGGAGGCGAACGTCTCGCGGGCGATCTCACTGGGCGTCAGTTCGTGGCCGGTGCGACGCAGGGTGCCGAGGACGTCGAACTCGGGACGGGTGAGCCCGGCTCGGCGCAGCGGCGCGTCCTCCGCCTGCTGGAGGAGGGCGGCGCAGCGGTTCACCCGGCCGATGATCTCCATGGGGCCGGTGTCGAGACCGGGGTGCACCGTCTGCCACTGACGCACCACCTTGGCGACCGTGTCCCCCAGAGCCGCGCCGCTCCCCGCCGCCGTCCGCCCGTTGCCTGCCGTCATGCCGGTGCGCCCTCCGAAGCGTGGAATCCATGCTGTCGTGCCGTCGCCGTGAGCGTACGGCGTCCGGCCCGCCGGACGCGGTCACCCGCTCCGACGGCGGGGCGGCGCACCCCTGCTCAGCCGCACCCCAGGTCAGCACGGCCACCGCTCAGCCGCCCACCGCTCGGGGGGAGCCGGGCCCCTACCGATCCACGCGCGCGCCGATGCACCCCGCACGCTCCCCCACGTACTCCCGTGCGCTTGTCTGCGCGCCACCGGGCAGGGGCATGCCCTGACCGACTGGTCGACCTCACGGTCATCACTGTTCGACACCGTCGAGCGTGGAGGTGCACGTGCACGGACCGGCTTCGCCCGGCTGGCTGCTGGTCGCGCTGTGCGCGCTGACCGGTGGGTACTGCCTGCTGCGGATGCGCAGCGCCGTCGAGGAGCAGCGCAGGGCCGCGGGCGGTGAGGCGCTCATGGGGTTCGGCATGGCCGTGATGGCCGTGCCCGCCGCGGCGGCGCCCCCGCCCTGGGCCTGGGCGGCCTATGCCCTCGTGTTCGGCGCCGCCGCGCTGCGCGCGCTGTGGGCGGCCCGTACGAGCCCGCACCATCTGCACCATCTGGTGGGAGCCGTCGCCATGGTCTACATGGCGGTGGTGATGGCGGCCGCCCCCGGCGAGCACGGCGGCAGCGGGTCGCCGTTGCTGACCGGGACGCTCCTGCTGTACTTCGCCGGCTATGTGCTGTGGGCGGGCGTACGGCTGATGCCGGTGGCCGTCTCCGGGAGCGGGCGCGCGGCGGGGGGCGGGACCGGCTGGGGCGACCGGCCCGAGGTGGCGCGGGCGTGCCGGCTGTCGATGGGCATCGGGATGTTCGCCATGCTGCTCACGGTGTGATCGACATCGTGGTCTGCGTCACTTGGGCCGCCCGGCCCATGTCGTCGCGCCCCGTCCCGCTCATAGGCTTCGCCCATGATGGTCCCCGCGGCGTTGTTGCTGCTCGGCGCCCTGACCGCCGTCCTCGCTCCGCGACTGCTGGCCCGGGCGGACTGGCCGGACCGTGAACCGGTGGTCGCGCTGTGGGTGTGGCAGTGCGTCGTGGCGACCGTCCTGCTGTGCTGTGCGCTGTCGATGGCGCTGAGCGCGGCGGCCGCCTGGACGGCGGTGCGCGGGCCGCTGTTCGCGCCGGCGCCGCACGGGGTGGTCGAGGCGTACGCGCTGGGCACCGGTGGTTCGTGGGCGGCGGTCACCGCGGTCGCGCTCGCGTGCGGCGGGGTGTGGACCGGGGCGATGCTGGTCGGCGAGGTCGCGCTGGCCCGGCGGCACCGGCGGCGACGGGAGGCGGAGATCCTGCGCCGGGCGCCGCTGTTGCCCGGCGAGGAGCCGGGGGCGGACCGGCTCGTGGTGGTGGAGGGCGAGCGGCCGGACGCCTGGTGGCTGCCCGGTTCGGCGCCCCGACTGGTCATCACCACCGCCGCGTTGCGCCGGCTGAAGGGCCGGCAGGTGGACGCGGTGGTCGCACACGAGCAGGGACACGCGCGGGCCCGGCACGACTGGCTGCTGCACTGCTCGGCGGCGCTGGCGGGCGGTTTCCCGAGGGTGCCGGTGTTCGCCGCGTTCCGCGACGAGATGCACCGCCTGGTCGAACTCGCCGCCGACGACACCGCCTCCCGCCGCCACGGGCGCCTGACGACCGCCCTCGCGCTCGTCGGGCTCAACGAGGACCGGGGCGTGTTCGGGCCGTGCTCGGCCCCCGAGGACCATGTGCCGCGGCGCGTCCACCGGCTGCTCGCTCCCCCGGACCGGCTGACGCCCGTGCGCCGACTGCGGCTGACCGCGTGCGCGGCCCTGCTGCCCGCACTGCCGGTTCTGGTGGCTTTCGTACCGGGGTTGCGGGCACTCGGTTAACCGTGACCCGGCAAAGAACCGACAAAGGGAAACCCAAGAACAACGCGCGAGGCACGGCTCGTGCTCCGGTCGCGGCGCGTGACAGTGATCTCACGCCCCGGCGTTGGCACGGAGCCCCACGGGTCGGCGAGGATCGCTGCATGCACACCCCCACCGTCGACGCGCCGCCCCACCGGCCGTCGCACATCCGCACCGTCCGCGTCGCCGCGGCCCTCGCGGCGCCCACCGTCCTGCTGCTCGTCCTCGTCGCGATCTCCTGGGCGCCGCTGATGTCCCTGGACCAGGGCATCGCCGACACCACCCACGGATGGGCCGTCGCCGAGTCCGGGACCACCCACGCCTTCCGCATCCTGACGGACTGGGTGTGGGACCCGGTGACGATGCGCCTCGTGTGCGCGGCCGCCGCGGTCTGGCTGGTGTGGCGGCACCGGGAGTGGTGGCTCGCGATCTGGCTGGCCGTCACCTGTGCGGTGGGCACGGCGGTCCAGCAGGGCCTGAAGGCCGCCGTCGGCCGGGAGCGGCCCGCGTGGCCCGACCCCGTGGACTCCGCCCACTACGCCGCCTTCCCGTCGGGCCACGCCATGACGGCGACCGTGGTGTGCGGTCTGCTGCTGTGGCTCCTCCATCTGTACGGCGCGGGACGCGTCGTCACCCGGGTCGCGCTGGCGGTGGCCGCGGTGTCGGTCCTCGGTGTGGGTCTGACCAGGATCTGGCTGGGCGTGCACTGGGCGTCGGACGTGGTGGGCGGCTGGCTGCTGGGCGCGCTGACCGTGGCACTGGCCGTGCTGGTGTACGAGAAGTGGGGTGCGCCGAGGCGTACTTGACCGGGGCGGGGCCACCGCGAAGGATCGCCGTCATGACGATCAAAGGCGTGCTGTTCGACTTCTCCGGGACGCTCTTCCGGATCGAGTCCGGGGAGTCCTGGCTGCGGGCGGTGCTCGCGGACACCGGTGTCGACCTGCCCGAGCCGGAGGTGGTGCGGGCCGCCGAGGCGCTGGAGCGGGCGGGCGCGCTGCCCGGCGGGCCCGCCCCCGTGGAGCCGCCGACCGGCGAGCTGGGTGAGCTGTGGACGGTCCGGGACCGGAGCGCCGAGCAGCACCGGGCGGCCTACACGGGGCTGTCCCGGCGGGTGTCCCTGCCCGACCCCGCGCTCCACGACGCGCTGTACGACCGCCATATGACGCCGCCCGCGTGGCGCCCGTACCCGGACGCCGTCGAGGTGCTCGCCGCTCTTCGGGAGCGGGGGGTGGCCGTCGGCGTGGTGAGCAACATCGGCTGGGATCTGCGACCGGTGTTCCGCGCGCACGGTCTCGACCCGTACGTGGGCACCTATGTGCTGTCGTACGAGCACGGCATCCAGAAGCCGGACCCGCGGCTGTTCTCGTTCGCCTGCGAGGCGCTCGGCGTCGACGCGCGGGACACGCTGATGGTCGGTGACGACCGGCGGGCCGACGGCGGCGCGGCGGCCCTGGGCTGCGCGGTGCACTTCGTGGATCATCTGCCCGCGGACAGCCGGCCGGACGGGCTGCTCCCGGTGCTGGGGCTGGTGGACTGAGACACCGTCCGGTCGCGGGGTACGTCGGGCGGGTCGCGGCGTCCGGGGCGCCGTCGCAGGCGACCCGTCGTCCGTCCCGGACCGTCCCCCGTGCGGCCCGGGACGGACAGCGGCCGGGAGGGACACACAGGGTCGCCGCCCGGGAGCGCTGAGTATAGTTGGCTGGCAGCCAGTCAACGCAGGAGTTACAGGATGTCCCCGCGCAGCGCCTCGGTCAATGAAGAGTTGCGTCGGCGTTCCCGGGAGCGACTGCTACAGGCCGCCGTCGAGTTGGTGGACGAGCGGGGCTACGAGGCCACGACGCTCGGGGACATCGCGGACCGCGCGGGTTCGGCACGGGGCCTGGTGTCGTACTACTTCCCCGGCAAGCGCCAGTTGGTCCAGTCGGCGGTGCACCGGTTGATGCACCGGACGCTGGAGGAGGCGCTGGAGGGCGAGCCGCGCAGCGACGACGGGCGGGAGCGGATGGCGCGGGCGGTCGACGCGATCCTGCGACTGGCCCTGGACCGGCCCGTGCTGATGCGCCAGCACATGGCGGGCCTGCTCCAGGCCCCGGAGGGGTTCGTGCAGTGCGCCGAGCAGCGGCGGCTGGGCGAACTGCTGCGGGACACGGTGACCCGGCACGGCTCCACGGACCCGGACGCCGACTACCCGCTGCTGCGGGCCCTGTTGATGGGTGCCGTGTACGCGATGGTGCTCCCGAACGCGCCGCTGCCGGTCACCACCCTGCGCGCGGAACTCTTCGGGCGCTACGGACTCGACTGGGAGTCGGGTGTCCCGCCGACCCCCGAGGGGACCGGCGGGACGTACGACAGGGATCTGTCGCGTTTCTTCGCCACCTGACGGTGTCGGTCCGGCGTCCTACCAGCCGAAGTCGAAGTAGTCCGGCTGAGTCTGCACGTTCAGCTCACGCTGGTGGACCCAGCGGGCGGGGTTCGTGCGCCGGTCGTCGATCTTCAGGACGTCGAATCCCTTGACCATGTCGTTGGAGTAGATGTAGCCGTTGTAGTAGTACGCCGACCAGGCACCGCCGCCGACCAGCGTGTCCGTGGAGAGGGGACCGCGCTCGAAGTAGGCGATCTCCTTGGGGCTGGCGGAGTCGGTGAAGTCCCAGACGGACACACCGCCCTGGTACCAGGCCTGGACCATGATGTCCTTGCCCTTGACCGGGATCAGTGAGCCGTTGTGGGCGACGCAGTTCTCGGTGTTCGCCTGGTGGCGGGGGATCTTGTAGTAGCTCTTGAAGACGAGCTTGCGGTGGTCGCCCCTGCCGACGATGTCGTAGATGCCGTCGGCGCCGCGGTTCGGGCCGATCTCCGCGTTGCAGGTGGCCGCGCCGCCGCCGCCCAACTCGTCGGTGAAGACGACCTTGTTGGCCTTCTGGTTGAAGGTCGCCGAGTGCCAGAACGCGAAGTTCACGTTGTCCTGGACCTGGTCGATGATCTTCGGGTTCTCCGGGTCCTCGATGGAGAACAGGATGCCGTCACCCATGCAGGCGCCGGCCGCGAGGTCCTTCGAGGGCAGCACCGTGATGTCGTGGCAGCCGGTGGTCTTGGAGACGCCGGGGTTCGTGGGCCCACCCGGGTTGCCTCCGCCGTCCGGGCCCTCACCGGGGAAGAGGACGGGGAAGCCCACCACGGCCGCCTTCTCGGGCGCCCAGCGCGGCACCTTGATGACCGAGATGCCGTCGTGCGGCGGCTGGCAGTCGGGGAACGCCGCGTTCGGCGAGTACGACGAGACGTAGACGTAGACGTTCTTCCGCTTCGGCAGCAGCGTGTGGGTGTGCGAGCCGCAGGCGGTCTCGACGGCGGCGACGTACTTCGGGTTCGCCTTGTCGCTGATGTCGAAGATCTTCATGCCCTCCCACGACGACTTCTCGCTCGCGGGCTGCGTGGTGCTGTTGCAGGAGCTGTCGCTGCGCGAGGAGTCCGTGGACAGGAAGAGCAGGTTCCCGGAGACGGAGATGTCGTTCTGGGAGCCCGGGCAGAGGACCTGGGCGACCGTCTTCGGGGACCTGGGGTTGCTGATGTCGAAGATGCGGAAGCCGTCGTAGTTGCCGGCGAACGCGTACTTCCCCTGGAAGGCGAGGTCGGAGTTGGTGCCCGGCAGCGCCTCCTTCGGGATGTTGGTCAGGTGCTCGATGTTGGCGGAGTGGACGATCTCGTCCTTGCCGGGTATCTCCCCGGCGGCGATCGCCTCGCGCGCCTCGGCCGCGTCGCTCTTGGAGACCTTCTCGCGCACGGTGGGCGCGTCCCCCGGGTCGGGAGTCGCCGCCGCCGGACCGGCCGTCAACAGCGCGGCCAGGAGTCCGGCCGCCGTGGCGGCCACCCCCAGTCGTCTGCGGCGCGTCCGAAGGTTGTCTAACAGGGTCACTGTGTCCTCCCTCGTAGCCGTTCGCAGTCGAACGGTTCAGGCACCTCCGAAGTATCGTCTTCAGCATGCACAGAACAACAGGTGGCCATGTATTTGTAACGAACAAATTTGATCACAGGCACCTGAATGCGTGTTAGGAACGATCGTCAACACCCACCAGGTGCACACCCGTTGCTCTGCCCAGGAGGTCACTGTGCTCGTTCGCCGCACATCCCGCGCGTCGCTGGTCACGGCCTCGTTGACGGCCGCTCTCCTCGCGCTCGCGGCCTGTGACTCGGGGTCGGACGCCGAACCCGACGGCGCTTCCGGCCGGTCCGGCGGACCCGCGGTGATCGCACCCGGAAAACCCGGCGAGGCGGCCCACACTCTGTCCCCCGAGGAGGCGGAAAAGCGGCGCGCCGAGGACGACTCGCCGAATTCCGCGGACTTCGCCTACGCCCGCATGATGATCGTCCACCACGGCCAGGCCCTGGAGATGACCGAACTCGCGCCGAAGCACGCGAAGTCGACACAGGTGAAGCGGATCGCCGAGCGCATCTCGGCCGCCCAGAAGCCGGAGATCGAGGCCATGGAGGGCTGGCTGAAGGTCAACGACGACGACAGGAAGGGCACGTCGCACGACCACGGGGAGATGCCCGGCATGGCGACCGAGGCGCAGCTGAAGAAACTCGGCACGCTCGACGGGGTGGAGTTCGACCGCCTCTTCCTGAAGCTGATGATCACTCATCACGAGGGGGCGATCACGATGGCCACGGACGTCAAGTCCCAGGGCAACAACATCCTGATCGAGGAGATGGCCGACGACGTGATCGCCCAGCAGACGACCGAGATCAGCAGGATGCGCGACCTCGTGGCCTAGGGCGCGTTGCGAAAGTAGCGTCGTCTGCC
>NZ_OLMK01000080.1 GCF_900290235.1 Streptomyces sp. MA5143a
GGGCAGACGGGACTTTCGCAACACGCCCTAGCTCGGGGGTGCGCGGTTCGTTGGCGGGTGCGGGTCCATTGTGGTTTCTCGCGCAGTTCCCCGCGCCCCTGAAGGGCACGGGCCTGCGGCCCGGCCTTCATCCTGAAAAGCACGGGGCGCAGCCCCGGTCGCTTTTCAGGGGCGCGGGGAACCGCGCGAACAACCCCCACCCACCCGCACCCGCCAACGAACCCCCGGCTCCCCTCCCGCGGCGCCCGAAAACCCCGCGACAGTCGCTCCGCGCACCCCCTAGCGTGGATTCATGAGCCCCACCCAGGACATCGTCGTGCGTGCCATCACCGAGGACGACAAGGCCGACTGGATCCGCGCGCTGAACACCGGGTTCCTGCGGCCGCCGGAGACCTGGTCCGAGCAGGACCTCAAGGACCGCACCGCGCACCTCGTCCCGGCCCGTACGCTCGGCGCGTTCGACGGGGACCGCTGCGTCGCCACGTTCCGTTCGTTCCCGCAGCAGCTGACGGTCGTGGGTGGCGGCGCCGTCCCCGCCGACGCCATCTCGAACGTCACGGTCAGCCCCACACATCGCCGCCGGGGCCTCCTGACCCGGATGATGGACGAGGACCTCGCCGCCGCGAAGGACCGCGGAGACGTCGTCGCCACGCTGATCGCCGCCGAGTACCCGATCTACGGCCGCTACGGCTTCGGCCCCGCCACCTGGACCACCGAGTGGACGATCGACGTGCCGCGCACCGGACTCGACCCCCGCTGGTCCGGCCCGGCCGACGGCGGACGCGTCGACCTCGTCGACGGGGCCGACGTACGCAAACTGGGCCCGGAACTGCACGAGCGGCTGCGTCGCGCCCAGCACGGTGCCGTGGACCGCGACGAGCGCTGGTGGCGGCTCAACACCGGTGAGCCGGGCATCGTCTCGTCGTGGACCGAGCCGTTCTACGCCGTGTACCGCTCGGCGGCCGGCGAGGTTCAGGGCCTCGTCTCGTACGAGTCCGACGACCACTGGCACGACAAGCAGCCGCACAACACCGCCGACGTCAACTGGCTGATCGCGACGACCCCGGCCGCCGAGCGCGCCCTGTGGCACTTCCTGTGCTCGATCGACTGGATCACCAAGGTCAAGACGGGCTGGCGGGCCCCCGACGACCTCCTCCCGCACTTCTTCCCCGACCCGCGCGCCGCGCGCGTCACCGTCCAGGCCGACTGGCTGTGGGTGCGGATCCTGGACGTCGTACGGGCGCTGGAGGCGCGGACGTACGCGGGCACCGGGACGCTGGTGCTGGAGATCGTCGACGGGGACCGATTCGCGGCCGGGCGGTACCGGCTGGACGCCGGTCCGGACGGCGCGAGTTGCGTGCCGACGAGCGAGGACGGCGATCTGGTGCTGGACGTCGCGGACCTCGCCGCGCTGTGGCTGGGCGACGAGTCGGCGGTGCGGCTCGTCGCGCTCGGCCGGGTCGGGGAACAGCGGAAGGGCGCCGCCGCTGTCGCCGACGCCCTGCTGCGGACGTCCAGGCGCCCGTGGTGCCCGGACCTCTTCTGATGGCGGGTCCGCCGCTGGGACCCGGGAGTTGTCGTTCGACCTTTCCTCGGTGTGCGGGTGTGCTGCATCCGTAGCTGTTCAGTTGTGGTTGTGGCTGCGCATTCAGTTGTGGCTGTGCCATTCAGTTGTGGCTGTGCGGACCGGTCGAACTCCCGGCTCCCCTCCGGAAGGGAGGTCGATCGGTCGGTCCGTGTGAGCCAGGTCACCAACAAGCCGATGGTTTGACCATGTCAGCGAAGTTGGCGACCAACTCTTCCTTACTTATCTCCGCTTGGAGTCGTCTCATAACCACCTTCCCATGAACTGCCGGAAGATGGCGCGAAGTTGTAATGTTTGTTCGTGGAGCGGGAACGTGCGGCCGTCGATCGACGGAAGTCGTCACAGCGGCCCCGGAGGTCACATCACGAGGTGGCCGACGTGTTGCGCCGCCGGATCAGGTCCGGCGAGCTGCGACCGGGACAGCGCATGCCCACCCAGGCCAAGCTCGCCGACGAGTTCGGCGTGGAGCGCGGTGCCGTCCGCCAGGCGCTGCGCATCCTCCAGTCGGAGCAGCTGCTCACCAACGTTTCCAAGGGAAGCCCCGCGACGGTGGCTCCGGACCTGGCAAAGCCGTTCACCGGCGGGCCCGGAGCGCCGCCGCGCCCCACCACGGTGGAACTCGCCCCGCGCATATCCGCCGCCTTCGCCGCCCCGCACGTGATGATCGACGCCCTCTGCCTCACGGCGGTGTCCCTCACGCTCGCCGTGGGTGAGCCGTTGCGCGAGATTCACGCGGGGCGCACAAAACCGGCCAGGGTCGACGTGCGGGTGCTGCTGCCGAGCCGGGACATCCCGCTCGCGTTCCCCGCGCCGGTCGACGCCTCGGTCGACGGCCGGCTGCAACGCCGGTGGCTCGCCCAGCGCAACGCCCAGGGCCAGGTGCTGCGGCACAATCTGCTGGCCCTGCGGTCCACGCACGGCATCGACGTCCATGTCACGTTCCGCGCGCTGCCGTTCACCCCGCCGGTGAAGCTGTACCTCCTCAACGGCACGGAGGCGCTGTTCGCGTACTACACCGTGCGGCGCACGGAGGCGGAGGTGGACAGCGAGCAGCTGGAGATGTACGACGCCGAGGGCACCCAGTCGATGCTGTTCGCCTTCGAGCGGGGCGCCGCCTCGGCCCCGCGGGACGCGAGCTTCGTCGAGCAGTCCCGGCTGTGGTTCGACGCGCTGTGGGAGACGATCAGCTCGGAGCTGGTGCTCACGAGCTGACGGCGGCGGGGCGGGCCGCGATGCTCGGTCGGGTCAGAAGGTGGGGCCCGCGAAGAGCAGTGCGAGGATGACGGCGCCGATGGAGCTGCATGTGTGGTTGCGTGCCTTCAGGCCGACGGTGAGGAACAGCAGGCCGACGATCCCCATCGTGCCGTAGCGCCACTCGACCGTCTGCTCGAAGGCGACGACGGCGATGGCGGAGAGTAGGGCGATGGCGGGCATGGTGGTACCTCCTTCGAGGCGCTGAGGCGGGTCGGGCAAGAGGAGGCAGAACGTCCGCCAACTTCACCAAGTTGGTTACCAACTCTTCTTAGATGGTGCCCACTTGGTCGATACTCATAACCACCTTGCAGTGAACTCCACAAAGATGGATCAAAGTTGTAGCGTTTGGTCGTGACCCAGGAGAACGTCGCAGTGAACGGCAGCAGAAGGCTCTCGTCCCAGGAGATCGCCGACACCCTGCGGGAACGCATCCGCAGCGGCGCCCTGAGGCCGGGCGAACGGCTGCCCACCCAGGCCGAGCTGGCCGACGAGTTCGGCGTCGAGCGCGGCACCGTGCGACAGGCTCTGCGCGCCCTGCACGAGGACGGGTTGCTGAGCAATGTGAGCAAGGGCAGCCCGCCCCGCGTCGCCGAGGCCACCCGCTCCACCGGCAACGAGCCCCAGCCCACGATGGTGGGCCTCGCGCCCCGGCTGGCCGAGGCGTTCTCGGCACCGCACGTCCGGGTCGACGCAGCCTGCCTCACCGCCGAGACCCTGATGCTGGCGCTCGGTGAACCGGTCCGCCTCATCCACGAGGGAACGATCCGCCCCGAGTCGATCGACGTCCGGATCCTCCTGCCGTCCCGGAAGATCAACCTGGCCTTCCCGGTGCCGGTGGAGGGCCGCGGCGAGGACGACGAGGAGGACCCCGTCCACAAGCGCTGGCTGGACCAGCGCAACGCCCAGATCCGCGTGCTGCGCCACAACCTCCGGGCGCTGCGCACCTCCCACGGCATCGACGTCCGTGTGACCTTCCGGGCGCTGCCGTTCACCCCGCCGGTGAAGCTGTACCTCCTCAACGGCACCGAGGCCCTCATCGCGTACTACACGCTCATGAGGCGCGAGGAGCAGTTGGAGGGCGGCCCGCTGGAGATGTACGACGCGTTCGGTACCCAGTCGCTGCTGTTCTCGTTCGCGCGGGAGACCAGCCGGCGGGACGAGGCGTTCGTGGAGCAGTCCCAGCAGTGGTTCGACGCCCTCTGGGAAACCATCACCACGGACCTGACACTCTCCTAGTGACGCCTGATACGACGCAGACTGATGCGGTGACGGTTGAGACAGAGATCCTGCGTGAGCTGATCGCTCCCGTTCGTTACGTGGTGTTCGACTTCGACGGCCCGATCTGCCGGCTGTTCGCGGGCCACTCCGCGGAGCAGGTGGCGAAGGACCTGGTCGCGTGGCTGGAGGGGCAGGGACTGCACGGCCTGCTCACCGATGAGGAACGGGTCCACCCGGATCCGATGGTCGTGCTGTACGCCATCAACAGAAGGCGCCCGCGCAGCGATCTGGTCACCGAGCTGGAGGAGAGGTTCACCCAGCTGGAGCTGAAGGCGGTCGCCTCCGCCATGCCCACCGCGTACGCCGATCCGCTCATCCGCACCTGGTCGGCGCTCGGCAGCCGGCTCGCCGTGGCCACCAACAACTCCCCCCGCACCGTGGCCGGCTACCTCGCCGGCCGGGGCCTGACGGGCTGCTTCAGCCGGCACATATACGGCCGGACGAGCGACCTCGACCTGCTGAAACCGGACCCCCACTGTCTGAACCGGGCGCTCGGCGCACTGGGCGCCACATCGTCCGCGGCCCTGATGATCGGCGACACCCCGACCGATCTGATCGCCGCCGAACGGGCGGGAGTGCCGTTCCTCGGCTACGCCCGTGACGAGGACAAGGGGAGACAGCTGCGGGACGCGGGCGCCCGGGTCGTCGTCCGATCGCTGGAGGCCGTCCTGAAGGTGCTGTGGTCCCGGACGTAGGGCCCTTCCGGACCGGGGGGACGGGCGCACGTACGGAACGAGCCATTGGCCGGGTGGTGCGGGGCTCAGCCCATTACAGTGTCCTCACTCTCACTTTCGTCGCATGAACATCAGAGGCGACGCACGGCTGTTCAGGAGTGACCCTTGGATGGTCCACCCCCGCCTGGTGCCCGGAGGACGGCGTACGACGACTTCGTGCGTCGTGCGGAAGCTCTGGGCCCGGCCGGCCGGGGCCGTCACCATCTGCACCACACGGTGCGGACGCCGACCGAGGCCGACCGGCGGCTCCTGGGCTGCGAGGCCGGGCAGTCCGTCACCGTGCG
Organism: Streptomyces sp. MA5143a; assembly: GCF_900290235.1. Classification (GTDB taxonomy): domain Bacteria; phylum Actinomycetota; class Actinomycetes; order Streptomycetales; family Streptomycetaceae; genus Streptomyces. The sequence goes on from NZ_OLMK01000080.1 coordinate 5,136, forward strand.
CCGGCGCATCCGGTCCGCGCTGCCCGTGGTCGTGCGGACCTGGCAGGACGAGGCGGAGATCCTGCGCGCGGTGCACCGGTTCCTGCCGCACACACCCCGGTGCCTCGTCCGGCACGGGGACCTGACCGTCCTGACCCATGTGCCGGGCGTACCGCTGTCCGGGCTCCACCCCGACGGCACTCCGCTGGACGCCCGGCTGATCCAGGGCCTCGCGGGGCTGCTGGCGGACATGACCCGGGTGCGCAGGAAGGACCTGCCGCCGCTGCCGCAGTCGTGGCCCCGGTCGAGCAGGGACAGCCGGGCCTTCCTGCGGGCGCTGGCCCTGGCGGCGGAGGAGCAGCTCAGACGGCGCAACTGGGGCCGTTTCGGCGGGCTCTTCACGACCCTGGGCATCCCCGACGACGCCCTGGTGCGGTTCGCCGAACGGGTGCCGACGATGACCAGCCGCCCGTTCAGCCTGGTCCACACCGATCTGCACCGCGACAACGTGATCGTGCCGTACGACGGCGACCCCCCGCTGGTCTGCGTCGCCTGGGAGTCGGCGACGTACGGCGACCCGCTGTACGACCTCGCCACCCATCTCGTGCGCACCCGCTACCCGAGCGAGCAGTGGGCGCGGGTGACGGACGCGTGGGGCGAGGCCGTGGGCCGCCGGCGGGGCGAGGCCGCGGGCGGCCTCGACCGGGACCTCGGGCACTACCTCGCCTTCGAGCGGGCCCAGTCCGTCTACCCCGACGTCATGCGCGCGGTGACCTCGCTCGGAGACTCCTTCGACCAGAGCGACCTGGACGAGGCGACCCGCGCGGTGCACCGGGCGCTGCTGGCGGCGGAGGAACCCCTGCGGCTGCGGCGCGTGCCCGACGAGCGCGCGATCGAGCGCGTCCTGTTCCGCTGGAACCTGTCCCACGGCCGGCGGCACAGCCGGGAGCGGGCGGTCTCCGCCGTCGTCTGGGAGCGCGACCCGAGGGTGCCCGAGCACCCGGAGTTCCCCGCGTCGGCGGTACGGGCGGCGCTGTTCGAGGAGGGCGCGGCCTCCGCGGACCGGGTGTTCCGGGGGACGGCCCACCTCAGTACGGCCGTGCGCGTGTCCGGCTTCCCGCGTCCCGTGATGGTGCGGCGCAAGGTCGGCACGGCCGTGCCCCGGGAGCGCCGCTTCCTCAACGAGCACGCCGTCCTGCGGGCCGTCGAACGGTCCTGCCCGGGGGTGCGCGCCCCGCGGGTGCTGGCGCTGGGCACCAGTGCGCTCGGCGACCAATTCACCATCCACTCCTACGAGGGGCCGACGGGAACGATCCGGCAGCCCGACCACCCGGTGCACGGCCTGCTGCCGCACGAGGCGGACGACCTCGTGGACCAGCTCGCCGAGTTGACCCGCGCGGACTGCGGGGAGCTGGACCGCGACGCGTCCCTCGACGACTTCTACCCCCGCCTGTGCGACGAGCTGATCCGGATGGTCGCCGAACTCCCGAAGGAGACCATCGACCTCGCCCGCGAGCTGGGACTGCCCGGCAGTGGCCGGCTGGGGGAACTGCTGCGGCGCCATCTGCTGGCCCCGCGCCGCCCCGCCCTCCTGCACGGCGACCTCAACCCGTGGAACCTCGTACGGCGCGAGGGCGGTGCCGGGCTCACCCTCATCGACTGGGAGATGGCGATGGTGGGCGACCCGCTCTACGACCTGGTCCGCCATATGCACCTCACCCCCACCCTCGCGGACATCCGCGAGCGGCTGTTCACCCGCTGGTCCCGAGCCCTGCCGGAGGAGTGCACCAAGGGCTGGAAGGACGACTGGCGGGTCTACCGCTGGATCGAGACGGTCCGCTCGGCCTATGTCGACCTCGACCGTCTCGTCACGGGCGACGGCCTGGAGGCGCCCAACGTGCGCCGGGCGGTGGACGGGTACGCCATGACCCTGACCGCCGCGACCGCGGGCCTGGGACTCCACGCCAGGTCGCACGCCTTCCACGGCGCCAGGGCCCCCCTGGACGCCCGCGCCCCCGTCGGTGCCCGACCCTCCCTCGGCCCCCGGCCCTCCCTCGGCGCCGGGTCCGGGGCCCGCTCCGACGCCCGCGTGCCTGCGTAGGCTCGACCCATGAGTGAGACCGGCCTGCGGGAGCGCAAGAAGCGGCGGATGTACGAGACGGTGTCCAAGATCGCGATCGAGCTGTTCCTGGAGAAGGGCTTCGACGCGGTCTCCGTGGCCGAGGTCGCCGCGGCCGCCGAGATCTCCAAGCCGACCCTCTTCCGCTACTTCCCGGCGAAGGAGGACCTCGTCCTGCACCTGATCGCCGACCACGAGACCGAGTCGGCGCGGGTCGTGGCGGGCCGGGCCGAGGACGAGTCGGTGGTGGGGGCGCTGCGGGCCCACTTCCTGGCCGGGCTGGCCCGGCGCGACCCGGTCACCGGACTCAACGACCACCCGCGCGTGCTCGCCTTCCACCGGCTCCTCTACGGCACGCCGTCGCTGGTCGCCCGTATGTACGGCCATCTGGAGCGGTCCGAGGAGGCCCTCGCGGAGGCCCTCGGCGGCGGACTCGACGCGCGGGTGGCCGCCGGGCAGCTCGTCGCCGTACGACGGGTGCTGGCGATGGAGAACTGGCGGCGGATCGAGCGGGGGGAGCGGGTGGAGGAGATCGAGCGGGACGCCGTCGCGGCGGCCGAGCGCGTGTTCGGGCGGCTGGAGCGGTCGCTGGTGGTGTGAGGGCGGGGCCGGGGATCGGGAGCAATCACTGAGCCTCGGTCAAAAATTTAACTCGGTCACGTTATTTCGGTACGCTCGGCGGAATGACGTCCACTCGTGCGCCCGAGAACCCGGCCGACCCGTCCCCCTCCCTGCGAAACGCCCTCACCCGTGAGCGCGCCCATCACGACGCCTGCCGCGCCGCCCTCGCCGCCATGGTGGAGGGGGCGGGGGAGCAGGTGGTGATCGGCGAGGACGTCTCCGCCTCGGGGGCCGACGCGGAGGTGCTCGGGTACCGGCTCCGCAGTCAGGCCAAGGCGCTCCGGGAACTGCCGGAGGGCCCGCTGTTCTTCGGGCGGCTCGACTTCGGGGACGACGGCCACGACGGCGGGCACGCCGGGCAGAGCTACCACCTCGGGCGGCTGCGGATCACCGAGCATCCGGGGTCACCGCCGCTGGTCGTGGACTGGCGCGCGCCGGTGGCCCGCGCCTTCTACCAGGCGAGCGCAGGCGACCCGAGGGGCGTGGCCGTCCGGCGGCGCTTCGGCTGGGCCCCCGGCAGCCGGGGCGACTCCGCCGACCTGACCGGGTTCGAGGACGAGCCTCTGGGCGGCGAGGCACGCGACGCCGGGGGCAAGGGCGGCGAGGGCGACGCAGGGGGCGTGGGCGGCGAGGACGTGGGCGGCGAGGGCTCCGCGCCCAGCCGTTTGCTCACCGCCGAGATCGAACGGCCGAGGACCGGCCCCATGCGGGACATCGCCGCCACCATCCAGCCGGAGCAGGACGACCTGGTACGCGCCGGTCTCGCGACCTCCGTCTGTGTGCAGGGCGCCCCCGGCACCGGCAAGACGGCGGTCGGCCTGCACCGGGCCGCGTACCTCCTCTACACCCACCCCCAGCGCATCCGCCGCGGCGGCATGCTGATCCTCGGCCCCAACCGGACCTTCCTGTCGTACATCGCGGAGGTCCTCCCGGCGCTCGGCGAGGTGGGCGTGCGCCAGTCGACCGTCGAGGACGAGATCGCCCGGCAGCCGGTCACCGCCGAGGACGACGAGCGGGCGGCCACGCTCAAGCACGACGTCCGGATGGCGCGGGTGCTCCGCCGGGCCCTGTACGCCCGCATCGCCACCGGGCGGCCCGACGCACTGGTCGTGCCGGACGGCACGTACCGCTGGCGGGTGACCGGCGACCAGCTCGAACGGATCGTGGCGGACGTACGGCGGGAGGAGCCGGAACCGCCGTACGACACAGGGCGGGAGCGGGTCCGGGCGCGGATCGTGGGGCTGCTGCGGGAGCAGGCGGAGCGGCGGGCCGGGCCGCAGTCGAACGCCTGGGCGTGGCGGATGGGCCGGTCGCGGCCGGTGGGCGCGTTCCTCGACTCCGTGTGGCCGCGGGCCCGCCCGGAGGAGGTCGTGGCGCGACTGCTGGCCGACCCGGAGGCGCTGGCCGCCGCGGCGGAGGGGCTGCTCGACGCGGCGGAGCAGAAGGCCGTGCTGTGGCCGAAGCCGCCGCGTTCGTGGCGGTCGGCGCGCTGGTCGGCCGCCGATCTCGTCCTCCTCGACGAGGTGGCGGGGCTCCTCGAACACCCCGAGGGGTACGGGCACATCGTCATCGACGAGGCGCAGGACCTCTCGCCGATGGAGTGCCGCGCGATCGGGCGCCGGGCCGTGTTCGGCTCGGTGACGGTCCTGGGCGACCTGGCCCAGGGAACCACCCCCTGGGCGGCCCGTGACTGGCCCCGCCTCCTGGCCCACCTCGGCAAACCGGACGCGACCGTCGTGCCCCTGACGACGGGCTTCCGGGTACCGGGAGCCGTGGTCGAGGTGGCCAACCGCCTGGTGGGACGGCTGGACGTGGACGTGCCGACGGCCCGATCCCTGCGGGGGGACGGGGAGTTGCGGATGCGGAGGGTGGGGGAGGTGGAGGAGGCGGGGGCTGCCGGGGGCGCCCGTCTCCTGGCCGCCGTGGTCGACGAAACCGTCACCGCCGTGCGGGAGGCCCTCGCCCGCGAGGGTTCCATCGGGGTGATCGCACCCGACGCCGAGACCGTACGGCTGAGGGAGGCGCTCGCCGTGGCCGGCATCGCGACCGGGGGTGCGGAGGACCTGCGGGCGCGGGTCGCGGTGCTGGGGGCGCGGATGGCGAAGGGCCTGGAGTACGACCATGTCGTGGTCGTCGAGCCGGCGGCGATCGCGGCGGCGGAGGCGCGGGGTCTGCACCGGCTGTACGTCGCGCTGACGCGGGCGGTGTCGCGCCTGGACGTGGTGCACGGGTGGGGGGTGCCGTGGTGAGGGGGAGGGGCGTCAGGTGGGGCGGGCCGGTGTCGGATGGGGCCGGGTCACGGGTGTTACCGGATAGCGGCGTAGTCATGACCTGGCGCGGACCTCGGCGTCGGGCGGGGTGACTACGGTCGGAGGTGCCGGTGAGCGGCGGAACGCACGAGCCCGATCTCCCTCCCCCCAGGGGGCTCGTCCGCCGCTCACCGGCTTGTCCGTGTCCGGGGCGGCCCACCTGCCGCCCGCCAAGTCAGCCCACGGCGGGGGCCGCGTCCAGGGCCGGGATCAACTGCTGCTCCTCGTAGTCGAGATGGGCTTCGAGCTCGGCCGTGAGCCGCTCCACGTCGGCGAGTACGGCCCCGGTGCCGGCGTTCTTTGTGGCCGTCAGTACCTGGCGCAGGTCCTCGACCAGGGCGGCGATCCGCTCGTGCTCCTCACCGAGGCGGGTGAGGGTCGGGGCCAGCTCCGGGTGCCGGTCGGCCAGGAACGGGAACAGCATGGTGTCCTCGCCGGTGTGGTGGTTGTGCAGCCCCTGGCAGAGGGTGAGGCAGTTGACGCGGAGCTGCGCGCCGAGGGTGGACTTGCCGTCGCTCGCCGTCAACTCCCGCTTTATCAGCGCGAGTTCGCGGCGGAAGGCGTCGTGGACGACCTTGATGGCCTCGCCCATGGAGCCGGCGTTGATGTGCGGGGGGCCGGCCACGGGGACCTCGCGGAGGGCGACGACCGGGATCGTACGGTCCGTCTTCGCCTGGTACTCGGCCCACCCCGGGTCGGACTCGACGGCCCGGGCGAACGCCGGCTCGCGTTCGTCGCCGTCCAGGACGACGGCGTCCGCCTCGTAGGTGAACACCCCGCTCTCGACGGTCACGCGGGGGTTGGCGAGGACGTTCCGGTACCAGTCGGGGTGCTTGGGCGATCCCCCGGCCGACGCGATGACGAGGACCGTGCCGTCGCCGTCGGGGAGGTAGCCGAGGGGGGTGGTGTGGGGGTTGCCCGTACGGGCGCCGACGGTGGTCAGGAGGATCAGGCGGGCGCCTTCGAACATGCCGCCGACCTTGCCGTGGTTGGCGCGGAACTCTTCGATGACCGGCTGGTTGAAGGGGTTGGGCATTCTCAGCTTTCTGTCGATGACGATGCCGACGACGACGCGCGGAGGCCGAGGCGCGACGGAGCGCCGCGGCGTCGTGGCGTCGTGGGTGTCGTGTGTGAGGGCAGGGGTGATCGCCGCGCTGTGCGCGTCACGGCGGGAAGGGAGGAGCGGCGCGCTGCGGTGCAGGCGATGTCGTCCGACGCGGTGCGGGCGATGTCATGCGGTGCGCCGCGCGCGATGCCGTACGGCGAGACGCACGCGGTATCCGTGGTGTGCTGTGGCGCGGTGCTCCCACGCGCCACGACAGGCGGACCCCTGGCCCGCCCCGACCTCACTCGGAGGCCGGGCAACCCATCCGCTCACGGCCCAAGGCCGACCCGGCAGTCATGAGGGCAACGGTAGTGGGCGCGGGCGGACGCGGGCAACGAGTTATCCGGGGACGACCGCGAAGGGTGTGTGTCGGCGGCGTCGCGGGGCACGGGGTGGAGCGCCACCACTCCGGCCCGTCGACCCGGCCCGTCGACCCGGCCCGTCGACCCGGCCCGTCGACCCGGTCGGCCGCCACCTCACTTGCTTTCGCCCGGCAGCGCCCTCGCCTCGGCCGACTCCGCCAGGCGGCCATCTGTGCCACCCTCCGGACGTCCATCTGGACCACCCTCCAGGTCACCCTTCGACTCGGCCTTCGACTCGCCCTCCAGGTCACCCTTCGGCTCGCCCCCGATGACCCCTCGCCGGCTCCCCCAGGCCCACAGCGCCGTGGCCATCACGGCAAGGACGATGGTCGCGAGGCCGGAGGCGGCCAGGACGGGGCGGGGGCCCAGCGCGGCGGTGAGGGGGCCGCCGAGGGCCGTGCCGACCGGGGCGGCGGTGAGGAGGGCGGCGCCTCGGGCGGCCAGGACCGTGGTGAGCCAGGCCGGCGGCGTACGGTCCTGGAAGAGCGTGTAGGACAGGGCGGTGAAGGGGCCGTAGATCACGCCGCCCAGCGCGAAGCAGACGAGGGTGACGGCGGCCGGGGCGCCCAGTCCGAACGGCACCAGCACGCAGCCCCACCCGGCGACGATGGCCAGGGTGACGGGCCACAGCGGGAGTCTGCTCAGGGCGCCGACGGTGAGGCCGCCCACGACGGCACCCACGCCGAAGAACGTCCAGTACAGCCCGAGCAGACTGGACTCGGCGTGCAGATCGGCGGTGACGTGGAGCGGGAGCGCGACCTCGACCGGGCCGTAGAGGAAGTTGAAGAACCAGGTCAGGGCGAGGACGCCGAGCAGTTCGGGCTGCCTGCGCAACAGGTGGAGCCCGGCCGCCGACTGACCGGTGTCGACGGGCGCGGCCGTCTCCGCGGTCGTCGCGGCGCCGCCGAGACGGCCGACCTGGAGGGCGAGTACGGCGAAGGACGCGGCGTCGATGCCGATGATCCAGGCCGGGCTCAGGACGGTCGCCAGGAACCCGGCGATGGCGGGGCCGATGATGATGGAGGCCGAGCCGCTCGTACTGACCAGGGCGTTCGCGGCGAGCCGCTGCTCCGGCGGCAGGATGCGGGCGAGGAGGGAGTACTTGCCGGCGCCGCCCCAGGCGTGGAGCACCGACGAACCGGCGAGCAGGACGACGTACAGGACCGGGTGCAGTACGCCCAGCAGCCAGGCGAGCGGCACACAGCCGAGCAGTGTGGCGCGGATCCAGCTGTCGGCCGCCAGCAGCCGCTGGGCGGGCATCCGCCGCAGCCACCGGCCGAAGACGAGCGCCCCCACGGCCCCCGGCAGCGCGTACGCGGCGATCGCGGCGCCGACCAGCAGCCCGGACCGGTCGGGCGGCGCGATCTCCACGGCGAGCCACGCCACGGCCACCACACTCATCCCGTCCCCGAGATCCGAGGCCGCGAGCGCCGGCAACAGCCGCCGGAACTCGACGTGCCCGAACAGGGGCCGGTACGCGGACGGCAACAGACGGGAAGCCCAGGACGAAGTCACCCCCAAAGCCTCGCGGATCAAGCACAGTTGAGGTCAAGGCTTTATGCGTACGGAGATGGCGGGGCGGGGGAAGGCCGTGCTGATCGGCGTATACCGGCCCGAGTGGTCGGCGACGTGGCGTGGCGCACTTTTGCAAGCAGGTGCTTGCAATAGTTAGCGGGGGTGGGGCATGGTGGAGGCATGGCAACGCTCAACGTCGGCAATCTCGGTGAGTACCTGCGTGAACAGCGGCGAAACGCGCAGCTGTCGCTCAGGCAGCTCGCCGACGCCGCCGGGGTGTCCAATCCGTATCTGAGCCAGATCGAGCGCGGGCTGCGCAAGCCGAGCGCGGAGGTCCTCCAGCAGGTCGCCAAGGCGCTGCGGATCTCCGCCGAGACGCTGTACGTGCGGGCCGGGATCCTCGACGCCGAGCGGGACCGGGACGAGGTGGAGACGCGCGCCGTCATACTCGCCGATCCCACGCTGAACGAGCGGCAGAAGCAGGTGCTGCTCCAGATCTACGAGTCCTTCCGCAAGGAGAACGGGTTCGAGGTCCTCATAGGCGACGGCGACGGTGAGGACGGAGACCCGGGTGCGGTCCGGGACGCGGACCGCACCGACGCGGAGACCGCCGACGGCAACGGCGCCGGAGCGGCCGCCGGCCCCGCTTCTCCCGTGTCCGACGGCGGCGGTGCCGGTGCCGGTCCGCGCCTGACCGCGAGATGACGGAGCCAAGGTCCCTCGGACCGCACCACCGCACACCCGCAGACCCCGTCGAACCGCTCGACCGCATCACCCCGTACGCGCGGACCCGCATCGACGCGGATCCGCACCCGCACTGACCGGAGATCCGGCCTCGTCGATTACGCCGAGCACCTCTGACGCGTTGACCGATTCGGACACGGAACCCGTGGACGACGTCGACCGCGGGCCGGACCCACACGAACCCTCAGCTGAACGCCAGACCCGGAGGACCATCACCATGGCCATCACCGACGACATCCGCAAGGCCGTCACCGACCCGACGCCGCTCTACTTCGCCGCCGGCACCGCCGACCTCGCCCTCCAGCAGGCCAAGAAGGTGCCCGGCCTCGTCGAGCAGCTGCGCACCGAGGCGCCGGCCAAGATCGACGCCGTGCGCAACACCGACCCCAAGGCCGTCCAGGAGAAGGCGACCGCCCGGGTCAAGGAGACGCAGGAGACCCTCCAGACCAAGGTCACCGAGCTGATCGGCACCCTGGACACCGACCTCAAGAAGCTCGGCGAGAGCGCCCAGGACCTGGCGCTGCGCAGTGTCGGCGTCGCCGCCGAGTACGCCGTGAAGGCCCGTGAGACCTACGAGCGCGTCGCCGAGCACGGCGAGCAGGCCGTGCGCACCTGGCGCGGCGAGGCCGCGGAGGAGATCGAGGAGCTCGCGATCGCCGTCGAGCCCAACACCGGGCCCAAGGCCGAGCCGGTCGCGGTCAAGGACGAGCCGGCCAAGCCCGCCGAGGCCAAGGCCGCGCCCGCGCCGACCGCCGAGGCCAAGAAGCCGGTCGCGAAGAAGGCCGCCCCGGTCCGCAAGCCGACGACCGCGAAGAAGACCACGCCGCCCGCCAAGTAACGGGTACGCGCCCACCGTAGGACGGTGTGGCGCCGCAGGACACGGTACGGGGACGGGCCGGGCACCTTTGGGGTGTCCGGCCCGTTCTACGGGTACGGTGGCCCCGTAGGAGTGTTCGGAAGACCGTGACCGTGAGAACCGCGAAGGCGAAGAGAACGGGTGGTGGTGGGCAGCATGCTGATGAACGGCTTCGCTGGGTTCATGGGACTGTTGCAGCTCGCAGTGATCGCCCTCGCCGCCTTCGCGCTGATCGACGCCACATTCCGGCGTGAGGACGCGTTCCGGGCGACGGACAAGCAGACCAAGGTGTTCTGGCTGATCATCCTCGGGATCGCGCTCGTCGTGAGTGTGCTGTTCCCGCTCCTGTCGTTCCTGCCGATCATCGGCCTCATCGCCAGCATCGTCTACATCGTCGACGTGCGCCCCGCCGTGCGGCAGATCTCCGGCGGCGGTGGCCGGGGCGGCAGCCGCGGCTCCAGCAGCGACGGACCGTACGGGCCGTACAACGGCGGTCGCTGACCTCACCCGACCCTGCGGGGGCCGGGCGGGTCAGCCCTCGCGGTCCAGCAGGAGTACGGCCACGTCGTCGGTCAGCTCGCCGCCGTTGAGGTCGCGTACCTCGTTCACCGCGGCGCGCAGCAGCGCCTCACCGCGCAGGCCCGCGGCCAGCTGGCGGCGGACCATCGCGACCATGCCGTCCTGGCCGAGCCGCTCCTTGCCCTCACCGATCCGGCCCTCTATCAGCCCGTCCGTGTAGAGCATCAGGCTCCAGGCGGCGCCCAGCTCGATCTGCGTGCGCGGCCAGCGCGCGTTCGGCAGCAGCCCGAGGGCCGGCCCGCCGTTGTCGTACGGCAGCAGCTCGGCCGGCGGGGCGGCGCCGTCCCGCCCGCGGCGGACGATCAGCGGCGACGGGTGGCCGGCCAGGCACAGGCCCGCGCGGCGGCCGTCGGGCGCGATGTCGACCGTGCAGAGCGTCGCGAAGATCTCGTCGTTCTCCCGCTCGTGCTCCAGGACACGCTGGAGCGTCGAGAGCAACTCGTCGCCGCACAGCCCCGCGAACGTCAGCGCCCGCCAGGCGATGCGCAGCTCCACACCGAGCGCCGCCTCGTCCGGGCCGTGTCCGCAGACGTCGCCGATCATGACGTGGACGGTGCCGTCGGGCGTGCGGACGGTGTCGTAGAAGTCGCCGCCGAGCAGCGCCCGGGAACGGCCCGGCCGGTAGCGCGCCGCGAACCGCAGCGACGAGCCCTCCAGCAGCGGCGTCGGCAGCAGGCCCCGCTCCAGGCGCGCGTTCTCCTGGGCGCGCAGCCGGGACTCCGTGAGCCGGCGCTCCGCCGTGTCCGACCGCTTCCGCTCCACCGCGTAACGGATCGCCCGGCTCAGCAGCCGGCCGTCCAGTTCGTCGCGGAACAGATAGTCCTGCGCGCCGACCCGCACGGCCTCCGTGCCGCGCTCGGTGTCACCGGAGTCGGTGAGGGCGAGAACGGCGTGGCGGGGGGCCAGTTCCAGGACGTGCTTGAGGACGGAGAGCTCGTCGATGTCGGTGACGGTCTCCGTGGCGGTGCCGCCGCCCGAGGAGGCCGGGACTTCGGGGGTGCGGGCCGGGGCCGGCAGCGCCAGGTCCAGGAGGATGCAGTTGACGTCGTCGGTCAGCAGCCGCTGGGCCTCGGTGAGGTTGCGGGCGGTGCGGACACGGATCGGCTTGCCCGCGGAGTCGAGCAACTCGGGCACGTTGAGCGACCCGGCAGGGTCGTCCTCGATCAGCAGCACCGTGAGGTTGGTGGGGCCGCTCGGGGCGATGGCGCCGACGGCCGGACGGGCCGGGTGTGTGGACTTGTCGGCAGGGGCCTGGGCCGAGGCGTTCAGGGCCGCCCCCTCTCCGGATGGGCCGCTGGGTGCGGACACGGCGTGCGCCTGACCACTCTCCACGGCCGGGATGGCTCTCTGCCGCGGTACGGGTACGGGCATCGTCTTGGGTTCCTTCCCTCCCCCCGAGGGCACGGGCGGGGCGAGGGACCTCGACCCACCGACGGGGACCTTAGCGTCAGGCGCCGCCGCAACGGAATGCTTGGCGATGTGCCGGACGGCAATCGGCCACCGTCATATGCCGCATCCAGTAGCGCATTTGGACATGACAGGGCTTTCCTCAGGGATGACGAATGTCACGCGATAGGGGTTGAGCCGGCGGCCGAAGGTGGTGAGAGTCACGTGTGATGGGTCACTTGGCCGCCCAGCGGCTCGTGGATTCGCGGGATTTCGGCGCATTGCGGGCGTAATGCGAACGGGTTGAGGGTGAGCGCGACGGGCGGAACGCGGGCGGATCGCGGGTGAGTTGTGGCCGGTCATGTCCCCGCCGGTCACGTCGCTCGTCGGCCATGCCGCTCGTCGGCCGCGCCGTCCGTCGGTGACGTCGCCCGTCGGCCACGTCGTCCGCCGGACAGGTGCCCCGCCGGTCGCGTCGCCCGCCGGTCGCGTCGCCCGCCGGTCGCGTCACGCGTCGGGGCGTACGACTCCCAGGATCGGCATGGTTCCCGCTCCCGCGATCGTCACCGTCCGCCCCGGGCGCGGGGCGTGGACGATCGAGCCGTCGCCTATGTACATGGCGACATGGCTCGCGTCGGCGTTGTAGATGATCAGGTCGCCGGGGCGCATGTTCTCGACGGGGATGTGCGTGAGCTGACGCCACTGCTCCTGCGAGGTACGGGGGATGCCCCGGCCGGCCGCGATCCACGCCTGGCTGGTGAGGCCGGAGCAGTCGTACGTCAGCGGGCCCTCGGCGCCCCATTCGTACGGTTTGCCGATCTGGTCCGTCGCGAACTTCACGGCCTTCTTGCCCTGCTCGGAGGCCTTGCCGTCGATCTCGTCGAGGATGCCGGAGTCCAGCCACGCGGCCTGCTTCTGCTGCGCCGCGTCCTCCTCCAGCTTCGCCAGCCGCTCCCGCTCGTCGTCCTCCAGATCGGCCTCCAGCTTCTCGGCGGCGGCGATCTGCTTCTTGATCTTCTTCTTGGCCTTCTCCTTGGCCTTGCGGTTCGACTCGAGCTTCTGCCAGCGCGCCGAGGCGTCCTTGGAGTACTGCTCCAGGTCGTCCTGCGTGCGGTTCATCTCGGCGAGCAGACCCTTGGTCGCCAACTGCCCCTGGCGCAGCCGGTCCGCGCCCTCCAGGAACTCCTGGGGGTTCTCGCTCAACCACAGCTGCACCTCGGGCGGCAGACTGCCGCCCCGGTACTGGGCGCGGGCCGCGGCGCCGATCAGGTCCTGCAACTTGTCCAGCTTCTCCTGGCCCTTGACGACCTCGTGGGCCAGATCGACGATCTCGGCGGACTGCTTGTCGGCCTTCTCCTCCGCCGCGTTGTACGCGTCCGTGGCGACCGCCGCGTCGTGGTAGAGGCCCTCCAGCTTCGCGCGTACGGCCTCCAACTGCTCGTTGGTGACCGGCGCGGAGTCCGCGTCGGGGGTGCCCGTGCCCGAGGGGGAGGGCGTCGGGGTGGGGGTCGGGTCGGTCGGCTGCGTCTGGCTCGCGTACGCGGTGACCGGTGCGCCCAGCACGGTCAACGCGCAGACCACGGCCACGGCCGCCATGGTCAGGCTCCGCTTGCCGGCTCCCATAGCCCTTGCCCCCAAACCCGTCCCGGCGCTGATGACTCACGCCAAGAGAACTGATTAACCGTCAGTAACTTCTGGCGCCTGGGTGATCGTGCCATGGAGTCGCGCAATGCGACAGAGGCGGGCAAGAACTCCCTTCCCCCTGCTCCCTCCCGTATGACGGCGTCCCCGCATGTGTGACGAACGACTCACCGGGTTCGTTCCCAGGGGAGTTGAGGTGGGTGGGGGGCAGGCTGCGCGGTCGTTTCCGGTGCCGCTCAGGCGCGGGGCGCCAACGCCTCCCACGCCACCGTGACTTCGCCCTGGCGCCAGCGTGTGACGCCGTCCCGCACCGGCCAGTCCGCGCGCAGGTCGCGGATCGTGCGGATCCAGCGCTGGCGGGCACCGTACGACGCGTACGGGGCGGCGGCGGCCCACGCGCGGTCGAAGTCGCGGAGGAAGGCGTGGACGGGCTCGCCCGGGACGTTGCGGTGGATCAGCGCCTTGGGGAGGCGCTCGGCGAGGTCCGAGGGGCGCTCCAGGGAGCCCAGTCGCGTGGCGAACGTGACCGTGCGGGGGCCCTCCGGGCCGAGGGCGGCCCAGACGTGTCGACGGCCGATCTCGTCGCACGTGCCCTCGACCAGCAGTCCGCCCGGCGCGAGGCGGGCGCACAGCCGCTCCCAGACGGCGGCGACCTCCTCCTCGTCGTACTGCCGCAGGACGTTCGCCGCCCGGATGAGCGTCGGGCGGCCCGGTACGGGCACCTCGAAGCCGCCGTGCCGGAAGGTCAGGCCGTCGCACGCGTACGGTCGCGCCGCCGCGACCCTGGCCGGGTCGATCTCTATGCCGACGACCTCGGTACGGGGCGCTGCCGCGCGCAGCCGCCGCAGCAGCTCCAGCGCGGTCCAGGGGGCGGCGCCGTAGCCGAGGTCCACGGCGACGGGGGTGGCGGCACGGCGGAGTTCGGCGCCGTGGGTCGCCGCGATCCAGCGGTCCATGCGGCGCAGACGGTTGGGGTTGGTGGTGCCGCGGGTCACCGTGCCGACGGGTCGTGCCATGGGCCGAGCGTATGCGGACGGGGGGTGGCCGGGGCGCCCCCCGTCCGGCCGTACGGGCCCCTGGACGCCACGTGCCCGCCGCCGCCGTCGAACGGTTGAGCGATCGTCGGTAATTCTTTTGCAAAGAGGAAATGGAACCGCCTCGTCCGGTGTTCCCCCTGCCGAGAGGGTCCGTATGCCCTCCGAACGGCATGCCCGCAGCAAGGAGGAACGCCACGTGAGCCACTACGTCAGCAGGCTCGGGCGACGCTCTCCGACCGCCGCGTCACGGTTGAGACTGCACAGGAAGCCCCGCCGCGTGGCGATGCTGTCCGTGCACACCTCACCGCTCCACCAGCCGGGCACGGGCGACGCCGGCGGTATGAACGTCTACATCGTGGAGCTCGCGCAGCGTCTCGCGGCGCTCAACATCGAGGTGGAGATCTTCACGCGGGCCACCACGGCCGCCCTCCAGCCGAAGGTCGAGCTGGCGCCCGGCGTCCTCGTCCGGCATGTCGACGCGGGCCCGTACGAGGGCCTGGCGAAGGAGGACCTGCCCGCCCAGCTGTGTGCCTTCACGCACGGGGTGATGCAGGCGTGGGCCGGGCACCGCCCCGGCTACTACGACCTCGTCCACTCGCACTACTGGCTCTCGGGCCACGTCGGCTGGCTCGCCGCCGAACGGTGGGGCGTCCCCCTGGTGCACGCCATGCACACCATGGCGAAGGTCAAGAACGCCGCGCTCGCCCTCGGTGACACCCCCGAGCCCGCCGCCCGCGTCATCGGCGAGACCCAGGTCGTACGGGCCGCCGACCGCCTCATCGCCAACACGGCGGAGGAGGCCGACGAACTCGTACGCCACTACGAGGCCGACCCCGCCAAGGTGGCCGTCGTCCACCCCGGTGTGAACCTCGACCGCTTCCGCCCCGCCGACGGCCGCGCCGCGGCCCGCGCCCGCCTCGGCCTCCCGCAGGACGCGCTGATCCCCCTCTTCGCCGGCCGTATCCAGCCCCTCAAGGCACCCGACGTGCTGCTGCGCGCCGTGGCCGTGCTGCTGGGCGAGCGGCCCGAACTGCGGTCGAGGATCGTCGTGCCCGTCGTCGGCGGACCGAGCGGCAGCGGACTCGCCAAGCCGGAGGGGCTGCAGAAGCTGGCCGCGCGCCTCGGCATCGCCGATGTCGTGCGCTTCCGGCCGCCGGTCGGCCAGGAGCAGCTCGCGGACTGGTTCCGGGCGGCGTCCGTGCTGGTCATGCCGTCCTACAGCGAGTCCTTCGGGCTGGTCGCCATCGAGGCGCAGGCGGCCGGTACGCCGGTGCTGGCGGCCGCGGTCGGCGGTCTCCCGGTCGCGGTACGCGACGGGCACACCGGTTTCCTGGTCCAGGGGCACGATCCGGCGGCGTACGCGCGCGTGCTGCGCGATTTCGCCGACACTCCCGACCTCCCGGCCCGCATGGGCGAGGCCGCGGCCCGCCACGCCGAGTCCTTCGGCTGGGACACGTCGGCGCAGGCCACGGCCGACGTGTACACGGCGGCGACCTACGACCACCGGCGGCAGGGGCTGCGGGCCCACCACGGGTAGGCCGCGGGCCATCGACGCGCAGGGCCCTCGACGCGCGGGCCCCCGACGCCGCCCGTGGCCGCCGTACCCGTCCCCGTCCCCCTACCGGCGGGTACGCTCGCCCCATGGCTGACGCAGCGGCGATCATCGAGCAGGTCCTCACCGAGGCCGAGCTGGAGTGGGAGAGTCCGGGCACCGGCAACTACGTCGTGAAGCTCCCGGGGACGCGCAAGCTCTCCACCACGGTCTCGCTGCTGGCCGGCAGGCACTCCCTCTCCCTGAACGCCTTCGTGATCCGCCACCCCGACGAGAACGAGGCCGGCGTCCACCGCTGGCTCCTGGAGCGCAATCTCAAGCTGTACGGGGTGAGTTACGCCGTCGACCAGCTCGGTGACGTGTACGTCACCGCCAGGCTGCCGCTCGCCGCGATCACCCCCGAGAGCATCGACGGCCTCCTCGGCCAGGTCCTGGAAGCGGCGGACGGCGCCTTCAACACCCTCCTGGAACTGGGCTTCGCCTCCGCGATCCGCAAGGAGTACGCGTGGCGGGTGTCGCGCGGGGAGTCCACCCGCAACCTGGACGCGTTCAGCCATCTGACACGGGACGCGGGGGCGCCGGGAGTCCCGGGGGCGCAGGGAGTCCCGGGGGCGCCGGGAGCCCCGGGGGCATCAGGGGCTCAGGCGGCCGACGGTCAGGGCTGATCTCCGGGGGTGGGGCTCGGAGAGGCGGCGGAGGCAGTGGAGGTTGCGGAGATCACGGGAACCACCGAGGCCCCGTTCACCGCCTGCTCGCCGGGCCGGTCCTCCGCCGACGTGCCCTCCTCCGGCGCGTCCCCCTCCGGCGCGTCCCCCTCCGGCATCCGCCGCATGAGCAGCCAGTACCCGGCGCCCGCCACGGTCCCCACCACCGCGCACAGCCCCCACAGCCACTCCGCGCCCCACCGGTCGATGACGACACCGGACATGACCGGCGCGACGAGGGCGGCGACGGACCAGGACATCGTGTACATGCCCTGGTAGCGGCCCCGGCCGTGGACGGGGGAGAGGCGGACGACGAGGCTCGTCTGCGTGGGGGCGTTCACGATCTCGGCGAGGGTCCACACGCAGACGGTGAGGGCGAAGACCCCGATCGAGCCGGCGAAGGCGGTCAGACCGAAGCCGTACCCCGCGAGCACGGACGAGATGACGAGGAGCCGTCCGGTGTCGCGGTGCTCGATGAACCGCGTGACCGGGATCTGGAGCGCGACGATCAGCACGCCGTTGACGGCGATGGCGAGGCCGTAGTCGGCGGGGGTGAAGCCCGCCTCGCCCATGGCGACGGGCAGCCCGACCGAGCCCTGCTGGAAGATCACCGCGACGAGGAAGGACAGCCCGACGACACTCATGAACCGCCGGTCGCGCAGCACGGTGCCGAGGCCGACCTTGTCGGCGGCTGCCTTCTCCGCCGTCGACCGCTCGGGCCGGGACTCCGGCAGCTTCAGGAAGACGACGATCGCGCAGACGAGGGTCATGCCCGCCTCGATGAGGAAGCCGGCGAGATAGCTGACCTCGGCGATGAAACCGGCGGCCATGGAGGAGACGGCGAAGCCGAGGTTGATGGCCCAGTAGTTCAAGGAGAACGCGCGGACCCGGTCCTCGGGGCGCACGATGTCCGCCATCATCGCCTGAACCGCCGGGCGGGAGGCGTTGCTGGTGGCGCCGACGAGGAAGGCGACGGCGGCGATGGCGACGGGGTCCTGCACGAAGCCGAGCAGGGCGACGGAGAAGGCCGTGGAGGACTGGGCGATCAGCAGGGTGGGCCGCCGCCCGAGCCGGTCGGCCATGACACCGGCGCCGAGGGAGGAGACGACGCCGCCGAGCCCGTGGAGGGAGGCGACGAGGCCGGCGTACGAGGCGGAGTAGCCGCGGTCGAGCGTCAGATAGAGCGCCATGAAGGTGGCGACGAACGCGCCGAGCCGGTTGACGAGCGTGCTGGTCCACAGCCACCAGAACTCGCGGGGCAGCCCCGAGACGGACTCCCGGACAGCGCGTCTGGCAGCGGCGAGTGGCATGACAGGTCCCCCACGACGTAAGCGGCTAAAGCGGCGGACACAACTTACGAACGCGGGCACGCCCCCGACCACCCAATTAACAGACACCGTCAACCGACGAGGCGAACGCCCGCCGGAACTGTCCGCCTGTCGGCCATATGGGCGACGTCTCCCGGCCGTCGATTACGCTCGGGGCCATGGCCGACGCACCGTACAAGCTGATCCTCCTCCGCCACGGCGAGAGCGAGTGGAACGAGAAGAACCTGTTCACCGGCTGGGTGGACGTCAACCTCACGTCGAAGGGCGAGAAGGAGGCGACGCGCGGCGGTGAGCTGCTGAAGGACGCCGGCCTGCTGCCCGACGTGCTGCACACCTCCCTCCAGAAGCGCGCGATCCGCACCGCTCAGCTGGCCCTCGAGGCCGCGGACCGCCACTGGATCCCCGTCCACCGTTCCTGGCGCCTGAACGAGCGCCACTACGGCGCCCTCCAGGGCAAGGACAAGGCGCAGACGCTCGCCGAGTTCGGCGAGGACCAGTTCATGCTGTGGCGCCGCTCGTACGACACCCCGCCGCCCCCGCTGGAGGACGGCACCGAGTACTCCCAGTCGGGCGACGCCCGCTACGCGTCGATCCCGCCGGAGCTGCGCCCCCGCACGGAGTGCCTGAAGGACGTCGTCGTCCGCATGCTCCCGTACTGGTACGACGGCATCGTCCCCGACCTCCTCGCGGGCCGCACGGTCCTCGTCGCCGCCCACGGCAACAGCCTCCGCGCCCTCGTCAAGCACCTCGACGGCATCTCCGACGCCGACATCGCGGGCCTGAACATCCCCACGGGCATCCCCCTCTCCTACGAACTCGACGCGTCCTTCACCCCGGTCACCCCCGGCGGCAAGTACCTCGACCCCGAGGCGGCCGCAGCGGCGATCGAAGCGGTGAAGAACCAGGGCAAGAAGAAGTAACCAGAGCCCAAGAAGCCCTCTACCTGCGTGTTTTCCGTGGGTAGGGGGTTCTTCGGTGTCTCGGGGCCGTCGTTGGGCCGTCAGAGGTATTCGGGGCGGCCTGCGGGGGTGCCTGCATACCCCGGGGACTGTTGGTGCTACCGGTATGCTGGTGCCGCCTCACCTGAACCTCCCTTGAACTCCGTGTGGGGGCACGCGAGTTCCAAGGCTCCGGTCCGAGAAACGGGCCGGCTGGAGGAGAAGGGAGGTGGTAGAGGTGAGCCTTGAGAAGGATGAGCCTCGTAGGTGGACCACTGCCGAGAAGTGGCAGGTCTGGCTTACGGGGGTGGGCCTACTGGTGGCCATCACTACCGGCGTGATGCAGTTCGCTCGATGAGCGAGTCACGCGCGAGGACCGTCGCGACCGGGAGCTGTACATGCAGCGAGCCCGGTCTGCTGGTAGGCGACCGGGCTCGTTGACTGCAAGAGGGCCTGGATCTGGTTGCAGCCGGATCCGGGTCCTCAGTCGTTCTAGGTTCTTTCGCAGCTCGTGAGAGCTAACTAGAGCTAACTAGATCTAAGTCTCTCACGCGTACCCAATACCCTCAACTTTCCGTGGGTAGTATCCGAGCTCTTCTTCTCTAACTTTCGCTTCGCTGAAGCGTTGTCATGCGTCTTCTATAGTCCTTCACGAGTACGAAGAGCCGTTGTCCTCGATGCTTGCCCTCTCAGTGCTTCGAAACACTGAGGCCACGGCCTTGCGAGTGCGCTCCTGGCTGGACGGCATGAGGTGCGCGTACACGCGGAGGGTCAGGCCGGGGTCGGAGTGCCCGAGGTACTCGGCGAGCGCCTTGATGTTCTCTCCGGCGTCCAGGAGCACCGACGCGTAGAAGTGCCGGAGCGCATGCATGCCGTTCTCGCGGGACTCTGCGTAGGGCTGGCCGCGCTCCCGAACCGGGATGACCCCAGCAGCGGCGAGCGCCGGTTTCCATGCCTCCTCGTTGAGTGACGTACGCCAGACGTGCCCGCCACGCGGCCCGGTGAAGATCAGCCGCTTGGTCACCGGAGGCCCATCGGCCACCTTCCACGGCAAGGTGATCTCGACCGGCAGGAACCGCTTCATGTGCTCCCGGAGCGCATCAGCGACCGGCCCAGGAAGAGGCACGTCCCGCAGCTTGCCGCCCTTGGGCGGAGCGAACACGGCCTTGCTGCGGCTCAGCTTCAGTTGCTGGACCACGTGAAGCGTGTCCGACTCGAAGTCGATCGCGTCGACCGCGACGCCAAGGATCTCGCCCTGTCGAAGGCCGCAGCCGCCGCCCAGGTCAACCATGGCTTGGTACCGCTCAGGCATGGCGGCCTGGACGGCGAAGACCCGTTCCGGCGTCCAGGGAGCGATGCGTCTGACGTCCACCGTCGGCGGCCGGACCGAGCGGGCAGCACACGGATTCCGGGGGAGATGCCCGTCGTCCACGGCCGCACTCAGCGCGGCCCGCACGTTGGAGTAGATCGTCCGGGCGTACGAGCCCCGGACGCCGTTCTCTTGCAGCTTCCCGACCCAGTCACGGATGTGAGCAGGCTGGAAGGAACCGAGCGGACGCGAGCCCAGGTAGGGGAAGGCGTGTAGCCGGAGCTGCGATTCCATCGATGCCTGAGTGTTCGGGTCCGGCGCGTGTGTCACCCACTTCTCGGCGTACTGCTCGAACGTGATCCGAGCCGCACGTGGGTCGATGTACTGCCCGCGCGCCATGTCAGCCTCAGTGTGCGCCAGCCACTGATCAGCGAGCCGCTTCTGCCGGTCGGGGAAGCTCTTGGACTTCTCGGTACCGTCCGGCCCGATGTACCGGGCCCGGTAACGGGACCCAGTGCCGTACCGCTCCGTCTTGACCCTGCGAGCCTTCCCGTCCGGCCCGGTCTCCGTTCTGTACCAGCGGTCTTGAACGTGCCCGGCCATCAGGCAGCAGCCCCTTCCATCAGGGACTCGACCCAGGCCCGCACGTCCACGGGGTCGTAGCGCAGATGCCGGCCAACCCGGAAGCCACGCGGCCCAGTGCGCTTCCGCCGCCACTGGTAGACCGTCTCGACCGGCACGCCCAGAATCTCGGCAACGTCCAGAGGAGTCAGGTACCGCGAAGGCAGAGCGCGCGGTTCGGTAGCCGCTTCTACGACGGCGAGATGGCGCTTAGCCATGGGTCGGCTCTCCTTCTGTTCCGGGGGCGGGTTCGAGAGATGCGGCAAGCCAGGCTTCGGTGTCGGACAGGCCGGTTCCGGCGAAGACCCAGTGCGCGAGGACGTACGTCGTGTCGGGCGCCGCTCCGTTGGCCGTTGCCGCTTGGGCGCGGCGCCATTCGGCGCGGGCGTCGCGGAGGGCGCCGAGGGTGGTGGAGTAGCGGCGGGATTTGGTGGAGAAGTGGCCGCGGAAGCCGAGCATGTGGGCCCAGGCGCGGAGGCGGAGGTGTTCGAGGTCTTTGCGTGCGCCGAGGGTCCAGGCGGTTCGGATGAGGCGGCGGGCGTGGTCGCTGATGTCGAGCTGGGCGAGTTCGGCGGCGAACTTCAGTGGCCGGTCGAGGGCTCCCGTGGCGGTTTCGGCGCCCTTGGTGGCGTACTTGGCGATGTACGCGGCGACCGCGCGCTCGGTCAGCTCCTGGCCGTCGTTGAAGTCGGCGGATCGGATGGTGCGGACGTCGAGTTGGCGGCCGAAGGCGAAGGTGTGGGTGCGTCCGTCGATGGCCGGGCCGTCCACGCGAACCTTGGCCGCCGCTGTCTCGATGGCGTCCGTGAGGAGTTCGGCGGTGGCCCAGGCCGGGGGCGGGGTGTCGCCGCCGGTGGGGCCGTCGATGCGGATGACGGCGTGGAAGTGGACGGCGCCGCGCTTTTGGTACTCGGCGACCTTGGCGAAGGAGACGCGGGCGTGGTCGCGGAAGCGGCGTTGTGACAGGCCCGCGCGCTTGGCGACTTCCCGGCGAAGGTAGGTGGAGAAGCGTCGCCAGAGCGGACCGGCGTGGGCGTTCCAGAGGACGGCCGCTTCGTAGTCGTAGGTGTCCGGGTCGAGCGCGGTACCGAGTACGGCGTCGTCCTGGTCGTGTCTGGTTCCGCAGCGGCAGGGCCGCCCGCTGGAGGGGCGGTTGTGGACCGGGCCGAAGCTCGGTGCGGTGAAGGTGGCGAAGACGCGGGGGTGGGTGGCGACGTGTTCGGGGGTGCCCTTGCCGCCGCGCAGGCCGGAGGTGATCAGGTGGAAGGTGTCGCGGCGGTAGACCTCGGAGCAGGCCGCGCACCGGGTGGTGCGGCGGTTGTTGCAGCGGACGAGGAGTTGGCCGGCCGGGAGGTCGGTGGAGTCGAGGTGGTGGAGGACGCGGCCGATCTCGCCGGTCGTGGTGTCGACGTCGTGCTCGGTGCGGTGGCCGTCGAGGCGGATCGGGTGGGTGCAGCCGCCGAGGCCGGAGAGTTGGCGGAGGATACCGGGCAGGGTGCCGTGCTCCGCGAGCTTCGCGAGTTCGGGGAGCGGGGGCGGTGTGGTGCGGGTGAAGATGGCGGTTCTCCTTCTGACTGGCTCGGTCAGGAGTGATGGCCCCGGGGCGGCGGATGCTTGGTCGTGTGTGCCGCCCCGGGTGTCGGGCGCGTTCAGCGCCGGTTCTGCTCGCGGATCAGGGAGCGCAGGACCACGGCCGCGATGGCGACGGAGATGGCCGAGACGGCGACGGCGGCCAGGAGCGCGGTGAGGACGACACCGCCGACGACTACGGCCGCCACGACTCCGGGACTGATGGAGACCGCCGGGAGCGAGCGCCGTACGGGCGCGGAATCGGCCGGGGTGTGGGTGTGTGCGGGCGGCGGGGTGGGGCTGTCGGGGTACTTGGGCAGGAACACGGTCGGACTCTCCTCATCTACTCGTCTAGGCATGTGAGCCGTTTATGACGTGCACGCCGGAGCGCGTGCC
>NZ_OLMK01000088.1 GCF_900290235.1 Streptomyces sp. MA5143a
AAGATCTTCATCAGCCTTCTAGGTCGTGTTGCGACAGGCGAAGTTCGCCCGGAGCGGTATGTCGATGCGGCCCCGCGCGCCGTCAGGCGCACGGGGCCGGGGATCGAGGCGGCTGGCCCAGGAGGTCAGGCCATCGGCAGGCCGCCGCGTCCGGTCGGGATCGATCCGCGCGCCTTGGCCGCGGTCACCGTGCGCGCCGCTTCGTGGGCCACGCGGCGCAGTGCCCCGGCGTAGCGCGAGGGGTCGAAGCGGTGGTCGGCGCCGGCGACGGAGACCGCGGCCAGGGGGCGGCCGACGGGACCCATGATCGGTACGGCCACGCAGGTCAGTCCGAGGGTGGCCTCCTGGCGGTCGTAGGCGATGCCGTCCCGGCGGATACGTCGCAGCTCGGCCCGGAAGCTGTCGGCGTCGGTGAGGGTGTACTCGGTGAGAGCGGACAGCCCCGCCTCGATGGCCGCCTCCGCGGCGTCGTGGTCGAAGGCCAGCAGCGCCTTGCCGACGGCGGTGCAGTACGCGGGCAGCCGCGCGCCGATCCGTGAGGGCGTGCGGGCCGCGCGGTGACCGTGGATCTTGTTGACGTACACGATCTCGGTGCCGTGCAGCACGGCCAGATGCACCGTCTCGTGCGTCAGCTCGTACAGATCGGCGAGATGGGGCAGCAACCGTTCCTGGAGCAGTAACGGTGTCGGCCCATGGACGCGGTTGCCCATGTCGAAGAGCTGGATGCCGAGCCGGTAGTTGCTGCCGACCCGCTCGACGAGATCGTTGCGCTGAAGGATGCCCAGCAGGCGGAACGCCGTCGACTTGCTGAGACGGGCGCAGCGGGCCAGCTCGCTGACGCCGACCTCCCTGTCCTGTTCGGCGAGCGACTTCAGGAGGACCAGCGCCTTGTCGACCGCTGTCTGTTGCTCGGGCACGGGGCTCGGCGCACCGGGGTGCGGGGGGTCAGCATGCTCGGGACGAAGGGCGGTGACGCGCATGGGCAGACTCCGAGGAAGGACCGAGGGCACCGGGAAGGTCTGAGCGACCACTGAAATGGACGCATGTCCAATGTAGGAGACCGGGTCGGGCTTGTAAACGGCGCGTGCCACAGCGGTTACGGCCTGGGCGGTCCCGCCGCCCGCCAAGGCCGGAAAAGCCGGAACCGCCCGTCGTGCGTCGGCGGCACGACGGGCGGTTCGAGGGTCTTCGGACGAGGGACGTCAGGCGCTGAAGTCCTCGTCGCGGGTCTCGGGCAGGGCCAGCACACAGACCAGGCTGACCAGGCAGAGAGCGCCCGCGTACAGGCCCAGGATCAGGGGCGACTTCCAGTGGGTGTTCAGCCAGGTGGCGACCAGCGGGGCGAAGCCGCCGCCGAGAGTGGCGGCGAGGATGAACGTCGCCGACGCCCCGGTGTAGCGCAGCCGGGCCGGGAACAGCTCCGGGAGGAACGCGGCCATCGGGGAGAACATCATGATGAACAGCACGAGCCCGAGGCTGAAGGCCCCGGTGATCAGTACACCGTCGCCGGTGTTCAGGGAGCCGAACATGGGCAGCGCCCACAGGGCGCAACCGGCCGCGCCCGTCAGCATCACCGGGCGTCTGCCCACCCGGTCGGCGAGCTTCGCCACCGGCACCGTGGCGGCCACGACGGCCGCGGCGGCGATGCTCGTGGCGGTCAGCATCGTGGGCTGGGGGATGCCGAGGGCGGCCGGCCCGTAGGAGATGCTGTACACGATCGTCAGGTAGTACACCGCGGAGCCGCCGATCGCCGCGCCGATGCCGAGGAGCAGTCTTCCCGGGTACTCCTTGACCAGGACACCGAGGGGGAAACGCGGCGCGGCGGCGCCGGCGGGGCGCTGTTCGAAGACCGGGGACTCGGTGACCCGGGAGCGCACCCAGAGGCCGACGACGATGAGGACGGTGCTCAGCAGGAACGGTATGCGCCAGGCCCACTCGGCGAAACCGTCCTTGCCCGCGATCGACAGCGTCGGAAGGATCACGGCGCTGGACAGCAGGAAACCGAGCGGCGGGCCGGCCTGCGGGATCGACGCGAACAGGGCGCGGCGTCCGGGAGGCGCGTGCTCCGCCGCCAGCAGCACGGCCCCGCCCCACTCGCCGCCCAGGCTCACGCCCTGCAACAGGCGGAGCACGACCAGGAGGACGGGGGCGACGAGGCCGGCGGTCTCGTAGGTCGGCAGCAGTCCGACGCCGACCGTGGACAGGCCCATCAGCACCAGCGAGAGGAAGAGGGCCCGCTTACGGCCGACCCGGTCGCCGATGCCTCCGAACAGCACCACGCCGACGGGGCGGGCGAGGAAGGCGGCGGCGAAGGTGAGGAACGCGGCGAGTGTGGAGACCGTGGCGTTTCCGGCGGGGAAGAAGGCCGGGCCCAGGACGAGGGCCGCGGCCGTACCGTACACGGCGAAGTCGTAGTACTCGATGGTCGTGCCGATGAGGCTCGCGACGGCGACGCGCGACACGTTGGTTTTCTGTGCGGTGGATGCCGCGGTGGTGGTGACGCCGGCCGGTGCGGCGTCGCGGGTGGTCTCTGAGGACATGAGGCGGCTCGATTCCGGTCAGGCCCGGATGCGCAGTGATCCAGGACACACGGTGGGGACCTGAGCGGGGACTGTAGAGGCGCGGCGGTCGCTGAAAAGGTCCGTGTCCCGCACTGCGGCACGACACTTGGGGCGCATCCGACACTCATGTCCCGCCGGCGTGACGAGGCCACCGCGGCGGCGTGCCACGACACGGAACAGCGGCTGTACCGGTCTCCGGGTGGTGACGTGTGCTGGGCCCATGCAGCGACACCACACCGACGGCGCCGGCGCCCGCTCGGACCGGCGGCGCCCGGCGGGCCCGGCCCCGTCCGAGGAGGCCCAGCGATGACGTCCACCCCCGCCCGCCCCGCGGCGCGCCCCCTGGCCCGGGTTGCCGAGCCGGCCGTCGACGTGAGCGGGTACTTCGCCCTCGACCGCGGTCTGATCGACCGCACGATCTTCGGTGACCAGGCGCTCTACCGGCAGGAGTTGCGCCGTGTGTTCGCGCCGAGCTGGCTGTTCCTCGCGCACGAGAGCCAGTTCACCAAGCCGGGCGACTTCTTCACCACGTACATGGGGGAGGACCCGGTCATCGTCGCCATGGGCCGGGACCGCAGGATCCGGGCGTTCCTCAACGCCTGCCGGCACCGGGGGATGCGGATCTGCCGGGCCGACGCGGGCGCGACGAAGGCGTTCACCTGCAGCTACCACGGCTGGTCGTACGACATGGCGGGCAAGCTGGTCAACGTCCCCAACGCCGAGGACTACCCGACGGAGTTCGACCGCGAGCAGTGGGGACTCACCGAGGTCGCGCAGCTCGACACGTACAAGGGGCTCGTCTTCGGGACCTGGAACCCCGAGGCGCCGCCGCTGGCCGAGGCGCTCGGCGGCATGACCTGGTACATGGACGCGATGCTCGACCGCGATCCCGAGGGCACCGAGGTCGTCGGCGGCGTCCACAAGTGGGTCCTGGAGGGCAACTGGAAGCTGGCGGCGGAGCAGTTCGCCTCCGACTGGTACCACGTCAACATCTCGCACGCGTCGGCGCTGATGGTCATGTCGCCGTCCGGCAAGGGGCCGAAGACGGAGATCGTGCAGACCCCGGGACGGCAGTACACCGATCCGCTCGGTCACGGCGCCGGTTTCCCCACCCACGCCAAGAGCCGCTTCGACGACCGGGTCGTGCACGGCTACTACGACTACGAGGCGCTGCGCGAACGGCTCGGCGACGCACGGGTGGAAGGGCCGATGACCACCGGTCACGCCACCGTCTTCCCCAACTTCTCCTACCTGCCCGTCAACGGCTCCATCCGGGTCTGGCACCCCAAGGGACCGGACCGGATGGAGGTGTGGGCCTGGACGATCGTCGACCGGTCCATGCCGGCCGAGGTGAAGGAGGCCCAACGGCTGTACAACCTGCGGACGTTCGGGCCGACCGGCATCTTCGAGCAGGACGACGGCGAGAACTGGAGCGAGTGCCAGGCCACCGCCCACGGCTTCATGGCCGGGTCCATGACCCTCAACTACCAGATGGGGATCGGGCTCCAGACCGAGGACGGTGTCCATCCCGGCACCACCGGCCGTCTCTACAGCGACGGCGCCGCCCGCGGCTTCTACGCCCGCTGGCGCGATCTGATGAACACGCCCGCCTGGCACGAGCACCAGAAGGACACCTGATGAGCATCACCCACACCGGTATCCGCGTGGCCGCCGTCGGCGACATCGAGGACGGCGAGGCCCTGAAGGTGCCCGCCGAGATCACCGGCCACGGCGACGCCATCGCCGTCTTCCACGACGGCGGCGTCTACTACGCCCTCGACGACACCTGCTCCCACGGTCAGGCGTCCCTCGCCGACGGCTGGATCGAGGACGGCGAGGTCGAGTGCCCGCTCCACAGCGCCCGCTTCTGTCTCAGCTCGGGTCGACCGTTGTGCATGCCCGCCACCGTCACCGTCCGTGCCCATCGCGTCGAGGTGCGGGACGGCTGGATCTGGGTGCACCCGGCGCTCGACTCCGCCGAGGAGGCCGGCGGATGAGCTCGCCGCGCCGCGTCGCCGTCGTCGGCGCCGGCCTGGCCGCCGTCTCCACCTGCGACGCGCTGCGTGCCCAGGGGTACGACGGTGAACTGGTGCTGTACTGCGACGAGCGGGGACTACCGTACGACCGGCCACCGCTCAGCAAGGACGTGCTGCTGGGCAAGTCCGGGCGCGACGACATCCTGCTGCGCCCCGAGCAGTGGTACGAGGGACAGCGCGTCGACCTGCGGGACGGCACCCCAGTCCGGGCGATCCGCCCCGGGGAGAGCGGCATCGAACTGGCCGACGGCTCGGTGGTGGGCGCCGACCGCGTCGTGCTGGCCACCGGCGGCACCCCGCGGGCGCTGCCCGTGCCCGGGGGCGACGACCCGGCCGTGCGGGTGCTGCGCACCTGGGAGGACGCCGAGCGGCTGCGGGAACGGCTGCTGCCCGACGCGCGGGTGACGGTCGTCGGCGGCGGGCTGATCGGCGCCGAGACGGCCGCGGTCGCGGTGGCCCTCGGCTGCCGCGTCACCCTGGTCGACCCGGTGCCGGTGCCGCTGGCCGCGGTGGTCGGCGAGGACGTCGCCCGGGCCCTGCACGGCAGGCACACCGCCGAGGGCATCGAGGTGATCACCTCGGGTGTCGAGCGCGTCGAACGCCGCCCCGCCGCCGGCGAGGTCCTCGTCCGCCTCACGGGCGGCAGCCGGGTCGTCGTCGCCGACACCGTGGTGGTGGGCATCGGCATCCGCCCCGCCACGGGGCTGGCCGAGGCCGCCGGACTGCGCGTGGACAACGGCGTCGTCGTCCACGCCGGGCAGCGCACCTCGCACCCGAACGTCTTCGCTGTCGGAGACGTGGCCCGCCTCGACGGCCACCGCGTCCGGCACGAGCACTGGGAGGCCGCCCAGCAGGGCGGCGAGGCCGCCGCGAGCGGCATCCTGGGCCGGCCGCTTCGGCAGGCCGGCGCCCCGTGGTTCTGGTCGGACCGCCACGGCTCACGTCTGGAGGCGGTCGGCACCATGGCGGACGCCGGGCGGACCGTGGTGCGCGGTGCCCCGGACAGCGGCGCCTTCACCGTCTTCGGCCTGCGCGGCGACCGGCTGGTCGCGGCGGCGGCCATCGACCGCGCACGCGACATCAAGGCCGCCCGGCGGCTCGTCGACCGGGGTGTGACGGTCGACCCCGCCCGCCTCGCCGACGAGGGCGTCGACCTGCGCGCGCTGCTGAAGCGGTGACGCGCCGCCGTGCCCCCCACCGGCACGGCTCCCTCCCGAACCACCCTCTCCGCGCCGGCATCACAGCATGGGGCGCGGCCCGCAGGAGGACTCAACCGATGAGCATTCACCCCCCGGAGCCGACGGTCAGGGACACCTCGTCCCTGTCCTTCGACGAGGACATCCGGCTCCACTTCGAGGTGCAGCGGCTGTACGCCACCGAGGCGCGGCTCCTCGACCAGCACCGCTACGCGGACTGGCTGGAGCTGCTCGCCGACGACCTGCACTACTGGGCGCCGGTGCGCACCAACCGGCTGCGCCGGCAGCAGGCGCTGGCCGACGGGGCACCCGGCGAGGTGGCGATCTTCGACGAGACGAAGGCGAGCCTGGCCTGGCGGATCCGCCGCTTCGACTCCGGTATGGCCTGGGCCGAGGACCCGCCCTCCCGCACTCGGCACCTGATCACCAACGTCCTGGTCCGGACGGCCGACGAGCCGGGTGAGTACGTCGCCGAGTCGTCCTTCCTCTGCTACCGCAACCGCCTGGAACGCGAGGTCGACCTCTACGCCGGCGGGCGCACCGACGTCCTGCGCCGCGATCCGGACGACGGGCGGCTGCTGATCGCCCGCCGCACGATCCTGCTCGACCAGAACGTCCTGCTCGCCAAGAACATCAGCACCTTCCTGTGAACCGGAGTCCGCTCGTGACCACTGAAGAGACGACCGACGTGAAGCTCGTCGAGCACACGGTGGAGACCACGCTCGGTCCCATCGCCGTCAGCGAAGCCGGTGAGGGGCCGGTGCTGGTGATGCTGCACGGCGGCGGGCCCGGCGCCGGCGCGGTCGCCAACTACCACCAGAACCTGCCCGCCCTCACCCGGTACTTCAGGGTGGTGCTGCCCGACCAGCCCGGTTTCGGCGGCAGTTACCGCCCCACCGAGGACGACCTCGACGCCCGCAGCATCACCGAGATCACCGTCGACGCGCTGGTGCAGACCCTCGACGCGCTCGGTGTCGAGCGCTTCCATCTGCTCGGCAACAGCCTCGGCGGAGCGGCCGCCATCGCCACCGCGCTCGCCGTCCCCGAGCGGGTGGAGAAGCTGGTGCTGATGGCGCCGGGCGGCGGCTGGCTGCCGTTCGGGCCCACCCCGACCGAGGGCCAGAAGGCGATGTTCCGCTACTACAACGGCGAGGGCCCGACCCTGAAGAAGATGCGGGACTTCATCGGCGTGATGACCGCCGAGCCCAAGCGCTGGACGGACACCGCGCAGGCCCGCTACGAGGCGTCCCTCGACGAGTCCCACATCGCCTTCTACCACCGCTACAACGCCGCCTTCGCCAAGCGGCACGGCATGGACCCGCTCTGGCAGCGCGTCCACAAGGTCAAGGCGCCCACCCTCCTGCTCTGGGGCCGTGACGACCGCACGATCACCCTGGACGGCGCGCAGCTCATGCTCAAGCAGATCCGCGATGTCCAGCTGCACGTCTTCGGCGGCTGCGGCCACTGGGTGCAGCTTGAGCGCCAGGCCGAGTTCGAGCGTCTGGTCACCGACTTCCTCAGGGAGCACTGACCCATGGGCTGGCTGAAGGGCGAGGTCGCCCTCATCACCGGCGGCGGCTCCGGCATCGGCCGCGCCGTCGCGCTCCGCTACCTCGCCGAGGGCGCCGACGTCGCCATCGTCGGCCGCAGCGCCGAGCAGCTTCAGGACGTGGTGCGTGCCGCGGGCGAACTCGGGGGCCGCGTGCTGACCGTGCCGGGAGACGTGCGCTCCCCGGACGACCTGCACCGCGCGGTCGAAGCCACCGTCGGACGGTTCGGCAAGCTGGACATCCTCGTCCCCAACGCCGGCATCTGGGACTACCACCGCAGCCTCACCCGGCTGACCGGCAAGGAGTTCTCCGAGGCCTTCGACGAGATATTCGCCATCAACGTCAAGGGCTACCTCCTGGCGGTGGAGGCCGCCTGGCGCGAGCTGGTCGCCACCCGCGGCAGCATCGTGATGACCCTGTCCAACGCCTCCTTCCACACCGACGGCGGCGGTGTCCTCTACACCGCCAGCAAGCACGCCTGCCTCGGCCTGCTCCGCCAGTTCGCCTACGAACTGGCCCCCAGCGTCCGGGTCAACGGCGTCGCCGTCGGCGGCATGCGCACCCAGCTGCGCGGCCCGCGGAGCCTGGGCCTTCAGGACCGTACCCTGGCCGCGTCCTTCGCCAGGAACGAGGCCTCCGGTGTCGAACAGCCCCCGCTGATCCCGCTGTACGACTCCAGCGTCGAGCCGGCGGACTTCACCGGCCCCTACGTCCTGCTCGCCTCCCGCACCGACAGCGGCACCGTCACCGGTGCGGTCATCCCCGCGGACGGCGGAATCGCCGTCCGCGGCTTCCGCTCCCCCGCCGGCGGCGCCGGCCTCTGAAATCCGCCCGCTTCCCGTCCGAGAGCCATCGAAGGAGCCGACGCCATGGCCGCCGTCGACATCAGCCCCGCCGCCGCACTGCGCCGCAGAGCCCAGTCCCCCGCCCGTACCGCCGTCCTGTACGAGGGCCGTGAGATCTCCGCCGGCCGACTCACCGCGACGGTGGACGCGTTCGCCGCCGGTCTGGCCGAGGCCGGTCTGCGCCGGGGCGACCGGATCGCCTACCTCGGCTTCAACAGCGTGACGTTCTTCGAGACGATGATCGCGGCAGCGCACCTCGGGGCGGTCTTCGTCCCGGTCAACTTCCGGCTCGCCGCCGACGAGGTGCGCCACATCCTCAACGACTGCGGTGCCCACACCCTCGTCGTCGAGGAAGGCCACCGCGAACTCGTCGAGTCGATCGCGCAGGAGGTGCCGGCACGCCGGCACCTCCTGGTCGACACCGACCCCGCCTGCCCGGCGACCGCCTCCCCCGCCGCGCTCTGGGACCCTCTGTCGTCCTTGCTGGCCCCCGGCCTGGCAGCACGGGAACCCGTGGCACTGCACGACGACGACCTCGCCATGCTCATGTACACCTCCGGCACCACGGGGCGGCCCAAGGGCGTCATGCTCACCCACGGCAACATCTGGTGGAACGCGGTCAACGTCGACAGCGTCGTCGACACCCGCGCCGACGACGTCAATCTGGCGATGGCCCCGCTGTTCCACATCGGCGGGCTCAACGCCCTCACCCTGCGCACCCTCCTGCGGGGCGGCACCGTGGTCCTGCGCCGCGGCTTCGACCCTGCGCAGTGCCTCGACGATCTGGTGCGGCACGGGGTCTCCACCTTCTTCGCGGTGCCCGCCATGTTCGCGGCGCTCGCCCGTGTTCCCGGCTTCGCCGAGGCCGACCTGAGCGCCCTGCGCTCCGCGATCGTCGCCGGAGCTCCCGTACCGCCTCAGCTCATCAGGGACTACGCCGAGCGGGACGTGCTGCTCCAGCAGGCCTGGGGGCTGACCGAGACGGCACCGTTCGCGACCTATCTGCCCGCCGAGCTGACACTGCGGAAGACGGGGTCGGCGGGCGCACCCATGCCGTACACCGAGATCTGCCTCGTCGACCCCGTCACCGGGATGCGCATCCATGAGGCGGACACGAGCGGCGAGATCTGCGTACGCGGCCCGAACGTCACCGTCGGCTACTGGAACAACCCGGACGCCACCCGCGCGGCCATCGACGACGCCGGCTGGTTCCACAGCGGCGACATAGCGCACCGGGACGAGGACGGCTTCTACTACATCGTCGACCGCCTCCAGGACATGATCATCAGTGGTGGGGAGAACGTGTACCCCGCCGAGGTGGAGCGCGTCCTCGCCGCCTACCCCGGTGTCCGCGAGGCCGCCGTCATAGGGGTGTCGGACGCGAAGTGGGGCGAGACCGTGCTCGCGGTTCTCACCTGTGACGCCGGCACGGTGCCCACCGTGGAAGAGGTCCGCGCGTTCGCCGGCGACCACCTGGCCCGCTACAAGCTGCCCACGCGGGTCGTGGTGGCCGAGCAGCTGCCCCGCAACGCCAGCGGCAAGCTGGTCAAGGGCGAGCTGCGGCGCTGGGTCGAGGAACATCAGCCCGCCGAGACCGTGTGAGCCCCCGCATGGCTTCCGCTCTCGACGCCGTGGCGACGCCGGACGGCCTTCGACTCGGGGCGCGGTGGGCCGTTCGCTCCGTCGCCGATCCCCCGTCCGAGCGCCCCCGGCGCCCCCGGCGTCCCCGTCGTACGTACGTCGTGCGCTCCGCCGAGGGCGGCCCGGAGCTGCTCGTGGACCTGCATCCCGTGGCGGACCATCCGGTGCGCGCCTGCTACCCGTTCGGCGCGCGGGATCTCGTGGTCGGCCTGGTGCTGCCGGGACCGGATCCGGCCGAGAACGGCCCCGCTCTGGCCGCCCGTCTGCTGCGCGACCTCGTCCCCGTCCTGTTCGCCCTGTCCCCGCGGTGCCGCCGGGTGGTCGCCGCGCCGGACGAGGACGACACAGCCACGCAACTCGCCCTGGAGGCGGGCGGGTTCCGGCGGATCGGGGAGGCCGATCTGCCCGGTGACACCGTGGTGCTGTTCGCCGTGGAGCCACCCGCTGTCGCCGGGCTGTCCACGGCTCTGGACGACATGCCCCACTGACCGCCCCTCGCCGCCCGCTGACCCGACCCGCCTTCCGGCAGGCCGGGTCAGCGGGCTGTCCGCACCTCCGGGACCGCCGGGACCGTGCGGATCTCGATCGAAGGCGCGGGCACCGTGCGCGTCCGCCCACGGCGTGTGCTGCACAGCGGCACACCAGCTATGGATCCGTACCCGGTCGGGGCGAACGTGAATGCGTGCTAGCTGCAACCGCCATCTCCCAGAGTGCCACCGACCCGCTGTCGGGGCTGTGCCTGCGCGACGTACCGAAGCCCGAGCCCGAGCCCGGCTGGTCCCGCGTCCGCGTCGTGGCCTCGTCACTGAACATGCACGACCTGTGGACGCTGCGAGGCGTGGGCCATCCCCCCGACCGCCTCCCGATCGTCCTCGGCTGCGACGCCGCCGGCTACGACGAGGACGGCAACGAGGTCATCGTCCACCCGGTGATCGGCGACCCGGACGCCGGACGCGGCGACGAGACCCTCGACCCGAACCGTGCTCTGCTGTCCGAACGGCACAACGGCGCCTTCGCGGAGTATCTCGTCGTCCCGACCCGCAATCTGGTGCCGAAGCCGGCCTGGCTGTCCTTCGACGAGGCCGCCTGCCTGCCCGTCGCCTGGACCACGGCCTACCGCATGCTGTTCACCCAGGCGCGCATCACCGCGGGCGACCGGGTGCTCGTGCAGGGCGCGGGCGGCGGCGTGGCCTCCGCCGCGATCAAGCTGGCGGTGGCCGCCGGGGCCGTCGTCTACGCCACCAGCCGCAGCGAGACCAAGCGCGCCGAGGCCCTGTCGTGGGGCGCCCGTGCGGTCGTGCCCAGCGGTGAGCGACTGCCTGAGCGCGTCGACGTCGTCATCGAGACCGTCGGGGAGGCGACCTGGTCGCACTCCCTGAAGTCGCTGCGGCCGGGCGGCACGGTCGTCATCGCCGGTGCGACGAGCGGCACCAACCCGCCCGCGGACCTGGGCCGGATCTTCTACCTCCAGCAGCGCGTGATCGGCTCCACCGGCTGCACCCGCGCCGAGTTGGTCTCGATGCTGCGGATGCTCGACGCCACCGGCGCCCGTCCGGTGATCGACCGGGCTCTGCCGCTGTCCGACATCCACAAGGGCTTCCAGCTCATGATCGACGGCGGGCTGACCGGAAAGCTCGTCATCCACCCGCCGGCTCTCCGCCAGTAAGGAACGACCGACCATGACCGCAGCAGCCGTGGGGCTGTCCCACTCACCCCTCATCGGCAGGAACGACCCGGATGCCGATGTCCTGGCCCGTGTCGACCGGGCCGTCGCGGGCGCGCGGGAGTTCGTCCGCGCCTTCGACCCGGACCTCGTGGTGCTGTACGCGCCCGACCACTACAACGGGTTCTTCTACAAGGAGATGCCGCCGTTCTGCCTGGCGACCGAGGCCCACGCGGTGGGCGACTTCGGTTCTCAGGCGGGCCCGTTGTCGGTCGACACGGGCGCGGCCAAGGCCCTGGCGCAGGGTGTCCTCGACCGGGGCGTCGACCTCACCGTGTCCGCCCGGATGACCGTCGACCACGGGTTCGCGCAGCCTCTGGAGGTGCTTTTCGGCGGCATCGACCGGGTGCCCGTGGTGCCGGTCTTCGTCAACGGGGTGGCCACCCCGCTGTGTCCCGTGACCCGTATCAGGGCCCTGGGGACGGCGGTGGGCGAGGCCGCCGCGGCACTCGACCGGCGCGTGCTGTTCCTCGCCTCGGGCGGTCTCTCGCACGACCCGCCCGTCCCGGTCCTGGAGGGCGCACCGCCGCGGGTCGCCGACGCGCTCATCGAGGGCCGTCCGCCGACGCCCGAGCAGCGCGCCAGGGGCGAACAGCGCGTGGTCGAGGCGGGACGCGAGTACGCCGCCGGGTCGACCGCGATGGTCCCGATCAACCCCGCGTGGGACAACCGCCTCCTCGACCACCTGGAGCGCGGCGAGCTCACGGAGTTCGACGCGTGGACGGTGGAGTGGATGGCCAAGGAGGGTGGCGGCTCGGCGCACGAGGTCCGCGCCTGGATCGCGGCCTTCGCCTCTCTCGCGGCGACCGGTCCGTACGACATGACGTCCCGTTTCTACGAGGCGATCCCCGCGTGGATCGCCGGGTTCGCCGTCGCGACGGCACAGGGGCGGTGAACCACATGACACACGCACAGGCAGGTACGGACGTCGTGGCACAGGCCGTCGCCCGGCTCACCGCCGCCCTCGACGAGGGCCGTCCCGTCGCCCCCGTCCGGGATCTGATCGGCGAGCACGACCTGGCCGCCGCCTACGCCGTGCAGCGGGAGCTGACCCGTCGGCGACTGGACGGCGGGGCGGTCGTGGTGGGCCGGAAGATCGGGCTGACCTCGCCCGCCGTCCAGCGGCAACTGGGCGTCGACCAGCCCGACTTCGGGGTGCTCTTCGACGACATGGACGTGTCGGCCGAGGCCGAGGTGCCCTCCGAGCGGCTGCTCCAGCCCAAGGCCGAGGCCGAGATCGCCTTCGTGCTCAAGGAGGACCTGACCGACGGGGACATGGACGCGGCCCGTGTGCGGTCCGCGGTCGACTACGCGGTCGCCGCGCTGGAGATCGTGGACAGCCGTATCGCCTCCTGGGACATCCGCCTCACCGACACGGTCGCGGACAACGCCTCCAGCGGACTGTTCGTCCTCGCGGACCGCCGGCTCGGCCTCGACGAGTTCGAGCCGCGCGACACCACCATGCGGCTGTACGCGGACGATGTGCCGGTCTCCGAGGGGAGCGGCGCCGCCTGCCTGGGCGACCCGCTCAACGCCCTTGCCTGGCTGGCCCGTACGGCGCTGGAGTTCGGGGATCCCCTGCGCGCCGGCCAGGTCGTTCTGTCGGGCGCGCTGGGCCCCATGGTCCCGGCCCCGCCCGGCACCCGGATCCGGGCCGAGATCAGCTCGCTGGGCGAGGTCACCGCCGTATTCTCCGAGAAGAGAGACGCATGACGAAGACGAAGGTCGCCATCATCGGGTCGGGCAACATCGGCACCGACCTGATGATCAAGGTACTGCGCCTGTCGGACACCCTGGAGATGGGTGCCATGGTCGGCATCGACCCGGCCTCCGACGGTCTCGCCCGCGCCGCACGGCTCGGCATCCCGACCACGCACGAGGGCGTCGACGGTCTGATCGCGCTCCCCCACTTCGACGAGATCGGCGTCGTCTTCGACGCGACCTCCGCCAAGGCCCACCTCGCGAACGCCGCGAAGCTCGCCCCGTACGGGAAGCGGCTCATCGACCTCACCCCTGCGGCGATCGGTCCGTTCGTGGTCCCACCGGTCAACCTGGACGCGCACCTGGAGCTGGGGGCCGACAACCTCAACATGGTCACCTGCGGCGGTCAGGCAACGATTCCGATGGTCGCGGCCGTCTCCGCGGTGACCCCCGTCCACTACGCGGAGATCGTGGCCTCCATCGCCTCCAGGTCGGCGGGGCCGGGCACCCGCGCCAACATCGACGAGTTCACCGAGACGACCTCCCAGGCCATCGAGTCCGTCGGCGGCGCCGCCCGCGGCAAGGCGGTCATCATCCTGAACCCGGCGGAGCCACCGCTGATCATGCGGGACACCGTGTTCTGCCTGACCGGCGACGTCGACCACGACGCCGTACGCGCCTCGGTGGCGGCCATGGCCGAGCGGGTCGCGCGGTACGTGCCCGGCTACCGCCTCAAGCAGGAGGTGCAGTTCACTCCGGTCCCCGCGGGTGAACCCGTGCACACCCTGGTGCCGGACGGGGCGGGCCCGGTCAGCACCAAGGTGTCCGTGTTCCTCGAAGTGGAGGGCGCCGCCCACTATCTGCCCGCGTACGCCGGGAACCTGGACATCATGACGTCGGCCGCTCTGCGGGTCGCCGAGTCGATCGCCGAGCGCACCACGGCCCTCACGGAGGCAACCCGATGACGAGCGAAGCGACGACCAGCGGAACGCCGGCCGGCGGAGCGCCGGTCGCCGAGGACGCGACGCCCCTCGTGGACCGGAAGCTGTACATCCAGGACGTCACGCTGCGGGACGGCATGCACGCCATCCGGCACCGTATCGACCCTGCCGACGTGGGCCGTATCACGGCCGCGCTCGACGCGGCCGGGGTCGACGCCATCGAGGTCGCCCATGGCGACGGCCTGGCGGGCGGCTCGCTGAACTACGGCCCCGGCAGCCACACCGACTGGGAGTGGATCGAGGCCGCGGCCGACAACATCCGCACCGCGGTCCTCACCACGCTCCTCCTGCCCGGCATCGGCACCATCGCGGAACTGGAGCGTGCGTACGCGCTGGGTGTCCGCTCGGTGCGCGTGGCGACCCACTGCACCGAGGCCGACATCGCCGCCCAGCACATCGCCAAGGCCCGCGAGCTGGGGATGGACGTCGCCGGGTTCCTGATGATGAGCCATATGGCCCCGGCCGCCGAACTGGCCGCGCAGGCCCGGCTGATGGAGTCCTACGGCGCCACGTGCGTGTACGTCACGGACTCGGGTGGCCGGCTCACCCTGGACGGGATGCGCGAGCGCGTCCGCGCCTACCGCGACGTACTGGACGCGGCCACCGAGATCGGTGTGCACGCGCACGAGAACCTGTCCCTGTCCGTCGCCAACAGCGTCGTCGCCGTGGAGGAGGGCGTCACCCGGGTGGACGCCTCCCTCGCCGGTCAGGGCGCGGGGGCGGGAAACTGCCCGATCGAGGCGTTCGTCGCCGTGGCGAACCTACAGGGCTGGAAGCACGGCTGCGATCTGTTCGCCCTGCAGGACGCGGCGGACGACCTGGTCCGGCCGTTGCGCGACCGCCCCGTGACGGTCGACCGCGAGACGCTGACGCTCGGCTACGCGGGCGTGTACTCGTCGTTCCTGCGGCACGCGGAGGTCGCCGCCACCCGCTACGGGGTCGACGCCCGCACGCTCCTGCTGGAGGTCGGCCGTCGGGGCCTCGTCGGCGGCCAGGAGGACATGATCGTGGACATCGCGCTCGATCTGGCGTCGGCCGGGGGTACGACCGCCCGCCACTGACGGCGCGCGCCGGCGGGGGCCACCGGTCGGCGACCGCGACGACGGGAATGCCGGGCACTCCGACGGATCACTCTGCGTGTCTGCCAGTGAGCGGCAATCCCGGTGCCGCTGTTCGTCCGGCGGCGGCAACTGCCCGCGTGTCGCCTGGTTCCCTAGCCTGTTCATGGGGCCACGGCGGCCCGTCCCCTTCTGTTGCCGCCACTCCGCGTGCCACACCACCGGCGTTGCGCCGAGGCACGGGTCGGTCTCCCGCCACCAGGTTCCCCGGAAAGGACCCTTCATGGCCGATGCCTCTGTTCTGGCAGCCTCCGAGCAGTCTCTGGAGGACGAGTTCTTCAATCCGCTCTCCGCCGAGATGATCGCCGACCCGTACCCCGTGTACCGCCGGCTCCGGGAGCAGGCTCCGGTGTACTGGCACCAGCAGCTGGGGGCCTGGCTGCTGACCCGGTTCACGGACTGCCAGGCGGTGCTGCGTGACTCCGAACGGTTCGCGGCGGACTTCCGCCGGGTGGGGATTCCCACGCCCGAGACCCTGCTCAGTCTCCAGACCCTCGACCCGCCGGCGCACACGCCGCTGCGCCACCTCGGCCTCGGCGCCCTGCGTTCCCTGGACGTCGACGCGCTCACGGCCGAGCTCCTGGCACGGGCGGAAGCCGACCTGGCCGCACTGGCCGGGCGGGGCGAGTTCGACTTCGTCCGGGACTTCACCGACTCGTTCACGCTGACCGCCATGACCTCGTTGCTCGGGGTTCCCGGACCCGCGGAGGACGACACGTTCCATCGGCTCAACGCGGATCTCGACCGCAGCATGGACTCCGGTCTCGACCCCGACGCGGAAGCCGCGGGTATCCGGGCGCGCGAACGGTTCAACGCACTGGTGGAGTCGTGGCTCGCGCACCCGCCGAAGCACGGTGTCATCGCCCATCTGGTCGAGCACGAAGCGGAAGGAGGGGTCTCCCGGGATGTGCTGGTGAACTCGGTCCGGGCCTTCTTCCACGCCGGCTTCGAGGTACCCAGCCGGTTCCTGTCCAACGCGATCGCCGCGCTTCTGGACCACCCCGACGCGTTCGCCGCGCTGCGGGAGGGCGCCCCGACGGGACCGGCGATCGAGGAACTGATCCGTTTCAGCGGTCCGGTGCAGGCCCTGAGCCGGGCCTGCACCGAGGACACCTCGATCGGTGGGAAGACCGTACGCCGCGGTGAGATCGTCGTGGCACTCATCGGCGCGGCGAACCGGGATCCCGCGCAGTTCTCCGACCCGGATGCGATCCGCGTCGACCGGGACCCCAATCCGCACCTGGGCTTCGGCCGTGGGTCGCATTCCTGTCTGGGGTCCGTGATCGGCCGGGCCGAGGCCTCCGCGGTGATGTCGGCGGTGGTCCGTCACCTGCCGTCGCTGCGCCGCAGCGGCCCCGCGGTGCCTCGCCCCAATGCCACGCTACGCGGCCTTCGCAGCCTTCCGGTGGCGGTGAACTGACCGTTCGCCACGGCATCCAGCACGTCCTTCAGCATCCGAACGAGGAGAGGCCCACGACATGACGGCAGCCCCGGCGCCTCACGACCCCGAGCGGGCGTGTGCCCAGATCTTCAACTCCGCGATCGCCGCGGCGGCCATCAGTGCCGCCTGGGACGTGGG
The DNA here is from genome assembly GCF_900290235.1 of Streptomyces sp. MA5143a. Lineage (GTDB taxonomy): Bacteria > Actinomycetota > Actinomycetes > Streptomycetales > Streptomycetaceae > Streptomyces. Next base: position 16,952 of record NZ_OLMK01000088.1, read on the forward strand.
CGTGTTCGACGAACTGCGGGAGGCCGAGCGGTTGGACGCCGCCGACTTCGCCTCCCGGCACGGCCTCGACGCCGACGCCACGCGGGCGGTTCTCACCGCGCTGTCCGCCGCCGATGTGGTGCGCCGCGAGGGTGACCAGGTGACGCCCGGCCCCAACTTCGCCGAGGCCGACCGCACCAAGGGGTTCTTCTACTGGCTCACCGCCGGATGCGGCGAGCTCTTCGGGCAGTTGCCCCGTCTGCTCCGTGCGGAGAACCGCTCAGGAGACTTCTACCGGCGCGACGGGGCCGCCATCGGCGTCGCCTGCCGGCAGAACAACAAGGTCTTCTTCGATCCGGCGTTCAAACCGGTGATCGCGTCGCTGGAGTTCTCCGCGATCGCGGACCTCGGATGTGGGAGCGGTGAGCGCCTGATCGACATCACCCGGGACCGGCCCGGTGTCCGCGGCGTCGGCATCGACGTCTCGGCGGACGTCCTGCGACTCGCCCAGAACGAGGTGGACAAGGCCGGAGTGGCGGACAGGGTCACCCTGGCCAGGTCGGACGTGACCGCGTTGGAGGAGCGACCCGAGTTCGCCGGGGTCGATCTGGTCACCTCGTTCATGATGGCCCATGACTTCTGGCCGAGGGACGCGTGTGTCGCCTCGTTCCGGCGTATCCGCGAGGTCTTCCCCGACGTCCGGCATTTCCTGCTCGCGGACACCGCGCGTACGACGGCGTTCTCCGACCAGGACATGCCGATCTTCAGCCTCGGATTCGAGACGGCCCATGCGGTGATGGGCGTCTACCTGCCCACCCTGGACGAGTGGGACGCCGTCTTCGAGGAGTCGGGCTGGCACTGCCTCGACCGGCATCTCATCGGGACACCGGCGAACAGCTTCATGTTCCATCTGGTTCCGCGCGGGTGACCGGGCCGGACGGGGTACGCGGCCCCGTCCGACCACCGGTCTCCCGGTGGACATGCGTGAAGACGCGGGCGAATTCCTCCATCTCCTGCCGCTGTCCCACTGTCAGTCGGAACATGCCCTCGACCAACGGGCCGTGCAACGGCTGGACCAGCACCCGGGACTCCCGGAGCAGCCGGACGGTGCCCGCGCCGTCCTCGGGCCGCACCAGCAGGAAGTTGGCGGATCCGGGGACGACCGGGACGTCGAGGTCGCGGAAGAATTCCAGAACCATCGGCTTCACCTTCGACATGATCTCCTCGGTATGGCCGTCGACTTCGTCCATGGCGGACAGCTGGGCCTCACCGGCGACGATCGCCGGCTCATTGACGTCGAACGGGTTGCGCAGCTTGCGGATCTGCTCGAGAACCGCGGGGTCGGCGACGGCGTACCCGAGCCGGAGGCCAGCCATGGCGAACGCCTTGGAGAAGGTCCGGAAAACGATCAGGTTGCGGTACCGATTCACCCATGGCGCGACGGTCACCCCAGTGAATTCATAATATGCTTCGTCGACGATCACCGGAACGTCCGGGTACTCGACGAGGATCTCCCGAACGAACTCCGGGTCCACCAGCGTTCCGGTCGGGTTGTTCGGGTTGATGAACACGATGACTTCGGGTCTCCGCCGGGCGGCTGCTCGGAATCCCACGTACGGAAAGGTGAAGTCCGGCTCGTACGGAACTCCCTCGACCTGCGCGCCCAGCAATCCGGCGACCCGTCGGAAGGGAATGAACTCGGGTGTCGCCACCAGCATTCTGCTGCCCGGCTGCAAGAACGTACGAAGTGTGATGTCGATGGCCTGGTCGGAGCCGTTCGTCACCAACACGGACTGGGCCGGCACCCCGCAGTACTCGGCTATCCTCGCGGTAAGGCGCTCGTCCGACGGGTACCAGTGGAAACCCGCTCCGGAAAGATGTGCGGAAAGGGCGGCGGCGACCGTCCCGGAGACCGGTCGAGTACTTTCGTTGCGGTCCAGCCTCAGGCAGCTGCGCCGGTCGACCCCGAGCGGGTCGGCCATCGACCAGGACGCCGAATCCCGCACATGCCGGTTGACTTCGAGGGCGCTCACGATGTGACCTCCAAACATCACTCACCATGTCGGCCGTGACTCCCACCCATTCAATCAGGAAGTCAACCTGCTAAAAGTGGAGCCGCCACACGAACAGTCGATCCCTGTAGCTCAAACCACCTGTTCTTGCAGCCTTATTTCCAGAGCTCGTTGGTAGCTTCTTCGTACAGAACATGTATTCCGAGGAGCACACTGTGAGCCACCTTCAGCAGGAATCCATGACATCGGTGGTCCAATCGTTGGCCGGCCGCCTGAGGAACCAACCACCGGCGCTTGACCCGCCCCTTGCCTCAGAGGACGTTCTGAAGCGACTGGTCGTGCGCTACGCCACCGTCCTGTCGAAGGCGGCGACCCGGCGCGAGATGCCGTCCCGGCGCGAGCTGGAAACCTGCCGTTCCTTGGCGATGAAGGCGGCCGACCATGCGGTACCGCTGCAAACGATCTTCATCCAGTGCAGTGCGGAAACGTATCGCCTCTGGGAAAGACTCCCCGAACTCGAACGGAAGCTCGGCGTCCGCGCCCTGTCGTCCAGGAAGGCGGGCGCCGCACCCCACCGTGATGTGATGAGGGCTGCCTCCGAAGTAGCGCTCTCATCGATTCTGTCCGGGCACGCGGCAGCCGCCCGGAGAGCCACGGAACAGGACCTCCGGCGAGGCGATCGCTTCCTCGACGAACTGCTCGCCTGCCGGGCCACCTACCCCGACCTGCTGGAACACGGCGAACGCCTGGGTCTCCAACTCGGAGCCGGCCACGCGGTGGTCGCCCTCTCCCCTGACAAACCGTTACGTGCCGCGGCGTGGCCCGAACTCCCCTCACTGGAACACTCACTGCGCACGCGGTTCACCTCCGGCGGCGTCGTCGTGGGACGGTACGCGGACAACATCGTGGCCCTGGTGGCGATGGCCTCGGCGGAGCCGGCGACCAGCGCGAAGGCCCTTCGCGACGCGGTCACCGAGGCGCTGAAGGCACGGCCGTCGCGGCAGACCTCCTGGCGGATCGGGATCGGCCGCCCGAGGCCCGGCGTACACGGCATCCGTGCCTCCTACGAAGAGGCGCGCGAAGCACTCGAGATCGCACGGCGCACCGACGTCGAATGCCTCGGTCCCGACGACTCCGAACTGCTCCTTCGCCGGGTGCTCGGCCGCGATCGGGCGGCGATGGCGGAGCTCGTCCGTGCCGTACTCCTCCCACTCACCAGTGCGCACCACGGCCCGGGGCCGCTGCTGGACACCCTGGAGGCCTATTTCGCGGCGGGGTGCATGACGACCCAGGCGGCACGGGCACTTCACCTCAGCGTGCGCGCCGTGACCTACCGGCTGGTCCGGGTCAGGGACCTCACGAACCATGACGTCAATGTGCCGGAGCAGAGGTTCGCCCTGGAGACGGCGCTGCGGGGAGCACGGATGCTTGAGTGGCCGCGTCGGCCGCTGCCCGACCTATGAGAACGGAGGTGATCCGCGCGGCTCACCGGCAGGACGGGGTCGAAACGAAGTCGGCCCGTGTCCGGGCCGACCTCCACCTCTGTCGCGCCTCCATCAGTGAAGGTAACGCATGATCACACCTCCGTTCTTTTCGCCCTCGGAGCTCCAAATATAGATCCGGAGGCGAACACGGTCAGGGCCTGCGACCGGAACGAACGGGGGCGCTCATTTGCCGGACCCTGGAAATCTGTACGGTTCCGGTCATCCGGCTCGATGATTCCGCCCCGAGCACATGGGAAAGCTGCGTGCGCGAACTGATGCCCAGCAGGAAGAAGATGTTCCGTAGGTGGTAGCTGACCGTGTGCAGTGAAATGCCGATACGACTGGCCACCTGCTGGTTCGTCAGCCCCTGACGCACCAGGGAGGCGATCGCCCTCTGCCGCTCGTTCAGTAACTCCCACAGGGGAGGGACTGCTTCGGCCGTGCCTTGCTCCACTTCGCGGGCACTGCGGGAAACAACGGGCATCGCTTCTCTCAGCACTTGCCGCAGAAGGCTGATGCGGAACGACCAGGTCCCGTTGTCATGGGGGACGAGAATGCCCTTGTCAGCCGCCTCTTCGAAGAGGGGAAGGGCACGGACCACTGTTGTTCCGAGGAGATCGGAAACCTCGTCGACGGTGAAGAAGGTGTGACAGGTGGCGGCCGAATAGATCAGCGAGCGGGTGGCGAGGTCCGCTCTTCTCACCCATTCCTCGCACACCCTCCTGACGCGCGCGGGAATCCGGGCCGCCACCAGGACCGCCTGCCCGTCCTCCTCCACCGCGATCAGGCCTTCCTCCTGTAGTCCGCTGATCAGCTCGACAAGAAGCAGCGGATTTCCGCACGCGCCTGCGGCCGTCGCCAGGAGTTCGGAACTCGGCCGAGCGCCGAGGAGGTCGGCCACGAGTTCCACTACCGCGTCCTCGTCCAGGGGATCCAGCTCCATTCGTACCCGTCCCAAACCGGGCGGAAGAGAACAGGTACGGGCCGGTCTGACCGCCAGTTCGGTGTCGCGGGCCAGAATCCAGAGCACGGGATACGGGTGAGGAAGAAACGGTGACCAGAATGAGAGCAGCCGTGCTTCGTCACCGTGCTTCACGTCATCCCGCGGGATGAGTACCGGAAGTCGGTCTTCGCCGTCGCTCCCGTCCCGGTCCCTCGCCTCCGGAGCAGCCCGCCGACAGCACACCGGTCCCGTCGGCTCCCCGTCCGGGACAAGCCGCGGCGCGGGATCGCGGGAGCAGAACTGGCTACCCCCGAGGCTGAAGCCCCACTCCGTCGCCACTCGAACGAATTCGGTCAGGAGCCTGCTCCGGCCGACCCCCGGCGGTCCCTCGATCAGCACCACCACGCTCCGGCCGGACGCGACTGCGGCCACGAGCTGCCTGAAGTGCGCCAACTCCCTGTCACGGCCCCTCAAGGACGGGTTGCGCTGCGGCATATGGAATTCCCTTCGCTCGAGGACCACCGCAAGCAGCGGAGTGCCACCAGAGCCGATGGGCGCCCTCGAAGATCGTGGTCGGATCGCCTGACCGTCCGAGGCCAGGACACGCGTTTCTCGGCCAGCACCAGGAAAATGGACGGAATGCCCACGCGCAGCCCTCCGTGCCGTGAAACGGCACGGAGGGTGGACCATGTCACTCGGCTCCGGCACCTCCAGCAAGGCGGGCAGCGGCATACCGAGCGGCGCGGAACGCCTTCAAGGTGCGCGTCACAGCATGAGGGTGTGCCAGCCGGTGGCGCCCGTGGAGGGCGTCGAGAGCGGTGGTGTCCGGGCCGGTGTCGACGATGCGGCGGATGATGGCTCCGGTGCCGGCCTCGGTGAAGGGGCTGGAGCCGTGGGCCGCGCAGATGACGCAGCAGGCCCATGCCCAGATGTCGGCGTGTGCGGTCGCCATGGCCAGGGCGAGTGAACGCAGGGGCGGGGGACATGGCAGATTCGGATGCTGCTTCGCCTGGTCACCTGGTCGCCTCCACGCTCACTGCCCGAAGCGGCTCCCCCGCCCCCTGGGGCGCACCACAACGCCGCCATGTAGTCGCATGGACACACTTGGTGACGGCAGTGCGGGCGTCCACGGCCGGAGCGCGGCCCCGGCGACCTGGCGGTTGCGGGTGCCCAGGGCGGTGTCGTGGTCCAGGGCGCCGGGTCAGTCCGTCGTGTGTGCGTGTGTCTCCCGGTCGTTGATCCTGGCGAGCGTCTCGGGGCGTAGTACGCGCTGGAGTTCGTCGGCGGTGAGGAGGTCCTGGCCCAGGACGACGTCGGCCACCGGCAGGCCTCTGTCCAGGGCCTCCTGTGCGGCGGCGCTGGCCTTCGCGTAGCCGATGACGGGGGTGAGCGCGGTGACGATCCCGATGGTGTTGTGCACGACCGCGCGCAGGTGCTCGCGGTTGGCGGTGATGCCCTTCACGCAGCGGTCGGCCAGCGTCAGGCATCCGGCCTCCAGCTGGCCGATGCTTTCGAACAGGCAGTGGGCGATGACCGGTTCGAAGGCGTTGAGCTGGAGCTGACCCGCTTCGGCGGCCATCGTGATGGTGATGTCGTTGCCGATGGCCTTGAAGGCGATCTGGTTGACGACCTCGGGAATCACCGGGTTGACCTTGCCGGGCATGATGCTGGAGCCGGCCTGCACGGCGGGGAGGTTGATCTCGCCGAGGCCGGCGCGGGGCCCCGAGGACAGCAGACGCAAGTCGTTGCAGGTCTTGGAGAGTTTCACCGCGATGCGCTTGAGCACCCCGGAGAGCTGGACGAACGCTCCCGCGTCCTGGGTCGCCTCCACGAGGTCGGCGGCGGTGGACAAGGGTTCCCCGGTGATGGTGCTGAGGTGTGCGCAAGCCAGTGCCGCGTAGCGGGGGTGGGAGTTGAGGCCGGTCCCGATGGCCGTACCTCCGAGGTTGATCTCCCGGATGAGGGCACTCGCCTCGGCCAGGCGCTGTTCGTCCTCGGCCAGCATCACCGCGTACGCGCCGAACTCCTGACCGAGCGTCATGGGTACCGCGTCCTGCAACTGGGTGCGGCCGGTCTTGACGACGTCGGCGAACTCGTCCGCCTTCGCACGGAAGGCCTGCCGCAGGGTGGCCATGGCCTGTTGAAGACGGTGCGTGCTGGCCTGGAGGGCCACCTTGACCGCCGTCGGGTAGGCGTCGTTGGTGCTCTGCCCGGCGTTCACGTCGTCGAGGGGGTGCAGGTGGTGGTAGTCGCCGCGGCGGTGGCCGAGGAGTTCGAGTGCCCGGTTGGCTATGACCTCGTTCGCGTTCATGTTGGTGGACGTGCCCGCGCCGCCCTGCATGACGTCCACGACGAACTGGTCGTGGAGTTTGCCGGAGCGGATCTCCTCGCAGGCGGTGACGATGGCCTCGGCCTTGTCGGCCTCCAGGAGTCCCAGGTCGCGATTGGCCAGCGCCGCGGCCTGCTTGACGGCCGCCAGCCCGTTGACCAGGTCACGGTGGGCGGAGATACGGGTGCCGGTGATGGGGAAGTTGTGCACGGCCCGGAGGGTGTGGATGCCGAAGTAGGCGTACCGGGGCACCGGAAGGTCGCCGAGGAGGTCGTGCTCGTAGCGGAACTCGTCGTCCATGAGGGGGTACTCCTGATCTGGGCGGATCATCGTGATCACCGTGAGTCTGCGGCCGGCTTCTGGCCGGGCCGGATGCGGGCCGGGCCCGATGCGGGTCACGCAGGCTTCGGGTCACACCGGCTGCTGGTCACGCCGGCTTCGGGTCAGTCCTGCGGCGCGGTGGCTGAGTCGGGGCGCGGCGCGGCCCCGTGCTCCGGTGGGCCGCAGGCCCGCGCGGGCGGTGGGACTGCGGCCAGCCCGGGGGTTCGTTGTCTTCGCCCGTGTCAGAGCGGTTTGACGAGGGCGTTGTCCAGGGCGGCGGGCTGAGGTGCGGCCGTGTCCCTGCCGGGCTCGCGCGTCACCTTTCTGCCTTTGCTGATCCGCTGCTGGAGCCAGTGCGCCAACGTGTCGAGGGCCGTGTTGATCGCGATGAATATCGCCGCCACGAGCAGCGCGGCCGGGATCACGTTGGAGAAGTTGGCGGCGATGCCGTTGAGGCCCCGGTCGACGAGTTCGTCGTAACCGACGATGAAGCCCAGGGCGGAGTCCTTCAGCAGGACGACGAACTGGCTGATGATGGCCGGCATCATGGCGACGATCGCCTGGGGCATCAGAACGAGCACCATCATCTGGCCCTTGGGCATGCCGAGCGCCCGTGCGGCCTCCGCCTGCCCCTTGGGAAGGCTGTTCACTCCGGCCCGGAGCGTCTCCGCGATCACCGACCCGTTGTAGAGGGTGAGGCCGAGGACCACGGCGGCGAACGGGGACATGGTCGTCCCGGTGAGCGCGAAGGAGCCGAAGAACGCGCAGAAGATGAGCAGCAGGAGAGGGACGGCCCGGAAGAATTCCACGACCGCTGCCGCGGGTACACGGATCCAGGCGTGGTCGGACATCCGGGCGGTCGCGAAGACCAGCCCGAAGGCGCCCGCGAGCACGATCCCCAGCCCCGCGGCCTTCAGCGTGCCTTCCAGGCCCGGGAGGATGAACGTGGTCCAGACGTCCGCGCGCAGCAGGGGCCGCCATTTCTCGGCCGCCCACTGGTCACGCTCGTCGAACCGCGCGTACACCACGTATCCGAGCCAGACGAAGGCGGCGGTGATCACGGCCGCCAGCGCCCGGTTGCGGATGACGCCCCGGCGGCCGGGGACCTCGTACAGATTCGCGTGACCGCTCATCGGGCCACCGCCAGGCGACGCGAGAGCCAGCCGAACAGCAGACCGGTGGGCAGGCACAGCACCACGAAGCCCGCCGCGAAGCCGAGGAAGATCTGGATCACTTGGTCGCCGTAGATTTCGATCATCTCCCGCATCCGGACGGAGGCTTCCGCGACCCCTGCCACGAGGGCGACGGTGGTGTTCTTGGTCAGCGCGATCAGAATGCTTCCGAGGGGTGGAATCACCGCCCGGAACGCCTGGGGCAGAACGACGAAGCCCAGGGTCTGACCGAACCCGAGCCCTACGGCGCGGGCCGCCTCCGCCTGCCCGACGGGGACGGTGTTGATGCCCGCCCGCAGGGCCTCGCACACGAACGCCGACGTGTACGCGGTCAGGCCGAGGACGGCGAGCCAGTAGTTGTTGACGCTGATCTGCGTGGAGAACTCCACGCCCAGATTGGCGCCCACGCCCAGGCTGGTGAACAACAGCACCAGGGTGAGCGGGGTGTTGCGCGCCACCGTCACATAGACCTGCGAGGCGGTGCGCAGCACGGGGAGAGGGGAGACGCGCATTCCGCTCAGCACGGTGCCCAGCACGAGTGAGCCGAGGGCGCTGACAGCGGTGAGCCGCAGGGTCATCCAGAACGCGGCGAGGATCGTTGCTCGCTCGGTGAACAGTGCGTCCATCAGTACCTTCAATCGGGGCGGGACCGGGCTGTGCGGTCGCACGCGCCGCCCGGTGGCCCGCCGTTCGGCGTCGTCGTCAGTACCGGTCGAGGCGCGGGACGGAGAATCCGGAGGAGGAGAGGTTGGACTTGAGCGCAATCTCCCAGGAGCCGTCGGACACCATCTTGGCCAGCGCGTCGTTGACCGCGTCCCGGCCCTTCTTGTCGTCCTTCTTCAGCCCGATGCCGTACTTCTCCTCGCTGAAGGGCGAGTTGAGCACCTTCAGCTTGCCGGGGTGCTGGGCCGCGTAGCCGTAGAGGATGGAGTTGTCGGTGGTGACCGCGTCCAACTGGCCGGTGAGCACCCGGTCCACACAGGCGGAGTAGGTCCGTTCCTCCTGGAGCTGCACGTCCTTGGCGTACTTGTCCTTGATCAGTTGCGCGGAGGTCGAGCCCGCGACGGAACACAGCTTCTTGCCGTTGAGCGACTTCGGGCCCGTGATGCCCTTGTTGTCCTCGCGGACCAGCAGGTCCTGGCCGGCGACCAGGTAGGGCCCGGCGAAGGAGACCTTCTGTTTGCGGGCGTCGTTGATGGAGTAGGTGGCGACGACCATGTCGACCTGACCCTGCTGGAGGAACGCCTCCCTGTTGGCGGACACGGCCTCCTTGAAGGTGATGTCCTTCTGGTCGACTCCCAGTTCCTTGGCGACGTACTTGGCGACGTCGATGTCGAAGCCGGTGAAGGAGCCGTCAGGGGTGCGCAGGCCGAGCCCGGGCTGGTCGGCCTTGACGCCGATGACGAGCTTCTTGTCCTTCGCGGCCCGGTCGACGACGGACGATCCGGTGTCGTCGCCGCCGTTTGCGCAGGCACCGACGCTCAGTCCGACGATCACGGAGGTGAGAGCGACGCTGATCAGTCTCTTGGACATGCTGATTCCTTCGATGGCAGACGGGAAGGGGTTCTGGACGTGCGGGAGGGGCGCTGGAGGTGCGGGTGCGCCCGGCGCTCGGACGGCCGGGCGGGTCCGGGTGTCAGTGGGTGAGGATCTTGGCGAGGAACGCCTGGGCGCGTTCGCTGCGCGGGTTGTCGAAGAACTCGTGGGGGGTGTTCTCCTCGACGATCTGGCCGTCGGCCATGAACACCACGCGATCGGCGGCCCGGCGGGCGAAGCCCATCTCGTGCGTCACGACGACCATGGTCATGCCGTCGCGGGCGAGGGCCGTCATCACGTCCAGCACCTCGTTGACCATCTCGGGGTCGAGGGCGGAGGTCGGCTCGTCGAAGAGGATCACCTTCGGGTCCATGGCCAGCGCCCGGGCGATGGCCACCCGCTGCTGCTGTCCTCCGGACAGTTGGGCCGGGTACTTGTGGGCCTGGCTGCCGATACCGACCCGGTCGAGGAGTTCGTGGGCGCGCTGCTCGGCGGCCCTCCGGTTCTGCTTCAGCACCTTGACCGGGGCGAGGGTGACGTTGTCCAGGACGGTCTTGTGGGCGAAGAGGTTGAAGCCCTGGAAGACCATGCCCACTTCGGCGCGCAGTCGGGCGAGCTGCCTGCCTTCGGTGGGCAACGGCGTGCCGTCGACGGTGATGGCGCCGGAGTCGATCGTCTCCAGCCGGTTGATGGCGCGGCAGAGCGTGGACTTGCCGGATCCCGAGGGACCGATCAGCACCACGACCTCACCGCGACGCACGGACAGGTCGATGTCCTTCAGCACATGCAGGGGCCCGTAGTGCTTGTTGACCTTGTCGAGCACCACCAAGTCGGTGCTCGGCACCGCCCGTTGATGCGTCGCGGACATAACCTTGGTCATGGGAACACATTCCTCCCTTCCTCGGATTCGCCGACCGCGATGCCGTTCTCGGCGGCGATGGCGTCACCGTAGGAAAAGCGCACTCCCGCATTGGGCTTGTGCGCTTTCTGCTCAGCGGGAGGGTGAGGAAAGGGAGAGTGAGGAGCGGGAAAGGGAGAGTGAAGAAGGGGAAAGGGACGGCTTGGCCGCCTTCGCGGACACGTTCATCACGCCGATGGTGTCCCGGAATGCCTTGTCCCATCGGCCGTCGCGCACGTACCGCTGGATCAGCCCGCTGAGATAGTCACGGAAGTCGGTGTCGCCCCGGCGCACGCCGATGGCGTAGGGCTCCCTTCCGAACGGCTTGCCGACGAGCCGGACCGTGTCGGGGTACTGGCTCATCAAGCCCAGCAGGATGGACTCGTCCGTGCTGATCGCGTCGATCCGCCCGTCGACCAGCGCCGACATGCACTCGCTGTAGGTGTCGACGAGGACCAGACGGGCGTGCGAGACCTCGCCCCGCAACCGCTGCGCGGACGTGGAGCCCGCCGCCGTGCACACGTCCCGGCCGGCGAGGTCGGCGAGGTCGTGAATGCCCCGTTCGTCGCGGCGGACCAGCACGTCCTGACGGGAGTAGTAGTAGGGGTCGGTGAAGTCCACGAGTCTGCGGCGCTGTTCGCTGATCGAGTACGTCGCCACGACGATGTCGACGACCCCGCGGCGCAGGAAGTCCTCACGGTTGCGGGGCATGGTCTCGATGAACCGGATGTTGCGCTCGCTGCCGGTGAGGTCCTTCGCCACCATGCGGGCGATCTCCGCGTCGAATCCGGTGATCCGGCCGGTGGAGGGGTCCTTGTACCCGAAGAGCGGGTGATCGAACTTGATGCCGACGGTGAACGTGCCCCGGTCCTCGATGCGGGCCATGGCCGACCCCCCGGGGAAGCGTGGCCCGGTGTCCGGACCGGGCAGACCGCAGCCTCCGAGCACCAGACAGCTCAGCGCGGCCAGTGCCGCGCGGCGGGAGGTCATGAATCGCAGAAGCGGTAGCGGTGCTGCGGCCGCCCCGACGACCCGTAGCGCAGGCTCGTCACGACGTCTCCCCGGTCGGCCAGATACTCGAGATACCGCCTGGCGGTGGCCCTGCTGATGCCGACGGCCTCAGCGGTCTCGTGAGCCGACAGATCCCGTCCCGCGGCGGCCAGAGCGTCGAGCACCACCCGCTCGGTCGCGGCCGAGATGCTCTTGGGCCGGACGACCGCGTCGAGGTGCAGGGAGCGGAAGACACGGTCGATCGCGCGCTGCTCCACCATCCCCTCGCCGGCCGACAGGTGTTCCGAGGCTGCCGCGTATCTGAGGAGGGTCTGTTCCACGGTGCCTGTTCGGGCGGGCTTGATCAGGTAGTAGAGGGCGCCGCGCTGCATCGCCGCCTGTACGGCGGCGGACTCCCTCCTGCCGGAGATCACGATGACGTCCGTGGGCGCGTAGTCGGGCCGCCGAAGCTGATGGGCCACGTCCAAACCCGAGATGTCGGGCAGATGCAGATCAAGGAGGACCAGGCGCGGTGCGAACCGGCGCGCGGCGGCCAGCGCCTCGCGTCCGGTGTGCGCGATGGCCACGACCTTGAACCCGGGGATCCGGTTGACCTGCGCCCGCAGGGTAGTGGTGACGACCGGGTCGTCGTCCACGATGAGAAGGGTTATCTCCTTCGACGCCATCGCCACGCTCCTCGTTTCGGCGACCGTCCAGACGACCCCATAGATTCTCAATCGACGCGGTGTCCCCTTGGCATTTTGAGCATTGTGCTCATCGCAAATGTCTCTTTCAACCGCTTGACCTACTATTTTTTCCCGGCAACCACTCTTGTACTGCGGCAGCATCTCGATGAGCCGCCGGTTCACCTGGAGGTGAACGCTTTGGGAGGGCGACTCTCCAGGACCGGACGGCGTACCTGGTCGTTTGCGCGCCGCGGTGACGGCGACCGGGGATGGCTGTTCGCGGTGGCCGCGCTGTGGGTGCTGCTCGGCCTGCTGCCGCTCGGGCTGCTGACCTCGTCGAGTGTGACGCTGTCCGACCGGGCCGTCCGCAGCGAGGTGCGTGACCGGGTGGAGACGACCGCCGCGGTGAGCCGGGTGGTCGTGGAGCAGCAGATGGGGACGCTGAAGCAGCTTGTCAGCGCCTACGCGGAGCGGCCCGAGATACGCGCCTCGGCCGGCTCCGGTGACCGGGCGGCCGGGCCGGGGCTGGCCGACGCGCTGGCGGAGCTGGCCCGGATGCGGCCCGGGATCAGCGGAGTGATCGTGGCCGCTCCCGATGGCCGACTGATCGACGCCCAGCCCTCGGCCCAGCTGTTCCAGGACGTCAGCAGAACCGACTGGTACCGCGCGGTGCGCGACGACATGCAGCCATATGTGTCGCAGGCGTACACGCCCACCATGCGGGGTGTCTCCCGTGCCGTGGCGGTCGCGGCACCGATCCCGGACGAGGACGGCCGAAAGATGGTGGGCATCCTGACCGCCGTCTACAGCCTGGACGCGATCCAGGCGTACGCTTCCGAGGCCGCCGCGGCTCAAGGGATCCGGCTGCTGATCACGGACCGGGCCGGGGTTCTGGTGGCGGACCCGGCGGGCCGGCTGTTCGCGCTCACCTCCCTGCGGGAGGACGCGCGGGTCGACGCGGCGCTGGCCGGACGCAGGGTCTTCACCAACTGGCGCGGCACCGAGGGCGCGGTACTGTCGGCCTCCGAGCCCATCCCGGGCATCGGCTGGACGGTCACCGCGGAGGTGCCCGCCGACGAGGCACTGGCCTCCGCGGAACATCTGCGCGGCCGGGTCCTGTTCATCGCCGCGCTGCTCGCCGCCTTGATCCTGGCCGGGCTCGGCTTCCAGATCCACACCAGCCGCAGCCGTCGACGGGCGCAGCGGACCCTGGCGCGATACGCGGACGCGCTCGCCACGGCGCGGGACGAGGCGGTGCGGGCCTCGGCCGCCAAGTCCGAGTTCCTGGCCAAGGTCAGCCACGAGATCCGTACGCCGATCAACGGCGTACTGGGCATGAACACGCTTCTGCTCGACACCCGCATGGACGACGAGCAGCGCCACTACGCGAACACCGTGCAGGAGTCCGCGCGGAACCTGCTCCGGCTGCTGGACGACTTCCTCGATCTGTCGAAGGTCGAGGCGGGCCGTCTGAAGATCGAGAGGGTGGCCTTCGATCTGCCCCGGTTGTGCGACGAGGTCGTGGCCCTGTTCGCCCCGCACGCCTACCGGCAGGGCCTGTGGCTGACGCTCCGTCTGGCCGAGGACCTCCCCCAGCATGTGGCCGGCGATCCGGTCCGGCTCCGGCAGGTGCTGACCAACATCATCGGCAACGCCATGAAGTTCACCGTCCAGGGCGGGATCGACCTCGAGGTCACGCTGGAGGCGGACCGCGATCGAGGTGCTCCGTGGGTGGAACCGGACCATGATCGGTGTGCCCTGTCGCTGGAACCGGGCCGAGATCAACGTGCCTCGTCGTCGGAGTCCGACCACGATCGACGTGCCCTGTCGCCGGAGCCCGGCCTCGATCGACGTGCCCCGTCCCTGGAGCCCGGCCTCGATCGACGTGCCCCGTCCCCGGAGCCCGGCCTCGATCGACGTGCCCCGTCCGCCGTCGACCGGGTGACCTTGCGGTTCACCGTTCGCGACACGGGCATCGGTGTCGGCCCGGAGGACCGGGACCGCGTTTTCGAGACCTTCCGTCGGCTCGACTCGCCCATCACGCGCCGCACCGGCGGCAGCGGATTGGGGCTTGCCATCAGCCGGCAGTTGGTCGAGCTGATGGGCGGCAGGATCGGGCTGGACAGCGTGAAGGGCGTCGGCAGCCGTTTCTGGGTGACCCTGCCCCTGGACGCCCTCGCCCGGACCGCCCCTGCCCACGAGGAGCTGCACGGTCGCCGCGTCCTCATCGCCGACGCGGACGAGGACAACCGGGACCTGGCGCGCCGCATTCTGGCCGGTGCCGGTCTGGAGGTGGAAGAGGCGGCGGACGCCGCCGCAGCCACAGCCGCACTTCGGGCGGCGGCAGCGGCTGGGGCGCCGTTCGACCTGGCCGTCGTCGACCTCCACATGTCCCTCGCCGGGACCGGTACGCGTCCGGCCCGGCCGGATGACGACGACAGTGGGTCGCTGGCCGAGGCCGTCCTCGCCGACCCTCGACTCCGAGCGACCAGCGTCATCGTGCTGATCACTCCGGGACGCACCGGTGTCGCATGGCCGGCCGCCTCCCGCACCAAGGACCGGATCGTCCAGTCGGTGACGCTGCCCCTGAGCCGACGCCTTCTCCTGGCGGCGGCCCAGAACGCGCTCGGCGCGACGGGATCCCCCGACCCCCTTCCCCAGGCGCTCCTCCCCCAGTCGCTTCTCCCCCTGCTGTACGACGGCGGAACACAAGATCACCCGGGCGTTGGCGCACGCCCGGTCCGCCCGGCACGTGTCCTGGTCGTCGAGGACGACGACGTCAGTTCCCAGGTCGCACGGCTCGTCCTGCAGAAGGCCGGCCACCATGTCGACGTGGTCGACGACGGTGAGCGTGCCGTGCGGGCCGTCCTCCGCAAGCGGTACGACCTGGTCCTCATGGACTGCCAACTGCCGGGACTCGACGGCCTCGCCGCTACGGCCGAGATCAGGCGGCGCCAGACCGGACCCGAGCGCGTCCCGATCATCGCGATGACGGCGGCGGCCATGCCGGACGACCGGGTCCGATGCATCGAGGCGGGCATGGACGACCACCTCACCAAGCCGGTGGACTGGACACAGGTGCTCGCCCGTATCGCCGTGTGGGTGGCGGCGGAACCGCCCGTCGAGTCCGCCCCGCCGACCACGGCAGGCACACCGGCGGAGCTCGACGGTCTGCCCGCCGAGGACATCGCGGATATCGCGGACGCGTTCGCGGCGTCGACCCCCGATGTCCTCGGCCGGCTCCGCCGGACGCTGGAGGCCGGGGACTTCGACGCGGCACGCCTGTTGGCCCACCGCCTCAAAGGCAGCTGCGCGACCGTGGGAGCCACCCGCGCGGCGGAACTCTGCCAGGACATCGAAGCCGCTGCCACCGCACGGCGGCCGTGGACGTCTCATGACGACACCCCCCTCCCCGCGGTCCTGACACAGTTGGCGGACGAGATACGCCGGGCCACGCAGGAGTTGCGCAGCCGGTGCTGAGGATGCCTCCCGCCCCGCCGACGCGACACCGGCGGGAGGAAGATCCGTCGCCTGAATATCAGGGGACGGACCGGCGGGTTCCTGCACACGATCGGGTGGGCGACCACCTCGCGCAAGGTGACCCGCCGCCGTTTTGCCAGGGGGCGGTGGCTCGCCGGGCGGTTCTGCGGATCGCCCGGTCGCAGCCTGCCACTGGTCCATGTGACCGCACCGGGTGAGCGGCGTCTCACCTTCACGGCGTTGCTATGCAACGAGGTGCATAGCAGGATCGTGCGCATGGCGCTCGAGCACGCGATCCTCGTCTCCCTGTTGGAGAAGCCGGGCTCCGGCTATGAGCTGGCCCGGCGGTTCGAGCGGTCCATCGGGTACTTCTGGACCGCCACCCACCAGCAGATCTACCGCGTGCTCAAGCGGATGGAGAGCGACGGCTGGGTCGACGTCCGCGAGGTCCCGCAGTACGGGCGCCCGGACAAGAAGGAGTACTCCGTGGCAGGGCCCGGACGGGACGCGCTCTCCGCGTGGCTCCACGAGCCGACCGAGCCCGACAGCGTCCGGCACGATCTCGCGGTGAAGATCCGCGGCGCCGCCTTCGACGACCCGGCCGCCCTGATCAGTGAGGTCGAGCGACACCGACAGGCGCACACGGACCGCCTGGACCACTACCTCGCGGGCGCGGCCCGCGACTTCGGGGACACCCCGGCGGACGGTCCGATCGACGCCGAACGGGAACTCCAGCACGTCGTACTGCGCGGCGGTATCGCGTACGAGCGCATGATGATCGCCTGGCTCGACGATGTCCTCGCCACACTCGCCGGCTTCGCCCCCGGTCACTGACCGGCCGAGCCCGACCCCCGGAACGCGATCCCGGAACGGTCCTCCAGAAGGTGACCCCGGACCTGACCCGGGACATGCGTTCGCACTCACCCTCATCCCTCGTCCTTCACCCCTCAACCCTCAACCGAAAGGCGGCTCTCATGACCGACGCGCTGCTCTTCAACCCGCGGACCTACGACCCCGCGCACTTCGACCCGGAGACCCGCAGGCTGCTGCGCGCCACCGTCGACTGGTTCGAGGAACGAGGCAAGCGCCGGCTGATCGAGGACTACCGGACCCGTGCCTGGCTCGGGGACTTCCTCGCCTTCGCCGCCGAGGAAGGGCTGTTCGCGACGTTCCTCACGCCCGCCTCCGCCGCCGGGGAGGGCGAGGGCGAGGGCGACAAGCGCTGGGACACCGCCCGCATCGCCGCGCTCAACGAGATACTCGGCTTCTACGGCCTCGACTACTGGTACGCCTGGCAGGTCACCATCCTCGGACTCGGCCCGGTCTGGCAGAGCGACAACCCCGCCGCCCGTGCCCGCGCCGCCGAACTGCTCTCCCAGGGCGAGGTGTTCGCCTTCGGTCTGTCCGAGAAGGCGCACGGCGCCGACATCTACTCCACCGACATGCTCCTGGAGCCGGACGGCACGGGCGGTTTCCGGGCCACCGGCTCCAAGTACTACATCGGCAACGGCAACGCGGCCGGGCTCGTGTCGGTCTTCGGCCGGCGCACCGACATCGAGGGCCCCGACGGCTACGTCTTCTTCGCCGCCGACAGCCGCCACCCGGCGTACCACCTGGTCAAGAACGTCGTCGACTCGTCGAAGTTCGTCAGCGAGTTCCGCCTCGAGGACTACCCCGTCGCCCCGGAAGACGTCCTGCACACCGGCCGCGCCGCCTTCGACGCCGCCCTCAACACCGTCAACGTCGGCAAGTTCAACCTCTGCACCGCCTCGATCGGCATCTGCGAGCACGCGATGTACGAGGCCGTCACGCACGCGCAGAACCGCATACTCTACGGCCGTCCCGTCACCGCCTTCCCGCACGTGCGACGGGAGTTGACCGACGCGTACGTACGGCTCGTCGGGATGAAGCTGTTCAGCGACCGCGCCGTCGACTACTTCCGCACCGCGGGCCCCCACGACCGCCGCTACCTCCTCTTCAACCCGATGACGAAGATGAAGGTGACCACCGAGGGCGAGAAGGTCATCGACCTGATGTGGGACGTCATCGCCGCCAAGGGCTTCGAGAAGGACAACTACTTCGCCCAGGCCGCCGTCGAGATCCGCGGACTGCCGAAGCTGGAGGGCACCGTCCACGTCAACCTGGCGCTGATCCTCAAGTTCATGCGCAACCACCTCCTCGACCCGGTGGCGTACGAGCCCGTCCCGACCCGGCTCGACGCGACCGACGACGTCTTCCTCTTCCGGCAGGGGCCGGCCCGCGGTCTCGGCTCGGTGCGCTTCCACGACTGGCGGCCGGCCTTCGACACGTACGCCCACCTGCCCAATGTCGCCCGGTTCCGCGAACAGGCCGACGCACTCTGTGACTTCGTACTCAAGGCCGCGCCCGACGAGAAGCAGAGCCGGGATCTCGACCTGCTCCTCTCCGTCGGGCAGCTCTTCGCGCTCGTCGTCCACGGGCAGCTGGTCCTGGAGCAGGCAGCCCTGTCCGACCTCGACGAGGACGTGCTCGACGAGCTGTTCGCCGTCCTCGTGCGGGACTTCTCCGCCCACGCCGTCGAACTGCACGGCAAGGACTCCGCGACCGAGGAGCAGCAGCTCTGGGCACTCGGCGCGGTCCGCCGCCCGGTCGTCGACGGGACGCGTGCGGAGCGGGTCTGGCAGCGGGTGGAGGCTCTGTCGGGGGCGTACGAGATGAGGCCCTGACGCCTTGGCGCACGCGCACGGGGAACGGGGTGGCCGACACCCCCCACCCCAGGGCGCGTGCGCCGGTGTGCGTCACGCCGGTTGGCCGAAGGGCGGCTGGTGCGGGACCGCCCTCAACCTCCGATGACCGTGGCGTCGCGGAGTCGGGTGCTCGGGCAGAGGTAGAAGAGTTCGGGATCTCCCTCGTCGAGGCCGTGGAGCAGACCGACGGGGTGCCAGCCGGCGCGCTGTAGGAGCTGCTGCATGGGGTGGTTGGAGACGTTGGTCGAGGTGAACAGCTTCGTGGTGGAGCAGACGGTCTCGACGGCCGTGAGGAGACGTGCGCCCACTCCTCGTCGGCGGGCACTGGGGGCGACCATCAGCATGGGGACGAAGCCCTGCTCGAAGAAGTTGTACTCCAGCACGCTGTAACCGATAGGTCCCGACGAGTCTCGGGCCATGAGGGCCACACCCTGTTCGCACCAGCGCCGGATGGTGTCCCGTCGTGCTTGGTCGCCTCCCGCCGCAATCGAATCGATCTTGGCCAAAGCGGCCCAGTCCGACGGCTCCGCGCGGTCCACTTGAAGTTCACCGAGGTTCTCGACATCCATGGGGTGCATCGTGCCAACGCTGGGGCGGTCGGTGCTTGCTGCGGGAACTCAGTCTTCCCGCGCAGGTTTCCGTCAGCTGTCCCGAAGGCCGACCGCCAGCGTCAGTTCGAGGACCCGCTGCGGCGATGCGAGGTCCGGGAACAGCTCCCTCAGCTGTGACATCCGGTAGCGGACGGTCTGGGGATGGACGAACAGTGCCGCCGCCACCTCCTCCCGTCTGCCCTGGTGCAGCAGCCACGCCCGCAACGTCTCCTCCAGCCGCCGCGCGGTCGCGACGGGCAAGGTCCGCAGCGGGGCGAGCGCTCGGGCACGCAGGTCTGCGAACGCGTCCATGTCGGCGCTCAGCACCAGCTCGGGCAGGTGTTCCTCGGTGTCGCGGATGTCGGAGGAGAGGGACCGCGCGCGTACGGCTCGTGCGTACGAGGCGGACGCGCGAGTCCATGGCCGGGCCGGGCCGACCACGACGGTGCGGTCCGTCAGCTGCCTCAGGAGATGTGATCGGTCGGCATCGGGGACGAGCAGCACGCCGAAGGCGTCCGGCAGATCGTCGAGGACGAGGGTGCTGGGGTCGAGGACACGGTAGGCGGGCCGGGCATCGGCGGCGGGCAGCAGGACCGCGGTCAGGGAAACCGGAGGCTGCCACCCCGCCCGCTGAGCAGAGGCCAGCAGCACGTCCGGGCTCGCGCCGGACAGGAGGTCGCGGACCAGCTGTTCCAGGTGGCGCTCGTGGGCCCGGCCCCGGGCCGCCAGTTCGTCGGCGTGGCCCGCGGCGCTCGCGGCGGAGAGCTCGTCGATGTAGGCGAAGGTCAGCTCGGCGAACTTGGCGACGTCGGCGGCGGGCAGACCCGCGGGTACGGCGCCCGCGGCCAGGCATCGCCAGGCCACGCGGGCACCGACGCGGTAGGCGCTGAGCAGGGCGTCCATCGAACGGCCGTCGCGCACCTCGCCGCGGCCCAGCTCGTAGGCCGCGTCACCGGCGTCGCCACCCGTCGCGTTCCCGCTCGCGAGGTCCAGGTAGTGCCCCAGGGCGGTGCGGACGGCTCGGCGGATGGTGCCGCCCATGCTGCCCGACAGGGCGTTGGCGTAGGGAGGGACCTCGTCGATGATCGCCTGGACGACCTCGTCGGCGGTGGTCCTCAGCTCGGCCCGCAGTGCCGTGACCGTCGTCTCATCGAGGGCCAGTTCGGTGGCCCTCCGGATTGCTTGGCTCATCTTTTGTTCCCCGCGAACAATTCAGCCGACCAGATTCACGTCCTACGGTCAGGACTTTACGCCCTGCGGTACATCAAGCTGGAGTCATGACGAGTACTGCCCTCCGCAGCAGGGCGTGGAAACTGCTGGAGATGGTCACGACGCCGGTGCTGCCGTCGGACTACCTCGATCTGGTCAGCCCGCTGCGTGCGGGCGCCGACCTGCGGGGGCGTATCGAGGCCGTGCATCCCGAGACGGCCGACGCCGCGACCATCGTGATCAGACCGGGACGGGGCTGGCGCGGCCACACAGCCGGTCAGTACGTGCGGATCGGGGTCGACGTCGACGGAGTGCGCCTGTGGCGTGCCTACTCGCTCACCTCGCCGACGAACCGCCGGGACGGCCGCGTCACGATCACCGTGAAGGCGATCCCGGACGGCAAGGTCAGCAACCACCTGGTCCGCAGGGTGAAACCCGGCACACTGATCCAGCTCGACCAGGCGACCGGTGACTTCGTACTGCCTCGGGCCAAGCCCGCCAAGGTGCTCTACCTGACGGCCGGCAGCGGCATCACGCCCGTGATGGGCATGCTGCGCGACACCGAGTTCGACGACGTCGTCATGGTCCACTCCGCGCCAGGGCCCCGCGACGTGATCTTCCGCAAGGATCTGCACGACCTGGTCGCGGACAAGAAGCTGCGTCTGACCGAGCTGCACACCGACACCGACGGCATGCTCGACATCGCCCGCCTCGACGAGCTCGTGCCCGACTGGGCCGAGCGCGAGACCTGGGCCTGCGGTCCCGCGGGTCTGCTCGACGCCGCCGAGCAGCACTGGAGCAGGCACGGCGTCGCGGAACGCCTGCACACCGAACGCTTCCGCCCCGGCGTCGTCGTCACCGGCGACGGTGGCGGTGGCGAGGTCACGTTCAGCACCACCGGCAGGACCGTCGACGCGGACGGCGCGACGCCGTTGCTGGACGTCGGCGAGGAGGCCGGCGTGCTCATGCCGTCCGGGTGCCGCATGGGCATCTGCTTCGGCTGCGTCACCCCGCTCAAGGCGGGCGCCGTCCGCGACCTGCGCACCGGCGAGATCACCGAGGCCGAGCCGGGCGTCCTCATCCAGACCTGCGTGTCCGCCGCGGCGGGCCCCTGCGACATCGAACGGTAGGAGCACCTTGACCGCCATCGACCCCACCGCCCATCTGACCGCGGAGCAGATCGAGGAGCTCGGCCGCGAGCTGGACGCGATCCGCGACGAGGTGATCGCGAGCCGCGGCGAGAAGGACGCCGCCTACATCCGCAAGGTCATCTCGGCGCAGCGCAAGCTGGAGCTGGTCAGCAGGGGTGTGCTGCTGTTCTCGTTCTTCCCGCCCGCGTGGATCATCGGCACCGCGGGTCTGTCCGTGGCGAAGATCATGGACAACATGGAGATCGGCCACAACATCCTGCACGGCCAGTGGGACTGGATGAGGGACCCGAAGATCCACTCCACCACCTGGGAATGGGATCACGTCTCGCCGGCCGACCAGTGGAAGCACTCGCACAACGAGCTGCACCACACGTACACCAACGTGATCGGCAAGGACAACGACCTCGGCTACGGCATCATGCGCGTCGACGAGGACCAGAGGTGGTACCCGTTCCACCTCGGCCAGCCGGTGTGGAACTTCATCAACGCCTGCTTCTTCGAGTACGGCATCGCGGCGTACGACCTGGAGCTCGGCAAGAACCTGCGCAAGCGCCGCCGCAAGGACCCGGAGTTCCGCGCGCGGGCCAGGGCCGTGGGCCGCAAGATCCGCAAGCAGGTGCTCAAGGACTACGTGATCCACCCGCTGCTGTCGGGCCCGTCGTTCCTCACCACGCTCGCCGCGACGTTCACCGCGAACCTGGTCCGCAACATCTGGTCCCACTCGGTGATCATGTGCGGGCACTTCCCCGAGGGTGTGCAGGTCTTCGAACGCCGGTCTATCAAGGGCGAGACACGCGGCCAGTGGTATCTGCGCCAGATGATGGGCTCGGCGAACATCAGCGGCAGCAAGGCCATGCACTTCATGACCGGCAACCTGTCGCACCAGATCGAGCACCACCTGTTCCCGGACCTGCCGAGCAACCGGTACGCCGAGGTCGCGGTCAAGGTGCGCGCCTTGTTCGAGAAGTACGAGCTGGAGTACGTCAGCGGGCCGCTGCCCAAGCAGGTGTTCTCCGCGTGGCGCAAGGTCTTCCGGCTGTCGCTGCCGAACAAGAACCCGAAGGTCCAGACGCCTGACCGCGAACGGGAGCTCGCCGCGGCCTGATCCCGGTCTCGGCTCACGGGGGTCCCATGCCTGTCGCGTCGGGTGCCGGGTACACGGTGTGTGCACGTGCCGGGACGGTCGAAGGGGAAGGAGCCGGAGCAGTGGCGGTGAAGGCGATGGGGTGGGCGCACTCGTTCCCGATGTCCAAGGGAGTACGCGCGGGGCGGGAGTGGACACGCAGGCGTCTGGAGTCCCTGGACTGGGCCGCCACCGAGCCGCACACCGTGGACGCCATCGTGCTGGCGGTGTCCGAGCTGATCACCAATGCGCACATCCACGCGCACAGCGACGCACATCTGGTCCTCACCTGGGACGGCGACTGCCTCCATGTGAGTGTCCACGACGAGGACCCGACGCTGCCGCGCCAGCGCGAACCGGAGCCGGGTGAGGTCTCGGGCCGCGGAGTGGCCATCGTGCGGAAGCTCGCCGACGAGTGGGGGATCCGGTGCCAGCGGCAGGGCAAGACGGTGACGGCATGCTTCCGCCCCGTGGAAGGCGGTCCCGCCCCCGGCCCCGACGTCGATCCCGATCGTCGAACGGAGTGACGGTCGCCTCGCCTGTGGCGACATCTCCCCCGCTCGTCCGGTCCATCCCGCGCGGTCCCGCCTCAGCGCCGACGGCGGGCGTCGACGTACTCGACGCCCGCCGTCGGGATGGTCAGAGGGCGACGATCTGCCACTGCTGGCGCGTCAGTGACGTGTACGGCTGCTGCTCGAGGGCGGCTCCGTCGGCGGTGCTGCCCTCGTCGACGGCGAGGCAGAGCCCGCTGTAGCGGTTGGTGAGGAAGTAGTAGCCGTCACCGGTGGGTGTGACGGCCCAGTGCTGCTGGGGGACGTTGTCGTCCGACCAGATGCCGACGGTGCCACCGTCGGCACGGGAGAGCCCCTGCACCTCCATGAGCTTGCCGCTGCCCACACCCTTGATCTCGTAGTAGCCGTCGCCGGTCTTGGCGAAGGTCCACTTCTGGTTCGCCTTGTCGAGCCACGGCCACTGCAGAACGGGGGTGTTGTTCGCCGTGCCGTTGCCCTTCACGTCGGCGACCTTGCCGCTGTGCCGGGCGACCAGCCGGTAGGTGGTGCCGTCTCCGGGCAGCGTGGTGGACAGCAGGGCCGGCTTGGCCGTCCGGCCGCCGATGTGGACGCCGCCCATGTTGGCGTAGCCGCCGGTGGCCGCGTTGGCCTGGATCCGCACGAAGCCGACGTTCCGGGCCGACCACTCGACCACCTTGGGGGCACGGTTGCCGGCCCAGGTGCCGGTGGCGACCTGGGTGAAGTTCGTGCCGTCGGTGCTGGTGGAGATGGTGTACGAGGTGATGTCGCCGTCGGTCGAGTCGGTGCGGCCCCATTGTTTGGGCAGGTACTCCAGAGTGGAGACGTTGCTCCACACCCCGCCCAGGTCGATCGTGATCGAGTGGGGCAGGGCGTTGGGCAGTCCCCACGTCGACCAGCAGGTCTCGTAGCCCCTGTCGCTCAGTCCGTCGATGGCGTTGAGCGGTCCCTCGCGGTCGCGGAACCCGGTCGCGTAGGCGCTGACGGGTGTCACGGGGTGCTCGGCGCGCAGCGGCTGGGTGGGCAGCGGCGGCCGGGAGGTGTCGGGGCTCCAGGCCGCTCCGACTTCGGCGAGCCGGTTGACGATGTTGGTGTCCAGCTTGCCGTTGCGGTTGGGCGGGCAGTTGAGGATGAACGAGGTGTACTTCGGCTCCAGGTCCGCCAGGTGGGAGAGGATCGCGTCCTTGCTCATCGGGTCCTGGGTCGGCGTGTGCGGGTGCCAGAACCAGCCGTTGCTGATCGTCTGCCCCTGCGTGGCGGCGTAGGTGTTTCCGGCCGGCGCCGAGACGCCCAGCGGCTCCTCGAAGTAGATCGCGTCGCCGAGCCAGGGCACCGACAGGGCACCGTGGTCGATCATGATGATGTCCGGCTGGAGCGACTTCACGTGCTCGCGGATGCGCTGGTAGGAGATGGCCTGCTGGCCCATCTGCCATGCGTAGCCGTCGGTGATGAACATGTCGATGGTGCCGTAGTTGGTGAGCAGTTCGGTGATCTGCCCGAGTATGAAGGTCATGTCGGCGGGCTGGATGGCGTCCGTGATCTCCAGGCCGGACACCTTGTGGCGGCTCTCCCACGCCTCGACACCGAAGGTGCGGTCCCAGATCGAGTAGTAGAACGCGACCCGGAGCCCCTTCGCGCGGAAGGCGTCGCAGTACGCCTTCACCACGTCCTGCTTGTAGGAGCTGTTCGCGACGTTCTGGGTGCCGTAGGCGCTCGGCCACAGCGCGAAGCCGTCGTGGTGCTTGGTGGTCAGGATGCCGTAGCTCATCTTCGCCGCCGCGGCAGCGTCCGCCCACTGCGCGCAGTCCACGGCCGTGGGGGCGAACAGGGCGGGGTTCTGGTTGGGCGCGGCCCACTCCTCGTTGGTGAACGTGCCCAGGCTGAAGTGGTTGAACATGCCGAACCGCATGTTCGCCAGCTTCTCCAGGTTGGTCTGCGCGTCCGCCGCGGCCGCCTCCGCGAGCAGGGGGGACAGCGCGGGCATCACGGGCAGGGCGGTCGTGGCCGCGGCGGCGCCGACAGCACCCAGAAGCGCGCGACGGGACAGTCTTCCTGACGGCATGTTGACTCCCTGTTCGGTTGGCTCTGTGGTTCGGGTTGAGGCAGGAGGTGGGCAGCCCGAGGACCTTCGGTCTCCAGGCCCTTCTGGCGCGGGCTCCCTCAGGGCTCCAAGGCGCCGGATGTTACGCAAGAAGTTCGATGACGCAACAGCCCTGTGTCAACGGGTAAGTGGATGAAAGTGCTCTCGACGGAATCAGAAGATGCCGTTCTAGGTAGATAAGTTGCTATTTGTTCATCCGTAGACATGCAATGTCTGGAGCAGAACCCGAGCGGGCTGCCTCACGGCCGCAGGGTGAGCAAAGACGCCATGCGTGGCCCCTTCACCTACCGCGACCGGCCTTCTCAGGTCCACGGACTACCGCTGTCGGAAGTATTGACGCACCCCGCTCCCCACATTTAACGTCTGCCCGACCTTACGAACAACGTTCGATTTATCGGACAACTCGCACTGAGGACCGAGGAGTCGGCCACGGACGGTCGCCCGTCCGTCGAGGGCTGGGAGGCCGTCTCGCCGCACCGCGCCCCCGCACGCTCGTATTCGACAACCGCCCACTCACCGCGGCGCCGCGGCCGCCCCACCCCGGCGGCAACCGTGCCATCACCCCGCAAGCCGTCACCACAAGCACACCGGCGCCCTGTGCCAAGGCCCCCCGTCACCCACGGTGAGGCGCACCGCGCACGGCAGACACACCGTCACCCGGACCCAGTCGCCCCTCCCCCCGTCGCGCGGCAGCCGCTCCGTCCCGTCGACACCGAGACCGAGCTTCCCCGCCCACCCCGGGGTGGGCCCTCCACGCTCGACGGCGGCACTGGCAGAACGACAGGAGATGTACATGTCCGCTCTTCTCTCCAGGCTGTGGGCGATCTTGTTCGCCGCATGCCTGCTCCTCACGTCCCAGATCCTGATCACACCGGAGCGGGCGAGCGCGGCAGACCCGGGCTACCTGATGCTGCACTTCACCGGTGAAGGGGCGACCGGTCAGCAGATGTACCTCTCCCACAGCACGGACGGCCTGCACTGGAACGACCTCAACGACGGAGCGTCGATCCTGCGCTCCACCGTCGGCACGAAGGGGGTACGCGACCCCGCTCTGGTGAGATCGCCCGACGGCAGCAAGTACTGGATCATCGCGACCGACCTGTGCTGGGGTTGCGGGTCGACCGTGGACGGCTCCATCAACAACGGCAGCCGCAGCATCGTGGTCTGGGAGTCGACGGACCTGGTCAACTGGTCGCAGCCATGGCTGCTCAACGTGGCCGGCGCGATCCCCGACGGACGCAACGCCTGGGCGCCCGAGGCGATCTGGAACCCCGAGACCAATGACTACGTCCTGTACTGGGCGACGAACGTGCCCCTCAACGGCAAGACCAAGCACCGCATCTTCTACGCCCGCACCAGCGACTTCCGCACCATCACCACGCCCCAGATCTACATCGACCGTCCCGGTACCCAGGAGCTCATCGACACCCAGATCGTCGAAGTCCCGGCCGGCGTCGGAGACTACCGTTACGTGCGGGCCTCCGGTGACGGCGAGATCACCATCGAAGGCAGCAACTCGATCCTCGGCACGTGGACGAACCTCGGCAACCTCTCCGGCATCGGCCTGACCGGCGCGACGGGCACGACCGGCACGGCGGTCGAGGGTCCGATGTGGATGAAGTTCCGCGACCGCAACGAGTGGACCCTGTACCTCGACCAGTACGCCACCCGCGGCGGGTACATGCCGGTCACGACGACCAATCCCTCCGCTGTCGGCACCTACCAGCTCCCGGCATCGGGCAGCTACAACATGGGCGTCAACAAGAAGCGGCACGGCTCGATCCTGAACCTCACGGCCGCCGAGGAGTCCCGCGTCCTCGCACGCTGGCCCAGCACCCCGGTCAAGCGGCTCCAGTCGTTCAACTTCCAGGACCGGTACGTGCGGCACGCCAACTTCGACGTGCGCATCGACCAGAACATCACCGGTCCTGACGCCCAGTTCCGGCTGCGACCCGGCCTGGCCGGCTCCGGCACCGTCTCCTTCGAGTCGGTGAACTACCCCGGCTACTTCCTGCGGCACGCCAACTACGACTTCCAGCTGGTCCGCAACGACGGCACCGCCCAGTTCGCCGCCGACGCCACCTTCAACCAGGTCGCCGGCCTCGCCGACTCCAGCTGGTCCTCGTTCCAGTCGTACAACCACCCCGACCGGTACATCCGCCACTACGCGTACTACCTGAAGCTCGACCCGATCACCACCGCGACAGCACGCGGAGACGCCACCTTCCGCGTGACGAACTGACCCGCACGGAACAGGAATGCCGGCGCCTCCGCGGTGCCCTTCGCCCCCGACGCGCCCCACCGGCGCGGGAGGCGCCGGCTTCCTCCCTTCCACAAGCCGTCCCGATACACCCGCCCACCCAAGCAAGCTGTCCGACATGTCGAACACCGTTCGAAACAAGAGGGATGTGAACCGATGTTCAGCCTGAGACCTCAGGGCCGCAGGAGATTCCGACCGGGCGCTGTCGCCGCCGTGGCCGCCGCCTCGCTCCTGGTGGGCGTCGCCGGCCCGGCGGCCCCCGCCCAGGCAGCGGAGATCACCGATGGTCTGGCTCTCTGGTACAAGCTCGACGCCACCTCGGGAACCGTGGCGGCGGACGCCTCGGGCAACGGCCGGAACGGAACGGTGAACGGAACCGCCGGCTGGTCGGGTTCCGGGGAAGGGCTCACGTTCAACGGCTCCGACACCTACATCAAGGTGCCGGACAACATCATGAGCGGCATGAACTCGATCACCGTCTCGATGGACGTGCAGATCGACGCGGGCCAGGCCACGCCGTACTTCCTCTACGGGTTCGGCAACTCCGCCAACGGAGCCGGCAACGGGTACCTGTTCACCACCGGCAACACGTTCCGGACCGCCATCGCCTCCGGGGCCTTCTCCACCGAGCAGAACACCCGGACCACCGACGCGCTGCCGCGCTCCGTCTGGAAGCACGTCACCTACACACAGACCGGCACCACGGGCGTCCTGTACCAGGACGGCGTGGAGGTGGCCCGCAACACGTCGGTCACCACCACCCCCGGTTCCATCGGCTCCGGCATCACCACGGCCAACTACATCGGCAAGTCCCTCTACAGCGGTGACAAGCTCTTCAAGGGCAAGATGAGGGACTTCAGGGTCTACAACCGCGCGCTGGCGCCCGGCGAGGTCCTCGAGATCAGCGGGAACACCACGCACATCGCCGCGGTCACCCATCCCTCGCTGAAGATCGACGCCCTCATCGACGACACCCGCAGCAAGATCACGCTGCCGGTGAAGGAGGGCACGGACCTCACCGCGCTCGCCCCGCAGTTCACCCTCGCCCAGGGCGCGTCCATCAGCCCGGCCTCCGGCACCCCCCGCGACTTCACCGAGCCCGTGACGTACGAGGTCACCGGCTCCGACGGAACGAAGCGCACCTGGACGGTGGAGGCGCTGGTCATCAGGAGCCCGGTTCTGCCGGGGCTCACCGCCGACCCGAACATCGTCCGCTTCGGCGACACCTACTACATCTACCCGACCACCGACGGCTTCGCGAACTGGAGCGGTACGCAGTTCAAGGCGTACTCCTCCAAGGACCTGGTCCACTGGACGGACCACGGCGTCATCCTGGACCTGGGTCCCGACATCTCGTGGACCAACAGCCGGGCCTGGGCCCCGACGATGACCGCCAAGAACGGGAAGTACTACTTCTACTACTCCGCCGACGGGAACATCGGCGTCGCGGTCTCCGACTCGCCCACCGGCCCGTTCAAGGACCCCCTGGGCAAGCCGCTGATCGCCCGCGGCGCCTACTCGGGCCAGATGATCGACCCGGCGGTCTTCACCGACGACGACGGCCAGTCCTACCTCTACTTCGCCAACGGCCAGGCGTACGTGGTTCCCCTGAACGACGACATGGTCTCCTTCGACGCCTCCAAGGTCACCAACATCACCCCCAGCGGCTACAGGGAGGGCTCCTTCGTCGTCAAGCGCAAGGGCACCTACTACTTCATGTGGTCGGAGAACGACACACGTGACGAGAACTACCGGGTCGCCTACGCCACCGGCTCCTCGCCCACCGGTCCCTGGACCAAGCGGGGCGTGATCCTGGAGAAGGACCTCTCGCTCGGCATCAAGGGCCCCGGCCACCACTCCGTGGTGCAGGTACCGGGCACCGACGACTGGTACATCGCCTACCACCGCTTCGCCATCCCCGGCGGAGACGGCACCCACCGCGAAACCACCATCGACAAGATGGAGTTCGACGCCGACGGCCTGATCAAGACGGTCGTCCCCACCCTGAGCAGCATCGCCCCGGTCTCCGGCGGCATCGCCCTGCCGACGAACACCACCCGCTCGCTCCAGTCCGTCAACTTCCCCGGCCGCTACGCCGCCGTACGCTCCGACAGCCTCGGCTACCTCGACCCGGTGACGTCCTCCAGCACGACGGCGGTCAAGCAGAGCGCCACCTTCACGATCGTCCCCGGTCTGGCCGACGGAAGCTGCTACTCGTTCCGTGACGCCTCCGGCCGCTACCTGCGCCACAAAGACCTCCGGATCCGCGCCGACGCCAGCAACGGCACGACCCTCTTCAACAAGGACGCCACCTACTGCGCCCGGTCGGGCTCGGCCACCGGTTCGGTCAGCCTGGAGTCGTACAACTACCCCGGCCGCTACCTCCGCCACTACAACTACGAGCTGCGCCTGGACACCTTCCAGGACAACGCCACCTTCCGCGCCGACAGTTCCTTCAAGGCGGTCGGCCCCTGGGCCTGATCGATTCCCCTCCCACGCCCGGTAATCAGGAAGGCCGCATGAAAGTCCCTCGACGAAGCGGTACCCGAGTCGCCGGGACGGCCACCGCCGTCCTGGCCGTCCTCGGCACGGTGACCGCCGTGCCCGCATCCGCCGCCACGCCGGGAAGCTGGACCTCGGTCCAGCCCGGTGTCGCACAGACCGGCTGTGACGGCGTACGCGCCACCGTCGCGCTGGACGCGAACGGCGCCCTCTCGCTCGGCGCGACCTGGAACTGCCGCCAGGCACTGACACCCGCTCCGATCGGTCTGGTGACCAGCCAGGTCGACTTCACCACCGGACTGGACTTCGTCAGCCGCACGGATGCGCCCGTCACCTCCACCTACGAGGTCCAAGCGGGGAAGTCCCGTGTCCGGACGCGGTCCGCGACCGAGACGAGACTGGTGTTCGCGAAGGGCTCCGCGCGGATGACCGTGCACGTCCGCACCTCCCCGGACGGCATGGCGCTGCGCTACGAGCTGCCGTCGGGTGCGACGGTGCTGCGCGAGGCGACCTCGTTCGATCTGCCGGCCGACGCCCAGCTGTCCCGGCAGGAGTTCAGCGCCGATCACGAAAGGGGCTATGTGACCTCTTCGGTCGCCGACGTGGCGACGGGCTCCTACGACATGGGCATGTTCGCCCAGCAGTCCAACGGCGCGCGGGTGCTGCTCGCCGAGTCCGGTGTGGACGGCGGCTACTCGGGTGGCCGGTTCACGCACACCCAGGGCACCGACCGGTTCACCGTCGCGCTGGCCGACGCGCAGATCGTGCGGTCCGGCGCGTTCGCCACGGCCTGGCGCACCGCCGCCATCGGCAGCACGGCGACGGTCGTGGAGTCCACGCTGGTCGACGACGTGGCGCCCGCGTCGAAGGTCTCCGACACCTCGTGGATCAAGCCGGGTATCGCCGCGTGGCCATGGCTGGACGGCATGTGGAACACCCAGCGCGATCTGACCAAGCTCAAGCAGTGGGCCGACTACGCCTCCTCGCAGGGCTGGCCCTATCTCCTGGTCGACGACGGGTGGAAGGACAACCAGGCGATCATCCCCGAGCTCGTGACCTACGCTCGGGAGCGCGGCGTGCGGATCATGCTCTGGTACCACTGGCAGGACCTGGACACCGCCGCCGAGCGGGACACCCAGTTCACCAAGATCACAGGGTGGGGTGTCGCCGGCGTCAAGATGGACTTCATGGGGTCCGAGTCCCAAGCCCGACAGCAGTGGTACGACGCGACCCTGGCCGACACCGCCCGCTACAAGCTGATGGTCGACCTGCACGGCTCGCGCCTGTCCGTCGGCGTCCACCGCACCTGGCCGCACGTGCTGACCAACGAGGCCGTCCGGGGCGAGGAATACCCCGGTGGCCGGAACATCGGGCACGTGGCCGCCCTCCCGTTCACGCGCGGTGTCCTCGGCCCGGCCGACTACTCGCCGATGAGCTTCCAGCAGGGCAACCCGAACAGCGACGGAGCCGAACTCGCCCTCGGCGTACTCCTGGACAGCGGCATCATGCTGCCCGGCGGCCGTATCTCGGACTACCAGGCCCGTCCCGAGGCACAGCGGTGGCTGCGTATGCTGCCGACCGTGTGGGACGAGACGAAGTACGTCTCGGGCGACCCGCTCACCGGAGGGGTCATCGCGCGCCGCAGCGGTGACCGGTGGTTCGTCGGCGCGCTCAGGCGCGGCGGCGCCACCACCATCAGCTACCCGACGACGTTCCTCGGCTCCGGTACCTGGCACGCGGAGATCATCACCGACGGTCCCGACGGCCTGACCCGCACCAGCAAGGTCATCCAGGCCGGTGACACGTTGAGCGTCCCGGCGGTCGCGGGCGGCGGCCACGCGGTCAGACTGACCAAGGTCGCGGCCTTCCCCACCGGCAACCGCACGGTGACCATCGCCGGCAGCAACCACGTACTCGACGTGAGGAGCGCGAGCCTCGCGAACGACGCCGCGATCATCCGCTGGCCCAGCACCGGCGGCGCCAACCAGCGCTTCGCGTTCGTGCCCCTCGACGACGGATACACACGGATCGTCAACCAGGCCAGTGGCAGGGACGTCGTCATCCGGTACGCGTCGCGCGACGCGGGCGCGAAGGCGATCCAGTACACCTACGAGGCCAACGCGAACACCAACGACGAATGGCTGGCCGAGGACGCGGGCGACGGCCGTGTCCGGCTCCTCAACCGCCACAGCGGTCTCTATCTCACCGCGGGCAACGCCCAGGGCGACCAGTTGGAGCAACGCCCGTTCGACGGCGGCGACCACCAGATGTTCACCGTCTCCTGAGAACCGCCCGTGGGCCCGGCCCTGACGCTCGCGTCAGGGCCGGGCCTGTCTGTCTGCCTACGGAGATGTGCGGCAGGCGGTGCTAGCGCAGGGCGCCGGCCAGGAGGTGGGCGGTGTCCGCGATCAGCTTGTTCTCCGTCGTGGCGTCCTGGTCGAACTTGCGGGACATGATGGAGAGGACCAGCGGGGTGCCGTCCTCGGTCCAGGCGATACCCACGTTGTTGTTGGTGCCGTAGGAACCGCCACCCGTCTTGTCCGCGACGGCCCATGAGGACGGCAGACCCGCGCGCAGGCGGGTGCCGCTGGTCTGGTTGTGCAGCAGCCAGTGGGTGAGGAGCGCGCGGTCGGGCCGGCTGAGCGCGTCGCCG
Organism: Streptomyces sp. MA5143a; assembly: GCF_900290235.1. GTDB lineage: Bacteria > Actinomycetota > Actinomycetes > Streptomycetales > Streptomycetaceae > Streptomyces. Next base: position 49,627 of record NZ_OLMK01000088.1, read on the forward strand.
AGGACGAGCCGGGCGTAGGTGCGGCCGATCGCGCGCGGGCTGGTGGTGTCCGTGATCCGCCACGGCTCGCCCGAGTTCAGCTCCGTCTCCCACCGGTCCAGCCGGGTCACCGGGTCACCGAGGGACCGGGCGAAACGGGTGATCGCCGTGGGGCCGCCCAGTTCGCGCAGGAGCAGATTGCCGGCGGTGTTGTCACTGTGGCGGATCGTGGCGTCGCACAGCTCGGCGATCGTCATGCCCGTGGCCAGGTGCTCCCTGGTCACGTCCGAGTTCTCGAGGAGGTCGGCCGCGGTGTAGTGGATCCGGCGGGACAGCACCTCGCCGTCGCGGTCCAGGTCGCGCAGCACCGCCGCCGCGGCGAGCGTCTTGAACAGCGAACAGATCGGGAACAGTGTGTCGGCACGGTGCCGGATCGTTTTTCCGGTACGGACATGGTGGGCGTAGACCCCCAGCCGGGCCCCGTACTGCCCCTCCAGCGCGCGAAGACCGTCGGTGACACCGTCGGACGCGCGAGCGGGCGGGGTCGTGAGCAGGGCTGTGGCGGTGGCCGTACCGGCCACCAGCAGCGTGCGCCGGTTCATCGCAGAGGCAAGAGGGCCGCTCGTCCGTAACATCGTTCACTCCTTCATCGACGTGCGTCTGAAGTTCCGTCAGTGATCGACGCAGCGGCTCGCGGCCCGGTTGCGTTCGACAGCAGCCGCCGACGTCGCGGCTGACCCGCCGTGGTCGGGCCGCTGACGGTCAGGGGGTGTCGCCGGAGTAGTAGAAGCGGCAGCTCACACCCGGGCCCGGCGTGCGGGGTTCACCGGGGCGGGGGTCGTACAGGGCGCGGCCGCCGGGCCAGCGTCCGAGTTCGGTGGACAGGGCCGCGCCGTCGTCGACTTCTTCGGTTCGCCAGCCGTGGATGTCCAGCAGCAGACCGTCCAGGGGTCCGCCGACGAGTGCGGCGTAGGTCCGGTGTGGGAGCGGGCCGGGGTGGGGGTCGTCGTGCTCCGCGCCGTACACCCGGCCGTTCAGCAGCTGCTCGTCGCCGTTCATCCGACCAAGCCTTGCAGGCGCCACTGACAACGGGGGCTCCTACAGGGCCGCCCTGGGCTTGCCGGCATCAGGTGCGGAAGCGGGAGAGAGGTGGTGATCGAACGAGATGGTGAACCGGCTACGATGCGTTCGCGCGATGAAGTGGCGGGTCTCAGGACCGGGGTCCTCCGGGTGTCTCTCACGTCACCGTCGTGTCGGCCTGGTCGTGAACGACCGTCGTAGATCTTGCCGTGCGGCGCTGGGTGGTGCGCACGGCCGACAAGGGAGAACTCGGCATGTCGATGATCCGGCTCACGGCTCCGGCACACTCCCTCACCGAGGAGGGCCGCAAGTCCGTCCAGCGCGATCTGGCCGCTGCCCTGCTGCGTTGGGAGGGGGCGCCCGACGCGTCGTTCTTCCGCGCCCAGTTGTGGAGCTACCTCGTCGAACTGCCCGAAGGGGCCCAGACCACCGCCGAGGATGACGCGTCCCGCTTCCTCGTCGACGTCACGGTCCCCCAGGGAGTGCTCTCCGCGGAGGGCACCGCCGGCTTGGTGGCGGAAGCCACCGAGGTCGTCCTGTCGGCGGCCGGACTCTCCCGGACGGACGCACCGCGGGTATGGGTGCTGGTGCACGAGCAGCCCGACGGGACCTGGGGGGCGGGGGGACGGGTCGTCCGCCGTGCCGACCTCGCGGCCATCGCCAAGAAGCAGCGCGACGAGGCGTAACGACCTGCGGTCGGCACGTGAAGTCGGATTGCCTCCTTGCCGGTCTCGAAAGTTTCGAAGATTTCCCAGAATCTTTGACGCCACAACCTAGGAATGCGGAGCCCTGCGGTCAAGGGCTCTGGCTGATCTGTCTACAAACTGGCCTCTTCCTCGAGCTTGCCGAGCCGGGAATCCGACCGGCGTCAGACCGGCAGTCCCCACACGGCTTCCCGACCCAGGAGTGTGAAGGACGGCAGTTGAGGGCGGCGCCAGAGGTTTCCGCGCGCCTGCTCCGGACTCGACCCGAGGCCTATGCCGTTCGACGGTCGGCGGCCCCGAAGGTGCGCTCCCGCCACCCTGCGGGTTTCCGAATGTTTCGAAGCGAAAGCTGAAACTTTTTGTGTGGCGAGTATTGACGATTCATCGTCAATCCCTCAATCATCCGTGTCGGGAAGCCGACCAGAAACCGTGCCCTCGACCGCGTCGGCGAGCCGCTATGGAGTCCCCCCCATACCCGTGTCGAGACGTTCCCCCGCGCTACAGCCATTCCGTGATCTCTACCTTGGAGGCACAGTCATGGGCTTGTACGCCCTTCCAGGACCAGGTGTCCGCCGCAAGATCCGCGGCCTGCTGCCGGCACTGTTCGTCGGCGTGCTCGCCGCGGCCGCCGCGCTGGTCGCGCCGCCGACCGCACACGCCGCCGAGAGCACGCTCGGCGCCGCGGCGGCGCAGAGCGGCCGCTACTTCGGTACCGCCATCGCCTCGGGCAGGCTGGGCGACTCCGCGTACACGACGATCGCGAACCGTGAGTTCAACTCGGTGACGGCCGAGAACGAGATGAAGATCGACGCCACCGAGCCGCAGCGGGGTCAGTTCAACTTCTCCGGCGCCGACCGCGTCTTCAACTGGGCGGTGCAGAACGGCAAGCAGGTGCGCGGCCACACCCTGGCCTGGCACTCCCAGCAGCCCGGCTGGATGCAGAGCCTCAGCGGCAGCAACCTGCGCCAGGCGATGATCGGCCACATCAACGGCGTGATGGCGCACTACAAGGGCAAGATCGTTCAGTGGGACGTCGTGAACGAGGCCTTCGCCGACGGCAACTCGGGAGCCCGTCGCGACTCCAACCTGCAACGCACCGGCAACGACTGGATCGAGGTCGCCTTCCGCACCGCGCGTGCCGCCGACCCGGCCGCCAAGCTCTGCTACAACGACTACAACGTCGAGAACTGGACCTGGGCCAAGACCCAGGCGATGTACTCCATGGTCCGGGACTTCAAGCAGCGTGGCGTGCCCATCGACTGCGTGGGCTTCCAGTCGCACTTCAACAACGACAGCCCGTACAACAGCAACTTCCGCACCACCCTGCAGAACTTCGCCGCCCTCGGCGTCGACGTGGCCATCACCGAACTCGACATCCAGGGCGCCTCGGGCACGACCTACGCCAACGTGGTCAACGACTGCCTGGCCGTCCCGCGCTGCCTCGGCATCACCGTCTGGGGTGTGCGCGACTCCGACTCCTGGCGACCGGAGCACTCGCCGCTGCTGTTCAACCGCGACGGAAGCAAGAAGCCCGCCTACACCTCCGTCCTCAACGCACTGAACGGCGGTACCCCCACGCCGCCTTCGGACGCCAAACCGGTCAAGGGCGTCGGTTCGGGCCGCTGTGTCGACGTGCCCGGTAGCGCTACCGCCGACGGCACCCAGGTCCAACTGTGGGACTGCCACAGCGGCACCAACCAGCAGTGGACGTACACCGCGGCCGGCGAACTGAGGGTCTACGGCAACAAGTGTCTGGACGCGGCCGGGACCGGCAACGGCACCAAGGTCCAGATCTACGGGTGCTGGGGCGGGGACAACCAGAAGTGGCGCCTCAACTCCGACGGAACCATCGTCGGCGTCCAGTCCGGCCTGTGCCTCGACACCGCGTCGGGCGGCACCGCCAACGGCACCCCGATCCAGATCTCCACCTGCTCGAACAGCGGCAGCCAGCGCTGGACCCGCACCTGATCGCTGGGGGTTCGGGGTCGCCGCCGTGGTGGCGGCGACCCTCCCACCGGGCCTGCTCGGCGCGGCCGGGACGTATATCAAGGAGGGGGCGCCTTCGCCGTGCCGTCAGACCTCGACCCGTCCGGCGGCGGTCGGTCCGGCGGGTCAGTCCGGCGGGTCAGCCCGGCGGGTCAGCCCGGCGGGTCAGTCCGGGGGCAGGCGCAGCTCCGTCTCCGCGCCCCCCTCCGGGTGGTTGCGGAACGTCAGGCGGGCGCCGAGCAGGCGGGCCTGACCGGTGGCGATGGTCAGGCCGAGGCCGGTGCCGCCGGTCCGGGAGCCCGTACGGTTGGGCGCGGCGAGGGGCCGGAACCTCAAGTCGCTGTCGGTGTACGTCTCGTACGACGTCGGCAGGACCTGGAAGAAGACCGAAGTCCGGAACGGAGGGATCACGGTGAAGAACCCGGCGAAGGGGAAGGGGATCTCCCTCCGCGCCGAGATCATCGACAGGAAGGGCAACAGGTCGACGATCTCGATCCACAACGCCTACTACGGCAAGTGAGGCCGAGGATTCACTGACAAGGGTCGGTCTGCCGGTAGCAGAGAACCCGGCCTTGCGGCCGTGGTGGCGCGGTAGCCGCTGGGGCTCAGGCCCTTGAGGCGTTTGAACGCGGCGCTGAAGCCGAAGGCGTCGGCGTAACCGACCGACCTGGCGATCTCGGCGATGCCGAGGTCGGTGTCGGACAGCAGCACTTCGGCCTCGTCCATGCGGCATTCGGTGAGGTAGGCGAGCGGCGGACGGCCCATCAGCAGGGTGAAGCGCTTGGCGAACAGTGCCCGTGAGACGCCGGAGCGAGCGGCCAGGGAGGCCACCGTCCAGCGTGCGGCGGGCCGGTCGTGGAAGGACTGCAAGGCGGGCGCGAGGACCGGGTCGGCGAGGCCGCGGTACCAACTGGGCGCGTCGGCGCCCGCCTTGCCGAACCAGCTGCGCAGGGTGCACACCAGGGCCCAGTCGAGGAGCCGGTCCATCAACGCCTGTGAGCCGGCCGAGTGTTGGGCGGCGTCGGCGGCGGCCGTCTCCAGCCAGGCGCAGACCTCGGCGTCCTCCTCGACCACCAGGACGGGAGGCAGGGCACGCAGGAGCCGCTCATGGCGGTGGCCCGAGGCGCGGTAGGCGCCCACGATCAACGCGGTCGCCTCCTGCGAGTCGGCGCCCCAGTGGATACCGGCCAGTTCCTGGGCGGTGCAGTCGGCACTCTCGGTGAAACAGGCGATCTCGTACGCGGCACGGGGCCCGCGCACGGTGGTGGGGTGGTCCACGAGATGGAACGGTTCGGGTCCGCGCACGATGGCGGTGTCACCGGCACCGATCGTCCGTTCCGTTCCGTCGGGGAGCAGCAGCGTGCCACCGCCCCGCAGCACGCTGATCATGACGAGCGGCGCGGCGTCGGCGAAGCGGATGGTCCAGGGCGCCGCCAGTACGGCGTGACAGACGACCGAGCCCTCGGCCCGGATGCCGCTCAGCAGCGAACTCAGAGGATCCACGGCGCACATCGTAGACGATCTCCTATGTTTCCGAGCGGATCTCCCATGGATCATCTACGCCGTCGGGGCTGTACTGGAGTCGTTCATCGGACCGACCGAGACCAGCGGGAGACACCGTGACGCAAGCCGACAGCCGTGCCACAGCACTCGTCGTCGTCGCACACCACCGCACCGATTCCCTCACCGCGCACACGGCCGGGCGGGCCGCCGCCCGGCTCGAGGCCGCCGGCTACCGCGTCGACCTTCTCGACCTGCACGCCGAGGGGTTCGACCCTCGGATGAACGTGGCGGACCAGCCGGACTGGGGCGACCGGGAGAAGAGGTACTCGGACGAGGTGCACGCGCACATGCGGCGCGTCCTCGACGCCGATGCCGTCGTCGCCGTCTTCCCGGTGTACTGGCAGAGCGTGCCCGCCATCCTCAAGGGCTGGATCGACCGCGTATGGAACTACGGGTTCGCCTACGGACGCAGCGAGCCCCGCCTCGCCGGCAAACGCATCCTGTGGCTGGGCCTGGCCGGCGCCACTGCCGACGATCCCCTCGTGGAGGGGATGCGGAGCGTCCTCGAGACCAGTCTGAGCGAGGGCATCGCCTCCTACTGCGGCTTCTCCCACTCCACCGTCGGCCTTCTCACCGACGCGGAGGAGCGCCCGCAGCGCGTCGACGCCGAGGGCAACCTCCTGGTCGGCGACGCGGTCACCGGCGCCGAACGGGAGGCGCAGTACGCGGACTTCGACCGCCGTGCCGAGGAGTTCGTGGAGAAGCTCCTCGCCGAGGAGAGTGCGGCGGTCTGAGCGCCAGGGGGCGTTGGTGGTGCGCGTCAGGTCCGCGTGTGCCGCGGACCTGACGCGCATCCAATGGGGCGTTTCCCGCCGCTACATGGCCTGCGGGCCGTCAAGTTCCCGTCGGGCGGCGAGCGCTCTGGCCAGCATCTTGGCGCGGTAGGGGTTCGCGGCGTCGAGGGCCGTCGCCACCGCCACCGCCTCGTCCAGGAGGGCCAGCCGCTGCCCGGGCAGCTCCCGCACCAGCGGCGAGGCGCTGGCCTCCACCAGGACGTACGCCAACTTCGACCCGTACACCTCCGGCTCGACCTGCGTCAGCAGGCGGTAGATCCACAGCCCTTCGACGCCGCGCACCACCCGCCGGTTCGCGCTGAGCAGCTGGACCTTCGCCCGCAGAACCATGTCCTGATCCATCGATCCCCCTTCGTACCCTCACCCCCTCCGACCCGTCCCGTCGCGCGACGGGACAGCACAGCGAACGCGCCGGCAGCCGGGAACGGATGCCGACACGGACGTCGGAGAGTGGATGACGACGAGTCTGCGGGCGGACCACCACCCGCGACAAGCCCGAACGGACGTGCGCTCCGTCCTACCGAAACCGCCTCCGAACAGGCATGATGGATCTGACACTCGCTGCTGGTACTGCGTGCCGTCGGCCAAGACCGTCAACGGATCCGCCGAAGCTTCCCGGTGGCGGGTTCTCTGGGCAGACTGGGCGCATGACAGCAACATCGATGGCCAAAGGCGGCAACCTTCCCGTCGCCGCCAAGGCGGTGCACGTCGAGCTCGGCTGGTCCGGGAGCCCCGGAGGGCCGGACGCCGATGCCTCGGCGCTGCTGCTCGGCACCGACGGGCGCGTGAGGGACGACGGGGACTTCGTCTTCTACAACCAGCCCCAGCACGCTTCGGGTGCCGTGCGCCACCTGGGCAAGCGGAGCGACGGTGCCGGGACGACGGACACCGTCGGGGTGGACCTGGAGGCCCTGGAGCCGGGGATCGACCGGGTCGTTCTCGGCGCTTCCGCGGACGGCGGTACCTTCGGCCAGTTGTCCGGTCTGCGGCTGCGGCTGCTGGACGCCGCGACGGGCGGGCAGCTGGCGTTGTTCGAGATGCAGGCGACGACGGAGACCGCGTTCATCGGCGGAGAACTGTACCGGCGGGCCGGTCAGTGGAAGTTCCGCGCCGTGGGACAGGGATACGCGTCCGGACTCGCGGGGCTGGCCACCGACTTCGGGATCAGCGTGGACGAAGACCCGGCCGCCACCACGCCGACGGCTTCCTCCGCGGCCACACCCGCGCCTCCTCCCCCTCCCACGCCCGCCGCCCCGGGGACACCCGCCCCGCGGCTCGTCAAGGGCGAGGAGCGGTTGCCGGTGGACATGCGCAAGCGGCTTTCCCTGCGCAAGGAGCAGGTGGCCGTCAGTCTGCGCAAGCACGGGGCGGAGGGGGTGACCGCGCGCGTCATCCTGGTCCTGGACGCCTCCGGGTCGATGTCGATGCTGTACTCGAAGGGCGTCGTCGCCGACGTCGTCGAGCGGATGGCCGCGGTGGCCGCGCAGCTCGACGACGACGGGGAGATGCAGGCATGGACGTTCGCGTCGAACCCGGCCCGGCTGCCGGACCTCACGCTGGGCGACCTGCCGCAGTGGCTCCAGCACCATGTCCGGGTCGGTGAACTGGCGTTGTTCCGGCGCAAGAAGCCACCGAAGGGACTGCTGCCGGGCCAGGTGGACATGCGCGCGGTCGGCATCCAGAACGAGGAACAGAAGGTGATCGCCGAGGTGCGGACCTACGTCAGGGAACACCCGGCGGCGGCCCCGACCCTGGTTCTCTTCTTCTCCGACGGCGGCGTCTACCGGAACAAGGAGATCGAGACCGAGCTGCGCGAGGCGGTGGACGAACCGGTCTTCTGGCAGTTCGTCGGACTGGGACGCGCTCAGTACGGCGTCCTGGAACGGTTCGACACGCTCCCGGGCCGACGCGTCGACAACGTCGGATTCTTCGCCGTCGACGACATCAGCCGCGTACCGGACACAGAGCTCTACGACCGGCTGCTGTCCGAGTTCCCCTCGTGGATCCGCGAGGCACGGCGACTGCACATCATCTGAGCCGGCCTGGGTTCTCCTCGCACCGTCAGGTCTCCGCAACGCCGACTGTCTGCCGGCGCATGCGTCTTCCGCCTGGTGAGCGACACTGGTCCCGTGATTGTCGAACGCGCGTACGCTCATCTCTCCTCGTACGACGAGGACGCCTGGCCCTGGTCGGTGCCCTGCGTCCGCCAGCTGCTCGACGAAGGGCTGCGCTTCACCGCACCGGTGACCTTTCTGGTCGGTGAGAACGGTTCGGGGAAGTCGACCCTGGTCGAGGCGCTGGCCGAGGGGTTCGGGCTGGACTCGTACGGCGGCTCCCACGACTGGCGCCACGCCCCCTCGCGGGGCAAGTCGGAACTCGGCGGGCGGATGAAGTTCGACGCGACCTCACGCGGGCGCCGCATGATGACCAGTTGGTCGGCCCGCAAGGGCTTCTTCCTGCGGGCCGAGACCGCGTGGGACGCCCTGGACCGGGAGGGTTTCTCGCCGGACTCGGTCAGCCACGGTGAGGGCTTTCTCGCGGCGCTCCGCGGGAAGTTCCTCGACCCGGGGCTCTATGTTCTCGACGAGCCGGAGGCCGCGCTCTCCTTCTCGTCGTGCCTGGAGCTGATCGGGCACCTCGACCGGTTGGCCGGGGAGGGCGGCCAGGTCGTCTGTGCCACCCACTCCCCCTTGCTCACCGCCCTGCCGGGCGCGGACATCATCGAGGTCGGCGAGCACGGCATGCGCCGGGTCGCCTGGCAGGAGCTCGGCATCGTGGATCACTGGCGGCGCTATCTCGCCGACCCGCACGCCTATCTGCGGCACATCGTCGAACCATAGGCCGTGCCCCCCTCACCGTCACGTCGCCGCGGCCGCCTGGGCGCGGGACAGGGCGACGTCGAGGACGACGAGCAGCGCGTCCCGCACCGAGCCGGTCCGGCGGGCGTCGAAGACGGTCAGCGGTACGTGGTCGGCGATGTCCAGCGCCCACCGCACTTCTTCCAGGTCGTGTTCGACCTCTCCGTCGAAGGCGTTGACGGCGACCGCGAACGGGATGCGCTTGTGTTCGAAGTAGTCCACGGCCGCGTAGCAGTCGTCGAGGCGGCGGGTGTCGACGATGACCAGGGCGCCGACCGCGCCGTCGACGATGTCGTCCCACATGAAGCCGAAGCGGTCCTGGCCCGGTGTGCCGAACAGGTACAGCTTCAGGGTCGGGTCGAGGGTGATGCAGCCGAAGTCCATGGCGACGGTGGTGGTGGTCTTGTCGGGCGTGTGCGTGAGGTCGTCCACACCCGCGGCGACCTCGGTGATCGCGGCCTCGGTGGTGAGGGGGCGGATCTCCGAGATCGACCCCACGGTGGTGGTCTTGCCGACCCCGAAGCCGCCGGCGATGACCAGCTTGACCGGCAGCGGCGGCTGTTCAACCGCTGTCGCGGAGTGTGCCCCGTGAGTCGGGGACGGCACGGAGACCATTGATAACCCTTCGCAGTACGGAGATGTCCTGGGCGGCCCGGGCGTGCGGCACATAGATCGCCAGGTGCCCTGCGGCACACAGGTCCTCGGCGAGCACGCGGACGACGTTGAGGTGCAGGCGCAGGCGGGCGGCCAGTTCCGCGACCGACTGCGGCCGTCGGCAGGCGGCGACGATGTCGTGGTGCTCGAAGGCGAGTTTGCCGAGGACGCTGAGCCCGGCCGCCGTCGACACGATCTGGGTCTCGATCGGGATCGGTGCCGCCGCGCCTCCCCCCGACACCCGGCCGGCGGTCAGCAGGAACGGTCGGACCGCGGGAGCCCGGCCGACCGCGGCCTCCTCTTCATCGTCCCAAGTCCCTTCCTCTGTCTCCTGTGGTTCTCGTCCACCGGCCACCATGACGACCTCCTGCCTCGCGGGATGGGTCAGCCGACCACGGGGGCGCCGACGCTGTTCTTCAGCTCCATCACCAGTTGCGGGGTGAGCGCTGCTCCGGCGCGGTTGGCGAAGAGGGTCATCTCATAGGCGATGTTGCCGAGTTTCGCCTCCTTGGAGGCGACCACGCCGAGTACGGCGCCGTTTCCGATGGCGGACACCAGTACGTGGCCGCCCTCCAGATCGATGATGACCTTGTTGAGGCCGCCGAGGCCGTAGTTGCCGGAGACCCCGGCGGCGAGGCTGGTGACGCCGGACACGATCGCGGCGAGCCGCTCCGAGTCCGCCCTGTCGCGCAGTTGGGAGACCGCGATCAGCAGACCGTCGGAGGACACCGCGATGGCGTCGACGACGCCGGCGGTCTCCGTGGCGAAACGGTCGAGCAGCCAGGTGAAGTCGGCCGCGGCGGTGCGCAGATCGGTGGGCTTCGCCTGTTCGGGGGTGCTGTCATCTGTCGACATGGTCACTGCCCGTCTCCTTCTGGCCTTCTGGGGTTTTCTCGTACTGCTGTCATGCGGTCGGTGTCCGGGGCCGCCGGCGCGGCGCTGTCCTGTTCGGCCCTGCGTACGGCGGCCTCGAACTCGTCGAGTTCCGCGCGGACGGCGTCGGCGTCGGCGGGCTGTCGCGCGGCGGGGATGTTCCGGTCGACGGTGGCGGTCGTGGTGAGCGTCGCGCCCCGCACCCGCCGCCGCAGTGGCCGGGCCGTCGTCGACGGGGAGTGCCCGTCGGGGGCGCCGGTGGTGGTGTTCGCACGGGGCGGGACGCGTCTGGGCAGGTCACCGGTCGTGGACACGGCGACCGGCCGCCGTTCGGGGGTGGCCGGGGTGGCCGTCGCGGGCGCGGCGGTCTTCGGTGGGAGGACCGCCACGGGCCCGGCCAGGGCGGCGGGAGGCGGTGCGGCCTCCCCGGGGCTCAGCACCCGCGCGAGCGTCGCGGGGATCCACACGGTGCTGGTCACACCGCCGCCCGGTGTGCGGCTCAGGGTGACGCGCAGGCCCAGGTGGCGGGCGATGTTGCCGACCACGAAGAGACCGAGCACCTTGGTCGGGACGAGGTCGAGGCGTTCACGGCGGACGAGGCGGGCGTTCTCCTCGGTGAGGCGTTCCGCGCTCATGCCGAGGCCGTGGTCGATGATCTCGATCAGTGCGCCGCCGTCCTTGGTGACGTCGGTGCCGGGCCGGACGACCACCTCGACGGTGGTGTCGGACGGGGAGAACGCGACGGCGTTCTCCATCAGTTCGGCCAGCATCAGCGTCAGGTCGCCGGCGATGTCGGGGCCCACGGTGATGTCGGTCTCGGAACGCAGGGACACCCGCCGGAATCCCTCGATGCGGCCGAGGCCCGAGCGTATGACGTCGGCGAGGGTGATCGGCCTGGCCTCGACGTCGGTCTCCCGGATACCGGCGAGCAGCATGAGGCTGTCGGCGTTGCGCTGGAGCCGTACGGCGAGGTGGTCGATGCGGTAGAGCCGTTCCAGGAGTTCGGGGTCGGTCTCCTGCCGTTCCACGGCGTCGATCAGCAGCAGTTGCCGTGTGGTCAGGTTGCTGACCCGGCGTCCGACGTTGCCGAACATCTCGGCGACGTTGCGGCGGCTGAGGACCTGCCGTTCCAGCAGTGCGGCGGCGGTGACCTGCACCCGGTTGAAGGCCTCGGCCAGTTCGCCGATCTCGTCGCGCACCGGGACGGGTATCGCCCGCGGGCTGAACGGGGCGCTGTCGACGAGTTCGTCGTCCGCGACCCGGGCGAGTTCCTCGTCGGCGGCTTCGACCACCTGCCGTGCGGAGCCGGTCAGGGCGGTCAGGGGACGGATGACCGAGCGCCGGACCAGGACGCAGAACGCGAGCCAGGCGGCGAAGCCGAGCAGGGCCGCGCCGAGCATGATCCAGGCCTTGCGCAGGGCGGCGGCGGAGGCGGAGTCGGCCTGTGCGGCGGTCTGGTCGATCAGGGTCCGGGTGATGCCGAGTCGGGTCTCGGCCTGTCGCTCGCCGGCGCTGATCTTCTTGCGCAGTTCCTGGGCGCTCTGCGACTGGAGGGCGCCCGGGTCGATCTGCAGCTCCGCGAACTGGGACGTGAGGTCGTTCTGTTCGGCGGCGCGCTCGATGCCGCCCATGGCGAGCCCCTGCGCGGGTGTGGCGATGCGGCCGAAGCGGTCGGCCTGGTAGGTGTACAGCTCGTGGGCACCGGCCGCGCGCGTGTACTCGGTGAGGGCGTTGGCGTCCCGGGTCTGGGCCGAGAACACGGCGCTCTCGAACGCCGCGTGGGCGGCGTCGGCGCGCAGGATCGCGTCCAGCAGATTGGTCACCGAGGACGCCGAGGTCGCGGAGAAGCGGTCGAGGCCGATGCCGTCGATCAGGTAGCCGACGGCGGCCGCGTAGGCGGGGTCGATGTTGGCGGCGGGGACGTAGTCCCGGTCGAGCTTCTCCCGCAGGACGTCCAGACCGGTGATGTAGGCGAGGGCCTGTTCCTCCTCGGCCGGAAGGCTCGACCCGAACGCGGAGCGTACGGTCCTGACCTGCGCGTCGGTTGCCCGTTGGGCCTCGCGGTAGGCGCTGGTGGACGGCCGGGCCGCTCCGGGGCGGGCCGCCTCGTACTGCACGGACAGCAGCAGCGCCAACCGGTGTTCGGCCTGTACGTCGTTGATGAGCTTGGCGACCTGCTCGCTGTCGCGGACCAGTTCGGCGACCCGGTCGGCGTCACCGGCCTGCTCCATCTGTCCGGTGACACCGACGCCGAGCAGGACACCGACGACCGCGATGGGCGCGACGACCAGGACGTTGAGTTTCCGCCGGAACGGCCACCGGGCGAGAACGGAGCCCGCTTTCCGGCGGAGCGGAGAGGTCCCGTCCACATGGCCGGGCGGCGGCTCCACTGTGTTCGCGGGCACGCTGGTCTCCTTGGGTGTGTGCTGATCGGCGGTCGAGGTGCGGTGACCGCCGGGCCGTCGACGCCCGGGGAACGGACCTGTGCGCTGACGCGGCGGTCCGCCGGGCGTGAACGACCAGACCCGCGACGCGAGGTACTGATTCGCGTCACGTGTCCGGATCTCGTCGGCGGGAGACTACCGTCTTTGTGATCGCTGTGAGGCTGTACGTAATCAATACGTGATTACAAATTGTTCACGGCTGCCTACCGAGCGATGACCTCGCCGTGGAGGGGCAGGTCGGAGCCCTGCTACATTCCCACCCCGACGGCCCCCCGGCCACAGCCGGAGGCACCGTCATGACCGTTGTGCTGCCGGCCACCCGCTGGATCGGTCTCCTCCCCCCACGTGATCCCCGTACCCCCTCCTGCCCTCGAGGAGACCCTGTGCCCTCCACCCGCAAGGCGACGGCGGCCGTCGTCGCGTTCCTGGCCGCGGCCGCCACCACCACCGGCTGCGAGAGTGGTGCGACCGCCACCGCGGCACCCACCGCTTCCCGGGGGCCCGGTTGCCCCACGGTCCTCACCAAGGCGAAGCAGGCCGTCAGAGCGGCCGAGGACGTCAACGCCCCCTGGAGCGGCCCCACCAGCGGACCCGAGGCCGTCTCCGGCCGGACCATCGCCTATGTCGCGCAGACCATGACCAATCCCGGTGTGTCGGGCGTCGCGAAGGGCGTGCAGGAAGCCGCGAAGGTCATCGGCTGGGACGTGCGCACCATCGACGGGCAGGGCACACCCGCAGGCATCCGGGCCGCGTTGGCCGAGGCCATCGCCCTCGAACCGTCCGGCATCGTCATCGGCGGCTTCGACCCCGGCTCCGTGAGCAAGCAGGTCGCACAGGCCGACGCCGCGGGGATCCCGCTCATCGGCTGGCACGCCACCGCCGCCCCCGGCCCCAGCACGAAGCCCAAGCTCTTCAGCAACATCACCACCAAGGTCGAGGACGTAGCGAAGATCAGCGCCGACTGGATCATCGCCCGGTCCAACGGCCGTGCCGGCGTGGTGCTGTTCACCGACGCCTCGATCCCCTTCGCGAAGCGGAAGTCCGAGCTGATCAAGAAGGAGCTGGCCACCTGCCCCGACGTCGATCTGCTGAGCTACGAGAACATCCCCATACCCGAGGCCAACACCCGCACCGTCGAGAAGGTCTCCTCCCTCCACTCCCGCCTCGGCGACAAGTGGACGTACTCCGCCGCCATCAACGACCTGTACTTCGACCATGCGGCACCCGCCCTGCGCGCGGCCGGGCAGAAGGGCGACGGCGCACCGTTCAACATCGGCGCCGGTGACGGCGACCCGTCGGCCTTCCAGCGCATCAACGGCAAGCGGTACCAGTCGGCCACCGTGCCCGAGCCCCTCAACGAGCAGGGCTGGCAGATCGTCGACGAGTTCAACCGCGCCTTCGCGGGCGAACCGGCCAGCGGGTACGTCGCTCCCGTCCACATCACCACCGCGGACAACAGCGGCGGCTCACTGTCCTGGGACTCCGAGGGCTACCGCCGGGCCTACCGCAAGATCTGGGACAAGTAGCGCCGTCAAAATTGCGCGAGAACCACGACACAGTGGCACCGCTGGGGCCTTTTTGCCCTCTCATCAGTCAGACAGTCTCCGTCCCCACCTCGACCAGTGGGGACGGCGGATTCTGACCGTTCAGGGGGAACGCATCCATGTCCACGTACCACCACACACGAACCACACCGAGACGCCTGCCGCGTCTGCGACTCGCCGGTGCCGCCGTGACCGCGCTCGTTCTCGCGGCGACGGGATCGGCGACGCAGGCCATGGCCGCGCAGAACGCGCCGCAGAAGCCGGGTTCGGCGAGGACGACCACGCCGCCCGTGCCCACGCTCACCTGGACCGACTGCCAGGGCGGGTACGAGTGCGCGAACGCGGACGTTCCGCTGGACTACCGGGCACCGCGAGGGGCCAAGATCACCCTCGCGGTGATCCGCAGGAAGGCCGCCGACCCGGCCAAGCGCAAGGGCACGCTCTTCATGCAGCCCGGCGGACCGGGCAACTCCGGGGTGGACTTCGTCCGCAACAACTACGACGACCTCCCGGCCGCCCTCCGCGACTCGTTCGACGTCTTCGGCTACGACGTCCGCGGTGTCGGCCGCAGTTCGGCGCTCACCTGCTTCGACGACACCCGGTACTCGAAGGCCGTCACCGACGCCAAGGGTGTGCCCGGGCAGGGTGCCTTCGGGCCGGCGCTGCGCGAGGCCGCCGAGTTCAACCAGGCCTGTCTCGACAACTCGGGCTCGCTGCTGCCGTATGTCGGCACCGAGTACGTCGCCCGTGACATCGACCTGCTGCGCCGCGCCCTCGGTGAGGAGCAACTGACGTACTACGGGCGGTCGTTCGGCTCGTACATCGGCACCGTCTACGCGTCGATGTTCCCCGAGCGGGTGCGGGCGCTGACGCTCGACGGGGCGTACGACCCGTACAAGTACGCCCACCGGCCCTACGCGTACGACCGGGCCCAGTACCTGGCGTTGGACGGTTCGATGGGCCGCTTCCTCGACTGGTGCGCCGCCGACCAGGCCACCTGCGGGTTCGGCGACGGCGACCCGCGTGGGGCGTTCGAGCAGCTGAAGAAGGACCTCGACGCGAACCCGGTCACCACGGCCAACGGCGGCAGGGCGAACGGCTACACACTCGTCTACCGGCTGATGTTCAACATCAACGAGGGCAAGGTCATCTGGCCCTCCCTCGGCGAGGCCCTCAAGAAGGCGCAACTGCGGGACAACACGTCCTTCCTTCTCCGTCCGCCGTCCCCGGCGAGCTTCGACTTCCTCGGCCCGAACGTGGTCGTCGAGTGCGTCGACAAGGACTACCCCGGGAGCCTGCGGCAGCTGCACCGGAACGTGACGGACAACGCCGAGGACGCGCCACTGCTCGGCCCGGCCATGGCCTACGGTCCGCCCACCTACGACCACCAGCACGCCACCGCGTGCGTCCAGTGGCCCGCCAAGACGCCCAGCCGCTACGACGGCTCCTTCCGCGCCCGGGGTTCGGCGCCGATCCTGGTGCTCGGCACCACCGGTGACCCGGACACCCCGTACCAGGACGCGGTCGCGCTGTCCCGGCAGTTGGACAACGCCTCGCTGCTGACGTTCGACGCCGAGGGACACACGGCGTTCGGCCGCAGCGCCTGCGCGACGGACGCGGTCGTCGACTACCTCGTCGACCTGGAGGTCCCGGCCGCCGGGACCACCTGTGCGGACGAGGTGCAGCCGCCGTCCTCCGCTCCGAAGGTCGCCCCGCCCGGGACGACGCTGAACGAACTGCGCAACGGCGTCGACGAGCGCGTGGAGCGCATCGGCGACGTGAGCTGACCGGCTCGCGCTGCGGGCTGGTCCATGAGCGGACGGCTCCGATCGCCGGAGCCGTCCGTGGGACGCGGAACCGGGGGCGCCCGCCCCTCGATGGCGAGAGGGCGTGCCGGGCGTCGCGACGCCGCGGAGAGCCGTCAGAAGGGCCCTGGTCGGAGAGAGCGAGCCGGTGGGACTGCGCATTCATTTCACGTACGAGGACCTGGCGCGGGTGGTGCTGGCGGAGGAGCCCGACCCGCTGTGGGAGGGGCTGCTCAGCCTGCATCTGCTGCAGAACCGCGACGGCCCGCTGGTCTTCGGCCCCTGGCGGCGGGCCACGCGGGGCTCCTTCGACCCGGCGCTGTCCCGGCTGCGTCACCTCGCCCCGCCACGCGGCTACTCGGCGGACTTCCTGACGCCGACAAGCGCCTCCGCCGGGTTCGAGGCGGGAGTGGACGCACTGCTCGCCACGCCCCGCGCCCGTCTGCGGACCGACCTGACGGAACTGTCCCTCGCCCGGCCCCTGCCCAGTTGGGCGCGCCCGCTCGCCGACGGCGACACCCAGGCGCTGCGCGGGCTCGGCGGCCTGGTCCGACGGCATCACGAACGGTTCGTCGCCCCCTTCTGGACCGAGGTCCGCACCCGTTTCGACGAGGCCCGGTCGGTCGCGGCGCGGGCCATGCTGCGGTCGGGTTTCGCCGGTCTGGCGGCGGGGCTGCATCCGAGCGTGCGCTGGTCGGCGCCGGTGCTGTACATCGCGGGCGCCCATCTGCGGGGAGACCTCCACTTACAGGGCCGAGGTCTGCGGATCATTCCGTCCTTCTTCTGCTGGCCCGGCCCGATCGTGCTCAAGGACGGCTCCCTGCCGCCGGTGCTCGTGCACCCGGTGACCCATGACCCCCGCTGGCTGGCGCCCCCGCGAACGGCCGGTGCCGGCACCCACCAGGCGCTGGCCGCGCTGCTCGGGAGGTCGCGGGCCGCCGTCCTGGAGGAGGTGGTCGAGGGCCGGACCACGAGCGAGATGGCTCTGCGCCTGGGGATCAGTCCGGCGACCGTCAGTCACCATGTGTCGGTGCTGCGGGAGTCGGGCCTGCTCACGAGTCGACGGATCGGTGGCGCCGTTCTGCACACCGTCACCGGCCTCGGCACGGACCTTCTGGGAGGCGGCCCGGCCCGCGGAATTCGGCCACGCCCGAAAGTCGTGGTCCGGGTCGACCGGTGAGGGGACGATGGGGCAGCTGAGCCGACGACCGGCCCGGTCCGTGTGATTGCGGAACTCGGGCGTTCACGGATATCGGGAGCGGGGCGCCCGCTCCGTTTTCGGTTGACGGGAGCGCGATCAGAAGGCCGGCTCGGTGTGTTCCTGGTGCGGTCCCCGGCTGCGTGCTTTGAGCAGCGTGTCCCGCAGGCGCTCGTGGGCCATGGCGAGGCAGGCGTGGACGGCGCCGCTCGCCACCGAGAGTCCCAGAACCTGGGAAACGGTGGTGATACGGGGAACGGCCGACAGGGTGTGCCCGAGCCGCTCGCGTACCTCGGGGAGGACCTCGTCCACCAACGGGCTCAACCTGCCGACGAAATAGACGGATTCCGGATCGAGGGTCACGGCGACGATGCTCACGGCGGTGGTGAGCGCCGTCGTGAACGCGTTGAGCGTCGCCGCACGGGCTGATCGGTGCTGCGGAGTCGGCGACAGGTCCTCGACGTGTTCGATGTCCCATCCGTGGTCGCGAGCGAACTTCACCAACCCGGCGGTGCTCAGCAGCTCGTTGAGGGTGTGGTCGTCGACGCCCGAGGAGAGGGCACCGATGTCGCCGAAGGCGGGGGTACGGCCCCGAGCCAGTTCATGGTCCTTGCAGGTGGCGAAGTTCAGGGTGCTGCTGACGCTGAACAGGGCGGCGTTGCGGATGCTCGTGTCGTCCGTGAGCACCTGGAGCAGGGACGCGTTCGCGTCACTGTCGAAGGTCACCGGGGCGTCCAGGAGCTCCTCGACGGTCCGCTGGAGATCCCTGCCGGAGAAGATCCTCATGCGATCGGCGGGCCGGAAGACCTCGGCGCCGTCGCGGACGTGGGCAGGCAGTGCCGCGACGACCTGGCGCAGTGGCCCTCGTGCGGACGCCGCCGTCCGCGCGATCAGGTCGACCAGCCACCGGCCGGCCGCGGGAACGTCGTCGTGCTCGACCGTCGGAACGATCACCTGGCCGATCTCTCGACCGCGCAGGTCGGTCACCAGCACGCCGGTGGTCACGGCGCCGAAGCCGACCCCCACGACATGGCCGGCCGTCTCGGGCACATCGAGGTACGTCGACGGACGGCCACGCCCGACGACGGCGTCGACTCCCCCGTCCACGACGAACCCGTCGGCGCGCAGTTCCTCGACGGCACGCGACACCGTCGCCTTGCTCAACCCTGTGACGTCGATGAGCTTGTTCCTGGTCAACGGCGCACAGGAGAGAAGCACATCAAGGACACGTGCCTTGTTGTAGTCGCGTGGTGTGGGGTTGATGCTGCTCACCTCATGACCTTATCGAGACCGTCCCTGGTCCGAACCAGGGGTCTCAGCCGGGGTCGCGCCGGCCACGGGTGCTCAGCAGGCGGGCCACGGTCTCCTCCAGGGCGACGGACATGGCCCGTTCGACGTTGACCCAGTCGTCCCTGGCGTGCTCGAGGAGGTAGTCGCGGCGCTCCGGTACTCGTTCGGCGCGCCAATGGGTGACCAGCGCGCGCAGCGTGAGGCGGGCCAGCGCGGCAACGGGCAGGAGCGGGAGTTCGGTGTCCTTGATCGGACGAGCTCGCTCGTACCCCGCTACGAAGCCGCATGCCTCGTACCAGGGATCCTCGGGCGTCCGGCCGAGCAGGTTCGCGAGCGAGACGGCGGGATCGAAGATCAAAGCGCTGCGCATGCTGTCACCGAAGTCGATCACTCCGGTGACGAAGCTGTCGGTCCGTGGGTCCACCAGGACGTTGTAGGGGCTGTAGTCACCATGGATCACCTGGGTCTCCAGTTCACCCAGCCGCGGAACGACCGTCTCGTGGAAGAGGCGGAAGACTTCCCGGGCCAGCCGACGGTGCGCGGGGTCGGGCGTGTGGTCGATCAGCTCCCGCAGTTGGCCGAAGTACCGCAGGTCCCACACGAGGCGCCGTTCGTCCGCGGGGTGGCTGAACGACCGCAGAGCCAGATCCACTCGTCCGAGCATCTGCCCGGCCAGGGCCAGCTGGTGGGCATCGGGGTCCGCCCGCGCCAGAACGGTGCCTTCGACGAAGTCGAGGACACGCAGGACCCGCACCGCGCCGTCCTTCGTCTCGATCGGTACGTGGTCGCCGCCTTCGACGGTCTCCTCGACCCGCTGGGTGGGGAGGTGAGGGGCTGTGGAGTGGAGGTGGCGCATCACGGCCGTCTGGAGAGCCACGACAGCCACCGCCTCGTCGGGCGGGGACACCTTGACCAGGTGGTCGGCCGTGTCGGTGCGCAGCCGGAACGTGTCGTCCTTCTCGGTCGCCAGCCGTTCGAGACGTCCGCTCAGTCGGTAGTGCCGGGCCAGGAGCGTGTCCACCACCCGCGTCGCGATGGGCTCGTGGGACGACGCCAGGCCGCTCTCCTCGAACAGGTGCTGGGCGATACGTGCGGGGGGCGAGGTGTTCACCGTGCGGTCCCTTCGGGCGGTCGGGCTTTCGGCCTGCTACAGGCGCTTCTCGGCGATCTCCGCGAACGTCTCGAGGAAACGCGTCACATCGTCCGAGTCGAAGGCCAGCGGCGGGCGGATCTTGAGCACATTGACTGCTTCGCCGGTGCCGCTGATGAGGACACGACGCTCACGCATGTCGTTGATGACATGGTCGGCGAGGACACGGTCGGGTTCCAGCGACTCCCGGTCCTTCACCAGCTCGACTCCCACGTACAGGCCGCTCCCGCGGACCTCCGCGACGTAGGGCGACTCGCGGGTGATCTCCTCGAGACCGGCGCGCAGTGCCGTGCCGTTGTCGAGGACGCGCTGGCGTACGTTCTCCGCCTCGAAGACGTCCAGAACCGCCGCGCCGGCCGCGACCGCGATCGAGCTGCCCGCGAAGGTGTTGAAGTACCGGACGTTCCGTCCGAACTCCTCGCACACCTCAGGCCTGAACACCACGCCGGAGATCGGCATGCCGTTGCCCATGGGCTTGCCCATGGTGACGATGTCCGGAACCACCTCATGGCGGCTGAACCCCCACATCGCGTCTCCGAGCCGGGCGAATCCCGACTGCACCTCGTCGGCGATGTACACGCCGCCCGCGGCGTGCACTTCCTCGACCATGTCACGCAGGTAGCCGACCGGATCGGTGAAGAGGCCGTCGCTGGAGTACGCGCAGTCCGTGATCAGCGCCGCGAGCCGGTAGCCGTGGCGTTCGAGGTCGCGGACGGCGCCGCGCACCTGGCTCCGCATGTGGTCGGCGAGCGAGGAGCCGGGCGGGACGAGTCGTGGATCCGGAGCGTCGATGACGCGGACGTTCGGCCCCAGCGGTGAACCCGTGCCGAGCGTCGGCGAGAAGCTCGCGACCTCGCGAGTGAGACCGTGGTAGGCCCAGCGTGTCACCACGATGCCCTCGCCGCCCGTGTGGAAGCGCGCCACGCGTACGGCCAGGTCGTTCGCCTCCGATCCGCTGCACGCGAAGCTGACCCTGGAGAGCCCTTCGGGCATCGTCGCGAGGAGGCGCTCGGCGTAGTCGACGAGTGATTCCTGCACGTAGCGCGTGTTGGTGTTGACCGCCGCCAACTGCCGGGAGACGGCCTCGACGACGTGCGGGTGGGCGTGACCGACGCACGGCACGTTGTTGTAGGCGTCGAGGTAGTCGTTGCCGTCCCGGTCGAAGAGGTGAGCGCCTCGGCCGGAGACGAACTCGACCGGCTCCCGGTAGTTGAGCGCGTAGCCCGGGCCCAGCACGTCGTTGCGTCGTCGGACGGTGGACCGCAAGCGCTCGGGCAGATCGCCGAGCGCCGCGGGATCGAACCTGTTGGGGTAGTTGGCCAGCGCCCGACTCGGTGTCGACGTCATCAGCAGATCCCCTCACTTCATGGCGTGCACGCAGCTCGTCGCGGCTGCCTCAGGAGGAGCCTACCAGATTTTGTTTCAGTTCCAGACTGAAATACAAATCGCGGTGCCCGCTACGACCAGGGCAGGACCAGCGCGCCCCAGGCGACGATGGGGCCGAGGGCGACGATTCCGCCGGTGTAGCCGATGACCTGGCGGTAGAAGCGGCGGGGGTCGACGCCGCGGGCGTTGCTGAGGACGAGGGCGCCGTTGGTGGAGAAGGGGGACGTGTCGACGATCGTCGTGGAGATGGCGAGGGCGGCGATCAGTCCGGCGGCGCTGAGGTGGCTGGAGAGCAGCAGTGGGACGGCGATGGGGATGATCGCGGTCAGGATCGCGGTGGAGGAGGCGAAGGCGGACGTGATGGCGACGGTGAAGCACAGCAGGAGGGCGACGACGAGCGGTGCGCCCAGGCCCGCCGCGTGCTCGGAGATGCTCTCGATGACGCCGGCCTTCTCCAGCATGGCGATGTAGGTCATCATGCCCGCGACCAGCAGCAGCGTGGACCAGCTGACGCCGTCCACGGCCTTCTCCTGTCGCTTCATGTCCACCAGGGCCAGCAGGGCGCCGGCCGCCAGGGCCAGGAAGCCGATCTCCAGGTGGAAGCCGAGGGCGCCGACGACGAGGGCGAGCAGGCAGGCGAGGGTGAGCCACTGGCGCCAGTCGGGCCTGCCGGACACGGCGAGGTCCTCGTCGGCGGCCGGGTCGTCGGCTCCCTCGGCCAGCGGTGCGGGGCGCTTGGCGAGCAGGGCGTAAGTGAGCGCCGAGAGAACGAGGTTGATGACGAAGCTGGCGCTGAACAGCGTCACCGCGGAGACATGCAGGTCGGTCTTGTCGACCAGGCCGAGGACGAGCGCGCCGGAGACGGCGAGCGGGGAGAACGCGCCCGCGTGCCCGCCGCTGATCACCATCATCCCGACGACCAGCGGGTTGAGCTTGTAGCGGTAGGCGAAGTTCATGCCGATCGGCGCGAGGATCGCGACCGCCGCCGGCGTGAACGTGCCGAACGCCGTCAGCAGAGCCGCCACCAGGAACAGCACCCAGGGGATGAGCGCGACCTTGCCGCGCACCAGCCGTACGCCGGCCGCGACGAGCCAGTCGATGGTGCCGTTGCGGCGGGCGACGGAGAAGAGGTAGGTGACACCGACGATGGTGACGAAGAGCTTCGCCGGGAACCCCTCGAAGATCTCGTCCTCGGTGAGGCCGAGCGAGGCGGTACCGACCGCGAAGGTGGCGACGAAGGCGAGGATGCCCAGATTGATCGGCAGCACCGTGCCGACCACGAACATCACCAGCAGCGCGCCTATGGAGATCACTTCAGCAGACATCTTTGTCCTTGGTGCGATGGGGAGGGGCGCGCCCCGAGGGCGCGAGGTCGTCCCGGTGCGGACGGCTGGGGTACCGGCCCACCGAGGTGATGTTCGTCCCGGTTCAGGCGGCTCGCGTGGTGCCTGTGTCCGGGACGTAGATGCGGGCGTCGGCGAGCAGCCGTGCCGCGCGTTGCACGGTGACCCGCCGGGGCAGGCCGTCCTGTACGTCGGTGCAGCGGACCGCGACGATGCCGGCGGGGGTGCCGAGGCGCAGCCATTCGTCGGTCGGGCCGCCCGTGGTCCGGCAGACCACGGAGCCGGTGACGAGCCCGGCCGCCGCGACGGCGACGGCGGAGGTCAGACCGATCGCGGGGTGCGGGGCGTTCATGCTGAGCATGCGCACCGAGACGTCGTAGTCCTCGGCCGCGACCGGTTCGCCGAGGGTGGTGGTGTACGCAACGGGCGGGCCGACCAGGCCCACCTTGGGCACCGCGTCGCCGGGTTCGCCGCCCGGTTCGAGCAGCCCCATCAACGGTGCGGCGGCATGGCGCACGGAGCGAAGCCAGGGCACGTCGGTGTCCATCCGGTCCAGGGACTCGGCGCCGGTACGCCCGGCGTCGAGGGCGTCGACGAGGACGACGGGGGCCCCGGCGTCCACCATGGTCACCCGTACCGGCTCGGCGTCGGCGACCCGCAGGCTCTGCGCGGCCTGTCCGGTGGGGAGCAGTAAACCGGTGGTGCCGCCGGCCGGTTCGAGGAAGGTGAGACCGACGGCGACCCCGCCGGCCCGGGTGCCGGGCACGGTCTGGCGGCCGAAGTGGTGGACGACGCCTCCGGTGGTGTCGACGAGCCCTTCGAGGACCGCGCCGGTGTTGGTGTTGCGCATCACCACGCGGGTCCGGTCGCCGGTGATCGCCACCATGCCCTTCGTGACCGCGTAGAGGGCGACGCCTGTGGCGCAGTTGCCGCAGTTGCTCGTCCACTCGACCGCGCCGGTGCCGATGCCCACCTGGGCGAAGAGGTAGTCCACGTCCACGCCGGGTGCGGAGGAGGCGCTGACCACCGCCGCCTTCGAGGTGGTGGGGGTCGCCCCGCCCACGCCGTCCAGTTCCACGGGGTCGGTGGCGCCGTACGCGGAGACCAGCAGCTTCTCCAGCCGGCCACGGTCGGCGGGGACGTCGACCTGGTTGAACAGCCAGCACTTGCTGGTGCCGCCACGCACCAGGGTCGCGGGAGTGTGCACGTCTGAGGCTCTTTCCTGCTCAACGAGGGGAGGTGAGGGCCGAAGCGGTGGTGACCGGCGCACTGCGGGCCGGTGAACCGCTCGGCGACTGCGGAGACCTTCGCAGAGACGTGACTTCGGAACAATCGCAGTTCGCTTCACATGGGTTCAGCTCAGCTAAAGTCACAGGCATGCTGAACGTACGTCGTCTGCTGCTGCTCACCGAGGCGGCCGAGCGCGGTTCGCTCACCGCCGCGGCGGAGGCGCTGGGCATGACCACGTCCGCCGCCTCTCAGCAGATGTCCCTGCTGGAGCAGGAGGCCGGGCAGCCCCTGGTCGAGCGGCTGCCGAGGGGGATCCGCCCCACCCCCGCGGGCGCCGCGCTGGTCGAGCGAGGGCAGGCGATCCGTCGTGAACTGCGCGCCGCGCAGGCCGACTTGGATTCCTTCACCGCCCTCGACCAGGGCACGTTGCGGCTCGGGTCCTTCCCGACGGCGAGCGCGTCCCTGCTGCCCCTCGCGCTCACCCGTTTCCGTCGCCGTCACACCGGAATCCGTATCGAGGTGCGCGCGGGCGTTCTTGAGGAACTCCGGGAGATGCTGCACACCGGGGAGGTGGAGCAGGGGCTGCTCTGGGACTACGAGTGGAACCGGGTCGACGATCCGGCGCTCTCCCTCACCCACCTGCTGGACGACCCCACGGTGCTGGTGGTCCCCGCCGACTCGCCCCTGCGCACGCACCCCTCGGTGCGCCTCGGGGATCTCGCGGACCAGGAGTGGATCATCCGCGCCGACAACCACCCGGTCGCCGATGTCCTGCGTCGCAGCTGCCGCCAGGCGGGGTTCGAGCCGCGCATCGCCTACGCCTCGCACGACTACCAGGAGGCGCAGGCCATGGTCGCGGCGGGGCTCGGCATCGCGCTCGCCCCGCGTCTGGCCCTCACCAGCCGCCGCAGCGACGTACGTCTGCTGCCCTTCGCCTCCGACGTGCCCGCGCCCACCCGCCGCATCCTCCTCGCCCGCGCCGCGGCCCGCCCCGCCACCCCGCCCGCCCAGGCGATGGCCCGCGTCCTGCGCACGGTGGCGCAGCGGTTCACCGCTCCCGGACTGCACCGGGCCCAGCTCGGGGCGGTTCGACCCGGCTGACGACGAGGGGCGATCCGCGGGCCGCAGAAAGGCCGTGCCGCCGCGGAGGGGGGTCCGCGGCGGCACGGCAGGGAATGGGCAGGTCAGGCCCAGGGGGTCACTGCGGTGAAGGAACTGTCGGCTCGGAACGTGTCGCTGTCCTGGTAGGTCTCCACGCGGAGTTCGTAGTTGTAGTGGCGGAGGTAGCGGCCGGGGTAGTTGTACGACTCCAGGCGGACGGAGCCGGCGACGGTGCCCGGGCGGGCGCAGTAGGTGGCGTCCTTGTTGAAGACGGCCGTGTTGTTGCTGGTGTCGAAGCGGATGCGGAAGTCCCAGTGGCGCAGGTAGCGGCCGGAGGAGTCGCGGAACGAGTAGCAGTTGGCGTCGGCGAGGCCGGGCACGACGGTGAGGGTGGCGCTCTGCTTGACGGCGGTGGTGCTGGACGTGGTCACCGGGTCGATGTAGCCGAGGCTGTCGGAACGGACCGCGACGTAGCGGCCGGGATAGTTGACGGACTGCAACGACCGGGTGGTGTTGGTCGGCAGGGTCACACCGCCGGAGACGGTTTCCTTCAGCACGGTGAGGTGACGGGCGAAGCCGGTGAGGCCGGGCAGCTCGGTCGGTGTCGACCAGGTGGCGAAGTTGTCGTAGCTGTCGCTGTACCAGTACTTGCCGGCGCTGTAGCCGTCGTAGTAGATGCGCCAGCCGCCGTTGTCGAGCGGCACCAGGGCCGGGCCCTCGACCCAGTCACCGAAGCCCGCCCAGTTGCCGGTCTTCCGGAACGTGTAGGGGCCGGTGAGGCTGGAGGCGGTGGCGTACTCGATGTACTTCGTCGTCTCGTTCTTGGTGAACGCGTGGTACGTGGAGCCGACCTTGACGATGAAGGTGTCGATGTAGTTCGGGCCGATGCCGGACAGCTGGGTGGGCGTCGACCAGGTGGTCAGCGCGGAGTTGGTCGCCGTGATCTTGTAGGCGGTGAAGTGGGTGGCGGTGCTCGCCGACGTCAGCGACACGATGACGTTCACGCTGCCGTCGGTGTCGATGAACCACTCGGGCGCCCAGGTGCGGGTGAGTCCGCTGACCGGGATCGTGTAGTTGTACAGGAACGTCCAGTTCACCCGGTCGGTGCTGCGGGCGAAACCGATCGTGTTCCCGGTCCAGTTGGTGGTGTAGGTGATGTAGTAGAAGCCGTCGGTGTGCTTGAAGATGCTGGGGTCACGGATCAGCCCGGACGGCGGGGTGTACGCCGGGCCCTTGCGGAGGGTGAAGCCGGTGGCGTCCGGTGAGTCGTAGACGTACATGTTCGACTCACTGGAGTTGGTGAACGCGGTCATCGTGTACCGCGTGGCCTGCCCGGCCGGAGGGGCGGCCGCGGCGGCGGTGCCCTGGAGGGCGGGGAAGCCCAACAGGACCAGCAGCAGCGGGCCCAGCAGGGCGAGCAGCGTTCTCTTGCTTCTTCTCAACTTTTCCTCCGGGCTGTGCCTGTGCCGCCTGAGCGATCACCGCCGCGACGGGAATGCCGATTTGTTCGGAATTACGAACACTGTGCGACAGCTCGTGCAGAAGATAGATTTCCGCCACGGGCGCGTCAATGTTTCCGACGGGTTCGGTTCCGTTTACGTCGGCCTCCTCGGCCCACGGTTCGACACATCCCATGTCCGACGTGGCCAAGTGGGCCTGATTGAAGCCGATTCGGCCGTGATGAAGAAACATGTGTCGCAAGGCTAGACACGGACAACGTTCGTATCCCTTAATCCATCCCATGTGTCAGCGGGGAGGGCCGAAGCGATCGCAACCGTGTGGATGTTCGACCCCTCAGCGGCAGCGCGCCAGCCCGTGACGTGCCGCCCAGGACCGCCGGACATACGAACCCAATCCACCCCACCACCAGAGATTTCTGGTCACGGAAACGGTGAGAGATGTCTTTCTCCCTCAGCAGACGGCGCCTCCTGCAAGCAGCCGGGGCCACCGTCGTCGCCTCTGCCACCGGCTCCCTCGTCGGCGCGTCCTCCGCCCATGCGGTCGTCCCTCCCGCCAGGGCCGACATCGGGGTCTCCGCTCACCCGTTCGACTTCGGCCAGGTCCGGCTCACCGCGAGCCGCTGGCTGGACAACCAGAACCGCACCCAGAACTACCTGCGGTTCATCGATGTCGACCGGCTGCTGTACAACTTCCGCGCCACCCACAAGCTGTCCACCAACGGCGCGGCCCCCAACGGCGGCTGGGACGCGCCGAACTTCGGCTTCCGCACCCACATCCAGGGGCACTTCCTCACGGCATGGGCACAGCTGTACGCGGTGACCGGGGACACCACCTGCCGGGACAAGGCCACGTACATGGTCGCGGAGTTGGCCAAGTGCCAGGCCAACAACAGCACTGCCGGTTTCAACCCCGGGTACCTCTCCGGCTACCCCGAGTCCAACTTCACTGCTCTCGAGCAGGGAACCAGTGGCGAGGTGCTGTACTACACCATCCACAAGACCCTCGTCGGCCTGCTGGACGTGTGGCGCCTCATCGGCAGCACCCAGGCCCGTGACGTGCTGCTCGCCCTGGCCGGATGGGTCGACTGGCGCACCGGCCGGCTGACCAGCCAGCAGATGCAGACCATGCTGCGCATCGAGTTCGGCGGCATGAACACCGTGCTGACCGACCTCTACCAGCAGACGGGCGACGCGCGGTGGCTCACCGTCGCCCAGCGGTTCGACCACGCCGCGGTGTTCGACCCCCTGGCGGCCAACCAGGACAAGCTCAACGGACTGCACGCCAACACCCAGGTACCCAAGTGGATCGGCGCCGCCCGGGAGTACAAGGCGACCGGCACCACCCGCTACCGGGACATCGCCACCAACGCCTGGAACTTCACCGTCAACGCGCACACCTACGCCATCGGAGGCAACAGCCAGGCGGAGCACTTCCGCGCCCCGAACGCGATCGCCGGCTTCCTGAACAACGACACGTGCGAAAGCTGCAACACCGTCAACATGCTCACCCTCACCCGGGAGCTGTTCGCGCTGGACCCGAACCGGGTCGAGCTGTTCGATTATTACGAGCGGGCGTGGCTGAACCAGATGATCGGCCAGCAGAACCCGGCCGACGACCACGGCCACGTCACCTACTTCACCCCCCTCAAGCCGGGAGGTCGACGCGGGGTCGGCCCGGCACTGGGCGGCGGCACCTGGAGCACCGACTACGGCACCTTCTGGTGCTGTCAGGGCACGGGCCTGGAGATGCACACCAGGCTGATGGACTCCATCTACTTCCGCACGGACACCACGCTGATCGTGAACATGTTCGTGCCCTCGGTGCTCACCTGGTCGGAGCGCGGCATCACGGTCACCCAGACCACGACCTACCCGACCAGCGACACGACGACCTTGCAGGTCACCGGCAGCGTCAGCGGGACCTGGGCGATGCGCATCCGCATCCCGAGCTGGACCACCGGAGCCACCGTCAGCGTCAACGGCGTCAAGCAGAACATCACCACCGACCCCGGCAGCTACGCCACCCTGAGCCGCTCCTGGACCTCCGGCGACACGGTCACCGTCCGCCTGCCCATGCGGGTCGTCATGCGAGCGGCCAACGACAACCGCAACGTCTCCGCCATCACCTACGGTCCCGTGGTCCTGTCCGGCAACTACGGCAGTTCCACGCTCACCTCCCTCCCCTCACTGGACACGTCCTCGATCACCCGGACCAGCAGCAGTTCGCTCGCCTTCACCGCCACCGCCAACGGCTCCACCGTCAACCTGGGCCCCTTCCACGACGCGCACGGCCACAACTACACCGTGTACTGGAACGCCGGCGGCACCTTCCGCCTCGTCAACGCGGCCAGCGGTCTCCTGCTGGGCATCCAGAACATGTCCACGGCCAACGGTGGCCGGGCTCTGCAGTGGTCGGACAACGGCACCGCCGACCACGACTGGTACATGGTCACCGACGGGGACGGGTTCCGCTTCCGCAACGCCCACAGCGGCAAGGTGCTGGGCGTCCTGAACATGTCCACGGAGGACGACGCGACCGTCCTGCAGTGGTCGGACAACGGCACCGCCGACCATCGCTGGACGCTGCTCGACCAGGGCGACGGGACCTACAAGATCCGCAACGCGAACAGCGGCAAGCTGCTCGCCATCGCGGACAACTCCACCGCAGTCGGCGCGTTCGCAGTCCAGGACTCGGACGACGGCTCCGCCGACAACCGCTGGCGCATCGTACGGAACTAGGGTCCGCCGGCGGCGGCAGTTCTTCCTCGCCCTCCGCCCTTCCTCCTGCTCGGCACTTCGACCACCGTTCGATATGGCGAACATCTGAGAAATGAGGCCCCATGCGCAGACGTGGTTTCAGCCGCAGACATCTGTCCGTGGCGCTCGCGGCCCTGGTCGCTTCGGCGGCGACCCTCGTCGCCAACCCGGCCCAGGCGGCCACCAGCGGCGCCCTGCGCGGCACCGGTTCCGGCCGGTGCCTGGATGTGCCCGGCGCGAGTCAGACCGATGGCACGAACCTACAGATCTGGGACTGCTGGAGCGGGGCCAACCAGCAGTGGACGCTGACCGACAACAACCAGCTCACCGTGTACGGCAACAAGTGTCTGGATGTGCCCGCTCACGCCACCACGCCCGGTACCCGGCCGGTGATCTGGTCCTGCAACGGCGGTACGAACCAGCAGTGGCGGGTGAACACCGACGGCACGGTCGTCGCCGTGGAGTCAGGGCTGTGCCTGGCGGTCACAGGTTCCGGCACGGCCAACGGCTCCGCGGTGGAGATCGCGACCTGCAACGGCGCCGCCAACCAGAAGTGGACCGGCCTGTCCGGGTCGGGCACCACGTGCTCCCTTCCGTCGACGTACCGGTGGACCTCGACGGGTGCGCTGGCGCAGCCGGCGAACGGCTGGGCCGCGCTGAAGGACTTCACCACGGTGATGTACAACGGCAAGCACCTGGTCTACGGGACGAACTACGGGACGAACTGGGGCTCGATGGCGTTCGCCCCCTTCACGAACTGGTCGGACATGGCCTCGGCCACCCAGACCGGGATGAGCCAGGGCGCCGTGGCGCCCACCCTGTTCTACTTCGCGCCCAAGAACATCTGGGTACTGGCCAGCCAGTGGAGCGGCGGCTGGGCCTTCAACTACCGCACATCGACCGACCCCACCAACCCCAACAGCTGGTCCGCGCCGCAGCCGCTGTTCACCGGCACCCTGCCCAGCACCGACAACTCCCCCACCGGCCCGATCGACCAGACCCTGATCGCCGACGGCCAGAACATGTACCTGTTCTTCGCCGGTGACAACGGCAAGATCTACCGGGCGAGCATGCCGATCGGGAACTTCCCCGGGAACTTCGGCTCCTCGTACACGACCGTCATGAGCGACACGGCGGACAACCTGTTCGAGGCTCCGCAGGTGTACAAGATCCAGGGCCAGAACCAGTACCTCATGATCGTCGAGGCGCGGGGGGCGAACGGGCGCTACTTCCGCTCGTTCACGGCCTCCAGCCTGAGCGGCACATGGACACCGCAGGCCACCAGCGAGAGCAACCCCTTCGCCGGCAAGGCCAACAGTGGCGCCACCTGGACCAACGACATCAGCCACGGTGAGCTGGTCCGCGACAACCCCGACCAGACCATGACCATCGATCCCTGCAACCTCCAGTTCCTCTACCAGGGCCGGGGCGCCACACCGGCGGGCACCCCCTACGAGAAGTGGCCGTACCGGCCGGGCGTCCTCATCCTGCAGCGCTGACCCGCACGACCACACGCACTCGCGGACAACCGCTGTCGCGGCGGCGACGCTCACGGGCGTCGCCGCCTGCCCTACACCGACACCCCTGCGCGACGGCGTGGCGGCCACCATGGAGGCGGCCACCTCCGTCGACTTCGCGCTGCTCGCCGACCTGCACTACGGTCTCACCCCCGACCTTCTGCTCCGCCGCCCCCATGAGGTCAGCGACGGATAGGCCGTCCATTCATGTTGATGTCCGTCGTCGCGAAGAGGGCTGTGGCTCGGGGCCGTTACTGCGACGATGGGTCGATGCATACGACACCTGACGGACGGTCCGTACCGCCCCCGCACGCCGACGAACGCACGACGCTGGAGGCGTGGTTGGACTTTCACCGTGCGACCCTCGCCCTGAAGTGTGCGGGCCTCAAGGATGAGCAATTACGGCTTCCGGCGCCGCCCTCGTCGATGACGCTGCTGGGGCTCATACAGCACATGGCCCAGGTGGAACGCAACTGGTTTCAGCGTATCTTCGCAGGTCAGGATGTACCGCCTGTCTTCGGGGCGGACAATGTCGACGGCTTCGCGCTCCAGCCCGACCGTGGACTCGACGAGGCGACGGAGGCCTGGCAGGCGGAGATCGCCCGAGGCCGTGGGCTGATCGCCGACGCGTCGATGGACGACTCCGGCCGGCTGCCCGAACGCGAAGCGGGCCACGTCGGCGGTCCGAGTGTCTCCCTGCGCTGGATCCTGGTGCACATGATCGAGGAGTACGCACGGCACAACGGCCATGCCGATCTCATCCGCGAGCAGATCGACGGAACCACCGGGGCGTGAGCCGCGCCCGCCCGGCCCAAGGCACTGATCCGTCAGCCGCCTTCACCGCTCGCCCCGATGCGTCTGCCGGAAGGCGCCGGGGGTCGCGCCGGTGAGGCGGGTGAAGAACTTGCCGAAGTTGGTGGGTTCGGGGAAGCCGAGGCGGCGGGCGATGGTCGCCACCGGTTCGTCGGTGTGGGCGAGCAGACGTCTGGCCTCCAGAGCCACACGGCCGTCGATGACGTGTTTCACGGGCTGCCCGGTGGCGGCCACGCAGGCTCGCGTGAGGGTCTTGACGGTGTAGCCCAGCCGGTGGGCGTAGTCGGCGGCGCGCCGGGTCGTGGCGTAGGAGCGCTCCAACTCGGCACGGAAACGGGCGTACGCCTCGCCGCCCGCGTGCGGGTCACCGGCACCCTCGGGGCGGGGCAGCCGGTCGACCTGCAACAGCACGGTGGCGAGCAGGAGTTGGAGGATCTCCACCGAGACGGTCTCCTCCGGACGGCCGTACTCGGCCCTCAGCTGGCCCAGCAGGGTGGACAGCACCGCGTAAGCGGGACTGGCGCCCAACTGCCGGCATGCCGGTCCGTACCAGTCGTTCACGAGCCGGTCGGCGCTGCTGGTGTGCGGAGGGAAGGCGGGCGTGAACAGCAGATGCGTGCCGTTCGCCGTGCCCGGCCGGACGAAGCTCTGGACCTGGCCGGGGCGGACCCACAGCAGGGTGCCCGGGCGGCAGGGGTACGTCACGAAGTCGATCGCGTGCTCCCCGCTGCCCTCCGTGATCAGGGTGAGGGTGTGGAAGTCGACCCGGTGCACCAGGTCGGGTCGTCTCCCCCGCCTCCGGCGCCGCTCGTGCAGCGTGGCCAGGTCGATGATCTCGAAGCCGGGGACGCGCTCCTCGGGCGGACGGAAGTCGAGCCGCAGGATGGCGCCGTCCCGAGCTGGGTCGGCGCCCCCGGGATCCTCCTGCGCCATCGCGATCTCCAGATGTCCTCGATTTACCATGCCGGGTCCTCAGCGTATCTCGCCTGCCTGCGGTTTCACGACGAGAGTGGAGATCGTCAAGGCCACGCAAGGCCGCCTCCACCGCAAGGAGCTCTCCCATGAACGGCACGGTCACGGTTCTCGACAGGGGCTCGGTCCGCATCCACAGCTACATGTCCCCGGCCGACACCTTCCACACGACCACCCAGCTGATCGAGACGCCGGCGCGGATCATCGCGATCGACGCCCAGTTGCTCCCCGCCTACGCCGACGAGGCCGTCACGTACGCCAAGGGCCTCGGCAAGCCGCTGGACCGGCTCGTCGTCACGCACGCCCACCCGGACCACTACAACGGCGCCGCCCGCTTCGGCGTCCCGGTCCACGCCCTGCCGCGGGTGCGCGAGCAGATCGTCGCGCGGGGCGACAGTCATCTGCCCACCGGCCTGGTCATTCCGCTCGCCGACCTCACCCCCACCGTGGACCTCACCCCGGGGACCGAGGTCATCGACGGGGTCCCCTTCGTCCTCGAGGCCGTCTCCGGCGGTGAGGCCGCCGACGAACTGCTGGTCAAGCTGCCCGAGCAGGGTGTCCTGGTGGCCCAGGACCTCGTCTACCACGACGTCCACCTCTACCTGGGCAACAACGACATCGCCGGCTGGCAGCGGGCGGTGGACGCCCTGGCCGCCGAGTCGGGTTACGACACGATCCTCGCCGGGCACGGCCTGCCCACCGGTCCGGAGGTCTACGAGGACGTCCGCCGCTACCTGACCGACGCCGGCGAACTCCTCGGCGACGACGGCGACGCGTACAAGAAGGCGATCGTCGACCGGTATCCCGCCCATGTCGGGCCGTTCATCATCGACATCGCCAACCGGTCCCTGTTCCCGGCCGACAACTGAGCGGCGCCCGCACGCACCGCCCGCCCTCGCCGGCCTCGGCGGCCGGGGCACCGCGTTCCCCATGGCGGCGCCGGTGCTCGGCCTCGCGCCGGCCGCGGCCGGCTGCTTCCTCGTGCTGTGCCGCCCCTGGCACCCCGCTCCGGACCCGCTGGCCCGGTGAGCCCGGGATCCGGACCGCGTCATCGTCTCCTCGGAGGTGATGGGCTCGTCAACTTGCCTGCTGTGAGGGGCAGTTGACGTTACTGGTGGGTTGCGGGAGCTGTTTGAGCCGATCTGCGACTGCATGCCGCCATGGATGTGAAGGATTCGTGACGGACTCGTGTGCGTGTCGGATGCTGGTTCGGGCTCCGGCCCGGGATCCCGCACCACCGACCGGAACACACATTCGTCGAGCCTGCCACGAGGAGTACCATGAGAAAGTTGCTCCGCCAGGGCATCATCGGCCTCTCGGCCGCCGCCTCGCTCGCACTGTTACCCACAGCGGCAACCCCCGCCCAGGCCGCTCCGTCCGCCATCCCGTCCGGGATGACCTGGACCGTGCTCGCCCAGGGCGCCGGGAACGGCACCGTCCGCGTGGGGGCGGACTCCGCGACCGACCCGTACTACGGCGACACCCCCGCCACTGCCACGCTGCCCGTGCTGTGTCTGCGCGTCACCGGCAGTGGCGTGCCCGCCGGCATCACCCCGGACTTCTACGCGGGCTGGGCTCGCGGCACCGTCGCCGCCACGCCCCCGGTGCAGGGCAAGACGCTGACGAGCCTCTCCGTCGCCAACAACCTCTGCGTCCAGTACTACGGCACCGGTTGGCGCATGGCCGAGTTCCACGACGGCCGCTACGGCAGCAACCTGGAGTCGAGCGGCGGCTGGTCGTTCTGGGCGCACGGATACCTGCCCGCGAGCACGCGCTTCTGGGCCACCATCAACGACCAGCCCGCCAATCCCTGGAACTGAGCGACCGCCACCCTCCCGGCCCCACCGACCCGCCCCACTGGATCCGCAGGTGTGACCGCACCGTGCGGGAAGACGTCATCGCGACGCCTTCCCGCACGACGGCGGGCGGGCCCCCGGGGTCACGGGCCCGGGCCCGGGTCCGGACGCACGGCCTCGGTGATACCGGCCCGAGCCGCTTCGAGTTGCGCGGCGAACGCGATGCCCAGGAACAGCGCCACGCCCGTCACGTTGGCCCACAGCAGCAGGGCGACGAACGCCGTCAGCGGTCCGTACACGGCGCCGAACGAACCGCTCTCGGCGACATACAGCGCCAGCAGCCAGGTCGCCGTGACCCACAGGACCAGGTGGACCGCCGAGCCGAACGCGAGCCAGGTGTAGCCCGGTTGGTCCCTGCGCGGGGCCCAGCGGAAGATCACCGCCGACGCGACCCAGGCGAGTGCCACGCCCAGCGGCACTTCGAGGGGCCGCCACCGGTCGAGCCAGCGCTCGGACCAGCCGAGGGCCTCCACCACCGCGCTGCCCACGGCTTCCCCGGCGACGAGGACGAGGAAGCCGAGGACCACCGGCATGCCCGCCGCGAGGGCGAGCAGCAGGGCCCGCCCGTACTTGGAGAGGAACGGGCGGTCCCGTTCGATGCCGTAGATACGGTTGGCGCCTCGTTCCACCTGCCCCATCGCCGAGGCGAGGTTGAGCACCGCGAAGGCGAGGCCCAGCCACATGGCGACGGCGTTCCACACGCCGGAGCCGGCGCTGCGGGCGGTGGCGTCGAGGGCGTCCTCGACGAGCTTCGCGCTGGCGCCCGGGACGATCCGGCCCAGGGTGAGTTCGATGATCCGCCCGACGCTCTCGGTGTGCACCGTGGTGGCCACGCCGACCAGCGCGATGGTGAACGGCACCAGGCCGAGGACCACTTGGAAGGCGAGCGAGCGGGCGTTGGTGAACCCGTCGGCGTAGCGGAAGCGGGCGAAGGCGTCGAGGAGGAGGCGACGGCCTCCGTAGCGACGCAGCGCGGTGAGCGCCTCGTCCCCGGACAGCTCCTCCCCGATCATGTCCCGGGTCTGCGGGACGTGCACGACGGTCCCCATCGCGAACGGCGCCTCCTGTCTCGTTGTCACGGCCGGACGGGACGACGTGATCTTGCCGCCGTGAGAAACCGTACAACCGCGGGAGCGCCGGGGTCCCCGTGCCGGGTCAGCGGGGGCGTGATCCGCTCGTCGGCTCCGTGGAGAAGACGTGGGCGATCAGCCGCCGCCGTGGGGCGAAGGCACGCGGGAACGCGCCGGCGCCTGTCTGTCTGCTGGGTCTGCGGACTGTGGCGCACTGGGCGACGTGCGGGGCAGCAGCGACCACACGGCCTTCCTGCGGGCATGGGTCCAGGGCCGTCGCCCCGCCGCCGTCCCGGCCGTGTTCGGCCGGTTCGGGGTCGCGAAGACGCCCGCCGAAGCGGAGCGTGCCCCCTCGCTTCCAGGGCCGGGGGCGTTCCGTCCGTGCGGTGTGGCACGATCGGCTCGCATGTCGTCTCTCTCACCGTCTCCCTCAACGGCCTTG
This sequence comes from Streptomyces sp. MA5143a, assembly GCF_900290235.1. GTDB lineage: Bacteria > Actinomycetota > Actinomycetes > Streptomycetales > Streptomycetaceae > Streptomyces. The sequence continues at coordinate 85,496 of NZ_OLMK01000088.1, forward strand.
CGTCGTCTGCTGGTTGTTCTTCTCGCCCTGTCCGTGACGGCGGGTGCCACGGCGGCCGGAGCCGTCGCGGAGCCCGGAGCCGTCGCGGAGTCGGGGGGTGGGGCCGGGCGCCCGGTGGCGGCGACGCCCGATCGTCCGCGCTACGACGTGACCCTGCGCGGCGACTCCGACGGCTCGCACTGGAAGGGCCGGCAGCGGGTGTCGTTCCGCAACGCCGCCGAACGGCCCCTGCGCGAGGTGTACGTGCGGCTGTGGGGCAACGGCGCCGACGGGTGCGGCAAGCCGGGCAGACCGTCACCTGTCGCGGTGACCAAGGTGCGCGGCGGCACTCCTGGCCGGCTCACCGTGAACTGCACGGCACTGCGCGTCACTCTGCCGAAGCCGCTGACACGCGGGAAGCGGGCGAGCATCGCCTTCGACGTGTCCCTCACGGTGCCGGGGCGCAACGCCCGCTTCGGGCGTGAGGGCGCGTTCCGCTTCCTGGGCAACGCCCTGCCCGTGCTCGCCGTGCACGACGCGAAGGGGTGGCACCTCGACCCGCATGTGCCGATCGGCGAGAGCTACTACAGCCTGGCGAGTGACTTCCGGGTCCGCCTCGACCACCCGTCGGCCCTCAAGGTGCCCGCGACCGGCCGGACTCGGACGAAGGCCGGGGGCCCCGGACGCACCGTCACCCACAGCGTCGCGCACCGGGTACGGGACTTCGCGTGGGCGTCCGGCCCGTTCCGCACGGCGACCGAGACGTCCGCCGGCGGTGTGCGCGTGAAGTCGTACTGGGCTCCGAAGACGCCCGCCGCGGGGGTCCGCCTGACCCGTGAGGAGGGCGCCCGCGCCGTCGACCGGTTCAGCAAGGAGTTCGGCCGCTATCCCTACGGCGAGATCGACCTCGTGATGACCAAGGAGTTCGGCGGCGGAATGGAGTATCCCGGCCTCGTCCTCCTCGGCACCGACAAGGAGGGCAGCGCCGTCGTCCACGAGGTGGCGCACCAGTGGTGGTACGGCGTCGTCGGCAACGACGAGTACGACGCGCCCTGGCTCGACGAGGGCTTCGCCCAGTACGCCACCGCGCGCTTCTACGGGTGGGACACCCGCGGGTGCCGGTCCGACATCGACTGGCCGGACGGGCGCACCGCGCTCACCGACTCGATGGCCCGGTGGGCCGAGCACCGGGATCAGTACCATCTCGTCTACTCGGCCGGGTCCTGCGCGCTCGCCGACCTGGAGCGCACCATCGGCGCCCCGGCCATGGCGCGGCTCCTCAAGGGCTACGCGCGGGACCACTGGTACGGGGTCTCCACGACCGCCGCGTTCAAGAAGGCCGCCCGCTCGGTCACCGGCAAGGATCTCGGGCCGTTCTGGAAGCAGCACCGCATCCGCTGACACCACCCGATCCGGCGCGGCGGCCGTGGCCGGCTGCCGCACCGGATCGGGGTGGGCCCCTGCGGCGCGGCAGCCCGGGGTCAGGAGGGCCGGCCGCCGGGTGGCCCCGTCCCCCTGCCGGGTGGGCCCTCCCGCCGCGGTCCGGTCCCGTCCGAGCCTGCCGACCCGCGGGGCCCTCGCGCGCCCCCTTTCGGCCAGGACCGAAACCCGGAGGTACGCGCCGCCCGCGACCGGGGGGCGCCGCTGCACCGATCGTGCGCATTTTCCTCACCGCTGGTCTCCTGACAAACGGGGTGCCGCTGTACGACCCTGGGAGGACCGCCGTGCCGACCGGGCTGACCACCGGACGCGCGGGGCGGTCGCAGCAGTTGATCGAGGGGGACGACGGGATGAAGACACGCCTGCGATCCGGCGTGAACCGTGTGCCGGACCGGAGCGAGGACCGCCGGGCGGACGGAATCGGGAACGACCGCCCACCCGAGTGACGGCCGCGCCCGGGCCGACCGCCACCGGACCACACCACGCGGAGCGCCCGCTCCCCGAGGGTCCGCGACCACGGCCCGTCGCCGCGCCCACCCTTCGGGCGTGTCACCGCTGCCCGCGGTCTCCCTGTCGCACGGGGCCGGGCAGCCCATCTCCTCGAGGACACACCTGACTTGTCGTGTGTCCCGGCGCCGACCATCACACCGGGGAAACAAGGTGCTGCGCATCCACTTCACCGACAGGGACCTGGCCCGCGTCCATCTGGCGCGGGAGCCCGATCCTGTCTGGGAGACCCTGCTGGGTCTGCACCAGCTGACCGCGCCACGGCGCGGACTGCCGGTCTTCGCTCCCTGGCGGCGCGACGCCCGCGCCCGACTGGCCGACAGTCATCTGGTGGGGCCGGTGCGGATGCTGTCCGCCCTGGCCCCCGCCTCGGCGGGATACTGGCCCGACTTCCTGACCCCGGGCGCTTCGGCCGACGGCCTGGACGCCGCGCTGGAGGCACTGCGGGCCACGCCCAAGCCGCAGTTACGGCAGGAGATGGACCGGCTGGCGCGGACCCACCCGCTGCCGCGCTGGGCACACCGTCTCGCCGGGGGCGAGGCGCACCGGATGGAGGAGGTCGCGACGGCGTTCCGGCTGGTGCACCGCACGATCATCACGCCGGACTGGACCGGGGCGGCCGGGACCACGGAGGCCGACCGGGCGCTGCGGACGCGCGTCCTGCGCGATCGCGGTGTGGAGGGGCTGCTGGACTCCTTCCGCCCACTGATGGACTGGCGGCCGCCCGTGCTGCACGTGCGCTACCCGGAGGACCGGGACCTCCATCTCGGTGGGCGCGGTCTGCGGCTCATCCCCTCCCACTTCTGCTGGAGGACGCCCATCGCCCTGGCCGACCCCTCCCTGCCGCAGGTGCTGGCCTACCCCGTCACCCATCCCCCGGCGTGGGCGCCGCCCGCCACCCGCGAGCGGCGCCCCGAAGCCCTGGCCACGCTGCTCGGCCGGACCCGCGCCCGTGTACTGGCCGCCCTGGACACCACCGCGACCACCGGGGAGGTCGCCCTGCGCCTCGGTATCTCCGCGCCCTCCGCGAGCGAGCACATCACGGCCCTGCGCGAGGTCAGCCTCGTGCACAGCCGGCGCACCGGCTCCCAGGTCGTCCACACGCTCACCCCGCTGGGCACGGCGCTGCTCCGCGGCGAACTCCCGCCGCACGCGACGGCGTCCTGAGGTCAGGTGGTGACCGGCCGGAACGTCCAGAGCAGGTTGGTGCTCTGCTGCCATGTCCACTGCTTGGTCACGGACCCTGAGGCGACCTTGCCGCCGCTGTCGAGGACCAGTCCCGTGCTGCGGTTGGCGATCGAGTACTGGCCCTGGCCGCGGGGGGTGATCCGCCACTGCTGCGTGTCGCTTCCGTCCCAGACCTTCTGCCGGGCCGGATCGCCGTTGGTGGTGGAGCCCCAACCATCGGCGACCATGCCATTGGCGCGGTTGACGAGCCTGTAGTAACCGTCGCCGAGTTCGATCGCCTGCCACTGGAGATTGGTGTGGTCTATCGGCTGCCACTGCTTCAGGTTCGAGCCGCTGGCGACATTGCCACCACTGTCCAGCGCCAAGCCGCTGGTGACATTGGTCAGGCGGAAGTACTTGTCGGGCCTGAACATCACCTTCAGTGATCTGATCGCGTCGTTGTTGCCGGTCGCCACGAGGTCGGGGTTGTTCGAGGTGAACGTCCAGGCGGTGCCGGTGAAGTTGTCGCCGGAGTAGCCCGTCACCTGGTAGCCGTCGGGTACCAGGACGGAGGAGGCCATGGCGGGCCCCAGGCCCGCGGCGGACAGTTGGGAGGAGGTGTAGCTGCCCAGCGGCAGAATGGCGCTGTTGCCCTGGTAGTTGACGTTCTGGAACACCGTCGCTGACGTGGAAACCCCGATCGGCATGCCCTGGACCTCGACGCACACCACGGAGACGTTGGCGTCCGGCGCGGCGGCCGGCACGGTGACGTCGATGGTGCCGCCGCTGATGGTGTACGGGAGCGAGGCCGAGGGGTTGTTCAGGAGATAGACGCGGCGGATCGCGTTGTCGAGCGCCGGGATCCGCAGCTGGCCGTTCGTGGGCCAGGCGAAGACATGGGCGAAGAGCTTGCCGCTCTTCTTGGTGACCTTCCCCCACGCCGGTTCGAAGGCGAACGGACTGCCGCTGGTTCCGTGAATGCTGTCGCTGTATGTCGACATCCATGTGGCCAGGCCGTTCAGGACGCTCTCCGTTCCGGGGGTGACCAGGCCCTCGCCCGTGGGGCCGATGTTCAGCAGATAGTTGCCGTCCCGGGAAACCACCGTGACGAGTTCCCGGACGAGGTCCTTCAAGGGTCTGTAGCGGGTCTCGTAGCCCGCGTTGTAACCCCAGGAGCCGTTCATGGTGGCGCACTTCTCCCACTGCCGGTCCATCGGCGTGGCGGGTACCCCGAACTCCGCGACCGCGTAGTCACCGAGACCGAGATCCCGCTTGACCCGCTCGTTGACGATGAGGCCGGGCTTGCGGGCGATCAGCCAGTTGTAGAGGTCGACGCCGTCCGACTTCAGCCACCAGTCCGTGAGGGTGGCGCTGGAAGGCTCGCCGGACCAGTCGCCGTCGAACCACAGCAGAGCCGGGTCGTAGCGGTCCAGCAGTTCCTGGAGCTGCGCCTTCATGTCGGCGATGTAGGCCGTGCGGGCTGCCTGCGAGGACATCGTGGTGAAACCGCCCCGGTAGCGGTCGGTCTGTGAAGGATGGTTCCAGTCGAGGATCGAGTAGTACAGGCAGAACTTGATCCCCCGACTCTCGCACTCGCGCTTGAGGTCCCCGAGCACGTCGGTCTGGAAGCCGCTGTAGTCGTGCAGGTTGTACAGCTTGGCGCCGGTGGTGTCGGTGAAGCTCGCCACCTCGGAGTTCCACATCGCGTAGCCCTCGTGGTGCTTGGCGGTGATCACGAGGTACCTCATGCCGGCGTTCTTGGCGAGTTCGGCGATGGCGGCGGCGTCGAACTGGCTGGGGTTGAACTTCTGGCTGACCTGCGTCTGGTAGTTCGCCTTGCTCCACCGCTCCAGGTCCATCGCCCACTCACCGTGGCCGAGCTGTGAGTAGGACCCGAAGTGGATGAACATCCCGAACCGGGCCTGGTACCACCAGTCCATCTTCGAGGGGACGGTGTACGCCTCGGCGGTGGCGGGCCACAGGGCCTGCGGCAGCCCGAAGGCCGCCACTCCCCCGGCGAGCGCGGCGGCCTTCATCAGAGAGCGTCTGCTGAGGGGGGTGGAGGACATGACGCGGCTCCATGTGTCGGGGGGGAGGAATGGCAGAGCGAGGGGAGCGGAGCAGCGGCACGACATCGCTGCCGCACTCCGCGCCCCTCCCACGAAGACATCGGATGGATTTATAGGAGACCGGACAGGGTCACGTCCATAGCGCGGACGACAATTGAGCCAAACTCCCTGGAAAAATGGGGTGGTCCATAGCGAGACATGAGCCGAGCGGCCAATCCGTCGGCGATTCATGGACTATACGTAGGACCTCTCGACGAGAGATGGCACGACTGCCGACAGGAACCGGCGGGGTGGGAGCCGAGCGGCTCGGCGGTGCCCGGTGCGGCCGGGGGTACTGTGACGGCACCGACGGCGAGGCGGGTGGTGGGTATGGAGTGGCGGGAGTACGCGGAGCAGATGGCTCTGCTCGCGCGGAATCTGCTGGCTCAGGACTCGGTCCAGGCGACCCTGGACGAGATCGCGGCGTCGGCGGTGAAACTGGTCGACGGCTGTGACGCGGCCGGGATCCTCGCCGTGCGCAAGGGCCAGGCGGTGACCCTGGCCGCCTGCGGGGACGTGGTGCAGGAGTGCGACCGCCTTCAGGGCGAGCTGGGCGAGGGGCCCTGCTTCGACCTCGCCCGCCGGAAGGACGGCGAGCGCCTGTACCGGATAGCGGACCTGACCCGGCCCGAGCCCACCTGGGAGCGGTTCGCGACCCACGCCGGCGAGCTGGGCATCGGCAGCATGACCGGTGTGCTGCTCTACACCAGCGACGAGGATTTCGGCGCCCTCAACCTGTACTCCCGCCGGCCCGGCGCGTTCGGCGAGGACATCGAGACCGCCGGGTGGCTGCTGGCCTCCCACGCCGCGGTCGCCCTGGCCGACGCCCGCACCATCGACCAGCTCGAACACGCCCTGGAGACACGGCACGCCATCGGCGAGGCCATGGGGATGCTCATGGAGCGCCACCGGCTGAGCCAGGACGAGGCGTTCGACGTGCTGCGCCGTATCTCCCAGCACCACAACATCAAGCTGCGGGACGTCGCCCAGCGGGTGCGCGACGAGCACACCGACCGGAAGTGACCGGCCCGCCCGGGCTCCGGTGGGCCTGACCGGTCATCGCGTTCAGGGCATGTCCTGGTCGTCCATCAGCTCCGCCAGACGCGCGAGGTCGTCGCGGGCCGAGTCCCGTTCCCCGGTGGTCAGGTGGACCGCCGTGGCCTCGGAGAGCGCGGAGGTCGCCCTCTCCTCGTCACCGAGGCGTCTGGCTGCATCGGCGCGCAGCACCAGCAGGCGCAGCAGTTGCACAGGAGTGGGGTGTTCGTCGGTACGGCCGAGGGCCTGGTCGATGACCTTGGCGGCTGCCGCCGGGTCCTCCCGGGAGTCCGCGAACAGCGATGCGTAGTGCAGGGCCCGGGCGAAGGTCCCCTTGGGCGCGGGCCGGTGGTGCTGGTCCTCGCTGATCGGCTGGCCTACACGGACGCAGTTGCCGCCGGGGTCGGTCATGAGGAACTGCCGCACGCCGTGCGAGGCGTCCCGCAGCGCCCCGATGCGCGGCAGTCCGCGACTCGGGACCCTTCCGTACGCGGCCTTGAGTCCAGCCTGGAAGGCGCGGTGCAGCCCGTCGACGTCATCGGTGCGGACGTAGCAGGTGCTGAACGATCGGGTCGGGTCGTAGTGCTTCATCCCGAAGAACTGCAGCTGGATGCCGCCCCGTTCGACCACGGCGTAGGGGTTGGGGCTCGTCTGCCGGAACGTCACGTCGAACCCGAGGGCGGTGTAGAAGTCGAGGACGGGTTGAAGGGTGCGGCACGGGAGTATCGGAATCGTCGTCTCAGTCACGCCTCCAATCTAGTCAAACTTGACTACAGCGGAGGCGGTGAAGAGGAACAAGCCGACCGCTGACGCCGCCGGGGGCAGCACCCCGGCGGCGTCAGCGGTCGGTCAGCGGGTCGGTCGGCAGCGTTCAGCAGCCGTTCAGCGGGCGGCGAGGAGGTCGAGCGTGTCGATCACCCGGTTCGAGAAGCCCCACTCGTTGTCGTACCAGGCGACGACCTTGATGTGGCGGCCGTCGACGCGGGTGAGGGCCGAGTCGAAGATCGACGACGCGGGGTTGCCCGTGATGTCGGACGACACGAGCGGATCCTCGGAGTACTCGAGGATGCCGGCGAGCGGCCCCTCCGCCGCGGCACGGTAGGCCGCGAGCACGTCGTCGCGCGTCACGTCGCGGGCGACGGTCGTGTTGAGTTCGACGATCGAGCCGACCGGCACCGGTACGCGGATCGAGTCGCCCGACAGCTTGCCGTCGAGGTTCGGCAGCACCAGGCCGATCGCCTTGGCGGCGCCGGTCGTGGTCGGCACGATGTTGACGCCGGCGGCGCGGGCGCGACGGGCGTCGCGGTGCGGACCGTCCTGGAGGTTCTGCTCCTGCGTGTAGGCGTGCACCGTCGTCATGAACCCGTGCTCGATACCGGCGAGTTGGTCGAGGACCGCGGCCAGCGGGGCGAGCGCGTTGGTGGTGCAGGACGCGTTCGAGACGATCGTGTGCACGTCCGGGTCGTAGGCGTCGGTGTTGACCCCGAACGCGAGGGTGACGTCCGCGCCGTCCGACGGGGCGCTGACGAGCACCTTCCTCGCGCCCGCGTCGAGGTGGGCGCGGGCGGCCTTCGCCGAGGTGAAGCGGCCGGTGGCCTCCAGGACGATGTCGACGCCGAGTTCGGCCCACGGGAGCTGCGCCGGCTCGCGCTCGGCCAGCACCGTGATCCGGCGGCCGTCGACGACGAGGACGTTGCCGTCGACGGTCACCGGCCGCCCGAGCCGGCCGGCCGTGCTGTCGTACGCGAGCAGCCGGGCGAGCGTGGCGGGCTCGGTCAGGTCGTTGACGGCGACGACCTCGAGGGCGCTGTCGCGCTCCAGCAGTGCGCGCAGCACGTTGCGTCCGATGCGGCCGAAACCGTTGATGGCGATGCGAGTCATGAGTGGGGTCCCTTCCCTTCGCCACCAGGCTCGCCTGTCGGCAGGCACGCTGACAGTGGCGGCATCGCCATGGTTCAAAAGGATCGCGCCAGGCGGGTCGGGGGCGGGGAGCGTCCGGCGGGCAGGCCACTCGTCCCAGGTGGGAGGCGGGCTACGGGCGAGGGGCGGCCCGCGCCGGGCAGGTCACTCGCCCCCCGGGGGGCTGCGCGCCCCCGGCGGCTCACTCGCCCCGTGTGAACGTGCGCCGGTACTCGGTCGGGGTGGTGCCGAGGATGCGCTGGAAGTGCAGACGCAGGTTGGCGCCGGTGCCGAGACCGACGTCGGCGGCGATCTGTTCGACGCCGCGCTCCGAGCGTTCGAGCAGTTCGCGGGCCAGGTCGATACGGGCGCGCATGACCCACTGCATCGGCGTGTAGCCGGTCTCCTCGACGAAGCGCCGGGAGAACGTGCGCGGCGAGACCCCCGCCTGGCGGGCCAGCAGGTCGAGGGTGAGGGGATCGCCGAGCCGGTGCAGCGCCCACTCGCGGGTGGCGGCGAACCGTTCACCGAGCGGCTCGGGCACGCTGCGCGGCACGTACTGGGCCTGGCCGCCACTGCGGTAGGGGGCCGCGACCAGCCGCCGGGCCGCGTGGTTGGACGCGGCCACTCCGAGGTCGCCGCGCAGGATGTGCAGGCACAGGTCGATGCCTGAGGCGGCGCCCGCCGAGGTGAGCACGCTGCCCTCGTCGACGAACAGCACGTTCTCGTCGACCTGGACGAGCGGGTGCCGGGCCATGAGCGCCCGCGTGTAGTGCCAGTGCGTCGTGGCGCGCTTGCCGTCGAGCAGGCCCGTGGCGGCGAGCGCGAAGGCGCCGGTCGAGATGGCGGCGAGCCGCGCGCCCCTCGCATGGGCGGCGATCAGCGCGTCCACGACGGCGCGCGGCGGGTCCTCGCGGTCCGGGAACCGGTAGCCGGGGACGAAGACGATGTCGGCCCACGCCAGGGCGTCGAGGCCGTGGTCGACGTGGTACGCGAGGCCGTCGCCCCCGGTCACGAGACCGGGTGTCGCCCCGCACACCCGCACCTCGTACGGCATGCTCGCGCGCGTCGTGAAGACCTGCGCGGGGATTCCGACGTCGAGCGGCTTCGCGCCCTCCAGCACGAGGACGGCGACGCGATGCAGACGGGAGGCTGGCACGGGAAGAGGTTACGTGGGACGACCGCCGGTGGATCCAGCTGTGATCGTTCTCAGGCGGGGCCGACGGTTCCCGTGCGCCGACCCCGGACCCTCGTCGGCCCGCGGTCACGGCGCTGAGCTCTCCTGACGAGAAGCCTTCCCGGCGTCGTCCGGCCCCGGTCGTCCCGGTCCGGCCGCATAGGCCAGCGGGGGTGCGATGGCTTGGGCGTCGACTCCCTCGCCGACCCACAGCCCGATGAAGAACGCGGCGGTCGCCTCCAGGAGCCCGGCTCGTTCGAGACCGCCGCCGACCACGGGCTCGCAGCCGACATCCCGTACCAACTGGTGTACGAGTGCTAGAGCCGTTTCGTCGTCTCCGCAGACCGGAACGGCCAGTGGCCGCCCGTCGAAGACGGGGGGCGACATGCGCCACACGTTCTCGTGGCAGAGATTGAACGCCTTGACCACCTGGGTTCCCGGTGCCGCCGCGGCCAGTTGCTGTGCGGCCGAGAGGCCGTTCCGTGTCAGCAGTCGGAAGCCCGGACCGACCGGATTGGAACAGTCGATCAGCACCTTGCCGCGCAGGGCCGCCCGGAGTTCCCGCGCCACGCTCGCTCCTGCGCCGAAGGGCAGCGCGGCCAGCACCACCTGGGCGAACTCGGCCGCCGCACGCAGACCGGCCGGCTGCGCGCTGCCCCCGAGGCGCGCCGCGAGACGTTCCGCCTTCTGAGCGTTCCGTCCTCCGATGGTCACCTCGTGCCCGGCCCGGACCCAGTGGGCGGCCAGCGCGTCCGCCATGTTGCCCGTGCCCAGTACGCCGATTCTCATCACTCATGCCCTCCCCTGGACTGCTTGGAGCGTTTGCAACGACGCTAGAGGGTCGGTCGGGCACCATGTGGTACGTGACGACCGACGCTCGCCTCGCCGACTGCCGTGCCCGCCTGGCCTTCGACCTCCTGTCCCACACCTGGAACGCCGTCGTGATCTGGGCACTGCGCGACGGCCCCAGACGCCCGGTCGAACTACGCCGGGTCATCGGGGGGATCAGCTCCAAGGTCCTCACCGAGACACTCCGGCGCCTGCGGTCCAACGGACTGGTGGACCGGCAGGCGCACCCCGGAGCGCCACCACGCGTCGAGTACCGACTCACCGCCCTGGGGCGGACGTTGCTCGCACCCATCGACGCTGTCGGAGCATGGGCCGTCGAGCATGGCGATGAGGTCATGGCTGCGCAGGAAGCCGAATGCACCGCCACCCACTCGCGATCGGAGTGAGCGCCGACGGCCCCGGCGGGCCGGGGGGCCGTCCGTGCCCGCCCGCCGTCGGGGGCGGGCGGGCTCGGGTGGGTCAGCCGGCTTCCATCGGGTACGTCGAGATGATCTGTCCCTTGGTGTTCGCCTTGAGGTAGCCGCCGCCGTAGTCGTTGGCGAGGTAGACGCTCATGGTCGGCTCGTCGTCGAAGACGCCGGGCGGGTTGATGACGAGGTAGCGGGACGTGGGGTCGTCGACGCCGAGGGTCTTGTCGGCCTTGCGGAACAGGCCGGGTACGGCGTCCCAGGCGAAGTCGTCCAGGTCGGCGGGGCCGTCCCCGCTGGTGATCGTGCCGCCGGGGCCGTTTTTGACGGCGACGTCGCCACCCCGGTAGCTGAAGCTGTCATACAGCTTCTCCTTGCCCTTCACGGGCGCCTCGGCCAGCGCGTACTCGGGGTAGACGACATAGCGGGTGACCTTCGAACCGCCCATGACCGCCTTGAACTTGGCGGCGGTGGTCCGCAGTCCCTCCTCGGTGAGGAGGTCGCCCGTCTTCTTCGAGGTGCCGTCGTCCGCGGCGTCGGACTTCTCGTCGTCCGTGGTGGCGTCCGCCGACGCCTTGGCACCGGACTCCTTGTCCGCCGCGGGGGACGTCGCCGACGCCCTGGGCTCCTTCACGTCGTTCCCGGAGTCGGGCAGCAGCGTCCACACCAGGACGCCCGTGAGCGCCGTCGCGGCGACGGACGTCACGACGGCGAGCACGGGGCGTCGCCGTGGAGGTCTGCCGCCCCCCGTCACCTTGGTGGCGGGCTGGGGCACGGCGCCGAGATCGGGAACGCCGGGCCCGCCCTGGCCCGTAGGGCTCCACGGCGAGGCGCCCCCGGCGGTCGGCGACCCCGCTCCCCGCGCCCCGGAAGTGGGGAATCCCACCGGTCCGGAGTGAGCCGGTCCAAGCGGCCCCGTCCCGGACGCACCGGTTCCGGAGGCTCCCGTTCCGGAGGGTCCCGTTCCGGGCGGCGGCGCGAGCCGGTACGACGTGTCGGCGGGCGGCGGCGGACCGAACGACGGAGGCGGGCCGAAGCCGGGGGCCGGGCCGAAGCCGGGGGTCGCGTCGGCCGGTGCGCCGCCGGTCGCCGGGGGCGCGGCCTGTCCCGCCGCTACGGCGAGCATGCGGTCCACCTCCTCCGCGCCGGGCCGCGCGAGCGGGTCCTTGACGAGCAGGGCGGTCAATACGCCGGTCAGGGGGCCGGCCTGACGGGGCGGCGGGACGTCCTCGCTGAGCACCGCGGCGAGCGTGGCGAGCGTGCTGTCCCGGCGCAGGGGATGGTGGGCCTCGACGGCCACGTACAGCATCATCGCGAGGGACCACAGGTCGGACGCCGGGCCGCCCTCCTTGCCGCTGACCCGCTCCGGCGCCATGTAGTCGGGCGAGCCGATGACGGAACCGGTGGCGGTCAGGCTGGTGGCCTCGCGCACGGCGGCGATCCCGAAGTCGGTGAGCACGGGGCGTCCGTCGGGGCGCAGCAGGACGTTCGCCGGCTTCACGTCACGGTGCTCGATGCCGACCGCGTGCGCGGCGCGCAGCGCGTCGAGCACCTCCCGGCCCATGCGGGCCGCCTCGGACGGTTCCAGGCGGCCCCGGTCGAGGCGGTCCTGGAGCGAGCCGCCGGTGAGGAGCTCCATCACGATCCACGGGTAGGTGCCCTCGCCGCCGTCGACGATGTGGTGGATGGTGACGACGTTCGGGTGGTGGACGCGGGCGAGGGCCCGGGCCTCCCTCAGTACGCGTTCACGCAGGGTGCGGGCGCCCTCCGGGTCGTACTCGGCGAGGCCGGGGTCCGGCGGGCGGACCTCCTTCACGGCGACCTCGCGGTGCAACGCCAGGTCGCGGGCCCGCCAGACCCATCCCATTCCCCCGCCACCAAGCCGCCCGACGAGTTCGAAGCGGCCGTCGATCACCCGTCTGCCGGGCTCCGTTCTGCTCATGCGGGGAGCCTAGACGGAGGCGACGACAACAGGGACGGTGAGTCCCGGTTCGTGAGGAATCGGAGATCAACCGCGGACCGCGTGTCGCCGTCAGGGCAGGACGTTGACCGTGCCGATGTCGACGTAGCCGCCCAGCGCGGCCGAGCCGCCGGCCGGGGTGCGGTAGCCGAGGGAGGCGATCAGCGCGTAGGTGCTGCCCGGCTTGAGGCCGGTGAGCGTGGTCTGCTGGGAGTACCCGTGGTCCGTGCTCGTGAGCGTCGACGAGATCGGCGGCACCCACGACTTCACGACCCCGCCGCAACCGCTGCAGGACACGGGCGCCGACGGCCTGCGGTGACGAGCCGCCCGGCTCCGTCCCCGACGACGGCCCGTGTGTCGCCTGGGAGGCCGCCACATGCGGCACGCCGGCGGCCGGGCCGTCGGAGAAAACCGCCCTGCCGGATCCGGTCGTGTCCGACGACCCCACCGTCGAGCCTTGGGAGCCCACCGACCCCTACGTCCCGGACGTTCCCGGCGCGGTGGTCGAGGAGTCGGGCTGTGCCTACTGGGGTGAGATCGGCTGCGGCGACGACTTGACCATCACCGATCCGCCGCCCGACCTGCGGCCGTGGTCCTGAACCACGGGGCGCCGCCGGTGTGACGGGCGGGCGACATGGTGCGGACCTCACCCGCTTCGGCCGGCCGCCGGCCCTGCAACCACCGGCTCGTCATCGTCAGCAGCCCGGTGAAGACGACGAGGAAGAGGACGGACAGCCACATGGGCCGGCTTCCGGGCTGTACCCATCCCTCCCATGCGGCCAGGGCCGCCCACCCGGAGGCCGCCACCGCGTAGAAGGCGCGCATGCGGCGCAGTTGACGTACGACCCGCTGGGGCATGGGGTGATCGCTCTCGGATGCCATGCCGGGCCGTGTACCCCCGACGGTCCCCAAATCACTGCCGCGGCACCCGGATTCCGGCGGCGCGTCCGCCCGAGGCCGGGTGACGACGTCGCCGTGCGTCGCGCGCACGCCACGACGGCCCGCCGGTTCACCGCGTTGCGCCGGCTCCCGCACCGGCCCACGTGGTGCACCGGCCCTCTTGTCCGCTTCGAGCCCACCGCGTGTGGAGCCTCCCGCTCCGCTCTCCCACCAGCATGGAAGAGGTCCGAGCGGGCAGACGGTGTCCCCCGAGACGTTGGAGGATGCCATGGCCATGACCGAGCAGCCGACCGACCCGGCGGGCCAGGAGACCGCCCGCCGCGCGTCCGGCGACGAGCGCGGCCCGGCGCGCGGTGGCGAGGGGCCGGAAGCGGCGCACGAGAGAGTCAACCGGCGCTGGAACGAGATCCTTCAGGAGACACGGGTCACCCAGACCGGTGTGCAGATCCTCTTCGGGTTTCTGCTCAGCGTCGCCTTCACCGCGTCGTTCAAGGAGTTGGAGGCGCTGGACCGCGGGATCTACGTCACCACCGTGGTGCTCGGCGCGTCGGCGACCGGAGCGCTGATAGCACCCGTCTCCATGCACCGTTTCCTGTCGGGTCAGCGCATGAAGGACGACCTGGTGGAGACGGCCGGGCGGCTGATGATGTGCGGGATGGTCCTGCTGGCGCTGACCATCGGCTGCACGCTGCTGCTGATCCTGCGTTTCGTGGTCCCGGGGGTCCTCGCCGAGGTGCTCGTCGGCGGGGTCATGCTGTGGTTCGGCCTGTGCTGGTACGTGCTCCCGCTGGTCCTGCGCCGCCGCGCCGCCCGGCGCTCCCGGGCTCGCGACGACGCGTAGCCCCCTCCCCCGACGGCCACCCGACGTCGGCGGAATCTCAGGCCGGCTGCGGAATCTCAGAACTGCGGCTGCGGAGTCTCACGCGGCTTCGGCGGGAGCGGGAACAGCAGGCAGCTGCTGGTCGCGTGGGCGAGGAGACGGTCCTGGTCGTCGATCAGTCTCGCCTCGGCCAGCGCGGTCCGGCGGCCGCCGTTGAGGACCGTGCCGACGGCGCGGACCCGGCCGGTGTCCACCGTGATGCGCCGCAGGAACTTCACGTTCAGGTCGAGGGAGGTGTACGCCATGCCCGCGGGAAGCGTGGACTGCACGGCGCAGCCCGCCGCCGAGTCGAGCAGGGTGGCGAAGACACCGCCGTGCACGCTGCCGATCGGGTTGTAGTGCTCCTCGCCCGGAAGCAGCGAGAACACCGCCCGGCCGAACTCCACCTCTTCGAGCGCCATGTCCAGCGTGGCCGAGACGGGCGGGGCCGGCAGTCGGCCGGCTCTCAGCTCGCGCAGGAACTCCAGGCCGGAGACGCGGCCCACGGCAGCGGCCGTCAGCTCGGGGTCCTCCCACTCGTACGTACGTATCCGCCCCACAGCCCCTGCCTCCCGCTTCACCCTGCCCAGCTGACTTCGTTGATCGAAGTTAGCCGTCGCGTCTTCTGACTGTCAATGTCGAAGCCAGAGTCCCTACCATGACCGCATGGAGTGGCTTGAGGTGAGTACGGAGGACTGCCCCGTACAGCGCACGCTCGATGTGGTGGGCGAGAAGTGGAGCCTGCTGATCCTGCGGGACGCGGTCAACGGCGTACGCCGGTTCGACGACTTCCGCCGTCACATGGGGGTGTCCGAGGCCGTCCTGAGCGATCGGCTCCGGAAGCTGACGGCCGCCGGCATCCTGACCACCGTCCCCTACCGGGACCCCGGCAGCCGCGCCCGCAACGAGTACCGGCTCACCCCCAAGGGGTGGGATCTGTGGCCGGTCCTGATCGCGCTGCGCCAGTGGGGAGAGGCGCACGCCGCCGCCCCGGGGGGTCCCGTGCTCGACGTCCGGCATGCCGACTGCGGGGCCCCGGTCCGCGTGGTGGTGGAATGCGCGACCGAACACACCGAGCTGACCCCGAGGGACGTCACGGCTCGACCGGGAGCGGGAGCCCGTCGGCGCAACAGAGAGGACTGAACCGGGGGTGGAGCACCTCACCACGGCAGACCGGCGCCCCGCCCGGCTCCGACCGGTTCGCGGTGCGTGAAGCGGTGTCGGCCGGGCATTCGGTTGTTCGGGCTCGCCCGGTATCCCGTGGCGTTCTGGGCGTCATGGGCCAGTTGGAGGTGTGGCATGCTCTACGACCCGATGTCGGCTCCCCCGGCGTCCGTCGGCGCTCCCGACGCCGCGGCGCGCAAGCAGCGTCTGCGCAGGCGCCTGGAGCGGCTGATCGGCGTGGCCGCCACCGAAGGCAATGACCTCGTGCCGCTGCGCAACGGTGACGAGATCTTCCCCGCGATGCTCGGGGCGATCCGCTCCGCCCGGCACACGATCGACATGATGACGTTCGTGTACTGGCGGGGTCAGATCGCCCGTGACTTCGCCGCCGCCCTGGCCGAACGGGCCGACGCGGGTGTGCGCGTGCGGCTGCTGCTCGACGGCTTCGGCGCCAAGGAGATCGAGGGGCGACTGCTGGACCTCATGACCGACGCGGGCGTGCAGGTGGCCTGGTTCCGCAAGCCGGTGTGGCTGTCGCCGTTCAAGCAGAACCACCGCTGCCACCGGAAGGCTCTCGTCGTCGACGAGGACACGGCCTTCACCGGCGGCGTCGGCATAGCGGAGGAATGGTGCGGCGACGCCCGTACGCCCTCCGAGTGGCGGGACACCCATGTCCAGGTCCGCGGGCCGGCCGTGGACGGGATCGCCGCCGCCTTCGCGCAGAACTGGGCCGAGTGCCACGACGAACTCTTCGACCATCGCGACCGCTTCACCGAACACCCGCAGGTGGGCTCGTCGGTGGTGCAGGTCGTGCGGGGCTCCGCGAGCATCGGCTGGCAGGACATGCAGACCCTCATCCGGGTGATGCTCACCTCCGCCGAGGAACGCTTCCGGCTCGCCACCGCCTACTTCGCCCCCGACACCTACTTCATCGACCTGCTCCGCGACACCGCGCGCCGGGGAGTACGCGTCGAGATCCTGCTGCCCGGCCCGCACACCGACCAGCGGGCCTGTCAGCTCGCCGGCCAGCACCACTACACCCGGCTGCTCCAGGCCGGTGTGCGCATCCGCCAGTTCCAGCCGACCATGATGCACGCCAAGATCATCACGGTGGACTCGGTCGCCGCGCTCATCGGGTCCACCAACTTCAACCGGCGCTCCATGGACCACGACGAGGAGGTCATGCTCGCCGTCCTGGACGAGGAGTTCACGGCCGCGCTCGACCGCGACTACGACGCGGACCTCGAGAACAGCGTGGACATCGACCTCGCCCGATGGAGACGCCGAGCGTGGCTCCAACGCGCCAAGGAAGCGGCGGTCACCCCCATCCGCCGCTTCCTCTGAACCACCGGCCCGGGGGTCGGGCGTACGAGGTGCTAGAAGTGCCGCAGGCGCATCAGGAACTGGCAGCCGCCGGCACGGTTGTCGGCGTCGACCTTCACCGTGACGGGAGTTCCGGCGAAGGCCGAGCGGTGCTGGCCCGCGGGCAAGGCGTCCGGGCACTGGCCGGCGTCACCGTCGGGGAAGAACTGGACGTCGAGGACGATGTTGCCGGTCACGGTGAAGGTGAGGTCGCACCAGCCCGGCCGGCCGTCGGTGTCGACCCGCACGGCCTGCCCGAACACCGGGATCGGCAGGATCGGAACGGCGTTGTTGCCCTGCTGGCTCCCGCACTGACCGGCGTCACCGCCGGCGCTCGGCCGGAGCGAGTAGTTGATGGAGGCCCCCGCGAGGGCCCTGTCCGGGTCGTAGACGCCGAACGCGAGCTGGCAGCCGCCGGAACGGCCGTCGGTGTCGAAGCGGATGGCCTGCGTCCAGTCCGGCGAGGCGGCCCACTGCTCGCCGGTCCTCCCACCGCACTGGCCCGCGTCGCCGTCCGCGTTGAACTGGATGCCGAGTTGCGGAGCGACGCCGCGCGGGGCGGCTTCCGTCGCGTACGCCGCCGTGCTGGACAGACCGGCACCCATGAACGCGGCTGCGGCCAGCACGCCGGCCAGTGATCTCCGCCGTCCGGCCCTCCGTAAGCCCCTCATACGAGCGTCTCCTCGCAGTTCGTGGGCGCGACGGACGAGCCCGCCGCGCCGCTGTCCTGTACCGACGGGCCGGCAGTCCCGGCCGGTCCAGACCGCAGTATTGATCGCGGACGTCCTGGCCGTATCGCCATGAACACGCCAATCTTTGGCCCCTGAACGAGACGGGTTCGACGGTCGCGGATCGAAGCGGCGGCGGCGCCTCTGCGCGTCACACGGCGGGTTTCGAGGTCGAACGAGGGGCCGAGGGGCGCGCACCCGGCAGGGCTCACACGGCGCCGGGGGTCGCGGGCCGGTCGATCAGGAGATGTTGTCGGCCAATGTGACGCCCTCCCGCAACGACACGGCAAGCACTCTCATCCCGTGGACGGCGGCCGCGCCCCGGCCGCTCTCCGGGACGCGCCGCGTACGGGCGGACGGTTCCGCTGTTTCGCGTCGCAACGACCCCGCTCCGCACTCTTCGAGGAACGACGCGGGCCGCCCCCCTCCCGATGCACGACCGCAACGCGTCGAACCGGCTGTGCACGGGCGCGATCCCGCGGCGGGAGCGACACAAGCGGAACGGCGAGCACCGCATCTCGTGGCTCAACAGGCGTCTAATTCCGGCCCCTTGAGCACCCTCCCAAGGGCATCCGGGCCCTTGTTCGGGCTCCGCGAGCATGATTAGGCTCCTGCTCGCTTTCGCACTTCCTGCACATATTCCACGCATCACGACCGATGTCGGCGAATCTCCCCTTGCATTGGCATGCGCATGTCGCATGCGGTGCGCGGGTGGGCTGCGCGGCGCAGCAAGGGGGGTGAAGGACCATCGACGCGTTCCACACACGCCGTCCGGCCGACGGCGAGTCGCCGGTGCCGGTCGCCGAGCCCTCCGCGCTCGAAGCCGTGCCGCACGCGGAGCCCTCCGCGGACAAGGCCGGGCCGGACGTGGTGCCCGAGGCCGCGCCCCGTTCTGTTCGCGGTGCCGCCGGGCGTACGCGCGGGCGGCGCGACCTCGCCGTGTTCTGGTGCGTCAACGCCGTCGACGGGCTGGGCAGTCAGGCGTCGGGGCTGGTGTTCCCTCTGCTGCTCCTGGATCTCGGGCACGGGCCCGCAGTGGTCGGCGTGTTCGCGAGCGCCGCCGCCCTCGCCGGAGTGGCGCTCGGCCCGCTGGTCGCCCTGCCGGTGGACCGGGGACACCGGCGCCGCATCATGACCGGAGCGGCCGTGCTCGCGGCGGTGGCGATGGCCGGGCTGGCCCTGGCGTGTCTGCGGCACCCGCCGTTGTGGGTCCTGCTGGTCCTGGCGTTCACGGAGCGTCTGTGCGCGACGGCGTACGAGACGGCCTCGCGCGGCGCCCTGGCCCTGCTGGCGCCACCGGACGACATGCCGCGCGCCATGGCGAACCTCCAGGCGGGCGACCAGGCCGCGCTGGTGGCCGGACCGGCGTTGGGCGGTGTCCTGTTCGGAGTCGGTCGCTCCCTTCCGTTCGTGGTGGACGCGGTCTCGTACGCGGCGGCGGCGGTCGGAGTGCTCGCCATCCGTACGCCTCTGAACGCGCCGGACGCCGAGACGGCGCCGATGGCGAGGGACGACGGCGGGACGGCCGTGGCGGGCGCGCCCGCCGACGGCACCGGGTCGCGGCGGTCGGCGTACTCCGGGACCCTGCGGGCCGGGCTGACGGTGGTGATGCGCTCGCCCGTGTTGCGGCTGGTGCTGTGGTGGACGTCCGTCGCGAGCGGCGGACTGACCCTGCTGTTCTACACGGCGGTGCTGGTGCTGGGCCCGGCCGCGGGCGGTGCCGCGACGGGCGGGGTGCTGGCGGTGTCCGGCGCGGCCGGTCTCGTCGGCTCGCTGCTGGCGGCTCGTGTGGTGCGGCGGCTCGGGGCCCGGCGCTCGCTCACGTCGGCCACCTGGCTGCTGCTGCCCCCGTGTGTCGCGCTGAGCGTGGCCGGCGGGCCGTGGCTGTGGGGGGTGTGCTTCGGCGTCATCTGCCTGGTGCTGCCCGTGGTCACCGTGGTGCTGGGCACGGCGGCCGTCCTCGCCATACCGCACGGGTTGCAGTCGCGGACCGGGGCCGTGTTCGGGGCGGCCACCGCGGTGACGGCCGCCGGAGCGCCCGCCGTCGCTGCCGTCCTGGTGAGCTGGGGCGGCTCGCGACTCCCCGCCGCGGCCTGCGCCGTGGTCCTGGCGCTGCTCGCGGTCCGTACCCAGCGGATGGCGCCGGCGGTGCTGCGTTCCCTCAAGTCCTCGGGTGCGGGCGGGGCTTGCGCCCCGGCGGGCCCGCCTTCGGAGCGTGGCGTATGACCAGCCCCTACCAGGTGTTCGTGACCGCGCTGCCCGACGTGTGCCCCACCGCCCCGCACCGCATGGTGTTCACCGCCGACGCCGACGGGCGCTGCGAGGTGTTCACCTGGGACGGCGCCGCCGGGCGGGCCCGGCAGGTCACCGACAGCCCGGGCGGCACGTTCCACCGGGCGATCGACGCCGACGGCCAGGTGTGGTGGTTCGAGGAGGACCCGGCGGGGCGGGGCCGCTGGTGGTTCCAGCACTTCGACGGCGGTCCCCGGCTGCCGGGGCTGCCCGGCGCACCGCTCGGACAGCCGCGCGGGCTGGCCGTGACCGCGGACGGGGTGACAGCGGCGGCCTTCCGGCAGGGGCGGGAGACCGCGGTGCTCGTCGGCCGCCGGGGCCGTGTTCCCCGGGAAGTGGTGCGCACAGGCCGGGCCTGCCGGCTGGGTGGGATCAGCGCGGACGGCGCCCTGATCGCGCTGGCGTCGTCGGCCGACGACACCGACGCGGTCACGGTCCTCACGCGCGCCGGGCGGCTCGTCGCCGAGCTGCCCGGCGCGGGCCGTCCGGGCGGCCGGCTGTGGTGCCAGGGCTTCTCCCCCCGCCCCGGGCACACCGAACTCCTGCTCGTGCGCGACCTCGGCGACCGCTACGCCCCCGCCACCTGGGCGCCGGACAGCGGACTGCGCACCCACTCGTGGTGCACCTTCGACACGGAGATCACCGCCCGCTGGTGTCCCGAGTCGCGGACGGTGCTGGTGCGGCAGGACCGGCACGGCCGCTCGCTGCTGCACCGCGTCGATCTGGACGCCCGGCGGCGGACCGTCGTACCGACGCCCGTGGGCAGCCTGCTGGACGCGGCGCCCCGGCCCGGTGGGGCCGTCGACTGTCTGTGGACCGACACCGCGCACCCACCGGTCCTGCGCAGGACACCCGGGACGGCGCACCCGTCGTCGCCCGCCGACGCCGCGCCGCTCCTGCTGCCGCCCTCGGGCCCGTCGACCGTGGTGCCCGGTCGCCACACCGACCGGTGGACTGCCGTCGGTCCAGGCCGCGTGCACAGTCTGCTGAGTCTTCCGCGGGCGGAGGGCGAGACACCGCCCCCGGCCGTGTTCCTCGTCCACGGTGGTCCCGCCGACCACGACCGGGACGCCTACGACGCGACCGTGCACTCGCTGGTTGCCTCGGGGTACGCGGTGGTCCGCGTCAACTACCGCGGCTCCACCGGCTACGGGCCCCACTGGCGGCGGGACTTCACCGCCGGGGTCGGCCACACCCAGGTGGAGGACCTGACCGCCGTCCGCGCCGACCTCGTCTCCGCCGGCCTGATCGCCGGGGACGCGTGCGCGCTGTGGGGGGTGTCGTGGGGCGCGTACCTCGTGCTGCTCGCCCTCGGTACGCGTCCCGGGCTGTGGCGGGCGGGCGTCGCCGTCAAACCGGTCGCCGACTGGGTCGCGGCGCACCGGGCCACCACACCGGCGTTGCGCGCTCTGGACGTCAAGCTGTTCGGGGGCGGCCCGGACGAGGTTCCCGAACGGTACGCGGCCAGCTCCCCGATCACGTACGCGGCGAAGGTCTCGGCGCCCCTGCTCGTGGTCGGCGCCACCCACGACGACAAGTGTCCGCCGGGCCAGATCCGCGCCTACCTCGACGCCCTGGCCGCCGCGGGCGTCCCCCATGACGCCCTGTGGCTCGACACCGGGCACGACGGCTACGACGGCGCCGCGCACGTCGCCGTCCTGCGGCGTGCCCTGCTTTTCCTGCGCGACCGGCTTCCCGACCCGGCGCACCGCGCCATCGGACGTCCCCCCGCACCGACGGGGGGACTCCGGTCCCGCTGAGCCACCAGCGGGACCGGACGCACAGCACCGCTTCACAACACCGAGGAGGAACCGTGCAGAAGGACATCATCCACAACGACCCGCTCGCGGGCGACGAGGAGAACCGCAAGCCGGGCATCGGCATCACCATCACCATCCCGTTCCGCAACGCGGACGAGGGCGGCGACGAGGAGTGATCCTCGCCCGGCCGGCCCCGAGAACAAGGGGCCGGCCGGGTCTGCCCCACCGGCCCTTCTCCTGCCCCCGTCGTCCCCCGAGGAGCCGACTGTGCGTGTCCTCCTGCTCAACATGCCCTGGTCCCCCATCGACCTGCCGTCCCTGGCCCTGGGCATCCTCAAGCGCAGTGTCGACGAGCGCGTTCCGGGCGCGACGTGCGAGGTGCTGCACGCCAACCTGGAGTTCACCGACTGGATCACCGAGCGCACGGAGTTCTCCGCCGAGGACTACGAGTACTTCGCGCTGTCCTCGTACTTCCTCGGCTGCGGCGACTGGGTGTTCTCCAGCGCCCTGTACGACGACCCGGCGTGGAAGACGGCCGAGTTCACCGAGGTGATGACCGGCAAGCTGCGCGCTTCCCGGATGCGTATGAGCAAGCAACTGCACGAGACCGTGCCGGAGTTCGTGGAGGAGATCGCCCGCCGGGTGGTCGACCTCGCGCCCGACGTCGTGGGCCTCACCTCCACCTTCCAGCAGAACACGGCGGCCCTGGCCGCGGCCCGGCACATCAAACGCCTGGCCCCCGGCATCGTCACGGTCATGGGTGGCGCCAACTGCGACGCCGAACAGGGCGCCGCCGTGCACCGCAACTTCCCCTTCGTCGACTTCGTGGTGCGCGGCGAGGGCGAGGAGGCGTTCCCCCGGCTGCTCCAGGCCCTTCAGCAGGCGCCGGACGCCCCCTCCGGGGCGGTCGCGGACATCCCGGGGCTGTGCCACCGCGCCGACGGAGCCTCCGTCGCCAACCCGATGCCGACCGGGCCCATGCCTCCCTCGGCGATCCTTCCCCCCGACTACAGCGGCTACTTCGAACGCCTCGCCGCGTCCGTCGCCCGCAACTGGGTGGAGCCGAAGCTGGTGGTGGAGGGGGCCCGGGGCTGCTGGTGGGGCGAGAAGCACCACTGCACGTTCTGCGGTCTGAACGGCTCGTTCATGCAGTTCCGCAGCAAGAGCCCGGACACCTTCTACCAGGAGATCATGGATCTGGCGGAGCGCCACCGGGTCCTCGACATGTACGTCGTCGACAACATCCTGGACATGCGGTACCTGTCCACCGTGCTGCCCCGGATCATCGACAGCGGCTACGACCTGCGCATGCACATCGAGATCAAGGCCAACATGCGCCGCCCGCAGCTCCAGGTCCTCGCCGACGCCGGGCTCATCTACGTCCAGCCCGGCATCGAGAGTCTCAACAGCCGGGTCCTCGACCTCATGGACAAGGGCGTCAGCGGCTGCCAGAACGTACGGATGCTCCGGGACGCGGCCGAGACGGGACTGTCCGTCTCCTGGAACTACCTGCACGGCTTCCCGGGCGAGACCGCGGAGGACTACGAGCCGGTGATCCGGCAGCTGCCCGCGCTCGAACACCTCAACCCGCCGGTCGACCTGTCCGCCCGGATCGCGATCGAACGGTTCAGCCCCTACTTCAACCGGCCCGAACTCGGCTTCACCGGTCTGCGCCCGGAGGAGCACTACCTGTTCACCTACGACCTGCCCGAAGAGGAACTGCACGATCTGGCCTATGTCTTCCAGGCGCCCGAGCGCGGCATCGGCTCGGCCACCGTGAACCGGCTCAACGACGCCATCGGCGCGTGGAAGAAGCACCACACCGACGCCCGGCTCACCCACACCGATCTGGGCGACGAGATCGTCCTCGTCAGCCGGCGGCACTCCTTCGACTGGCGGACCCTGCGGCTGACCGACCCGTTCGCCGTCGCCACCTTCCGCCTCCTGGACCAGCCGCACTCCCCCAAGGCCCTGCACCGCAAGCTCGCCGCCGACCCGGCGTTCGGCGACCGCACCGAGCGGGACGTGCGGGACCTGCTGGCGGAGTGGACCGCGAGGGGCGTGGCCTTCACCGACGCGGGCCAGTACGTCCATGTCGCGCCCGCCTCGGTCAACCAGGACCTGCTGCGCCTCGACTACATGCGCCACGTGCACACCAGGGCGGCCGCCGAACCCGACGAGGAGCTCACCACCACGGCTTCCGCCGCCCCGGCCCCGGCACCCGCGCTGCCCTGACCACCGCGCCCCACCCGTCCCTCCCCTCATCGGCCACGCACACCGACAAGGACCGAGCATGCCCGCAAGCGCACCGACACCGACATCGCCACCGGCCCCGACCGTGCACGCATGGCGGGACCACGACACCCAGGCCCGTTCGCTGCCGGGCATGTCCCTGGGGCGAGTCGCTCTCGCGGCCACTGCCGACGACGCCGCGCACCTGTGGTCCCTCGGCGCGCGGCTCGTCGAACTCGACGCCCCCGTGGACCTGTCCGCGCCCGGACCGGACGCCGCACGCGCCGCGATCGACCGGCTGAGCCTCGTCCGCGACCTGACGGCCCGTGCCGTCCAGGTCGACTGGGATCTGGTGCTCCCCCAGGACCAGGCGGACCACCTGTGGAAGGTCCTCTCCCACCTACAGCCGCCCCGCACGCTCACCGGGCCCACCGACAGCGACAGCGCGCTGCACGCCTGGCGGACCCGCCACTACCTCTGCAAGCTGGTGTGGCGTCAGGGACCGGGCTTTCTGCAGATCCGCGACCGGCGCTGGGGGGACCTGCGGCGGTTCACCGCCGACGAGCCGCGCTACGCGGAGGCCGTGAGCGGGCTCGACCGGGGTCTGCGCCACGCGGACGTCCCCGCGGACATCCTGGACGAGTTCGCCTCCGAGCACCTCGTGCTGCGGGTCGACGACTTCGTGTGGTGGCTTCCGTACCGGGTCTCGCGCTGGCTCCAGGAGGCGATGGCCGTATGAGGGCGGTGATGGGGTCGGTGGAGGCGCGTCGTCGCCGTGGCACCAGGGCGGCGGCGTTGTGGGTGACCGTGGTCGTCACGGCGGCCGTGCTGGCGCCGAGCGCGTCCGCGGCCGGCGGTCCGTCGTCGCCGAGCACGCACTTCGGCGTGGCCGCGGGCGCACTGAGCGATCCGACGCCCGAGGAGCAGGAACGCCTCCGGGAGGTGGCCGGGGCGATCTGGACGCCGGAACTGGCGGCCGGCTGGAACATGAACACCGACGTGGCGGACATCCTGTCCACGGCCACCGGAGAGATCCTGCGATGCTCCGAGGCGTTCGCCCTGGTGCCCCGCCCGCCGGGGTTCGTGCCCGGGATCGGATACCTCCTCGGCTACTGGCAGAACATCCGCGACTACTTCCGGGCGGTCAGGACCAGCCGCACGTACCGTGCCTGCGTCGTCACCGCCGCCGCCAACTACCGCACGCCCATCGAGCTGGCCTCCATGGGCATCTGACCCGCGGTCTCGCGCCACGTCTCCCGGTCATCCGGCGGCCCCGGACTCCTCACGCCCGTCCGGGGGCGCCTCCGACGGTGTTCCGTAGTGAGCGGCGATCGCGGCGGCACGGTCGCGGAGCGAGTCGCGCAACCACTGCGGTCGGTTCGTCGGCCTGATCGCCATGGGGGTTCCGCCGACAGCACCCGCCTCTGATCACCGGTGATCTGGCGCTGACGGCCTGCACGCCGGCCGACGGTGAGATCACCGTGGAGATCGCCCGTCGTCAGCCCGACGGGTCGTGGCTGTGGGTGGCCGACCAGCCCGCGATCACCTCCTGACCGTGTCCCGGCGAAGGGTGCCGCGCGGGGAACGCGGTCGCTCCGGGCCGTTCCCTTCGCCGGGCGGTCGGCGGTGGCTTGCGGGTGGAGCGGCGGGGGATCAGGACCGGCTGGACGATCCGGTTGCGGTTCACCCCGCCGCGGGCGTTGATGAGGGAGATCAGCAGGTCGACCGCTTCGACGCCCACCCGGTCCGGGCACAGGCTGAGCGCGGTGATCGACGGGTTCGTCGTGGCGTAGTCCGGGTCCTCGCTGACACAGGCCACCAGCAGGTCCCGGGGCACCCGCAGGCCACGGTGCCGGGCGGCGGCGAGGATGTTGTGGCCGGAGTCGGAGTAGACGCCGACGACCGCGTCGGGGCGGGGATCACGGTCGAGGAGTCGGCCGACCGCCTCCCGTTCGGACGTGAAGTAGTCGGGCAGCACGGCGTACTCCTCGACGAGGGCGGGCATGTCGTGCTCGGCGCACCAGGAGGTGTAGGCCCGTCCGATCAGTTGGGAGTACGCGTCGTCGTGCAGCGGCTGGGAGAGGGCGATGCGCCGGGCGCCGGACTCGGCGAGATGGCCGAGCAGGAGGCTCATGGCCGCGTCGTGGTCGGTGTCCACCCAGGCGTCGTTCCAGTGCGGAAGGAGCGGCCGGCCGTCGGTGACCATCGGGACGCCGCGCTCCCGCAGCAGGGAACGCACCGGGTCGTCGGCGCGGGGGTCGACGTGGATGACGCCGTCCATCGGCATGTTGAGCCACATCCACGGCGACAGGGAGTTCGGCATCACCATGAGCATGTAGCCGCGCTCGTGGGCCGCCGCCATCGCGCTCAGCGTCAACTGCGCGTAGTAGGGGATCTCGGTGTACGAGACGGGCAGGTCTCCGTAGGCCGTGGTGGTCAGGCCGAGCACTCCCGTGCTGCCGCGGGCCACGGCGCGGGCCGTGCTGGCCTGGGCGTGGCCGAGTTCGCGTGCCGCGGTGAGCACTCGCTGCCTGGTCGCCTCCGACAGCCGTCCGGTGCCGTTCAGGGCGTTGGACACCGTGGCCGTGGACACCCCGGCCCGTTCGGCCACGGCACCGAGTGTGGGCCGCTGCCAGACCCGCGGGATCGTCATCTCTTACCTCAACAGCCCTGCACGGCTTGTGGTTAAGACATTAATCACTCAGCGTACCGGCGACGGCGGCAGGGTCGGCCGCCGGGTGAGCCGGGGGCGCGTACCGGCCACGTAAAGCTTTCAATTACGTCAAGTACCGGATTGTGCCGGGATCACGGCTGTATCAGGTTAGGACGCTCGGGGCTCCGCGTTTCGCCGGGTGCCGGGTACGAGTACCTCACATGAGCAAAAGGGGAAGCGGTGGAGGCGACGATTTCGCGGGTGCGGCAGGGCACCATACCTCCGGTCATAGCGGCGCGCTGGGCGCTGTGGACGTTCGTCATCGTCAACGTGGTGATCGTCGAGATCTTGTTCCTCACCGCCGGGACCGGCAAGAACGGGACGCTCACGGTCGCCAAGTTCTTCGGTCTGCACGCCGCCGTGCTGATGCTGTTCCAGCTGCTGCTGGTGGCCCGGCTGCCGTGGCTCGACCGGCGTATCGGCATGGACCGGCTGACGGTGTGGCACCGCTGGGTCGGCTTCACCCTGCTGTGGACCCTCCTCACGCACGCCGTGCTGGTGGTGCTGGGCTACGCGCGGCTCGACAGCGCGTCGATGACGAAGACGTTCTTCGCGCTGGCCGGGGTGCCGGCGTCGCTGCTCGGCATGCTCGCCGCGGCGATCGTCGTCGTGATCGCCGCGGTCTCCGCCCGGCAGGTGCGGCGGCGGCTGCGGTACGAGACGTGGCACGGCCTGCACCTGCTGCTGTACGTGGCGTTGGGGCTGGCGTTCGTGCACCAGTTGCAGGAGACGACGACGTTCAGCTCCTCCGCGTTCGCGACGGTCTACTGGTGGGCGCTGTGGCTGTTCGCGTTCGGCGCGCTGGTGACGGGGCGGATCGTGATGCCGGTGTGGCGCAACGCCTATCACCGGTTCGAGGTCGCGGCCGTGGTGCCGGAGTCGGACTCCGTGGTGTCGGTGCTCGTCACCGGACGCCACCTCGACAAACTGCCCGCGAGGGCCGGTCAGTTCTGCATCTGGCGGTTCCCCGGACACAACCACTGGTGGCTGGCCAACCCGTTCTCCCTGTCGGCGGCGCCCGACGGCCGTACCCTGCGGCTGACCGCCAAGGCCGTCGGCGGCGCCAGCGCCGGACTGCGGCACGTCCCGGTCGGGAGCCGCGCGTTCGTCGAGGGACCGTACGGGGCGTTCACGTCGCTGCACCGGACGCGGCCCGGCGCGCTGCTGATCGCGGGCGGGGTGGGGATCACTCCGGTGCGCGCCCTGCTGGAGGAGGAGGCGGCCGACGACGTCGTCGTCCTCTACCGGGTGCGCAGCGAGGAGGACGCCGTGCTGGGCGACGAGGTCCGGACACTGGTCGAGGGCCTCGGTGGGCGGCTGCACCTGCTCGCCGGCCGCACCGGGGAGGGCGCCCCGCCGTTCGCCCCGGAGAACCTGCGGGCGCTGGTTCCCGACGTGGCCGAACGCGATGTGTACGTGTGCGGTCCGCCGGCGATGACGACGGCCGTGCTCACCTCGCTGCGCGCGTTGAAGGTGCCCCCGCGGCAGGTGCACGCCGAACGGTTCGGGCTGGCCTGACGGGGTCGTTGAGGGGTGAACGGAGCGCCGTGGCCGCCGGGGAGGCGGGCCGCGGCGCTCCTCCGTGTGTCATGCGGCTAGTGCTGTGACCGGGCAGGTTTGCCGGGAAGCTCGCGGCGTCACGCCGCGAGGTGCCGCGCCGGGCGTCGCGAGCCGGTGAACCTTTCCGGTCACAGCACTAGAGTCCGGGCAGCACGCGTCGAAGGGGAGAGCCATGGCCAAGGTCAACGTCAGTCTGGATGCCGAACTGGTGGTGGAGGTGATGGTCCTGGCCGGGGTGGGATCGCCCCAGGACGCCGTGGAGCTGGTCGTGCGGGACTACATCGCCCGCGGTCATCGTACGGAGGCGCGGGTCGAGCGGACCGACCAGAACCTGCGCGAGGTCGAGGTGCGACCGCAGGACCCGCAGGGCTGATCACGTCCGGAGTCGCCGCCCCGGTCGGTTGGTGGTCGACGTAGGGGCGTGAGGAAGACGTGGGGCCCCGCACCTGGTGTGCGGGGCCCTCCGGGTGGGCGGGTCAGGGGCAGCTGAGGCGGATGTCGCCCGGGTCCGTGGTGCAGGTGTCCGTGTTGGGGCCGCCGTTGGCGGTGTCGTTGCCGGTGACGTTGTCGACGGTGTTGAGGTTGTCGGTGCCGTAGTTGCCGATCAGGTTGTCGTTGCCCGGGCCCCCGTTGAGGGTGTCGTTGCCGAGGCCGCCGTCGAGGCGGTCGTTGCCGTAGCCGCCGTGGACGGTGTCGTTGCCCGAGCTCGCGTTGACGGTGTCGTCGCCGCCGAGGGCGCAGATCACGTCGTTGCCCGAGGTGCCGGTGATGCTGTCGTTGCCGCTGGTGCCTACGCGGGTGCAGCCGCGGGCGTTGTTGACGGTGGTGGTCGCGGTCGCGGTGTTGTTGCCGGACGCGGGGTCGCTCTGGGTGGCGGTGACCGTGGCGTGGTCGGTGAGGGTGCCGGTGGCGCGGGGTTCGGCGGCGACCGTCACGGTGACGCCGGCGCCCGGGGCGAGGGTGCCGAGGGAACAGGTCGCGCCGCCCGCGGTGGTGGTGCAGGTGCCCTGGCCGGTGGTCGCCGAGACGACCGAGACGGCGACGCCGCCGAGCATGTCGGACAGGGACACGTTGGTGGCGGAGGTCGTGGTGCTGGTGTTGGTCACCCGCACGCTGTAGGTGGCCCGGTCACCGATGCTGACCGTGGCCGGGCCGGACTTGGTGACCGACAGGTCCACGCCGGTGGGTGGCGGGGCGCTGCCGCCCCCTTCGAAGCGGGCCAGGGCGAAGTCCCTGTCCGGGCCGCCCGAGCCGGCGGCGACGATCTTCCCGTCCGGCTGGAGGGCGAGGCCCTGGGCGGCGTCGGCGCCGCCGAAGTCCGCGGTCGCCACTCCCCCGGTGCCGAAGCCGCTGTCCTGGCTGCCGTCGGGGTTGTAGCGCAGGACGGCGAAGTCGCCGCCGGGCCCGTTGCCGCCGGCGACGACGATGCGGCCGTCGCCCGGCTGGAGCGCCAGACCGGAGGCTCCGCCGCCGCCGGAGGTGAGCACCCTGCCGTCGCCGTCGAAGCCCGTGTCCAGGGCGCCGCCCGGTTGGTAGCGGGCCAGGGCGAACCTGCCGCCGCTCCCGCCGGCGGCGACGATCTTCCCGTCGGGCTGGACCGCGAGCCCGTGGACGGACTCGTAGTCGCCGAAGTCGGTGCGTTCGATGCCGTCGCCGCTGAAGGTGGGGTCCAGGGTCCCGCTCGCGGTGTAGCGCAGGACGACGAAGTCGAAGCGGGTCACTCCCACCTGACCGCCGACGAGGATCTTGCCGTCGGGCTGGAGCGCCAGGGCGCTGGCGTCGCCGCCCTCGTCGAGGCTGGGTGCCGGGTCGGTGGTCACGGAGCCGTCGCCGCCGCCGAAGGCCGTGTCCGGGGAGCCGTCGGCGTTGTAGCGGGCCAGCGCGACCCGGCCGCCGCTGGTACCGGCGACGACGATGCGGCCGTCGGGTTGCACGGCCACGTCACGGGCCTCGTCCGGGCCGCCGAAGTCGGTGAAGACCCTGCCGTCGCCGTCGCCGAAGGACGCGTCGAGGGTGCCGTCGGGGTTGTAGCGGGCGACCGTGAACCAGCAGCAGTTCTCCCATCCCCGCCAGCTGCTGCCCACCACGACGATCCTGCCGTCGGGTTGCAGCGCGACGGCCTGTGCCTCGCTCCACTGGAGGTCCGGTTCCATGTTGTTGATCGGGGTGGTCACGAGGCCGTCGTCGCTGAAGGTGGGGTCCAGGGTGCCGTCGGCGTTGTGGCGGGTCAGCGCGAAGCGGCCCTCGGTCAGCGAGTAGTCGGCGGACGAGCCGACGGAGACGATCTTCCCGTCGGCCTGTACGGCCACGTCGTGGGCGCGGTCGTCGTCGGCGAAGCCGGTGAGTACCTTGCCGTCGCCGCTGAAGGCGGGATCCAGGTCGCCGGGCGCCGCGGCCGCGGTGCCGGGGAGGGCCAGGAGGAGCGCCAGGACGGTCGCGGTGACGGCCCCGGCTCTCACCGACGGGGACCGGCGCCGGCGTTCGCCGTGTCGCCGCCCCGTCGGACGCAGGTGAGGTGTCAGCATGTGCGAAAGCCTTCCGCCGGTCGCACACAGTGACGACCGCCAGGGGAGGGGTTGCGCTCACCGGGCGCAGGAATCCATCCCCGCGGGTGAGGACGGGGCGGAAGAGCCCGGCTGAACCGCGGACGCCACGGTCGGTGTCGCGTACCAGGCGGGGCCGGTGTCGTTCTCCGTGGCCGCGAGCCCACCTCTTGCGCCCGCCCCGTCCCCGCCACCCAGTCGGATCGCGCATGGATCGCACAGGGGTGGGGCTCAGCGGGAGGCGCGCTGGGCCTCGATCACCCGGTGGACGGCCGGGTTGTCGCCGGCGCGTCGGTGGGAGCGGGCCGCGACGTCAGGGAACTGGACGGCGAGGGCGCAGCGCAGCCGCAGTTCGAGAGGGGCGACGTTCAGTTCGGCCCGGTTGTCCTCCACGGCGCGCAGGACGCCCTCGGCGACGTCGTCCGGGGAGACGGTGCGTACGCCGCTGGGCACCTCGGCGCCGGTGGCGGCGAACATGCCCGCGTCGCGGACGAAGCCGGGCTGGACGAGGGAGACGCCGACGCCGGTGTCGTGGAGGTCGATGCGCAGGCTGTGCGCGAAGCCGCGCAGACCGAACTTGGAGGCGGTGTAGAGGGACGAGTAGGGGGTGGCGGCCTTGCCGGACATGGAGCCGACGAAGGCGAGGTGGCCGCGACGCCGCGCGACCATGCCGGGGGCGAGGAGCCGGGACAGCAGGACGGGGGCGGTGAGGTTGACGGCGAGGGCGCGCTCGATCTGGTCCGGTGTGTAGTCGAGGAGGTCTCCGCTCGCCGGGAGGGCGGCGTTGGCGACGAGGACGTCGATGTCCGGGCAGCGGTCGGCGAGCCGGGTGATGTCGTCGGGGTCCGAGAGGTCCGCGACGACGGCGCGGGCGCCGACCTCCGCCGCGAGGGTCTCCAGCGGACCGGGCTGACGTCCGGTCACCACCAGCGTGGCGTTCGACCGGGCGAGCCGGTGCGCGAGGGCGCGGCCGATGCCTCCCGTCGCGCCGGTGAGCAGAACTGTCGCTCCAGCGATGTGCATCGACGCCGCCTCCTGTCCGGGGGTTGCCCATCAGGGCACTGCTTGGCAATAAGTTGACTGCACTTATTGAGCATTGGCAAGTAGATTGCCAGACTGGTGGCAACGATTTTCCAAGACGGCGGCTCACAAGGTGGTTCTCATGGAACAGCGGGAGATGCGCAGGATCGGTCGCGACGTCTCGGTGGTGGGACTCGGCACCTGGCAACTGGGCGCCGACTGGGGCGAGGTGGCCGAGGACGAGGCCCTCGCCGTGCTCGACGCCGCCGTGGACTCGGGGGTGACGTTCCTCGACACGGCGGACGTCTACGGGGACGGGCGCAGCGAACGGCTCATCGGCTCCTTCCTCGGGCAGCTCGGGCCCGACCGCGCCGC
The DNA here is from genome assembly GCF_900290235.1 of Streptomyces sp. MA5143a. Taxonomy (GTDB): domain Bacteria; phylum Actinomycetota; class Actinomycetes; order Streptomycetales; family Streptomycetaceae; genus Streptomyces. The sequence continues at coordinate 117,532 of NZ_OLMK01000088.1, forward strand.
CGGCCTCCTCGTGGCGACGAAGATGGGGCGGCGCGCCCGGCAGGACCCGGCCGAGTTCACCCTGGACAACTTCCGCGCCTGGACGGACCGTTCACGGGACAACCTGGGCGTGGAGACCCTCGACCTGGTCCAGCTGCACTGCCCGCCCACGCCCGTCTTCTTCTCGGGGGCGGTGTACGACGCTCTGGACACCCTCGTCGAGGAGGGACGCGTGGCGGCGTACGGGGTGAGCGTGGAGACGTGCGAGGAGGCGCTCGCCGCGATCGCCCGGCCGCATGTGGCCAGTGTGCAGATCATCCTCAACGCCTTCCGGCGCAGGCCGCTGGAGCGGGTGCTCCCGGCGGCCCGGGAGGCCGGTGTGGGGATCATCGCCCGTGTCCCGCTCGCCTCCGGGCTGCTGTCGGGCCGGTACCGCCGGGACACGGTGTTCGGCGCCGAAGACCACCGCACGTACAACCGCCGTGGGGAGTCGTTCGACGTGGGTGAGACGTTCTCCGGCGTCGACTACGAGCTGGGGGTCGAGGCGGCCGCCGAGTTCGCGGCGCTCGTGCCCGAGGGGGCGACACCGGCGCAGGCCGCGCTGCGCTGGGTGGTGCAGCAACCGGGGGTGACCTCGGTGATCCCCGGTGCGCGCACGCCGGAGCAGGCCCGCGCCAACTCCGAGGCGGCGCGGCTGCCCGCCCTGCCGGAGGTGACCCTGAAGGCGGTCGAGGAGCTCTACGACCGCCGGATCAGGGGCCTGGTGCACGACCGCTGGTGACAGCCGGGGCCTGGCGGGGAGGCCCAGGCTCATGCGCATGGCCCACGGGGAGCCCCCCGTGGGCCACTGTCGTGAGCGGTGGGACGTCAGACCGTGTCGAGGAGTGCGTCCGTGAAGTCGTTGCGGAACGTGCCGGACGGGTCGTACTTGCGGGCCAACTGGGCGAACACGCCGATCTGTTCGTAGAGCGCGGCGATCTCCCTCGGGGCGAGGGCGGTCAGCTTGCCCCAGTGCGGTCGGGCGCCGAGCGGCATCAGGGCGTCCTCGACGTCGGCGATGAGAGGCTGGACGCGGGCGAGGTCCTTGACCCAGGTGAAGTGGAAGGTGACGGAGTCCCTCCCGTGGGCGGGGCTCAGCCAGAGGTCGTCGGCGCGGACCGTGCGCACCTCCGCGATGTGCAGGGCGGGAGCGAGGCGCTGTCCGAGGGCCCGCAGAGCGGCGATCGCGGCGGGGGCCGCGGCGCGCGGCAGGTAGTACTCGGACTGGAGCTCCTCCCCGGCGCCCGGGGTCAGCTCGGGCCGGAAGTGCGGGAGCCGTTCGCACCACGGCCCCGGCACGTCGAGTTGCTCGGTGCTGAACTCCGGGGGCATACCGGGTACCGGGTTCATCGGCCGGTCGGCGGGGCGGCCGCCGCTCCAGCCGCTGTCGGGCCGGTCCAGCCTGCGCTTCAGCCAGACCTGGGCCTCCTCCCCACCCCAGTCGGTGAAGACGCTGACGCTGTGGGCCGCGCCGGACACCGCGTCGAAGTGGGCGGCCACCTCGTCGAGCGGGACGGCGACGCGGACGCGCTGTGCCATCGCGTAGCTCGGCTCGATGTCGAGGGTGAGCCGGGTGACGATGCCGAGGGCGCCGAGCGCCACCACGGCGCCCGGGAAGAGGTCCGGGTCCGCGTCCCGGCTCAGCTCGACCAGATCGCCTTCGGGGCCGACCAGTTGCAGCGCGCGGACCGACGCGGCGAGGCAGCGCTGGGTGTCGCCGGAGCCATGGGTGCCGGTGGCGACGCTGCCGGCGACGGAGATGTGCGGCAGCGACGCCAGGTTGGCGAGGGCGAGACCGGCACGCTCCAGGACGGAGATGACGTCCGCGTAGCGCAGGCCCGCGGAGACGGTGACGGTCGAGGCGTCCGGGTCGAGGTCGACGGTGGGCGGCAGGGCGTCCAGGCGGACCAGATCGCCTCTGGTGTCGGCGACGGCGCTGAAGGAGTGGCCGCTGCCGACGGCCCGTATGCGGGCGCTGTCCGCCACGGTGCGGCGCAGTTCGTCCACGCTGCGCGGGCGGTGCCAGCGCGCGGCGCCGAAGGTGAGGTTCCCGGCCCAGTTGGTGGCCGTGTCGAGCGTCATGAGTACTCCGATCAGCAGTCGTCGTGGCACCCGCGCCGCGCGGATCGGCGCTCGGCCGGCGCGCGGCCGGTGGGGCATCGCGCCGGGGCGGGCTCCGCCCCGGTCTGGTTTCGTCTCGGCTACGCGGCCGGGCCCTGGTCGATCTGGGAGGACACCTTGACGGCGACGCGGTCGGCCTCGCGCAGGACGGCGTCCCGGTAGCGGGGGCTCAGCCGCGCCACCGGGGGAAGGACGTGGCACTCGTCGGCGTCGCCGTCCGGGTGGGGCAGCGCGAAGCCGGCGAGCGGCAGCACGGTCAGCTCGGCGTGGGTGTCGAACAGGGCGGCGACGTCCGGTGCGGCGGTCCGCGTGGCGGGGTCGACCGCCGCGCCGACGACCACGAGGCTCCTGCCGTTCGCCGTGCCGCGCACGGTTCCCAGAACGTGGCGCGGGCCGAACCCCGCTGCCGCGGCCTTCAGTTCGCGTCGTACGTCGGGCAGGACGCGGGCGGTCTCCCGCCAGCCGAAGGAGAGGGCGAGTTCGAGCTCCAGGCGGGGCCACTTGGCCAGGTAGTAACGGTTGTTGCGCTGTGCGGTGCGGCCGTTGTCCTGGACGCTGCGCAGATGCGGCAGATGCAGCCCGTACACCTCCTCGCCGAGGACGATCGGGGTGCCGGTCAGGGCCACCCGCAGGGCCCACTCCTGGTCCTCGGGTCCCCAGCCCTGGAAGCCCTCGTCGTAGGTGAGGTCGTGGCGCCGGATGGTCGCGGTGGGGGCGGCGACGAGTCCGCCGCGAGCGTAGACCCAGGGGAAACGGTGGAAGGCGGTGGTGTTGTCGGCGTTCCAGCGGTCGTCCATCACGACGTGGTCCCGTGCCTCCAGCTCGGCGAGGACCTCCCGGTAGTGACCGAAGGGGGCGAGTTCGACGTGCTCGACGTCCGTCTCGACCACGTCGTCGTAACCGATCATCTGCCCGACGACGCACACGTCCTGGCCGTGCGCGTAGTGCCGTTCGTACAGGTTGTCGAGGAAGCGGGTGGGCAGCACCATGTCGGCGTCCAGGATGAGCGTGACCTGGCCGCGGGCCTGGCGCATCGCCAGGTTCCTCGCCTTGCAGAGGTTCCAGTCGTCCGCCGAGAGGGTCGAGACGATGGTGAGCCGGTCGGTGAACTCCTGGCATACGGAGACGAATTCGGGTGAGTACTCCATCGCGCCGATGAGGACCTCGAAGTCGCGGTGGTCCATCGTCTGTTCGGCCAGCGCCGACAGGACGAGGCGGATGTTGTCCAGCCGCTGCTTGTAAGGGATCACGACACTGAACTTCAAGTCATCCATACCAAGAGTGTGACCCAATGTTGCCTAACTTGGCAACACTGTGCCTGAATAGTCAGCAAGCTTTTCGGAGTCGCTCGACGAGGTGGAAGTCAATGGCAGAGACAGAGAACGGCACGGTCGAGGAGACCGAGGAGAACACGGGGAAGGCAGAGCCGGGCGGGGCGGTGCCCGACGCGCCCGGCGTGCGCCGGCTGCGGTGGGCGTCGATGGCGCCGTTCTTCCTGACGGGGTTCGTCTTCGCGAGCTACTTCGTGCAGATCCCCCTGTGGAAGACGGAATTCGGGCTGTCGGAGGGCGCCCTGGGACTGCTGCTGATCGTGCCCATCCTCACCGGGCTGGTGGCCATGCAGGCGACGGGCTCACTGGTCGCCCGGTTCGGCAGCGCGCCCGTCGTACGGGTGGCGGCCCTCGCGCTGCCGCTCTCGCTCGTCGCGTTCGTCCCGCCGTCCTCGGCGCACTCAGTCTTCGGGTTCGTCGTCGTGCTGGCCGTGTTCGGTGCGGCCGACGGTCTGATCGACGTCTCCATGAACGCGCACGCCATCGCCGTGGAGAAGGAGACCGGACGGCACATCATGAACAGCTGCCACGCGGCCTGGAGCATCGGCTCGGCCGTGGGCTCCCTGCTCGGCGGCGCCGCCATCAAGGCCGGCCTCACTCTCACCGCCCACTACGCCGCCGTCGGGGCGGCCATGGTCGCGCTGGCCCTCGTGGCGGGCAGGCATCTGCTCCCGGCCCGGACCGACCGCGTCGGAAAGACCGCCATGAACGAGGCCAAGGAGCGCGGCACCGGTACGGCGACCGGCGCCGGTGTGCTGTCGGGGTGGTCGACCCGGCTGCTGCTCCTCGGGCTGACCGGCACGGTCGTCCTGGTGTGCAGCGGGGTCGTCGGCAACTGGGGAGGCGTCTACCTCCACGAGAAGCTCGGCGCCACCCTCGCCACGGCCTCCCTCGCCTACATCGCGTACAGCGCCTGCGAGGCGGGCGGACGGCTCGTCGGCGACCGCCTGCACGCACGGTTGGGGGCACGAGCCCTGGTCAACCGGGGTGGCGCCATCGCCGTCGTCGGCCTCACGGTCGTCGTGCTCGCGCCCGGCCCCGTGACCGCCGTCGTGGGTTTCGCGCTGTTCGGTCTCGGGCTCTCCGTGCTCGTACCGGTCATCTTCAGCTCCGTCGGCCACGGGGGCGACGACCTGGACGCCGGGAGCGCGGCGCACGCCCTGGCGAAGGTCAACACCATGACGTACAGCGGCCTGTTGATCGGCCCGGTCCTCGTCGGCTGGTTCGCGGGCGCCTTCGGGCTGCGCACGACCCTCGCCGGGCTGCTCGTCCTGCTGGTCGTGACGCTGGCGGCGGGGCTGCGGAAAGTGTGATTCCCACGGCCCGCCAGGAACCCGACAGGAAGGGGCGGTACGGCTGTGAGCCGTACCGCCCCTTCGGTGCGGGCCACCGGCGGCGGGGTCGCCCCGCCGGTGGCCCGTGTCCCGTCACGCGACCGATGACGTGACCGCGGCCGGTGCCTGCCTGTCCGTGTCATCCGTGGATGCCGTCATCGCGTCCAGGCGGGTGAACCGGTAGCCCCGTTCGAGCAGGCCCTCGATCATGACGGGCAGTGCGTCGACCGTCTGGGAGCGGTCGCCGCCGCCGTCGTGCAGCAGGACGACCGAGCCGGGCCGCGCCTGGTCGAGCACGACCCGGGCGACGGTGTCGGTGCCGGGCATCGACCAGTCGTCGGGCACGACGTCCCACAGGGCGGTCGTCAGCCCGGACTCGGCGAGCCGGCCGAGGACCTCCGGCGTGCGCGCCCCGTACGGCGGGCGGAACAGGGTCGGCGCGGGCCCGCCGGACGCCTCGGCGATGGCCTCCTGGGTGCGTTCGATCTGCTCGGTGAGCTGGGACCGTGTCAGCTCGGGCAGGAACGGATGCGACCAGGTGTGGTTGCCGAACCCGTGTCCCTGCTCCCGCGTCCGGGTCAGGATGTCGGGATGGGCGCGGGCGTTCATGCCGACGCAGAAGAACGTCGCCGGCACTCCGTAGCGTTCGAGGACGTCCAGGACGCGTTCGGTGTTGCCCGGCTGCGGCCCGTCGTCGAAGGTGAGCGCGATCTCCTTGCGGTCGCGCCCACCGTGGCTCACCAGAAGACCGTCGGCGGTCAGCCGTGCCACCTCGGACGTCGTGCCCGCGATCCACGCCTCCAGCTCCGGCTCCCGGCCGGTCTGGGTACCGCGGGTGCGGACCAGACGGGCGAGGGCCGAGGGGGCGCCGGCGGCGGCCCGGGCGATCGCGGCGGCCGGGGCCGACCCGAACACCGGTCTCGACGGCAGCAGAGGGGGGTCGGCCCGGAACACCCTGAGCCCGGCGGCCATGAGCCGGCCGTCGAGTATCCCGTTGGTGCTCTCCACCACGATGACCAGCCGCTCCTGGCCGAGGCCTCGCAGGTGCCCGACCAGGTCGGCGATCCGGTCCGCGCCGAACCGTGCCCGGGGCGCGGCCGGCGCACCGGACCCGTCCACCACCTCGATCTCGTAACCGCCCGCGTCCCAGGCGATTCCCGCGTACAGCATGGGGTTCCTCCTCCGGTCGTGACGGCGGGGGTCACACGGACCTGACGTACTCCGTGAAGTGGCGCTCCGCGAACAGTTCGGGCCGGCCCCGGTCGAGGCCGAGGGCCCGGGCGCGCCGCAGCATGTGCCGCCAGTACGGCTTCACCGGCGGCCACGCGGTGCCCACCTGGCAGTACGAGGCGTCGACGAAGTAGCGGTCCTTGCCACGCTGGCCGCCGGGCAGGGCGCGGCGGGCGTGGAACAGCGCGGAGTGCACGACGACGGTCGAGCCGGGCGGCAGGTGGTCGATGACGACCTCGCCCGGCAGTGCGGCGGTGCCCAGGCGGGCGCGGGCGTCCTTCTCGGCGACGTCGAGGTGCGAACCCGGCAGCACGACCAGGGAGGAGGTGTCGCTGTCGAGGCCGTCCAGGTAGTGCAGTGTGTGGATCATGGTGTGGCGGCGGTCGGTCTGCGGCCGCTGCTCGTAGTCGTGGTGCCAGTCCTTGCCCGGCAGGTCGGGCTTCTGCCGGTCGCTGTGCAGGTGGTGGAAGACGAAGTCCGGGCCCATCAGCTGGGTGAGCACGTCCATCAGCGGCGCATGGGTGAGGAGTTCGCCGTGGGCCGCGAGTTCCAGCTCCAGGACGGGCGGCAGGCCGTGGGTGACGGGGTCGACGCAGGAGGCGATCGACTTCTCCCGCAGCCCCGAGTCGACCCAGTGGTCGGCCTCGTTCCGCAGCCGGGAGGCCAGGCCGTCGGGCAGGAAGCCCGGAAGGATCACATAGCCGAGTCGCGCGAACGACTCGATCTGCTCGTCGCTCAGCGACGACGTCCGTTCGAGGGGGAGGGTGAGGTGCGGAGTCATGAAGGCGCTCTCCGTTTCGCGGTGTTGATGGATGGCGATGTGTGAGGGCTGGTTCGGGCCCCGGCCGTGGGAAGGGCTGCCATGCGATCCGGGAGAGGCCCGGTCGCCACCCGCGGACCGGGGCACGCCGAGTCCGCCGGTGAGGGTCGGTGGACGGGGGCGGGGCGCTCCGGGGGGGGGAGCCGGGCGTCGCGTGCGGCCGAGGCGCGGTGACGGGGTCGCCGCGCCGACCCCGTTCGGGGACCAGGGCCCGGGGCGGAATCCGCCGGGGGCACGAGCACATGGGGTGCGGGCTATGTCGTCGGTGGGATCAAGTGAGGCGCGATCCCGTGGGACGCAGTCGGCACGGCCCGCCGCTCCCCGGCGGAGTTCCGCCTCCAAGGGGGCCGGCGAAGAGGGGGACTTGGGCGAGGGACGTACTCGGCGGGTGCGTGGCACGCGGAGATGTCGGCATCCGCGGCGCGTACGTCGGTGTTCAGGGAAAGCGGTGCGGCGCGGTACGGCACGACGACGGCGTGACGGCCGCTCAGGTGCCTGACCCAGGGGTGCGCCGGACGCGCCGGCGTGATGGGCATGGCCGGAACGTGTCCGCTTGACGCTGTCCTGCCGGTCTTCGGGCTCCAGAGGGAACCGCGGCCGACGGGACAGGAACGAGTCGGGAGGCACAAGTTTGCCTGACATATGACATCAGGCGTCCCCGGCCGGGACGGGAAGAGGAGTCCACGTCGCGCGGGCGACGCGGAGTGGGGCCCGGACGTACGGCCCGCTCGGCGCCCATGTCGGCATCGTTGTCATGCCGACGTCCCGGCTCCGAGGTGCTGCGGGCTCCCTGAGTGCTCACCCTGCGTGGGCGGCGACGGTGTGGGCGCGATCCGGCCGTGGTTACGGCCAGTCAATGTCCTCGTTGCCAGCAGAGGCAGCAGAGAAAGCGCTCTCCTTCTTGGGCCAGTCAATACCGCCGTCACTACCGGCGGCATGAGTGACAGCGCTCGCCTGCTTGGGCCAGTCGATGTCCCCTTGCGAGACGGAGGGCAGCGCCCCCAGAGTGATCACGGAGAGGGCGGCGACGGACACGGTGCGGAAACGCTTGTGCATAACTGCTCCTCTAGCGAAAACACAGGTGGGTACGGACTTCCAGGTTCCGCGGAACCCGAAGCGATCCCCAACCTAACCGGCCCGCCCAACGCTTGGCAACAAGTTGCCTGAGATTGACAAGAACGTGCCAACGATCGAAGGGCACCTTCCGGATCCCTTGGCAAGGAGGTGGGCAAGTTGCTTGCTGAGTCGGTTCGATTGGCACTAGACTCCCAGGTAGATCAGTACTTTGGCTGCTCGCCGAGAGTCGCGGGGGAGGTGGAGCCGCATACCTGTCACCGCACGCTAAGTGATAGTGAGACTTATATGCTGGAACAGCCGACTTTCGGCCGACGCCTCAAAGAGTTGCGAGTGGAGCGCGGTCTGTCGCAGGCCGCCCTCGCGGGCGGGGAGATCTCCACCGGTTACCTGTCACGTCTGGAGTCAGGCGCGCGACAGCCCACGGAGCGGGTGGTGACCTACCTCGCCCAGGTTCTGGGTGTGGATCGCTCCGCCTTCGACACCCCGCCGAGCGGAGGTTCCCTCGCGCAGGCCCTGTCCATCGCCACGTCCACGGACGGCGACGAGGGCATCGAGAACCTCATCGCCGTGCTCGGCCAGGTCCGTGAGGAGGCCCCGTTCCTGCGCTGGCAGGCGCTGTGGCTGATCTCCCGCTACTGGCAGCGCCGCGGCCGACGCGACGAGGAGCAGGCCTGTCTGGAGAAGCTCGCCCGGGTCGCCGACGAACTCGCCCTGCCCGAGCTTCAGTGCAGGGCCGGCTCCCAGCTCGCCCGTTCGCTGCGCTCGACCGGTGAGGTGACACGCGCGCTCGGCATCGCCGTCAACGCCTACCAGCTCGCCAAGGGCGCCGGACTGTCCGTCACCGACACCGGTGGCGCACTGCTCACGCTGGTCTCCGTGGAAGCGGAGGCCGGACGGCTGCCCGACGCCCGGGCCCACGTCGACGAACTGGTCCAGCTCGTCGAGGGACGGTCCGATCCGCTGGCCGCCGAGGCACTGTGGTCGGCCGCCACCGTACGCTTCCGCCAGGGCGACCACGAGGTCGCGCGGAACTACCTCGAACGTGCCATGAAGGAACTGGACAGCAGCGTCGATCTGACGCTGTGGGCGCGCCTGCGGCTGGCCGCCGCCTCCCTGCACCTGCAGAGCGCACCCCCGCAGACCGAACGCGGCCGCGCCTGCCTCGACGAGGCGGCCAGCGCCCTCGCCCTGGTCGGCACACCGGTGCTGCGCCAGGAACTCCTCACCCTGCAGACGCATCTCGCCTTCGAGGAGGGACGGTACGCGGACGCCCGCGCCCTGCACGACCAGCTGCACAGCGACGAACTGCGCCTCACCTATCGGGACCAGGTCCGGCTCCACATCCTCGACGCCCGGCTGATGCTTCTGGAGGGCCGCGAGGCGGAGGGCATCCAGCGGCTGAAGGAGCTGGGCGAGCAGGCCCGCCAGCAGTCCAACATCGACCTGGCCGCCGAGATCTGGCGCATCCTCGCCGAATCCCTGGAGGACGCCGGCAGGGCGCGCAACAACGCGGGTTCCTGACCCGCGACTTCGCGAGCCACCGGCGTATCTCCCCCCTCCTCGGTCTGCCCCACCCCGGTCTCCCCGGCGCCGCCCATCTCGGCGCGGGGAGGCCGGGGTTCTCATGTCGGGGTCGGCATGGTCGTGGGTGTACACGCCTTCACGGCCCGCCGGATGGTCCGGCGGGCCGTGGCGGTCGAGGGGTGAGCGGGGTGGGATTCCAGGGGGTCAGTGGGCGGTTGGCAGGGCGGGTGTCCGAGGGGTGCTGCGGGGGCGGCCCTCCGGGGCGGTGGGTGGCGGGTCGATGGTGCGGAAGTGGAGGGAGTCCGCGAGGGTCGTCGCGACGGCCCGCGCGCGGGCCGGTGTCCGTTCGCCGACCACGATGAAGCCGGCGCGGTCGCCCGACTGGCGCACCGGGCGGATCGTGTCACCGGGTGCCGGGGTGAGCCCCGCGGCCAGGACGGACGGGTCGGCCTCGACCCTCCCCCATCCGTCCACGTCGACGAGGCGGCCCGGCGGGGGTGCCAGGAAACGGACCGCCGCCCCCCGGGTGGGCTCCAAGGACGAGGTGGCCCGCTCGGGACGGCCGAGGTGGTCGTCGTAGAGGAGACCGAAGAGTTCCAGGCCGGGGACGGCATGGGTGAGCAGGCGGTGCAGCCAGTCGCCGCCGGGGCGTACGTGGACCTCCCCCAGGACGACGCCCCCTTCCGTGAGCCACAGTTCGACATGGAACACACCGAAGCGCAGGTCCAGCGCGGTCAGCGCCGCCGTCACCTCGCGGTCGACCGCCGCACGCGTGGACTCCGGGAGCTCGGCCGGAAGGACATGGCCGATCTCCACGAAGTACGGCGGCGGGAGGGTCTCCTTCGCCGTCACCACGAGGACCTTCGGGCCGGTGGACAGGATCACCCCCTCCACGCTGTACTCGGGGCCCTCGACGAACTCCTCCACCAGGAACACCTCCGGGTCGGGGAGTTCCGCGAGCGCCGGCGGCAGCTCGGACGCGTCCCGCACCTTGCGTACGCCGATGCTGGCCATGCCGTCCCGGGGCTTCACCACCCACGGGCCCCGTGACTCCCGCAGGAACGCCGACGCCTCCTCCCGCGACCCGCACAACCGGACCGCCGGCTGGCGGAACCCGGCGGCGGCCAGCGCGGCACGGCAGGCGTCCTTGTTGCGGATACGCCGTACAGCGTCGACCCCGTTGCCCGGAGCGCCGACGTACGCCGCGCACCGGGCCACCGATTCCTGCACCTCGTCGCGCAGACCGAGCACCAGATCGAACCGCTCGCCCGCGGTCACGCGACCCCGTACCCAGCGCTCGCACGCCTCCGGGTCGTCCGGTTCGACGGCGGACACGGCGTCGGCCAGGTCGTTGACCTCGGTGGTCCGGGCGAGTGCCGCCGCCCGGTGGACGAGGTGGACCCGGATGCCGCGGTTGCGTGCCTCCTCGATGGCGCGCGTGACGATGTCGATGCTGGAGGGGAGCGGGTTGGCGCCGCCGAGCAGAAGCAGGGTCGGGGGTGGCGTCGGCTGGGGGGTGGCGGGGGCCGGCCGGGGGTCCGCCGTCGCGTGGTCCGTGGATGTGCGGCTCATGAGGGGTCCTGGTTCTCCTTCTCCAGCGTGCGGCGCAGCCATGAGACCCGTGCGCGGTGTGCGGCGCGGGAGATCTCGGCCTGGGGCACCCATTCGTCGAAGCTGTGGAACGCGCCGGACCACACGTGCAGTTCGGCCCGGCCGCCGGTCCGCCAGAGGCGTGACGCGTAGGCGATGCCCTCGTCGCGGAGGGCCTCCACAGAACCGACCTCGATGAACGCGGGCGGCAGCCCGGACAGGTCCGCCGCCCGTGCCGGGGCCGCGTAGCAGGACACGTCCGGTGTGCCGCGTCGCTCGCCGAGAAGTGCCGTCCAGCCGGCCCGGTTGGAGGCGCCGTCCCAGAGGCCGACGTGTTCCATCTGGGCGTGGGAGAACGTCGCGCACCGGTCGTCCAGCATGGGGAACTGGAGCAACTGCCCCCGCAGGCGCGGCCCTCGGCGGTCACGGGCGAGGAGGGCGAGCCCGGCGGCCAGGGCGCCGCCCGCGCTGTTGCCGCTCACCACGATCCGCTCCGGGTCGATGCCGAGGTCGGGGGCGTGGGCCGCCAGCCATGTGAGGCCGGCGTAGCAGTCCTCCACCGGGGCGGGGTCGGGGTGTTCGGGGGCGAGCCGGTAGTCGACCGCGACGACGGCCAGGCCGAGTTCCTGGGCGCGGTCGAGTTCGCCGGCCAGCTCCGTGCTGCGGTGGCTGCCGGCGACCATGCCGCCGCCGTGGGTGTGGTAGACCGCCGGGTACGGACCGGTCGTGGCCGTGGGGCGGCAGATCAGCAGGGGCACGTCCGGGGCGCCGGGCGGTCCGGGGACGGTGCGCTCCTCGATGGTGAACCGCCCGTCGCGGCGGATCTCCTCGTCGGTCAGTCGGCCCGTGGCCGACCTCCGGCGCCGGTCCGCGACGAGGTCGGCCGTCAGGGGCATCGGCAGGGCGTCGAGGATCGTCGCGAGCGGAGCCGCCAACTCCCGGTCGAGGGGCGGCGGTTCCGAGTGCCCGGCGAGAGGGCCGGGGGGCTGTGGCGAGATGGTGGTCATGGTGCTCCCAGGAGTACGCGGGGAACCGAGGGCGGAGTGCAGCACCCGGGTGGGCGCCGGGTCGGCGGGGACGGGGACGTGAGGGGGACGGGGTTGTCGGTCAGGGGGCGGGGTCCTCGGGGACCAGGGCCAACGCGTCGACCTCAAGAAGCAGGTCGGGGCGGTAGAGGGCAACGACCTGGACCACCGTGCTCGCCGGAGGCCGTTCCGTGTCGATGAACTCGTCGCGCACCGCCAGGACGGCCGGCACATGGGCGATGTCCGTGACGTAGTAGGTGAGTTTGATGACGTCGTCGAAGGTGAGCCCGGCCGCTGCCAGGCAGCCGCGCAAGTTGCGGAAGATCTGCCGGGTCTGCGCGGCCGGGTCGCCCGTGCCGACGAACTCGCCCTTCTCGTCGAACGGCATCTGGCCGGCGACGGCGGCGAGCCGGCCCGGCCCGGTCACCACATGGGTGTAGCCGTCGCTGGGGGCGACGCCCGCCGGGGCGGAGATGTGCGTCAGTGTGCGGGTCGTCATCAGAACGCTCCCTGTGTGGTGGGCGGTTCTCCCTGCCCGGGGGTCACCTCGGTGTGCGCCGCGAACCAGTGCGCGAGGTCCCGCAGTCGCCGCCCCGTCTCCTCCGGGTCCCGGCCGGCGACGACGGCGGTGCCGACGAACGCGCAGGACGCCTCCCTGCCGCTGATCAGCGTGTCGCCGGGCCGGGCGGTGAGCGCCACATGGTGGACGCCCTCGCGTGCGGCCACCTCCGCCGCGCCGGGGAAGGACCGCAGGGTGCCCGCGTCGGCGGCCAGGAAGACGTCGCCGTACCACTGGTCGGCCGGTTCCGGCGTCACCGACGGCGCCAGGCCGAGGACGGCCCTCGCCCACTCCTCGTGGAGGTCCACGCCGTGCTGGAGGCGGATCATCTCGTCGAACGTGCCGCCGGGCACACGACCGCCGCACTCGCCGAAGACAAGGCGGTCGCCCTGTTCGAAGACCTCCATGTGGAACACGCCGTCGTGGTGTCCGAGCGCCTTCATGGCCTGCTCGGCCACGGCGTGCGCCCGCTCGTAGAGGTCGGCCCGGTGCGCGGGGTGCTCCATGACGGAGGCCACGATGCCGCCGTCCCTGATGGCCAGCACGTTCTGCGCGTACCGGCCGACCGAGGTGAACACCACCTGGCCGCCACGGACCACACCGTCGACGTGCAGTTCCGCGCCGTCGACCCACTCCTCGGCGAGCCAGGGCCCGAGAGCGCCCGTCTCCCCCAGCCACTGTGCGAGAGTGCGGCGTTCGTCGGCGTCGCGCCAGGCGTGGACACCGCGGGTGGCGGAGTTCGCGAGGGGCTTCAGCACACCGCGCGGGTGGGGGAAGTCGGCCAGTTCGCGGGCGTGGACGACGGGTCGGGAGTCCGCGACGGGGATGCCCGCCGCGCGGATCCGGCGTTTTTGCAGGTCCTTGTCGCGCAGCGCCAGGGCGTCCTGCGGTGTGGTCCCGCTGCGACGGCCGCCCACGACGGCGGCGTTGACCAGGGTGAACTCGAACTGGCTGCACACGACGTCGAAGTCATGGACGGACAGGTCGAAGCGTTCGAGGGCGGCCAGGGTCTCCTCGGTGCTCGACGGGTCCCGTACGGGAACCGTGTGCGCGTCGTCGAGCAGCAGGGCCCGTGCGTCGGTGTCGTCGCTCGTGGCGAGGACACAGGTCACCTCGGCGTCGAGGCGTCGCAGGGCCTTGATGGCGTCGGGCCGCCAGCCGATCAGCAGGGTCCGGCGCCCCCGTGTCGTGGGACCGGTTTCCATGTCACCGTGTCGCATGTGTCTCCTGGTGGTTCGCGGTGTGTCCCGGTGGTTCCCGGAGTTCGTCGTGGAGCGCGCTCATCGCGTGCCGGGGCCGGCGGTGGCGCGGCTCGTCGGGGTGAGGTGTACGGGCAGGGCGGCCGGGCCGTTGACGGCGTTCGACCGCACGCGGGTCACGGGGCCGGCCTGCTCGATCGCGTCGGTCGCGTCGAGCAGTTCGGTGAACAGGGCCCGCATCTCGGCGCGGGCGAGGGTGCTGCCGATGCAGAAGTGCTCGCCGGAGGCCAGCGCGATGTGCCGGTTGGGGCGGCGGGCGATGTCGAAGCGGTACGGGTCGTCGAAGACGTCCTCGTCGCGGTTGGCGGAGGGCAGCCACAGCACGACCCGGTCGCCCGCGTCGACGCGCTGCCCGCGCACGGTGACCGGGCGGGTGGCGGTGCGCATGCTGTGCGTGGCGCTGGAGGTCCAGCGCACGATCTCCTCCACGGCGCCCGGCAGCAGTGCGCGGTCCTGACGCAGCCGCCGCCACTGGTCGGGGTGCTGGAGGAAGGCGAGCATGCCGCCGATGAGGGCGAGCCGCCCGTTCTCCGTGGCTCCGATGAGGTTCTCGCAGTTCAGGAGGATCTCGTGCTCGGACAGCAGCTCGCCGTGCACGGTTCCGTTGACCAGCGAGCTCACCAGGTCGTCGGTCGGCTCGGCCATCCTCGCGTACACCAACTCCATGAAGTACTCCATGAGTCGGGGGTGCGCCGCGAGTGAGGTGTGGGCCGCGAAGGCCTCGTCGGTCCAGCGGTGGACAGCGGCGTGGTCCTCCTCCGGGATGCCGATGACGCCGCAGATGACGGAGAGGGACAGCCGCCCGGCGAGGTCGACGAAGTCGACGGTGCCCTGTTCGAGTCCCTGGGCGACGACCTTGTGTGCGGTGGCGCGGACGGTCTCCTCCAGGCCGCGCACCGCCCGGGTGCTGAACCAGTCCGCCATGAGCGAGCGCAGCTCCTTGTGGCGCGGTGGGTCCGACAGGGCGAGGGTGAGCCCGCCGCCGGGGTCGTCGCCGAGGCGGGCGGGGCGCAGCAGGACGCCTCGGGCCGAGCTGAAGGTGGCCGGGTCGCGGTAGACGGCCCGGATGTCCTCGTACTTCGTCAGCGACCAGAAGGCGGGCAGCTCACCCGCCTCGTGCCGGTGCACCGGGGAGTACTCCCGCATCCACCGCCACAGCGCGTGCGGATCGCCGTCGGCGTGGAGTTCGGGGTCGGCGATGCGGTCGAGGGAGGGGGCGGGCGGGGCGACGGTTGCCGTCATGACGGTGACCTTCGGGGGGCGGGCCGGCCCGGGGCCGGACGTGGATGGCGGGGCTCCGACGGGTGGTGGGCGGGTGCGGGGGTCTCCGGTCGCTCCAAGTGGTCCAGTCGCCGCGAGAAGTGCTCGGCGATGGCGTGGGCCACGGTGGGGGGTACGGCGTCCGGGCGGAACGCGGTCTCCACGCGCAGCCCGCCGTCGCCGTCCGGCCAGCACTCGGTGTGGAGTTCCAGGGGCAGCTCCAGGTAGGGCTGACGCAGGAACGTGGTGCGCAGGCCGGGGAGTTCGAGGTCCGGGGCCGGGTTGTCCTGGAGGGCGAAGAGCACCTGGTAGAGGGGTGGGCGGCCGGTACGGGGCGGGTCGACGAGGGTGAGGACGTCCCCGAAGGGCACGTCCTGCGCGGCGAGGGCCCGGGCGGTGACGGCGCCGGTCGCGCGGACGGCCGCCGCCGGGCCTCCGCCGACGACGGTGCGGGGCGGGGCGGTGCCGTCGAGGCCGCTGCCGTCGAGGGCCGTGCCGCGCAACCGCAGGCACAGCGTGGTGATGTGGCATCCCACGACGTCCTCCAGCCCCGCCCCGTCGCGCTGCGCGACGGGAACACCGACGGCGAAGTCCCGCTGCCCGGTCACTTCCGCGACGCTTCCGGCCCACAGTGCGAGCAGCGCGACGAACCGGGTGACGCCGCAGTCGGCGGCCAGCCGGTCGACCGCGCGGAGCACGGCGGGACCCACCCATGCCTCCACCCGGGCGGGGCCGGACCGTGTGTCGGGGGGCGGCGGCACCGGACCGGCGGAGGTCTGATCGGGCGGCCCGGACGCCCAGCGCAGCTCCGGTACGCCGGTCAACTCGGCGACCAGGAGCTCTCGTTGAGCTGCGGTCCCGGCGCGGGCGTCGGTGTCGGTGTCGGTGTCGGCCAGGGTGCGGTGCAGGCTGCGCTCGATGTACTGCTCGCGCAGGGAGGGTGGTGGTGGCGTCCGGGGTGTGGTGTCGGGGGTGGACCGGCGGGCCGCGGCGTAGGCGGTGGCGAGGTCGCGGGACAGTACCGACTCCGACCAGCCGTCGAAGGCGATGTGGTGCACCACGACGCCGAACACCGTGGTGTCCGTACCCGTACATGCGTCCGTACCCGTACGTGTGTCCGTGTCCGCGACGCGGACCAGCGCGGTGCGCCAGACCTCTCCGCCGGGCAGGTCGAGTGCGTCGGTGAGTTCGGCGCGCAGTGAGCGGACGGCCGCGTCGACGGTGGGTTCGTCGGGCAGCGCTTCCAGGTCGGGTGGCGGGATGTCGACGAGGACGGCCGAGGGCCTGGGGTCGGCGACATAGGCGGCGCGCAGCGCCTCGTGCCGTCGGTGGACGGCGGCGACGGCCGCCCGCAGCGCCTCCCGGTCCGGTTCGCCCTCGATGACCCAGGTGAGCAGGCAGTGCGAGGTGAGGTCGGCGGGGGCGACGAGTTGGCGGGTCAGATAGACGATCTGCAGGGGGGTGAGCGGCGTGGTGCCGTTCGCGGCGGGTGGACCGTCGGCGGGCTCGGGGCCCTGGGTGTCCGCCGTGGCCCGCAGCCAGTCCGCGAGGGCCGTGACGGTCGCACGGCGGTAGAACTGCGCCACCGGCACGGGGCGACCGAACCGGCCGGCCAGCCGGGCGCAGACCCGGCCCGCGCCGAGGGAGGCACCGCCGAGGTCGGTGAAGGGCACGTCGAACGGTACGGAGTCGCGGCCGAGGACGGCGGCGAAGGTCTCGGCCACCGCGTCGACGTAGGGGTCCGTCGCCAGCGTGTCGACAGGTTGGTTCGTCAGCTTGTCGACGGAGGCGGCGAGGATCGGCGCGGACGGCGTGGGGGCGGCGCTCTCCGCCAGGGCCAGGAGGGCCCGTTCGTCGAGCTTGCCGCGGTCGGTGGTCGGGAAGCCGTCGACGCCGACGAGGGCGACGGGGC
The DNA here is from genome assembly GCF_900290235.1 of Streptomyces sp. MA5143a. Classification (GTDB taxonomy): domain Bacteria; phylum Actinomycetota; class Actinomycetes; order Streptomycetales; family Streptomycetaceae; genus Streptomyces. Next base: position 134,592 of record NZ_OLMK01000088.1, read on the forward strand.
GCTGGTACGGGACCAGTGCGGCGTGGAGTGCGGGGAGGGCGTCGGTCAGCGGGTCGCCCGGTCGGGTGGGCGTGCAGAACGCGACCAGTTCCAGGCTCGCGCCCGAGCCGTCGGGGCGGGCCAGGACTCGGCAGGAGCGAACGGAGGGCAGCAGTCGCTCCACCTGGCGTTCGACCTCGGCGGGCTCGACGCGGTGGCCCCGGATCTTGACCTGGCGGTCGGCCCGGCCCCGGTAGTGCAGCAGTCCGTCCCCGTCCCACTCCACGAGGTCGCCCGTGCGGTAGACGCGTACGCCCTCGCCGTCCGGGCCCAGGGGCAGCGTCCGGAACTTCTCGTCGGTCAGGGAGGGGGCGCCGAGGTAACGGAGTGCCAGTCCGTCGCCGGCGACGCACAGTTCGCCGGTCTCCCCGACGGCGGACGGGCGGGTGCCGTCCGGGTCCAGGACGTACACCCGGGTACCGGGGACGGGCCGGCCGAGGGGGATGCCTCCCGGCAGGTCGCAGTCGGCCTCCGTGACGCGGTGGGTGGTGGTGAAGACGGTGGACTCGACGGGTCCGTAGCCGTTGATCAGGGCGGTGTCCGGGTGCCGGCGCAGGAAGCGGTGGACGTGGGAGGCGGAGAGCCGTTCGCCGCCGATGAGTACGTGGCGCAGGCCCTCGAAGGCGTCCGGGTCCTCGTCGACGATCATGTTGAAGAGGCTGCTGGTGAGCCACACCGTGTTCGCCCCATGGCGGGTCACGCCCGAGCGGAGCGCGGTGGGCGTCAGGTAGGGCTCCTCGGTGATGAGTGAGGTGCCGCCGTTCAGGAGCGCCGACCACAGCTCCAGAGAGAACGCGTCCCAGGAGACGGCCGCGGCCAGGGGCATCACCGTGTCTTCGGTGAAGGCGACGAAACCGTCCGGCGGGAAGAGCCGTGCCGTGGCCCGGTGCGGGGTCAGCACGCCCTTGGGGCGGCCGGTGGTGCCCGAGGTGAAGAAGACGCACGCCGGGTCGGCCCCACGGGCGGACACGGGCCGGAAGCCGGGGGGCGCGGCCTCGGCGTACGGCGGCCAGGGCGGCGGTGTCCAGACGGGCGACACCGGTTCGTCCAGGCCGAGTCGCGTGCCGGGGGCCGCGACGGCCAGGGGCGGGTTCAGCTGGGTGCGGATGTCGGCGAGGCGCTGTTCGGGCCAGGTGGGGTCGAGCAGCGCGTAGGCCGCGCCCGTCTTGAGGACGGCGAGCAGGGCGGCGACGAGGTGTCTGCCGCGCGGCAGCAGGACGGGGACCAGATCGCCGGGGCCCGCCCCGGCCGCGGCGAGGTGCGCGGCCCAGGTGTCGGCGACGCGGTCCAACTCCGCGTAGGTGACGGTGTGTTCACCCTCGATGAGGGCCGGTGCGTCCGGGCGGACCCGGGCGAGTCGGGCGAACGTCTCGTGCAGGCCCTCGTCGGGCGCGACGCTCGGGCGCCCCGCGCTCCACTCGGCGTTCGGTTGCAAGCGGTCCCACTCCCCTCGACTGCTCCCACGGCACTCGCGTGTTCCTCGCGTACGGACGCGGCGCCGGGGGCGCTGTAACGGACGCCAGGTCAAGTGCTTGCCAGGATTGACAAGATATTGCCACGAGCTTGTCTTTGCTGGCAACCTGTCGAGGTGTCCCGAAGCCGAAGGTGGTTCTGATGACTCGTGACCGTTCCCTGGACATCGCCGTCACCGGCGTCTCCGCGCGGTTCCCCGGCGCGGCCGACCTCGACGCGTGGTGGACGGCCCTGATCGAAGGCCGTGTGCTGACCACGCGCTACGAGAAGTCCGACCTCCTCGCCGCGGGCGTACCGAAGGAGGTGCTGGACGACCCCGACTACGTTCCCGTCCACGGTCATCTCCCCGACGCCGACCGCTTCGACCACGCGCTGTTCGGGGTGAGTCCGCGCGAGGCCGAGATGATGGACCCGCAGCACCGGCTGATGCTGGAGGTCGCCTGGGCCGCCCTGGAGGACGCCGGAGTCGCTCCCGTCGCCAGGGACGCGGCCCGGGAAGGAGGCGTGCCGAGGACCGCGGTCTTCGCCTCCGCCGGCGGCAGCGGCTATCTGCGTGCCATGGTGGCGAGCGGGGAGCTGGATCCGCTGACGCTGGAGGACGCGATCCACGGCACCGAGCCGGACTTCATGGCGAGCCTCGTCTCGTACAAGCTCGGACTCACGGGGCCCGCCGTGGCCGTGCAGACGGCCTGTTCCTCGTCCCTGGTGGCGCTGCACATGGCCGTGCAGTCGTTGCTGAACGGCGACTGCGACCAGGCGCTCGTCGTCGCGGCGGGGGTCCCCTATCCGCAGGCGGGCCACCTCGCCGTACCGGGCGGGATCCACTCGGCGTCCGGGTCGTGCCGTCCGTTCGACGAGCACGCCGACGGCGTCGTGGCCGGGTCCGGAGCGGCGTGCGTCGTCATGCGGCGGCTCACCGACGCGCTGGAGGACGGCTCCGAGCCGTACGGTGTGGTGCTCGGCACCGCCATCAACAACGACGGTGCGGCGAAGGCGGGGTACTACGCCCCGTCCGTCGGCGGCCAGGAGGAGGTCATCCGGGCCGCGCTCGCCGCGGCGGACGTCGACGGCGACACGATCGGCTACCTGGAGACGCACGGCACCGGTACACGCGTGGGCGATCCCATCGAGTGGTCGGCGGCCTCGGCGGCGCTCGGCGGGGCGGGCGCGGGCCCGGGCACCGTCGCGGTGGGGGCGTTGAAGGCCAACGTCGGCCATCTCGACAACGCGGCCGGGGTGGCCGCCCTGATCAAGGCGCTGCTGGTGGTGAAGAAGGGGGTCGTGCCGCCGGTGGCCGGGTTCAGCCGACTCAACCCGCTGCTGGAGACGGACGGTTCACCCCTGTACGTGCCCACCGAGTGCGCGCCGTGGACCGGACCCGAGCCGCGCCGGGCCGGGGTCAGCTCCTTCGGGATCGGCGGCACCAACGTCCATGTCGTCGTCGAACAGCCGCCGGCACCCGTCCGGGAGGAGACCGACGACCGGGAGGGGTCCGAAGAGGGTGTGCGTCTGGTGCTGGTGTCCGCCGCCGACGCCGATGGCCTGAGCCGCTCCGCCGCGCGGCTCGGCGCGCGGCTGGCCGGGGAGGACCTGTCTCTCGGGGACGTGGCGGCGACGCTCGCCACCGGACGGGCGGAGTTGCCGGAGCGGCTCGCGGTGACCGGCCGGACCTGTGCCGAGGTGGGGCAGCGGCTGACGCGGGGCGCGGGCGTGGTCCGCGGCAGCCGCCCGGCCTCGGGGCCCGCGCCCGTCGTCCTCGTCTTCCCCGGGCAGGGCACCCAGCACCCCGGCATGGCGGTGCCCGTCGCCGAGGTGCTGCCGTACTTCCCCGCCGCGCTGGACGAGTGCCTCGCTGCGTTCGAGCCGGCGCTCGGCGAACGGATGCGCCGCGCGCTGTTCGACCCGGAGTTCCCCGCCGCCGAACTCGCGGAGACGGAGCTGGCCCAGCCCGTCCTGTTCGCCTTCGAGTACGCGGCGGCCACCGCGCTCACCACGCTCGGCGTCTCCCCCGCGGCACTGGCCGGGCACAGTCTCGGCGAGATCACGGCCGCCTGTGTCGGCGGGGTCTTCGAACTCGCCGACGCGGCACGGCTGGTGACCGTCCGCGGCCGCGCCATGCAGGAGTGCCCCAAGGGCGCCATGCTCGCGCTCGGCTGCGAGGAGGCACGGGCGCGCGAGCTCCTCGCCGTCTCCGGGCTGGGCCTGGAGCTGGCCGCCGTGAACTCCGCGGACGGCTGTGTGGTGGCGGGTCCGGCCGAGGCCGTGACGGAGTTCGAGGCACGCCTCGCCGGCCGTGTCCTCGTACGCCGTCTCGCCACGCGGCGCGCCTTCCACACCGCGCTCGTCGAGCCCGCCCTCCCCCGGCTGGCCGAGGCACTCGCCGCCGTCGGCGTGCGCCGGCCGGTCGTGCCCTTCGCCACCACCGTCACCGGGCGCCTGATCCCGCCGGACACGGACGTCCGGCCCGAGTTGTTCGTCGACCAGGCCCGGCGCACCGTGCGGTTCGGTGACGCGCTGGCGTCGATCGCCGAGCGCCTCCCCGACGCCCTGGTGGTGGAGGTGGGCCCCGGCCGGGTGCTGTCCGCTCTCGCGGAGGCGGCGGGCCTGCCGTCCGTCCCGCTCTCCCCGTCCCGTACGGCCCGCCCCGCGGAGGAGGTCCTCACGGCCCTGGGCACCCTGTGGACCCGGGGCCAGCCCCTCCCCCGCCGTGCGCTGTGCCGGCCGGGGGGCCGCCGGGTGCATCTGCCGACCTACCCCTTCGCGGGCCCGCGCTGGATCGCCCCGGAGGCCGCGCCGCGGACGGACGCGTCACGGTCCGTCAGGCAGCCGGTGCCGACGCCCACGCCCACGCCGGTGTCAGGGCCGGCGGCGACGCCGGGGGCGGTACCTGTGCCAGGGCCGGCGACGACGCCGGTGCCTGCGCCGGGGCCTTCGGTGGCCGGGACACCGACCGCACCCGAACCCGCCTCGCCCGCACCCTCACCCGTAGCCGCGCCCGTCGAGGACCCCGCCTCCGTCCTGAACCGCCTCTGGGTGGAGCTGCTCGGGCACGGCGACCTCGGTGAGGAGTCCGACTTCTTCGATCTGGGCGGGGACTCGCTCCTGGCCACGCGCCTCGCGCGCGGGGCGAGCCGGGAGCTGGGCGTCCCGGTCCCCGTCCGCGACCTGATGACCGCCCGCTCCCTGGGCGCGCAGGCCGCCCTCCTGCACGACCTCACCACCGGGGAGACACCCCCAGCCCGGTGACCCACCCACCCCGTCCCGCCCCACGCGGCCCCGACCCGACCGCCCCGCCCGACAGAAAGGCACACATCGTGACCATGACCCCCGTGCGACCGGCCCGTCCGACCGTCACTCCGCTGGCCGGGCACATCGGCGCCGAGATAGGCGGCGTGGACGCGGCCGCCCCGCCGGCCGCGGCCACCGTCGCGGAACTGCGCCGGGCCCTGCTCCGGTACAAGGTCGTCTTCCTGAGGAACCAGCGGCTGGACTACGCGAGCCAGGCGGCCTTCGCCCGCGCCTTCGGCGACCTGACGCTCGGTCATCCCATCTACCGGGCGCCGGAGGACCGGCCCGAGGTCAGGGAGCTCGACTCCCGCCAGGGCACCCGCGCCAACCACTGGCACACCGATCTCACGTTCGTCGACCGGCCGCCCGCGCTGGCCTTCCTGCACAACAAGATCGCCCCGCCCTACGGCGGCGACACCCTGTGGGCGAACACCGTGACCGCGTACGAGTCGCTGCCCGAGCCGCTGAGGGCGCTCGCCGACCGGCTGCGGGTCGTGCACAGCAACGACTCCGACTACACGGACGCCACGGTGGCGGCGCGCCGCGAGTACATCTCCACCCTGTTCGAGACCGAGCACCCGGCGGTGCACGTCCACCCGGAGACCGGCGAACGCGCCCTGCTGCTGGGCGGATTCGCGCGCCGGGCGGTCGGGCTCTCCCCGCAGGCCTCGCGGGACGTACTGCGTGTCCTCCAGGAGTACGTCACCACGCCCGAGCACACCGTCCACTGGCGGTGGAGCGAGGGCGACCTGGCGATCTGGGACAACCGGGCCACGCAGCACTACGCCGTGTTCGACTACGGCGACATGGACCGGCGCGCGGAACGGTGCACCGTGACCGGCTCCGTCCCCGTGGGGGTCGACGGACGGCCGAGCACGGTGCTGACCGGCGACACCACGGCATACAGCGACGGCGTCTCCTGACGCCGTCGCCGGGTGATGAGGGGCGGTGTCAGCCGGCCGCGGCCGACACCGCCGCGTACAGACCGTCGACGACGGCCGTGGCGCCCTCGTCGTCGATGACCAGGGGCGGTACGGCCATGACGGCCGCGCCGACCTGACGCAGCAGCAGCCCGTTGTCGCGGGCCCGGGCCAGGACGTCGGTAGCCAGCTCGGGTGCGGCCGTCTCGACGACCAGGATCAGACCGAGTCCGCGCACGTCGACCACGCCCGGCGCGTCGGCCAGCGGTGCCAGCCGGCGGAGCAGGTCGGCGCCGAGCCGGTCCGCCCGCTCGGGCAGCCGCTGCCGCTCCAGGACGTCGAGGGTGGCGAGCGCCGCCGCGCAGGCCACCGCGTGGCCGGAGGTGGTGTGTCCGTAGCGGAGCCCTCCGATGACCGGGTCCCGGTCGAAGGTGTCGTGGACGCGCTGCCGTACGGTGACCGCCGCGATCGGCACATAGCCGCCGCTGAGGCCTTTGCTGCTGACGAGGATGTCCGGGGTGACGTCCTCGCGGAGCGTGGCGAACATGGCGCCGCAGCGGCCGTACGCGGTGAAGACCTCGTCGAGGACCAGCAGGGTGCCGGTGGCGTCGCACAGCGCGCGCAGCTCCCGCAGGAAACCGGGCGGCAGCATGACGGCGCCGCCGACGTTGAGGAACGGTTCGACGACGACGGCGGCCGGGAGGTCGTCGGGGTCGTGCCCGATGGCCTGCTCGAAGGCGGCGAGCAGGGCGGGTCGGGCGTCCGCGTGGCGCAGTTCCCGTGCTTCGAGGGGAAGTTCGACCCTGGTCACGGGGAGCGGCTCGGCCAGCAGGTGACGGTTGCGGGGCAGCGTGGACAGGCTGCGGCTGAGGAGCGTGGCACCGTGGTAGGAGCGGGCGAAGGTGACCACCCGGGAGCGGGGGCGGCCGAGGTGGGCCCAGTAGGACACGGCCATCATGAGGGCGGCGTCGAAGCCCTCGGAGCCGCTGTTGACGAAGAGCGTCTTGGTCATGTCGGCCGGGAGGTGTCCGGCGAGGCGTTCGGCGAGCAGGCCGGCGGGCCGGTGGCCGGCGACCGAGAGGTCGAAGTGGTGGAGCCGCGACGCCTGGTCGACGATGGCCCGCAGGACGTCGGGGTGGGCGTAGCCGCAGGTGGAGTTGAGGGCGGAGGCGTCGACGTAGGCGCGGCCGTCGATGTCCCACACCTGGTGGCCCGCTCCGTGCGAGACGGTCAGGGCGGAGCGGTCGGCGGCCAGGGGTGTCCATGTGTGCCAGACGTGCCGTCGGTCCCGCTCCCGCACGGCCTCACGGTCGACGGCGGGGGCGGTGGGGGGCCGGTCGCCAGGAGCAGTCGGTGTCTCGGGGCGGCGGGGTTCGGCGGTGGTCCAAGGTGCGTTCATGGGCGCTCTCTTCTCGGGCGTGTCGGGTCCTTGACTGCGTCGGTGTCGGTGTCGGAGCCGCCGTGCGGTGTCCCGGCGGGACGGAGCGCACGGACGCGGGCGCGGGCCGGTGGGGTCACCAGGCCAGGGGGCCGTGCTCGTCGAAGAAGCCGCCGCTCGGGCCGTCGTCGGGGAGGGTGGCGAGCGCGACGAGGGCGCGGGCGCCCTCCTCGACGGTGCGGGGCGCGCGGAAGTCGTTCATGGCGGTGGCCGTCCAGCCCGGCGACACCGAGTTGATCTTGATGTGCCTCAGGTCCGGGTCCTGGCGGAAGGCGAGGTCGTACTGGACGGTCAGCATGTTGAGGGCCGCCTTCGAGGCGGTGTACGCGAGGCGCGCCGAGGCGTCGCCGGGCAGGTCCGCGCCGGAGGTGGTGAGGCCGAACGAGGCCGTGGTGCTGGAGACGTTGACGACGCGGGGCGCCGGGGAGCGGCGCAGCAGCGGCAGCAGGGCGTGGAGCACGGCGACCGGGCCGACGACGTTGACGTCGAGGAGGTCGCGGACGAGCCGGGCGTCGGTGTCGACGGCGGTGGCCCCGCGGAAGTGACCGGCGTTGTTGACCAGGACGTCGAGCCTGCCGTGCTCCTTCTCCAGCCGGTCGGCGAGTTCGGTGGCGCTGTGGGCGTCCGTCACGTCGAGCGCCACGGGCGTGACATGGACGCCTTCGCGGTCGAGCGCGCGGGCGGCGTTCTCGCCCTGCCGGATGTCGCGGGCGCCGAGGAGGACCCGGGCGCCGCGCACGGCGAGTTGCCGGGCGGCCTCCCGTCCGATGCCCCGGTTGGCGCCGGTGACGAGGACGATCGTGTCCGGGGTCATCGCTCGGGCCGGTACACCGAGACATGACCGGTGCTGTCGGGGCCGAAGGGGCGGCCGGACCAGTCGGCGACCCGCCGGTCGAGGCGCAGGCCGGCGCGGGCCGCCATCACGTCGAGTTCGGCGGGCCAGCAGTAGCGCTCGGCGTGGGGGCGCAGTCGGACGCCGTCCGCGCCGAAGGTGATCTTCTGGCTGTGGAAGCGCTGGGCGGCCAGGTCGAAGCGGTACACCTCGATGGTGGCGGAGTCCTCCGTCACCGAGAGGGCCTGGACGCGCTGGCCCCGGTCGAAGAACGACGGGTCCGGGACATAGGTCTCCACCACGAAGGCGCCTTCGTCGTCGAGGACGCGGGCGACATTGCGGAAGCAGTCCTGCTGGCGCTCGGCCTCCAGAAGGTTGAACAGGGTGTTGTAGACGAGGTAGACGAGGGTGAAGGGGCCGGTGACCGGTACGTCGGCCATGTCGCCGACGGTCACGGGGACGTCCTCGCCGCCGGGTTTCTCGCGCAGGCGCGCGGCCATCTTCGCGGACCCCTCGACGCCCTCCACGCGGATGCCGCGGGCGGCCAGCGGCAGGGCCACCCGGCCGGTGCCGACGGCGAGTTCGAGGGCGGACCCGCCCTTGGCCAGGGGGGCGAGGAAGTCGACGGCGGGCGTGGGGTCCAGGCTGGTCCTGTCGTCGTAGTCGTCGGCCCAGACCTCGCCGAAGAGCGCGGGATCGCCGAACTTCCGATCGGTGGCCATGAGAAACCCCTTCATTCGATGGACTCGGTACCATCTTGCCCCGCTTGGCAACTCAAAGGCAATGCATTGCCAGCCGGGTGGAGCGATCGCGGATCGGAAGTGTCAAATCCGTTGCGCGGGCACGCCCTTTCGAGCGATCATCGGCCCATGGCTTCGACACCCCCCGATGGCCGCGCAGGCATCGACGCCGCGCTGGTCACCAGGCTGATCGCCGGTCAGTTCCCGCAGTGGGCCGACTTACCCGTGGTGCCGGTGGAGGTTGACGGCTGGGACAACCGCACCTATCGCCTCGGTGACGACATGTCGGTCCGGCTGCCCACCGCCGCCGGGTACGTCCCCGCGGTCGACAAGGAGAGCGCGTGGCTGCCACGGCTGGCGCCCGCGCTGCCGGTGGCGATCCCGGCCGTGCTGGGCAAGGGCGTCCCCGGCGAGGGATACCCCTTCCCCTGGTCGGTGCGCGGCTGGCTGGACGGCGAGACGTCCGCACCCGAGCGCATCGACGACATGGCACAGTTCGCCGTCGCCCTCGCCGACTTCCTCCTCGCCCTCCAGCGCTGCGACACCACCGGCGGCCCGGTCGCCGGGCAGCACAGCTGGTACCGGGGCGCCCCGCCGGCGCACTACGACGAGGAGACCCGCCGCTGTCTCGCCGCCCTCGAAGGCCGCGTCGACACCGGGCGGGCCGCCGAGGTCTGGCGGGCCGCGCTCGCCGCCGAGTTCCGCGGGGCGCCCGTGTGGTTCCACGGGGACATCGCGAGCGGCAACCTGCTGGTCAGGGACCGCAAGTTGACGGCCGTCATCGACTTCGGCACCTCGGGGGTCGGCGACCCGGCCTGCGACCTGGTGATCGCGTGGACGATGTTCTCCGGCGACAGCCGCGAGGCGTTCCGGCGCGCGGTCGCCCAGGACGAGGGCACATGGGCGCGGGCCCGGGGCTGGGCCCTGTGGAAGTCGCTGCTCATGCTGTCCGAGACCATCGACACCGACCCGGACCTGGCCGCCTTCCACCGGCGGGTCATCGACCAGGTCCTCTCCGATCACGACGACTTCGCCTAGGGCGTGTT
>NZ_OLMK01000083.1 GCF_900290235.1 Streptomyces sp. MA5143a
GGCAGACGACGCTACTTTCGCAACGCGCCCTAGGCGAAGTCGAGGTTCTCCGGTATCTCGTGCAGCCGTTCGGCCTCCGTGACGGCCAGCTCGGCGTAGCCGCCGGGCGCCCAGCCGAGGTGGGCGGTGACGCGCTTGCCGAGCCAGGACTCCGGGGTGCCCTCGCCGAGGGACTCGACGACCCCGGCCACCTCGCGGCCGGGGATCGTGGGCAGCGACGGCGCGGGCCCCGGCCCCTGGTGTCCTTCGCGCAGGGCCGTGTCGAGCAGGTGGACGCCGGCCGCGGCGACGGCTGTGCGGACCTGGCCGGGGCCGGGCTCGGGGTCGTCGGTCTTCTCGTGGGTGAGGTTCTCGGCCGGGCCGAAGGCGTGCAGGCGGATCGCGTGCATGGAGAGCTCCCCCTTGGGTCTGCGCTCCGCGTGTGACCCCGGCCGTCGACCTCAAGCATGCTTGAGGTCAAGGGAGTTCGGTCGGCGGCGGCCGAGGGCGAGCGAGACGGCCGCGAGGGCGCTGTTGAACGACACCTCCGACAGCACGCCCGGCGCCGCGACCTGGTCGCCCGCGAGGTACACGCCGTCGCCCCGGTCCACGGCCGGCCGGTCGCGCCAGCTGGTGCCGGGCAGATCCACCGCCCCCGTACGGCCGTTCGAGGTCGCCTCGCGTCGCCAGGTGACCCGGTCGCGCCAACCCGGGAACCCCAGGTCCAGCAGACGCTCGCCCCGGGCCACCCCGTTCGCGCGCGACTCGTGCGGCGCGATCGGGAACTGGCCCTGGAGCAACTGCTCACCGGCCGGCGCGAGCGTGCGGTCCTGCGCGGTGAAACGCTCGATCCAGCCGGGCGCGTCCAGGTCGGAGACCGCGAACGCGTCGCCCCGGCGCGTCCGCAGGGCGAGGTCGAGCAGTGCGGTACGGCCGCTGGGCCAGGTCAGCGAGTCGTCGCGCAGCAGACGGCGGGCGGCGTCCAGGGAGGTGGCGACGATCACCGGGCCGGGACGGAGGCCGCGTGCGTCGTCCAGGCCGTCGATCCGGCTGAGGGTCTCCATGCGCACGCCGAGGTTCCAGGCGCGGGCCGCCATCCGGTCGATGACGCTCGCCCAGCCGCCGCGAGGGTAGTGCGCCTCCGGGGGCAGCTTCGTGGCCCGGCGCAGCCGTTCCTGCACGAACGCGGCGGACAGGGCGCCCGGGTCGTGGTGGAACACCGCGACCGCCGCGTAGTGGGCGGCGGCCCGCGCGGCCTCCTCGCCCGCCTGTTCGGTCGCCCAGGTCAGGAAGTCGACGTCGACCGGGGCGCGGCCGCCGGTCCGGCGCGGGCGCAGCAGCCTCAGCATCCCGAACGGCGGGGTGCGGCGGAGGACGCCCTTGTGGCGCAGCCGCAACCGGGACGCCTCCAGCGCCGGGAGCGGCGCGAGCGGGCCGATCAGGTCGCGGCGGCTCAGCCAGGTCCAGTGGGGGCCGCCGTTGTAGAGCGCGTGCGGTCCCTCGTTCGTCCGGTACGGGCCCTCCGCGGTCCTGGCGCGGCCGCCGAGCGTGTGGTGCGCCTCGTACACGGTGACCCGGGCGCCCGACTCGGCGGCGGTGATCGCCGCGGTGAGGCCGGCGAAACCGCCGCCGACGACCGTGAGGTGGGTGGACGTGCGCTGCATGGTTCGGGCTCCCTCGCGTCGGTGCCGGCTGTCTGCGCGTACGACGGGGGGTGGGGGCCGGAATGTGACATGGGTGGTCGGGCGACCTGCCTCTTGTGGCGTCTTCGCAGGTCGGGGGTGTTGTCAGTGGTGGGGTGCAGGATGAGGGCATGGTGCGGGCGAAGTCGGTGGTGAAGGGGGCGCGGCGACCGGAGGTGCGGTTGCCCGCGCTGGAGGCGTACGAGGGCGGAGGGCTGGAGCCGGACGGGGACTACGACGGGCTGGAGTTCCGCGAGCGGGACCTGGCCGGGCAGGACGGCGGGGGCGCCCGGTTCATGGACTGCGCGCTCACGGGTTGCGCGCTGGACGAGACGCGGCTGCGCCGGGCCCGGCTGCTGGACTCCGTCCTCACCGGCATACGGGGGGTCGGCACGGATCTCGCCGAGGCCACCCTCCGTGACGTGGAGCTGGTGGACGCGCGGCTCGGCGGCGTGCAGTTGCACGGGGCGGTGCTGGAGCGGGTGCTGATCCGCGGCGGCAAGATCGACTATCTGAATCTGCGCGACGCGCGGCTCAAGGACGTCGTCTTCGAGGACTGCGTCCTCGTCGAGCCGGACTTCGGGGGCGCGCGGCTGGAGCGGGTCGAGTTCGTCGGGTGCGCGGTGAGGGGTGCCGACCTGAGCGGGGCGACCCTGAAGGACGTCGACCTGCGCGGCGCCGCCTCGGTGGAGATCGCCCGCGGGGTGGAGCGGCTGTCGGGGGCGGTGATCAGCCCGGCGCAGCTGATGGATCTGGCGCCGGTGCTGGCGGGGGAGATGGGGATCAGAGTGGAGGGGTGAGGGGCCCCGGCCCAGGGCCTGTCGGCCTTCGTGCGGGCCTCAGCCGAGCCGGGGGAAGCGGGCCTGGAGGGTCCAGATCGCCGGGTTGTCGGCGAGGTCCTCGTGCAGGTCGCACAGGTCGGCGACGAGGTCGTGCAGGAAGTCCCGTGCCTCTCGGCGGAGTTCGGTGTGGGAGAAGGTGAGCGGGGGTTCCTCGGCCGGCATCCAGTCGGACTCGATGTCCACCCAGCCGAAGCGGCGCTCGAAGAGCATGCGGTCGGTCGACTCGGTGAAGTCCAGCTCCGCGTGCTGCGGCCGGGAGGCGCGGGAGCCCGCGGGGTCCCGGTCCAGCTGCTCGACGATGTCGCAGAGCGCCCACGCGAAGTCCAGTACCGGCACCCATCCCCAGGCTGTGGACAGCTCCCGGTCCTCCTTGGTGTCGGCGAGGTACACGTCACCGCAGAAGAGGTCGTGCCGCAGCGCGTAGACGTCGGCGCGGCGGTAGTCCGTCTGCGGCGGGTCCGGGAAGCGGTTGGAGAGGGCGTAGCCGATGTCGAGCACGTAGGCGATGGTGTCATGTCCCCCCTAGGATCTTGGACGTGTCCCGATCCGTACCGGCTGTCCCGGCCGCGCTGCTCGCCGCAGCCCTGACGTTCACCCTCACCTCCTGCACGGACGAGGGGGCGGGATCCGGCACCGGCGGCACACGCGGTGCGGCCGGCCTGGGGGACCCGTACTTCCCGAAGCTCGGCAACGGCGGCTACGACGTCACGCACTACGCCCTGACCCTCGACGTCGACATCGAGCGGGGCAAGGACCGCGACGACCACGAGGACCACGTCGACGGGAAGGCCGTCGTCACGGCGCGGGCGAAGCAGGACCTCAGCGCGTTCGACCTGGACCTGAAGGGCATGGACGTCGAGTCCGTGACCGTCGACGGCACCGAGGCCCGGTGGAAGCGGAAGGGCCAGGAGCTGATCGTCCGGCCGGCGCACGCGCTGGAGAAGGGGAGGACGTTCCGTACGACGGTGCGTTACGTGGGCGAGCCGCGCACGATCACCGACCCGGACGGCTCGCACGAGGGCTGGCTGCCGACGGCCGACGGGGCGCTCGCGCTCGGCGAACCGACGGGCTCGATGGCCTGGTTCCCCGGCAACCACCACCCCTCCGACAAGGCGACGTACGACATCACCGTCACCGTCCCGCAGCGCCTCCAGGCCGTCTCCAACGGGGAGTTGCGCCGCGAGTCGACGAAGGACGGCCGTACGACGTTCGCCTGGCGCTCGGCCGAGCCGATGGCGAGCTATCTCGCCGCGCTCGCGATCGGCTCGTACGAGATCCGCCGCCCCACGGTCGGCGGGAAGAAGCCGCCGGTGTACATAGCCGTGGACCCGGAGGAGGCCGAGGGCAGCCGCGAGGTCCTCGACGACATCCCCGGCATCATCGACTGGGCGGAAATCAACTTCGGCCCGTACCCCTTCTCCTCCACCGGCGCGATCGTCGAGCGGGAGGAGGACGTGGAGTACGCGCTGGAGACCCAGAACCGCCCGGTCGTCCCCGGCGCCCCCGACACCGGCCTGCTCGTCCACGAGCTGGCCCACCAGTGGTACGGCAACTCCGTCACGCCGAAGAGCTGGCGGGACATGTGGCTCAACGAGGGCTTCGCCACGTACGCGGAGTGGCTGTGGCAGGAGGACCACGGGGGCGACAGCGCCCAGGAGAACTTCGACGCGCTCTGGGAGGGCGACTACTTCGACACCGCCGAGGCCGACGAAGGGGTCTGGGCGTTCCCTCCCGCGGAGCCGCCGAGCGCCGAGCACATCTCCGACAGCCCCGTCTACGAGCGCGCGGCCATGGTCCTGCACAAGATCCGTCAGGCCATCGGCGACGACGCCTTCTTCGACCTCCTCAAGGGCTGGGCCACGGCCCGCCGCCACGGCAACGCGAGCACGGCGGACTTCACCGCGTACGCCGAGAAGCACGCGGAGAAGACGGCACCCGAGGCCGACCTGGAGCCGATCTGGGAGGAGTGGCTGTACGGGGAGGGCAAGCCGAAGAAGGCGTGAGGGCCGGGGGCGGCAGTCGGCGGCCGGGGCCGGGCGCTTGGGTGGGGACGGACCGGATGCGCCGGGACAGGGGCTACGCGGGTGGCGTGGCGCCCTCGGGGGCGAGGGGTTTGCGCAGGACCGTGCAGGGACGGCCGCGTTGGCGGTCGGCCCGGTGGGCGATGATCTCGTAGCCCAGGGAGGTCCAGAAGGCGAGGGCGCCGGGGTTGTTGTCGAGTGCGGCGAGGCGTACGGCGGTTCGGCCGGCCTGTCGGAGCCGTGTCTCGACAAGTGCCGCCAACCGGCGTCCGTGGCCCCGTCGTTGCGCCCCCGCGTCGATGAGCAGGAGCCCGATCCACGGGTCGGGATCGGCGGGGTCGGGGTGGTGGGCGAGGGTGATGACGATGCCGACGAGGGGCGGGGTGCCGTCGCGGTGGCCCGCGCTGTCGGGAGCGGCGTCGCGGGCGAGGAGGATCTCCACGTCCGGGTTGGCCAGCTCCAGGGCCAGGGCCGCTTCCACCTGCTCGGGGCGGATGTCGTCGGGGTCCGGGAAGTCGCCGCTGAGGGTGTAGAAGGCTCGGTTGGAGGCGTGCAGGGCGGTGAGTTCGGCGAGGAGGCGGCCGGGGATGGTCCCGTCCTCGGCGGTGCGGAGGGTCTCGAGCAGCAACATGCCCGCACGTTATCGACGAGGTCGGACATCGGCCCGCGGAGCGGAGCCGCCGGGCCACCGACACAGGCGGAGACCCCCAGCTCACGGCCGCCTACAGTGCGTGCGGAGGCCGGGAGACCGAGGAGGCGTGCGGAACAGCGCGTGCGCGTGCACAAGGTGCGGCTGGGCGGCGAGGAGATCCGGGTGGTCCGGCCATGACCGGGCGCCCGCGCCCGCCGTGGCGTCCCCGGCCAACCGCACATCCAGTACGCGGGGGAGTGGCGCGTGTGACGCCGAAGGCCCCGCACGACGGTGAGGTCGGGCGAGGCCTTCGCGGGGTGGCTCTCAGGCGGAACGTCAGACGTTGACGCCGAAGTCCTGGGCGATGCCGACGAGGCCGGAGGCGTAGCCCTGGCCGACGGCGCGGAACTTCCACTCGGCGCCGTTGCGGTAGAGCTCGCCGAAGACCATGGCGGTCTCGGTGGCCGCGTCCTCGGACAGGTCGTAGCGGGCGATCTCGGCGCCGCCGGCCTGGTTGATGATGCGGATGTAGGCGTTGCGGACCTGGCCGAAGTTCTGCGAGCGGTTCTCCGCGTCGTAGATCGAGACCGGGAAGACGATCTTGTCGATGTCGGCGGGGAGGCCCGCCAGGTTGACGTTGATCGCCTCGTCGTCGCCCGCGCCCTCGCCCGTGCGGTTGTCGCCGGTGTGGACGATGGTCTGGTCCGGGGTCTGCTTGTTGTTGAAGAAGACGAAGTGGGCGTCCGAATACACCTTGCCCTGGGTGTTGACCGCGATGGCCGAGGCGTCCAGGTCGAAGTCGGTGCCCGTGGTGGTGCGGACGTCCCAGCCGAGGCCCACGGTGACGGCGGTCAGGCCCGGAGCCTCCTTGGTGAGCGAGACGTTGCCACCCTTGGACAGGCTTACAGCCATGGTTGGGAGTCCTTCCCTCGTTGCGTACGTGCCTTACGGGCTTCGTGCCGGGGACGAAGCTACCTGTACCCCTATGAACGCAGGGAGGGGCGCCAGAGGTTCCTGGCGTTTTTACTTTCTTTACCCGGGGCGGGCGGGGAAGAGGTGGGCGGAAAAGAGGGTGACGGCGGGGCCGGGCTCGGTGACCATGGGGGTATGTCCGCTCCTTCCCGGGGGCCGGGGAGCCCGCTCTCCCGAGGCCTCACCATCCGTGGCTCCGTCTCCGTTCCCGAGGCCGAGCTGATGTGGCGTTTCTCCCGGTCCTCCGGTCCCGGTGGACAGCACGTCAACACCAGTGACTCCCAGGTCGAGCTGCGGTTCGACGTCGCCAACACCGAGGCGCTGCCCGAGGTGTGGAAGCGCCGCGCCCTGGAGCGGCTCGCCGGGCGGCTCGTCGACGGGGTCGTCAGCGTTCGGTCCTCCGAGCACCGTTCACAGTGGCGAAACCGGGAGACCGCCGCGGTGCGCCTGGCGGCGCTGCTCGCGGAGGCCACCGCCCCGCCGCCGAAGCCGCGTCGGCCGACGCGTATCCCGAAGGGGATCAACGAGCGGCGGCTGAGGGAGAAGAAGCAGCGGTCCGAGACCAAGCGGGGCAGGACCGGGCGGGATTGGGGTTAGGGCCCTTCTGATCGTCAGAAGGGCCCTGGAGCCCGCCTTCGGGACCGCGTCGCGCTTGGCGCGTGCGGTGTTTATGAGTGCTGTCCTGACCGGCTGTTTTTCGCGTTCTGATGTGCGATTCGGTCTTGTCGGGGTCGCGGGCGTGATCCGTTATGGCCGGGGCGGGGGAATGGCGGTGATCCGGGCGGCGAGGTGCTGTCGATGAGCGCCGCCGAATTTCCCGGTCGTGCGTCGCGTCGTGCCCGGAACATTTTCGGTCGCCGCCTACCGAATGCTCGGTTCGTTCGTGGGGGCGGGGTGATCGGGGTGGGAGAGGCGTGAAGGCCGCTTGGCCGAAACCGCGCGGTGCGGTGGGGGCCGTGGGGTGGAGGTGGGCGGCGGCGGGTGGCTGGCCGGCTGCGGGTTCGTCGTGGCTGGTCGCGCGGTTCCCCGCGCCCCTGACTGGGGCCTGCTCCCCCGAGTCCCGAGTCCCGAGTCCCGAGCTCCCGCGCCCGTCGGCTGGGGGCTGCGCCCCCGAGCCTTCGAGGCCGACACCACTCTTTGCTGTCTGCGGAGGGGAACGACATCCCTCAGCCCAACTGGCGGTACCTGCCGCGGAAGTAGGTCAGGGGGCCGCCCTCCGTGCCCCGGACCGACGCTTCCAGGACGCGGCCGATGACCAGGGTGTGGTCGCCGGCCGGTACGCGTTGCTCGGTGCGGCATTCGAGCGTGGCGAGGGCGTCCGTGATCAGGGGCGCGGCGGTCAGGGGGCCGGGGGTGTGGGGGACGGACTCGAAGAGCAGGCGGTCGCTCACGCGGCCCTTCATGGCGAAGCGGCCCGCGATGGTGCGCTGGTGCTCCGAGAGCAGGGAGACGGCCCAGAGCGGCTGCTCGGCGAGGAGGTCGTCCATCCGGGAGCCCTCGCGGAGGCTGACCAGGACGAGGGGCGGGTCGAGGGACACCGACATGAACGACGTGGCCGTCATGCCGACGTCCTCGCCGCGCGGCCCCTCGGGGTCCGGCTGCGCCTCGTGCGCCGTCACCAGGACCACACCCGCCGCCAGCCGGGACATCACCGCACGGAACTCGTCTTCGCTCACCCCCTCAGGATGCCCGTCGGGGAGGGGAGGGTGAGCCTCAGGGGGCGTACGGGGAGGCCATGTCGCCGGGGGCGCGGACGGGGGCGGTGCGGGGGAGGCCGGGGTGGCTGGGGGCTTCGACACGTCCGCACGCTAGTCCGTGCCACCCTGCCGCCACATCCGGCCGGAGATCCACCTTCGGCCCGACCTGCGACCTAGGGCCTGTCGTTTGGATCACGCCGGGGCCGCGGGGCTCACCGGCAGCCATTGGTGGCCGTAGCCCGAGGTCCGCATGATCCAAACGACAGACCCCAGGTCGTGTCCGTCGGCCCCGGCTCGGCCCCGTGTGCTCGGCGGTGGCTCAAAAGAGTTCGTCTACCCCGTCATCGCACTCGGTCATCACCGCTCACAGGGCCTACACAGAGTCCTGAATTCTGTTCAGGAAGCGCACGGGGAAAACGCATAAACTCCACTCAATTGCTCATGTTCTGTTGTGACTTGAGTCACAGGAGCCATATTTTGTTGACCCTGTGTACCGAGTGGGCTTCGCGCTGTGATTCAGTGGCGGGGACGCTGCAAGCTGTAAGCAGGAACTGTAAGCGGTAGTAAGCCCATGAGTTACGCCGGATAGCAACCCTGGAGCCTGGAGCTGCCACAAGATCTCGGGGGGAGGGCGAATGGAAACCGAGTCGGAGCCTTACGTCCGTCTGACGACGCTGCGGCAGCTGCACCAGGTGATGGCGGACATGAACACCGCACGCAGCCTGGCCGACACGCTGCAGACCGTCGCCGACGGTGTGGTCAACGGCCTGGGGTACGAGCTGGCGTGCGTCAACCTCGTCCGCCCCGACGGAGACCTCGTCGTCGCCGCCCTCTCCGGGAACTCCGCCGCCGAGGCCCTGATCACCGGCCGCGTCGGCTCCCGCGCCTCCTGGGACCGCCGACTGAACATGGGCGAGGCCTGGGGCGACCTGCGGTTCATACCCCACACCGAGGGCTGGGTCCTCGACGAGGACGACGTACCGCAGTGGTACACCGACGGGCCCGCACCCCGCTTCGAGGACGAGTGGCACCCCTCCGACCGCCTCTTCGCGCCGATGTACACCCCCGGCGCCGGCGGCGCCTCCTGCGGTGAGCTGCTCGGGGTCATCTCCGTCGACCGGCCGCGCAACGGCCGGCGGCCCGGCGCCTGGGGGCGCGAGGCGCTCCAGATGTACGCCTTCCAGGCCGCCATCGCGATCAGCAACGCGCGTCTACGTGCGAATATGCAGCGCGCACTGGTCAGGCTCGAACGGGAGCAGCAGGCGCTGAGGGCCAGTGAGGAATCCTTCCGCCAGGCGTTCGAGTACGCCCCGAGCGGGATGGCCATCGCCGAGCTGGGCGGCGACGAGCACGGCCGGATCCTGCGGACCAACGACGCGCTGTGCCGACTGCTCGGGCGGCCCGCGTCCGCCATGCGCCGGTACGCCTTCTCCGACCTCGTCCACCCCGAGGACATCGGCACGCTCCTGCGCACCTCCGCCGAGGGCGGCCGCGCCGAGCTGCGGCTCGGGCGCCGCGACGGCACGTACGTCTGGGTCAGCCTGCGCAACTCCGTCGTGGCCGACGCCGCCGACGGACCCCGCTTCCTGCTCACCCACGTCGAGGACATCGAGGAGCGCAAGCGCCGCGAGCTCCAGCTCGCCCACCGCGCCTCCCACGACGCGCTCACCGGCCTGCCGAACTCCGCGGAGCTGCGCTCCCGGCTCTCCGCCCGCATCTGCCAGCGCCCCCAGGCGCTCCCGGCCGGCGCGGCGGCCGACTCCATGGACGCCACCTTCGGGGAGAACTTCGGAGACGGCCCCACCGACGGCTTCGGCCAGTACGGCGACTTCGGGATCGCCCAGCACCCGTCCGCCCAGCACCCGTCCGCCCAGCACCCGGCCGTCCCCCCGCCGCACCCGTCGTTCGACGCGTACGAGGCCGGCGGGAACGGGGCGCACGCCTTCGACTTCCACGCGGCCACCGGGCCGTACGACGCCTTCGACCACCATGTGC
Source organism: Streptomyces sp. MA5143a (assembly GCF_900290235.1). Taxonomy (GTDB): domain Bacteria; phylum Actinomycetota; class Actinomycetes; order Streptomycetales; family Streptomycetaceae; genus Streptomyces. The sequence continues at coordinate 9,820 of NZ_OLMK01000083.1, forward strand.
ACACCGTCGCGCCCGAGAGCGAGCGGGACGACGGCACCAAGGGGCTCGCGGTGCTCTTCTGCGACCTCGACGGGTTCAAGTCGATCAACGACCGGTTCGGGCACAACGCGGGCGACGCCGTCCTCATCGAGGTGGCCCGCCGGCTCAGCCGGGGCGTCCGCGACGGCGACACCGTCGCCCGGCTCGGCGGTGACGAGTTCGTCGTCCTCGCCGACGGGCTCGGCCGCGCCGACGCCCAGGACCTCGCCGTACGCCTGCGCAACGAGATCATCCAGCCGATCCGGGTCGACGGCCGCGCGATGCGCGTCGGCGCCAGTTTCGGCATCGGATGGGCACACTGCGGGATGACGGCGGACGAGGTGTTGAAATCGGCTGACGAGCGGATGTACGTCGAGAAACGATCTCGTCCCAAACAGCATCGGCGGGCCGGATGACCAGAGCCGGGCAGTAGCCCGCCAAGCCGGGAAAAGCGCTGGTGAGGCCCCCGATGAGGGGCCTACCGGCGCGATGGTGACTCAGGCCACGAGGGCTGAGTCACCCGTTTGGCTCAGCATGAGCGGGTAGGCTCGCTCTCCTACACCCCTGTTGCAAGAACCGCCACCCGTACGCCGCATGTACCGCACCGCTGAGGAGACCTAGGGATGACGCCCGGCAACAACGGCGCGAGCACGCCCGAGGACGACGACCCGTTCGGCTACCTCTACGCCGACGGCCAGGCCCGTGGCGCCCAGCCGCCCACGGGGAGCTACGGCTACCCCAACGCCGTCAACCGGGTGCGGCCGGTCGGTGAGCGCCAGTACGGGCAGCAGACCCAGCCGGCCCCCACCCACCAGGCCCCCACCGCGGCGTACGGCCAGGTCCCCCAGCAGAGCGGCTACGGTCAGCCGAACCCGCACTACCAGGCCCCGGAGTCCTTCTCCGGCGGCGCCGAGACGACCCGTCAGCAGCCGTACGGCAGCGGCGGGGGCGGCGGGCGCGGACGCGGCCCCAACACCAAGGGGCTGCTGATCGGCGCGATCGCCGTCGTGGCCGCCGTGGTGATCGGCATCGGCGTCGCCATGATCGGCGGGGACGACAAGGCGGACGACAACGCCGACGGCGGCCCCTCGACCGCGCCGACGGCCGACCAGAACACCGAGCCCAGCCCGTCGACGACCAAGAAGACCGAGCAGCAGCCCGGCGAACTCCCCAAGGCGGAGGCCAAGACCCTCCAACTCGGCGGCAACGCCAAGGTCGCCTCCGACATCCCCGGCGCCAAGTCCGAGGGCGGGTTCTACGTCGGCAACTTCAACTCGGTCGGCTCCTCGGTGACGTGGAAGATGGAGGACGTCCCGGAGGCCGGCAAGTACACGCTGTACGTCCTCTACGGCGTCCCGGGCAAGGACCAGAACGCCACCCTCACGGTGAACGGCACGGCCCAGACCCGCCCCCTGAACCTGTCCAACTTCTCGAGGGGCCCCGAGGGCGACTACGAGAAGGGCTGGACGAACACCTTCGCGCTCCTCCAGCTCAACAAGGGCACCAACGAGGTCAAGATCTCGTGCGAGCAGGGCAACTCCTGCGACGTGAACTTCGACCAGATGTACCTGGAAAAGGGCTGGAAGAAGAGCAGCTGAGGCCCTGAGCGGGCCCAGCCCCCCTCAGGCCGCGCTGACCTCCCCCGTCACCGCCACCTGCGTCCGCAGTTCGTCGTAGGCCCGCTGGTCGAACTCGCCCGCCGCCGGGGCCAGTACGGTCGCCGCCGACAGGGCTGTCGCCCGGGTGAGGCGGTCGGGCCAGGGGAGGTGTTCCACCAGGCCCGACAGGAGGCCCGCGACCACCGCGTCGCCGGCGCCGGTGGGGTTGCCGCGGTAGCGGCGGGGCGGGGTCGCCCGCCAGTGGCCCTCGGGTGTGTGGGCGAGGAGACCGTCGGGGCCGAGCGAGGCGACGACCGCCTGGGCACCCCGGCGGCGCGCGTCACGTGTCGCGCGGGACGGCTCGTGGGAGCCGGTGAGCTCGGCGAGTTCCTCGGCGTTCGGCTTCACCACGTCGGGGCGCGCCGCCACCCCGCGCCGCAGCGGCTCACCGCTGGTGTCCAGCAGGACGGGGACGGCCAGGGTGCGTGCCGTGCGGATCAGCCCCGCGTACGCGCCCACCGGCACCCCCGGCGGCAGGCTGCCGCACAGGGCCACCGCCGAGGCGGACCGCAGCAGGACCTCGTACGCCTCCTGGAACGCTGACCACTCGGCCGGGGCGATGATCGGGCCGGGTTCGTTGAGCTGAGTCGTGTCACCGGTGGCGTCGACGACCGCGATCGTCCGGCGCGTCGCGCCCGCCACCGGGACCAGCGCGTCCACGATGCCCGGCGTCCGGGTGAGCCCCTCCTGGACGGCGCGTCCGGTGCCGCCGCCGACGAAGCCGGTGACCGTCACCTCATGGCCGAGGGCGGCGAGCACGCGGGCCACGTTCAGGCCCTTGCCGCCGGGGCGTTGGATCACCTCGGTCACCCGGTGCGTGGCATGGGGCCGGAGGGCCCGTACGCGGTGGGTGATGTCGAGAGCGGTGTTCAGCGTGACCGTGAGGATCACCCGGGGCTACCCCCTCGAATTCGACGGCGCGACGCGTTCGGTCTTCGTTGACATCAGAATGCGCTCGGCGACAGCTGTTGCGGAGGCTCGATCATGCCAAAAGAGCGGCGGTCGGCCCAGTCCCCGGGGCCAACCGCCGCACTCCGCACCACCCGTCAACAACGGTGCGGATCGGTTGGGTTGGGGATCGATCGACCCCACCGTTCGCCGTCCGCCGTTGGCCGGCCGCCGTCGGTTCAGCTCGCGAAGGGGTCCACCACCCACTCCCCCTTGCGCAGGACGCCCTTCAGTGCGAAGTCCGCGTCGAGGAGGACGACGTCGGCGTCCTTGCCCGGCTCCAGGGAGCCGATCCGGTCGTCCAGGCCGAGGAGCCTGGCCGGGTTGGCGGAGAGCGCGGCGACGACGGACTCGACGGGGAGGCCGTCGAGGGTGACCGCCCGCCGGAAGGCGCGGTCCTGGGTGAGGGTCGAGCCGGCGATGGAGCCGCCCTCCACCAGGCGGGCCACCCCGTCGGCGACCTCCACCTCCAGCGGGCCCAGCATGTAGCGGCCGTCGCCGAAGCCGGCCGCGTCCATCGCGTCGGTGATGAACGCCACCCGCTCGGCACCCGCGTGACGGAACGCCAGCTGGAGGGCGGCCGGATGCAGATGCGTGCCGTCGTTGATCAGCTCGACGGTGATCCGCTCGTCCTCCAGGAGCGCCGCGATCGGGCCGGGGTCGCGGTGGCCCAGCGGGGGCATCGCGTTGAACAGGTGCGTGGCCACGGTCGCGCCCGCCTCGATGGCCCGCACGGTCTGCTCGTACGTGGCGTCCGTGTGCCCGATCGCCGCGAGGACGCCGTGCTCGGCGAGGAGCCGTACGGAGTCCAGGCCGCCGGGAAGTTCGGTGGCCAGGGTGACCATGCTCGCCCTGCCGCGTGCCGCGTCGACCAGTTTGCGGACCTCGGCCGGGTCCGGGTCGCGCAGCAGCGCCTCGGAGTGGGCGCCCTTGCGGCAGGGGGAGATGAACGGGCCCTCGAAGTGGATGCCCGCGATGTCGCCCTGCTCGGCGAGTTCGGAGAGGAGCCCGGCGCGATGGGCGAGACCGTCCATGTCGCCGGTGACGGTGGAGGCGACGAGGGTGGTGGTGCCGTGCTGACGGTGCGTGTGGATGCCCCGCAGGACGTCCTCGACCGTGCCCGAGGTGAAGGAGGCACCACCGCCGCCGTGGTTGTGGAGGTCCACGAAACCGGGGACGGCCCACAGGCCGTGGGCCGGAAGGACGGGGGCGTCGGCGGGGGCGTGCTCCGCGATCCGGGTGCCGTCGACCACGACCCGGCCGTTCTCGACGATGCCGGTGGGGAGGACGACGTCGACGCCCTCCAGGACGTAGGGCCGCGCCGTCGACGGGGACCGCGGGTGCGTGGGGGCTGGTCGCGCGGTCGCCCGCGCCCCTTCAGGCAGACTGCTCGGACCGGAAGCGGAAAAGTCCTGCTGGGCTGGCATCAGGGGGTTGCCTCCGAAGCGTCCGTGGGGGTCGTGGGGGTGGTGTCCATGAGGAGGTCCCAGGCCAGGAGGCCGGCGCCGAGGCAGCCCGCCGTGTCGCCGAGGTTCGCCGGGACGAGTGTGGGGACCTTCTGGAAGGTCACCCGGTGTTCGATGGCGGCCCGTAGGGGGGTGAACAGGGTCTCCCCGGCCTCGGCGAGGCCGCCGCCGATGATCAGGGTGCGGGGGTCCAGGAGGGTGATCGCGGTGACGAGGCCGTCGGCGAGGGCGTCGACCGCCTCCTGCCAGACGCCGCGCGCCCGCGGGTCGCCGTACTCCACCGCCCGCGCGCAGTCCGCCGCGTCCGCGCCGGGATCACCGGTCGCCGCGGCCCACGCCTGGCTGACCGCCGCCGCCGAGGCGAAGCGTTCCAGGCAGCCGCGCTGACCGCAGGGGCACGGGGTTCCCCCGGGGCGTACGACGACGTGGCCGATCTCGCCCGCGAAGCCGTGCGCACCCGCCTCGACCCGGCCCTCGACGCCGATCGCGCCGGCGATACCCGTGCCGAGCGCCACGAAGAGGAAGCGGTCGGCGCCCAGGCCCGCGCCGACCCGGCCCTCGGCGAGACCGCCGGTGCGCACGTCGTGGCCGAGGGCGACCGGTATGCCGCCGAGCCGCTCGGCGAGGAGGGCGCGCAGCGGTACGTCGCGCCAGCCGAGGTTGGCCGCGTAGACGGCGACGCCCCGCTCGGCGTCGACGATGCCGGGCACGGCGACCCCGGCGGCGGACGCGGGCTCGCCGAAGTGCCGCTCGCCGTGGGCGCGCAGCTCGGCGGCGAAGTCGAGGATCGACGCCACGACGGCGTCCGGCCCGCGGTCGCGGCCGGTGGCGAGGCGCGCCTGGTGCAGCAGCTCGCCGCCCGCACCGACCAGCGCGGCCTTCATCCCGGTGCCGCCCACATCGAGGGCGATGACATGTCTCACGGGGGACAGTGTGGCCCGTGTACCCTCAAGAGGTCTAGTCCACTCGCGTGGTGTAGACCTTATGAAGACGTTCGAGAAGTTGAAGGATAAACGGGCTTGAGCGCGAGTCTGTGATCCAGGCTGTTTTGTTCGAAGCCCGTTCGATGAGCGCGACAGGTTTGGGGCAGTGCGAGTGCGACAGCGGCGGACGAAGACCCACACAAGGACCACCTCGACTCTCGCGGCCCTGTCCGCGCTGGGGCTGATGTCCACGCTTGCGGGCTGCGGCGCCGGGGAGGCGGACGGGCAGAAGGTCACCCTGAAACTGGTGGCCGCCGACTACGGCGACTCGAAGGCCAACAGCTCCCAGAAGTACTGGGACGATCTCGTCGCGGCGTACGAGGAGGACCATCCCGACGTCGAGGTCGACGTCACCGTGCACTCCTGGAACGACGTCGACCGCGAGGTCAAGGAGATGGTCGACGCCGGCGAGGCCCCCGACATGGCACAGATCGGCACGTTCGCCGACTACGCCGCCGCCGGGAGGCTCTACGAGGTGGACGACCTGCTCTCCATACCCGTCCAGGGCAACTTCCTCGGCCAGCTCGCCAACGCGGGCAAGGTACGGCGGGCCTCGTACGGGATGCCGTTCGCCGCGTCCACCCGCGTGCTCTTCTACAACAAGACACTGTTCGCCAAGGCCGGGATCGACCACGCCCCGCGCACCTGGGACGAACTGGCCGCCGACGCGGAGGCGCTCCGCGCGGCCGGCACCAAGACCCCGTACGCGCTGCCGCTCGGGCCCGAGGAGGCCCAGGCCGAGACCATGCAGTGGCTGCTCAGCGGCGGCGCCGGATACGTGGACAACGTCGGCACGTACCAGCTCGACTCCGACGACAACGTGCGGACCTTCACCTGGCTGAAGAAGGAACTGGTCGACAAGGGCCTCACCGGGCCGACCGCGCCGGCGAAGCTGAACCGGGCCGACGCGTTCGACGCGTTCACGCACGGCGAGGTCGGGATGCTCAACGGGCACCCCAGCCTGATGAGGATGGCCGAGGACAAGGGCGTCGAGTTCGGCACCGCCGCGCTGCCGGGGCGTGAGGGACGGTCGCGGTCGGCCCTCGGGGTCACCGACTGGATGATGGCGTTCAAGCAGAACGGGCACCAGGAGGAGATCGGCGACTTCCTCGACTACGTCTACGCCGACAGGAACGTCCTCGCGTTCTCCCGCGAGTACGACCTGCTGCCGGTGACGTCGTCGGCGTCGCAGGCGATGGCGGGGGACAAGGACACCGCCGACCTCGCGCCGTTCCTGACGGAACTCCCCTCGGCCGAGCTGTATCCCGCCGGGAAGACGTCGTGGGCGGAGGTCAGCGCGGCGGTGAAGCGGGAGATAGGGGCGGCGGTGTCGTCGAACGCGAAGCCGCGGGCTGTGTTGGAGAGGTTGCAGGAGACGGCGACGGTGGCGGAGCGGGACGACAGCCCCTAGGGCGCCCAGTGGCTCGGGGGTGCGCGGTTCGTCGGCGGGTGCGGGTGCGTTGTGGTTTCTCGCGCGGTTCCCCGCGCCCCTGGAAAGCGACCGGGGCTGCGCCCCGTGCTTTTCAGCGACGCACAGGTCACCCCCCCACTGTCCGTCCCATCCGTTACCGTCGTCGTATGGAGAGCCTCGATACGCGTGAGCAGGCCATCCTCGCGTTGGAGCGGCAGGGGTGGGGGAGCCCGGGGGCCAAGGAGCGGGCCGTACGGGAGCGGCTGGGGCTCGCCCCCGTGCGGTACTACCAACTCCTGAACGCCCTGCTGGACGACGAACGCGCCCTCGCCCACGACCCGGTCACCGTCAACCGGCTGCGGAGGGTGCGGGAGGCCCGCAGCGCCGAGCGGTGACGGATAAGGTCGACGGCATGGGCAGCCACAAGGATTCCGAGAACCCCAAGGCCACCTTGCCGACACCCGTGACCCGGGCCGGCCGGGACGCGCTCGACGCGATCCTCGCCGACCCAGGCCGTACGGTGATCGCGCTCGACTTCGACGGCACGCTCGCGCCGATCGTCCCCGACCCCGAACAGGCCCGCGCCCACCCCGACGCGGTCGCCGCCCTCGCCGCACTCGCCCCGCGGGTCCTCTCCGTCGCCGTGGTGACCGGCCGCCCCGTCGCCGTCGCCGTCCACAACGGAGGCTTCGCCGGCGTCCCCGGTCTGGAACACCTCACCGTGCTCGGCCACTACGGCGTCGAACGCTGGGACGCCGCGACCGACACGGTCACCGCGCCGCCCCCGCACCCCGGGGTCACCGCCGTCCGCGCGGAACTCCCCGCGGTGCTGGACGAGGCGGGGGAGGGGGAGGGCACCTGGATCGAGGAGAAGGGGCGGGCCGTCGCCGTCCACACCCGGCGCGCGGCCGATCCCCAGGCCACGTTCGAGGCACTGCGGGAGCCTCTGACCGACCTCGCCACCCGTCATGGCCTCATCGTCGAACCGGGTCGGCTGGTCCTCGAACTGCGGCCCCCGGGCATGGACAAGGGGGTCGCTCTCCGTCGGCACGTCGTCGACTCCGGCGCGACGGCCGTCCTCTACGCCGGCGACGACCTCGGCGACCTGCCCGCGTTCGCGGCGGTCGAGAAGCTGCGGGGGGAGGGCGTGCCGGGGTTGCTGGTGTGCAGCGGCAGCACGGAGGTGACGGAGCTGTCGGAACGGGCCGATCTGGTCGTGGACGGGCCGGAGGGGGTCGTGCGGCTGCTGGCGCGGATCGCCGAGGCGGTGGGGACGGGGGGCGCCCAGTAGCTGGGGGGTGCGTGGTTCGTCGGCGGCTGCGGGTGGGTGGGGGCTGTTCGCGCCCACGCGGCGGAGCCGCATGTGTCACCGCCCCGCGCCCCTGAAGAGCGGCCGGGGCTGCGCCCCCTGCGGCCCCACGCATCCCCGGCCCGAGCTATGTCGCCCTCAGCTCCCCCAGCTGATCCAAGAACCACCGGGCCGGTGGCAGCGCCGTCGCCGCCGCCGTGAGGCGCTTCGTGCGTTCCGCTCGTTCCTCCGCGCCCATCGACAGCGCCTCGTGCAACGCCCCCGCCGTCCCCCCGATGTCGTACGGGTTGACCACCACCGCGTCGTCGCCCAGCTCCTCGAACGCCCCCGCCTCCCGCGACAGCACCAGCACGCAGCCCCCGTCGGAGACGAGCGGTACCTCCTTCGCGACCAGGTTCATGCCGTCGCGGATGGGGTTCACGAGGGCGACGTCGGCGAGGCGGTACGCCGCCAGGGAGCGTGCGAAGTCGTCCTTGACGTGGAGGACGACCGGGGTCCAGCCCGGCGTCCCGTACCGCTCGTTGATCTCGGCCGCCACCCGCTGGACCTCGGCGGTGTACTCCCGGTACACGGCGAGGTCCTGCCGCGACGGGTACGCGAAGGCCACGTGCACGACGCGCTCGCGCCACTCCGGGCGGTCGTCGAGGAGCTGCCGGTACGCCAGCAGGCCCCGCACGATGTTCTTGGACAGTTCCGTGCGGTCGACCCGGACGATCGTGCGGCGCGGCGTGCCGTCGGGAGCCGTGCCGATCTGCTCCCGCAGCGCGACGATCCGCTCGTCGACGTCCGCCTCGTGCGCGCGGGCCCGCAGGAAGTTCGCGTCGGTGCCGAGCCCGTGCACACCGATCCGGGTGCCGGAGGTGGCGTCGGGGCCCAGTACGGCGTGGCAGCACGCGGTGAACGCGTCCGCCCACCGCCGGGTCAGGAACGCGGCCCGGTCGGCGCCGAGAACGCCGTTCAGCACCTCCGCCGCGATGTCGTCGGGCAGCAGCCGGAAGTAGTCCACGGGCGCCCACGGGGTGTGCGAGAAGTGGCCGATCCTGAGGTCGGGGCGCAGCTCGCGCAGCATCCGCGGCACGAGCGTCAGGTGGTAGTCCTGCACCAGCACGGCCGCGCCGTCCGCCGCCTCCTGCGCCAGCGCCTCGGCGAAGGACCGGTTGTACGTCTCGTACGCGGCCCACTGGGCCCGGAACTCCGCGTCGAAGACGGGCTCCAGAGGGGTCTGGTACAGCATGTGGTGCACGAACCACAGCGCGGAGTTGGCGACGCCGTTGTACGCGGCGTGGTGGACGTCGGCGGGGATGTCCAGCATGCGTACGCCGGGCTCGCCGACCCCGCGGCGTACGGCCTCGCGGTCGCCGTCGCCGAGCGCGGAGCACACCCAGAGGGCACCGGCGTCGGGGCCGATCGCCGACAGGCCGGACACGAGTCCGCCGCCGCCGCGCTTCGCGGTGAGACCGCCGGAGTCGTCCTGGGTGTACGAGACGGGGCCGCGGTTGGAGGCGACCAGCACCTGGGCTGAAGCGTGCGTTGATGCCATACGGCTCAACCTAGCCCGTGGTCGAACCGCTCAAACGTGCGGTTCGGCCGTATACAGGAGCGCCCAGGGGGGTGGGGGTGACTTGTGCGTCGGCGGGTGCGGGTGGGTGGGGGCTGTTCGCGCCCACGCGGCGGAGCCGCATGTGTCACCGCCCCGCGCCCCTGAAAAGCGCCCGGGGCTGCGCCCCGTGCTTTTCAGGAGACCCGCCCACCCGCACCCGGCAACGAACTCGTACCCCGCCCCCTACGCCGCCTTCCGCTCCGCGTACTCCGCGATCTCCGCCATCGGCGGTCGTTCCTCCAGGTCCACCGAGTACGTCCGCGGCTCGAACCCCTCCGCGCCGCGTTCGAACTGGGTCAGGACGGGACGGATCAGGTGGCCGCGGGCCAGGCGGAGCTGGGCCGTGCGGTAGATCGCCGCGGACATGCGGCCCAGGGCCTGCCCGTCCTGGTGGCGGTGTTTGCGGACGCCCACATCGACCTGGGCGAGCGCGTCGAGGCCGACGAGGTGGAGCGCGTCGACGAGCATGCCCAGTTCGATGCCGTAGCCGACGGGGAACGGGAGCCGCTCCAGGAGGGAGCGGCGGGCCGCGTACTCGCCGCCCAGCGGCTGGACGAAGCCCGCCAGCTGGGGCCAGTGCATGTTGAGCAGGGGGCGGGCCATGAGTTCGGTCACCCGGCCGCCCTGGCCGGCGGCCGTGCCGAGCGGGCGGTCGTACATCGCCTTGACCAGGTCGACGCCGGGGTCGGTGAGCAGCGGGCCGACGATCCCGGAGACGAAGTCGGAGGAGAACTCCTTGAGGTCCGCGTCTATGAAGCAGACGATGTCACCGGTCGTGACCAGCAGCGACCGCCACAGGACCTCGCCCTTGCCGGGCACGGCGGGCAGGCGCGGCAGGATGTCGTCGCGGTGGACGACCCGCGCCCCGGCCGCCGCCGCGACCTCGGAGGTGCGGTCGGTCGATCCGGAGTCCACGACGACGACCTCGTCGACGAGCGGGACCTGTTCCATGAGGTCGTGGCGGATGACGGCGACGATGTCACCGACCGTCTCCTCCTCGTTCAGCGCGGGCAGGACGACACTGACGGTCTGGCCGGAGGCCCGTTTCGCGGCAAGGATCCCGTGGAGCGGGCGATCGGTCACGGACCAGGAGCGGGTGCTCAGCCAGCGCTCGACTTCCTTCAGCACAGTGCGCGGCTCCTCTGCGTTCATCTCGCGGTTCGGACGGCTCTCTCAACTGTCCTGGCCTTCGGTTACAGTCTTGAACAACGCTGATGACCATCGCATGTCGGTGCTCGTGTGCGTATACAACCAAATACCGCTCATCCAGAGGGGCAGAGGGATACGGCCCGATGAAGCCCCGGCAACCCTCCAGCTGTCTTGTCACGTCGCCGTGGCGAGGTCCGGCTAGGGAAGGTGCCAAATCCGTCTCACGACGAGATGCGTCGTGAGGAAGATGAGGAGAAAGGGCCTCGCCTCACATGGCTGCGCAGACTGTTGCCACCGAATCCACCATCACCGACGGTGTCGCCAAGAGCGTCGACCTCGGCCCCGCCGCCGCCCTGAGCTGTCGCGAGTGCGGTCACCGCGTCCCCCTCGGACCGGTCTTCGCCTGCGAGGAGTGTTTCGGCCCGCTCGAGATCGCGTACGACTACTCCGCCTACGACACGGAGGAGCTGCGCAAGCGGATCGAGGCCGGTCCCGCGAACATCTGGCGGTACGCCCCCCTGCTGCCCGTCCCCGCCGACGTGGCGACCAAGCCGAACCTGAACCCCGGCTGGACCCACCTCGTCAAGGCCGACAACCTCGCCCGTGAGCTGGGTGTCACCGGCGGCCTCTACATCAAGGACGACTCCGGCAACCCGACGCACTCCTTCAAGGACCGTGTGGTCGCCCAGGCCCTGGAAGCCGCGCGCGCCTTCGGCTTCACCACCTTGTCCTGCTCCTCCACCGGCAACCTCGCCGGCGCCGTCGGTGCCGCCGCAGCCCGCGCGGGCTTCCGCTCCTGCGTGTTCATCCCGCACGACCTGGAGCAGGGCAAGGTCGTCATGGCCGCCGTCTACGGCGGTGAGCTGGTCGGCATCGAGGGCAACTACGACGACGTGAACCGCTTCTGCTCCGAGCTGATCGGCGACCCGGCCGGCGAGGGCTGGGGCTTCGTGAACGTCAACCTGCGGCCGTACTACGCGGAGGGCTCCAAGACCCTCGCGTACGAGATCTGCGAGCAGCTCGGCTGGAAGCTGCCGGACCAGCTGGTCGTGCCGATCGCCTCCGGCTCGCAGCTCACGAAGATCGACAAGGGGCTCCAGGAGCTGATCAAGCTCGGACTCGTCGAGGACAAGCCGTACAAGATCTTCGGCGCGCAGGCCGAGGGTTGCTCGCCGGTGTCCGTCGCGTACAAGGCGGGCCACGACGTCGTCCGGCCGCAGAAGCCCGACACGATCGCCAAGTCGCTGGCCATCGGCAACCCGGCGGACGGGCCGTACGTCCTCGACATCGCCCGGCGCACCGGCGGGGCCGTGGAGGACGTGACCGACGAGCAGATCGTCGACGCGATCAAGGTGCTCGCCCGTACCGAGGGGATCTTCGCGGAGACCGCGGGTGGCGTGACCGTCGGCGTCACGAAGAAGCTGATCGAGAACGGGCTGCTGGACCCGGCGCTGACGACCGTCGTTCTGAACACCGGTGACGGTCTCAAGACGCTGGACGCGGTCGCCGGGACGGGGCTCACCGCGACCATCCGTCCCAACCTCGACTCGTTCCGCGACGCCGGGCTCGCGTAACCACCCGGCCCCGCGCCCCCTCAGCTCTGCCGCACACACCCGGAGGTCACCAGTCATGAGCGTCAGCGTTCGCATCCCCACCATCCTTCGCACCTACACCGGCGGTCAGGCCGAGGTCCAGGCCGAAGGCGCCACCCTCGCCGAGGTCATCGCGGACCTGGAGAAGAACCACACCGGGATCGCCGCGCGCGTCCTCGACGACCAGGGGAAGCTGCGGCGGTTCGTGAACGTCTACGTGAACGACGACGACGTGCGGTTCGAGCAGGGGCTGGAGACGGCCACGCCGGACGGTGCGGGCGTGTCGATCATCCCGGCCGTCGCCGGCGGCTGATCACCGTTCCGTACCCGTCGGTAGTAACCGTCGGTAACCTTGATTACGGATTGTTCATCGAATTGCCCCCTCCGTGAGAGAAGCGGAGGGGGCAATTCTCTATGGTTGAGCACGGTACAGTTGGGGAACCCGGCCCGCTTGCCGTTGTGATTTCATGCCGGGTGCATATCCAATCGCGCCGCACGCCCTATATGAAGTAGCCAAAGTCTGTAGGGCATTTGCGTATTTCGCGCCTTTTATGGGGCCCGACTTGCCCTGAATTCGGGTGAATTGTTCGTACATTCCCGACCGGGCCTGTCCAGATTTTCTCGTCCGATTGCCCTGTTGCAGACGGCAGTTGGGCAGATACATTCAGCCGCGGTCGACGCGTTCCGGCGCACACCCCCAACCGTTGGGGGGTGAGGTCTGACCCGGGTCCGCGAAGTGTGGATCTGTGCAAGGGCCAGTAATAGGGGAGTTAGGCATGGCTCAGGGCACCGTCAAGTGGTTCAACGCGGAGAAGGGGTACGGCTTCATCGCGGTCGACGGTGGTGCGGATGTATTCGTCCACTACAGCGCGATCCAGATGGACGGTTACCGCACCCTGGAAGAGGGCCAGCGGGTCGAGTTCGAGATCTCGCAGGGTCAGAAGGGTCCGCAGGCGGACATGGTCCGTCTCGCAGGCTGAAGCAACGCGCCGGTTAGCAGCGACGTTCTTCGTTCTTCTCGGAGGGTCCGCGCCCCGTACTGGGGGTGCGGGCCCTTCCGCGTGTCCGGGCCGCGTGTCCGGAACGTGTGTCCGGAACGTGTGTCCGGAACGCCCCGCCGGTGGTCGCGCGGACGCGGCGCCGACCGGGCGCGTAGGGGTGCGTTCACCTGCGGATCATCCGGAGGCGCTTGCACTCGACCATGCCGAGTGCTAATCATTGGCGTTAGCACTCTGAAGGTGAGAGTGACAACGAAGGACCGGGTCGGTGAGGCCCGCAGGCCAGGTGGGGCAAGGAACCACGAGGCAGGCGAGCCGTCCGTCGCGGGCGCGGGCGCGGTCCGAAGGAATCACCCCCAGTCCTGGAGGGACCACTTCACATGGCCAAGATCATCGCGTTCGACGAGGAGGCGCGGCGCGGCCTCGAGCGCGGCATGAACCAGCTCGCGGACGCCGTCAAGGTGACGCTCGGCCCCAAGGGTCGCAACGTCGTCCTCGAGAAGAAGTGGGGCGCCCCCACGATCACCAACGATGGTGTGTCCATCGCCAAGGAGATCGAGCTCGAGGACCCGTACGAGAAGATCGGCGCCGAGCTGGTCAAGGAAGTCGCCAAGAAGACGGACGACGTCGCCGGTGACGGTACGACCACCGCGACCGTCCTCGCCCAGGCGCTCGTACGCGAGGGCCTGCGCAACGTCGCCGCCGGTGCCAACCCGATGGCCCTGAAGCGCGGTATCGAGAAGGCCGTCGAGGCCGTCTCCGGTGCGCTGCTCGACCAGGCCAAGGAGGTCGAGACCAAGGAGCAGATCGCCTCCACGGCCTCCATCTCCGCCGCCGACACCCAGATCGGCGAGCTGATCGCCGAGGCCATGGACAAGGTCGGCAAGGAAGGCGTCATCACCGTCGAGGAGTCGCAGACCTTCGGTCTGGAGCTCGAGCTCACCGAGGGCATGCGCTTCGACAAGGGCTACATCTCGGCGTACTTCGCCACCGACATGGAGCGCATGGAGGCGGTGCTCGAGGACCCCTACATCCTCATCGCCAACTCCAAGGTCTCCAACGTCAAGGACCTGCTCCCGCTCCTGGAGAAGGTCATGCAGTCGGGCAAGCCGCTGCTGATCATCGCCGAGGACGTCGAGGGCGAGGCCCTGTCGACCCTGGTCGTCAACAAGATCCGTGGCACCTTCAAGTCCGTCGCCGTCAAGGCCCCGGGCTTCGGTGACCGCCGCAAGGCCATGCTCGGCGACATCGCCATCCTCACGGGCGGCGAGGTCATCTCCGAGGAGGTCGGCCTCAAGCTGGAGAACGCGACCCTGGACCTCCTGGGCCGCGCCCGCAAGGTCGTCATCACCAAGGACGAGACCACGATCGTCGACGGGTCCGGCTCCGCCGACCAGGTCGCCGGCCGCGTGAACCAGATCCGCGCCGAGATCGAGAACAGCGACTCCGACTACGACCGCGAGAAGCTCCAGGAGCGCCTGGCGAAGCTCGCGGGCGGCGTGGCCGTCATCAAGGCCGGTGCCGCGACCGAGGTCGAGCTCAAGGAGCGCAAGCACCGCATCGAGGACGCCGTCCGCAACGCGAAGGCGGCCGTCGAGGAGGGCATCGTCGCCGGTGGTGGCGTGGCCCTGCTCCAGGCCTCCCAGGTCTTCGAGAAGCTGGAGCTGGAGGGTGACGAGGCGACCGGCGCCAACGCCGTGAAGCTCGCCCTGGAGGCCCCGCTCAAGCAGATCGCCGTCAACGGTGGTCTCGAGGGTGGCGTCGTCGTGGAGAAGGTCCGCAACCTCCAGGTCGGCCACGGCCTGAACGCCGCGACCGGTGAGTACGTCGACATGATCGCCTCCGGCATCATCGACCCGGCGAAGGTGACGCGTTCCGCCCTGCAGAACGCCGCGTCCATCGCCGCGCTGTTCCTCACCACCGAGGCCGTCATCGCCGACAAGCCGGAGAAGGCCGCCGCGCCCGCCGGTGGCGGCATGCCGGGCGGTGACATGGACTTCTGAGCCTCCTCGTAGAGAGAAGGTTCGGACCCGGTCCGTCAGTACCGAGGGCGGCACTCCCTGTTCCGACAGGGGGTGCCGCCCTCGGGCGTGTCCGGGGTCACACAGGCCGCGGGTCCTCGGCGGAATGCCGTGGCGGGCGGGGAGGTTGACGAGTAGAGCGATCCATGCACATGCATATAGCGCACCGACCTCACCGAGGAGTCCCCACGTGACCACCGCGTCCACCTCCCGTGCCGCCGACGTTCTCTCCCGGCCCGTCAGGATCAACGGTCTGACCGTTCCGAACCGGATCGCCATGGCTCCCATGACGCGGGTCTTCTCGCCCGGCGGTGTGCCGGGTGCGGACGTCGCCTCGTACTACGGCCGGCGGGCCGCCGCGGGCGTCGGCCTGATCGTGACCGAGGGCACCTATGTCGGACACGAGACGGCCGGTGACCTGGACGGCGTGCCGCGCTTCGCCGGTGAGGAGCAGCTCGCCGGATGGGCGAAGGTCGCCGAGGCCGTGCACGCCGGCGGCGGCACGATCGTGCCGCAGCTGTGGCACATCGGCACCGTCCGCCAGCAGGGCAAGCTCTTCCCCGACGCCCCGGTCCTCGGCCCCTCCGGTCTGCGGGTCGACGGCACGCCCGCCGAGGGCGGCCGCGCCATGACGCAGGCCGACATCGACGAGGTCGTGGCCGCGTTCGCGCGGTCCGCCGCCGACGCCGAGCGCGTCGGCATGGACGGCGTCGAGATCCACGGCGCCCACGGCTACCTCGTCGACCAGTTCCTCTGGGAGCGCACCAACCGCCGCACCGACGCCTACGGCGGTGACCTCGTCGCCCGCACCAAGTTCGCGGCCGAGATCGTGGCGGCCGTACGGGCCTCCGTGTCCCCCGACTTCCCCGTCATCTTCCGCTACTCGCAGTGGAAGCAGGAGGCGTACGACGCGCGCCTCGCCCAGACGCCCCAGGAGCTGGAGGCGCTGCTGAGCCCGCTCGTCGCGGCCGGTGTCGACGCGTTCCACGCCTCGACGCGCCGCTACTGGCAGGCGGAGTTCGAGGGCTCCGAGCTGAACCTCGCGGGCTGGACGAAGAAGCTCACCGGCAAGCCCACCATCACGGTCGGCTCGGTCGGTCTCGACGGCGAGTTCATCGCCGCGTTCGCCGGCGAGAGTTCCTCGACCAAGGCCATCGACGACCTGCTCGACGGTCTGGAGGCCGAGGAGTTCGACCTCGTCGCCGTGGGCCGCGCGCTGCTCCAGGACCCGGAGTGGGCGGCGAAGGTGCTCGACGGCCGCTTCGACGAGCTGAAGGCGTTCGAGCCGGCCGCCCTGGGCTCGCTGAGCTGAGCATGCCACCGGGCCCGGACTTTTCGCCAAGTCTCCCCAGTACCCGGCGGTAGTGATCCAATTCCGCTGAATCCGTCGCTGTAGTGTCGTGGGCGCAGCGTCGCACGGGCACCTCAACTGCCAGCCCATGAGCGGCAGTTGAGGTGCCTTTTTGTTGCGCGACCGCTCCCCTTCATCCCCCCCACGAACGGGACGAGACAAGCTCATGGCACGACACAAGCTCACCCTGAAGCGCAAGCGGCTCATCGCGGCCGTCGCCGCCGTCGGCGCGGTCGCCGGCGGTCTCGGCATCGCGGCCGGCGCGAACGCCAGTGAGTCGAAGAAGCAGCCCGTGGTCAAGATCGTCGTGAGGTCGGTCCTCGCTCCGGCGGCCACCGCGGACGTGGCACCGGCGGTCACCTACGACACCACGCTCGCGCCGCTCGGCGCCCGCGTCCAGGTCAAGGAGGAACTGCGGCGCGACGGCGGCACACGGATCGAACTGCGGCTGCGTGACCTGGTCGCGAACCGCGCGTACGGCGCTCACGTCCACACCAAGCCGTGCGGCAGGCTGCCCGCCGACGCCGGGCCGCACTACCAGGACCAGGCCGACCCGGTGCAGCCGTCCGTCGACCCGGAGTTCGCCAACCCCGACAACGAGGTGTGGCTGGACGTCAACACCAACAAGGACGGCTCGGCGCGTGCGATCGCCACGGTGGACTGGCGGTTCCGGGCGGGCGGGGCGCGTTCGGTGGTGCTGCACGAGAAGAGCACGGCCACGCACGAGGGGCACGCGGGCACGGCGGGTGCCCGGCTGGCCTGCGTGAACGTGCCGTTCAAGTAGGCGGCTGAGGGGCCGGGCCGGTCAGTCCGCGTAGTCCTTGAGCTTCTCGGTTTCCAGTGTGATGCCGACGGGAGCGGGGATCTCCACGGTCGCGCCCCACGGGTGGGAGTCGGTCTGCTGGTACCGGCCGTCCTTCGGTTCGCTGAACACGATGACCGTGTGGTAGTCCCGGTCGATGAGGAGATAGACGGGGATCTCGGCCGCCGCGTACCCGACGGGCTTGTCGACGCGGTCGCGGCGGTCGGTGTCACGGTCGTGGGAGGTGATCTCGACGGCCATGAGGGCGCCGTCGGGGTCGGACCAGTTTCCGTGGCCCCTGAAGTGGCCCTCTGGCGCCAGGAAGCCGTCCGTGAGGGCGCGGCCCTTGCGGTACGCCTCGGCCTTGACGCCCCGCTCGGGCATGAGGTTCAGCTCGGGGCGCTGCTGCATGCACTGGCGCAGCAGCCACATGAAGATCTCGCCGTGGTTGCCGTCCGGCATGGCCTTGACTACTACCTTTCCGCTGATGTACTCGAGCCGTACGGTTTCCGGGGCCGCGGCGGCCAGTTCCTCGAACTCGTCGACGTCGAGCGGGCCGTGCCGGACGCACAGCCTCCCGCCGAGGAACTCCAGCCGGTTCCGCAGCTCCCTGGGGGCCCTGCGGACGAGTTCCTCGAAGTCCTCGACGGACATCTGCGGGTGCTCAGCGGTGTCAGGGGTCATGGTGTCGCCTCCTTCCTCCCATCGTGCCCCGGCATGGTGGCGGCGGACCGTAGGAGCGGTCATACGGGTGTCCTCTCTCGTGGCTTCAGGGACATCGCCGCACGGATCTCCGCCGCGCGGGCGTGGACCGAGGCAGATGAGAGGGGCGCCTTGTGGCGCGTGAGGGCGCGTTCGCCCCGGCAGGCGCCGCAGGTGCCGCCCGGCAGGGCCTCGGGGCGGCCCGGGGTGCGGCAGGTGGCGCACTCCAGCATGCGGAGCGGTGGCCGTACGGGCTCCGGCCCCCGTTCCCGCTCCGGTTCCGGCTCAGGTGGCAGCTTGCTGGTGAGGCGGGTGCGGAGGAGGGCCGCCGGGCTGTGGACCGGGGTGGGGAGGCCCGTGGTGAGGGCCTGGTGGATCGTCTCGTCCGTGGCGCCGCGCTCGAACCAGGGGAGGAGGAGCGGGGCCAGGGCCGCGCAGTCCGCCTGGGAGAGGGACAGGGACGGGGTCGTACGGCCGAGGGCCGCGAGCAGGATGTGGGCCCGGGACCGGGTCGGACGGGCCCGCTCGGGGTCCTCCCGCTGCGCCTCCGGGACGCCGCCCCGCGTGAAGCTTGCCCACCAGCCGTCGTCCCGCGCGGTTCGGGAGAACCACGATCGGGTGATCCAGCGGGTACTGCCCGACTCGGCGGTCAGATGTTCGCGCCCCCGGCGCAAGTGACCGGCCTCTTGGAGCCTGTTGAGGGCCGTACGCAGCGCGCACTGGCCGTACGGGAGCGTCTTGGCCAGCGTCTTCACGGAGATGTCGGCGCCGTCGGGGAGGCGGTCGATGTACGCGGCGATCGCGGCTTCGCGGGGCGGGAGGTGCGCGAAGTCGTGCGCGGAGCGGGGGTGTTGGCCGGGGGCGGCGCGCTTGCCGTAGCCCGGGTTGGCCATGGGGTGGGACGACCCGAGCGGGGAAGCGTGCGCGGGCAGGGGAGCGCTACTAAGCTTGGCGTCAGCCATGGGATCGAACTTTCTCTTCGATCTTGTAGGTCAGGCCCCCGCAGGTGTTGGTAGCACCTGGCGGGGGCTGTTTTGTCTGCGCGCACGCTATCAGCACGATCACGGTGCGTGGCAACTTGAACGCGGGACGTCAACATGCCGGGTGGGAGGGTGGGTTGGGGCCCACCTCCCATTCCTTGAAAAGAGGGCTCGAAGCTCGGGGCTTGAGCCTCGGGGCGGCTTGGCGGGCCGTTAATTCGCTCGCTGGGTGGGGCGGCTCCCGCGTACGGTGGGCGCACTCTGACGAACGCGCTCCCCAGAAGTACGCCGCAGAACGGGAGCAACCGCGCGAGACGGCGCGGGCCATGGAGGGGCGGCAGTGACTTTGCCCTGCCCTTCTACCGTTCAGGAGTGCTCTGCCATGAGCCCCGTTTCCGTACCCGTGTCCGCGCCTGCGTCCAAGTCCGCTTCCGTGCCCGTCGGGCTCGGGCTGCCCGTCGACGATCCCGCCGGACTGCTGACCTGGGCCCGGCTCGCCGACGACTCGCCCTTCTCGACGCTCGGCATCCTCGACCGTCTCGTCTACGACAACCCCGACCCGTTGGTCGCGCTGTCCGCCCTCGCCGGGGCGACGAGCCGTGTCCGCGTCCAGACCGAGGTGCTCCTCGCCCCGCACTACAACACCGCGATCCTCGCCAAGCAGACGGCCACGCTCGACCGGATGTCCGGCGGGCGCTTCACGCTCGGCATCGGGATCGGCGGGCGCGAGGACGACTGCCGGGTCGCGGGCATCGACATCCGGCGGCGCGGACGCCGACTCGACGAGCAGATGGAGCAGTTGAGGTGGGCGTGGGCCGGCCGACCGTACGCCGAGGGCGTCGGCGCGGTCGGGCCACTGCCCGCCACCCCCGGCGGCCCCGAGGTCCTCTTCGGCGGCTTCGCCCCCGCCGCGCTCGAACGCGTCGCCCGGTGGGGCGACGGCTTCCTCGGGGCGGCGCTGCCCCCGGCGTACATGGACCGGATGTTCCGCGACGTCGAGACGGCGTGGGAGAAGTACGGCAGGGAGGGGCGCCCGAAGCTCGTGGCCCAGGCGAGCGTCGCGCTGGGGGCGCCGTCCGTGGTGGCCGACGCCCGCGCGAACCTGCTGCGCTACTACGCGTTCACGGGGCGCGCCGCGTACATGGCGGAGGGGCTCCTCACCACGCCGGACGCGATCCGGGCGGCGGTCGCCGGATACGCGGGGATCGGGGCGGACGAGGTGATCCTCTACTGCTGGGCGGCCGACCCCGACCAGGTCACGCGGCTGGCGGAGGCCGTCTTCGCCTAGGGCGCGTTGCGAAAGTAGCGTCGTCTGCCCGAAGGGCAGACGGGACTTTCGCAACACGCCCTAGCGCCGCCTCAGGTCTTCGACGAACAGGGACCACGCCTCGGCCCGGAACACGAGCGCCGGGCCGAGGGGGGTCTTTGAGTCGCGGACGGGGATGACAGCGGGGAGGCCGTCGCCGACTTCGAGGCAGTTGTCCCCGCCGCCGCCGCTGTACGTCGACTTGCGCCAGCGAGCGACCTCCAGGCAGTTGCCACCGCCACCGCCGCTGTAGCTCGACTTGTGCCATATGGCGGTGGTCAGGTCGAAGTCAGGCATTGTCCTCATGGGCATAATCCTGCGCCAACGCCTCGATCAGGGCCAGGGACTTCTCAGGCGGGAGAGCGGAGG
This sequence comes from Streptomyces sp. MA5143a, assembly GCF_900290235.1. GTDB lineage: Bacteria > Actinomycetota > Actinomycetes > Streptomycetales > Streptomycetaceae > Streptomyces. The sequence continues at coordinate 30,483 of NZ_OLMK01000083.1, forward strand.
CCGCGAGCAGTTCAAACGTGAGCCTGAGCTGGTTGACGAGGGCCGGGTCGTCCTCCAGCCGTCCCACGCGCACGCCTTCGAAGTAGACCAGCGGAGGCGCGTCGTCGAACTCCATGAGCTTCAGGGCGCCCTCCATGGCTGTGTGCGCTCCCGCGCTGAACGGTAGTACCTGCACGATGACCCGGCTCCTGCGTGCCAGACTCGCGACGTGGGTCAGGGCTGCCGCCATGACGGCTCGGCCGCCGGTTTCCCGCCGCAGCGACGCTTCGTCAAGCACCACCCACAGCAATGGTTTTGTTGGGTCATCAAGTAGACGGGCCCGTGCCATACGGCCCTCCACCCACCCGTCGATGACCTCCTCCGGGGCCGTGGGGGCGTAGGCGCGGTTCACGGCCCGTGCATAGGCGGCCGTCTGCACCAGCCCGGGGATCAGCACCGGCGCGTACTCCCTGATCGCCGTAGCCCGTGCCTCCGCCTCTGCCGCCTCCGCGAAGTGCTCGGGGTATCGGGACTTGGACGCTGCCTTGCAGTTCCGTAAGAAGAAGTCCCCCGTGTCGAGCGCGAGGTCGATCGGCCGCGCGATCTCCGGCTGCATGCGCCGTACCGCCGACTCCAGCTGGCCCACGAACGAGCCGCTCACGAACAACCGTTGGCCCAGGTCCTCCTGGCTCAGGCCCGCCTTCTCCCTGGCGTGGCGCAGCTCCGCGCCCAGGAGCGCGCGGGGTGATGACGACGGGTCGAGGTCCTTCGGTCCGGGCGTGGTCGTGCTCCCCTGTCCAGCAGTCCCCCTGTTGGGGCGTCGTATCTGGCCAGGCTAGACACCCCTCGACCACGCTGTGTGGTGAATCTGCAACCCAGCGTGGAGGAAGTGGCCGTGGAGAACAGAACAGCCGCGGCGAACGGACGGCGGCGCCCGGAACGGATTCTCGCCCTGACGACCGAGGAGGCCGTCGAGCAACTCGACCAGGCCCTGCGCGCCGTCGGGATCATCCTGCCGTCGCTGGGTATCGACCCGGTGACCGGCGCGAGCGACCAGCCGTTCCCCCTCGTGCGGCTGGGCTGCTGCAACATGACCGTCGCCGCCCGGCTCGCCGCCGTCCTGCGCAAGGCGGCCGAGACGTGACCGCGCGGCGGTCGTACGCCGTGGACGTACGGGACGGGCGGCTCGGCGAGGTGATGGGGGAGGAGGGCGGCTACGTCCAGTTGAGACCCGTCGGCGGTGGCCGGGAGTGGGACTGCCCTCCCGGCTCGCTGCGGGAGGCCGCGCCGGGAGACGTGCTGCGCGCTCGGGTGCGGCAGGTCAACGCGCAGGGACGGCTGCCGTGTTGAGTGCTTGGTGGCAGTTGGTGTAAGGGTGCCCCGTTGGGGGTTCTTCGTGCCACGATGGGCGGTCATGGAGCGTCGGGGGATGGGGGACGGGATGGCGTTGCGCAGGGTGCTAGGGGTGGCGTGTCTGGTCGCGCTGGTGTGCGGGTGCAGTGGGTCGGGTGGCTCGGGTGACGCGGACCGGCCTCGGTCGGGGAAGCCGGGGAAGTCGGCGTCCGCGTCGGCATCCGCGTCGACCTCCGGGAAGGCCGGGGGTGGGCGGGCCGACGTGACGTTCATGCCGCAGGAGCCCGTGAGCGCGCAGGCGTTGGAGCGGACCGCCGAGCTGATCCGGGAACGGGCGGTGAAGGCCGGGCTGGGTGGCGTGAAGGTGACCGTCGAGGACAAGAGCCAGATCACGGTGTCCGGTCCGGCCGCCCGGCGGGAGACGTTGGAGGCGCTCGGGCAGCCGGCGGAGCTGGCGTTCCGGCCGGTGCGGACCACGGCCGCCGAGACGGGTGTGGAGAAGTGCCCGGGCGCGATGGAGGCTTCCCCGTCGGAGCCGCTCACCGCGTGCGGGGAGTACCAGGGCACCGTCTCCACGTACCAGCTCGGACCGGCCGAGGTGGCCGGTACGGACCTGTCCGAGGCCGAGGCCGCGTACGACGCGAAGCGCGGCAGCGGCTGGTACGTGAAGCTGGACTTCACCGCGGCGGGCGGGGCGAAGTTCGCCGACATCACCGGGCGGTTGTCGACGCAGCCCCCGCCGCAGAACCAGTTCGCCATCGTCCTCGACGGCATCGTCGTGTCCGCCCCCAGCGTGAGCAGCGCGATCACCGGCGGCAAGGCGGAGATCTCCGGCAGCTTCACCAAGCAGGAGGCCCAGCAGTTGGCCGCCCAGGTGAACACGGGTGCCCTGCCGGTCCACCTGTCGGTGTCGAGCGTGACGACGGTGCGCGTGGACTAGCGAGCTCGTGGCCGACATGCGCGCCCTGCTGCACCGCCGGGCCGGGGTCGAGGAAACCCGGCCTTACCGGCCCGGAATCGGGTGAACCGGATGCCTGGCGGGCACACGTAGTCACAACTCGCTCGACAATCTGTGGCTCTATCCGCGTCGACCCCTTGCCAGAGGAGCGAGGCAGGGCAAGCATGAGGCAGCTCGTTTGAGCCGAAACAACACCCTCTCTCTTCCGCCCGACAGGTGAGGTATGTCTACAAGCGCGTCCAGAACTCGGCGCCAGGCCGGCGACGGCTACGTGGCCAGCGGTTCCCTCAAGCAGAACGCGCTCGGCGTTCTGGGCATCCTTTTCTTCGTTCTCTCCGCGCAGGCACCGCTCACCGGTGTCGCCGGGGCGGCGCCCGTCGCCATAGCCCTCGGCAACGGTCCGGGCGCACCCGCCATGTACGTGGTGGCCGGAGTGGTCGTCCTGCTCTTCTCGGTCGGCTACGTCGCGATGGGCCGGCACGTGGTCGACGCCGGTGCCTTCTACGCGTACGTCGGCAAGGGGCTCGGCGGTACGGTCGGCGCCGGCAGCGCGGGGGTCGCGCTGCTCGCTTACCACACCATCCAGGCCGCGGTGTACGGGCTGTTCGGATCCGTCATGAACGGTCTGACGCAGCAGTACCTGGGGTGGGACGTGCCCTGGTGGCTGATCGCCCTCGTCACGATGGTGATCGTGCAGGCGCTCGGTGCGACCGGCGTCGACGTGGGCGCCAAGGTGCTCGCGGTGTTCGTCCTGGCGGAGACCAGTCTGCTGCTGCTCTTCGGCGTGGTGGTCCTCCTGACGGGCGGCGGGCCGGAAGGACTGGCCCCCGGCTCCTCCTTCTCACTGTCCGCGGCGCTCGACGGCGCGCCCGGCGTGGCGCTGATGTTCGCGGTGGCGTCGATGTTCGGCTTCGAGGCGACGGCGATCTACGGCGAGGAGGCGCGCGAGCCGCACCGGACGGTCCCCCGGGCGACCTACCTCGCGGTCGTTCTCGTCACCGCGTTCTTCGCCTTCACCACCTGGATGCTGGTCTCCGCGCACGGCCCCTCGTCCAGTGCCGCCGCCGCCGGCAAGGCACTGGAGTCCGGGGACGGGGCGAGCTTCGTCGCCGGCCCCGTGTCCGACGAACTCGGTGCGTGGGCGGGGGACGCACTGCCGATCCTGCTGGCCACGTCGCTCTTCGCCAGCATCCTGGCCTTCCACAACTCGGCCAACCGCTATCTGTTCTCCCTCGGGCGGGAAGGACTGCTGCCGCACCGGCTGAGCGCCCTCAACGGCAGGCAGTCGCCGTGGCTGGCCGGTGCCGTCCAGACCGTGATCGCCGCACTGCTGGTGTTCCCGTTCGCGCTGGCCGGCAAGGACCCGGTCCTCACGCTGTTCTCCTGGCTCAGCGGTCTCGCGGTGCTCGCGATCATGCTTCTGTACTTCCTGACCTCGGTGTCGGTCATCGTGTACTTCCGTAGGATCGGCGACACCCGGAAGTGGAACACGCTGATCGCCCCGGCCCTGGGCGCCGCCGGTCTCGCGGGAGCCATCTGGCTGATCATCGCCAACTTCACCACCCTCATCGGCGGTGACACGGCCACCGCCGTCTGGCTGGCCCTGGCCGTGCCCGGTGCCTTGCTGGCGGGCATCGCGATGCCCCGCCTGTCCGGCGCCTCTCGGGGAAGGTAGGGATCACAGCCGGTAAAGGAAGTCCGGGGGACCGCGGCCGGGACACCCGAGGACGGGTGTCCCGGCCGCTTCTCGCTCCTCAGACGCCCGCGCGCTGCTGCCCGTTGGCGTACGCCTGCAGGGGATCACCGCTCTCGTCGCGTGCCCAGGGGTAACTCGTGACCAGACCGCCGATCGCCCGGAACACCTCGCCGGTCTGCGTGACCCGCGTGGCATGGACGAGCGCGTAGGCCAGCAGATTGAGATCGGCCACGGCGGCCGCGTGGGAGAGGTAGCCGGGGCGCGGCCAGTTGGCCAGGGCGTGGTCCAGCGCCGTCGCGGCGTCCGGACTGCTCCACATGTGGCGCGCGGTGAGGCCCTCGATCCCTCCCTGGTCGAGCGTGCCGTGGTAGCGGTCGACCAGGGCCGCGACCTCAAGACCCGCCGTGGGCGCGGTGGGTGGGGCCTCCCCGCGTACTCGGTCGAGGAACTCGACCGTCTGGCTGTGCGACCCGCACTCCCACGGGGAGAGGTAGCCGAGCATCTGGAGATGGGCCTCGCGGTGCCACCGGTCGCGGCGAACGATCTCGCCCCAGAGTGGGAAGACCTCCGTGGAGGGTCGCCGCCACAGCCGCAGCAGACCGAGCCGGACCGCCCAGGGGTTGGGGTCCTCGGGCCGGAACTCCGTGGCCCGGGCACAGGCATCGAGCGCGTCGTACGTCACCTGCGCGTCCGGCTGATTCTCGTACGGGGTGCGCAGCATGACCCCCCAGGCGTAAAGCAGTTGGGCGTCCGGGTCCTGGTCCCGGTCCCGCGCCCAGGAGGACTGGAACTCGGGGGACGTCGACTGCGCAAGGACGTTCATCCTGTGGGCCCTGCGATCCCAGTCCCGCCCGCTGCCGCGCAACAACTGCTCGATCATGGCCGCCACGAGAGCGTGGCCGGCCGCGGCCCTGCTCTCCACCAGCCGCTTACGCACCTTTCCGAGGTCGGCGTCATCCAGCTCAGGGGCGAGTCGTGCCGTTGTACGTCGGCGACCGAGGAGTGCCATGCCCGGAGAGTAGCGGAGTTTCCTCCGACAGTGACGATTCGATCGGTATGTATGTCTATCCGATATGCACTTCGCCTCCCGCGCCCTCACCAGCGGGCAGCGCAGGCTGCATGTCCACGGCTGGCGTGGGCGTGGGCGCGGGCTCCGGCAGCGGCTCCGTGTTGCGGCTGCTGAGGCCGTCCAGGGAGATGTGCAGGAGGCGGCGCCACTGGCCGGGGTGGGTGTCGCCCGTGGTCAGGACGGCCTGGCTGAGGGAGCCGCTGAGCAGGACGAGGTCCGCAACAACATCGGCGACTTCCACATCCCCGCCCTCGCCCGGCCCGTGGGCGCCGACGACCGCACCGCCCTGCCCATAGCCGGTGACGACCCGGAGGCCAGGGTGAGCGCCGCCGAGCTGATCAGCCGGCTCGGGTTCGACACCGTCGACGTCGGCCCCCTCGCCGACAGCTGGCGTTTCGAGCCGGAGACCGACCCCTACGCGCTGCCCTACTTCACCGACCCCGACGCGGCGAAGGCCGCCTTCGTGCAGCTGGCCGAGGCCCTTCGCGCCGGGGCCCCGCTGGAGATGACCTCGCCCGACGACCCGGGCGCCCCGCTGTCCGCGGCTCGGCTGCGCGCGCTCCTCGCGGACACGCCGCGCAAGCTCACCGCGGACCGTGTGATCGCCTGACGAGGACGTCGACCGTCGGGGACGTCAGGGCGTCCCAGGGCCTCAGAGGTTGCCCATCGGCTCGATGTCCCGGCGGACCGGCTCGCCCCAGATGCGCAGGACGTCGTAGTCGGTGAACTCGTGGACCAGGCGGTACGCGATCGCCGGGCGCGGGCCCCGGCGTTGGGCGGTGAGATACAGCTCCGCCTCGCGGCGGTCGCGGCGGGGTGTGCCGCACAGCTGCCACACCTGGCCGTTCCACGCCTCCGGGAGCCAGCGCTGCTGGGGCTGAGGGCGGTCGTCCCGGACGCCGTAGCGGGAGGGGGACGGGGTGGTGGGGGCCGTGGGGCGGGGTCCGCCGTAGCTGTCGTTCAGCTCGGTGCGGCGGGCGGTGCGGCGGCGGGTCTCGCAGAGGAGGCAGCGGTCGGGGGCCTCCTCGTCCACCGGGCCGTTCGGGTGCTCGGGGCAGCGGGTGGTGGGGGCGGCGGTCGTGACCGTCTCGTCCAGCAGTTCCAGGGCGCGCTTCAGGTCCGCCTTCACCTCGTGCAGGCGGGTGTCGGGGGTGTCGGTGGTCAGGGCGTCGCCGTGTTCCCCGAGGAGGCGTAGGGCTCGGCCGAGGGCGGTGAGCTGGGCGTGGTTCACGGGCTCTGGCCTTTCCAGTGGGGCGGCTGCGGCGGCTGACCTCACCACGGTGCCACACCGCACCGACAACGGGGTTTTCCGCCCCCGCCGCCCCTACCCGTCCCCTCCCCAGGGGCGCTGCCCCTTCGACCCCGGGCCTGCCTTCGGGGGCTGCCGCCCCCGGGCCCCCGCCTTCCGTGGAGGGGGTGCCTTGGGTGGGTGGGGATGCGTGCGGTCCGTCGTGGCTGGTCGCGCAGTTCCCCGCGCCCCTTTCGGGGGCTGCCGCCCCCGGGCCCCCGGCTTCCTCCCCCGCTGCCCTCCTGCCTTCGTCCGCTCAGGTCGTGCATGGGCTTGGCGTCGGGTGGTGGCCCGCTGTGAACGCTGCCGGGGGGACGCCCATGAAGTGGCGGAACTCCGCTGTCATGTGGGACTGGTCGTAGTAGCCCGCCGTCGCAGCGATGTCCGACCAGCGGCCGGTGTCCGCCGCGAGCACCGTGCGGAGCCGGTCTATGCGGGCGAAGCGTTTGGGGGACAGGCCCGTGCCGTCGGTGAACAGGGTGTGCAGGCGGCGCTCGCTGAGGTGCAGGCGGGCCGCGGTCGTGGCGACGCCGACCACCGTCAGGAGGCGCGCCGCCTCGTCGAGCCGATGTGCTGGTTCGGGACGGTCGGCCACTGTTTCCACGAGCGCGGCGACCGGATCGGCGGCGAACCGGTCGACGTCCAGGCCCGGCAGCGCCCGGAGCGGCAGCGCCCGGTCCGCCAGGTCCCGCAGGGGACGGCCGAGGAGGGCTTGCGCGCGACCCGGCCGCATCCGCACCCGTAGGCACGAACGGCCGGGCGTACCGACGTGGTAGGCGGCCCTGGTGCGGGGGCCCATGACGATCAACTCACGCCTGTCCATGCGCAGGAGCAGCGTCGTGGCGTGATCGGGCACGTCGACCACCGGCGAACCGGCCGCCGTGGCGACGTCGATCCCGGTCACCCAGCGGGTCAGGGCGGGCGGTACGTCGAGGGAGCGCACGCGGCTCACGATAGTGCCGAAACTTCCTATAGGGCGGCCTCGGGGCGCTGACATCGTCGGGGCATGATTCTTGTTACGGGTGCCACCGGCACCATCGGTAGTCATGTCGTCCGTCTGCTCACCGAGCGGGACATGCCGTTCCGGGCGATGTCCCGCCGTGAGCGGCCCGGCGGGGTGCGGGCCGACTTCGAGGACCCGGCGTCGCTGGCGGCCGCGGTGGCCGGTGTCGACTCGGTCTTCCTGGTGACCGTGCCGCCCGAGCCGACCGCGGACCACGACGTGGCCCTGCTGACGGCCGCGCGGGCGGCGGGCGTCCGGAAGATCGTCAAGCTGTCCGCGATCGGCAGCGGCGAGCGGTTCGAGGGCGCGACGGTCGGCGCGTGGCACCTCGCCGGGGAGGAGGCGATCGAGGCCGGCGGGTTCGTGTGGACGATGCTCCGCCCGCCGAGCTTCGCGTCGAACTTCCTGTGGCACCGGGCGCTGATCCGAGCCGGCGAGCCGATCCCGGACCTGACCGGCGACTCCCGGCAGGCCGTCGTCGACCCCCGGGACGTGGCCGCCGTCGCCGTCGCCGCCCTCACCTCCGACGCGCACGACGGGCGGCGGTACGACCTGACGGGGCCGGAGCTGCTCACGTTCGCGGAGCAGGCGGCGATCCTGGAACGCGTGCTGGAACGTCCGGTCCGGACCACCGACGCGGGCGCGCTCGACCGGCTGCCGGCCGGGATGCGCACGGGCATCGGCTGGGCGCGCGCCGGCGGCGCGGCCTACGTCACCGACCATGTGCCGCGCGTGCTGGGCCGGCCGGCGGGCACGTTCGAGCGGTGGGTGCGCGACCACCGGGAGGCGTTCACGGCCGCCCAACCGTAACCCCGGCAGTCATCCGCCGCCGTGCGTCCCTCTCAGCCCGTCGTCGTTGTCGTCGCCGCGGCCAGGGCCGCTCGGAGGTGGCCCTGGTTCTGTTGCAGGAGGCGGGTCGCCGTGGGGGCGTCGGTGTTGCTGAGGAGGGTGAGGATGGCGGTTTTGACCTCGCCGTTCGCGGCGGTGAGGGCCGTGTCGATCTCCTCGTCCGTCGCGCCCGTCGCGAGCGCGACGATGCGGTGGGAGCGGGCCCGGAGCTTGTCGTTGGTGGCGCGGACGTCGACCATCAGGTTCCCGTAGGTCTTGCCCAGGCGGATCATCGTGATCGTCGACAGCATGTTGAGGACCAGCTTCTGGGCGGTGCCCGCCTTCAGGCGGGTGGAGCCCGTGACCAGTTCGGGGCCCACGACGACCTCGATGCCGTGGTCGGCGGCCGCCGCGAGCGCGCTGGACGCGTTGCAGGCGAGGCCCACCGTCAGGGCGCCCCGGCCGCGGGCGTACTCGACGGCGCCGATCGCGTACGGCGTGCGGCCGGAGGCGGAGACGCCCACCACCGTGTCGTCGGGGGTCAGCGCCAGCGCGCCGAGGTCCGCGCGGGCCAGGTCCGCCGAGTCCTCCGCGCCCTCGATCGACGTGATCACCGCCTCCCGGCCGCCGGCGATCAGGCCGAGCACCTGGGAGGGGGCCGTGTTGAAGGTCGGCGGGCACTCGGACGCGTCGAGGACGCCGAGCCGTCCGGCCGTGCCCGCCCCCGCGTAGATCAGACGGCCGCCCCGCGCCATCCGCTCCGCGATCGCGTCGATCGCCGCCGCGATCAGCGGCAAGCGCGCGGCCACCGCCGTCGGCACGGTCGCGTCCTCGCCGTTCATCAGCTTCGCGATGTCCAGGGTCGGGAGCTGGTCGATGTCCGCCAGGTCGGGGCGGAACGCCTCGGTCGTCAGCGACTCCAGCTCCGCGCGTACGGCCAGGTCGTTCGGGGTGGAGCCGTAGGGGAGGGAAGGCAGGGAAGGCATGCGGTGACTCACTCATTTCGTACGGTGCGATCGTCGTCCCCGGAGGGCGTCGGGGGCGGGAGGATGCGACGACTGCGGTGCTTCGTCCTCACCTACCGCGAAGGCCCTCCGCTCCTGTGGCGGTGCGCCAGCGCCTCGTACGACGCCGACAGCGCGGGCGCCGCGGACTCGTACGTGCGCTGGGCGACCCCTATGAACAGGCAGTCCACCACCAGCAGTTGACTCGTCCGGGACGACATCGCCGCCGGTCGCAGCTCGCTCTCCCGTGCCGTCGACGTCGTCAGGACGTGGTCGGCGTACTGGGAGACCGGTCCGTCGGGCCGTCCGGTGATGGCGATCGTCGTCGCGCCGTGGTCGAAGGCGACCCGCAGCGGTTCGATGACGTCGCCCGTCGAACCGGAGTGGGTGATCGCGATGGCCACGTCCTTCGCGCGGAGCTGCACCGCGTTGGTGACGGCGAGGTGCGGGTCGCTGTGCGCCTGGGCTATCAGCCCTATGCGCAGCAGCTTCTGCGCGAGGTCCTGCGCGACCAGCCCCGACGCCCCGACCCCGTACACGTCCGTCCGGCGGGCCCCGGCCAGCGCCCGGACCGCCGCGCCCAGCTGCACCATGTCCAGGCCGGCCGCCGTGTCCGCGAGGGTCTGCTGCTCGTCGTAGGCGAGCTTGGCGACGACGTCGGGGAGCGGGTCGTCCACCGCGATGTCGGCGGTGACGGAGGGCGCGCGGCCCGACTGCTGGTGGGCGGCGAGACCGGCGAGGGCGAGGCGCAGGTCGCGGTAGCCGGGGTAGCCGAGGAGCCGGGCCGTGCGGACGACCGTCGCCTCGCTGGTGCCGGTGAGCTCGGCGAGGCCGGTGACCGTGAGCGCCGCGCACGCGGCCGGGTCGCTCGCGACCGCCTCCGCGACGCGCTGCATGGACCGGGTCATGGACGGCGCGAGCGTGCGCACCTTCGCGGCGAGCGCGGCGGGAGCGGGCGGAGCGGCCCCACCGCCGCGGGCTCCACCGCCGCCGCCGTTGCCCCTGCGGGCTCCACCGCCGTTGCCGCCCCCGCCGTTGCCGCCGCGGCTGTCGGCCGGGCTTCCGCCGCTTGCCCCGCGGCCCTCGGCCCCACCCGCACGTCCGCCTTCGGCCCCACGCGCACGTCCGCCTTCGGGTCCAGCCGCGCGTCCGCTCTCGGCGGCGGCCGGCTTCCGGCCCTCGGCCGGGGGCGCCTCCGGTGGTTTCCGTCCTTTCCTTTGCGCGAAAATTTCCTTCACCTCATCGCTCACACCATGAAAGATATTTTCCGTCCGGGGGTACGGTCAAGGGTGCGCACAATGGAGGTATGAGTCCCGCCAGTGATCCCGTGAGCCCCCTTGAGCAGGCGTTGCACGCGGCCCGTGCGCTCGTGCTCGCCGATCTGGTCGCCCAGGAGGTCGCCGAGGCCGACGTCGTCTCGATGGTCGAGGACTCCGTGGTGCAGCGCCGCTGGTGGGTGGAGCAGTGGCCGGACGGCGCGGCGTACGTCGCCGGGCTGATCGCGCAGGACGTCCAGGACGCCCTGCTGGAACGGTACGGGCGCTGGCCGCTCTGCCCGGTCTGCGGCACCGGCGACCCGCACGCCCTCGACATCGAGCCGGAGTTGGGCCCCGATCCGCGGTGGGTGTGCCACAAGGCGGGGGTCCGGGTCGCGGCGGTGGGCGCGCTGGGGGCCGCCACCGGGGGGTCGTCGCCCTCGTGACCGTCTACATCGATCCGCCCACCTGGCCGGGGCACGGCCGGATGTGGTCGCACCTGGTCAGCGACGTCTCCTTCGACGAGCTGCACGACTTCGCGCGCCGGGTCGGCGTGCCCGAGCGGGCCTTCGAACGCGACCACTACGACATCCCGTCCCACCGCTACGAGGACGTCGTGGCCGCGGGCGCGGTGGAGGTGGGCTCGAAGGAACTGCTCCGCCGGCTCACCGCGGCGGGCCTGCGACGCCCGAAGGGGCGGCCCGTCGGCCGGTGAGGGGGGAGTGGGCCCGGCCGGTGAGGGGCGGGGGCAGGGGCGGGGTCGGCCTCAGTCCGTGAAGATCGGGTCCAGGCCGTGCCACCACCGGTTGAGCGCCGGGAAGTCGGGGCCGGTGACGGCGAACAGGGCGGGCCGGTCGTAGTACGTGCAGGTGATCACGTACTGGAACGTGGTGTTCAGGTAGCAGGCCGCGTCCCCGGCCGGGGTGTCGGAGCCGTTCTCCGACCAGACGCCGCGGACGTTCTGCTGCTGGTCGCAGTTGCCGTCGGGCAGACCGGCCGTGTAGTCCCGGAACACCTTCTGCGCCTCGCTCTTGGAGCCGTACACCGAGATGCTCGCCTTGGTGGTGAGCGCGCCGTACGTCGGGTCCCGCGTGGTGACCGTGCAGCGCAGCGACGCCTCGGCGCCGGGTGCCGTGTCCGGTTCGCAGCTCTCGCGGCGCCACTGCGCCGGGTTGAGCGAGTCCCGCAACTCCCGCTGCGCGGTGGTCAGTCCGTCGTCCTCGCCGTCCTCGGAGTCGTCAGGGTCGGGCGTAGGTGTGGTGGTCTGTGGGGTCGGGGACGGGCTCGGGGTGGTGTGCTCGGGCTCGGGGGGCGTGTCGTCCGGGGGCGGGGCGGCGGTGTCGTCCTGGAACGGGCGCGCGGTCGGTCCGCCGCCCCGGCCGTCGTCGGACGGGTCGTCCTTGTCGGCCACCACCACGCTCACCACGATGCCGATGACGGTGAGCATGCTGGTGACGATCAGGCTGATGATCGCGATACGGGCGTTCCGGTGGTCGGGGCCCGGATCCGGCCGGGGGGAGCCCGGCGGCCGGGGCCCCGGCGTGGGCGTAGGACCGTTCTGACTCATCGCGCGCTCCCCCGTTTCCCCGTACGTGCCCGCACACACGCGTACGTGCGCGCACGCATCTGTACGCGCCCCTGAGCGCCCGTACGTTCCCGCACGTCACCGAATTATCGGGACCGTGTGGCGGCCAGGGCAGGGGAAAGGGGGAGGAGACCGGAACGGTTGGGCCCGGCGTACGTCAGGCGCGCAGACGGAGTTCGTACGCGAACTGCTCGCCGTCCTCTCCGTCGCCCCAGTCGTCGCTCACCTGCTCGAACCCGGCGCGGGTGACCACGCCCTGGGAGGGGGTGTTGACCTTGTCGACGACGGCGAAGAGGGACCGGACGTCGCCCTGTTCACGTGCCCGCTCGCGCGCCCAGTCGGCCAGCGCGCGCAGCGCCTCCGTGGCGTAGCCGCGCCCGCGCGCGCCCTCGACCAGGTCGTAGCCGATCTCGACGCGGCCCTCCTCGTCGGGGACGCCGTGGTAGCCGAGCGCGCCGACGGCGAGCCCGTCCTCCTTGCGGACGAGGACGTACATGCCCCACTCGGGGCGGTGCACGCCGGCCTCGTACGCCTTGAACACCATGCCGGCGCCGATGCGGGTGCCGTCGACGGGGCCGCCCACGATCCAGTCGAAGCCGCCGGTGCCGCCCTCGGAGAGGTCCGCGGCGGCGGCCGGGTGGACGCCCTTGAGGACGATGCGGTCGGCGTCGATGTGCAGCGGGTTGTTCCACTTCCACGCGGTCACCGGGGCCCGGCCCGGCAGATCGGCGCGGCCGGTGGCCCACAGGAGGGTCGTCCAGGGGTCGTCACCGGGCCTGACGTGCGGGAAGAGGCGGGCGAGCACGGACTCGCACAGGTCTCGCGGGGCCTCGTACGGGGTGAGTCCGAGTCCTTCGACGATGTCGTGGGTGTGGAGGAGCACCTCGGTGACGCCCATCGCCGCGAAGCCCTCGCGGTCGGCGAAGCGGAAGGGGTAGGGGTGGAAGGCGCGCACGTCGGCGGGGGTGGTGGTCACGGCGGCGGCGAGGAGGGCGCCCGTCGTCTCGATGACGTGCAGCAGGTCGGCGTTGTCCTCGCACTCCGCGGTGTCGATGCGGAACGGTACGTACGCGTTCTGGGCCCGCCCTGCCAGCTGGGCCGCGTAGGCGATCAGGTCCGAGGAGATGTGGTCGGCGGTCTCACGGCAGTTCCAGTCCAGCCGCCCCGCCTTGGTCCCCGCCCAGTCCCGGTCGACGGCCCCCCGCAGCACGGCCACGCTGTGCCCGACGGCTTCCCGTACCTGTTCCCCACCCATAGGTCGCATGGGCGTGAGGATAGGCGGGGCGACGCGGGAGGACGAACGGATTTTACGGCGCGGCGGGGGCGTTGGGGCCGGTGGCGCGGAAGGTGCGGCGGCCGCTCAGCCCTTCGCCGCGTCGTACTCCTCGCGGGCCTTCTCGATCGCGGTCATGCGCTCGGCGGTCCAGGTGGCGAGGGCGCGGACCTGTTCGGCGGCCTCGCGGCCGAGCGGGGTGAGGGAGTAGTCGACGTGGGGCGGGATGACGGGCTTGGCGTCGCGGTGGACGATGCCGTCGCGCTCCAGCGTCTGGAGGGTCTGCGTGAGCATCTTCTCGCTGACCCTGCCGATCTCCCGGCGCAGCTCCCCGAAGCGGTAGGAGCGGTCGAGCAGGGCGATCAGGACGAGGGTGCCCCAGCGGCTGGTGATGTGCTCCAGGGCCCCGCGCTGGGGGCACATCGTGACGCCGTCGGCCGTCACGCGGGCCCGTTCGACGAGGCTGACCTCACTCACTGCCATGTCCGCACCCTACTTCGAGGTCGGCACTTTAGCCGAGTTAGTGCCCATTTCCACGATCCGCGACGACCCCGTGCGCCGGTGCATCCGCAGCGACACCGCCGTGATGCCGATGGCGGTCGCCGTGAGCGCTCCGCCCGCCCAGGCCGTCGACGTGAACCCGAAGCCCGCGTCGATGACCGTGCCGCCCAGCCAGGGCCCGCCGGTGTTGCCGAGGTTGAACGCTGCGGTCGTGGTGGCACCGGCGAGGGTGGGGGCCGCCCCGGCGACGTTGAACATCCGGGCGTTGAGCGCGGGCGCCGTGTAGAAGCAGGAGACGCCGAGGAGGAAGGAGAGCAGGACGGCGGCGACGGCGTACGAGGCGAGGAGCGCCAGCGCGACGAGGAGGACGGTGGAGGCGGCGATGCCGGTGAGCAGCACCCCGAAGAGGTGCGCGTCGGCGATCCGCCCGCCGACCGCCGTACCGATCAGCGCCCCGACCCCGAACAGGGCGAGGACCGTCGGCACCCATCCGGCGTCGAGTCCGGCGACGTCCGTGAGCAGCGGCGCGAGATAGCTGAACGCGCAGAACACACCGCCCGCGGCGAGGGCCACGACGGCGATGGACAGCCAGACCTGCGGCTCGCGGTAGATACGGGCCTCGGCGCCGAGCCGGGGCCGCTCGGTGGGCAGCGGGATGGCCGGGACGAGCGCGGCGACCCCGGCCAGGGCTATCGCCGACGCCACGGCGACCGCCCAGAACGCCGACCGCCACCCGAAGTGCTCCCCGAGGAACGCGCCCGCCGGAACGCCCAGCACGTTGGCGATCGACAGCCCGCCGATCATGATCGCGAGGGCGCGGGCCCGCGCGGTGACGGGCACCATGGCGACGGCGACGGCCGCCCCCACCGCCCAGAAACCGGCGCACGCGAGCGCGCTCACGACGCGTGAGGCGAACAGCACGGCGTAGTTCGGGGCGAGCGCGCCCGCGACCTGTCCCACACCGAAGACGCTGATCAGCGTGATGAGGGTCGTCCGGCGCGGCAGCCGCAGCGTCGCCACGGCCAGCAGCGGCGCCCCGACGACCATGCCGATCGCGAACGCGGAGATGAGGAGCCCGGCCCGCGGGATCGACACGTCCATGTCCTCGGCGATCGGCGGCAACAGCCCCGACAGCATGAACTCACTCGTACCGAGCGCGAAGACGGCGAGCCCGAGGACGTAGACGGAGAGGGGGACGCGGTTACCGGGCTGGGGGGCGGGACGGTGGCGGGAGCGGTCTGCGGCGGCGTCGGAGGACATATACAGGGCCAACCGGAGGCGTGGCTGTGGCATTCCCCGGCCCGGTCAGCCGGTCAGCCGGTCAGCCGGTCAGCCGGTCAGCCGGTCAGCCCGTCAGCTCGGTCAGTTCCGCCAGCAGGTTCGTGCGGGCCCGTTCCTCCCATTCCCGTTGTCCGTAGGGCGTCCGGAAGAGGTGGGGCAGGGTGAGGAGGTGGCGGAGTACGGCCGCTCGGCCCTCGCGGAAGGCGTCGTCGGGGACGAAGCCGTACTCCTCGCGGACGGCGGCGGCGTACGCGGCGTACGTGTCCGGGGGCGAGGCGAGGATCGCGAGGTCGGCGTCGCAGAGGACCTGGCCGTCGGGGTCGTCGTCCGCCGGGTCGTGGGTGACGGTGAGGCGCACCAGCCGGGCCACCTCCGCGACCTTCTCCGCCGGCACCCCGGCCTCGGGCAGCGCCCGCTCGGCGAGCCGCGCGGACCGCTCCTCGTTCGTCGACCGTTCCGGCAGATAGACGGCGTCGTGGAACCACGCGGCCAGCCGCACGAGGGCCGGGTCCGCCGCGTACTCCTCCAGCACGTCGACGCGGTCCAGCACCGCCGTGAGGTGATCGAGGGTGTGGTACTTCCGCTGGGGCTCGGACCACCGCTTGATCAGGTTCGCCGCGTACGGCAGCGGGTCCGGGTGGCACGCACCGTCACGGGCGGGGAGCAGGGCCTGGAGCCAGCGGGCTTCCAGCGGGTCGAGGGACATGGGGGCATTGTGCCGTGGCGGGGCGTCCGTCAGGTCCCCGACCGTCGGCCGGCCTCACCCGGGGCAGCTCCCCGGCCCGTGGGGGCGTCGGAGCTGCCCGAGGCGTGGCGGACCGCGGCAGGGGCCTACTGCGTGTAGAAGGTGGCGTCTGCCCGGGC
>NZ_OLMK01000090.1 GCF_900290235.1 Streptomyces sp. MA5143a
ATCCGCCCCCTTTCACGTACAGCGCATGCCGACCTGCTCCGCGCACCACCGCAAGGAGGGTTCCCATCGCCACGCACCGGACGAGCAGCGCACCGCCGCGCTCGTATCTCATCAGCGTCGTCCTGCCCTGCTACAACGAGGAACAGGTGCTCAGGCGCACCCACCAACGTCTGACCCGCGCCCTGCGCGACCTGCCCCACGAGATCGTGTACGTCGACGACGGCAGCGCCGACGCGACCTGGGCCCTCATCCAGAAACTCATCGCCGACACTCCGCCGGGTTCGTCCTCGCAGGTCCGCGGGGTCCGCTTCAGCCGCAACTTCGGGCACCAGGCCGCGTGTCTGGCCGGTCTCGCCGAGGCCGCGGGAGACGCCGTCGTCCTGATGGACGCGGACCTCCAGGACCCGCCCGAGCTCATCCCGAGCATGGCGGAGGAATGGTTCAAGGGCTGGGCGGTGGTGTCCGCGCGCCGGGCCATCCGGCACGGCGAGACCCGCCGCAAGAAGGCCACCGCGTACCTCTACTACCGGCTGCTGTCCCGGATCTCCGACCAGCCCGTCGCGCTCGACACGGGCGACTTCCGGCTCCTGGACCGCAAGGTCGTCGACTTCGTGACGTCGCTCGGGGACAAGGAGCTGTTCCTGCGGGGCCAGATCAGCTGGACCGGCTTCCCCGAGACGACCCTCAGCTACGAACGCGACGCGAGGGCCGCCGGCACCACCAAGTACACGCTGCGCAAGATGCTGGCGCTCTCCCGCACCGGCGTCCTCTCGGGCGCGGCGGCCCTGCCGCTGCGCATCCCCACCTACATCGGTGTCGCCTCCCTGCTGGGGGCCGGCGGTGTCGGCGTGGTCCGGCGCAACGCCCGTGAGGCCGCGCAGCTGGGGGCGTTCGGGATGCAGTCGCTGGTCTGCGGGGTGCTGGGCGAGTACCTGCTCGGCGTGTTCCGGCAGGTCCAGGGACGCCCGCCCTATCTCGTCATGGAACGCGTCGACTCCGGCCACAGCAAGGCCCTGACAGCTTCGTCCACGCACGTCGAGGAGCGCTCATGAACACACACGACAGGCAGAACGGCCGGGACGCCGTGGTCGTCGGCGGCGGCTTCACCGGGCTGTCCGCCGCACTGGAGCTGGCCGAGCGCGGCCACCGGGTGACGGTCCTGGAGCAGGACGCCGAACTGGGCGGCCTGGCGGGCAGTTTCGACGTCGGCGGCGGCAAGCGCATCGAGCGCTTCTACCACCACTGGTTCGACTCGGACGAGGAGATCCTCGGCCTGTGCGACCGGCTGGGCATCGCGGACGCGGTCCGACCGCACCTCACCCGCACCGGCATGTACTACGCCAACTCCATCTACCGGCTCTCCCGCCCCCTGGACCTGCTGCGTTTCGCTCCGCTGCCGCTCCTGGACCGGCTGCGGCTCGGCGTCATGGCGCTGCGCGCCGGCCGGGTCGACGACTGGCGGTCCCTGGAGCACCTCACTGCCAAGGAGTGGCTGATCTCGCTCGGCGGGCGCAGGGTGTACGAGGTGGTGTGGCGGCCCCTGCTGGAGGGGAAGTTCGGCGCCTACGCCGACCAGGTCGGCGCGACCTGGATGTGGACCAAGCTGCATCTGCGCGGCGGCAGCCGCACCAAGTCGGGCAGCGAGGTCCTGTACTACCTGCGGGGCGGCAGCGAGACCCTGGTGACCGCGCTGCACAAGCGCCTCGCCGAGCTGGGCGTGGAGATCCGCACCGGCACCGCCGTCGACTCGGTGCTCACGGACGACACCGGTGTGGCGGGCGTGCGGACGAGCGGCGGCGAGGTCCTGCCCGCCCGGCACGTACTGGTCACCACCGCGCCCGCGCTCGCGGCGGACCTCCTGGAACCCGAGGGCGCCGAGGGCCCGGCGGAACACCCCGCGCTGCCGGCCCTGGTGCGGCAGTTGCGCGGCATCCGCTACCTGGCGAACGTCTGCCTGGTCCTGGAGAACAACCGCAGGCTGTCCGACACCTACTGGTTGAACGTCAACGACCCGTCGTTCCCGTACGTCGGTGTGATCGAGCACACCAACATGGACGACCCCGCGCACTACGGCGGCCGCCATGTCGTCTACCTGTCCAAGTACCTGCCGGCCGACGCCGAGCTGTACCGGATGAGCGACGAGGAGGTCTTCGAGTACAGCCTGCCGCACCTGCGGAAGATGTTCCCCGGCTTCGACCGCTCCTGGGTCGACGCCCACCACGTCTGGCGCGCCGAGTACGCCCAGCCGGTGGTCACCCCGGACTACACCCGCGCGATGCCGCCGCTGGAGACCGGGCTGGGCGGGCTGTACCTGGCGAGCATGGCGCAGGTCTTCCCGGAGGACCGGGGCACCAACTACGCGGTGCGCGAGGGCCGCAGGGCGGGGCGGCTGATCGCCGACCGGCTGCGCACCAGCCGGGCCGCGACCCCGGCCGAGGAGGCGTCCCGTGCCTGAGCTGCTCACCCTCGACCAGGCCGAACGCCTCGACATCGACCAGGTCCACGATCTGTACGGCAAGTACGTCAGCCGCAGCCAGGTCTCCCTCATCGGCACCTTCGGCTTCGGCCGCGACCTCGTCGACAGTGCCCAGGGCGCCTGGATCCGGCTGCGCGACGGACGCCGGATCCTGGACTTCACCGGCGGTGTCGGCGTCCTCAACCACGGCCACAACCACCCCCGGATCCTCGGGGCCCGCGACCGCTTCCGCGAGGCGCGGCGCATGGAGGTCCACAAGAACTACCTGTCGCCGTACGTGGCCGCGCTCAGCCACAACCTCGCCGCGCTGCTCCCGGGCGATCTGAACATCTCCTACTTCCCGAACTCGGGCGGCGAGGCCGTGGAGGGCGCCCTGAAGCTGGCGTACAAGTACCACGAGGGCCGGCGCGGCACCGTCCTGCACACGGACATCGCCTTCCACGGCAAGCTGCTGGGCGCGGGCAGCATCACCGCGTCCCCGGAGATCCACTTCGCGTATCCGCGGCTGCCGGGCACGGACGCGTTCGCGTACGGGGACCTCGAGTCGTTCCGGCTGGCACTGGAGCGGCACACCGACGGGCGGGGCCGCAGCGACGTCTACGCGGTCGTGCTGGAGCCGTTCAACGCGTCCAGTCTGCGGGCGTGCTCGGCCGACTTCCTGTACGAGGTGCGGCGGCTGTGCACGGAGCGGGACATCGTGCTCGTCTTCGACGAGGTGTACACGGGCTGGGGCAAGACGGGTGAGCTGTTCCACTTCATGCACCACCCCGGTCTGGTGCCCGACGTGGTGACGACGTCGAAGTCGTTCGGCGGCGGCAAGTCGTCGATCTCCGGGTACATCGCGCGTGAGCCCGTCTTCCGCAAGGCGTACGACAATCTGCGCGACGCGACACTGCACAGCACCACGTACTACGGCTTCGGCGAGGAGACGGCCACGGCGCTGGAGGCGGTGTCGGTCGCCGTCGAGGAGGACTTCCCGGGGCGCGCCCGCAAACTCGGCGAGGTCCTCGGCGCGGGCCTCGCCGATCTCGCCGCCCGGCATCCGAACATGGTCGCGGGGACGGCGGGCCAGGGCGCGCTGCACGGCCTGTACCTGCGGCAGGGCCCCCGGCTGCCGGCAGCCGTGCGCGAGATGATCCCCGGACGACTCGCCAAGGATCCGCAGGCGTTCGCGAAGCTGCTCACGGGTGCGGTGATCGCCGCGCTCTACCGGGACCACGGCATCCTCACCTTCTTCGGCTCCAACCGGAGCATCGCGCTGATCGTGTCGCCGCCACTGGTGGCGGGCGAGGAGGAGGCGCGGATCTTCCTCGACGCCCTCGACACCGTGCTCGGGCAGGGCGCGCCCCGGCTGCTCGCGGACTTCGTCAAGGAGAAGGCGACCGCGGGAAGGGGGCCCCGATGAGCCGCGGGCCCCGGCTGCTGCGCTCCGCGCTGCGCTCCAGCGGACTGCGCTCGTACTGGTGGCGGCAGTACCCCTGTCTGCGGGAACCCGCCGCCCGTGCGGCGGCGGAGGCCCATGTCCTGGGCACGCTGCGGGCCCTGCCGCCGGCCCAGCGCGCCGGCTACGCGGCGGCTCTGCGTCTGCTGCCGCTGGCGTACCGGCTCGCGTCCGGCGGGCGGTCGCTGCGTGGTGCGACGGGCGAGGAGGGCCGTCGGGGCATGCGGGCCCTGTCCGCGCTGCCCGGCTTCTGCGAGGTGGTCAGGTCGAGCACCGCGCTGGCACTGCTGGGCGCCCTCGACGGCCGTACGGGGGAAGCGGGAGAAGGGGGACGGCGATGAGGGCGATCCCGGGCAGGCGGCACCGCACCGTCGACGCGGACGTGGTCGTGATCGGTTCCGGCGCGGGCGGCAGCGTGGCCGCCCTCGAACTCGCGGCTGCGGGGCGGGAGGTGACGGTCCTGGAGGAGGGGCCGCGCGCCGACACCGCCCGGCTCGCCGGGGCGAGTCCGGCCGAGAACATGCGCACCCTGTACCGCAACGGCGGGCTGACCCCGGTCTTCGGGTCACCGACCATCGCGTACGGCGAGGGGCGCGCCGTCGGCGGGACGACCCTGGTCAACGGGGGTCTGCTGTGGGAGCCGCCGCCCGCGCTGCTCGCCCGCTGGGCGGCGGTCGCCGGCCTCGACGGCTACCGGGCGGCCGACCTCGCCCCGCACCTCAAGACGGTCCACAGCCGTCTCGGCACCGTCGTGCAGGGCCACGGCGGCGAGGAGGACAACCGTGACTCCCGTCTGCTGACGGCAGGGGCCGACCTCCTCGGCTGGCAGTGGCAGCACGCCCACCGCGCGGTGCGGGGCTGCGTCCACCGCAACCGCTGCACCACCGGCTGCACGTCCGGCGCCAAGCAGAGCATGGCCGTGACCTATCTGCCGCGGGCCGAGGCTTTGGGCGCCCGGATCCGCCCGGACACCCGGGTGCTGCGCGTCCTGCACGACGGGCGCACGGTGACCGGGGTGCTCGCGGCCGGCCCGGACGGCACCCGCACGGTGTACCGGACGCGGTCGGTGTTCCTCGCGGCGGGCCCGCTCGGCTCGCCCGCGCTGCTCCAGCGCAGCCGCGTGCAACACCGGCGGGTGGGGCGGGAGTTGGCGCTGCACGTCAATCTGCGTACGGTGGCGCGCTTCCGTGAGGAGGTGGCGGCGGAGCGCGGCACCATCTTCACCGCCCAGCTGAAGGAGTTCGGGGACCGGGGCGTGCTGATGATGCCGTCGAACGTGTCGCGCGGGGCGCTCGCCGCCGCGCTGGCGGGCCGCTCCCCCGGCGACGTCGAGCGTTTCCTCGCCGACTTCGACCGTCTGGGCGTCTACACCACCCAGGTGCGGCTGCACGGCACCGCGAGCGTGCGGGCCCTGCCGGGCGGTGGGGTGCTGCTGCGGCACGGGATGACGGCCGTCGACCACAGCGCGCTGCGCGAGGCGTTCCGACTCGGTGCGCGGCTGCTGTTCGCGGCGGGCGCCGTGGAGGTGACGCCGCCGGTGTCCTCGGCGCCGTCCCTCACCGGGATGTCCGAGGTCGAGGAGTTCTGCCGGCGGGTGGCGCCGGGCGACTGGGAGTTGGTGTCGGTGCACGGCATGGCGTCGGCGCGGATGGGCGGTGCCGACCGGGGCGGGGTGTGCGACGCGTACGGCAGGCCGTACGGGTTCGGCGGGCTGCGGGTCTGCGACGCGAGTGTCCTGCCGGGCGTCACCGGTATCAGCCCCCAGGGAACGATCATGGCGTTCGCCCACGAGATCGTCGCCCGCTTCAACGAGCAGGAAGGGAAGAGGGGCACATGACGGAGCAGCGGACGACGGGCGCGGTCGAGACCCCGCGCGAGGGCCCGGCGGCCGGGAGCGAGAGCCGGGGGGAGGTCGAGGCCGACAAGGGTGGAGGTCGGACCGGAGCGGGTGCCGGGCAGGTGCGGCTGTTCAGCGTGCCCGCCCTGGTGGCGTCCTGTGTGGGGTTCGCCCTGATCGGCGCGCTGCAGTCGTTCTACGGGCCCGCGATCCCCGCGCTGCGCGAGGAGTTCGGGCTGTCGCCGGCCGCGGCCGGGGTCGGGCTGACCGCCCACTTCATCGGCGGGGTGGGCGGCGTGCTCGCCTTCAACCGGGTCCACGACCGGGTCGGCAACCGTCTCCTCCTGGGTGTCTCGTACGCGCTGATGGCGGCGGGGTCCCTCGGGTTCGCCCTCGCCCCGGCCTGGCCGCCGGCGCTGGCGGCCGCGTTCGTCGCGGGCCTCGGTTTCGGCGGCATCGACTACGGACTCAACCAGCTCTTCGCCGTGGGCTTCGGCTCCCGAAGCACCGCCATGCTCAACGTCCTCAACGCGTTCTTCGGTATCGGCGCGGTGGCGGGCCCCGCCCTGATCGGTCTGCTGGGCTCGGACCGCTACACGGTGGTGTTCGCGGGCTGCGGGCTGGTGTCGGCGGCGCTGCTGCTGTTCCTGCGCGGCGTACGGGACAGGAGCCCGGCGCCGGTCCGGGCGCCGGACGGGGCGGCGGACGCACGGCCCGCCGCCCCGGCGCGGGCCCGTGTCCGGTTCCTGCTGCTGGCCTTCGTCGTCCTGTACGTCCTGCACGTGGGCGTCGAGGCCGGGGTGGGCGGCTGGGAACCCACGCATCTGGAGTCGGTGGGCTACGGCTCGGCCTTCGCCGCGTCGGCCACGTCCGTCTTCTGGCTGATGATGACGGTCGGCCGGTTCCTGGTGGTCCCCCTCACCCTGCGCTGGCCGGAACACGTCATCATCAACATCAGTTGCGCGGGCATGGCGGTCTGTCTGGCGGCGGCGACGGTGCCCGCCCTGGCCCCGTACATGTACGCGGGCGTGGGCCTGTTCATCGCCCCCGTCTTCCCCACCGGCCTGCCCTGGCTCACCCGCACCGTCCCCATGGCGCGCAGCGCCAGTGCCCATGTGATCGCCGCCTCCATGCTCGGCGGCGTCGCCGCGGGCCCGGCCCTCGGCGCGATGATCCAGTGGGCGGGAGCGCGCTCGGTGCCCGTCGTGCTGTGCGTGATCGCGCTGCTGTGCCTGGCGTCGTCGATGTGGATCGACAGGACCACGCGGCCGAGGGGGCAGGACCAGGCCGCCTCACCCCGAAGGAGGTGACATCACCACGACATCGCCACCCGCCCCCCGTATCCCCCCGCGATCTCTTCACGAATCAGTGCGCCAATGACCGCAAACCGGTCTCTGAGCACGATTCAACTCTCGCGCGACAGGCTGTCTTTGGCCATGATGAGCCCGGGGACAGTTCAGGGGGAAGATCGCCATGAGTGAGAAGCGCCGACCCGGTCAGGACACGGGTCTGGACACTCCGTCACCTCGCCGCGGCGAGGTGCGGACCGCACCGCTGCCACCCGTGAACGGCTGAAGTCACCCGCTGATTGCGACACGGCACCCCCGCTGGGGTGTGCCGACGATACGCCGCGCCAACACCAGGGAGGCTGGTATGTCACGTACAGAACAAGGTCAGCTCGACAGACGTCGGTTCCTGTCCCGGCTGGGGGGCGGGACCGTAGCGCTCGTGGCCGGTTTCGATCTGGTCGGGCGCCAGTGGGTGGCCGAGGCCGCCGACAGTGCCTCGTTCGCCGCGGTCCCGTCCCTCGACGGCACCCTCACGTTCGACCCGGGCGTCCTCGCGGCGAACTCCCGCGACCAGGGCAACATCTTCGTGAGAACACCCTGCGCGGTCCTCAGACCGGGCTCGGTGAAGGACATCCGGAAGATGCTCGCCTACTGCTCGGCCAACGGCATCAAGACCGCGCCGGCCGGCGCGCACCACGCGATGTACGGGCAACCGCTCGTCAGCGGCGGGCTGGTGATCGAGATGGAGTCGCTGCGCACGATCCACTCGATCGGCACCGACAGCGCCGACGTCGACGCGGGCGTGCTGTGGAAGGACCTCGTGGAGGCGGCGTTCCGACGCGGCCTGCGACCGGCGTCGATCACCAGCTACCTCGGGACCACCGTCGGCGGGACCCTCTCGATGGGCGGCATCGGGATGATGTCGGCGTACCGGGCGGGCGCCCAGGTCGACCATGCCCGCAAGCTCGAGATGGTCACGGGCGACGGGCGGCTGCTGCCGTGCTCCGGCACCCAGAACACCGACCTGTTCGAGGCGGCACTCGGCGGACTCGGCCAGTGCGGTGTGATCACGCGGGCGACCGTGGACCTGGTGCCCGCCAAGCAGCTGGCCCGTACGTACCGGATCGGGTACACGGACGTCGCCGCGTTCTTCCGGGACGTCAGGATCCTGGCGGACCGCGGTGAGTTCGACTCCCTCGGCAGCATTCCGCAGCCCGGCACGGCGCAGCCGCTGACGCTGTGGGCCACCGTCTTCCACGACACGGGTGACGCGCCCGACGCGTCGTACCTGCTGCGCGGCCTCAGCCCCGCAGCCGCGGGCGCGGCCTTCGAGGACTACGGCTTCCTCGACTACATCCTCCTGGTCACGACCATGTACGACTCGTTCGCGGCGAACCTGGGCTGGGACGCGAAGGTCAAGCCGTGGCTGGATCTGTTTCTGCCGGACGACGCCGTCGAGGACTTCGTCTCCTCGGTGTTCCCGTCGCTGACGCCGGAGGATCTGGGCCCGACGGGCTTCGGCCTGATCTTCCCGATGCTGCGCTCGACCTACGGGCGGCCGCTGCTGCGACTGCCCAACGCCTCGGGCGGCCCCTGGGTGTGGCTGGTCAGCGTCCTGACCGACTCGGCCGGTTCCGGCCCCGACCCCGACTTCGCGTCGCGGATGACGGACCGCAACTACCGGCTCTACCAGCGGGCGGCGGCCGTCGGCGGCACCCGCTACCCGCACGGCGCGTGCCCGTTCACCCGGGCCGACTGGCAGACCCACTACGGCTCGATGTGGCCGCGACTCGTGGCGTGGAAGAACCGCTACGACCCCAAGGGAATCCTCACCCCCGGTCCGGGCATCTTCTGACCTCCGGCCCGGCACGGTCCCGGTACGGACCGTCCCGCGATGAGCGACTTCAGGACACGGTGCTCCTCTCGCAGGAGCCCCGTGTCCGCCCTTTCGACGCCTCATTTGCCGCAGTAGGCAACTCCGGTCACGTCCGTCACCGGAGCCCCTCAGCCTTCACCTTTGCGTAACCGTTCCTGTTCACCCCGTTGACATCATGCGCACCGTGTCCCTATGGTCACGCAAACATTCGATCGTGTGACGACATGTCGAACGGTTTGAAAGGCAAGTGCCCTGCGCATCACCGGAATCAGCCCCCACGTGGCCGGAACGCCGTGGCGCAGCCCGACGTACGTACCGGTGCGCATCGGCACAGGGAGCACGGGAGCCGGCGGACCCCGGATGCCGGGTGGCCCGCGCCTCGATCACGCTTGCCGACGCCCGGCCCCCACTGCGCGGCCGGCTCGGTCTCGCTCTGCCCTCCCCAGGCAGTGCCGCATCGACAGCTGACAAGCCGTCCTGCTCTCAACGACGAGAAGAACAAGGAACGATCACATGCACACCCGAAGAGCCGCCCTCTCCACGATCGCCGGAGCCGTCTCGCTCGCCCTCGCCCTGTCCGCGTGCGGCCAGGACGACGGGGGAGCTTCGGCGGACGGTTCCGAGGGCGGCACCATCGGCGTCGCGATGCCGACCCGGGCCTCCGAACGCTGGCTCACCGACGGCAAGAGCGTCGTGGACGACCTGGCCGCCAAGGGGTACAAGACCACGCTGGTCTACGGCGACGACGACCCGAAGCGGCAGGTCGCCCAGATCGAGAAGCTGATCGAGCAGGGCGTCGACGCGCTGATCATCGCGGCGATCGACAACAAGTCGATGGACAGCGTCCTCAAGAAGGCCGCCGACGCGGAGATCCCGGTGATCT
Organism: Streptomyces sp. MA5143a; assembly: GCF_900290235.1. Classification (GTDB taxonomy): domain Bacteria; phylum Actinomycetota; class Actinomycetes; order Streptomycetales; family Streptomycetaceae; genus Streptomyces. The sequence goes on from NZ_OLMK01000090.1 coordinate 9,803, forward strand.
CCTACGACCGGCTGATCCTCGACACGAAGAACGTCGACTACTACGTCTCCTTCGACAACGAGCAGGTCGGCCGGCTCCAGGCCCGCTACATCATCGACGAGCTCGGACTGGAGGACGGCAAGGGGCCGTTCAACATCGAGCTGTTCGCCGGTTCGCCGGACGACAACAACACCCGGTACTTCTACGACGGCGCGATGCACCTGCTGAAGCCGTACCTCGACACCAAGCAGCTGGTCGTCCGGTCCGGCGAGACCGACATGGACCAGATCACCACGCTGCGCTGGGACGGGCCGACCGCGCAGAAGCGCATGAACAGCGTGCTCACCAAGGCGTACCGCAGCGCCACGGTCGACGCGGTCCTGTCACCGTACGACGGCATCTCCATCGGCGTCCTGAACTCGCTCAAGGCGCACGGCTACGGCTCCGCCGGCAAGCCCCTGCCCATCATCACCGGGCAGGACGCCGAACTGGCCTCGGTGAAGTCGATCATCGCGGACGAGCAGTCGCAGACCGTCTACAAGGACCTCCGGCTGCTCGCCGAGATGGCCGCGAACATGGTCGACGACGTCCTCAACGGCAAGACGCCGAACCTGAACAGCAGGCGGGCCTACAACAACGGCTCCAAGCCCGTGCCCGCGTATCTGCTCCAGCCGACGAGTGTCGACAAGAGCAACTACAAGGACGTGCTGGTGGCCGGCGGCTACTACACGGCGGCGGAACTCAAGTAGCGGCACGGGGCCGTGCCGGGCGGGTGGGGAGCAGCGCTTCCAGGAGGGCGGGCAGGCGCCGGGGGAAGTCCTCGGGGACGTCGTGGCCGAGGCCGGGGACGGACTCCAGGGTCACGTCGGCGCCCACACCGGTGAGCAGCGCGTGGGCGTCGAAGATCTCGGGGGCGATGTCGTCGTCCCGCTCCCCCACCAGTATCCGGCCGCTCAGAGCCCTCCGCGCGGCCCTCGTGAGCCGTTCCCCGTCGAGGTGGGCCGGGGTGAGCGCCGGGCCCACCGCGAGGAATCCGCGGGGGCGTACGGGCGCGTCCGACAGGGCCCACAGCACGGCCGCGCGGGCGCCCGCCGAGAAGCCCGCCGCCAGCAGCGGCAGCGAACCGTCGGCCTCGTCCACCTCGGCGAGGGCGGCGGTGACGTCCCGTACGGCGATACCGGCGTCCGGCCAGCTGCGGTAGAGCGGGGTCGACCGCTGCGAGGAGTCGACGGCGACCAGCACGAACCCGGCGTCCACGGCCGCCGCCCACTGGCGCGCGGCCAGCGCCGCGTCCTGGTCGGCCCCGTGGAGGGCGACCAGCAGCCCGCGCGCGGGGCCCTCGGGCCGCCGTACGAGGGGCGGGAGCGGAACGGCGTTCGCGTCGGCGTGCCGGGCGGTGGACTCCTTCAGCAGGGCGTCGAAGCCCGCCAGGTCCCGTACGACGGCCAGGTCGTCGTCCTCGACGAGGATCGCGGGGCTCCACCAGGCACCGTCGCCGAGCGCGGCGCGCAGCTCCGTGAGCGCGTCCTCGGGGCGCCCGGTGAGCGCCAGCAGACAGGCGGTCAGATGCGCGAGGTCCGCGCGCCGCCGGGGCAGTCCAGGAGCCGCGTCCGTCACCGCCGTCAGCGCCTCGTCCAGCCGCCCCTCGTGGTACAGCCGTGTCACCGTCGCGTCCAGGGCACGGTAACGCGCCTCCTGGCCCTCGCCGTTCCGCTCACCCATCACCCCATCGAAGCACAACGACCCGACCGGCCGGACGCCGAGGATCTGCGCCCACCGGGAACGGATTCATCACCCGGTTCGTCACACTGGTTCGTCAACTGGTGTGCGGCGCGGGGGTGTCGGGGCGTAGGTTGTCTGTTGAAACGTCAAATGCTTCGGTGGAAAGACGGACGCCACTCATGACCGAACACACGAGCACGCCCGGACCGGCGGCGCACCAGAGGATCGACACGTCGGTGCCGCACTCGGCCCGTATCTGGAACTACTGGCTGGGCGGCAAGGACAACTACCCGGTCGACGAGGAGGCGGGCGACGCCTACACCAAGGTGTTCCCCGGCATCGTCACCATCGCGCGCAGCAGCCGGGCGTTCCTGCGCCGCAACATCACGTACCTGGTGGCGGAGGCGGGGATCCGTCAGTTCCTCGACGTCGGTACGGGGCTGCCGACCGCGAACAACACGCACGAGGTCGCGCAGCGGATCGCGCCCGAGTCGCGGATCGTGTACGTCGACAACGACCCGCTGGTCCTGGCGCACGCCCGCGCGCTGCTCTACTCCACGCCGGAGGGGGCGACCGCGTACGTCGACGCCAATGTGCTGGAGCCGGACCGCATCCTCGCGGCCGCCGCCGAGACGCTGGACTTCGGCCGGCCCACCGCCCTCATCCTCAGCAACATCCTGGGTCATGTCGCCGACCACGACCAGGCCCGTTCCATCGTCACCCGGCTGATGGCGGCCCTGCCGTCGGGCAGCTACCTCTCGGTCAACGACGGCTCCCTCGGCATCGATCCCGTCTTCGAGCAGGCCCAGGAGGCCTACAACAACAGCGGCGCCGTGCCGTACAACCTGCGGACCCCCGAGCAGATCACCGCCTACTTCGACGGCCTGGAGCTCATCGAACCCGGCGTGGTGTCGGTCCCGCAGTGGCGTCCGGGGCCGGACGACGCGGCTCCCGAGGTCATCGGCGAACACGGAGGTCTGGCCCGCAAGCCCTGACGCCCGAGGCGCGAGGTGCCGAGGCGAGGGCGTGGGGCCCGTTCGGGTCGCGGACGCGTTCGGGTCGCGGACGCGTTCGGGTCGCGGACGCGTTCGGGTCGCGGGCCGGGCGGGGCGGCCGTAGACCTGACCTATGGTGCTGCGACCGCCGGTGGAACCGATGCTGGCGAAGGCCAGGGAACGGATGCCCCCGTCCGCGGCGCTGCCCGGCGGTCTCGTCGTGCAGCCCAAGTTCGACGGATACCGGACGCTGGTCTTCACGCCCTGGCCGGCGCCCGGACCCGTACTGATCCAGTCCCGGCGGGGCAGCATGATCCAGGCCCGCTTCCCCGACCTGGCCGCCGCCGCGGAGGCGCTGCCGGACGGCTGGGTCCTCGACGGGGAGATGGTGGTCTGGGCGGGCGAGGAGCTGTCCTTCGCGTCCCTGCAACGCCGTGCCTCGGCCGGCGGACGTACGGCCGCCCGGCTGGCCGAGGCGCTGCCCGCCCACTTCATCGCCTTCGACGTGCTCCAGGCCGACGGCGTGGAACTCCTCCGCCGACCGTACGCCGAGCGGCGCGCGACGCTGGAGGAGCTGTTCACCGGCCACGGACTCACGGCGCCGTGGACCCTCTGCCCGGAGACGCGCGACCCGGCCACCGCGCGGGAGTGGCTGGCCTCCTGGACGCGGGTGCCCGGCGTGGAGGGGCTCGTGGTCAAGGGCCTGCGACAGCGGTATCTGCCGGGGACGCGCGGCTGGTACAAGATCCGGCGCCGGGACACCGCGGAGGGCATCGTCGGTGCCGTGACGGGCACCCTGCGCAGGCCGCAGTCCGTCCTCCTCGGCCGCTACGACCGCGAGGGAGTCCTCCGCCTGGTGGCCCGCAGCACCCCGCTGCACCCCGAGGCGGTGCAGGACATCGCCGCCCGGCTGTCCCCGGCCCGACCGGGCCACCCCTGGGAGGGGACCCGTTTCACGACGTCCTGGGGCTCGCGCACACCCCTGGAGGTCGTCCTCGTCGAGCCGGACCTGGTGGCCGAGATGGCCGTGGACACCGCCCAGGTCCACGGAGCCTGGCGCCACCCGGCCCGCTTCGCCCGCCTCCGGGAGGACATGACACCGGACGAGGTGACGGAGTTCGACGAGGGGTCGGGGCCGGGCGGGCAGGACGGAAGACTCATGGGGCCGGAGTGAGGGGGATGCGGGCGGTCAGCCGCCCCGGGTGACGGGGGATGCGGGCGGTCAGCCGCCCCGGTTCCCGGCGTCCGCGCGGTCCGCTGCTCGGCAGGCCGCGCACAGCACTCGTGCCCTCGGGCCGTAGCGCCGGGTGAGCCCCTGGCAGCGCGGGCAGGACCCGACCTGTCCCGGTGGACATCCGAGCAGGAGCGCGGCGGTCGCCCGGTCCGAGGAGGGGTCGATGCGTCGCGGCATCTCCTCCATGGATCGAATGTATGTCCGGCGCCTCGTGAGGGCAGGTCGAGCAAGCCCGGCCGGGCGGAGCCTCTGTGGAGCCGGGCCCCTCGGTTCCCCCGCCCCGCATCAACGTCCCCCTCGCCCCCCAGCCGTCGTCAGCGACGCCCTTGGGTGTTGAGCCGGGCCGCCTGGCGGGTCAGGTGGTCGCGTTCGGCGGTGTTGGGTGCCTTGCGGGCCGCCTCGGCGTACAGGCGGGCCGCCGTCGTCAGGTCGCCGTCGCGTTCGTGGAGGTGGGCGGCCACGGCGGTGTGGCGGGGCAGGGAGTCGTCCAGGCTCGCGAGGGCCGCCAGACCGGCGCGTGGCCCGTCGGCCTCCCCCACGGCGACGGCACGGTTGAGCCGGACGACGGGGTTGTCGGTCAGCCGTACGAGCTCGTCGTACCACTCGACGATCTGCACCCAGTCCGTCTCCTCGGCGGTGGGCGCGTCGGCGTGCAGCGCGGCGACGGCGGCCTGTGCCTGGAACTCGCCGAGCCGGTCCCGGGCGAGCGCCGCCTGGAGGATCCCGACGCCCTCGGCGATCAGTTTCGTGTCCCACCGGCTCCGGTCCTGCTCGGCGAGCGGCACCAGGCTGCCGTCGGATGCGGTGCGGGCGGCGCGCCGGGCGTGGTGGAGCAGCATGAGCGCGAGCAGTCCCGCCACCTCGGGGTGGTCGATCCGGGCGGCGAGCTGCCGGGTGAGCCGGATGGCCTCGGCCGCCAGGTCGACGTCGCCCGAGTACCCCTCGTTGAAGACCAGGTAGAGGACGCGCAGGACGGTGGCGACGTCACCCGGCTGGTCGAACCGCACCCCGGAGACGGTCCGCTTGGCCCGGCTGATGCGCTGGGCCATGGTCGCCTCGGGGACCAGATAGGCGCGGGCGATCTGCCGGGTGGTCAGCCCGCCGACGGCGCGCAGGGTGAGCGCGACCGCCGACGACGGGGTGAGTGAGGGGTGGGCGCACAGGAAGTACAGCTGGAGCGTGTCGTCGGCGGCGGGCGCCGGCCCGGGGGCCGGCTCGTCCTCGACGAGGTCCTCGCGCCGGCGGCGGGCGGTGTCCGCGCGCGTCGCGTCGAGGAACTTGCGCCAGGCGACCGTGACCAGCCAGCCCTTGGAGTCGCGTGGAGGGTCGGCCGGCCAGACGCGCAGCGCTTCGACCAGCGCGTCCTGGACGGCGTCCTCGGCCGCCGCGAAGTCGGCTCCGCGGCGGACGAGGACGGCGAGGACTCCGGGCGTGAGGTCGCGGAGCAGGGCCTCGTCCATCAGGGTGGTCACTCCGTGATCCTCGTCCATCAGGGTGGTCACTCCGTGATCCTCGTCCATCGGGGTGGTCACTCCGTGATGGTGGGCGGCGCGGTCAGGAACGGGCGGACCTCCAGCCACTCGTGGATCGGCTTCCCACCCGCTCCGGGCGCGGCCGACAGTTCCCCGGCGAGTTCCACGGCCCGCTCGTGGCTGTCGACGTCGATCACCATCCAGCCGGCGATGAGGTCCTTGGTCTCGGCGAACGGGCCGTCGGTGACCGGCGGGCGCCCCTCGCCGTCGTACCGGACCCAGGTGCCCTCGGGGGCGAGCGCCTGACCGTCCACGAACTCGCCGGTCTTCTCCAGCCGGGCGGCGAAGTCGTGCATGTACTGCATGTGCGCCGAGATCTCCTCGGGCGTCCACCGGTCCATCGGGACGTCGTTCACCGCTGCCGGGGCGCCACGGTAGTGCTTGAGCAACAGGTACTTGGCCATCGTCTCTCTCCTCGATGCTCGTGCGACCCATTGTGGTCGCCTTCACCACGGGGACGGAGCCGGTCACGGGTTCTCGACATCCCTCGCGAGATTTTTTTCGACGCCGTGCCGATCCTCGTCGCTCGCGTCCGGCACGGCATCCTGCCGGGGCCGTCGTCAGCCCCGGCGAGCGGGGACACGGTCAGAACCAGTGCAGGCAGTGCGGGGAGCGCTCGGCACGGAAGAGGGCGTCGGCGAGGGTGACGGCGTCCGGGCGGTGGGCCCGGATGTGTCCGGCACGCACCAGGGTGCCGGCGGCGGTGCCGCCGAGGTAGAGCGAGCCCAGGTCGCGCACGTCCAGGGACAGGTCGGGTTCCCGGTCCGTCGGGACGCAGTCGGCCTTGCCGTCCCGGACGGTCAGCAGGTAGCGGCCGTGCTCGCCGAGGAAGGGGTCCTCGACGTCGAGCACGAGCTCGCCGTCGGTGAACCAGCCGCGCGCGGTCAGCGCGGCCGGGATGTCCAGGAGCCGCACCCAGAGCCAGTCGGTGTCGCTGCTCACCTCGCCGGCGCGGAAGTCCGCGAGCTGCCAGCGCAGCGGGTGCTCGGGCTGGACGTGCCCGAACACCACCTTGGAGACCAGGTCGTGTCCGAGTACGAACCGGGCGAGGGCCGTGAAGGCGGTGTCGTCGGTGGTGATGGTCTCGTCGACCGTCAAGGTGCCGGACTCGATCGAGTAGCTCGCGTACCCGTCCGGGAGCCCGTCGGCATCCCGGTGGACGGCGACGTAGCGCGGAGCCGGCGAGATGGGGGGCTGCCCCGCGCGCAGGTCCCACCAGCGGTGCGGCCGGGACAACGCGCCGGGCTGGGCGCGGCGGTACCGGTCGTAGATCTCTTCCAGCGTCTCGCCGCACTCGGCACGCCGCAGCACCTCGACCGAGCCGTTGTCGGCCCCGGTCGCCGGCCCGTCGGCCGCTCCGCGCGCCCGGGGAACGGTGAGGGCGGCCCGGTGGCGCGGCACCGTCACCCGCGCCGTGTAGGTCGCCGGTCCATAGCCGAACCGGCCGTAGATCGGGGCCTCGGAGGCCAGCAGTACGGAAAGGAACTCCCCGCGGGCCCGCAGCTCGGCCAGCTGATGCCGCATCATCGCTCTGAGCACGCCCTGGCGCCGGTGCGAGGGCAGGACACCGACGGCGGTCACCCCGGAGACCGGGACGAGGGTCTCACCGGGCAGGGTGAGCTCGAAGGAGTGCGCGGCGGCGGTGCCGACGGGGCGCCCGTCGGCCGTCAGGGCGAGCAGACAACGGTTCGTTTCGAGCGCCGACCACCAGAGCCCGCCGCCCTCGATCGGGGTTTCCGGGAAGCGTCCGAACGCGGCGTAGACCGTGTCGATGAAAACGTCGAGGTCGTCATCGGTCGTGGAACGGATCTGCATCGCTGCGGCTGCCTCCTCGTAGGCCGGCGCCACGACTCGTGGCGTCCGGCCCCAGTGCAGCGTCAACCCATGGCCGGAGCAAGCGAATTACGCCCGGTCACGCACGACCCGGCCCCGGCCCGGCGCCGTGGGCGGTCATGTGTCCTGCTCGCGCGGGGCGTTGCAGGCCGCCTGAAGTCGGAGCCAGGTCGGATGCGTCTCGTCCGCCTTCGTCGAACTCCGCGACCGCGGCTCCCGACGGCCCACCGTCCACCCCACGGCTGCCCGCGGCACCGGCAGCAAGGGAAAGGAGCAGGACGTCGCCGTCGTCCGTCGCGGCGACCAGCGCACCCGGCACGCGCGCGAGCCACCGTCTCGACAAACGTCACCGGGAAGCCTTGGTTCTCCCTTGCAGGTCAACCGAGTTGGGGATGCGGCGGGGGTGGGCGCGACGGATTATGATCTTGGTCATGACTGTGCAGCACCCCGAGAAGACCCCGTCCCGCAAGCAGAGGCTTCAGGAGAAGCAGCGCCGCCAGCTGGCGGTGGTCGACACCGTCGACAAGGCCGAGGCCAAGGTACGCAAGGCGGAGGTCGAGCTGGCCCTGGCCGTCGCCGAGGCGGTGCAGATGTTCGGCACGGAGCAGTCCGCCTCGGAGGGGCTCGACATGCCGGTCGAGACGATCCGGCGCTTCCTCGGCATCGCCAAGGCGGCGGCCGCCGCCGACCAGGCCGACGCCGAGGCAGCCGCCGCCTCGTGAGGTGATCTGCGCCGCACGAGCAACCTCCTTGACGTGCCTGACGTCTTGATCAGCAGCAGATGACGCCCTGGCCCTCGGGCCAGGGCTTGTTTCAGCCTCTCTATACACTCCATGTATACACGTGATGTAGAGATGGTGTGTATACGCAGAGACGGCCTGCGTCGCGTGTATTCGGAACGAAAGGCAACCATGTACGGCAAGGCGTTCGCCCCGGAATACCAGGGCGCCCTCACCACCCTGTCCGTGAATTCCTCCCTCATCGAGGTACTGGCCGCCGGCACACGGCAGTTGTCGGAGGCCGAGCGTGCCGGGGAGCACGGCGAGGCGGCGCGCTCCGGGCTCGCGGTGGCCGAGGCGCACCGGCGGCTGGGTCAGATCAGGGAGGCCGACCGGGCGTGGAAGGCGAGTTACCGGGCGGCCAGAGCGGTGGGAGACCTGGGAGCGATGGCCTGGGCCCTGTGGAGCGGCGGCACCCTGGCCCGTCAACGGGGCTCGTTCCCGCTGGCCCGGCGGCTGCTCGGGCTCGCGGCCGAGATGGGCGAACGGGGCGGGGACGTCGTCGTACGCGGCTACTCCCTCGCGGGGCTGGCCGAGACGGGCCGGATCCAGGGCGACTACGAGGCCGTCGCCCGGCTGCACGAGCAACTGCTGACCGAGGCCCGGCGGCGCGGCGAGGCGCGGCACACGGTGTGGGCGTTGGAGGGCATCGCGCAGATCCACCGCCAGCGCGGTGAGTACGACAGCGCGTACGCGCTGTTCGAGGAGGCGGCACAGATCGCAGGGGGTGCCGACGACCGGCGCGGCCACGCGTGGGCGTTGCGCGGACTGGCCGACATCGTCTCGGCGCGGGACGGTGACGTCGAGCGGGCGCTCGCGCTGCTGTCGGAGGCGGAGACCACCTGCCGGGCGATGCGGCTGTCCAGCGCGTTGGCCTACAACCACAAGATGCGGGGCAACGTCCTCTACCGGGCGGGGCGTTATGCCGAGGCGCGCGACACGTACGAGCGGGCGCTGGCGGAGTTCCGCGAGATGAGCGAGCCACGCGGGGAGGCGCTGTCCCGGCTGGGGCTGGCCAAGTCACTCGCCCGGCTGGGCCGCGACCACGCCGAAACGGCCGCCGAACTCGCCGACCTGGCGAGGGAGTTGGAGCGGATCGGGTTACGGCACGCCAGAGAGATGGTGGCGCGGGCCCACACCGAACTCGGGGTCCGACCGCAGGGGGATTCCCGTGCACGGCGGCAAGGAGGCACCGGCGGCCGGGCGCAGGAGGGGAGCGGCTCCGGGGCCCGGGCGGAAGCCGACGGCAGGGCTCGGCGAAAAGCCGGCCTCCCCGAGCAGGAGGGCTCCGGTGGTGGCGCACGGGCCGCGGCAAGCGGTGTCGACGCCCAGGCGGGAACCGGCGGCCCGGCGCCGCGGGCAGCCGGCGGTTCGGCCGCGGCCGATCCCGTCGGCCGGAGTCGGGGGGCGCGTGGTGTCCGGCTGGAGGCGGGGCGGTGACGCCGGTCTCCTCGGCGCTACGGGCGCCGGTCGACGTCCCCCTCGTCCTGCGACGCTGCCGTGAGACGGTGCGGCCCGCGCTGCGGGAGGCGATCGGGCGGACGCACCCCTGGGTGGGCGAGATGGCCGCGTACTCCCTCGGCTGGTGCGAGGTGGGCGGCGCCCCCACCGCCGCGTCCGGCGGCAAGGGGGTGCGGCAGGCATTGGCCGTGCTCGGCGCCGAGGCCGTGGGTGCCCCCGGCCGGGCCGGTGTCCCCGCGGCGGTCGCGGTGGAACTGACGCATGTCTTCTCGCTGCTCCACGACGACGTCATGGACGGTGACCAGGCGCGGCGAGGGCGCCCCACGGTCTGGAAGGCATACGGCACCGGGCCCGCGGTCCTCGCGGGTGACGCCCTGTTCGCGCTGGCCGTCGAGACGCTCGCCGCGACCGAGGCGGGTCCGTCCGCGTTGCGGATGCTCTCGGCGGCGCTGGGCGATCTGGTGCGCGGCCAGGCGGACGACCTGCTGTTCGCCGAACGGCCCTGGACGGGGCCGGAACGGGTGCGGTCGGCGCAGTACCTGGCGATGGCCGAGCAGAAGACGGGTGCGCTGCTGGGCTGCGGGGCCGCGCTCGGCGCGCTGCTCGGCGGCGGTTCGCCGTCCGCGGTCGCCGCGCTCGACCTGGCCGGCCGCCGTCTCGGGCTCGCCTTCCAGATCGTCGACGACGTCCTGGGCATCTGGGGCGACCCCGCGGTCACCGGCAAACCCGTGCACAACGACCTCCGGGAGCGCAAGAAGACCTTCCCGGTGCTCGCCGCGCTCGACTCCCCGTCCCCCGAGGCCCGGCGTCTGGACGCGCTGCTGACCTCGGGAGGGGACCCCCGCGAGGTGGCCGTGCTCGTCGAGGCCGCGGGCGGCCGGGCGGCGGCGCTGGACGAGGCGCGCGCCCACATCGCGGCGGCCGAGACCGCCCTCGCCGACGTCTCCCTCCAGGGCCTGGCCGGGGACGAACTGCGCGCCCTGTCCACGTTCCTCGTGGGCCGCGACCTCTAGGGGCTGTCGTCAAACTCCCGTCGTCGCCCAGAGGGCGGCCCTGCGGCGTCCGGTGCGTGCTCTGGGGGTACCCCCTGCTCGAAGAGCTTGGGGGAGTGCCGGGCGGAAGTCCTCGTACTGGACGTACTTGGGCTTTCGCCCGGCGCGGCGAGAGTGCGTGCCGGGCGTCGTGGGGCAGACGGGAGTTTGACGACAGCCCCTAGTAGGGCTCCGGGGCCGCTCCCACCTGCCGCCAGGGCACCTGAGGCCCTCCCTGGCGCGTCAGCCACCGGCTCG
>NZ_OLMK01000085.1 GCF_900290235.1 Streptomyces sp. MA5143a
CTTCCAATGCGAACAGGGCGGGTTGGGCCCACCCCGTGGACTCCAGCACCTCGGCGGGACCGCCGAACACCACGTCCTTCAACGAACCCGGCAACAACCCCTCGAACCCCGCACACACCTCGTCGAAAGCGGAAGCGAACACCGGGAACGCCTCATACAGACCACGCCCCATCCCCACCCGCTGCGAACCCTGACCCGAGAACACCACCGCCAGACCGTTTCCGGCGGCCCTCCCCCGCATGACCGAGGGATGCGGGCGATCCTCGGCCAGTGCGTCGAGCGCGGCGCGGAAGGACTCGCGGTCGATGACCGGGACGGCGGCACGGTGGTCGAGCGCGGCACGGTGCGCGGCCAGGGTGAGGCCGATGTCGTGCAGGGCGGGCGCGTTTGCGTCGCGCTCCAGGTGGTCGCGCAGACGAACCGCCTGTGCCCGCAGAGCGGCCGGCCCGCGAGCCGAGAGCAGCAGCGGGACGACGGGCAGCGGGCGGGCGGTGTCCGTGGCAGGCTCCGCCCGGGTGTCGTCGCCCTGTTCGAGGATGAGGTGGGCGTTGGTCCCGCTCACTCCGAACGCGGACACGCCTGCCCGGCGCGGACGTCCCGTTTCCGGCCAGGGCCGGTTCTCCGTGAGCAGTTCCACCGCGCCCGCCGACCAGTCGACGTGCCGTGACGGCTCGTCCACGTGCAGGGTGCGCGGCAGCGTCCCGTGCCGCATCGCCATGACCGTCTTGATGACGCCCGCCACCCCGGCCGCAGCTTGGGCATGCCCGATGTTCGACTTCAACGACCCCAGGTACAGCGGCCGTTCACGGTCCTGCCCGTACG
>NZ_OLMK01000086.1 GCF_900290235.1 Streptomyces sp. MA5143a
ACCCCAGCCCGTGCCGTCCGCACCGTCGGCGAACGCCTTGCAACGGCCGTCGGAGGCGAGACCGCCCTGGCGGGCGAATGCCTCGAACGCGGCGGTGGTGGCCATCACGGCGGCGCCGCCGACGAGGGCGAGGCCGCACTCGTCGTCGCGCAGCGCCCGGACGGCGTTGTGGAGGGCGACCAGGGAGGACGAGCAGGCCGTGTCGACGGTCACCGCCGGGCCCTCCAGACCCAGCGTGTAGGCGATGCGGCCGGAGAGGACGCTGCCGGCGGAGCCGGTGATGGCGTAGTCCCTGCCCTCCTCGGTGGTGAGGGCCAGGGCGGCGTAGTCGAAGTGGCCGGCGCCGACGAAGACCCCGGTGCGGCTGCCGCGCAGCGAGAGGGGGTCGATGCCTGCCCGTTCCAGAGCCTCCCAGGAGGTCTCCAGGAGGAGCCGCTGTTGGGGGTCCGTCGCCAGTGCCTCGCGCGGGGAGATACCGAAGAACGCGGCGTCGAACCCGGCCAGGTCGTGGAGGAAGCCGCCCTCGGTGGGGAGGGCGCGTTCGTCGCCCGGAGCGGTGGTGTGCCAGCCCCGGTCGGTGGGGAAGGGCGTGATGCCGTCGCGGCCCTCGGCGACGAGGCGCCACAGGTCCTCGGGCGAGCCGACGCCGCCGGGCAGACGGCAGGCCATGGCCACGACGGCCACGGGGTCGTCGCCCACGGGGTCCCCGGCGGATGCTCCGGCGCGTGACGGTGCCGGTGCCGCGGCGGGTCGCGGGGCCAGCAGGGTGCGCAGTTCGGCGGCGACCGCGGTGGGGGTCGGATGGTCGAAGACCAGGGTGCCGGGCAACCGCAGACCGGTGGCGGCGGTGAGCCGGTTGCGCAGGTCCAGGGCGGTCACCGAGTCGAGGCCCAGGTCGCGGAAGGCGGCGTCGGCGGCGACGTCGGCCGCGTCGCTGTGGCCGAGTGCCGCCGCGGCCGACGAGCGGACGAGGTCCAGCAGACGGCGATCGCGTTCACGGTCGGTCAGGCCCGCGAGGGACTCCACCAGCGCGGGTGCGGCGGCCGTCCGCCGCTCGTCCGGGGCCGGTTCGGTCGTCCGGGGCGCCGCCTCGGGGAGGTCGTCGAGGAGGCTGCGGTGCCGGGAGAGACGGAAGCCGGTGGCGAAGGCCCGCCAGTCCATGTCGGTGACCGTCAGCGCCGTCTCGTCGTGGGCGACGGCGTCGAACAGCGCGCCGACGGCGGTGTCCGGGTCCATGGCCCGTACGCCGATCCGCTCGAACACGCGCTGGGCGCGGGCGTCGACCATGCCGCCCCCGCCCCAACTCCCCCAGGACACACAGGTGGCGGTGAGGCCGCGGGCGCGGCGGCGGGCGGCGAGGGCGTCGAGGTGGGCGTTGGCGGCGGCGTAGGCGGCCTGGCGAGCGCCGCCCCAGACGGCCGCGCCGGAGGAGAACAGCACGAAGGCGTCGAGGTCCAGGTGGGCGGTGAGTTCGTCGAGGTGGCGGGCCCCGCTCACCTTTCCGGCCGCCATCGCGGCGAGGTCGGCGGGGGTGAGGGTGTCGAGCCGGTCGAGCGCGCTGACGCCGGCGGCGTGCACGACGGCGGTGAGGGGGTGCTCGGCGGGGATCGCGTCGAGGACGGCGGCCAGGGCGTCCCGGTCGGCGGCGTCGCAGGCCGCGAGGGTCACCCGGGCGCCGAGGGCGCGCAGTTCCTCGGCGAGGTCGGTGGCGCCGGGCGCGTCGGCGCCTCGGCGGCCGGTCAGGACGAGGTGGTCCGCTCCGTCCCGGGCGAGCCGCCGGGCGACGTGTCCGCCGAGGGCACCCGTGCCGCCGGTGATCAGGACGGTGCCGCGGGGCCGCTTGCGGGGGGCGGGAGCGGTGGTGGGGCGTGGCGCGCGGACGAGGCGGCGGACGCGGGGGCCCGTGGCGCGCAGCGCCCACTCCTGTTCGTCACCGGGGGCGGCCAGGACGGCGGCGAGAGAGCGGGCCGTCGTGTCGTCGGGCCGGTCGGGCAGGTCGATGAGGCCGCCCCACACACCGGGGGTCGTCTCCAGTCCGACGACCCGGCCCAGCCCCCAGACCTGGGCCTGTTCGGGACTGACGTCGAGGGCCGGCCCGTCGGCGGGGATCGTCCCGCCGACGGGAGGCGTCCCGTATCCGCGAGCAGCTCCGTCGGCGGGGGTCGTCCCGCCGTCGGAGGTCGTTCCGTCGGCGGGGATCGTCCCGCCGATGGGGGTCGCGCCGCCGCCCTCGGAAGCCGTCCCGCCGACGCGGGTCGTCCTGCCGTCGGGGGCCGTACGGTCCATGGAGATCGGCGTGCCCGCGCCGGGCGTTCCACCGGTGCGGGCCGTCGCCTGCGCGCGGGTCGTCCCGTCGGCCCCCGTGGCGACCGCGCCCCGGGTCAGGCACCACAGTGGGCCGGTGCCGCCCGCGTCCAGCAGGGCCTGGACGGCTGTGAGGGTGGTGGCGGTGCCGGCGGGGACGTCCGGGTGGTCGGGGTGCGGCCGTACGTCGGTGGCGAGCAGGGAGACGACACCGGCCGCGGAGGCGTGGCGGCGCAGCAGTGCGGCGAGTTCGTCGCGTCTGGTGGCGGTGGTGACGGTGATCCGGTCGACGTGGTCGGCGCCGCGGGCGAGCAGGGTGTCCGCCACCCAGTCGGCCGTCGGGGTGGGGCCGGGGACGAGGAGGACCCAGTCGCCGGTGGGCCGGGCGCCGCTCGGTTCCGGGACGGGTTTCCAGGTGACGCGGTAGCGGCAGCGGTCGATGGCGGCGGTACGGCGGGCCGCCGCCCGCCAGGCGGCGAGCGCGCGCACGGTCCCGGCGAGGGAGTCGTCGGACCGGACGCCCAGTTGTTCGGCCACCGCAGGTGTGTCGTCCCGGTCGACGGCCTCCCACAGGGCCGTCGTCGCGGGGTCGTCCGCGGTGGCGGGCGCGGGCCGGTCCAGCCAGTGCCGGGAGCGCTGGAAGGGGTAGGTGGGCAGGTCGACCCGGCGGGCCCCGGTGCCGGCGAGCAGGGCCGTCCAGTCGACGGGGGCGCCGTGCGCGTACGCCTCCGCGAGTGCCTCCACGAACCGTTCGGGACGGCCGCCGGGCCCTCGGCGCAGCGTGCCGGTGACCGTGGCGGCGGACTCGGCGGCCTCCACGGTGTCCTGGACGGCCGCGACGAGCACCGGGTGCGGGCTGATCTCGACGAACAGGGTGTGGCCGTCGTCGAGCGCGGCGCGGGTCGCCTCCTCGAACCGGACGGTGTGACGGAGGCTGCGGTACCAGTAGCCGGCGTCGAGCCCGGCGGTGTCCAGGCGTCCACCGGTGAGGGAGGAGTAGTAGGCGGTACGGCCGGGGCGCGGGCGCACCGGGGCGAGGAGGCCGGTGATGCGGTCCTCCAGGGCGGTGATCCTCGGGGAGTGGGAGGCGTAGTCGACGTTGACGCGCCGGGCGCGGGCCCCGTCGCGGGCGCAGTGGGCCTCCAGTTCGTCGAGGGCGGTCGCGTCGCCGGTGACGACGACCGCGGCGGGGCCGTTGACGGCGCCGATGTCGAGGCGGCCGGCCCAGGGGGCGAGGCGTGCGCGTACGGCGTCGGCGGGTTCGGCGACGGAGAGCATGCCTCCGCCGGCCGGCAGTTCGGTCAGGGCCCGGGAGCGCAGGGCGACGACGCGGGCGCCGTCGTCGAGGGTGAGCGCGCCGGCGACGACGGCGGCGGCGATCTCCCCCTGGGAGTGCCCCATGACGGCGTCGGGCCGGACACCGCAGGAGGCCCACAGCTCGGCGAGGGACACCATGGTCGCCCAGAGCACCGGCTGCACGACGTCCACCCGTGTCAGCAGGTCGGCGACGTCGGGGGCGCGCAGCACCTCGGTGAGCCGCCAGTCGGTGAACGGGGCGAGGGCGGCCTCGCACGCGGCCATACGGCGCGCGAACGCCGGTGAGGCGTCCAGCAGGTCCACCGCCATGCCCGCCCACTGGGAGCCCTGGCCGGGGAAGACGAACACGGTGCGGGCCGGTCCGGGGGCCGGGTGGTGGCCGTGCACGAGCCCGTGCGGGGCGGGGTCGTCGGCCGCCCCCGCGAGCAGGGCGAGCAGTCCGCCGCGGTCCGGGGCGAGGGCGACCGCGCGGTGCTCCAGGGGGGCGCGGGTCGTCGCCAGCGTCCAGGCGACGTCGGCGGCGGACGCGTCGGGGGTGTCCTCCAGGTGCCGGTGCAGGGTGCGGGCCCGGTCCCGCAGCGCGGCACGGGAGCGCCCGGTGAACGGCCAGGGCAGCAGGGGCGGCACGGCGAACGGGGCGGGCCCGGTCGGCTCCGGGGCGGTGCCGGACTCGCGATCGTCGGGGGCCTGTTCGAGGATGACGTGGGCGTTGGTGCCGCTGATGCCGAACGAGGAGACACCCGCGCGACGGGGCCGGCCCGAGTCCGGCCACGGCCGGCCCTCCGTCAGCAGGCGTACGGTGCCGTCGGACCAGTCCACCTCGGAGGTGGGTTCGGACGCGTGCAGGGTCGGCGGCAGGATCCCGTGCCGCATCGCCAGCAGCGTCTTGAGGACACCGGCGGCGCCCGCGGCGGCCTGGGTGTGGCCGATGTTGGACTTGAGGGACCCCAGCCACAGGGGCCGGTCCGAGGTGCGGCCCTCCCCGTAGACGGCGAGCAGCGCCTCCGCCTCGATGGGGTCGCCGAGGCGGGTTCCGGTGCCGTGGGCCTCCACGGCGTCGATGTCGGCGGGGGTGAGTCCGGCGTCGGCGAGTGCGGCCCGGATGACGCGTTCCTGTGCGGGTCCGCTGGGCGCGCTGAGGCCGTTGGACGCGCCGTCCTGGTTGACGGCCGTGCCCCGGACGACCGCGAGGACCGGGTGCCCGTGGCGGCGGGCGTCGGAGAGCCGCTCGACGAGGAGGAGGACGGCGCCCTCCGACCAGCCGGTGCCGTCGGCGCCCGCGCCGAACGCCTTGCAGCGGCCGTCCGCGGCGAGGCCGCCCTGCCGTTCGAAGCTGAGGAACGTGCCCGGGGTGGGCAGCACGCACACGCCGCCCGCGAGGGCCAGGTCGCAGTCGCCGCGCCGCAGCGCCTGGGCGGCGAGGTGCAGCGCGACCAGCGAGGAGGAGCAGGCGGTGTCCACGGTGACCGCCGGGCCGTCGAAGTCGAAGGTGTAGGCGATGCGGCCGGAGGCGACGCTCGCGGTGGTCCCGGTGAGCACATGGCCGCCGGTGTCGTCGGACGCCTCGTCCAGCCGCGGCCCGTACTCCTGGGAGACCAGGCCCGCGAAGACGCCGGTACGCCGGGACGCGGGCGAGCGTGGGGCGATCCCGGCACGTTCGAACGCCTCCCAGGCGGTCTCCAGGAGCAGCCGCTGCTGCGGGTCCATCGCCGCGGCCTCGCGCGGGGAGATCCCGAAGAAGGCGGCGTCGAAGCCCGCCACGTCCGTCAGGAAGCCGCCCGGGTACGCCACGTCCCAGCCTCGGTCGGCGGGCACCTCACCGATGGCGTCGTGGCCGCCGGCCACGAGGTCCCACAGCCGCCCCGGCGAGTCCGCGCCGCCGGGCAGGCGGCAGCCGACCCCGACGATCGCGACCGGTTCGCGCGCGCTGTCCTCGGCCGCGCGCAACCGCCCCCGGGTCTCGTGGAGTTCGGCCGTGACCCGCTTGAGGTACTCGACCAGCTTCTCCGCTTCCGCTTCCGCCATGTGCGTCACTCCCCGCGCTCCTGCAGGTCGGTACCGAGTTCCCGGTCGATGAAGGAGAAGATCTCGTCGACGCTCGCCGTCCGGAGCGCCGCGCGTACGTCGCCGTCGCCGTTCCCGTCGCCGGCGTCGTCCTGCCCGGCACCGGCGCCGTTCGTGGCGGTGCCTGCCCGGGGTGTGCCGTTGCCGCCCGCCGGTGGGGGTACGGCCGCGACCGCCGTGGAGATGACCGCGGACCGCTCCTCGCACCGGGCGAGCAGGGCGCGCAGGCGCCGCGCCGCGGCGTGCAGTTCGCCGGGTTCGGCGGGTGTCCGGGTCAGGAGGTCCTCCAGGTGGCCGATCCCGTCGTCGAGCGAACCCGCGGCGGACCGGGGCGCCGGCGCGAGCCGGGTGCGCAGGTAGCGGGCGACGGCCGCCGGTGTGGGCTGGTTGAACAGCAGCCCGGCGGGCATGCGGTGACCGCTCGCGGCGGTCAGCCGGTTGCGCAGCTCGACGCCCATCAGTGAGTCGAACCCCAACTCCTTGAAGGTGCGGGCGGCGTCCACGCGCCGCCCGTCCCGGTGGCCGAGGACCGCTGCGGCGTGCCCGCGGACCTGTTCGAGGAGGGCGGCCTCCTGTTCCGGGGCGGTGAGTCCGCCGGCGACGGTGAGGCGTGCGGCCTCGCTGTCGGCCCGCTCGTCGCCGCCGGGGCCGGTCCCGGCGGCCGCCCCGGCGGGGTCGCGCCAGGCGCTGCCTGCCAGTTCCCGGTACAGCGGTGAGGCTTCTCCGTCGTGCGCGGCGCGGCGCACCACCGGCAGGGAGAGCGCCAGCGGAAGCCGCAGCGCGGGGCCCGGCCTCAGCAGGGCGGCGTCCAGGAGCGCGAGGCCCTGTTCCGGGTCGAGCGGCAGGAGTCCGGTACGGCGCATCCGGCGCAGGTCGGTGTCGCTGAGCCCGGCGGTCATGCCCGTCGCGGGTCCGTCGACCGGGTCCGTGCCGGCCGGGTCCGCGGCGAGCGGGGCACCGGCTTCCGGGGCCCACGGTCCCCAGGCGAGGGACACGGCGGGCAGCCCCTGGCCGCGGCGCAGTTGGGCCAGGGCGTCGAGGAAGGCGTTGCCTGCCGCGTAACTGCCCTGGCCGGCAGCGCCGTTGACGCCGGACACGGAGGAGAACAGGACGAACGCGGAGAGGCCGGCGTCGGCGGTCAGCTCGTGCAGGTTCCACGCGGCGTCGACCTTGGGCCGCAGGACGCGGTCCAGGTCGCCGGGCTCGATGGCCTCCACCACGGCGTCGTGCAGAACACCCGCGGTGTGCACGACCGCCGTCAGGGGATGGGCGTCGGGTATCCCCGCGAGGACGGCGGCGAGCGCGTCCCGGTCCGCCGTGTCGCAGGCGGCGATCGTGACGTGGACGTCCGCGTCCCGGCGGAGGGCGGCCTCGATCCCGGCCGCCTCGGGGGCGTCGGCGCCCCGGCGGCTGACCAGCAGCAGCCTGCGTACCCCGTGACGGGCCACGAGGTGCCGGGCGACGAGCCGCCCGAGGGCACCGGTACCGCCGGTGACGAGAACGGTGCCGTTCGGGTCGAGGGCCGTGCCGCTCCGGTCGGCGAGGAGGCCGACCGGGGCGCGGGAGGTGCCGTTCAGGCCGCCGCGGGTCGCGTACGGGGTGGGGGCCGCCGCTTTCCCGCGCGGCGGCGTCCGGGGAGTGCCGCCTCGGTCCAGGTCGGCGGCTCGGGCCGCCGGCCGGACGACGCGGGGCGCGTACAGGCGGCCCGCGCGCACCGCGATCTGGGGCTCTCCGCAGGCGGCAGCGGTGGGCAGCGCGGTGGCGGACGCCGGGTCGTCGTCGAGGTCCACCAGGACGAACCGGCCCGGGTGCTCGGTCTGAGCCGAGCGGAACAGGCCCCACACGGGTGCCTCGGCGGGTTCGCACGGTCCGTCACCGGCCGCGACGGCGCGCCGGGTGACGACGACCAGCCGTACGTCGGTGAGGCGGTCCTCGGCCAGCCACGCCCGCGCCAGCCCCGCGGCCCGGTGCGCGGCGGCACGGGCGGCGTCGGGCGCGGAGGCGCCGGAGAAGGACTGCTCGGCGGGCGAGGTGGCGTCGGAAGGAGCGGCGTCGGAGGGGAAGGCGTCGGGAGGGACGGCGTCCGTGGCGGTCGTGCAGCGGGTGACGACCGTCTCGGGCAGCGGGACCGGTACGGCGAGGAGGGAGGCGAGGTCCGGGTGGCGGTCCGCGTCCGGTACGAAACCGGCCGGGAGAGTGCGCGGATCGCCGACCAGGGCCCAGCGGTCCGGCGGTGTGCCGGGCGGCGGCTCCAGGGGACGCCAGGCCAGCTCGTACGGGAGGGCCTCGTCGTAGGGGTGGGCGGAAGCCTCCGCGGGCGCGGGCCGGTGGCGCGGGGTGAGGGCGCCGACCGTCGCGACCGCCCGCCCGTCGGTGTCGGTGACGGTGACGGTGACGGTGTCGCCGTCCGTCGGTGTGATGCGGGCTCGCAGCCGTCCGGTGGGCGTGCCCCGCACCGTGACGTTCCGGTAGGTCGCCGAGTGCCAGAGCGCCGCGCCGCCCGTCCGGGTGAGCCTCAGGGCGTGCAGCACGCTCTCCAGGAGTGCCGGGTGCAGTCCGAAGTCCTCGGCGGCGACCTGGTCGGCGTCCGGCGTGATCAGCTCGGCCCAGACCTCGGTGCCCCGCCGCCACAGCGCGCGGAGCCCGGCGAGGCCCGGCCCGTGCACGACCGCGTCCGCGAGGTCGGGCCCGTCGGCGGCCGACGGCCGCACGTCGACGGGCTCGGCACCTGTCGGCGGCCACGTGGCTACACCCCCGGAAGGGGCGGCGACGTGCGACGGGCGCTCCCCACCGGTCCCGGGGGCGTGCCCCGCCACGGGGGCGGTGGCCAGGGTGCCCTCGGCGTGCCGGATCCATCCGGTGTCGCCGTCGTGGGGGCGGGCGTGCACGGTCACGGAGCGGTGACCGTGCGCGCCGCCCTGCGGGCCGACCGTGACCTGGAGGTCCAGGGCACCGCGCCGGGGCGGTACCAGCGGTGTCACGGGCAGCAGGTGCGCGACCCGGCCCGCGCCGGTCTCCCGGGCCGCGACGACCGCGAGGTCCAGCAGGACCGAGTCGGGGACGGACACCCTGTCGAGGACGGTGCGGTCGGTGAGCCAGGGCTGTCCGACGGCGTCGACGCGTCCGGTCAGCAGGGTGTGCCCGGAGTCGGCGAGCGTGACGGCCGAGGTGAGCAGCGGGTGGTCGAGCGGGGTGGCGCCGGGCGCTGTGGTGGTGCGGGCCGGGGTGGGGGCCACCCAGTAGCGGCGGCGCTGGAAGGCGTACGTCGGGAGTGTGTCGGGGCCGGCGGGCGGATGTCCCGCGAAGACCGCGCCCCAGTCGGGGGTGTGGCCGGTCACGTGCAGTCGCGCCACGGCCTCCGCCGCGCCCGGCGCCTCCGCCCGGTCCCGGCGCAGGACCGGCACGACGAGGGCGGGGGCGGGCGTGCCGGGCTCCTCCGTCAGGGACTCCCGGACCATCGCGCTGAGCACGCCGTCCGGCCCCAACTCGACGTAGCGGGTGGTTCCCAGGTCCCTCAGCCGCAGCACGGCGGCGTGGAAGCGGACCGTCTCGCGGACGTGGCGGACCCAGTGGGCCGGTGAGCACAGGTCGTCGGCGGTCGCCTCCCCGCCGGTGCGGTCGCTGATGACCGACAGGGCCGGAGGGTGGTAGGCGACCGAGTGGGCGACCTCCTCGAAGGCGGCGAGCATCGGGTCCATGTGGGGCGAGTGGAAGGCGTGGGAGACGCGCAGCATCCGGATGCGGCGGCCCCGTCGTTCCCAGTCCCGTGCCGTACGCGTCACGGCCTCCGTGTCGCCGGAGATCACCACGGCGGCTGGGCCGTTGACGGCGGCGAGGCCGATCTGGTCCTCCCGGCCGGCGAGGTCGGGCAGGATCTCCTCCTCGGTGGCCTCCACGGCCGCCATGGCGCCGGTCCCGGGCAGCGCCTGCATCAGCCGGCCCCGTGCGGCGACGAGGCGGCAGGCGTCGGGCAGGGAGAACACCCCGGCGACGTGCGCCGCCGCGAGCGCGCCGACGGAGTGCCCGAGCAGATGGTCGGGGACGATGCCCCAGTGCTCCAGCTGGCGGAAGAGCGCCACTTCCAGCGCGAACAGGGCGGGTTGGGCGTACTCGGTGCGGTCGAGCAGGCCCGTCTCGTCGGCCAACACCTTCGTGAGGGGCTGCGCCAGATGCGGTTCGAGGTGCGCGGCCACCTCGTCCAGCGCGCGCCGGAACACGGGCTGCGCCGCGGCCAACTCCGTTCCCATGCCGCGTCGTTGGCTGCCCTGGCCGGTGAAGAGGAACACGGTGCGGCCCTCGACGGCCGTCGCCCGGAACGCCGAGGCCGTGCCGGCGCCGGAGGCCAGGGCGTCGAGCCCGGCCAGCGCCTCCGCGCGGTCGGCGGCGACGACGGCGGCCCGGTGCGGGAGCGCGGCACGGGTGACCGCGAGCGCGTGCCCGATACGGGCGAGCCCACCGGGTTCCCCGAAGGCGCCCTCCACCTGCGGCACGACGGCCAGCCGCGCCCGCATCCGCGTGACCTGCGCCGTCAACGCCTGCTCGGTCGCGGCGGACAGTACGAGGGGTATGGGGGACGCGAGGCGACCTGGGCCGGGACCGGTGCCGGTCCGGATCGCCTCGGCCTCGGGGGCGTCCACGAGGGGGGCCTCCTCCAGGACGACGTGTGCGTTCGTCCCGCTGATCCCGAACGACGACACCGCCGCCCGGCGGGGACGGCCGGTGTCCGGCCACGGCCGCGCCTCCGTCAGCAGTTCCACGGCCCCCGCCGACCAGTCCACCTCCGCCGTCGGTTCGTCCACGTGCAGGGTGCGCGGCAGTGTCCCGTGCCGCAGGGCCAGCACGGTCTTGATGACGCCCGCCACACCGGCCGCCGCCTGGGCATGCCCGATGTTCGACTTCAACGACCCCAGGTACAGCGGCCGCTCGCGGTCCTGCCCGTAGGTGGCGAGGAGCGCGTGCGCCTCGATCGGGTCGCCGAGCCGGGTCCCGGTGCCATGGGCCTCCACGGCGTCCACGTCCGACGCCGACAGTCCGGCACGGGCCAGCGCGTCGCGGATCACTGCCTGCTGGGCGGGGCCGTTGGGCGCGGTGAGACCGTTGGAGGCGCCGTCCTGGTTGATCGCGGAACCGCGCAGCACGGCCAGGACCGTACGGCCGTTGCGGAGGGCGTCGGAGAGCCGTTCCACGACGAGGACGCCCACGCCCTCGGACCAGCCGGTGCCGTCGGCCCCCGAGGCGAACGCCTTGCACCTGCCGTCGCCCGCCAGCCCGCCCTGCCGGGCGAACTCCTCGAACAGACCGGGTGTGGCCATCACCGCCACGCCGGCGGCGAGCGCCGTCGTGCACTCCCCTCGGCGCAGGGACTCGACGGCGAGGTGGAGCGCGACCAGTGACGACGAACAGGCCGTGTCCACGGTGACGGCGGGTCCCTCACAGCCGAGGACGTACGACAGACGGCCGGAGAGGACTCCGGCGGTGTTCCCGGTGAGCAGGTGGCCCCGCAGGTCGTCGGGCGCCTCGTGGAGCCGGGGCCCGTACTCCTGGGACATGGCGCCGACGTAGACGCCGGTCCGGGTGGACCGCAGGGAGGAGGGGGCGACACCGGCCCGTTCGAGGGCCTCCCAGGCCGTCTCCAGGAGCAGGCGCTGCTGGGGGTCCATCGCCAGGGCCTCACGCGGCGCGATGCCGAACAGGTCGGCGTCGAAGTCGGCGGCGTCGGCGAGGAATCCGCCCCGGTGGGTGCCGTCGCCCCAGCCGCGGTCGGCCGGCGGCGGGGAGATCGCGTCGACGCCGGCCATGACGGCCCGCCACAGTCCCTCGGGGTCGTTGAGGCCGCCGGGCAGCCGGCAGGCCATGCCGACGATCGCGACGGGCTCGTCGGCGGGGACGGGAACGCCCGTGGTGGGCCTGGTCTCCGCCGTGCCGTCCTCGGTGAGTCGCCGGGCGACCTCCGTGGGCGTGGGGTGGTCGAACAACAGGGTGGTGGGCAGCCGCCGGCCCGTCACGGCGCCCAGCCGGTTGCGCAGTTCGAGCGCCAGGTGGGAGTCGAAGCCCAGATCCTTGAAGGTCAGTTCGGGGGCGACGTCCGCCGCCGACCGGTGCCCGAGGACCAGGGCCGCCTCCGCCCGCACGAGGTCGAGCAGGTCACGCGGGCCACGTGGATCACGCGGGCGGTCGGGCACCGCCCCCGCGCGCTCGGCACGCGCGCCTGCCGCATCCCCGCCACTCGTCCACGGAGCCGGCACGCCCTCGGCACGCGTGCCCGGGGCCGTGCCGGGCCACCCCTCCTGGCCCTCGGCCGGAGCCAGCCAGTGGCTGCGCCGCTGGAAGGGGTACGTGGGCAGGTCGAGGCGTGGGGCGGGCCGGTGTCCGGCGGAGGCGGGCGCCCAGTCGACATCGGTGCCCGCGACGAACGCCTGGGCCAGCGCGGCGGTGATCTGCGCGGGTCCGCCGTGGTTGCGGCGCAGCGTGGGGACCACCACGGGCGCCGTGCCGGTCTCCTCCACGGTCGCGGCGACCGCCGTGGTGAGGACCGGGTGCGGGCTGATCTCGATGAAGGTGTGGTGGCCGGCCCGCGCCAGGGCGGTGACGGCGGGGGCGAAGGCGACCGGCTCCCGCAGGTTCCGGTACCAGTAGGTGCCGTCCTGGCGCGGCCCGTCCTCCCCGAGCACGATCCGTCCGGGCTCGACGGTGGAGTACAGCGGGACACGGCCCGGCAGCGGGGTGACGTCGGCGAGCGCGTCGAGGAGTGCGGCGCGGACGTCCTCGACGTGGGACGAGTGGGAGGCGTAGTCGACGGCGACCTGGCGGGCGCGGACGTCGTCGGCGGCGCACGAGGCGAGCAGTTCCTCCAGTGCGTCGGGGGCGCCGGACACCACGACCGCGCCGGGGCCGTTGACGGCGGCGACCTCGACGCGTCCGCCGAGGGCCGCCAGCCGCGCCCGGACGCGGGCCTCCGACTCGGGTACGGCCACCATGCCGCCCCGGCCCGAGAGTCGGCGGGCGATCAGTTCGGCACGGCGTACGGCGATCCGGGCGCCGTCCGTCAGGGAGAGCACGCCCGCCACACAGGCCGCGGCGACCTCGCCCTGGGAGTGTCCGACGACCGCGGCGGGCTCGACGCCGTGGGCGCGCCAGACCTCGGCGAGGCTGACCATGACGGCCCACAGGACGGGTTGCAGCACGTCGACCCGGTCGAGCCCCGGGGCGTCGGGGGCGGCGCGCAGGACGTCGGTCGGCGACCAGTCGACGCAGGCCGTGAGGGGCTCCTCGCAGCGGGCCCACGCGGCGGCGAAGTCGGTGTCGCTGTCGAGGAGTTCGGCGGCCATGCCGACCCACTGCGAGCCCTGGCCGGGGAAGACGAAGACGGGACCCGCTCCCGCGGGCGGCAGGGGGCCGGGGTGGGTGACCAGGTCGGGGGTCCGTTCACCGGAGGCGAGTGCGGCGAGGCCGCGCGTCCCGGCCGGGCTGTCGGCTGCGAGCACCACCGCGCGGTGCGGGAACAGGGTGCGGGTCGTCAGCAGCGCGTGGCCGATGTCGGCCGGCGGTGCGTCCGGGGCGGCTTCCAGCAGGGCCCGCGCCTGATCGGCGAGCGCTTCGGGCGTCCTGGCGGAGAGCACCCACGGAACGACCGCGGTCCGCTGCTCCCCGGTGTCCGCGTCCGCCCCGGTGTCCGGGCTTCCACCCCGGCCGTCGACGCCCTCGTCCTCCCCGCCAGGGCCCGGGTCCAGCGCGCTCCCGCCTTCCTTCCCCTCCCAACTCGACAGGATCATGTGGCAGTTGGTGCCGCCGAGCCCGAAGGAGCTGACGCCGGCGACGCGTGGTCCCTCGGTGTCGGGCCAGGGCTCGGTGGTGCGCTGGACGGTGAGGCCGAGGTCGTGCAAGGGGATCCGGGGGTGGGGCGTGTCGTGGTGCAGGGTGGGGACGAGGCGGGCGTCGCGCAGGCACAGCACCGTCTTCAGGAGGCCGGCGATACCGGCCGCGCCCTCCAGGTGCCCGATGTTGGTCTTGACCGACCCGACGCGCAGCGGCCGGCCGGCCGGCCGGAACGCGCCCAGCGCCTGTCCGAGCGCGGCGGCCTCGGCGGGGTCGCCCTCGGGGGTGCCGGTGCCGTGGAGCTCGACGTACTGGACGTCCCCCGGCTCGATGCCCGCCCGCTCGCAGGCGAGGGTGAGCACCTCGCGCTGCGCCCGGGGGTCGGGGACGGTCAGGGCGCTGCCGCCGCCGTCGTTGTTGACGGCGCTGCCCCGGATCAGGCAGTGCACGCGGTCACCGTCGGCGAGGGCCCGGGAGAGGGGTTTGAGGACGACGAGACCGCCGCCCTCGCCCCGGACGTAGCCGTTGGCGCGGGCGTCGAAGGTGTGGCAGCAGCCGTCCGGCGAGAGCGCGCCGAGCCGGGCGACGGCGAGGGTGCTCTCGGGGGACAGGATGAGGTTGACTCCGCCCGCGAGGGCGAGGGTGCACTCTCCGCGGCGCAGGCTCTCCACGGCCAGGTGGACGGCGACGAGGGAGGAGGACTGGCCGGTGTCGACGGTCAGGCTGGGGCCGCGCAGGCCGAGGGTGTACGAGACGCGGTTGGCGAGGAGGGAGCGCTGCACCCCGGTGAAGGTGTGCGGGGTGACGGCGGCGGGGCCGTGCCGATGCACGAGGTGGGCGTAGTCGTCGGCGAGGGCGCCGACGAAGACCCCGGTGCGGGTGCCGTTCAGCCCGGCGGGGACGGCGCCCGTGTGTTCCAGCGCCTCCCAGCCGAGTTCCAGCAGCAGTCGCTGCTGGGGGTCCATCGCGGCGGCCTCGCGCGGGGAGATCCCGAAGAACGCGGCGTCGAACCCGTCGACGCTGTCGAGGAACCCGCCGCGCGGGCAGATGCCCGACACGTCGGGGACGGCGGCGCGGCGTGCGTCGGGGATTTCGACGACGGCGTCACCACCGTCGGCGAGCAGGGCCGCGAACCGGGCCGGGTTGCCCGCTCCGGGCAGTCGGCACGCCATGCCGACCACGGCGATCGCCTCGGACGCGGCCGTCATCCGCTTCCCTCCCTGTGTTCCGGACGTTCCGTCGCACGGCGTGTGCCGTGGGTTGTGCGGATCGGGTGCGGTCAGATCCGGTGGAAGTGGAGGATGTCGCCGGGGACCAGGTCGTCGCCGACGACGATGAAGCCGTGCTTGACGAGGTGGTCGGGGTCGACGATCTCGAAGTCCTCCACGAACCCGTGGCGGGTGCCGAAGACCGCGCTGTCCCCCGTGAGCCTGAAGTGGCCGTCGACCCAGCCGGGTCCGCTGAACGTGCCGTGGTGGCCCCAGTCGTCGTAGTAGAAGCTGACGAAGGACTTGTCGACGTCGCTCCAGCCCATCAGCCAGGTGGCGACGATGCCGGGCACCGGGATGCGCTGGGTCAGTTCGTAGAACCGGCCGTCCGCCAGGGGGCGGGTGGAGCAGGTCGCCTCACCGGTGGTGACCTCTTCCGTGGTGAGGTTGGTGTATTCGATGCGGAAATCCCCCAGGAGGAAATCCAGTTGCCGCATTTCCGCCGCGATGTCGTTGCGGACGGGCAGAACGACATCGCCACTCCCGACGGGAGCGGAATCCCGCGCAATGTCGTCCGAGGACTGAATGGGCTGCGCACTCATGGCAACTCCGTTGACTGGGGACACCGTTGATACCGAAACGAAGTTATGGACCCGGCATTGCCGCGCACAAGCCCGGACGGATCTCTTAGGGGGGTTGCGGGACGTGATCCGGGGCGGCCTCGCGGGAGCTAGGGGTGTCCGGAGTCTGCTGAGGTCAGTAGGCTCCCGGGGGCGGAGCCGGCCACCGTCCGGTTCCTTCACCGAGGAGCGAGGCGATGACCACCGATCAGCAGTCTCCATTGCCGGAAACACAGGACGATTTCCCGTCCCTGCTCGCCTGGCTGACGAAGAGTCGGCAGGAGAATCCGGTTGTTCCCGACGCGTTTCCCGGCCTTTGGCATGTTTTCCGGTATGCCGATGTCTCCCGGATTCTGTCCGACACGGCCACCTATTCCAGCGACATGTCCGCCGTGATTCCTTCGCATCCGGACACGGACTGGATGGCCAAGGGGAATGTGGTCGGAATTGACCCGCCGATGCACGGCAGGCTGCGTTCGCTGGTGAGCAGGGCGTTCACACCCCGGCTGGTCGCCGGCCTGGAGCCGCGGATCACCGAGCTGGCCTCCGGGCTGCTGGACGCGGTCGCCGACCGCGACCGGTTCGACCTGGTCGAGGCGCTCACGCATCCGCTGCCGGTGTTCGTGATCGCCGAGCTGCTCGGCATCCCGACGGAGGACCAACCCCTGTTCGAGAAGTGGGGGCTGGACTTCATCCTCGCCAACGGGGGCGGTGAGAGCGCCCTGCCGAGCGAGGAGAACGTCGCCTCGTTCGTACGGACGGCCGTGGAGATGCGGACGTACATGCTGGAGCAGATCGCCATGCGGCGCACGGCACCCCGGGACGATCTGATCACCCAGCTGGTCCAGGCCAGGACCGACGACGGGCAGCTCGACGACGACGAGATCGTCGGCTTCGTCGGCACCCTGCTGCTCGCCGGTCACATCACGACGACGGCGGTGCTCGGCAGTACCGTCCTGTGTCTGGACGAGAACGCCGAGGCAGCCGCGGAGGTCCGCCGGGACCGCTCCCTGGTGCCGGCCGCCGTCGAGGAGTCGGTGCGGCTGCGTCCGGCCTTCTCCCGTCTGGTCCGTATGACCACCCGGGAGTCGGAGCTCGGCGGCGTGACGATCCCCGCCGGTCAGGTCCTGACGCTGTGGACGGTGTCGGCCAACCGGGACCCCGAGCGGTTCACCTCCCCCGACGCCTTCGACCTCCACCGCGACCAGGGCCGCCATCTCGGGTTCGGCCAGGGCATCCACTTCTGCATGGGCGCCCCGCTGGCCCGGCTGGAGGCACGGATCGTGCTCAACCTGCTGCTGGACCGCTTCCCCGGGCTGAGGGTCGCCGCGGACGCGGACGCGGTGGCGTACCACCACCCGAAGAACGTGGTCGGTCCGCGCCGCCTGACCGTCGAGGTCTCCGGCTGAGGGGACCGTGCACGGCGGAGGGCCTGCACCGCCCCTCGGGTGGTGCAGGCCCTCCGCCGTGCACGGATCACTGGCCCCGGCTCACCGGAGCGGGCGTGTTCCGGCGGGTCACCAGGTGACCGGCATCCGTTCCACCTCGGGGTGCCAGCCGGGCCGGTCGTTCAGTTCCTCGACGGGCAGGGTGACCTTGAGGCCCGGCAGGCGGCGGAAGAGGGTGCCGTAGGCGACTTCGAGACCGATCCTGGTCAGGTTGGCACCGAGGCAGTGGTGGATGCCGGTACCGAAGGCCAGATGGCCGCGGCCCGCGCGGCGGACGTCCAGCCGGTCGGGCTCGGGGTAGTCGGCGGGATCGCGGTTGGCTGCCCCGTTGGCGACGGCGACTCCCTCGCCCGCGCGGATGAGCTGCCCGCCCACCTCCACGTCCTCCAGGGCGACCCGCGGCATCAGGTCCAGGGGGCTGATCAGCCGCATCATCTCGTCGACGGCTCCGGGGACGACGGCGGGGTCGTCGCGCAGCAGGTCCACCTGGTCGGGGTTCTCCAGGAGGAGTCCCACGCCCGCGGTCAGCATGGCCTGGACCGGTGACTGCCCGGCGATGAAGATCAGGAAGCACAGGTTGGCGAGTTCCGTCCTGCTGAGCGTGCCGGTGTTCACGTGCTTCTCGATGACGCGGCTGGTGGGGTCGTCACCGGGGTTCTGCTGCTTGTCGTCGATGAAGCGCAGGAAGTACTGCTGGAGTGCGATCATGCGGGTCGCGACCTCGTCGCCGACCTGCGCGGTGTCGGCCGCGGAGGTGGCCTGCCGGCGTACCTCGCGCTGGTCCAGCAGCCACGCCTGCATGTCGGCGTAGTCCATGCCGAGCGCCCAGCAGGTGATGGTGCCGGAGAAGGGTTCGGCGAACGCGGTGACCAGGTCCGTCTCGTTCCCGCCGGCCAGCATGGAGTCGATGAGTTCGTCGGCCTTGCGCTGCATCGCGGGGCGCAGGTTCTCGGCCCGGCGCAGGGTGAACTCGCTCACGACGGACCGGCGCTGCACCGTGTGCTGCGGCGGATCCATGGTGAACAGCATCGGGAAGGCGCGCGACCCCTCGAACGCCTCGGCGTAGATGGGGTATCCGGGGTTGGTGATGTCGGAGCTGAAGCGCGCGTCGTTGAGGACGGCGCGGGCCTGGTCGTGACGGGTGATGAGCCAGACGCGCCGCCCGTTGTAGAGCCGCCCCGGTGCCGGCGCCCCGGTGGCCCGCAGGGCGGGGTACTCGGCGGGCGGCGCGTAGGGGCACGTTCTCAGCAGGGGGAAGTCGAAGTCCGCGGAGGGAGTGGCTTCGGGCACGGGAGCGTTCCTTCGGTAGGAGCTTGCTGGGCGTGGGGGGACAGGGATCACGGCCCGCCCGGTGGAACCGGACCGGCGGCTGTGGGGGAGGTGGGGTTCACCAGCGCAGCAGGCAGAGCCCGGCTGCCATGCCCGCGCCGAAGCCGGCCAGCAGCAGCAGTTCGCCGTCGTGCAGCAGACCCGCGCGGGACGCCTCGTCCAGGGCCACGGGAACCGAGGCGGCGCCCATGTTGCCGTACGTGACGAGCGGGGTGTGGGTGCGGGCGCCGGTGAGGCCGCAGCGCTCGACGAGTTCACCGAGGAGCACGCCGTTGGCCTGGTGGGGCACGAAGTGCGCGATCTGGTCGCGGG
This sequence comes from Streptomyces sp. MA5143a, assembly GCF_900290235.1. Classification (GTDB taxonomy): domain Bacteria; phylum Actinomycetota; class Actinomycetes; order Streptomycetales; family Streptomycetaceae; genus Streptomyces. The sequence continues at coordinate 18,418 of NZ_OLMK01000086.1, forward strand.
TGGTGCCGGTGCGCCCGAGCAGGGGGTCGATCATCGGGGGGACGTTGTGCATGACGAAGTCGGCGACGCCGCGGCCGATCATCCGCAGGTAGTGGCCGCCGTTCGCGACGGTGTCGGCGGAAGCGGGGACGCGGCTTCCGCCGCCCTCGATCCAGATGAGTTCGTGGGCGTCGCCACGTCCGGCGAGTTCGACGTCCAGGATGCCGCGCTGTTCCGGCACGGCCCCGATCACCGCGGCGCCGGCGGCGTCGCCGAGGAGGACGGCGGTGCCCCGGTCGCCGTAGTCGAGGAAGCGTGAGTAGAGGTCGGCGCCGATGACCAGGGCGAGTGAACCGGGACGCTGGGCGACGAGGGCGCGGGCCACGTCGAGGGCGTAGACGAAGCCGGCGCAGGCGATGTTGATGTCGAAGGCGGCGGCGCGGTGGGCGCCGAGCGCGTTCTGCACCAGGGACGAGGTGGGCGGCAGGGGGGCGTCGCCGGTGGAGGTGGCGACGATGAGGTGGTCGATGCGGTCCGCCGTGACGTCCGCGTCGTCGAGGGCGGCGACGGCGGCGTGCCGGGCGAGGTCGGAGGTGGCCTCGTCGGGGGCTGCGTAACGGCGGCCGGTGATGAGGGTGCGGCGGCCGATCCACTCGGCGGTGATGCCGGGGACGCGGCGGGCGATCTCCTCATTGGTGATCTCCTCCTTGGGGAGGTAGGAGCCGGTGCCGAGGATGCCGATGGAGGTGGTCATGGGGTCACCGCCAGGGCGCCGGGCACGTCGGCGGCGAAAGCGCGCAGCGGGTTGAGGCGGTCCTCGCCGATTCTGGCCCGGAGTTCGGGGTCGGTGACGCCGAGGCCGGGTTCGGGGGCCAGGCACAGGACGCCCACCTTGCCGATGTGGTCGTTGCGCTGCACGAGCCGGGTGGCCTCGCCGACCTCGTCCAGGGGGAACAACGACGACATCACCGGCATGATGCGGCCCTGGCCGAACAGCCGTGCGCACTCCCACTGTTCGTGGAGGTTGGCCACATGGCTGCCGATGACCCGTTTGAGTTTCATCCACAGGTAGCGGTTGTCGTAGCGGTGCCGGTAGCCGGTGCTGGAGCCGCAGGTGACGACGGTGCCGCCGCGCCGTACGACGAACAGGGACATCCCGAACGTGGCCTGTCCGACGTGTTCGAAGACGATGTGGGGGTCCTCGCCGGTCTCGCGGCGGATGACCGCGCCGAGCCGTTTGCCGTCGGCGATGGCCTGCTCGAAGTCGTCGCCCTCGGACTCGCCGATGCCGATCTCCGAGCGGTCGATGACGATGTCGCAGCCGAGTGCGCGCAGCGCCTCGGCCTTGCGGGGCGAGCCGACGACACCGACGGGTATGCCGCCGCCGTTCTTGACGAACTGCACGGCGTACGCGCCGACCCCGCCCGTCGCGCCCCAGATCAGCACCACGTCACCCTGTTTCATACGGGCGCCCCGGTCGGAGACCAGCATCCGGTAGGAGGTGCCGGCGCAGGCGGGCACGCAGGCGGCCTCCTCCCAGGTGAGGTGGGCGGGTTTGGGGATGAGCTGCCCGGCGCGGGCCAGGCAGTAGTGGGCGAGGCCGCCGAAGTTGGTCTCGTAGCCCCAGGCGAGCTGGTGTTCGCCGAGCATGCCGTCGGCCTGGGTGACGGCCTCCTGCTCGTCGACGCAGGCCGCGTTGACGAGGACGTGGTCCCCGACGCGCCAACGCCGGACGGCGGAGCCGACCCGCACGATCACACCGGCCGCGTCCGAGCCGAGGACGTGGTACGGCTGGTCGTGGCGGGCGGCCCAGCCGCCCTGCCGTCCGTAGCCGGCGAGGAACCGGAAGGTCGGCAGGGGCTCGAAGGTGGCGGACCAGACGGTGTTGTAGTTGATCGAGCTGGCCATGACGGCGACGAGCACCTCGTCGGGCGCCGGCTCCGGCAGCGGCACGGGGCCGACGCGGAGGGTCTTGCGCACGTCCTTGTCGTCGACACCCCGGAACGCGTCCACGTCCTCGATGCGGAGGTGGGCCGCGGTGAACTCCTCGGGCAGAGCCGCGCGCTCCACCTCCTCGGGACTCGCTCCCGCGAGCACCGCGTCAGTCACAGAACCCATGTCGGCCCTTCCTCGTACGGCTACCGGTGTCGTCGACGCTAGGTGAGGCTCCGCCCCCTAACGCCACCCCTCAGATCCCGCGGGGCCCCCTGTCCCGGTGTGCGGGGCCGGCGCTCATTCCGCGATGGCGGTCCGGGTGATCCAGCGGAAGACGGCGACCTCCTCACCGTCGATGGTGGTGAACTCACCTTTATGTACGAAGTGCTCGTATCCGGCACCCAGGCGGTGCTTGACCTTCTCCGTGAGCGAAGTGGCGAACTGCAGCCTCTCCTCGTCCGGGAAATACGCCGGGCCGTCGGACAGGAATACCTTGAAATTGACCATGCCGAAAACCTCCTCAGCCAGGGATTCACAGTGGACTTTCGCCTTGGGGAGAATCTCGCAGTGGCCCTGCGCACGGACAACCCCTAGGCACCCCCGTAAAGGTGGTGTCAGGCGGACTCGGGCAGCCCCAGCTCGATATGGAGCGGCAGTTCCTGACGCGAGGTGATGTCGAGCTTCTTGTAGACACGAGTCAGGTGTTGCTCGACGGTGCTGACCGTGATGAAGAGTTCGGACGATATCTCACGGTTTGTCATGCCACGGGAGGCCAGGACCGCCACGCGCCGCTCCGAGTCGCTGAGTTTCGCGACGGGGTCGGGGGCCCGGAGGGGGCCGCGCGCGGCGCGTGCGGCGGGGCGTCCGTCGACGAGCCCGAGGAAGGCGATCCGCTCGCGCAGCGGGCCTGCCCCGCACTCCTCGGCCAGCTGCTGGGCCTTGCGCAGGGTCAGGTCGGCGCGGGCCGGCTGGTCGAGGCCCCGGTAGGCCTCCGCGAGGTCGACCAGGACGCGGGCCAGTTCCCAGGAGTTGCCGGACGCCTGGAGGTGCTCGGCGGCCCGGGTGAGCAGTCCGGGCCGCTCGGGCGGGAGGGCGAGCTGGGCCCGTACGCGCAGCCACGACCCGGCGGCCAGGGGGGTATCACTGCCGGAGAGGGTCTCGTGGTTCTCCAGGAGTTGCTCGGCCTCCCGGGTGTTGTCGAGGGCGAGCCAGGCCTCGGCCGCGTCGATCCGCCAGGTCGGCTGTGTCCTCAGGGACGCGTCGCAGCGTTCGGCGTGGCGGCCGAGGGCCAGGAAGTCCGACAGGGCGAGATGAGGGCGGCCCACGGCCAGCAGGAACCGGCCGCGTGCCCGGAGGTAGTCCAGTCCGTGCAGGCTGCGGAAGAACCCGTCGGGCACGGGCCGGTCCAGCAGTCGGACGGCCTCCTCGTACTGTCCGGACGCGGTGCAGGCGCTGATCAGGGCGGTGATGACCTGGCCGCACAGCCAGTGGCTGGGCGCGTCCCCGCCCAGGTCCACGATCTCGCGGGCGTGGGTCTCGGCCTCGGCGAGCCTGCCGCGGGCGAGGGCGGCCTCGGCACGCAGGGCGGTGAACAGCTGGCGCCAGCCCTCGACACCGCGCGCGGCCGCCTCCCCCTGGAAGTGCTCGCACCAGGCGTCCGCGAGGTCGGGTCGGCCGGCGGTCATGAGGTGCCGCAGTTCGGGAACGATCAGAGCGAGGGTGGTGTCGCCGAGGGACCACGCGGCGAGGTGTTCCTCGATCTCGTGGACGCCGGGGGTCCGGACGTGGTGCCCGATGACGCAGACGCCGAGGTTGACCCCGTCGGCGCAGACCCGGCCGTCGAAGTCGTGTTCCTCGCCGCAGGCGGTCCGTTCGGAGGACATCTGCAGGGACCAGGCGTCGGGTATGCCGGGGGTGAGGCAGAAGAGCCAGGGCCAGCCCTCGTTGAAGTAGTCGGGCTGCCCGTTCGCCTCCCCTCCGCCCGCGGCCTGTGCGGCCACGGTGCGGATCATCGCCCTGCCTTCGTCCAGCCGCCCGCATCCGATCATCAGCAGGGCGGCGAGCACGGTCCGTGCCGGGCAGGCGTCCGTCCCGTGGGAGCACTCGGGCCACTCGATCCGGCCCAGGTACTGGTGCTCGACCCGCCACGGGTCGGTGCGCAGCAGTACAACGTAACGTTTCAGCGCGAGCCTGGCCCGTTCCCAGCAGTCGGTCGCGGCGTCATGGGCGAGGTCGACGCACGCGACGGCGAAGTCGGCGTCGTCCCTGGCCAGCGCCTCGTCGGTGGCGCGTTGGAGGACGGCCATCTGCCAGGGCTCGGTGACGGCGCCGATCTCCAGCAGATAGCGGGACGTCGCTCCGGCGCCCGCGCCGCGCCGGCGAACCTCTTCGGCGGCCAGCAGCAGGATCTCGGCGCGACGGTCGGGGTCGGCGTGCTCCAGGATCTCGTCCTCGATCACCGGATGCCGCAGCCGGCAGCCGTCGGCCACACCGGCCTCACGCAGCAGGTTCAGACCGCGCGCGATCTCCGCCCCTTCCAGACGCAGGACGGCGGCGAGCCCGACGGGGTCGGAGAACTCGCGCAGCGCGGCCAGGCCCAGGGCGACGGAGGAGGCCAGCGGGCCGCTGAGGCGTACGCAGTCCCGGGCGACCCGGGAGTACAGGCCGCGCGGGCTGGGCCAGAGTGCCCCGGCGCCGACTCGGGCCCGCATGTCCAGTTCCTCGGCCAGGGCCCGGACGAGCAGGGGGCTGCCGCCGCTGAGTGCGTGCACCGCCTCGCGGTCGGCGTCGTCCAGAGGGCCGCCGTGCAGCGTCGCACAGAGCGCGGCGGCCTGGTCACGGTCGAGGGAGCCCAGCCTGATGCGGTGGAGGTTGGGCTGGCGGAGCAGGTCGCAGTGCACGTCGCCCTGGTAGCCACCGAACGGCAGCAGGGGCACGACCACCATGATGGGGCTGTTGCGCAGCCGGCGCCGCAGGGCCGCCAGCAGACGGCGCCAGGTGGACTCCTCGTGTTCCCGCGGCCCGTCCAAGCAGATGACGACGGGTGCGCGCTCGGCGAGCGCCGCCAGACCGTCGCTTAAGTCCGGCGGCCACACGGATTCCGGTGCTCCCGGCGGAGCGGTGCGGTCCACCCCGGGCGCGACCAGATCATCGAGGTCGGGCCGGGACAGGACGGTGGCGCCCTTCTCCAGGGCATGATGGGCGAAGCCCTCCATGAGGTCGGTCTTCCCGGAGCCGACTCCGCCCTCCAGGACGACGGTCAGGGCTGTACCGCGCTCGCATTCGGCGAGGAGGGCCGTCATGAGTTGCAGTTTGTCGTCTCGGCCAGAAAACAACATGTACCTAACCCCAATCACACCCCACCGTGTTCTGCGATTTGCTTGGGATCGACCAAGAAATCGCAGAGCGCGCCGGACGGTCTACAGAACTGTCCGATGGGTTCAGAACCCCCGCGAAAACCACATCGGTTTTGATGAGCCGATCCCTGGTTCACTGTCGCGGCCGATCAGCCCGGTTATCGGCTCGTCACCAACATAGCCAAGGGCCAGCGACCATGGAAGCCAGCATTCCGGAAACGGGCTGGATGCGCAGTGTAAAGATTCTCAGAGTTTGATCAGAACCATGACTGTGCGTCAGTTCCTGTTTGCTGCTTTCGATCCACGGAAAGATTTTTGGCCATTTTCACCAGAGCCTCCGCGTCCATCCCGCGGATGTCGTCACCCCGGTCCGGCCGGTGGGCGTCGGCCACGGCCGACGGGGCGGACCGTCCCGTCGCGAGGGCGAGCAGCGGGTCGAGCAGACCGCTTTGACGCAGGCGTGCCAAGGGCACCGACAGGAGGAGGCTACGGATCTCCGCCTCCTTCTCGTCGCCGTCCGTCGCGGTGGCCGCTCGGCCCTCGCCGGGGCCGAGGAGATCCGACACGTGCGCGGCGAGGGCGTCCAGCCGGGGATGGTCGAAAGCCAGCGTGGCGGGAAGTCGCAGCCCGGTGGCGGAATTCAGACGGTTGCGCAGTTCGACGGCTGTGAGGGAGTCGAATCCCATGTCACGGAAGGACCGTTCGGTGTCCACGAGCGCCGCGGTGGCATGCCCGAGCACGGCGGCGACCTCCCCGCGCACCATGGCGAGCAGGGTGGCGCGGCGTCGTTCCTCCGGCAGCGCCCTGAGCCGCGCGCGCAGCGCCTCGCCCGGCTCACGTGTCTCCCCTGCGGCCCGGCGTCGGGCGGGGGCGGCGGACGGGCCGAGGAGGCCCCGCAGGAACGATGGCAGCGGGTCGCGCGCGTGCCGGGCGCGCAGGGCCGCGGCGTCCGGCGGCGCGGCCACGACGGCGGGGCCCGGTACCGGGCCGAGCAGCATCTCGTCGAACAGGGCGAGCGCCTCGTCGGTGGGCAGGGCCCGGAAGCCGCCGGCCCTCAGCCGCTGGTGGTCGGCGGCGTCCAGGTGGGCGGTGAGACCGCTGGCCTGCTCCCACAGCCCCCAGCCGACGGACACGGCAGGCAGGCCCTCGGCCCGCCACCGGTGCGCCAGGGCGTCGAGGAAGGCGTTGGCGGCCGCGTAGTTGGCCTGGCCCGGCGAGCCGAAGGTGGCGGCGGCCGAGGAGAACAGCACCACCCGCCGTACCTCCGGGTGGAGTCCGGTGAGCCGTCGCAGGTTCCGGGCGCCGTGTGTCTTGGGTCGCAGGACGCGCGCCACCCGCTCCTCGGTGAGGGAGGCGAGGGCGCCGTCGTCGGTGGTGCCCGCGCAGTGCACGATGGCGGCCAGCCGCTCCCCCCGCCTCAGGAGGTGGTCGTGGAGGAGCGTGACGGCGTCGGCGTCACCGATGTCACCGGCCACCACCTCGGCGTCGGCGCCCGCCGCGGCGAGTTCGGCGCACAGCGTCCGCGCCGCGTCCGGCTCGGGTCCCGAGCGGGACAGCAGGAGCAGCCGCCGGGCTCCGTGGTGGGTGACGAGGCGCCGGGCGACCAGGGCGCCCAGCGTGCCGGTACCGCCGGTGACGAGCACGGTCTCGTCGGCCGTGAACCCGGCGCCCGGCAGGGTCAGTACGGCCTTGCCGACGAGGTCCGCCCGCGCCAGTGCCCGGAACGCGTCGGGGGCCCGGTGGATGTCCCAGCAGGTCACCGGCGGCGGGGTGAGCGTGCCGTCCGTGAAGAGGACGCCCAGTTCCCGCAGGATCTCCTGGATCCGTTCCGGTCCGGCCTCGGCGAGGTCGAAGGGCAGGTAGGCGGCTCCGGGACGCTCGGCGGCGATCCGCCGGGGGTCGCGCGGGTCGGTCTTGCCCATCTCGACGAACCGCCCGCCGCGCGGCAGCAGTTCGAGGGAGGCGTCGGTGAACTCTCCGGCCAGGCAGTTGAGGACCACGTCCATGCCCCGGCCGTCGGTGGCGGTGAGGAAAGCGTCACGGAAGTCGAGGGTGCGGGAGTCCGCGATGTGCGTGTCGTCCAGGCCGGCGGCGCGCAGCGCGTGCCACTTGGGGCGGGACGCCGTCGCGTACACCTCGGCGCCCAGGTGGCGGGCGAGCCGCACGGCGGCGGAGCCCACACCGCCGGCGCCCGCGTGGATCAGGATCCGCTGGCCCGCGCGCAGCCCGCCGAGGTCGACCAGTCCGTAGTACGCGGTCAGGAACGCGACGGTGGCCGCGGCGCCCTCGGCGTTCGACCAGCCGTCGGGGACCGGTGCGAGCAGCCGGGCGTCGGCGACGGAGACAGGGGCGAACGGGGTGTCGAGCGTGCCCATCACACGGTCGCCGGGGGTGTGGCCGGTGACGCCGGGCCCCACCTCGGTCACCACCCCGCACCCCTCGCTGCCGAGGGGGGCGGGGTCCGGGTACATGCCGAGGGCGATGAGGGTGTCACGGAAGTTCAGTCCGGCCGCGTGGACGGCCACCCGGACCTGCCCCTCGGCGAGTTCCCCGGTGCCTTCCGCGGTGGGCACGAGGGCGAGGTTCCCGAACGACCCGGGCTCGGTGACGTCGAGCCGCCACTGGGTGTGCCCGGCAGGTGGACGCAGCAGGCCGGGTTCACCGCCGGCCCGCACCAGCCGCCTCCCGTGCACCGTGCCGCCTCGCAGGGCGACCTCGGGTTCGGCGGCGGCGAGCGCGGCGTCGAGGGACGCCGGATCCGGCGGCTCGTCCCCGGTGACGTCGACGAGGACGACGCGGCCCGGCTCCTCCGCCTGGGCGGACCTGAGCAGGCCGACGAGGGCCGCGTGTGCGGTACCCGTGGCGGTGGTGGGCGGGCCGGGGACGGGGGCCGCGTCCCGGGTGACGACGACCAGGGGCAGGTCGGCCGCCCGCGTTCCGCCCAGCCACTGCCGCAGCAGGTCCAGGCCCCACGTCGTGGCGCGTTCGGCGGCCTCCGCGGGATCGCACTCGTCGGCGGTGACGGGACAGCGGACCACCACGGCCGAGGGCGCCGGTTCACCCGCCGTGAGCGCGGCGTCGAGGGCCGCGACCGTGCCGTACGTCCGCGTGCCCTCCGCCTCGTCCCCGCCGAGCCACAGGTACGTCCCGGCGGTGGCGGCGCGCACGGCCAGCTCGGGCCACTCGACCCTGAGCAGGCCGTCCGGTCCGCCGGGCGCCGCCGCCGACAGCCGCTCGGGCGAGACCGGCCGGAAGGCGAGCTCGTCCACCGCGAGCACGGGGGCGCCCAGGGCGTCCACGGCGTGCAGGGACAACCCGTCGGCCCCGGCCGGGGCCAGCCGTACCCGGAGCGAGGTGGCCCCGGTCGCGTACATCGCCACACCGGACCAGGAGAACGGCAGCCGCGCGCCGCTGTCCAGCGTGCCCGGCAGCAGACCGGCGGCGTGGAGGGCCGCGTCGAGCAGCGCGGGATGCGCCAGGAAATCCTGGCCGTCGGTGCCCACCGGGTCGATCTCCACCTCGGCGAACACCTCGTCGCCGCGCAGCCACGCGGCCCGCAGTCCCCGGAAGGCGGGGCCGTACCCGAACCCGGCGGTCGCCATCTTCTCGTACAGGCCGGCCAGTTCGACCGGTTCGGCACCGGTCGGCGGCCAGGCGCCCAGATCGAACTCCGGCTGCTCGGCCCCGCTCAGTACGGCGCTGCCGTGCCGGGTCCACTCCTGTCCCGTGGACTCCGCGCGGGAGAAGAACCGCACGGCCCGTCGCCCGTCCTCCTCCGGCCCGTCCACGACGATCTGCAACCGCACCGGCTCGGACTCGGACAGCAGCAGCGGTGCTTCCAGGACGAGTTCGTCGACCCGAGGCGCCCGCGTCCGCTCCCCCGCCCACAGCGCCAGCTCCAGGAAGGCCGTGCCGGGCAGCAGCATGGTGCCGTGCACCGCGTGATCCGCCGTCCAGGGCTGCTCCTGCGGCGACAACCGCCCGGTGAACACCGTGCGGTCGCCGTCGGCCGGCTCAAGGACGGCACCCAGCAAGGGGTGTTCCGCCGCCCCGAGCCCGGCGAGCGCCGCGTCCCCGAACCGGGCGACGGGCAACTCCGTCCAGTAGCGCCGGTGCTGGAAGGCATAGGTGGGCAGGTCGACGGTCCGGGCCCCGGTCCCGGCGTAGCACTTCCGCCAGTCGACGGGCGCCCCGTGCACGTACGCCTCCGCCAACGACAGCAGCAGCCTCTCCATGCCGCCGTCGTCCCGGCGCAGGGTCCCGGTGACGGCCACGTCCCGACCGGCCGCCTCCGCCGTCTCCTGCACGGCACCGGCCAGGACGGGGTGGGGGCTGGCCTCGACGAAGACGGTGTGCCCGGCTTCGACGAGCCTCGCCACCGTCGACTCCAGCCGCACGGTGGACCGCAGATTCCGGTACCAGTACTCCGCGTCCAGCCCAGACGTGTCGAACCGGTCGGCGGTCACCGTGGAGAAGAAGGGGACCCGGGACGCCGTCGGCTCCAAGCCGCCCAGCAGATCCAGGAGTTCGTCGTGGATCTGCTCGACATGCGCGGAGTGCGAGGCGTAGTCCACCTCGACCCGCCGGGCACGCGCGCCCCGCGCCTCCGCCTCGACGATCACTTCGTCCAGACCCTCCGGCGTACCCGCCACGACCACCGAGGACGGACCATTGACCGCCGCCACCTCCACCCGCCCGTCCGCCACCGGGGCGAACTGCTCCACCTCCACCACCGGGAGTTGCACGGAGGCCATACCGCCCTTGCCGGACAGGGCCAGGATCGCCTGGGACCGAAGGGCGACCACCCGCGCTCCGTCTGCCAGGGACAACCCCCCGGCCACGACGGCAGCCGCGATCTCCCCCTGCGAATGCCCCACGACCGCCGCCGGCTCCACCCCGAACGACCGCCACACCTCAGCCAGCGACACCATCACCGCCCACAACACCGGCTGCACCACATCCACCCGACCCAACGCAGCCTCATCGGACAGGACTTCGCGCAGCGACCAGTCCACGAACGCCGACAACGCCTCCTCGCACTCCCCCATCCGCTCCGCGAACACCGGCGAGGCCTCCCACAGCTCCACCGCCATCCCCACCCACTGCGACCCCTGCCCCGGAAACACGAACACCGCACCAGGACCGTCACTCACACGCCCACGTGTCAGTCCCGCGTCCGGTCGCCCCTCCGCCAGGGCCGCGACGCCTCGCCGCAGTTCGTCGCGTCCGGTCCCGACGATCACGGCGCGGTGCTCCAGGGCGGCACGGGCGACCGTCGACGAGAGGCCGATGTCCTGGAGGCGCGTGTGGGGATGGTCGGTGAGGTGGGCGTGGAGCCTCGCGGCCTGAGCCTGGAGGGCTGTCTCGCCGCGGGCGGAGAGAAGCCAGGGCAGGGGCCGTGGGGAGATGTCCTCCTCCGGAGGGCAGACCGGGGATTCGTCGCCCTGTTCGAGGATGACATGGGCGTTGGTGCCGCTGATCCCGAACGACGAGACCCCGGCCCGGCGGGGTCGCCCCGTCTCCGGCCAGGGCCGGGTCTCCGTCAGGAGTTCCACCGCGCCCGCGGACCAGTCCACGTGTCGCGACGGCCGGTCGACGTGCAGGGTCTTGGGCAGGACCCCGTGCCGCAGGGCCATCACCGTCTTGATCACACCGCCGACCCCGGCCGCCGCCACGGTGTGCCCGATGTTGGACTTCACGGAGCCGAGCCACAGCGGCCGGTCCTCGGGCCTGCCCTGCCCGTACGTGGCCAGCAGGGCCTGCGCCTCGATGGGGTCGCCGAGGCGGGTGCCGGTGCCATGGGCCTCCACCGCGTCCACGTCCGCCGGCGACAGGCCCGCGTTGGCCAGGGCGTCCCGGATGACGCGCTGCTGGGAGGGGCCGTTGGGAGCGGTGAGGCCGTTGGAGGCGCCGTCCTGGTTCACCGCGGAGCCGCGGATCACCGCGAGCACGGGGTGGCCCTTGCGGCGGGCGTCCGACAGCCGTTCCACCATCAGCACGCCGACGCCCTCGCCCCAGCCGGTGCCGTCGGCGGTGTCCGCGAAAGCCTTGCAGCGGCCGTCGGAGGCGAGTCCACCCTGGCGGGCGAACTCGGGGAAGATGCCGGGCGTCGCCATCACCGTCGCACCGCCGGCGAGCGCCAGGTCGCACTCCCCCGTGCGCAGCGCCTGAACGGCGAGGTGCAGGGTGACGAGCGATGAGGAGCAGGCGGTGTCCACGGTCAGCGCGGGGCCCTCCAGACCGAGGGTGTACGCGACGCGGCCGGACATGACGCTGCTGGTCACGCCGGTGAGGGACGGTGTCTCGGCGGAGTCGCGGCAGATCGCCAGCAGACCGGCGAAGTCCTCGGATCCGCCGCCGAAGAACACTCCGGTGCGGCTGCCCCGCAGGACCGTGGCGTCGATGCCCGCGCGCTCGACCGCCTCCCAGGACACCTCCAGGAGCAGCCGCTGCTGCGGGTCCATCGCCTGGGCCTCGCGGGGCGATATCCCGAAGAACTCCGCGTCGAAGCCGGCCGGGTCGCCGAGGAGGCCGCCTTCCAGCGTGGTCGAGGAGGAGTCGCCGTCGGCCGCCGCGTACAGGTCGTCGAGCGGCCAGCCCCGGTCGCGCGGGAAGGGGCCGATCGCGTCGACGCCGTCGGCCGCCATGCGCCACAGGTCCTCCGGGGACAGGACCCCGCCGGGGAACCGGCAGGCCATGGCGATGACGGCGATCGGCTCCCGCACCCGGTCCTCCGTCCGCTTCAGCCGCTCGCGCAGGTCGCGGGCGTCGGCGATGGCCCGCTTCAGGTACTCGCGCAGCTTGCTCTCGGTGGCGGTGCCGGGTTCGTCGGCTGTGCTGGACATACGTGCGTCACTTTCCTCGAGGTGGGGGGTGAGCTGCCGGCGGGGCACGTGGGGGGCGGCGTGCCGGAGCGGGTGGTGCACCGCCGGGCCAGGCGGCCGGGCGGTGCGGCCGGGGCGGATTCCGGCGGTTTCAGGGCAGTCGGACGCCGTCGTCGACCATGGCGAAGAGGTCGTCGTCGGAGGCCGTGTCGAGGTCGTGGTGCGGATCGTGCTCGGTGTCGTGGCCGTCGGTGGTGGCGTCCGGTCGGCGCCACGTCTCCAACAGGTGCCGCAGCCGCTCGTCGAGGTGCCTGCGGTCCGGGTCGTCGGGGGCGACCTCCCCGAGGTGCCGGAGGAGACCGTCGAGGAGGGTCAGTGCCTCCTGGGCCGGTGACGCCTGCGGCGGCGCGAGCTCGGCGCGCAGCAGGGCCACCAGCGCCTGGGGGGTGGGGTGGTCGAAGACGAGGGTCGCGGGCAGCCGCAGTCCGGTGGCGGCGCCGAGGCTGTTGCGCAGCTCGACGGCGGTCAGGGAGTCGAAGCCGAGTTCGCGGAAGGTGCGCTGCGAGCCGAGGGTCTGCGGCGAGCCGTGTCCGAGGACGGTGGCGGTGTGCGTGTGGACGAGGTCGAGCAGCAGCTGGTCGCGCTCGCTGTCGGACAGCGGGGCCAGCCGCTCGGCGAGGGCGGGTTCGCCCGCCGCGGCGCCGGCCGCGCGCCGCAGGGCGGAGGTCTGGACGAGGGCGCGGAACACGGCGGGCAGGGTGCCCGCCTCGGCCTGTCCGCGCAGGGCGGCGGTGTCCAGTGCCAGGGGTGCCACGGCGGGGGCGTCCACGCCGAGGGCGGTGTCGAACAGGGCGAGGCCCTGGTCGGCCCCGAGGGCGCGCAGGCCGGACCGGGCCATGCGGCGCTGGTCGGTGTCGCCGAGTCCGGCGGTCATGCCGTCGCCCGCTTGTTCCCAGGCTCCCCAGAGCAGGGAGACGGCGGCGAGCCCGCGGGCCCTGCGCTGTGCCGCGAGGGCGTCCAGGCAGGTGTTCGCGGCGGCGTAGTTGGCCTGGCCGGGGTTGCCGGTGAAGCCGGACGCGGAGGAGAACAGGGCGAACACCGCCGGGTCGTGGCCGAGTTCGCGGGTGACGGAGTCGAGGTGGGCGGCGGCGTCGGCCTTGGGGAGCAGGACGCGGTGGAGCTGCTCGTCGGTGAGTCCCGCGGCGATGCCGTCGTCGAGGACGCCCGCGGTGTGGACGATCGCCGTGGTGGGCCGGTCGGCGGGCAGGCCGGCCAGGGCGGTTCGCAGGGCGTCGCGGTCGGCGACGTCGCAGGCGAGGGTGGTGACGTCGGCGGCGCCCGCCGCGCGCAGGTCCGCCTCCAGTTCCGCGGCCCCGGGGGCGGCGGGGCCGCGACGGCCGAGCAGCAGCAGGTGACGGGCGCCGTGGTGGGTGACGAGGTGCCGGGCGACGAGGCCGCCGAGGTGGCCGCCCGCGCCGGTGACCACGAAAGTGCCTGTCGGGTCCGGGCGGCGGGGCACGGTGAGGACGGCCTTGCCGACCAGCTTGGCCTGGCTGAGCGCGCGGAACGCGTCCCGGGCCCGGCGGATGTCCCACACCGTCAGCGGGGGCGGGGTGAGCGCCCCGTCCGCGAACAGGTCGAGGACCGCCCGGAGCATCTCGCGCATCCGGTCGGGGGACGCCTCCTGGAGGTCGTACGCCTGGTAGGTGACGCCGGGGTGGGCGGCGGCCACGTCCTGCGGGTCGCGGATGTCGGTCTTGCCCATCTCCAGGAAGTGGCCGCCGCGCGGCAGCAGTCCGAGGCCCGCGTCGACGAACTCCCCCGCCAGGCAGTCGAGGACGACGTCCATGCCCTGCCCGTCGGTGGTCCGCCGGAAGTGGTCGGCGAAGCCGAGGCTGCGCGAATCGGCGGTGTGGTCGTCGTCGAGCCCGGCGGCGCTCAGTACGTGCCGTTTCCCGGCGCTGGAGGTGGCGTACACCTCGGCGCCCAGATGGCGGGCGAGCTGGACGGCGGCCGTGCCGACGCCTCCGGCGCCCGCGTGGACGAGCACCTTCTGGCCGGGGCGGACGCCCGCGAGGTCCACGAGGCCGTAGTAGGCCGTGAGGTAGGCGATGGGTACGGCGGCGGCCTGTGCGAAGGTCCAGCCGTCGGGCATCGGTGCCAGCCAACGGTGGTCGGTGACGGCGACCGGGCCGAAGGTGGCGGGGCCGAGGCCGAGGACCCGGTCACCGGGCCGGAGGTCGGGCACGTCGGGGCCGACGGCGGTGACGACACCGGCGAGTTCGCCGCCGAGGCCGCGCATGCCGGGGACGAGGCCGAGGGCGACGACGACGTCCCGGAAGTTGACTCCGCAGGCGCGCACCTCGACCAGCACCTGGCCGGACCCGAGGGGTGCACCGAGGCTGTCGGGTGCCGGGACGAGCGCGAGGTCGTCGATGGTCGCGCCGTCGCCCGCGCGGTCGAGGACCCAGGGTCCGGGTCCGGGCGGGGGCAGCAGCGCCGGGTCGCGGGTGAGCGGCACCAGGCGGGGCGTGTGGAGGGTGCCGGCGCGGAGGGCGAGGCGGGGTTCGGGGTGGGCGAGGGCTCGGCCGAGGACGGCGGCCGACGCGTCGTCGCCGTCCCAGTCGACGACGGTGATCCGGTCGGGGTTCTCGTGCGCGGCGGAACTCAGCAGCCCCCACACGGCCGCCGCGACGGGGTCGGCGGCGGGGTCGTCGTCGCCGACCCGTGCGGCGCCCCGAAGGAGCACGGTGAGCCGGGCGCCGCTGTCGTCGGTCGACCAGCGTCGTACGGTGTCGAGCGCCCGGCGGGTCGCGGTGTGCACGGCCGTCACGGCGTCCGGGTCGCCCGGTTCGGTGCCGGGCGGCAGCGCGGCGTCGAGGGCGACGACGATCTGGTCGGCGTCCCGTGCGGCGGTGGCCGGGTCAGGGTGGTGGGCCGCGCCGGGGAACAGGGGCAGTCGGCCCGGGTCGCCGACGAGTGCCCAGCGGTCGGCCGGGGCGGCGGGCTCGGCCGGGAGGGGGACCTCCCCCCAGCCGGGCAGGAGGAGATCGCGGTCCGGGACGGCGGCCTGCGCGGGAGCGGTCGGACCGGGGGCGGCGCGGACGGTGAGCGAGCGGATGTCCGCCACGGGGCTGCCCGTGGGATCCGCGAGGGCGAGGGCGAAGCTGTCGGGGCCGGTGGGGGTGATCCGGACGCGCAGCGCGGTGGCCCCGGTGGCGTGGAGGGTCACTCCGTCCCACACGAACGGCAGCCTGCCCTCGTCGGCCGTCTCCGCGGCGGGGCCGCCGGCGAACACGGCGGCGTGCAGGGCGGCGTCGGCGAGCGCCGGGTGGAGGGCGAAGTCGTCGGCGTCCGTGACGGTTTCGGGCAGCGCGACCTCCGCGTACACCTCGTCGCCGTGGCGCCAGGCCCGTCGTACGCCCCGGAAGGTGGGCCCGTAGCCGAAACCGGCGGCGGCGAAACCGGGGTAGAGGGTGTCGGTGTCGAGGGGGGTGGCTCCGGCGGGGGGCCACGCGGCGCCGCTTGCCGGGTCGGTGGCGGGTTGTTCGGCGTCGAGGACGCCGTCGGCGTGGGTGGTCCAGTCGTCGCCGTCGGCCGTCTCGGGTCGGGAGGCCACGCGGAACGCGGACCGCCCGTCGGCGTCGGGCTCGCTGACGACGGCCTGGATGCGGACGCCTCCGGTGGCGGGCAGTACGAGTGGGGCCTGGAGGACGAGTTCGCCGACGCGCAGGGCCGTACGGGCGGCCCCGTGGTGCCGGGAGGCGGCGTGCAGGGCGAGTTCGAGGAGGGCGGTTCCGGGGACGAGGACGGTGCCGCCCACCGCGTGGTCGGCCAGCCAGGGGTGGGTGTCCAGGCCGAGGCGGCCGGTCAGCAGCAGGGTGCCGGTACCGGCGACGGTGACGGCGGCGCCGAGCAGGGGGTGTCCGGCGGCGGGCAGTCCGGCCGCGCCGGTGGCGGCTGACGCCCCGGGCCGGGGCCGCAGCCAGTAGTGCCGGTGCTGGAAGGCGTAGGTCGGCAGGGACACGGGGCGGGCGCCCCGGCCCGCGTAGAAGGCGGCCCAGTCGACCGGGACGCCGCGGGTGTGCAGATGGGCCAGCGCGGTGACGAGCGCCGTTGCCTCGGGCTGGTCGCGGCGTTGGGCCGCCACGGGCCGGGCGGTGTCCTCGTCTCCGTCGGCCATCGCGGTCAGCGCGGCGTCCGGGCCGAGTTCGAGGGAGGTGGTGACGCCCGCCGCGCGCAGGGTGCGGGTCACGTCGTGGAAGCGGACGGTGTCGCGGACCTGTCGGGCCCAGTAGTCCGGCGACCGCCACTCCTCGTCGGTCTGCGGGGCACCGGTGACGCTGGAGACGACGGGGATCGTCGGGGGGCGGAAGGTGAGGGTCCGGACGACGTCGCGGAAGGCGTCGAGCATGGGGTTCATCAACGGCGAGTGGAAGGCGTGGGACACGCGCAGCGTCCGGGTGCGGCGGCCGAGTCCGCTGAAGTGCTCGGCGACAGGGGCGACCGCCTCCGCGGTGCCCGAGGCCACCACGGACCGTTCGCCGTTGACGGCCGCGAGGGCGACGGTGTCCTCCCGCCCCGCGAGCAGCGGCGCGACCTCCTCCTCGGTGGCCTCGACGGCCACCATGGCGCCACCGGCCGGCAGGGCCTGCATGAGCCGGCCGCGGGCGGCCACCAGGGCACAGGCGTCGGGCAGCGCGAGCATGCCGGAGACGTGGGCGGCGGTGAGTTCGCCGATGGAGTGTCCGGCCAGGTGGCGGGGGGTGACTCCCCAGCTCTCCACGAGCCGGAACAGCGCCACCTCCATCGCGAAGGTCGCGGCCTGGGTGTACTGGGTCTCGTCGAGGAGCGCGGACGCGTCGGTGCCGGGCTCGGCGAACATGAGGTCCCGCAGGGGCCGTTCGAGGTGTCGGTCGAGTTCGGCGCAGACGGCGTCGAGGGCCTGCGCGAACACCGGGAAGACGGCGTGCAGTTCACGGCCCATCCCGGGGCGCTGGGCGCCCTGCCCGGTGAACAGGAAGGCGCAGACCTGTTCGTCGGCCAGGCCCGTCACCAGTCCGGGTGCCGGTTCCCCGGCGGCGAGGGCCTTCAGGGCGCGGGTGAGGTCGTCGCCGTCCGAGACGACGGCCACGGCACGGTGGTCGAGGGCGGTCCGGGTGGTGGCGGTGGCGTGACCGGCGTCGAGCAGCCGCGGGGCGGTGGCGCCGCTCATGTGCACGTGCAACCTGGCGGCCTGGGACCGCAGGGCGTCGGTGTCGCGGGCGGACACGAGGACCGGTACGACGGGCAGCGGCACGACGGTGTCCGCCTCACCGCCGGTGTCCGCCTCACCTGCGGTGTCCGCCTCACCTGCGGGTTCCGCCTCACCTGCGGGTTCCGCGTCCGTCGGGGCCTGTTCGAGGATCACATGGGCGTTGGTGCCGCTCACGCCGAAGGAGGAGACTGCGGCCCGGCGGGGGCGGTCGAGGTCGGGCCAGTCGCGCGGTTCCATGAGCAGTTCGACGGCCCCGGCGGTCCAGTCGACCTGTGGTGACGGCCGGTCGACATGGAGGGTGCGGGGCAGCCTGCCGTGACGCATGGCCATGACCATCTTGATGACGCCGGCGGCACCGGCGGCGGCCTGGGTGTGCGCCAGGTTCGACTTCACCGACCCCAGCCACAGCGGTTGCCCATCGGGTCGCTCCGCCCCGTAGGTCGCCAGGAGCGCCTGGGCCTCCACGGGGTCGCCGAGGCGGGTGCCGGTGCCGTGCCCCTCCACGACGTCGACATCGGCGGCGGTCAGTCGGGCGTTCGCCAGGGCCTGGCGGATGACACGCTGCTGGGAGGGGCCGTTGGGTGCGGTCAGACCGTTGGACGCGCCGTCCTGATTGACGGCGGTGCCGCGGACCACGGCGAGGATCCGGTGCCCGTGGCGGCGGGCGTCCGTGAGCCGCTCCACGACCAGCACGGCGGCGCCCTCGCCCCACGCGGTGCCGTCGGCGGCGTCCGCGTACGACCGGCAGCGGCCGAAGGGCGCCACATTGCCCTGTCGGCTGCTCTCGACGAACGTGGCCGGGCTGGACATGACGGTGGCGCCGCCGGCCAGCGCCAGGTCGCACTCCCCCGCCCGCAGTGCCTGGGCGGCGAGGTGCAGGGTGACCAGGGAGGAGGAGCAGGCCGTGTCCACGGTGAGGGCCGGCCCCTCCAGACCGAGGGTGTAGGCGACCCGGCCGGAGAGCACACTGCCGGACATGCCGGTACTCATCAGGCCCTGCACCTCGTCGGGGAGGGTGGACAGTTCGCCGCCGTAGTCGTGGTACATGAGGCCCGCGTAGACGCCGGTGCGGCTGCCGGCCAGCGAGGACGGCACGATCCGGGCGTGCTCCAGCGCCTCCCAGGCGACCTCCAGCAGCAGCCGCTGCTGCGGATCCATCGCCAGGGCCTCACGGGGCGAGATCCCGAAGAAACCGGCGTCGAACTCGCCCGCGTCGTACAGGAAGGCGCCCTCCCGGGCGCGGCTGGTGCCGAGCCCGTCGTCGTCGGCGAACAGGGCGTCGAAGTCCCAGCCGCGGTTGTCGGGCATGGGGCCCACCGCGTCGCGGCCCTCGTCCACCAGCCGCCACAGCTCGTCGGGGCCGTGGACACCGCTGGGGAACCGGCAGCCGATGCCGACGATCGCCAGGGGTTCGCTGTCGGCGTCCTCCAGCTGCTTCAGCCGTCTGTGCGCCTTGCGGAGATCGCCCGTCATCGTACGGATGTATTCGACGAGTCGAGCTTCGTCCGTCACTGGAACCCCCTGGGGTCGGAGCCGTGCGGATGTTCACCAGGGAGCGGGCAGCGGTCGCCGCAGGACGGCGGGCCGAGCGGTCCTGGAAGATTGGACTTTCAAGTAGACGAGATCATGGGCGGGTACCGACACCCCTGACCTCGCCCCGGGAGGTTAGGGGTGGGGTCAGGGGGCCGACGGCGGCCGGGCGACGGCCGCCGGCTGTTAGCGTCCGAGGACCGCCAGCCCCCAGCTTCCGGAGCCGACAGGTGACCGTGCAGACCGAGGACAGGGATCTGTGGATCCGCCGCTACCACCCCGCCGCCGACAGTGACGTGAGGCTGCTGTGCCTGCCGCACGCCGGGGGCTCGGCGAGCTTCTACTTCCCGGTGTCCCAGGCCCTGTCCCCACGGGTCGAGGTGCTCGCGGTGCAGTATCCGGGCCGGCAGGACCGGCGCCTGGAGCCGTGCGTCGAGACGATCCCCGAACTCGCCGACCGGCTGCTGCCGTTGGTCCTCGCGGAGGCGGACCGCCCGCTGGCGCTGTTCGGGCACAGCATGGGCGCGTCCCTCGCGTTCGAGCTGGCGGGCCTGCTGGAATCGCGGGCCGGGGTGGTGCCGGTGACGCTGTTCGCCTCCGGCCGACGCGCCCCTTCCCGGTTCCGGGTGGAGGACGACGTGCACCGGCGCGGCGACGAGGCGCTCCTCGCCGAGATCAAACGGCTGGCCGGCACCGACAGCCGCATCCTCGGCGACGACGAGGTACTGCGCATGGTCCTGCCCGCGATCCGCAGCGACTACCGTGCGGCCGAGCTGTACCGCCCCGAGCGGACACACCGTCTGACCTGCCCGATCACGGCCCTGGTGGGCGACACCGACCCCAAGGCCCCCGTGGACGACGTACGGGCCTGGCAGGACCACACGACGGGTCCCTTCGCCATGAAGACCTACCCCGGCGGCCACTTCTACCTGGTCGAGCAGGCACCCGAGGTCCTCCGGCAGATCACCGAGACCCTGACCGGCGTACGGCCGTCCGGCCCGGTCGAGCCCTGACGCCTGCCGACGGGAACCGTTCGCCGTCGAACAGGTGGGCGGAGGGCGGCGGGCCGGCGCCGACGTACTAGGGTCACCCGGTGACGAGTAGCGACACGGCGTGTGGCCAGGTTGTTCAGGGCAGCGGTTCGTCGGGGGAGGTCGGTGACTGGCGGGGGCGGTTGCGCCGCTTCGGGTACGTCGGGCGTCCGGGGGCCGACGTGCGGGAACGGCTGGTTCCGGCGTTCCCCGAGCCGGGGACCCGGCCGTGGGAGCGCCTCGGGCTCGGGGCGGTCACGGCACACCGGGTCGCGCACGCGATGGGCTGGCTCGGCCCGTTGCTCGTCACCGTCCTGGCGGGCGCCGTCCGCTTCTGGGACCTCGGCCGGCCGCGCGCCGTGATGTTCGACGAGACGTACTACGCCAAGGACGCCTGGTCCATGCTCCGGCTCGGGTACGAGGGCACCTGGCCGGACCGGAAGATCGCCGACCCGCAGATCCTGGCGGACCCTCAGGTGATCTCGTTGACCGATCCGGGGACCTTCGTCGCGCATCCACCCATGGGTAAGTGGGTCATCGCCGTCGGGGAGTGGATGTTCGGCCTCGACCCGTTCGGCTGGCGCTTCATGACGGCCGTCCTGGGCACGCTGTCGGTGCTGATGCTGTGCCGAATAGGACGCCGGCTGTTCCGGTCGACGCTGCTGGGATGTCTGGCCGGCGCGTTCATGGCGATGGACGGCCTGCACTATGTGATGAGCCGCTCCGCGCTCCTCGACATCATCGTGATGTTCTTCGTGCTCGCGGCGTTCGGCTGCCTCCTGGTCGACCGGGACCGTGCCCGGGCCCGCCTCGCGGCCGCCCTGCCGGTCGACGACGACGGCCGCGCGGCACCGGACGCGGACACCGCCGAACGCGCCGGGACCGGGCCGCGGCCCTGGCGCCTCGCGGCCGGCGTCTGTCTGGGCCTGGCCGCGTCCACCAAGTGGAACGGCCTGTACGTCCTGGTGTTCTTCGTGGCCCTGACCGTGCTGTGGGACGTCGCCGCCCGCCGTGTCGCGGGGGCCCGCCACCCCTACCGTGCGGTGCTCCGCAAAGACCTCGGCTGGTCGCTGCTGTCCGTCGTCCCCGTGGCGGTGGTGACGTACGTGCTCACCTGGACCGGCTGGTTCCTGTCCGACAAGGGATACGGACGGCACTGGGCGGACGACCGGGGCGGACTCTGGTCGTGGATCCCGGCGCCGCTGCGCAGCCTGTGGCACTACGAGTACGGCGTCTACGAGTTCAACGTGGGCCTGCACACGGCGCACAAGTACGAGTCGAACCCGTGGAGTTGGCTGGTCCTCGGCCGTCCCGTGCTGTTCCACTACCAGTCGCCGCGGCCCGGACAGGACGGCTGCGCCACGGCCGTCGACTGTTCACAGACGGTCCTCGCCCTCGGCACCCCGCTGCTGTGGTGGGCGGCGTGCCTGGCGCTCGGCTATCTGCTGTTCCGGTGGGCGCTGCGCCGCGACTGGCGGGCGGGCGCGGTGCTGTGCGGTGTCGGCGCGGGCTATCTGCCGTGGTTCCTGTACCAGGACCGGACCGTCTTCTCCTTCTACGCCGTGGTGTTCGTGCCGTTCCTGTGCCTGGCCGTCGCGATGACGGTGGGCGCGCTGCTCGGGCCGCCGGGCGCGGACGCCAACCGCCGCTCGGCGGGCGCGATCGTCGCCGGCGCCCTGGTGCTGCTCATCGCGTGGAACTTCATCTACTTCTACCCGCTGTACTCGGGCCAGACCATCCCGTACGAGGGCTGGCGGGGCAGGATGTGGCTCGACACCTGGATCTGACCGTCCGCCGCTCCACACACCGCCCCGGCCCGCCGAGCTCACACGTACTCGGTCGCCGCGTCCAGCAGCCAGTCCGCGAGATGGCCGGCGAAGGACGAGCGGACCAGGACCCAGAAACCGGCCCGGGGTTCGTCACGGGCGACCAGGACGACCTGGGTGCGGCCGAGGGTCGTCTGGGCGCAGCGGCCCGGAGGGAAGGCCCGCGGATGCAGGTCCAGGGGGCAGCCGTGGGCCAGGACGTCGCGGGCGCGGGGGCCGGCGACGAGGAGCGTGGTGCGCTGGGCGGAGACGTCGGTGACGGAGACCGGTTCGTCGCCTGCCGCCTCCCGGATCCGGGTCTCCAGGTCCCGCTCCCGGCCGGGCGGGGCCACCAGGAGCCATTCGTCGGGGCCGAGCCACAGCACCGTCGACTCACCGGCGCGGACGACGGTGTTGGGTTCGAGGGGCAGGGCCAGGTCCAGGGCGAGCCCCACGGCGTCGGCCGCCGGGCCCTTGGCGTCGAGGCGCACGTTCACCTGGGTGAGGAAGGGGAGTTCGGCGAGCCGGACCGCGCCGGCGGAGGAGCGGGTGGCGGCGGCCAGCCGGGCGGCGGCCCGGTCCAGGGGGCTGCGGGGCGTGGACGTGAGGACGGTGTCAGCCATCGCGGCGGGCTCCCTCGGGGTCGAAGAGGACGGGGCTCGCGACGGTCACGGGGACCAGCCGGTCGCCGACGGGGGCGTACAGCCGCTCGCCGATACGGTCCCGGCCGCCCTTGATCAGGGCGAGCGCGAAGGTCCGGCCGAGGGCGGCACTGCGGTAGCTGGAGGTGACATGACCGAGCATCGGGACGGGCGGCGCGGGGGGCACGCTGTCGGCGACCAGGTGGGTGCCCTCCGGGAGGAAGGTGCCGGGGTCCTCGGGGAGCAGGCCGACGAGCTGCTTGCGGTCGGGGCGGGCGGTGTCGGCGCGGGCGTAGGAGCGCTTGCCGATGAAGTCGGGCTTCTTCTTGGAGACCGCCCAGCCCATGCCGAGGTCCTGCGGGGTGACCGTGCCGTCGGTGTCCTGGCCGATGATGGGGTAGCCCTTCTCGGCGCGCAGCACGTGCATGGTCTCGGTGCCGTAGGGGGTGATGCCGTGCGGGGCACCGGCCTCGTACAGCGCCTCCCAGAGGGCGAGGGCCTCCCACGGTGACACGTTGATCTCGTAGGCCAGTTCGCCGGAGAAGCTGATCCGGCAGACGCGGGCCTCGATTCCGGCGACGGTCGTCTCCCGCCACGCCATGAACGGGAAGTCGTCGTTGGCGACGGCCAGGTCCGGTGCGAGGGAGCCGAGGACGTCGCGGGAGCGGGGGCCGACCAGGGCGACGGTGGCCCACTGCTCGGTCACCGAGGTGCAGTGGACGCGCAGGTCGGGCCACTCGGTCTGGAGCCACTCCTCCATCCAGTCGAGGACGGTGGCCGCGTTGCCCGTGGTCGTGGTGACCAGGAAGCGGTCCTGGGCGAGACGGATGACCGTGCCGTCGTCGAAGACCATGCCGTCCAGGCGGCACATCACGCCGTAGCGGATCATGCCGACCTTCAGGGTGCTCATCATGTTGGTGTAGAGCCGGTCGAGGAAGACGGCGGCGTCCGGGCCCTGGACGTCGATCTTGCCGAGGGTGGAGGCGTCCATGAAGGCGACGCCCTCGCGGGCGGCCCGGCACTCGCGCAGCACGGCGGTCTCCATGTCCTCGCCGCCCAGCGGGTAGTACCAGGGGCGCTTCCACTGGCCGACGTTCTCGAAGAGGGCGCCGTGCGCGACATGCCACTCGTGCAGGGCCGTCGTGCGGACCGGGTCGTGGAGGGCGCCCCGGTCGCGGCCCGCGAGGGCGGCGAAGGAGACGGGGGTGTACGGCGGCCGGAAGGTGGTCGTGCCGAGCGCGGAGACGTCCACGCCGAGCAGTTCGGCGACGACACCACTGGCGAGGACGCCGGACGTCTTGCCCTGGTCGTTGGCGGTGCCGGCGGTGGTGTACCGCTTGGTGTGCTCGACGGAGCGCATGCCGGCGCCGGTCGCGCGGGCCAGGTCGTCGACGGTGACGTCGCGTTGCAGGTCGACGAATCGGGGGGCGCCGTCGCGGCCGGGGACGGTGAACAGGTGCTGGGGCGGTGTCGGACGGGGCTGTGCGGGCACCTGCGGCAGGCGGGGCGTTTGTGCCGTGTAGCCCTCGGCCTCGATCGCGCGGGCACCTGCGGCGGCACCCTGCGCGAGGGCCCCGGCGAGGTCCGGTGTGCCGCTCGCGCCGCCCGCGACCTCGACGGCCTGACGGCAGGTGTCGGGGACGAAGGTGCCGAGGGCCTCGTCGTGGCGGAGCCTGCCGCCGGCCTGGCTGAACAGGTGCGCCACCGGGTTCCAGCCGCCGGACACCAGCAGCAGGTCGGCGGCGAACTCCCGTCCGCCCCCGGTCTCCCCGTACGGGGCGACGGTGACGGCGGTGAGCCGGGGGTCGCCGTCGGTGCCGATGACGGCGTGGCCGGTCAGCACCTCGATGCCGGCCTCGCGGGCACGCTCGGCCCACTCCCCCGCCTCGGGGCGGGTGTCGGCGATCGCCGCGACGTCCACGCCCGCCGCGGCGAGGTCCAGGGCGGCGGCGTAGGCGCTGTCGTTGGTGGTGAGGACGACCGCGCGCCGGCCGGGCAGGACGCCGTGGCGGTGCAGGTGGGCGCGGGCCGAGGCGGCCAGCATCACACCGGGGCGGTCGTTGTCCGCGAAGGCCAGGGAGCGCTCGTGGGCGCCGGTGGCGAGGACGACCCGGCGGGCGCGGATCCGCCAGACCCGCTCGCGGGAGACGTTCTCGGGGGCGGCCGCGCCGAGGTGGTTGGTGCGGCGCTCCACGGCGAGGAGGTGGTTGTCGTCGTAGTAGCCGAAGACGGTGGTACGGCTCAGGACGCGGACCTCGGGGGCGTTGCCGAGGCGGGCGGTGACCGTGTCGGCCCAGTCGAGGTGTTCGCCGGTGTCCAGGAGGCTGCCGCCGGGCTCGGGCCGGTCGTCGGCGAGGATGACGCGGGCGCCGCTTCCGGCGGCCGCCTCTGCCGCCGCGAGGCCGGCCGGGCCCGCGCCGACGATCAGCAGGTCGCAGTGGGCGTGGACGGCGTCGTAGCGGGCGGGGTCGGGGACGGTGGCGAGGCGGCCCTGGCCGGGGAGGCTACTCGCGACAAGGCCGTCGTACAGCTCGACGGCGGTGGCGGGCAGCATGGGCTCGGGGAAGGGCTCCTGGATCTGGACGACCGCGTTGGGTTCCTCGACCCCGGCGGAGAAGATGCCGCGGGGGCGGCCGAGCTTGATGCTGGTGCCCGCCTGGATGACGCCGTTGGCGAGGAGCGCGGAGGCGAGGGTGTCGCCTCGGAAGCCGCGGTACTCGGTGCCGTCGAAGGTGAAGGTGAGGGGGGTGTCGCGGTCGATCCGGCCGCGGGTCGCGTGGCGGAACGGCTGGGTCGTCTCGCCCCCGCCGCCCCTACCCGTCCCCTCCTGAAGGGGCTCCGCCCCTTCGAACCCGGCGGGGGCTTCGCCCCCCGCACCCCCGCGGCGGTGGTCATTCGACTGCGGGCTGGTGGGGGCTGGTCGCGCCCCGCGGCGGAGCCGCATATCGGCACAGCCCCGCGCCCCTTCTGGGGCCGCCGCCCCGGACCCCGCTGAAAACACCGGCCTCGGCCCCACAGGTGCCGGGCGTTCCTCGCCCGCCCGGTACACCGTCAGGATCTCGTTGGTCGAGGTGTCGCGGACGGCGTTGAACCAGCGGCGGCAGCCCGCCGCGTGGCTCCAGCGTTCGGCGAAGGGGCCCTTGGGGTTGTCGCGGAAGAAGAGGTAGCGCGCCCACTCCTCGTCGGTGAGGGCCGACGGGTCCTCGGGGTAGGGGACGTGGGCCTGACCGCCGTAGTGGAACTCGGCCTCGTCGCGGGGCCCGCACCACGGGCAGGGGATGAGCAGCATGGTTCGGCTCCCAAGTGGTCCAGTGGTCCAGCGGTCCTAGTGGGCCACCGCGGCCGCGCCGTGCTCGTCGACGAGCGCGCCGGTGGTGAAACGGTCGAGCGAGAAGGGGGCGTTGAGGGGGTGGGGGGTGTCGTGGGCGATGGTGTGGGCGTAGACCCAGCCGACACCGGGGGTGGCCTTGAAGCCGCCCGTGCCCCAGCCGCAGTTGAGGTAGAGGTTGTCGACCGGGGTGAGGCCGATGATCGGCGAGGCGTCGGGGCTGACGTCGACGATGCCGCCCCAGGTGCGCAGGACGTGGGCGCGGGCGAAGACCGGGAAGAGTTCCAGGGCCGCCGACATCTGTTCCTCGATGATGTGGAAGGCGCCGCGCTGTGTGTACGCGTTGTAGGAGTCGATGCCCGCGCCCATCACCAGCTCGCCCTTGTGGGCCTGGCTGACGTACACATGGACCGCGTTGGACATCACGACCGTCGGGTGGACCGGTTCCAGCAGCTCGGAGACGAGTGCCTGCAAGGGGTGGCTCTGGAGGGGCAGTTCGATGCCCGCCATGGCCGCCAGCACCGAGGTGTGGCCGGCCGAGCAGAGGGCGACCTTGCCGGCCGCGATGGGGCCCAGGTTGGTCCGGACGCCGACCACGCGGTTGCCGACCACGTCGAGGCCGGTGACCTCGCAGTTCTGGATGATGTCGATGCCGGCCGCGTCGGCGGAGCGGGCCAGGCCCCACGCGACGTGGTCGTGCTTGGCGATGCCGGCGCGGGGCTGGTAGGTGCCGCCGAGGACCGGATAGCGCACGTCGGGCGAGGTGTTGACGATCGGGCAGACGTCCTTCACCCCGTCCGCGTCCAGCCACTCGGCGTCGACGCCGTTGAGGCGGTTCGCCTCCACGCGGCGCACGCTGTCGCGGACGTCCTGGAGGCTGTGGGCGAGGTTCAGCACACCGCGCTGGGAGAAGAGGATCGGGTAGTCGAGTTCGTCCGCCAGCCCTTCCCAGAGCTTGAGGGCGTGCTCGTAGATGCCGGCGCTCTCGTCCCACAGGTAGTTGGAGCGGATGATCGTGGTGTTGCGGGCCATGTTGCCGCCCGCGAGCCAGCCCTTCTCCAGCACGGCGACCTTGGTGATGCCGTGGTTCTTCGCGAGGTAGTGGGCGGTGGCGAGGCCGTGTCCGCCGCCGCCGACGACGATCACGTCGTAGGACCGCTTCGGTTCCGGTGTGCGCCACAGCCAGTCGGGGTGCTCGGGGAGTTCGGCGCCGGGGGTACGGGGGCTCATCGGACGGCTCCGTCCACGGGAAGGGACAGGTTCATACGGGGTTCGCGTTCCTCTCGGCGGCCTCGACCACATTGGCGAGGAGCATCGCCCGTGTCATGGGGCCGACGCCGCCGGGCATCGGCGCGAGCCGGCCGGCCACCTCGGCGGCGTCCGGGTGCACATCGCCGACCAGCCCGTCGTCGGTGCGGGTGATACCGACGTCCAGGACGGCCGCGCCGGGGCGCAGCATGTCCTTGGTGATCAGTCCGGGCGAGCCGGCCGCGGCGACGACGATCTCCGCCTCGCGGACATGCCGGGCCAGGCCCTTGGTCCCGGTGTGGCAGAGGGTGACGGTGGCGTTCTCCGACCGGCGGGTGAGGAGGAGGCCGAGGGGGCGGCCGACCGTGATGCCGCGTCCGACGACGCAGACCCGGGCGCCGGCTACGGGGACGTCGTACCGGCGGAGCAGTTCGACGATGCCGCGCGGGGTGCAGGGCAGGGGTGCCGTCTCGCCGAGGGTGAGCCGGCCGAGGTTCACGGGGTGGAGTCCGTCGGCGTCCTTGGCCGGGTCCATCCGCTCCAGGACGGCGCCCGCGTCCAGGTGGCGGGGCAGCGGCAGCTGGACGATGTAGCCGGTGCAGGCGGGGTCCGCGTTGAGTTCGTCGATGACGTCCTCGACCTGCCGCTGGGTGGCGTCGGCGGGCAGTTCCCGGCGGAGGGAGGCGATGCCCACCTCGGCGCAGTCCCGGTGCTTGCCGGCGACGTAGGCGCGGCTGCCGGGGTCGTCCCCGACCAGCACCGTGCCGAGCCCGGGCGGGCGACCGCCGTCGGCGGTCAGCTTGGCGACTCGTTCGGCGAGTTCACGGCGGACGGCGGCGGCGGTCGCCTTCCCGTCAAGCGTCTGTGCGGTCACGGTGACCCCTCACCCACGCAGCCGGGACATCGACGGGTCGAACAGCGGCTCCTCGGCCACGACTGCCTCCACACGCTGGTCGAAGTAGCCGATGTGCACGGTCGTCCCGGGCACCGCCACCTCCGTCGGCAGCCAGGCGTAGGCGATGCCCTTGCCGATGGTGTAGCCGTACGCGGCGCTGGTGACGTACCCGACGGCGCGGTCGCCGTCGTACACGGGCTCCTTGCCCATGACGACCGAGCGGGGGTCGTCGATGGTGAGGCAGGTCAGCCTGCGCCGCACGTCCTCCTTGCGGCGCTCCAGCGCGGCCTTCCCGATGAAGTCGCCCTTGTCGAGCTTGACGGCGAAGCCGACACCGGCCTCGTAGGGGTCGTGCTCGTACGTCATGTCGGTGCCGAAGGAGCGGTAGCCCTTCTCCAGGCGCAGGCTGTTGAAGGCCCCGCGGCCGGCGATGATGCCGCCGAGCGGCCGGGCCGCCGCCCAGAGGGTGTCCCACAGCTTCTGGCCGAGGTCGGCGGTGGTGTAGAGCTCCCAGCCGAGTTCACCGACGTACGACAGGCGCATGGCGGTCACGGGCACGGAGCCGATGTGGGCGCGCTTGGCGCGGAAGTACTTCAGGCCGTCGTTGGTGAAGTCCTCGTCGGTGAGCGCCTGGAGGACCTTGCGGGCCAGCGGGCCCCACAGGCCGACGCAAGCGGTGCCGGGGGTGATGTCACGGACCTGGACCGTGCCGTCGGCGGGGAGGTGCCGGCCGAACCAGTCGAGGTCGAGGTTGCCGTTGGCGCCGACCTGGAAGAGGTCGCGGCCCAGGCGGGCGACGGTGATGTCGCTGCGGATGCCGCCGTCGTGGTCGAGGAGCAGGGTGTAGGTCACCGAGCCGACGGACTTGGCGACCTTGCTGGTGGTCAGCCGCTCCAGGAAGTCGGCGGCGCCGGGGCCGGTGACCTCCAGGCGCTTGAGGGCCGTCATGTCGTACATCGCGACCGTCTCACGGGTGACCTGCGCCTCCGCGCCGACGATCGGCGACCAGAACTGCGCCGCCCAGTCGTTCGGGGTGGGGATGCTGCGGCCCTCGACGAGGGACGCGTTCGCCTCGTACCACTGCGGGCGCTCCCAGCCGTTCGCCTCCAGGAAGAACGCGCCGTGCTCCTCCTGGCGTGCGTGGAAGGGGCTCCTGCGGATCGGGCGGGGCTCTCCGGAGGGCTGGAGGGGGTGGAGGATGTCGTAGACCTCGACGAAGTTCCGGCAGTCGCGGGCCAGCACGTACTCGGGGCTGAGCTGGTGCGGCTCGAAGCGGTTGACGTCGCACTCGTGCAGGTCGAACGACGAGCAGTGGCCGTCGACGAGCCACTCGGCCATGGCCCGGCCGACGCCCGCGGAGTGGGTGACCCACACGGCCTCGGCGACCCAGAACCCCTTGACGTCGGGGGACTCGCCGAGGAGCGGGAAATTGTCGGTGGTGAAGGAGAACAGGCCGTTGATGCCCTCCTCGACCTTCGCCTCCTTCGTCGCCGGGAGCAGCGACTGGGTCTCGGTCCAGGCGTCCGCGAAGTCGTCCTCGGTGAACTTCAGGACCGAGGGCATCGGCTGCGCGTCGTCGAAGGAGCGGATGTCGTCGGCGGAGATCGGCATCGGGCGGTGGCCGTAGTAGCCGATGCCGATGCCGTCGAACCGGTCGCGGTAGTAGAGGTCGGCGTCCTGGTGCCGCAGGATCGGGCGGACCGCCTCCTCGGTCTGGCCGGCCAGGGCCGGTACGGGGCCGGTCCAGGCGAGCTGATGGGCGAGCGGGGTGAGCGGGAGGTTCATGCCGGCCATGCGGGCGATGCGCGGGCCCCAGATGCCGGCGCAGCACACCACGATGTCGGCCTCCAGGTCGCCCTGGTCGGTGCGGACGCCCGTCACCCGGCCGTCGGTCCGGAGGATGTCCAGGACCTCGTGGCGGGCGAGGAAGCGTACGCCGCGCTCGGTGGCCCGGCGAATCTGCGCCTCGACGGCGAGGACGGCCTTGGCGAGGCCGTCCGTCGGGACGAGGAGGCCGCCGAGGACCCGGTCGGGGTCGACGAGCGGGTGCTGCTCGACGCACTCCTCGGCGGTCAGCAGCCGGGCCTCGATGCCCCAGGCGGTGACCCAGCCGTGACGGCGGTGCAGTTCGGTCAGGCGTTCGGGGGTGGTGGCCACTTCGAGGCCGCCGACCTGGAGGAAGCAGGGCTTGCCGTCGACGTCGAGGGAGCAGAACTTCTCGACGGTGTAGCGGGCCAGCTCCGTCATGGTCTTGGAGGAGTTCGTCTGGAAGACCAGGCCCGGGGCGTGCGACGTGGAGCCCCCGGTGGCGGGGAGCGGCCCCTGGTCGACCACGGTCACTTCGGTCCAGCCGCGCGCGGAGATCTCGTCCGCGAGTGCCGCGCCAACGACGCCCGCTCCGATGATGACCACTCGGGGTCCCGCCATCGCCGCACCTCCGATTGAAAACGAGTCCAGCCGGTTCAGTTGCTGTCTGCGCAACGTGGTTCAGGTTGCGCAACTCAATGTGCCTGTCGCGAGGAGGGGGTGTCAAGGGGTCCGTGACGTCGGAAAACGGCCTTCGGAAAGGGCCCGGGAACGGCGAAGCCCGGCGGGCGGCGCACCCCTGTGCACGCCGCCCGCCGGGCTCGTCCGACCGGTCTTCCGACCTCGCTACTCGATCACTTGATCCAGGCGTCCACCTTGGCGCGGTTGGCCTCGACCCACTTCTTCGCCGCCGCCTCCGGCGCCATCTTGTCCACGGCGATGTACTTGGCCACGGTGTTCTGGTCGTCGTTCGTCCAGGTGAAGTTCTTGACCAGGTTGTACGCCGGGCTGTCCGACTTGGCGAACTTCGTGCTGACGATCTTGTCCAGTTCGTAGACGGGGTAGTCGCAGGCGACCTTCTCCGCGTCGGCGTCACAGCCGGTCTTGTACTCCGGCAGCTTCACCTTTACCAGGGGCACCTCGGACATGAACCACTGCGGCTCGTAGAAGTAGCCGATCACCCATTCCTTGTTCTTCTCCGCCTTGCGGAAGGTCTGGATGAGCGCGGTCTCGCTGCCCGCGTACACCACCTTGAAGTCCAGCTTCAGGTTCTTCACCAGGGCCTCGTCGTTGGTGACGAACGACGGGTCGCCGTCGAGGAGCTGGCCCTTGCCGCCGGACTCGGAGGTCCTGAACTTGTCGGCGTACTTGTTCAGGTTCTTCCAGTCGGTGATGTCGGGGTGCTCCTTGGCGAGCCACGGCGGCACGTACCAGCCGATCAGCCCCTTGTTGCCGGTGGCACCGGCCTCGACGGCCGTCTTCTGGTCGGTGATGTACTTCTTCTTCAGATCGTCGTGGCCCCAGTTCTCGATGACGGCGTCGACCTCACCCGTCCCGAAGCCCTGCCAGGCGATCTCCTCCTTCAGGTCCTTCTTGGTGACCTTGCAGCCGAGGTCGTGCTCCGCGACGTACGCGACGACCGCCGCGTTGGCCTCGTAGCCCACCCACGGGTTCACGGCGAGGTTGAAGGCGCCGCACTTCCCGGAGCCGCCCGAACCGCCCGAGCCCGCCGATTCCTCACCGACCTTCGCGCCGCCGCAGGCGGTCAGGGCGAGCCCGAGGACGGCCGCTCCGGCCACGCCGGCTCTCCACTGTCGTACTTGTGTTGCCATGGTCAGTGCTCCTTACGCGCTCACGCGTCGCGCCGCGGCCTGAGTGATCCGGTCGAACATGACTCCGAGCAGGACGATGGCGAACCCGGCCGCCAGGCCCTTCCCGTACAGCTGCCCCTGGGAGAATCCGGCCACGACGTCGTGGCCGAGGGCGCCCGCTCCTACCAGGCCGCCCACGACAACCATCGACAGCACGTAGATCAGGCCCTGATTGGTCGCGAGCGTCAGGGCACTGCGTGACATCGGCAGTTGAACCTTGGTGATGATCTGCCAGGTGTTGCACCCGGCGGAGGTGGCCGCCTCGACGGTGGCCTCCGGCACGGCCCGCACCCCATCCGCGATGATCTTGATGGCGACGGGTGCCGCGTAGACGATCGCGGCGACGATGGCCGTGAAGCGGGTCGCCCCGAACAGCGCGAGGAACGGCACGAGGTAGACGAACGGCGGCATGACCTGCGCCGCGTCGAGGGTCGGCCGCAGCACCCGGTCCACGAGGAGGCTGCGCCCCATCCACACCCCGAAGGCCATGCCGAGCACCATCACGAGCACGGTCGCCACGAGGGTGGAGGCCAGCGTCGTCATCGCGTCCGACCACAGGCCCGTCCCGACCAGCAGAGCCACGCAGACGGCGGCGACGGCACCGGCCCGCCATCCGCCGAGCACCACGCCGAGCGCGATCAGCACGGCGGCGACGAGCCACCACGGCGAGTCGGTGAGCAGCGACTGGAACGGGTTGAGCAGACCGTAGCTGATGGCGTCGCGGAAGGCGTTGGTGAGGCCGGAGAGGCCGTCCTGCACCCAGGTCGTGGTGGTGTCGGCCGCCTTCGCGATGGAGCTGCCGGTCGTGCCCTCGCCGGGGAACTCCGCCGCCCACACATAGGTGTGCGACAGGTAGACGAGGACGGCCGCGACCGTACCGCCCGCGGCCAGCAGCGGCCGCCGCCAGGTCGTGAACCGGCCGCCGGCGTGCCGGGCCGCCTCCTGACGGGCGCTCGCCGCGGTGGTCACCCGGTCGAGGACGATCGCCATGACGACGATGGCGAGGCCCGCGTTGAAGGCGGTGCCCACGTCGAGTGACTCCAGGGCCTGCATGACGGTCTTGCCGAGGCCGGGCGCGTCGATCAGGGCGGCGATCGTCACCATGGCCAGGGCGGCCATGATCGACTGGTTGACGCCCATCACCACGGTCCGCTTGGACATCGGCAGCAGCACCTTCAGCAGTGCCTGCCGCCGGGTCGCGCCGAGCGAGTCGGCCGCCTCGACGGTGGTCTCGGGGACGGACCGGATGGCGTGCGCGGTGATCCGGATGGCGGGCGGCGCCGCGTAGATGACGGTGGCGATGGTGGCCGAGGCACCGCCGATGAGGAAGAACAGCGTCAGCGGGGCCAGGTAGACGAAGGTCGGCATCGTCTGCATGAAGTCCAGGAAGGGCGTCACGATCCGGTTGAACCGGTCGGAGAGCCCTGCCCACACACCGAGCGGGATCGCGAACAGCAGCGCCACGAGGACCGCGGAGACGGTGAGGGCCAGGGTGTCCATGCTCTCCTGCCACAGCCCCTGGAGCCCGAAGAAGGTGAAGCCGGCCACGGCCAGCAGCGCCACCCGCCAGTTGCCCACGGCCCAGGAGACATAGCCGACGACGCCGACGACGCCGAGCCAGCCGATCTGCGGGAGGGGACGGCCGGCGGACGGCTGGGAGATCAGCTCCTGGACGAAGGTCACCAGGGTGTCGATGACCAGCCGGATCTCATTGAAGAAGTAGAGGAAGAGCGGGTTGGAGTTGCGGTTGGCGCCGATGGAGTCGTTGAGGTCGTTGATCCAGCGGTGCAGATCCGTGAGGTCCGCCGCGGCGAGGGTCAGGGTCTGCCTGCCGCGCAGCAGGGCGAAGAGCACCAGCCAGACGACGACGATCGCCGCGACGGCGGTGCCGCGTCCGACTTTCCGTGTGCGGGCGCCTGGCGCGGCGGCCGGGGGGACGGCATCGGTCTTCAGCGGGGGTTCGGGCTTCTGCGGTTGTTCCGGCTTCTCCACGGCGACGGTCATCACACGCCGCCTTCCTGCCCGGCGACCACCGCGAGGATCTCCTCGTCGCCGACGATGCCGAGCAGTTCGCCGTTCTCGACGACCTTGACCGGCTTGTCGGCCGCCAGCACCGCGCGGGTCGCCTCGCGGACCACGACGTCCGGGCCCAGCTCGGGGCCGTCCAGGGCGTCGCCGTCGGCGACCGGCCGCATGATCCACCGCAGGGTGAGCACATCGCCGCGCGGGACGTCCTTGACGAATTCGCGGACGTAGTCGTCGGCGGGGGCGCCCACCAGCTCGTCGCCGGTGCCGCACTGGACCATCTTGCCGTCCCGCATGATGAGGATGCGGTCGCCGAGTTTGAGCGCCTCGGAGAGGTCGTGGGTGATGAAGACCATCGTCTTGCCGACCTCGTGGTGCAGCCGGATGACCTCGTTCTGCATGTCGCGGCGGATCAGCGGGTCGAGCGCCGAGAACGGCTCGTCGAAGAAGAGGACGTCCGGGTCGCCGGCGAGCGCCCGGGCGAGGCCGACGCGCTGTTGCATACCGCCGGAGAGCTGGTCGGGGTAGGAGTTCTCGTAGCCGGAGAGGCCGACGAGTTCGACGACCTCCAGGGCCCGTCTGGTCCGCTCCGCCTTGCTCATGCCGCGGATCTCCAGGCCGAACGCCACGTTGTCGACGACCCGGCGGTGCGGCAGCAGCCCGAAGTGCTGGAAGACCATGGAGAACTTGCTCCGCCTGAGGTCCCGCAGGCGCCTGGCGTCCGCCTCACGGATGTCCTCTCCCTCGAAGACGAGCTCCCCGGAAGTGGGCTCGATCAGGCGGGTGAGACATCGCACCAGGGTGGACTTGCCGGAGCCGGACAGGCCCATGACGACGAAGACCTCGCCCTTGCGGACGTCGAAGTTCACGTCGCGCACGGCCGCGGTGCATCCGGTGCGGTCCATGAGCTCACGGCGGGTGAGGCCGCACAGCTCCTCCGACTCCGGCACCCGGTCTGCCTTCGGCCCGAACACCTTCCACAGCCGGCGCACGGATATGACCGGGGTACCGTCCGAGTCCTGAGGTGTGCCGCGCCGCTGCGGTACCTCGGTCTGCGTTGGGGTCACGATCGACCTCTTTTCGGCGTTCAGCCGCGGAACCAGTGCTGCGGCCGGGGTTGGATGTTCTGCCAGATGTGCTTGGGCTCTCGGTACTCGTTCAGGCCGGTCGGTCCCAGCTCCCGGCCCACGCCCGAGTGCCCGAAGCCACCCCATTCCGCTTGCGGCACATAGGGGTGGTAGTCGTTGATCCACACCGTGCCGTGGCGCAGCCTGCGGGCGACCCGCTGGGCCTTGCCCGCGTCCTGCGTCCAGACGGCTCCGGCGAGTCCGTACTCGGTGTCGTTGGCGATGCGCACGGCGTCGTCCTCGTCGGTGAACCGCTCCACCGTGAGCACGGGCCCGAAGGACTCCTCGTGCACCACGCGCATGTCCTGCCGGCACTCGTCGAGCACGGTCGGCGGGTAGAACCAGCCGTTCGCGAGGGCCGGGTCGGTGGGCCGTTCGCCGCCGCACCGCAGGACGGAGCCCTCGGCGAGGCCCGCCGCGACGTACGCCTCGACCTTCTCCCGGTGCTGTGCGGAGATCAGCGCGCCGGTCTCGGCCTCGTCGTCGAAGGGCCCGCCGAGCCGGATGAGCCGGGCCCGGCGGACGATCTCGTCGACGAGGCGGTCGTGCAGGGAGTCCTCGACGATCAGCCGGGCGCCGGCCGAGCAGACCTGCCCCGAGTGCAGGAAGACGGCCGTGAGCGCGAAGTCCACAGCCGTCTCGAAGTCGGCGTCGGCGAAGATCACGTTGGGGTTCTTGCCGCCGAGTTCGAGCGCCACCTTCTTCACGGTCGCGGCGGCGGTGGCCATGATCCGTCTGCCGGTGCCCAGTCCCCCGGTGAAGGAGACCATGTCGACCCTCGGGTCCTCGGAGAGCGGGGCGCCCACCTCGGGGCCGGTGCCGAGGACGAGGTTGGCGGCCCCGGCCGGGAGCCCGGCCTCCGCCAGCGCCCGCATCAGCAGGATCGAGGTGGAGGGGGTCAGCTCGCTGGGCTTCAGGACGACCGTGTTGCCGGCGAGGAGCGCCGGGGCGACCTTCCAACTGGCTTGCAGGAGCGGGTAGTTCCAGGGGGTGATGAGTCCGCAGACGCCGATCGGCTCGTACACCACACGGCTGACGGCGTCGTCGCGTCCGGTGTCGATCACCCGGCCGGCGTCGGTGCCGCCGAGACCGCCGTAGTAGCGGAAGCAGGAGACGACGTCGGCGATGTCGTACTCGCTCTCCACCAGCCGCTTCCCGGTGTCCAGCGACTCGGCGCGGGCGAATTCCTTCGCGTCGCGTTCGATGATGTCGGCCGTGCGCAGCAGCAGTGCGCCGCGCTCCCGCTCGGGGGTGTGCGGCCACGGTCCCTCGTCGAAGGCGGCACGGGCCGCCGCGATCGCCGCCTCGGTGTCGGATCGGGTGCCTTCCGAGACGGTCGCGGCGAGCGAGCCGTCAGCGGGGCAGCGGATCTCCCGTCGCCCTCCGGCCACCGGATCCCGCCACGTCCCCGCCACATACAGGTCTGCCACTCGCCAAGCCCTTCAGCTGAAATGCGTTGCGCATCATGCATCCAATTGCTTGTGGTGGAACACCCTGTCGGGCGCCAAGACCTACGTCAAGAGGTTGGTGGATGACGATTCAGCCATGCGGACACTTGCGCGTCCACCCTTGACCGGGAGCGGCGTCAAGCCGACCATGTTGCGTATCGCTCACCTTGTTGTGCAATACGCACCGACGGAGGCTGTCATGTCCCCTCGACCGCACCCTGGCCGTGAGTACGTCCTCACCCTCTCGTGTCCCGACAGCGCGGGGCTGGTCCACGCGGTGAGCGGCTTCCTCGTGAGGAACTCCGGGAACATCCTGGAGAGCCAGCAGTTCGACGACCGGCTCCAGGGCCGCTTCTTCATGAGGGTCCATTTCGATGTCTCCGACCCGGACGCGGAGCTGAAGACGCTGCGGTACCGGTTCGGTCCGGTCGCCGAGGCGTACCGCATCTCCTGGGCCCTCAGCGAGGCATCCACCCCGACCCGGACGCTCATCATGGTGTCCCGGTTCGGCCACTGCCTGAACGACCTGCTCTTCCGCAGCCGCTCCGGCGCCCTCAACATCGAGATCCCGGCGATCGTCTCCAACCACCGGGACTTCGAGGGGCTCGCGGAGACCTACGGCATCCCCTTCCACCACGTCCCGGTCACCCGGGACACCAAGGCCGAGGCGGAGGCGCGGCTGCTGGAGCTGGTGCGCGACCTCGACGTCGACCTGGTGGTGCTGGCCCGCTACATGCAGATCCTCTCCGACGACCTGTGCAAGCAGCTGGAGGGCCGCGCGATCAACATCCACCACTCCTTCCTGCCCAGCTTCAAGGGCGCCCGCCCCTACGACCAGGCCTACGACCGCGGGGTCAAGCTGGTCGGCGCGACGGCCCACTATGTGACCCCCGACCTGGACGAGGGCCAGATCATCGAGCAGGACGTGGTCCGCGTCGACCACTCCCTCGCCCCCAAGGACCTCGTCACCGTCGGCCGTGACGTGGAGGCGCAGGTCCTCGCGCACGCGGTGAAGTGGCACAGCGAGAGCCGGGTCATGGTGGACGGCAACCGCACGGTGGTCTTCCGCTGAGAGCGGGCACGACGGCGGGCGGGGCTGGATCTCCAGCCCCGCCCCTCTTTGTATACGGCCGGCGGGGGTGCCCGCGTCCAAAGCCCCGCCGGGGTGTGTCAGCCGTCGAGGCGGTCCAGCAGCGTGCGGCGCCAGGCCTCCGTCTCGGCGATCTGGTTGAACGTGAACAGGTGCAGCCCCGCCACCCCCGCCGAGGGCGCGGTGAGAGCACCCTCGGACCGGGTCAGCAGGGCCTCGGGCGAGTAGCCGCCGGGCGCGGCGAAGCGCAGGAACCACAGGGGGTGCCTGGCGAGGAACCGCGTCGACTCCCCCACCCCGATCTTCGTCGCCATGGCCAGCAGCTTCGCCCGCTGCACGGGGCCGGCGACGCCCACGTACACGGGCAGCTCGACGCCCCTGCCCCGCACCCGGGCGATCCACTGCCCGAGCACCCGCGGGTCGAAGCAGAGGTTGCTCACGACGTACGTGGCGTGCTCGCGCTTGTCCCACATGGCCTGGACGGTGATGTCGTCGTGGATCAGCGGATGGCTCTCGGGGTAGCCGGTGACGCCGACCTCGGCGAAGGGCCGCCCCAGCTCGCTGAGGCGGCGCAGCACCGGCAGCGCCCCGTCGTACGTCCCGGCCGGCGGATCGGCGTCGCCGGCCGGCACGAAGACGTCGTCGACACCGGACTCGCGGAGCCGGTCGACGGTCTCCTTCAGGTGGGCGTCGTCCCGCAGCAGCCGCGCGGGCACGTGCGGGACGACGCGGTAGCCGTGGGCGGCGAGCCGCGCGGCGAGGTCGAGGGTCGGCTCCAGGCCCTTGACGGGGGACGCCGTCACGGTGACGACGACGTCGCGCGGCACATGGGCGAGGACCTTCTCCTCCGTCGCCCTGGCGGGCAGCACCTCGTAGCGGACGCGGCGCAGCAGCGCACTGAGTCCCGGGGCGGTCAACCTCTACCCCGCCGACTTCTGGGCGTCACGGTGGCGGTAGTAGGCCGCCGTGGACGCGGGCAGCGGCTCCTTGCCGAGGATCAGGTCGGCGGCCTTCTCCGCGATCATCATCACGGGCGCGTAGATGTTGCCGTTGGTGACGTACGGCATGACGGAGGCGTCCACGACGCGCAGGCCCTCGACGCCGTGCACCCGCATGCTGGTGGGGTCGACGACGGACATCTCGTCGGTGCCCATCTTGCAGGTGCAGGACGGGTGCAGGGCCGTCTCGCCGTCCTTGGCGACCCAGGCGAGGATCTCCTCGTCGCTCTCGACGGACGGCCCGGGCGAGATCTCCCCGCCGTTGTAGGGGGCGAGCGCGGGCTGGTTGAGGAGGTCGCGGGCCACGCGGACCGCCTCGACCCATTCGCGGCGGTCCTGTTCGGTGGAGAGGTAGTTGAAGCGCAGCGCGGGGTGTTCGCGCGGGTCCTTGCTCTTGATCTTCACGGAGCCGATGGCGTCGGAGTACATGGGGCCGACGTGCACCTGGTAGCCGTGGCCGCCGGCCGGTACGGAGCCGTCGTAGCGGACCGCGATCGGCAGGAAGTGGAACATGAGGTTGGGGTAGTCGACGTCGTCGTTGCTACGGCAGAAGCCGCCGGCCTCGAAGTGGTTGGTGGCGGCGGGCCCCTTGCGGAACAGCCACTGGAGCCCGATGAAGGGGGCGCGCCACTTCGCCAGGTACGGCTGCATGGAGACCGGCTGTTTGCAGGCGTACTGGATGTAGACCTCCAGATGGTCCTGCATGTTCTCGCCGACGCCGGGGAGGTCGTGGACGACGTCGATGCCGAGGGCGCTCAGTTCCTCGGCGTTGCCGACGCCGGAGAGCTGGAGCAGCTGCGGGGAGTTGATGGCGCCGCCGCACAGGATGACTTCCCTGGCGCGGACCTGCGTCGGGGCGCCCTTGCCGCGCTGGTACTCGACGCCGACGGCCTTCTTGCCCTCGAAGAGGACGCGGGTGACGAGGGCGCGGGTGGTGACCGTGAGGTTGGGGCGCTTCCTGGCGGGCTTGAGGTAGGCCTTGGAGGCGGAGAGCCGGCGGCCGCGGTGGACGTTGCGGTCGAACTTGGCGAAGCCCTCCTGCCGGAAGCCGTTGACGTCGTCCGTGGGGGCGTGGCCCGCTTCCTCGGTGGCCTTGAGGAACGCGGTGAACAGCGGGTTGGTGGCGGGGCCGCGTTCGAGGACGAGGGGGCCGTCGTGGCCGCGGAACTCGTCGTCCGGGTCGGCGGCGAGACAGTTCTCCATGCGCCGGAAGTACGGCAGGCAGTGGGCGTAGTCCCAGCTCTCCATGCCCGGGTCGGCCGCCCAGCGCTCGTAGTCCAGGGGGTTGCCCCGCTGGAAGATCATGCCGTTGATGCTGCTGGAGCCGCCGAGCACCTTGCCGCGCGCGTGGTAGACGCGCCGGCCGCCCATGTGGGGCTCGGGCTCGGACTCGTACTTCCAGTCGTAGAACCGGCTGCCGATCGGATAGGTCAGCGCCGCGGGCATGTGGATGAAGACGTCCCACGGGTAGTCGGACCGGCCGGCCTCCAGGACCAGCACACGGTTGGCCGGGTCCGCGGAGAGTCTGTTCGCCAGTGCGCTGCCGGCCGAACCGCCGCCGACGATGACGAAGTCGTAGTGCAGGGGAGCCATGGTGCCTCGTCTCGCTCGCGCCATCGGTACGCGAGGCATGCTAGACCGGTATCGCAATACGCACCAGGTTGCGAGCAACGCAACTTGTCCCGGTGAGTTTCGCGCCTGTTACTTGCAATCGTGTTGTTTACTGCGCGTATAGTTTCGTTGTGAGCAACCACAGGCAAGACACCGAAACCTCGAATTCACAGTCCGGTGGAGTGCAGTCGGTCGACCGCGCCATCAGCGTCCTGGAGATCCTGGCCCAGCGCGGGGAGGCGGGCGTCAGTGAGGTGGCCGCCGAGATCGATGTTCACAAGTCCACCGCGTTCCGTCTGCTCGGCGCCCTGGAGGCTCGCGGCCTCGTGGAGCAGTCGGGCGAGCGCGGCAAGTACCGGCTCGGCTTCGGCATCGTACGCCTGGCCGGCGCGGTCACGGCCCGTATCGACATCACCCAGCAGGGCCGCCCGGTCTGCGAGCGGCTCGCGGAGGAGATCGGCGAGACCGTCAACATCGCGGTGCTCCAGGAGCACTACGCGATCAACCTCTACCAGGTGCGCGGCCCCGGGGCGGTGACCGCGCACAACTGGGTCGGCCAGCTGACCCCGCTGCACGCCACGTCGAGCGGCAAGGTGCTGCTGGCGTACCTGCCCGCCCAGGAGCGCGCCGCGCTGCTGGCCGAGGCGGGCCTGAAGAAGGTCACGCCGCACACCATCACCTCCAGGACCAGGCTGGAGAAGCATCTGGCGGAGGTGCGGGAGGCCGGCTACGCCTGGACCCAGGAGGAGTTGGAGATCGGCCTGCACGCCATGGCCGCCCCGGTCCTCGACCGGGAGGGACAGGTCATCGCGGCGGTCACCGCCTCGGGCCCCTCGTACCGGTTCACCGAGGAGCGGATGCGGGAGCTGGCGCCGGTGCTGATCAAGGGCGCCGAGGAGATCAGCCACCGGATGGGTTACCTGGGCTGATCCCCGGACGCTACGACCGGCCGCCCAGCCGTTCGCTGACCCAGTCGTGGAAGGCGCCGATGTGGTGCTCGCTGGGCACCAGGACGCCGCCCTTGGCGTACATCCGGGAGCTCATGCCCGGCTGTGTGCGTTCGCACGCGTCGAAGTCCTGCCGGTTGACCCGGTCGAAGAGTTCCACGGACCGGCTGACGTCCTTGCCGCTCTCCACGACGTGCGGGAGGTAGAGCCAGTCGCACTCGACGATCGTGCGGTCGACGGCCACCGGGTACATCCGGTGGAAGATCACATGGTCGGGGACGAGGTTGATGAAGACCTGCGGCTTGACGGTGATCGCGTAGTAGCGGCGGTCCTGGTCGTCCGAGACGCCGGGGATGCGGTCCAGCCCCTCGGAGCCGTCGACGGTGAAGCCCCGCACCTCCTCGCCGAACTCCGCGCCGTGGCCGACGTAGTACTGGGCCGCGTAGCCGTCCGCGAACTCGGGGAGCACCTCGGTGAGTTCCGGGTGGATCGTGGCGCAGTGGTAGCACTCCATGAAGTTCTCGATGATGAGCTTCCAGTTGGCCTTGACGTCGTAGACGATCCGCTTGCCGACGGAGAGGTTGTCGACGTCGTAGCGCTCGATGGACGCGATGTCGCCGAGCCGCTCGACGACCGCGCCCATCACGTCCTCCTCGAAGGAGGGCGGGTTCTCCGCCAGGCACACCCAGACATAGCCGAGCCATTCCCGGACGGCCACGCCGACCAGGCCGTACTCGGTGCGGCCGACGTCGGGCATCTTGGTGAGGTTGGGGGCCGCGACCAGCTTGCCGTTCAGGTCGTACGTCCAGGCGTGGTACGGGCACTGGAAGGCCCGCTTGACCTCGCCGGTCTCCTCCGTGCAGAGCTTGGCGCCACGGTGCCGGCAGACGTTGAAGTAGGCGCGGATCGAGTTGTCCC
Organism: Streptomyces sp. MA5143a; assembly: GCF_900290235.1. Classification (GTDB taxonomy): domain Bacteria; phylum Actinomycetota; class Actinomycetes; order Streptomycetales; family Streptomycetaceae; genus Streptomyces. The sequence goes on from NZ_OLMK01000086.1 coordinate 60,088, forward strand.
GGGCGCGGGTGACGAGGATGCTCTCGCGGCCCACGTCGACGGTGCGGAACGCGCCGGGCTTCGCCAGTTCGGAGGCGCGCGCGACACAGAACCACATGGTCTCGAATATGTGCTCCTGCTCCTGGGCGAAGATCTGCGGATCCGTGTAGGAGGAGCCGGGGAGGGTGGCGATCAGGCTGTCCGGCAGGCTGGTCGAGGTCACGGTGCACTCCTCGGGAAACGTCGTGGATCGGACTGTCACGCGCCGGGAAGAGCCACTCCGGACGGCGTTGTGTGTGGAGCAACGCTGCGCGCCATGAGGAACCGCAGCTTGGGGTGGTGCGGCTGCGGTGTCAAGGTGTGGCGGCGAGCTGCTTGCGCCAGCGGGTGAACAACCGGGGCTGGTTCATCCCGAGCACGGCGACCGGGTGTCCGGCGCGCCGGTAGACGGCGAGGACGTCGCGGTCGTCGGCGGCGCCCTGCTCGACGGTCACGCTGTCGGCGCCGGCCGCGTGACCGGCGAACTGGATCTTCACGCCGTACTGGTCGGACCAGAAGTACGGCGGCCGGGGCACTCCCGGTTCCACGGCGCCGCCCGCCAGCAGGGTGGCGACGGCGGCGGCGGGCCGCTCCTGGGCGCCGGTCCAGTGTTCGACGCGGCGGTGGTGTCCGGCGCGCGGGTCGTACCAGGAGGCGCAGTCCCCGACGGCGACGACGCCGGCGAGGCTGGTGCGGCCGTCGGCGCCGCACGTCACGCCGTTGTCGAGCGCGATGCCGGATCCCTCCAGCCACTCGACGCACGGGCGGGCACCCACGCCGACGACGACGATGTCGGCGGGGATCGTCCGACCGTCCTCCAGGAGGACGGCGTCGACCCTGGCCTCACCGCTCAGCCCCTTGACGCCGACCCCGCACAGCAGCCGTGCGCCGTGGTCGGCGTGGAGGGCGGAGACGATACGGCCCATCTCCTCGCCGAGCGGCCCGGCGAGCGGTGTGGGCGCCGCCTCGACGACCGTGACGTCCAGGCCGAGCGCCCGGGCGGTGGAGGCGACCTCGGCGCCGATGAAGCCGCCGCCGATCACGACCATCCGTCCGCCGCCTGCCAGTTCGTCCCGCAGGGCGCGGGCGTCGTCCAGGGTGCGTAGGACATGCACCCCGGCGAGGCCTTCGGAGCCGGGCAGTTGCCGGGCGGCTGCGCCGGTGGCGATGACGATGCCGTCGGCCCGCACCGCACCGCCGTCGGCGAGCCGGACGGTCCGCTCACGGGCGTCGAGTCCCACGGCCCGGGTGCCGAGCAGCCACTCGGCCCGCAGGTCCTCGCCGTCCGTCTCCAGCGCGAGGTCCCTCTCGCCGAGCACCCCGGAAAGGAAGTCCTTGGAGAGCGGGGGCCGGTCGTACGGGCGGTGGAGCTCGTCGCCGATGACGACGAGCCGCCCGTCGTAGCCCTGCTTCCGCAGCGAGCGCGCCGCCGAGAGGCCGGCGAGCGAGGCGCCCACGACGGCCACCGTCCTCACGCGGGACCACCGGCGAGCCGGGCGGCCACGCAGGGCGGCAGGTTGGGGGCGTCCGTGGACACCTTCACATAGATCATGCCGTCCTCGACGACGACCTCGTGCGTCCGCACCGGCAGCTTGGCCGGCGGAGCGTCGACCGCTCCGGTCCGCAGGTCGAACTTCGAGGCGTGCAGCGGGCATTCCACCTCGCAGCCCTCCAGCCAGCCGTCGGCGAGCGAGGCGTCCTGGTGGGTGCAGGTGTCGTCGATGGCGAAGACCTCGCCGTCGTCGGTGTGGAACACCGAGACCGGCGGGTCGATGTCGAGCCGGATGGCCTCGCCTCGCGGAAGATCGGCGAGACGGCACGCGGGAATCATCATGACACCTCGGTGCGTATAGCGAAACGGATTGCGGTAAGCGCAACATCAGTCTGGGGTCGCCCTGAACCCTTGTCAAGGCGTCGAAAGGCCCGCTTCCAACGTGCCCCCGGGCCGTCCTCAAGACAGCTCGAAACGCCCGCACCACCTGCGGAAACAGGCAGTACGGGCGCCGCGCGGGGAGCCTCGGTCGAGCTGGTCAGAAACCGCGGTCGAGCCATTCCTGGAGGTGCGGGGCCTCCGTGGCGATCGTGGTCGTCCCCCCGTGACCGGTGTGGACGACGGTGTCGCCGGGCAGGGTCAGCAGCCGGTCGCGGATGGAGTCGACGATGGTGGGGAAGTCGCTGTACGACCTGCCCGTCGCGCCCGGTCCGCCCGCGAACAGGGTGTCGCCGCTGAAGAGGGCCGCCAGGTCCGGCGCGTACAGGCAGACCGCGCCGGGGGCGTGGCCGGGCGTGTGCAGCACGGTCAGCCCGACACCCGCCACCGTCAGGACCTGACCGTCGGCGAGTTCACCGTCGGGTGCGCGCTCGGGGTGGGTCTGCTTCCACAGCGGCGTGTCGTCGGGGTGGAGCCAGATCGGGGCGCCGGTGCGCTCGGCGAGGGCGGGCGCGGCGTCGATGTGGTCGTTGTGGGCGTGGGTGCAGACGATGGCCGTCAGCCTGCGGTCACCGATGGCCTCGGCGATGGCGTCGGCGTCGTGGGCGGCGTCGATGACGACGACCTCGTGGTCGTCGCCGACGATCCACACGTTGTTCTCGACGTCCCAGGTGCCGCCGTCCAGACTGAACGTGCCCGAGGTGACGAGATGCTCGATACGGGCGCCGGTCGTCACAGGACCACCACCGAGCGCAGCACGTCACCGTGGTGCATCCGCTCGAAGGCCTTCTCGACGTCGTCCAGGGCGATGGTCTCGGTGACGAAGGCGTCGAGGTCGAGTCGGCCCTGGAGATGGAGGTCGATGAGCATCGGGAAGTCACGGGACGGCAGGCAGTCGCCGTACCAGGACGACTTCAGCGAACCACCGCGGCCGAACACGTCGAGCAGGGGCAGCTCCAGCTTCATCTCCGGGGTGGGCACACCGACGAGGACGACCGTGCCGGCGAGGTCGCGGGCGTAGAAGGCCTGCTGGTAGGTCTCGGGGCGGCCCACCGCCTCGATGACGACGTCGGCGCCGAAACCACCGGTCAGCTCGCGGATCGCCTCGACGGCGTCGGTGTCGCGGGAGTTGACGGTGTGGGTCGCGCCCAGCTTCTCGGCGGTCCGGAGCTTGCGGTCGTCGATGTCCACGGCGATGATCTTCGCCGCGCCCGCCAGGTTCGACCCGACGACCGCGGCGGCGCCGACCCCGCCGCAGCCGATGACGGCGACGCTGTCACCGCGGCCTACGTTGCCGGTGTTGATGGCGGCGCCGATGCCGGCCATGACACCGCAGCCCAGCAGACCGGCGGCCGCCGCGGACGCGGCGCGGTCGACCTTGGTGCACTGCCCCGCCGCCACCAGCGTCTTCTCCGCGAAGGCGCCGATGCCCAGCGCCGGGGACAGCTCCGTGCCGTCGGTCAGGGTCATCTTCTGCTTGGCGTTGTGGGTGGCGAAGCAGTACCACGGCCGGCCGCGCCGACAGGCCCGGCACTGCCCGCACACGGCACGCCAGTTGAGGATGACGAAGTCACCGGGGGCCACGTCGGTGACCCCCTCCCCCACCGACTCCACGACACCGGCGGCCTCATGGCCCAGCAGGAAGGGGAAGTCGTCGTTGATGCCGCCCTCGCGGTAGTGGAGATCGGTGTGGCAGACCCCGCACGCCTCGATCTTGACCAGCGCCTCACCCGGTCCGGGGTCGGGCACGATGATCGTTTCCAGGCTGACGGGGGCGCCCTTCCCCCGCGCGACGACAGCACGGACCTGGTGAGCCATGGCCACTCCTCGGCTGGTACAAGACCTCAGACTGATGTTGCTTATGGCGGTACACAACGCATGTTCCGCAACACAGCATCGGGGAGGGCGGACCCGGGGTCAAGGATTCGACCTGGGGTTTCCGGCAGGCCCCGCAGGGGACCCGCCGACCATGACCGAGCGGCCCCTCTCGCACCGGCCCCGGCAGACGTCGCACCTGCCACGGCGCCCGGCGCTTCGACGGGTCGCCGTCGCCGTCGAAACCGCATTCCGGCTGCTGGCCCGGCTGCGCGGCGCTCCCGCACTGCACCCACGCGGACTGACGTGCGCGGCGGAGCTGGAGGTCGTGACCGACGGGGGTGAGCCCTGGGGCGTCCCGCGGCTGGACAGGGTCGGGCTGTACGAGGCCACGGTGCGCCTCTCCCGGGCGGCCGGTCTGCCGCGCCGGCTGCCCGGCGAGGTGGCGGGCCGTACGGCCGACGCGGCCACCGCCCCGTCGGCGGCCTCGCCGACGCGGCCCCACCGCACACGGCCGCCCTGTCAGGACTCCCGGCGGCATGCGCCTCACCGTCGGCGCCCCTCCCCCACCTGACTGCCGAGGAGGCGAGGGTCGAGGTCAGCGGGTCGTTCGGCCCATGCGGCCACCGCCGCGGGCGCTCATGTCGGTGCGGCCGCTCCGGCCCGTCCGGTCGGTCTCGCTCGCCGCGGCTCCGGCGGCCAGTGCCAGCAGCAGCGCGACGGCGCCGACGATGATGTTGTTCACGACGGTCCGCGTGGTGTCGACGTTTCCGGCGACGACCCACGGAGCGACGATGGTCCAGACTCCGATCAGCGCCGCCGCCCACGCCCTGGCGTGGGTGCGCTCGTAGGCGTGGCCGAAGCCGCTGAGCAGGAGCGCGTAGGCGATACCGGTGATCAGGTTGTTGATGGCCAGGGTGCCGAGGTCGTTGAATCCCGCGATCCACGGCGAGGCAGCCAGGTACAGCCCCGTGATGAGGGCCAGCGCCTCGACCGCCTGCCCCTGCTGCGTCGAGGCCGCCCGCTCGGCCCGGGCGTGACGTTCCCGCATCTCGACGATGTCGGGATGCGACTCCAGGGTGGTGTGGGTCTGGTCGGTCATTGCTCGCCTCCTGCTTGCGTCGGGCACGATCAACTGCGTGCCCCCGATCGAAGCCCGAGTACCCACGCGAATGCCATGAATCAGGTCATTTCGAAGTGCCGGTCGGGACCGGGGAAGGGGGTGGCCGGAACGGGCGAGCACCGGCGAGGAGCGCCGGTACGCCTTCCGCCGGCTCGTGCGACTGCCGGCCGTGCACGAGACCGCCGAGGAGGAGGTCGTCCACCCCGCCGCCGCAGCGCCCTGGCCGGCGGCGGTCAGGTGGTCGAGACGACCGGCTCGCCGAGGAACGGGCCGCCAAGGAGACCCTGGCGGATCTGGACGACCTGGGCACCGACGACCCGAGGTTCCCACCTCGGCTTACGCGGCCGCGTACGGAGGTGCGGGAGCACGCCCGGGCCGAGGAACGCCACGAGTTCCCGCGCCTCCCCCGAGGCGCCGACCCCGGGCGGCCGGCCACCACGCCAAGGCGGTCGGGGCCGCCGAGGCGTCGGCGCCCACCCGTCCCCGCCCCGGCACCGAGCGCCCGGCGTGTCCGGCGTGGCGGGGGTGGTCGAGGGCGCCCTCGGGTCCGGAGTGGCCGGGGAGGCCGCGGCGGTCTCTAATGGTGGAGGGAGCGGCGGCGATTGGAGGACGTCTGGCGTGGTTGACCTGGGGCTTCGCCCGGTCGACGGAGTCGCTCGCACCCGGTGGTGACGGCCGCGCCGTCCCGTCCGCGGCGGCCCTCACGACCGTGACGCAAAACGGTTCCTCCGGGCGTTCCCGGAGTTCCCGAGCGGCATGGTGCGGGGCGCCGCCGGGCACACATGTGTCGGGTTTGCGGTGAAGCGGCTGGGCACTCGGATCGTCCCAGAAGCAAGCGCCTGAGTTGAGGTGATCAACCCCGCGGGACGGGTGTCGGCCAGGGTTCCTCGCGTGCCGGTCACGGCAGCGAGCCGAGCAGAGGGCGACTGATGACGACGATCGGCCTGGAAGAGGAGTACATGCTGGTCGACCCTGTCACGGGCCTACCGGTCCCCTACGCCGAGAAGGTCCGCCTGTCGGCGTGTCTGGCGCACCTGGCGGAGGAGCACGAGGTGCACTACGAGCTGCTCCAGTCGCAGGTCGAGGTCACCACCCCGGTGTGCCACACCCTGGACGAGATCGGCGGTCACCTGCTCAGGTTGCGGCACGCCGTGGGCGCCGCCGCCGAGGAGCACGGCTGCCGTATCGCCGCCGCCGCCACGCCCCCGCTGCGCGACGCGCGGTCCATGGCCGTCACCGACCAGACCCGCTACCGGGCGATGCTGGCGCAGGCACCGCAGCTGGTGGAGGAACAGCTGGTCAACGGCATGCATGTGCATGTGGGCGTCCCCGGTCGCGAGGTCGGCGTCGAGGTGCTGAACCGGCTTCGCCTCTGGCTGCCCACCCTGACCGCCATGTCGGCGAACTCCCCGCTGTGGGACGGCCACGACACCGGCTTCGCCAGCTGGCGCACGGTCGTCTTCAGTCGCTGGCCGGTGAGCGGGATGCCGCCCGCCTTCCGGGACGCGGCCGACTACGACCGGCGGCTGCACCAGCTGGTGGAGAGCGGTCTGATCTGCGACACCGGGCAGGTGTACTGGCAGGCCCGGCTCTCGGAGCGCTATCCGACCGTCGAGGTGCGCTGCCCCGACGTGCAGCTGCGCGCGGACGACGCGGTGATGTTCGCCGGGATCGTCCGGGCGCTGGTGGAGACCGCCCGAGTCGAGGCGGCCGCCGGCGCTCCCCCGCCCGACTGCCCGCCGGAGCTGCTGGAGGCGGCCATGTGGCACGCCGCCCGCCATGGTCTGAGCGACACCCTGATCGGCCCCGACGGTCGGCGCCACCGGGCCGGTGACGTGCTGTGCCGGCTGCTGCGGCATGTCGGACCGGCGCTGGAGGCGTCCGGCGACACCCGTGAGGTGACGAGCCTGGTGCACCGGCTGCTCCAGGGCGGCACCGGGGCTGACCGGCAGCGGACCGCCCTCGCGACCGGCGGCCCGAGGGCGGCCATCGAGCTGATCACCACGGAGAGCACGCTCCCCTGACGTCGGCATGGCCACGCCGTACCGGTGGCGGGGTCACGGCTTGCGGCCGCGTCCGGTCCGACCCGCGAGGACCGCTTTCCGCCGAACCCGAGACGTCGGGTGCCGCCCGCACCGGGGCGGCACCCTTCTGTCGGCTACGGCGCGGGAGTCGGGCCGGGCCGCTCCCCGCGGCCGACGGAGACGCGGCCGCCCGACCGTGTCTGCGGAGTCAGTTCGACCTGCACCTGATGGGTCGTCTGGCGGTCGACGGAGCCACCCAGTTCGGCCGTCACCACCCCGATGCGCACACCGCCGCGGCCCGAGCCGGACTGGTGGACCTGCACGGTGAACTGGAGACTCACCTTGTCGACACTGAATCCGAGGGACCGGCCCTGCGCCTCGTCCTGGGCCCGCTCCAGTTCCCCCCTGATCTGCCGGATCACCTCGGTCAATCCCACGAACCCCGGCCCATCGGTCAACTCGCACCCCCCGCACGCCCGTTGATCCCTGTCGTCCCAGTATGCGCCGGGACGCGTCGCTCGTATAGTTGTGCTATGGCGGACGACGGGGGAGTCGTTGATGGTTCGTCACTCGAGACGCCCGGCTGGGCTGTGCGCATCCGCCGGGCCGACGGAAGGATCGCGGGCGCCGGCATTCTGCTGAGCCCCGACCGGGTGCTGACCTGCGCCCATGTGATCGAGGACCGGGAGGCCCGGTTTACCGCGGAGTTCGTCGGGGCGGCGCCCGGTCTCCTGGTGCCCTCGGTCGCCGCGTGGGTCGACGGGGACGCGTATGTGCCCAACACCCGTGACTTCGACGGCGATCCCCTCGGCGACGTGGCGCTGCTCCGCCTCGAACGGCCGAGACCCGTGGCGGAGACGACCCTGCTGTACCGCCTCTCGGCGCCGAACCGCGCGGTCCAGATGTACGGCTTCCCCTACGACCACAACGGCGGCATCTGGTTCCGGGCCAGCATCGTCGGCGGCTGCGGACGGGACGGTCAGGTCCAGTTGAGCCCGACGAGCCCCGGTGAGCTGGCCAGTCCCGGATGCAGTGGCTCGGGCGTGATGGACACCCTGACCGGCAAGGTCATCGGCATGGTCCTCAGTGGCATCTCCGACCAGCACGGCAACCAGTTCTCCTTCATGAGCCCGGCCGAGACCATCGTCCGGCACCTCCCCCAGGTCCGCCGGTGGACCCGCGGCAAGGCGGCCGTCGACGACGGGCTGAGGACGACCCGCCAGGACACGGCCGAGGCGCTGCTCGACGAGCCGTTCGCCCAGCGCCTCGCCGACTGGCTCCAGGACGACGGACAGCAGGTGAAGATCAGCCTGGTCCCGGCCGGGGACACGGTACGGGCCGCCACGCTGCGCCGCGCGATCACCCTCGCCGACCGGGAGTTGCGCACCGCGGCGTCCGTCGGCCGCGCCTCCCTCGACCCGCCCGGCACCGTCCCCTCGGCCGGCGGCCACGACCTGGCCGTGGACGCGGCCGGACTGACCTCCGCGGAGATCGGGGAGCGGATCGCCGAGCGCATGGGGCTGTGGCAGCATCCCGCGGACCCGGTGGCGGAGCGGATCAGGGCCGCGGACGTCACCCTCACCCTGGTCGTCGTCGGGGTCGACGAGGCCGCCGATCCGCCCGCGCTGCTGGAACTGCTGAAGGCCCTGCGCGCCAAGGGCAACCGCCTCCTGCTGGTCTTCCGCGACGCCGGTACCGTCTACCACCGCGCCCGGAGCGAACTGGTCCTCGAACCCGAACGGGAGCGCCGCGCCCGTCTCGTCGCCCGGCTGGAGGAGATCACCGGTCCGCTCGCCCACGCCCTCCACGAGGGCCTCGGAGCCGTACGGGCCGACGAGGTGCGCCCCGCCGACGCCGACCTGGTACGGGCGCACGCCGCGCTCGCCGCCCTCAGGCTCGGGCAGGGCGCCGACGACGGCGGCCCGCACCCGGAGCTGGCCCGCTACGAGCGGCTCGCCCAGCGGGTGGCCGCACGGCTGAGCAGGACCGTCCGCGCCCTCGACGCGCTGCGCGACCGGCGGGACGAGCTGGACGGCAGGCTCCGCGGCTACCACGACCTGCATCTGAACTCCGTACGAGGCAACGAGGAGGACCTGACCTTGGACGCTCTTCGTCTGCGCGCGCACGAACTGCTGCGGGCCAGGCCGTGCGACGTCAAGGCCGCCGAGGCCGCCGTGGAGGCGTACACCCGCCGGGTCGACCGCCGGGCCCCGCGCGGGCGGGGACACGGAGGTGCCTCCGCGACATGACGTCCTTACCCGTGCCGTGCCCGAGGCCCGACTGCCCGGGCGGCGGCCGCATCATGGTGACCGGCTTCTGCGACACCTGTCACCGACGGCCCCCCGACCAGGCCCGGACGACCCCGGCACGGCCCGCGCCCCGACGCGAACACGGATCCGCGTCCCCGTCCGGATCCACGTCCACGTCCGTATCCGCATCCGCATCCGCATCCGTATCCGCATCCGGGAAGCGGACCCCGCGGTCCGCCCGGTCGGCCGCGGAGACCCTCGACAACGACGGGCTGGTGATCCTCCCCGAGGTCCCCTCCCCCGACCCGTCGGAGGCCGCGGCCACCGTCGCCGCCCCGCCCACCGGCGGCCGGCGCTGCGGCGTCGACAACTGCGCCGGGACCATCGGCGTCGCCTTCCCCGGCGGCCCCGCCCTGGCTCACGGGTACTGCCCCCAGTGCGGCCGCGCGTACTCCTTCGAACCGAAGCTGCGCCCCGGGGACCGGGTCGGCGACCACTACCGGGTGCTCGGCTTCCTCGCGGTGGGCGGCCTCGGCTGGGTCTATCTGGCGGAGGACACCCGGGTGCCGGACCTCCATGTCGTCCTCAAGGGGCTGATCAACACCGGGGACGCGGTCGCCCGGCGGTCGGCCGTCGAGGAGCGCCGCTCCCTCACCACGCTCCACCACCGGGACATCGTGCGGATCGTGACGTACGTGCGGCACCAGGAGCCCGACGAGACGGAACCCACCGGGTACATCGTCATGGAGTACGTCGGCGGCCGCTCGCTCGACTGGATCCGGCGCGCCTCCGACGCGGAACTCGCGGCCCTCTTCGGCGGCTCCTTCGGCATCGGCCATGTGATCACCTACGGCTGCAAGATCCTCGGGGCGCTGGAGTACCTGCACCATCAGGGCCTGCTGTACTGCGACATGAAGCCCGAGAACGTCATCCACTACGGGCGCGACATCAAGGTCATCGACCTCGGGGCGATCCGGCGGACCGACGACCGGTCCTCCACGCTCGTCTACACCTCGGGCTACGCGCCGCCGAAGAAGGAACGCGACCAGCGGGGCTTCCACCTCGACACCGACCTCTTCACCGTCGGCCGGACCCTGGAGACCCTGGCCGCGCGCGCCGAGCCCGCCGCGGGGCTCGCCGCCCGCTCCTTCGACGCGCTGATCAGACGGGCCACCCACGCGGAGCCGGCGGCCCGCTTCACGTCGGCGGCCGAGATGTCCCGTCAGCTGTGGGAGGTGCTGCGCGAGCACCAGGCGCTCAGCGGGCACCCGCCGTACCCGGAGCGCTCCACCCGGTTCGAGCCGACGGCGGCGGTGTTCGGCGCGGCCCTCGGCACGGTGCCGGCACTGGACCACTGGACCCGCCGCTCGGGGCCGGACACGCCGGAGCTGCCCGTCGGGGCACCGGCCCCCGAGGACACCGCGCGGGCGCTGCCGGTGCCGATCCCCGATCCGGGGGATCCCGCCGCCGTCCTGCTCGGCGGTCTCGTCTCCGGCAGCCCCGAGCGCATCGCGGAACGCGCAGAGCGGGACCCGGCGCTCGGCACCGTCGAGACGGCGTGGTGGCTGTGCCGCGCCTACCTCGCCGACGGGGACACCGACCGGGCCGCGCGATGGCTCGACCGGGCCCGCGAGCGGAGCGGCGCCTACGACTGGCGGGGCTTCTGGCACCAGGGGCTGCTGTGGCTGACATGTGGTCAGGTGCAGCGGGCGGAGGCCGAGTTCGCGGCCGCCTACGCCGCGCTGCCCGGGGAGTCGGCGCCGAAGCTGGCGCTGGGGTTCTGCGCGGAGTACCGCTCGGCCGCCGAGGACCGGACGGAGGCGTACTACGAGGCCGTATGGCGGCGGGACCGGACGCAGGGCAGCGCGGCCTTCGGGCTCGCCCGGCTCCATCTGCGGCGGGGGGACCGGGCACGGGCGGTCGCGGTGCTGGACGAGGTGCCGACGACGTCACGGCACTACGACGCCGCGCGCGTCGCCGCGGTCCGGGTGCTCGTCGGCCGGCTGGCCGGATCGGGGCCGTCGGTGGACGAGTTGGCCGACGCGGACCGGCGGCTGGCGCGGCTGGCGGGCCCGGCGCAGCAGCTCGTGGGCGGCGCGGCCTGGGACCGGCTGGTCACCGAGGTCCGCGAGCACGCGTTGGTGTGCCGACCGCCCGGCGGGTGGGGGCCGCGTTTCCCGGCCGGTGAGGTGTTCGGGCCGCTGGACACCCGCGGGGCGTTGAGCAGCCGGCTGTCGGGTTCGCTGAGGAGGCTCGCGGACCAGGCGGGCAGCGCCGTCGAGCGCGGTGAGCTGCTCGACCGGGCGTACGCGGTGCTCCCGGAGCCGGTCCGCCTGCGGGAGCTGCTGCGGGGCCGGCGACGGACGGCGTGAAGGTGCGGGGCCCGCGGCCGGGACGTCGGCGGGCCGTGAACGGGCCGGGCGGGCCGAGGCCCGCGGACGAGGGCGAGGAGCACGGACACCGTGGACACAGGGGCATGCGTGAACGAGCACGCGAGGAACGAGGGAACGGGGAACGAGGAAACGGGGAACGAGGGAACGGCGGGCGGCGGGGCCGCGGGGACCACGTCGGTGGGCCTCGACCTCAGCCAGTGGAAGTACCTGTCGCGCGAGGCGCGGGAACCGCAGATGCACGCGATCCTGACCGTCGAGGCCGACGGGACGCAGGGCGGCGGGACGCAGGGAGCCGGCGTCGGCCCGATGCTGGCGCAGGTGCTGGCCGTGGACTGCTCCAGTTCGATGGCGTATCCGCAGGAGAAGCTGCGCGCGGCCCATCAGGCGGCCGTGGCGGCGCTGCGGCTGTTGCCGGACGGCACACCCTTCGCGGTGGTCAGGGGCACCCAGTCGGCGGACCTGGTCTACCCGACGACGGCGACCATGGCGCGGGCCGACGCCCGCCACCGCGCGCGGGCGGAACGGGCCGTGCTGAACCTGGTGGCCGGTGGCGGCACCTGCATCGGCAGTTGGCTGGACCTGTCCCGCAGGCTGCTGATCGACGCGGACGCCCCCATCGGCCATGTCCTGTTGCTCACCGACGGCAAGAACCAGCACGACGAGCTGATGCCGCTGTCGGAGGTCCTGGACGCGTGCGCGGGACGGTTCGTGTGCGACGCCTGGGGCATCGGCGACGGCTGGGACGGCCGGGAACTGCTGCGGATCACCAGCCGGCTGCACGGCACGGCGTCGTCGGTGCGGGAGGAGGCGTCCCTGCCCGAGGAGTACGCGCGGCTGACGCGCCGTCTGCTCGCGAAGAGCATCCCGGAACTGGTGATCGCGGTGACCCCCACGGCCGGGGCCCGGGTGCGCTCCCTCAAGCAAGTGTTTCCGACCGAGGTGGAGCTGGACCCGGTGGGCACGGACGGCGACGGGACCCTGCGGTTCGTCACGCGCGCGTGGGGCGACGAGACCCGCCGGTACCAGCTGTGCCTGTCCGCGGACCCCACCGGCATGCCCTCGGGCGAGGATCTTCAGCTCGCGGTCGTCGCCCTCGACGTGCCCGGCGGCCGGGGCGTGGAGGTGACGCCGCCCCTGCCGTGCGTGGTGCACTGGACCGACGACGTGGCGCTGTCCGGGCAAAGTGACATCCAGGTCGAGCACTTCGAGCGCCATCAGCGGCTCGGCGAGGCCGTCGCCGCGGCGACGGACGCCCACCGCGGCAGGCGGCGCGACGCAGCGGAGCACCATCTGGGCCGGGCCGTGCAACTGGCCCACGCCATCGGCGCCGAGCAGGCCCTGGACCGGCTGGAGCGCCTGGTGGAGGTCCTCGACGCCGAGGCGGGCCGGGTCCGGCTCCGTCCCGGTGTGGCGGCCGTGGACTTCGAGCATCTGATCACCGCGAGCAGCCACAGCACGTACGGGCCCGACGCGGGCTCCACCGACGACATGTTCCTCGGCGACCCGGTCGCGGCCACCGTGCGATGCCCCTCGTGCCGGGAGCGGACGCCGGCGACGGCGCGCTTCTGCCCCCTGTGCGGTCACGACCTGCGGGAGCGGGCGTGAACTCCACCGGGCGTGATCTGGTGCGCAGACTCCGGGTGCTGCTCTTGCTCTCGGTGGTCTCCACCCTGGTGCTGTTCGCCGCCTACCGGGGCGTGCACGACGACACCGTGCCACTGGCGTCGTCGAGCGCGCCGGGCATCCTGGCCGTCGACACCGCGAGGAACGCCGTGCAGCGGGCGCACGCGGCCGTCGACGGGAGCGGGCCGGCGCCGGACGCGACGGGCGACTTCCACACCCAGATATCGGTGGCCCACCAGAGCATCGCCGTCGCGGCGTCGGAGAACGTCGCCGGCCCGGCGGACCGTCACACCCTGAAGACGATCACGGGGCTGATCACGGTGTACTCGGCGTGGGTGGAGCAGGCGGGGCGGGAGGAGGACGCGTCGCTGCGCGCGGCGTTCCTGCACTACGCGGAGCGGGGCCGGGACGACATCGTCGAGCGCCTCGACGAACTGCGGGACCGGCGGCTGGCGGTCGCCCGTGAGCAGGCGTCGTTCCCGTGGCCGCTGTGGCTGGGCTGGGGCACCGTGGCGGTGCTGGGCCTCGCGCTGTGCGGGGCGCTGGTGGAGGCGCAGTGGTTCGCGCGGCGCCGCTTCCGTACCGCCGTGCAGCCGTGGCTGCTCGCCGCCACGGTGCTGTGGGCGGGCTGGGTGGTGCTCCTCGGCTGGTTCACGGTGCGGGCGCGGCGGGCGATGGGTGACTCGCTCGCCGAGCTGCGCGGAGCCCGGTCGGCGGACGAGATCCCCGAGGCCGGGGCGAACGTGGAGCGGTACATGGCGGACGCCGGCTTCTGGGCGTCGCTGTCCGGCTGGGTGCTCGTCGGAGGGGTCGTGCTGATGGTGTTGACGGTGTCGGGGCTGGGGCCGCGTATCTCCGAGTACCGGTTCAGGGGTCCGCGGTGAGCCGCCCGCGGACCCGGACGGTCGTCGCCGTCGGGGTGTGTCTGGTGCTGCTCGCCGCGGTGGTCGTGGCGGTGCGTCTGACGGGGGGCTGGACGGGGTCGGTCACGGTGCTCGCCAACTGGAGCGGCGCCGAGCGGGAGCAGTTCGAGCGGGCGGTGCGGCCGTTCGAGGAGGAGCACCGCATCGACGTCGTGTACCAGGGCAGTTCCGCCCTGAGCCAGGTGCTGGCCGCTGATCTGGCGGCCGGTACCCAACCCGACGTGGCGCTGCTGCCGGGTCCGGGCGAGCTGACGGCGTACGCGGCCGAGGGCCGACTGGAGCCGCTGGACGGGCTGTTCGAGGCGGGTGACTACGGCGGGGTCTGGGTGCCGAAGGTGGCGGGAGGGGACGGCCGGGAGCGCACGTACTGGCTGCCGGTGAAGACCGGTCTGAAGAGCATGGTGTGGCACGGGGGCGATCTGTCGGGGGCCGGGATCGGGCGGGCCGCCGGTGAGCCCGGCCGCTGGTGCGTGGGCATGGAGTCCGGGGCCACCTCGGGCTGGCCGGGCACCGACTGGGTGGAGGACATCCTGCTCCAGCAGGCCGGCCCGGAGGTGTACGCGCGGTGGGCGAACGGCCGCCTCCCGTGGACGGACCCCCGGGTGCGGAAGGCATGGCGGACGTGGGGCGACATGGTGGGCGCGGGCGACCGGTCCCGGGTCGACCGCCTGCTCCAGGACAACTTCGCCCGGGACTGCCCCCGACGGAACCTGGAGCATCTGGGGTCGTTCCGCGCCGGCCACTGGAAGCCGTCGGCGGGTGACTTCGTGCACTCCGCCGAGGTGATCCCGGGCGCGCGCGAGGGCGCCGACCACTGGGAGGTCTCCGGGGACCTCGCGGCCCTGCTCAACGCGACGGACGAGGCGAAGAAGCTGATCCGGTTCCTGGCCGACCCCGGCACCCGGCTGCCGGACTTCACCGCCCACCGCAGGGCCCCTGCACCGGACGGTCCCGAGGACGCGCCGAGGCGGCGGATCGGTTCGATCCTGCGGGGCGCGGAGCGGCGGCTGTGCTGGGACGCCTCGGACACCATGCCCCCGGCCCTGCGCGACGCGTTCCACCAGGCGGTGCTACGTTTCCTGGTCGCTCCCCGTGAACTGGACGCTTTGCTAGGAGAGTTGGAGACCCTGAGCGATGACCGCCGCCCCACCCTGCCGGTGTGCGGCGGCGGTTGACGAGCCGGCCGACAAAGGCCCCGGCTCACACGGGCGACCCCGCTCAACAGCCCCTCCCGACCCTGCGACAGCCCCTTCCGGTCCGGCTCGGCGGCCCCGGTCGGTGCTGTACCACCGGGTGTCGCTCTCCGGTGCTCAACCGCTCGCATGCACGGGCTCCATGGGCTCCACGGGCTCGGCCACGGCCGCCGCTTCCACGGCCGGGGCCGCCGGACGGGATGCGACGCGTCGGGTGACGCGGTCGGTGACACGGCGGGCGAGGGGTTCGGTCCAGCGGGCGGCGAGCGGACCGAGGACGACGAGGATCAGGACGTAGGCGGTGGCGAGCGGACCGATCCGGGGTTCCACGCCGACGGCGAGTCCGGCGATGACGATGGAGAACTCGCCGCGGGCGACCAGGGTCCCACCCGCCCGCCAGCGGCCCTTCGCGGTGATGCCGGCGCGGCGGGCCGCCCAGTGGCCCGTGGCGATCTTGGTGAGGGCGGTGACGGCGGCCAGCGCGAGGGCCGGGACGAGCACCGGCGGGATGTCGGCGGGGTCGGTGTGCAGGCCGAAGAAGACGAAGAACACCGCGGCGAACAGGTCCCGCAGCGGGGTGAGGATGTTGCCGGCGCCTTCGGCGACCTCACCGGACAGGGCGATCCCCACGAGGAACGCGCCCACGGCGGCCGAGACCTGGAGGTGCTGGGCGACCCCGGCGACGACGAGGGTGAGGCCGAGGACGACCAGGAGGAGCAGTTCGGCGTTGTCGGAGGAGACGGCACGGCTGATCAGCCGGCCGTGCCGCAGGGCCATGTAGAGGACGGCGCCCACGGTGCCCAGGGCGATCAGCAGGGTGACGGCACCGCCCGCGAGGCTCACCCCGGCGAGCAGGGCGGTGAGGATCGGCAGGTAGACGGCCATCGAGAGGTCCTCGAGGACCAGGATGCCGAGCACCACGGGTGTCTCGCGGTTGCCGAGCCTGCCCAGGTCGCCGAGGACCTTGGCGATGACGCCGGAGGAGGAGATCCAGGTGACCCCGGCGAGGGCGACGGCGGCGACCGGCCCCCAGCCGAGGAGCAGGGCCAGTCCGGCGCCGGGGGCCGCGTTGAGTACGAAGTCGACGGCGCCGGAGGGGTATTGGGTCTTGAGGTTGGTGACGAGTTCGGTGGCGCTGTACTCCAGGCCGAGCAGGAGCAGCAGCAGGATGACGCCTATCTCGGCGCCGGTGGCGACGAACCCCTCACTGGCCCGCAGGGGAACGATGCCGCCCTGACCGAAGGCGAGCCCGGCGAGCAGATAGAGGGGTATGGGTGAGAAGCCCACCCTTCCGGCGAGGCGTCCCAGCAGGCCGAGGGCGAGGATGATCGCCCCGAGTTCGATGAGCATGGCGGTGGTGTGATGCACGGGCGTCTGTCCTCCGTCGACGAGGGCGGGCGGCGTCTGTGCCTGGTGTCGGTTAGGCGGGTACGGCGGGCGGGCGTCCGGTCAGCCCGTCACTCGCCGGTATCGGGGACACTGTCGCGAGCGGCGATCACGGCACGCACGCGGATGACTCGTCCCATGCCCTCGCCCCCCATCACGTCGGCCCTGGATCACCGACCACTTCCCCCACGCCTGAGCGAACACATGCTCAATGGAGCATAAGTATTCGGTAAGGATGCTAGCGCATCCCCGCATGGAAAAGCCCGAAAACCACACACAAGGTGGCCGTTGGCCGCTGGATCAGCGCCGGGTGTCGAGCAGCGAGGTGAGCGTCTCCGTGAAGGCGGCCGCCGACTGGTCGGCGTGCTCGCGGATCCGCGCCGCCACGGCGTCGGCACCGCCGCCCTCCACCAGGTGAACGAGTCGGTCCAGGCGCCGCCCGTGGCCCTCGCGGGTGTCGGGAAGGGTGGTCAGATAGAAGTCCGCCGCGTCGTACGCCATGTGGAACACATGCTTCTTCACGTCGCTCAGCGTCAGATAGTCGTCATGGGTCGTCGGCACCGGCTCGGGAGCGCCCACGCACAGGACCGGGGTGCCCGCGCCCCAGGCGTTGACCGCCAGGTGGTAGGTGTCGGTGACGACCATCCGGTATCGGGGCAGGACGTGCAGCAGGTCGCCGAGGGTGTGGTCGCCGGGCCGCCGCGCGATGTGGGCGGCGCGGACCGGGACGTCCCGGTCGAACCAGGGCAGCCATTCGAGCGGGGCGTCGAGGCGGTCGGCGAGGGACGCGCAGAACTCCGGGAGCCAGGCCGGGATCTCGGTGCGCGCGCCGAGGAACACACCGATCGCGCCGCCCTCCGGCAGGTCCTGGGACCAGGCCGTGGCCGGGAGGTGGTCCAGGTCGCCGGGGCGGGACAGCAGGGCCGCGTCCGAGCCGAAGTATTCGGTGGCGCGGTCCCCGCGGAAGCGGGCGACCTTGGCCGCGGAGAGCGGCTCACGTGTCCAGATCCGGTGACTGCGCGTCACCAGCCGTGAGAAGAGGGGGCCGTACTCCTTGTCCTCGTAGTCGGACTGGGTGTTGTGCAGGATCGTCCCGCCGTAGCTGAGGGTCCGAGAGAGGAGTTCGTCCGGCTGGTCCGCCAGCAGCAGCGTGCGGTTCAGCAGCTGCCGGGCCGTGTCCCGGTCCTCCGCCATGCCGAAGTCCATGAGGCGGTTCGTCGCGTCCTGCGCCAGATAGTGCCGCGTGTGCAGGAAGTCGCCCCAGAAGACGACCGCGTCGTGGTCGCGCAGCTCGTCGAGGTGCTCGGCCAACGGCAGGAAGCGGAACGGGAACTCGGTGCCGCGCGCGCACTCCCGCGGTTCGACCGTCTCCGGTGGGTGCAGGGTGTACCAGGTGGCGTCGACGGGGGTGGCCATCCGCCGCCGGAGGGACTCGAACGCCAGGTCTACGGTCACCATGCCCGTGTTGCGGTACCCGATGTTCGGCGCGGTGATGACGGCAACGCGTGCCATGTGCTCGTTGTCCCCTTCGCCGGTCCCGGAGCCGTCGTGGTCAGTAACGGATCACGTGCCAACGTACACGCCCGACCCGGGCCGGCCGCGCCCGGCCCGTCGGCCCGGTCGCCCACCAACCGTCCTGCGGTGAAGGCGAATTGGCGGCGCCCCGGACCGAGACCGCCGAGCACCCGTACGCCGGGCTTCGGGGGGGCGCCGCGCGAGCCGGTGAACCTTTCCGGTCACAGCACTAGACGATGGGGTCGAACCACGTGGGCGCGTCGGACATGGCCTGCTTGATCCGGGACAGCGCGAACTCGCTCAGGTCGGGCAGGGCGTCCAGGGAGTACCAGCCGACCTCAAGCGACTCGTCGTCGTTGACCCGTGCCTCTCCCCCGACGGCACGGCACCGGAACGTGGTGTCCATGTACTGGCAAACGTCCCCATTGTCGTACCGCACCGGGGCGAGTGCCTGGACGAGGACGATCCTCTCGGGCACGCACCTGATGGCCGTCTCCTCCTGGACCTCGCGCACGGCACAGGCGGCCGGCTGCTCCCCGGGATCCGGGATGCCGCCGATGAGCGACCACTGGCCGTTGTCGGACCGGCGGTTCAGCAGCACTCTGCCCTCGTCGTCGAAGACGACGGCGGTGACCCCGGGGAGCCAGAGGAGCTGATGACCTGCCGAGACACGGAGCGTGCGGATGAATTCAGGGGTAGCCATGAAGCCGACCCTAACGGGCCGGTTCCCTCACCTTGACGCTTCCCGGACGCGCACGCGCGGCGTACGGCTACACGCCACCGGCGCGCCTCCCGCGCACACCGGCCCCGATCGCCCAGCCGAGCCCACCGGCCGCGACCAGCACCAGCAGCATCTCGGGCAGGATGCCGACCTTGGTGGCGGGTGTCTCGGAGGAGCGCAGCGGCACCTTCTGGACCAGGGAGTCGGCGACGAACATCCCGGTCCGCTGCGTGATCCTCCCGTCGGGCATGATGATCGCGCTGACGCCGCTGGTCACCGGCACCGTGACGGTGCGGCTGTGCTCGACCGCGCGGACCCGGGACATGGCGAGCTGCTGGTAGGTCATCTCGCTGCGGTCGAAGGTGGCGTTGTTGCTGGGCACCGAGATCAGCTGCGCGCCGTCGGTGACCTCGGAGCGCACCGCCCAGTCGAAGGCCGCCTCGTAGCAGGTGACGAGACCGACCCGGGCGCCGTCCATGGTGAACACGCCGGGCTCGGTGCCCCGGCTGAAGTCCTTGCGGACCATGGACGTCCACTGGTCGTTGATGGCGCCGATAAGCGACCTGAGGGGCAGGTATTCGCCGAACGGCTGGATCTGCCGCTTGTCGTAGGTGTCGGTGGGGCCCTTCTCCGGGTCCCAGAGGATCTGCTCGTTGTAGAGCTTGCCGTCGCGTTCGACGACACCCCCGACGGAGATGGGCGCGCCGACGGCGGTGGCCGCGTGCTCGATGACCGCGCGGGCGTCGTCGTTGGCGAAGGGGTCGATGTCGGAGGAGTTCTCCGGCCAGAGCACGAAGTCCGGCCGCTCCGCCTTGCCGGCCTTGACCTCGGCGGCGAGACGCTCGGTCTCCTTGGCGTGGTAGTCGAGGACGGCGCGGCGCTGGGCGTTGAAGTCGAGACCGAGCCGCGGGACGTTGCCCTGGATGACCGCGACGGTCGCCGTGCCGTCCTCGGCCCTGTCGCTGACGAGGCCGCGCGAGGCGAGGGCGCCGGCCACGGGCACGGCCACGCTCAGCGCCGCCACGGCGGCGGTCCCCCGGCGCAGCGCGGCACCGGTGCGCCGGGCCTCGACGATCAGCCGGACGATCTCGAACAGCCCGTATCCGCACAGGACGACCGCGAAGCCGAGGACCGGGGTGCCGCCCAGCGCGGCGAGCGGCAGGAAGACGCCGTCCGCCTGACCGAAGGCGATCTTGCCCCAGGGGAAGCCGTTGAAGGGGGCACGCGCGCGTGCGGCCTCGCCGGCGATCCACAGCGCGGCCGCCCACAGCGGCGCACCGGGGAGCTTGGACACGACCGCGGTGCCCGCGCCGACGAGTGCCACGAACACCGCTTCGATGGCGACGAGCGCGAGCCACGGTCCGGGGCCGACCTCCACACCGGTCCAGACGAGCAGCGGCAGCAGGAAGCCGAGGCCGAAGAGGTAACCGAGGCCGAGTCCCGCCTTCCAGCTCCGTCCGCGCAGCACCCAGCCGAAGCCCGCGAACGCCGGCAGGGCCAGCCACCACAGGGTCCGGGGCGGGAAGCTGACGTAGAGCAGCACTCCACAGAGCGCCGCGGCGGCGGCCGGGAGGAGCCGACGGGCCCAGCGGGACGCGCGGGAAACGGGCGCGGCCTGGGGTTCGAGCTGTTCCGGCTCGTCTACGGGAGTCGCGGTGACGGTCACTCGGGGAGTGTACGGCGCGCGCCCCGGGCGCTCACAGGGCGGTCCGTCCGGTCCCGGTGCGGCCCGGGCGGAGGCCCGCCGCACATCTGCAACATCGTTTCTGCGCAACTCGTCCACACTTGGGCGCCTCACCCGTTACGGTGTGCCCGAGCCTCTGACGTGCGGCCGAACACGGTTGAGCGGTCGGGGCCCGGCACAGTCGGGGGGCGTTTTGGGGTCCACAGGGACGGAGCCCGCGGCCGGAGCGTCGGCCGCGTCCGACAGACGGAACGTTTCCGATGCCATGGGCGTGGTCCTGCTCGGGGCGTGTGCGGCCTGGTCGCTGGTCACGGCGGCGGCACGGGGCGGTCGCCCCGAGGGTGTGCTGCTGGCCGTGCTCGCGGTGTCCGCCGGGTATGCGGCGGGGCGCATCTGCGGTGCCCTGCTGCCGGTCGTGGCGCCGGGCGCGGGGGCGCTCGCCGGTCTCGGTCTGGCGGTCGCCGCCCCGCACACCACGGTGAGCTCACCGTTCGTCTCACCGCTCGGGCACACGGGCGCGACGGCCGCGCTGCTGGTCCTGTCGGCGGGCGCCGCCTGCTGCGCGGCCTGGGCGGCCCGTGCGCCGGGCCTGCGGTTCGGGCTGCGGCTGCTGGCCGTGGGCGTCGCGGTGACGGCGGGTGTGCTCGGCTCGATCACCGGCGTCGTCGCGTGCACGGGGGTGCTGCTCTGCTCGCTCGCCGCGGCCCGGATGCCGCGGGGCCCCGGGCTCGCGGGGCTCGCGTTCGTCACCGCCCTGGTGACGGCGACGACCTGGGCGACGGCGGGGAAGGCGCTGCCGTCGGGGTTGACCGCTTCCCTGGAGGGCCGGCTCACCCCGCACCGCGTCCTGCTGTGGCACGACGCGCTCGGCATGGCCCGCGCCGAACCGCTGCTGGGTGCCGGCCCCGGCCGCTTCGGCGAGCTCAGCCCCACGGTCGCCCAGGCTCTGCCGTCCGACGACAAGCCGCACTCGGCTCCGCTCCAGCTGGCGGCCGAGCAGGGGCTCATCGGCGTCGCGCTGCTGGCCACGGTGTTCTGCTGGGTCCTCTACGTCCTGTGGCGGTCCCCGCGGGCCACACCGGTCGTACTCACCGCGGGGGCGGCGCTGACCGCGCTGGCCGCGATCGCCATGGTCGGCAACGCGCTGAGCTTCACGACGGTGACGGCGGGCGCGGGCCTGCTCGCGGGAATGGCGACGGCGCGGCCCCTCACGGACGCCACCGAAGACCCCGGCGCCCCTGACGGCGTCAGCGTGCGGCGTCCGGCGCCTTGGGCCTGAGCCGGGCCCGGATGACGCGTACGGCCGTCTCCGCGTGGTCGACGGTGATGGTGAACGTGTGCCCGTCCAGCAGACGCAGCACCACGGCCTCACCCCTGCGTACGACGACGGCGGTGCCCTTCTCGGGGCGCCAGCGGTAGCCCCAGCCACCCCACTGATGAGGGGTGACGCAAGGGGCGAAGTCCACATCGGTGACCTGGGAGAAAGGGATGCGGCGGCGCGGTAGGCCGATGTGGCCGCAGCGCACCTCCAGGCATTCCCCGTCGACCCTCACGGAGACGTGCACGAACGCGAGCGTCCCGAACAGGACGAGCAGCCCGGCCGCGATGCAGCCGACGACCGACATGACGAGCGGGGCCGTACCGGACGTCCACGCGGAGTCGACCGCCAGTTCGATGCCCAGCGCCATGAAGGCGGCGCCGCCCAGCGCCAGGAGCCACTGGGCGCGATTGGTCGCCCGGCCGGTCCAGACCTCGGGGGTGAGGGCTTCGGGGCTGCCCGGCACGCCGTGGGGGTGGTCCCTCATGGCTGAGAGCGTACTCAGATTCCGCTGCGCAGGCACCTGGTCGCGGAACGTTACTTCTCGGGCTGGGCCGCGAATGTGGCCCCGACCGCCTGGAGCAGCCTGCCCTCCTCGTAGGCCAGGGCGGGGGCCGGCAGCACGCCCTCGCGTCCACTGAGGAGGACCGTCAGGCCGGACTCGGTCCATTCGGCGTCGGGGGCGGGGAGCTCGCCGATCCGGCGCAGCGCCTGGGCGGCCACCGCGCCGGCGGAGCCGTGCAGGACGAGGGGCGGCCGGCCGGGTTTCTGGACGGCCGCGCGGATGCGCTCGGCGACCAGTTCGTAGTGGGTGCAGCCCAGGACGACGGTCGTCACGTCGTCGGGGGTGAGGGCGGCGGCCGCGGCGATCGCGGCGTCGATGGCGGCGTCGTCGGCGTGCTCGACGGCCTCGGCGAGCCCCCAGCAGGGGACCTCGCTGACCGGCACCCCGTCGGCGAACTCCTCGATCAGTCCGCGCTGGTAGGGGCTGCCGGTGGTGGCGGGCGTCGCCCAGATGGTGAAGGGACCGCCGCCGGCCGCGGCGGGCTTGATCGCCGGGACGGTGCCGATGACGGGCAGCTCCGGTTCGAGGAGGGCGCGCAGGGCGGGCAGGGCGTGCACGGACGCGGTGTTGCAGCCGACGATCAGGGCGTCCGGCCGGTGCGCGGCCGCCGCCTCGGCGACCGCGAGGGCGCGTCGCGTCAGGTCCTCTGGGGTCCGCGGTCCCCAGGGCATGCCGTCGGGGTCGGACGAGATCACGAGATGCGCGTCGGGGCGCAGTCGCCGCACCGCGGCGGCGGCGGGCAGCAGACCGATACCGGAGTCCATGAGCGCGATCTTCACCCGGCCACGATAGACGATTGCCTCGGTGGGGCCGTCGGCGTGGGGCAGACTGCCGACGTGAGCGCCATCGCGTGGACCGCCGCCGGATCACTCGCCGCCTGGCTGTGGCTGCTGCTGGGCCAGGGCTTCTTCTGGCGCACGGATGTACGACTACCACCCCGCCGGGACCCGGACGACTGGCCGTACGTCTGTGTCGTCGTCCCCGCGCGCGACGAGGCCGCCGTCCTGCCGGAGAGCCTGCCGTCGCTGCTGGCCCAGCACTACCCCGGCCGCGCCGAGGTCTTCCTCGTGGACGACGCCAGCACCGACGGCACCGGCGCACTCGCCCGCGCGCTGGCCCTGCGCCACGGCGGCCTGCCGCTCACGGTCACCTCGCCCGGGGAGCCGCCCGCGGGCTGGACGGGCAAGCTGTGGGCCGTACGGCACGGGATCGGGCTGGCACGCGCGCGTGCTCCCGAGTACCTGCTGCTGACGGACGCGGACATCGCGCACCGGCCGGACAGCCTGCGCGCGCTGGTGGCGGCGGCGCGCACCGGCGGCTACGACCTCGTTTCGCAGATGGCGCGGCTGCGGGCGGAGAGCACCTGGGAGCGACTCGTGGTCCCCGCCTTCGTCTACTTCTTCGCCCAGCTGTACCCGTTCCGCCGGATCGGTGTGCGGGGCTCGCGCACGGCGGCCGCCGCGGGGGGCTGTGTGCTGCTGCGGACCGAGGCCGCCGAGCGGGCCCGGATCCCGGACGCGATCCGGCAGGCCGTCATCGACGACGTGGCCCTCGCCCGTGCGGTCAAGGGCAGCGGCGGCCACATCTGGCTGGGGCTCGCGGAACGGGTGGACAGCGTGCGGCCCTATCCGCGGCTGGGCGACCTGTGGCGGATGGTCTCCCGCAGCGCCTACGCCCAGCTGCGCCACAACCCCCTGCTGCTCGCCGGCACGGTCCTCGGCCTGCTGCTGGTCTACGGGGTGCCGCCCGCCGCGCTCCTGCTGGGGCTCGCGACGGGCGACCTGGCGGCGGCGTGGGCCGGCGGGCTCGCCTGGGCCCTGATGGCGGGGACGTACCTGCCGATGCTGCGCCACTACCGGCAGCCGCTGTGGCTCGCTCCCCTGCTGCCGTTCACCGCGGTCCTCTATCTCCTGATGACCGTCGACTCCGCCGTGCAGCACTACCGGGGGCGCGGCGCGGCCTGGAAGGGCCGCACCTACGCCCGCCCGGAGACGGTCCCCGAGGAGAGCTAGGGCGCGTTGCGAAAGTAGCGTCGTCTGCC
>NZ_OLMK01000039.1 GCF_900290235.1 Streptomyces sp. MA5143a
CGGGTTCGGTGGGGCGTGTGTTCGGGTGCGGCTGAGTGGGGGCTGTTCGCGCAGTTCCCCGCGCCCCTGAACGGCCCTGCGGGCCGACGGGGGCTTGCGGGTGAGTGAATGGAGCGGCTCTCGGGCGAGCAGAACCGCGCCCCTGAAGGGCCGGGCCGAAGGCCCACCCTTCAGGGGCGCGGGGAACTGCGCGAGCAACCACACACCACCCGCACCCGCCATACGACCCGCACTCCCGAGCCCTGAGGCGCCCAAGCGGGGTAGCAGGGGCGCAGCCCCTGGGGATGGGAACGGGTAGGGGCGGCGGGGGCGAAACCCTGGAGCGCCCCCAGAACGGCCGTTCACCCCCCGCAACCACCCCCAGGAGCACCCGGCGTACCTGGACCATCCGGCGCCCCCGGTCCACCAGGAGTTCCCGGCGTTCCCGGCGTTCCCGGCTCCCCCGGCGTCTCCGGGTACCCCGGTGCATCCGGATGGTCCGGCACACCCGGACCCTCTGGGGCACCAGGCGCGCCCGGCCCCTCCGGGACATCCGGTGTGCCTGGCCCTTCTGGCGCTCCTGGCCCACCCGGAACCTCCGGGGTATCCGGCACATCAGGACCACCGGGCGCGTCCGGCGCGTCCGGCGTATCCGGCGAGCCCGGGATTTCAGGAGTCCCCGGTCCCTCCGGCTGCGCGGGCACTTCGGGCTCGGCGGGCACCTCGGGTTCCACAGGCGTCTGTGGCTCAGCGGGCACCTCCGGCTGCGGGGGCACCTCTGGCTGCGCGGGCACCTCAGGCTCATCGGGCACCTCTGGCTGCGCGGGCACCTCAGGCTCAGCGGGCACCTCTGGCTGCACAGGCACCTCCGGCTGAGCGGGCACCTCGGGTTCCACAGGCACCTCAGGCTCAGCGGGCACCTCAGGCTCGGCGGGCACCTCCGGCTGCGCGGGCACCTCAGGCTGAGCAGGAGGTTCCTCGGGCCGCGCGGGCACCTCCCGCTCCCCCTCTCCCCCCGGAGGCTCAGCCGTACGACGATCCCCGCCGTCTCCGCCCTCGTCCCCGCCAGGCGCACCCCCACCACCCGTCGGCTCACCCACACCCGCCCCCGAGCCCTCACCGGCGGAGCCGCCCGCATCCCCACCAAGTGCCCGCTCAGCCACCCTCTCGTCGCCGGACGAGTCCACCGCAGCCGTATCGGTGTCGGCCGCCGGCCCGGATTCCTCGGCCCCACGTGCCACCGGCACCCGAGGCGCGGGCGCCTCGGCCACCGGCACCCTCCCCGGCGGCACCGTAGAGGGCCCGTGGCCCCCGAGGACGATCCCCGCGGCGACGGCAGCGGCAGCGACGGCCGTACCCATGACCGCGACGCCCGGCCCCTTGGCCTTCACCCCACCCGCCACGACGTGCCGCACCCCGTGCAAGGCGGCGCCCCCCACTCCCGAGCTCCCCGCGCTCCCCGCACTCCCCGCGCTCCCCGCGACGAACGACAGCAGGACCTTGCCCCCGGCCCCGCTCCCGCCCACGGCACACACCACCAGCGCCGGACCGACCAGCGCGGGAAGCCGGTCGTTCGTGCGCATGAGTACGGCGAGCCGCGCCCGGCAGTCGTCGCACCCGTCCACATGGCTGAGCAACTGCTCCGACTGCCGCGCGGTCGCCGTGCCGCGCACATACGCCGGCATCCGCCCCCACCGCACCTGGCACGCCGGATCGACGGGCGCCCCCGGCTGCTCCCGAAGGAACGCCTGCCGCATCCCCTCCCGCGCCCGGTGCAACAGCACGGCCGTCGCCCCCTGCTTGGCGCCGATGCGCTGCCCGACCGCCTCCAGCGGCTGACCCTCCGCCTCGGCGAGCCAGAGCGCCCGCACCCACCGTTCGGGCAGCTGGCCGAGCACCCGGACCAGCAGATCCACCGACGACACCTGTTCGGCGGGGTCCGCCGCGCCGTCCGCGTGGACGCCGGCGTCGGCCCGCTCGGGCGCCGTCGGGTCCTGCGGCGTCTCGCGGGCCGCGCTCCCGGCGGCGGCCGCGAGATGCCGCACCGTCGTCATCAGATACGCCGGTACGTTGTCGATCTCGTGCCCCGCGGACAGGCGCCGCCAGACCCGGAAGTGCGCCTCGGCGACCAGGTCCTCCGCCGTCCAGCTGTTCCGGGTGAGGGAGCGCGCGTAGGCGACGAGACGCGGGTGCTGCTCCTCGTAGATCCGGGTGTACGCCGAGGTGACGGACGCGGAGCGGGACCCGGGCCCGGACCCCTGGGCCGGAACGCTGGGCGCGGACCCCTGGGCGGGAACGGTGGGCGTGGTGGGCGTGGTGGGCGCGGCCGGTGGGGTGGCGGGACCGTCGGTCATGGCAGGAACGCTCTCTTGTCGCCTGCTGATGGGACGAGGTCGATTTTGTATGTAGAGATGACAAAAATCTCAAGTAATCACTCAACGTGATGCGCGCCACAGTGAGTGACGCCAGCGGATACCGCCGTCCCACCCACCACCCCCGTCACCCGACCCGCCCGCTATGTTCGAGCCGTTCATCCGACATTCGGAGCTGGCATGCAGACCCAAGCGAAGGCGACCGACGCAAAGACGATCGACTCGAAGGCGACCGACTCGACCCCACCCGAGGAGGCGCCCGAAGACGCGGCCGAGCACTCCTGGCCCCGCCACTGGCTCCTCCTGCTCCTCGGCGCGGCCGTCGTCCCCGGTGCCGCGCTGTTCCTCGTCGGGCGGGGTCTTGAGGAACCGGCCGTGCAGGCGTGGCGGACGGTGTGTCTGTCCATCGCCGTGCAGGCGCTGCCGTTCCTGCTGCTCGGTACGGCCCTGTCGGGGGCCATCAACGCGTTCGTACCGGCGAAGGTGTTCAGCCGACTGCTGCCCCGCAACCCCGCCCTGGCGGTCCCGGTGGCGGGCGCCGCCGGAGTCGTCCTGCCCGGCTGCGAGTGCGCGTCCGTGCCGGTCGCGAACAGTCTGATACGACGGGGCGTCGACCCGGCAGCCGCGTTCGCCTTCCTGCTGTCGGCCCCCGCCGTCAACCCGATCGTCCTGGTCGCCACCGCCGTCGCCTTCCCCGGCAGCCCCGAGATGGTGCTGGCCCGGCTGCTCGCCTCGCTCCTCACCGCCGCCTCGATGGGCTGGCTGTGGCTGTGGCTGGGCCGCGCCGAGTGGCTGAAGCCGGTCTCCCGCCACACGGGTCACCACGCGGGGCGCAGCCGCTGGACGGAGTTCCGGCTCGGCTTCCAGCACGACTTCCTGCACGCGGGTGGCTTCCTGGTGGTCGGGGCGATGGCGGCGGCCACCTTCAACGTCGTGGTCCCGCGTTCCGTGCTCGACACCTTCGCCGACTCGCCCTGGCTGTCGGTGCTGTTCCTCGCCGGGCTCGCCATCCTCCTGTCGGTCTGCTCCGAGGCCGACGCCTTCGTCGCCGCCTCCCTCTCCGGCTTCTCGCCCCTCGCGCGGCTGACGTTCATGGTGGTGGGGCCGATGGTCGACCTGAAGCTGATCGCCCTCCAGACGGGCACGTTCGGCCGGGCCTTCGCGCTCCGCTTCTCCGCCGCGACCGTCGTCGTGGCGATCCTCGCCAGCGCCCTGATCGGAGGCGTCCTGCTGTGAAACGACCTCTCCAGGCCCTCCTGCTCCTCGTCAGCGGTCTCGGCCTGCTCCACGCGACGGTGTTCACGGACCTCTACCTCAGGTACGTGAAGGAGGGCATGGGCCCCCTGCTCATCGCCTCGGGAGCCGTACTGCTCCTCCTGGGCGCGGCGGAAGCGTGGTCGCTCCGCAAACCGACCGCCCCCACCCCGAGCAACGCGCAAGCCGACCACGACCCCGACCACGACCGAGACCACGGTCATGACCACGACGGCGACCACGTCCGCGACGGCGACCGCGACGGCGACCACGACCACGACGGCGACCACGGCCACGACGGCGACCACGGCCACGGCCATGACCACTCCACCCCGCCCCGCATAGCGTGGCTCCTCCTGCTCCCCGCCCTGAGCCTGCTCTTCTACGCGCCGCCGGCCATCGGCGCGTACAGCGCGTCCCGTGAGGCGCCGAAGGCCGTGGCGGTGAAGGACCAGGACGAGTTCGATCCGCTCCCCGCGACATCACCGCTGCCGATGACCCTCACGGACTTCACCAGCCGTGTGCAGCAGGACCGGGCGAAGGCCATCGAGGGACGCGTGGTCCGGATGACCGGCTTCGCGACGCCCGACGGGAGCGGCGACGGCTGGTACCTGACCCGTTCGATCTTCAGCTGCTGCGCGGCCGACACCCAGTTCGTGAAGGTCCGCGCCCACGGCACCCCGGCCCCGTCCGCGGACACCTGGGTCACGGTCACCGGAACCTGGCACGCCGGCGGCACCCTCGGTACGGACTCCGCCGACGTCGCCCTCGACGTCCGCACGATCAAGAAGGTCCCCCGGCCGACGAACGGCTACACGGACGCCCTCCCGCCCCTGGCCGGCTGACACCCCGCCCGCATCCACCCTTGGAGAGGAGAACGGTGCTCCCCTTCTTCGTCTACGGCACGCTGCGCCCCGGCGAGCACAACCACGACGTCTTCCTCCGGGGCCGCACGAGTTCCGAGGAACCGGCGACGATGCGGGGCCTCACGCTCTACGACGGCCCCGGCTACCCGTACGCCGTCGAGGCCCCCGGCGAAGCGGCGGTGGTGAGGGGCGACCTGGTCACGGCCCGCCCCGAGGCGTACGAGGCACTCCTGCGGTCCCTGGACCACCTGGAGGAGTACAGCCCCGGCGCCCCCACGAACCTGTACGAACGGATTCGCCGCGCCGCGGTCCGCGCCGACGGCACGTCCGTGCAGGCGTGGGTGTACGTCGCCGCGCCGACGGTCGCTGCGCGGCTGCGGGTACGGGGGAGGAGGATCGAGAGCGGGGACTGGTCGGGGGAGGGGCGGGTGGGCGCCCAGTGACTCGGGGAACTGCGCGAGAAACCCCCACTCACCCGCACCCGCCGTACAGACAGCGCACCCCCGAGCTATGACGCGCCCGGCCCCACCCCCAGCCGCCGCGGTCGTCGCACCGCACGGCGGTACGCCGTCAGCTCACCCAGCGCCCCGTCGAAGCCCGTACCGAGCGCCAACGCGACCCACCCACTCGTGAACTCCGCGCCCGGTTCCAACGCCACACCCTCCTCGTGCTCATGGGGCGCGAGCCCGCCGAGCGCCAGATAGGTCCGCCCGGCGGCCTCGCCCACCTCCCACACCCCACGCGACGCCGACTCGATCTGCCACAGCCAGGTCCGCGCGTCCGCACGACACTCCAGGGCCCCCATCGTGAGACGCCCGTCCGCGAGCCACTCGTCGCGCCCCTGGAACACCGTCACCTCGTCGGGTGAGGGCAGCCCGCCCAGCAGCAGACTCCCCACCGACCGCACGGTGACCGACGCGTCCCCCTCGTTGCGCAGCCGCACCCGGGACCGCAGCACGCAGACCCCGTCAGGAGAGGTGAACTCCCCGAAGGCGGTCACCCCGCTCTCCGGGTCCCTCGACTCGACGACGAGCCGATGCCAGCGCACACCGGGACCGTCCTCCGCGTCGAACGTCGATCGATGCGCCCGGTAGCGCAGCCGCTCACCGAGCGCGGAACCCGTGAACGGGGACCGCGACCACCCGCTCCCGTCCCCGACCAGCACGACATCGACCAACGGCAGCAGGACGTCGGCCTCGCCCTCCTCCGGATCACCGGGACGCCGTACGCACACCAACCGCGCCGTGTCGCCGCTCAGATCGAAGTCGACGGCGAGCGCGGAATGCCCCCACCGATAGGACAGGCTCCACGGGAACGCGTTGGCCCACTGACTCTCCGACTGCGGCATGCGATCCCCCCGGCTCGACGGTGCGCCTGCTGTGCACGGCAGCGCCTGCCACGCGTCGTGAGCACCACTTGAGGTCTACGAGAAACAACGCCCGAATGCTCAAGCGGCCACCCCGACGGCGGGCCGGTCACCCCGCACGGCCCCGCCCCACGACGAACCGAAGACGCCCACTCGGCGGCACCCGCAAACCGACGTCGCCGGGCATCCTGAACCGACCGACCGACCGACCGACCGACCGATCAATCGACCCGACCGACTCGCCCGCCCCCTACTTGCCCACGGCCTCCACCCGCACCGCGCACGCCTTGAACTCCGGCATCCGGGACGTGGGGTCGAGCGCCGGATTCGTCAGCGTGTTGGCACGCCCTTCCCCCGGCCAGTGGAACGGCATGAACACCGTGTCGGGCCGGATCGCCGCCGTGATCCGCGCCGGTGCCACGGCCCGCCCCCGCCGCGACACCACGGCCACGGGGTCTCCCTCCGCCGCGCCCAACCGCTCGGCCAGCCGCGGATGCAGCTCCACGAACGGCCCCGGCGCCGCCGCGTTCAGCTCGTCCACGCGCCGCGTCTGCGCCCCGGACTGGTACTGGGCCACGACCCGCCCGGTGGTGAGCAGCACCGGATACTCGTCATCCGGCTCCTCCGCCGCCGCCCGATGCGAGACGGGCACGAACCGCGCCCGCCCGTCCTCCGTGGCGAACCGCTCGAGGAAGAGCCGCGGCGTCCCGGGATGCGCACCCTCGATCGCCGCGCCCTCCGTCGCGCCCCCCGGCGCCGGGCACGGCCAGAACACCCCGTTCTCCTCGGCCAGCCTGCGGTACGTGATCCCCGAGTAGTCGGCCACCCCGCCCGCGCTGGCCCGTCGCAGCTCCTCGAAGACCTCCTCGGCGTCGGTCGGGAACCCCTTCTCCACGCCCAGCCGGTCGGCCAGCTCGTGCATGACCTCCAGGTCGCTGCGGACACCGTCGGGCGGTGTGATCGCCCGCCGCCGCAGCAGTACCCGGCCCTCCAGATTGGTCGTCGTACCGGT
Organism: Streptomyces sp. MA5143a; assembly: GCF_900290235.1. Lineage (GTDB taxonomy): Bacteria > Actinomycetota > Actinomycetes > Streptomycetales > Streptomycetaceae > Streptomyces. Next base: position 6,850 of record NZ_OLMK01000039.1, read on the forward strand.
CTCCTCGGCCCACTGCGTCACCGGCAGCACGACGTCCGCGAGCGCCGCCGTCTCCGACAGCACGACATCGCACACGGCCAGGAAGTCCAGCGACCTGATCCGTTCCTCGATGTGGGCGGCCCGCGGCGCGGACACCACCGGGTTGGACCCCATCAGCAGCAGCGACTTGATGTCGGTGCCGAGCGCGTCCAGCAGCTCGTACGCGCTCCGCCCGGGGCCGGGCAGGCTGTCGGGGTCGACGCCCCACACCTCGGCGACATGCCGGCGCGCCTCGGGGTCGACCAGCTTGCGGTAGCCGGGCAACTGGTCGGCCTTCTGCCCGTGTTCCCGGCCGCCCTGCCCGTTGCCCTGCCCCGTGAGGCACCCGTACCCGGACAGCGGCCGCCCGGCGCGTCCGGTCGCCAGTGTGAGGTTGATCCACGCGCCGACGGTGTCCGTGCCCTTGGACTGCTGCTCGGGCCCGCGCGCGGTGAGCACCATCGCGTGCTCCGGCTCGCAGAACAGCCGTACCGCCTCGCGGAGTTGTGGAACGGGCACCCCGGTGATCCGCTCCACGTACTCCGGCCAGTGCGCCATGGCCGCGGCCCGCGCCTCCTCCCAGCCGCTCGTCCGTTCGAGGATGTACTGCTCGTCGGTGCGTCCCTCGGCGACGATCAGATGCAGCAGCCCGAGGGCGAGCGCGAGATCGGTGCCGGGCCGCGGCGCGAGATGCAGGTCGGCCTGTTCGGCGGTGCGGGTGCGGCGCGGGTCGATGACGACGAGTGTGCCGCCGTTCTCCCGCAGTTCCGTGAAGTACCGCAGCGCCGGCGGCATGGTCTCGGCGAGGTTCGACCCGACGAGGACGACGCATCCGGTCCTCGGGATGTCCTCCAGCGGGAACGGCAGCCCCCGGTCGAGCCCGAACGCCTTGATGCCGGCGGCCGCGGCCGAGGACATGCAGAAGCGCCCGTTGTAGTCGATCTGCGAGGTGCCGAGCACGATCCGGGCGAACTTGCCGAGCGCGTACGCCTTCTCGTTGGTGAGTCCGCCGCCGCCGAACACACCGCACGCGTCCGGGCCATGCTCCGTACGCGTGCGGGTGAGCTCCTCGGCGATCCGGTCGAGTGCCTCGTCCCAGGAGGCGGGCTCCAGGACGCCCGCCCTTCTGACCAGAGGACTGGTCAGCCGCACCCGGGACGAGAGCACCGCCGGCGCCGTACGGCCCTTGCCGCACAGCGCGCCCCGGTTCACCGGGAAGTCCGCGCGCTCCGAGACCACAACGACACCGTCGGTCCCGTCCGCAGCGGGCGTCAGGTTCATCCCGCACTGCAGGGCGCAGTACGGGCAGTGGGTGGGCGTCGCGGAGTTCGGCATACCACTCAGCGTGCGTCGGGCGTGTTACGCGCCGGGGTGCCCTGGCGTTACGCGACCGGCACGGGGACCTCCCGGCGGGTTCCGGGCGGGAGTGAGGTGCGGACGGCCGGTGGGTGCGTGAACGGTTCGGGCGATGTCGCAGTTCTGTCACCGTGTGCGGCCGTCCGGGCGCTCACCGTCCAGGCGTTCGGTGCCGCGTGCTAGAACTACGGGCGCACCGACACGGGGGTCGTGGCACGAGTCCCGTGCGGCGCACGTCCTGTCACGTGGCCCGGGAGGGCCGTAGGGGGAAGAAGGATCATCACCGTGAACCGCATGCGCACGACCGTCGCCGTCCTGGGTGCCGCGGGCGCCCTGACCGCCGCCCAGCTGGGCCTCGCCGGCACCGCCGCCGCGGCGGGCGCCGACGCCCAGGCCGGCGGCTGCCCGATCAAGATCTCCACCCCGAAGCGCTTCTACGTCGACGCCAACCGCTGGGTGACCAACGGCGGTCTGTACTTCGGCCTGAAGAACACCAGCAAGACCAAGAGCTTCACCAGCGTCAGCCTCACGATCAGCAAGCCCAAGAACCTGACGTTCGGTTACGCGACGCCGACCAAGGGCAGCAAGATCACCAAGCGGACGACCAAGACCGTCACGGTCTCCACCAAGAAGCTGGCGGCCAAGGGCAGCTCCGGCTTCCGCGTCAAGACCCGCATGGGCAACGTCAACCGCGACTACGAGGTCAAGCTCACCGTCCGCGGCAAGGGCTGGGACTGCGCCGTGGACCAGGGCTGGTGGGGCACGATCGACCACAACTAGT
>NZ_OLMK01000089.1 GCF_900290235.1 Streptomyces sp. MA5143a
GGCAGACGACGCTACTTTCGCAACGCGCCCTAGTGCTCGCCCCCCGGTCCGGCCCGGCCCGCCGAGGTGCTCGGCGACGACATCGCGCAGGTCGTCACCGAGCACCTCGGCGGCACCCCGGCCGGGCACGCCCGGCGGTGGCTGGTGCCGTGCCGGGCGTCGCGAGCCGGCGAACCGGTCCGGTCACGGTACTAGCCGACGACCGGGAGGTCGGCGGACCGTGCGCCGACCTCCGCGAGGGGCTCCGTGGCGGGGTCACCGGAGCGCGTGGCGAACCAGTCGATCGTGTGCCGCAGCCCCTCCGCCAGGTCGACGACGGGACGCCAGCCAAGGGTGCGGACGGCCCGATCGATGGCGGGGCGGCGGCGCGGCGGGTCGTCCTGCGGCAGCTCCCGGTAGTGGACCGGCGCCTCGACCCCCGTCATCCGCCGTACGAGACCGGCGAGTTCGGTGACGGTGAACTCCGCCGGGTTGCCCAGGTTGACCGGCCCCGGCTCGTCGGAGTCGAGCATGGCGACGAGGCCGCGGGCCAGGTCGTCGACGTAGCAGAAGCTGCGCGTCTGCTCGCCGCTGCCGTAGACGGTGATCGCGTCGCCGCCGAGCGCCTGGGTGATGAAGTTGCTGACGACCCTGCCGTCGTCCTCCCGCATGCGCGGGCCGTACGTGTTGAAGATCCGCACGATCCCGGTGTCGACGCCGAGCGCCGTGCGGTGAGCGGTGGTGAGGGCCTCCGCGAACCGTTTGCTCTCGTCGTACACACTGCGCGGCCCGACCGGGTTGACGTGCCCCCAGTAGTCCTCGGTCTGCGGGTGCACCTCCGGGCTGCCGTAGACCTCGCTGGTGGAGGCGAGCAGGAAGCGCGCGCCGTGCCGTCGGGCGAGCGCGAGCGCGTGCTCGGTGCCGCGGCTGCCGGCCGCCAGGGTCTGCAGCGGGCGCCGCAGATAGTCCGGCGGCGAGGCCGGGCTGGCCAGATGGGCCACGGCATCGACGGGGCCCGGGACGTCGAGCCCCCGGGTGACGTCGCACTGGATGAATCGGAAGGCCGGATTCCGTCGCGCCTGCCGGAGGTTCTCCAGGCGCCCCATGGACAGGTCGTCGACACAGACGACGGCGTCGCCCCGTCTCAGCAGCGCGTCGCACAGGTGGGATCCGAGGAAGCCGGCACCGCCGGTGATGAGGACTCGCATGACCCTCCTCGCATTGTCAAATACTTGCCACCACTGTTGCCTACTGTGTACAGGGTTGGCAATATCAAGTGCCCGAGTTTTGCCGGACGGAGGAGCACCGGTGAGCATGTCTCCCGAGGAACACGGCACACGACCCTCCACGGAGGCCGTCCGAGGCCGCGCCCGCGCGCTGTACGGCGGGGCGGTGGGACTGGCCAGGGACGGCGCCCTCACCGGACTGGTCGCGAACACGGCGCTGATCGGGGTGTCCGGCGCCATGATGAGCACCTCGGGCAGCCTCTTCCTCTCCGACGAGATCGGCGTCGGCCCCCTGCTGATCGGGCTGTTCTTCCTGGGCAGGGGGATCCTCGGCGTCCTCTCGGGCCTGGTGTTCGGCGCCCTGTCCGACCGGATCGGCAACCGGCGTCTGCTGCTCACCGTCTGCACCCTGCTGTCCGCCGTGGGCACCTTCGCCTACGTCGTCGTCCGCGACTACTCCCTGCTGTTCCTCCTCGGCGCGGTCTTCTTCGCGCTCGGCAGCGCCTGCTTCCCGCAACTGCTCGCCTACACCCGCGAGTTCGCCGAGACCCGGGCACTGGACGCCACGTTCTTCAACTCCCTGCTGCGGGCCCTCACCTCGCTGGCTTGGGTCGTCGGACCCCCGATCGGGTTCCTGCTGATCGACAGACAGGGCTTCGGCGTGCTGTACCTGGTGGTCACGGGCATGTACGTCCTGGCGGCCGGCCTGTGTCTGTGGCTGCTGCCGAACCATCCGCCGCCCGCGCCCGCCGCTCAGGGTGCGGCGAAGGGCAGGGCCTTCTCCGGCGTCGGGCGGTCCTCGTGGATCCTGCTCGTCGCCACGATGCTGCTGCTGACGGTCAACAGCGTCTACCAGATCGACATCGCGCTGTTCGTGACGAAGCACCTCGCGTACGACGCCGGATTCACGGGCCTCCTGCTCGGACTGGCCTCCGCGATCGAGATCCCGGTGATGATGTATCTGGGCGCCCGGGCCGACCGCATCGGCAAGTGGCGGCTGGTGACGTACGCGGCCGGGTGCGCGACCGTGTTCTTCGCGGTCCTGCCGATGGCCGAGTCCAGGGTCGCGCTGCTCGCGCTCCAGGCGCTCAACGCCTTCTTCATGGCGGTGGTGCTGAGCATCCCCGTGACCATCCTCCAGGAGTCCATGCCCGACCGCGTGGGGGCCGCCTCCTCACTGTTCACCGGCGCGTTCCAGGTCGGGGTGATGCTGGGCGGCGCCACCGCCGGCGCGGTCATCGGCTGGGTCGGCTACGGCCGGGTGTTCTGGGTGTGCGCGCTCCTCGCGGGCCTCGCGACGGTGCTGTTGCTGGTCGGCAGTGGCCCCGAGCCCGTCCCGCCCGACGGCCCCGCCCGCGACGGCACTCCCGACGACGCCGCCCCAGACAGCCCCGTACGCGCCTGAGCCGCGCGGCCCGGAGGGTCCGGGGGTCGCGCGGCTCAGGGCCCCGGCACCGAGGGCGCTCTACTCCGCCGCCACGGCCTGCCGGCCGCGGGTGATGCGGTTGGAGACGCCGCCGAGGTAGTAGCGGACGGTGGGCTGCCCGGTCGACACGATCGGGACGCCGTTGTCCTGGAGCGTCCGCAGCAGTTTGTCGTCGGGTGCGGTGTTGGCCAGGTGCTCGGCCTCGGTGAACGTCTCCGGGATCGGCAGCCGCAGCAGCAGTTCCCGGCGCACCAGCCACACGCTCTGGTCCACCAGCGCCACCGGGTCCTCCGCCCGGATCACGCTGCTGGTGCGGAACGCGTCCCCGGGGCGCCGCGGATCGGCGCGGTCCAAAAGGACGTTGGTGCCGGGGACACGGACCCCCTTGTCGCACATCACCCGATGGATCCGCGCCGCCTCCACCGGGTCGTCGACGGTGTGCCACGCCTCCTCCAGATACGGGGCGCCGTCGGCGTACCACATCGTCCGGCCGGAGTGGGCGACCTGCACGCCGTGCTCCCGGGCGCACTCCAGCAGGCTGCGGAGATGGTGGGGCTCGTACTCGTTGTCGTCGTCCAGGAAGGCGATCCAGTCCGCCGAGGAGATCCGCGCCCCCGTGTTGAACAGACGGGACAGGCGCGGATAGACCCGCCGCTTGTCACCCGGCGGCTCGTTCCGCTCGGCCGGCGGGCGCGGCTCCTCGTGCACGGTCACCCGCAGTCCCGGGCGGATCGGGGCGGCGGTGGCCGCCGCCACCGTCTCCGGGTCCTGTTCGTCGATGACGACGACATGCTCGATGAGGCCGTCGAAGTCCTGTGCGTGGACGGAGGCCATGGCCCGCCGAAGCAGTCGCGGACGCCCTCGCGTCACCGTCACGACCCCGATCGTGTCCTTGTGCATACGGTTCTCCCTTCGCTACGCCCTGATGCCGTCGGCTCCGATCCAACCAAGCATTGCCAATTCAGGCAAGAGTCTGGCAATGTATTGCCAACTTGCTCTGGGTTCAAGGAGGCGTGCGATGGGCGGTCCCAAGATCAGCGTCGTGATCCCGTACAAGCAGCGACTGCGCAATTTCCGGATCGCGCTCGCCGCGCTCGCCGAACAGACGCTGCCGGGCTCCGAGTTCGAGGTCGTCGTCGGTGCCCTGGAGTACTCGCCGGAGTACCTCGCGGCCTGTCGGGAGTACGCGGACCGGCTGACCATCGTCTCCGTGCTGGTCGATGAGGAGTGGAACCTCTGCCGCTCGCGGAACCTGGCGCTGCGCCAGGTGTCCGGGGAGGTCGTGGTGTTCCTCGACGCGGATCTGGCGCTGCCCCCGCGCTGCCTCGAATCCCTCTACGACCGGTACTACGCCGACGGGCAGGACGTCTGCGTGGTGGGGCAGATCGTGGGTCTCGACGGCCGGTCGGACCGTCCCGCCGAGACGTCCGACCTCCGCGAGCACCGGGAGTACCGTTCCCTGCTGGCGGACCTGGAGGCGTCGCCCGGTGCCCGGCTGGACAAGCGGTGGCGGTTCGATCCGTTCGTCCTGCCGTGGACCCTGGTGTGGGGCGCGTTCATCGTCGTGCCCGCGGAGACGATCCGGCGCCACGGCCTGTTCTTCGACGAGGACTTCCGGGGCTGGGGCGGCGAGGACCAGGAGTGGGGGTACCGGGTGCACGCGGCGGGCGTGCCGATCGTGCGCGGCGAGGACGTGTACGGGCTGCATCTGCCGCACGCCCGGGACGTGTCGTCCAACTTCCGTGAGTTCGACGTCAACATGGACCACTTCCTGGCGAAGTGGCCGGCCCTGGACGTGGAGCTGTACCGGGCCTTCGACATGTGGGGCGCCAACCGGTCGTACGAGGAGGTCCGCCGCGAGGTGGCGGCCGCCGCGCACGACCCGGACGCGACGCTCGGCGTGGCACGCGGCACCGTCGACGGCAAGGACACCCTCGTCGTCGGCGCCCCGGTCGACGGGCGGCGCCGGATCACCGACCCGGAGGTGCGCGCGCTGTTCGACGACGGGAGTCCGGTGAGCGTGCTGCCGCTGGTGGGCCTCGCGCTGCCCTTCCCCGGCGGTGACGTCGAGGAGTGCCGGGTGCTGCCGTCCGTGCTGGGCCTGAGCGAACGCTACCGGGAGGCGGTGCTGCGCGAGGCGAAGCGGGTCGCCCGGCACGTGGTGGCGCCCGAGGCGCCCTGAGACCCCGGCCCCTCCGGTACTCACGCGTGCAGCCGACCGCACTCCGGCCCCTCGGTCGGCAGCTCCGCCCACGGTCGGCCGCACTCCCGCCCATCGGTCGGTCCCCCGCCCACAGTCGGCCCGTAGGCCGGTGTCCCTCGTGGACACCGGCCGATTCGTCGTGATGCGGCACCCGGGCCGGAGCGGGTGCTGCGGCCTCACCCCACGGAAGTCGGACCAGGTCCCGTGGGCGGCGGTACGCGGAATTGCCATTCCGTTCCTCCTGTGCGCCGATCCTCCTTCCAAGGTTGCCTTTCGTGTGCCAACATTGGCAACATGTTGCCTCGCGGTGCCACACCCCTGGCCCGCAGCGCACTCGGAAGGGAGCCCCATGACTGGCAGCGCACTGGACGAGGTGCGGGAGGAGGCCTCGGACGACGGGCGGACCGTCCCGACAGGACGGCTGCGTACGGCACTCGCGGCCGAGACACTCGTGGGCAGCCTCGGCCTGTACAGCGTCATCCCCGTCCTCGGCCCGCTGCTCGCGGCCAGGTCACCCGGCTCCGGCACCGCGATCGTCGGGATCGGCCTGTTCTGCTACACCGCGTCGGCGGGCCTGTCCGCCACGCTCGTGGCCCGGCGGCTGCGCAGGATCGCCTACGCGCCGGGCATGGTCGGGTCCGTCCTGCTGTCGGCCCTCGCGTTCGGTCTGCTGCCCTTCGCGGGGGCGGACTGGGCCCTGTGCGGGCTGCTCGTCCTGGCCGGGTTCGGGGTGAGCGCCCACTTCCTGTACTCACGGGTGCTCATCGCCGAGGTCATTCGCGACGACATCGGCCGCAACCGGGTCTTCTCCCTGCTGCAGATCGCGGTCAACGGCGCCGCGGCGCTCGGCCCGTTCCTCGCGAACGCCCTCTACTCACCGTCGGAACCGCACAAGCTGATGGGCGTGGTCGCGCTGTGCTACGCGGCGGCCGCGGTCGTCATGCTGCCCGGTCTGCCGCGCGGTGTCAGGCCGCCGGAGACGTCCGGCCGGTGGCCGGTGGGCCGGAAGGTGCTGCGGCAGGTCGTCACCACGCCCGCGATCCGGCGCACCGTGGTGGTCAGCGTCCTCGGCACCTTCGTGTACGCGCAGTTCTACTCGGCGTTCGCCTTCTACGTCGCCGAGCGGTTCGACTCCGCCGCGCTGCGGTCCTTCCTCCTCGCCGGCCCCGCCTTCTGGATCGTGCTCCTCCAGGCCGGTGTCACCGCGGTGATCAGCCGGCTGATGCGGGGCGGGACGACCCCCTTCGCGGTGCTCGGCGGCGCCAACCTGCTCTTCGCCGGGTCGATGCTGACGCTCGGTTCGGGACTGGAACCGGCGGTGGGCGCGATCCTCGCGGTCCTCGTGTTCTCGGTGGCCGAGATGGCGTTCGGGCCCATGGTGAGCACCGCGTACGCCGGACTGCCCATCGGCTCCACCCTGGAGGCGTTCAACCTGCGCCAGGTGTGCTGGTCCTTCGGCGAGGCCCTCGGCGCGCTGTCGGGCGGCGCCCTGTTCGTCGCGCTCCACGACCAGGGCCGTGGCTGGCTCTACTGGCAGTCCCTCGGCGCCGTCACGTTGGCCGTCACCTGCCTGCTCGTGTTCCTGTCCCGGCGCACCGCGCCGCGAACCCCGGCATGCCGTTGACCTAGGCCGGTCGCGCCCGGTCGCCACCGCCCCCACCCCCGCCCCGTGCCGCCGGTCCCCCACCCCGTGCCGCACGCCCCCGCCCCTCCCCCACACCGGATACGACGCTCAGCAGAGGAGTTCCGATGACGACCTCGCTCCAGACCGACGTGCTCGCCGACCGGCCGGCGCCCACGACCTCCGCGCCGCGACCCGACGAGACGAGAGCGCTGGGCACCGGTACCCCTCTGCCGCACGACGGTCGGACCCCGGTGCACGAACTGGTGGCGGGCTTCGCCCGGATCACCCCCACCGCCCCCGCGGTCAGCGGGCGCGACGGCACCATCGACTACCGGGCCCTCGACGCCTGGGCCCGGCGCATCGCCGCCCGGCTCGCCGAGTCGGGCGTGGGCCGGGGCAGCCGGGTCGCCGTCCTGGTGGAGCCGTCGACCGCGATGGTGGCCGCCGTCCTGGGCGTCCTCAAGGCGGAGGCGGCGTACGTACCCGTGGACCTGGCCCACCCCGACCGGCGCATCGCCGGCGTCCTCACCGACGCCCGGGTCGGCGCGGCCGTGGTCACCGGGTCCGCGGCCGGCCGCCTCGGCGGGCTCGGCCTGCCGCTGGTGCGGGTCGAGGACACGGCCGGGCCCACCGGGGAGCGCGACACCGCACGCACCTCCGGGGCGGGCGAGGACGCCGAGGACGGCGACGAGGAGCCGGCCACCGGGGCCGCGCCCTCGGATACCGCCGGGGCCACGCCTGCGGATGCCACCGCGCCGGTCTGCGCGGAGGCCACCGCGCCGGTCTGCGCGGAGGCCACCGCGTCCGGCGGCGCGTCTGACGTCGGGGGAGCCCCCGATCCAGCCGTGGAGACCGCCCACGAGTACGCCGTCGACACCGCCCACGCCTACGCCGTGGCGGGCGCCGCCGACGGACCGGCGGCCCGGGGCGAAGCCGGACGGGCCGCCGCTGCCGCCGCTGCCGTCGGCGCCACCGGCCGACCGGACGCCACGGTCGTCACCGGAGTCACCGGAGTCACCGGCGACGACCCCGCCTACCTCATCTACACCTCCGGCAGCACCGGCGAACCGAAGGGAGTCGAGGTCGGGCACCGGCAGTTGGCGGCGTCGACGCTGGCGCGGCGCATGGTCTATCCGGGCCGGCCGGTCTTCCTGCTCGTCTCACCGCTCGCCTTCGACTCGTCCGTCGCCGGGCTGTGGGGCACCCTCACCGCCGGAGGACACCTGGTGGTGGCCGCGCCCGACGAGGTCCGCGATCCCGAGCGGCTGATGGACCTCGTCGAACGGCACGGCGTGACCGGCCTGTTGTGCGTGCCCTCCCTGTACGCCGTCCTGCTCGACGCCGCCGAGCGGGCGGGCATGGAACGGCTGCGCTCCCTGGAGACGGTGACCACGGCGGGCGAGCCGCTCCCCGCCGACCTGATGCGACGTCACTTCGCGCTGCACGCCCGCACGGTGGCTCTGGTCAACGAGTACGGGCCCACCGAGGCGACGGTCTGGGCGAGCTACCGCCGGTACGACGCGCCGGGGCCGGTGACCGTCGGGGGCCCTGCCCCCGGCGTACGGCTGTACGTCCTCGGCGAGGGGCTGCGGCCCGTACCGCGCGGTACCGAGGGCGAGTTGTTCATCGGGGGCGCCGGGGTGGCCCACGGCTACTTCGGGCGTCCCGAGGCCACCGCGAGGGCTTTCCTCGACGACCCCTTCGCGGGGGTGCCCGGCGCGCGCATGTACCGCACGGGTGATCTCGTCCGGTGGACCGAGGAGGGCACCCTCGACTTCCTGGGGCGCCGCGACCACCAGGTCAAGATCCGCGGCCATCGCATCGAACTCGGCGCGGTGGAAGCCGCGTTGTGCGAGCTGCCCGGAGTGCGCGAGGCCGTCGTCGTGCCCGACACCCGGGGCACCGCACTCACCGGGTTCGTGCTCGCGCCCGCGCGGCCCGACGCACGGAACCTGCGGGAGCAGGTGGCCGGTTCGCTGCCCGCCCCGATGGTGCCCGCCCGTATCGAGGTGCTCGACTCCTTCCCCCGCACCGTCAACGGCAAGGCCGACCGGGCGCTGCTGCGCACACGCGCGGAGGAGCCGTACCGCGCAGCCGAGGCGGCGGCGACCGAGCAGCGCGCCGCGAAGGGCCGGCCCGCCCCTGACGACGGACCGACCGCGGGGACACCGAGCTGTGGCGCGGGCGTGGCGGTGCCCGCCGACGGCCGGGCAGCGGGGGCACCCGACGGCGGTACGCCCCCGCGTGCGCCAGGCGGCGGTGATCCGTCGGCCGGGGTCGCGGCGGCCTGGGCGGAGGTCCTGAAGGTGACGGACGTGCCCGCCGACGTCAACTTCTTCGACCTGGGCGGTCATTCGCTGGCGATGTTCCAGCTCCAGGACGCCCTGGAGCGGCACACCGGCACACGCCCCCCGATCGTCGCCCTCTTCCGCCACACCACGGTCTCCGCGCAGGTCGCCCTGATCCGCGACGGCGGGGCCGACGCCGGCGACGCGGAGGCCGACGCCCGGCGCTCCGCGGCCCGCCGCGCCCGCGCCCTGCGTGCCCGCCGCCACCGCGCCCAAGAGGAGCCGACGAAGTGACCCCCGCCCCCACCGCCCGCCCCGCCGCCCGCCCCGCCGACCGCCCCGCCGACCGTCCAGCCCCGGGCCCGCCGCGCTCGGCCCGAACCCTGTGGCTGCACTGCCCCGTCCCGCTCCCCGACCCCGCCCGGCGGCTGATCTGCTTCCCGCACGCCGGGGGTTCGGCCGCGTTCTTCCGGGACTGGGGGACGCGCCTGGCCGGCGTCGAGGTGCACTCCGTGCGCTATCCGGGGCGGGCCGAGCGCATCGGCGAGCCGTCGGCCCTGGATCTGCGGCTCCTCGCGCACGCCGTCGCGGACGCGGTGGAACCGCTGGCCGACCGGCCCCTCGTGCTGTTCGGGCACAGCATGGGCGCCGCCGTCGCCCTGGAGACGGCCCGCTGTCTGGAGCGGCGCGGCGTCCAGCCGGCGCACCTGGTGGCGTCCGGCTCCCGCGACGCGCCCTACCCGGGCCCCGAGGAGAGCGCCGGGGACGAGGACGAGGACGACGCCGCCGTGGTCGCCCGGCTGCTCGAACTCGGCGGCACCGACCCGGACCTCGCGTCGGACCCGGAGTTCCAGCAGCTCGTCGTGCCGTATGTGCGCGACGACGGCCGGATGTTCCACGCCTACACCCCGCACCCCGACGACCCGCCGCTGCGCTGCCCGGTCACGACCGTCGTCGGGGACGCCGACGACGACGCCGACCGCCGCCCCTGGAGCGAGCTGACCGCCGGCGGCCACCGCGAACACCTCGTGGAGGGCGACCACTTCTACCTCGTACCCCGACCGCCGTTCGCGTTGCTCCAGAGCCTGTGAGCACCGACCGCACCACCCCCGACCCCC
>NZ_OLMK01000091.1 GCF_900290235.1 Streptomyces sp. MA5143a
ATCTCGGCGCTGCGGTTCTGGCTGGACCTGGGCATCGACGGCTTCCGCCTGGACGCCGTGCCGTACCTGTACCAGCAGGAGGGCACCAACTGCGAAAACCTTCCGGCGACCCATGAGTTCCTGAAGCGGGTCCGCAAGGAGATCGACGCCCACTACCCCGACACGGTGCTGCTGGCCGAGGCGAACCAGTGGCCGGAGGACGTGGTCGACTACTTCGGCGACTACACCAGCGGCGGCGACGAATGCCACATGGCGTTCCACTTCCCCGTCATGCCGCGGATCTTCATGGCGGTGCGCAGGGAGTCGCGCTACCCCGTCTCGGAGATCCTCGCGAAGACCCCCGCGATCCCCTCGAACTGCCAGTGGGGCATCTTCCTGCGCAACCACGACGAGCTCACCCTCGAAATGGTCACCGACGAAGAGCGCGACTACATGTACGCGGAGTACGCCAAGGACCCGCGCATGCGCGCCAACATCGGCATCCGCCGCCGCCTCGCCCCCCTGCTGGACAACGACCGCAACCAGATCGAACTCTTCACCGCCCTGCTGCTGTCCCTGCCCGGCTCGCCGATCCTCTACTACGGCGACGAGATCGGCATGGGCGACAACATCTGGCTCGGCGACCGGGACTCCGTCCGTACGCCGATGCAGTGGACCCCGGACCGCAACGCCGGTTTCTCGTCCAGTGATCCGGGGCGGCTGTCCCTCCCCACGATCATGGACCCGGTCTACGGCTACCAGGTCACCAACGTCGAGGCGTCGATGTCCTCGCCCTCGTCGCTGCTGCACTGGACCCGCCGCATGATCGAGATCCGCAAGCAGAACCCCGCCTTCGGGCT
>NZ_OLMK01000149.1 GCF_900290235.1 Streptomyces sp. MA5143a
ACCCTGGCCGCCGACGTCACCGCAGTGGACGCCTCCCCCGACCAGCACCAGCGCGCCGTCACTCGCTACCCGGACACCCCCCTGCACCTAGTGTGCGTCGACGCCGTGGCCCACCTGCGGGACACCGACCCGTACGACCTCATCTACTCCGTCGGCTCCCTGCCGTACCTGAACCCCCACCGGCTGCTGCCTCCTGACCAACGCCCTCAAACCGGACGGACGGCTGCTCGTCTCCGTGCTGCACACCAACTCGAACGACGCCGGGCCGTCGGCCGAGGCGGCCCGCAGCCCGAGATCCTGCGACTGCCCGGCACCACCGACGACCACCTCGTGCGTATGTGGGTCCTCACCCCTCAGCTGTGGGAGGACCTCCTGGGATCTGTCCGGTCGATCATGCTGGTCGTTAGGGTGCGAATGTGTCGCAGACGAGCGTGAGCAACGAGACGGACAGCATGCTCTGCCTTTGGGTCGAGCCGTGGGGAACCGACCATTGGATGCGTCCTGGTGAGGAGTTTTCCGTGGTGACCGAGACGGGTCCGGAAGAGTCGCCCTTCAACGTGGTAGTCCATGCGCAGGGCATCACAGTGTGGGTGAACTCTGCTAACAGCTCCGAAGTCTTCGACAAGAAGGGCAACCCCGCACCGTGCGGGCACCAACGCCCGGCGAATGCCGGGTTTTGAGGAAACATGGCTGTCAGGTCCGCAGCCAGATCACGACACCCGCGGCAATCGCGGTGCCGAGGAAGACTTAGCCGCGCTTATCGTAGCGGGTGACGACGGCCCGGTGCTGCTTGAGTGCCTGCTTCTGAACCCGGTCCGCCGTCGGTACAGCCACCTAACCGAACCGTCGCCCCTCACGCGGGGCTCCCTACGCCCTGCTGAGGCCGCGACAGCAATCCGATGGCGCGCGGTGTGCTCGGTTCAGAGGGGTCTTCCGTGTGTGTCGCCCATCCGCTATGAGCGTGGCCCGTAATGACCACTTGGACCGATCACATCGATCGGTGTTCCGGATCCATCAAGGAGAGGCCTGCATGAGCACCATCGATGAGCGGGTGAAGAAGATCATCATCCGGGAGTTGGGCGTCGAGGAGGAGATCAACAACCGCACGTTGTTGGACGGGCACCTCGTGACGGACGAGGTAGCCAGTGTGAAGCTGTTCGTGGCCTTGGAGGATGAGTTCGAAATCTCCCTTCCCGAGTTCGCCGAGTTCGCCACCGTCCAGGACGGCATTAACCACATCACATGGCAGTGCCGCTGAGGCCAGCGGCGGTGCGCGTGCCAACCGTCACAGAGCCGGGGAATGGTCACAGTGACTGTTCCCCGAACACTTATACAAAGCTCCCATTCCAGACTAGTGGCCGTTGACATGCTGTTACCGAGTTCAGTGCCTGTTTGCTAAGTCGCCGGCGGCATCTTGTCCAAGAAGCCGTTGCCGTACCGATCATCTTGAGTGTGGGTTCGACTCGGAGGACTCGATCGCGTGATCTTGGACCGCTCCAGGTCTGATGGAGGCTCGATTCCCTGAGAGGATCGAGTCATGGCACGTCCGTCCCCTTACCCCGCTGAGCTTCGCGAGCGTGCGGTGCGCATGGTTGCGGAGATCCGACCGAACTACCCGACCGAGTGGGCCGCGATGAAGGCGGTCGCGGTGAAGCTGGGCATCGGTGCGGCCGAGACGGTGCGGACCTGGGTCCGCAAGACCGAGGTGGACGCGGGCCAGCGGCCCGGCACCACGTCCGAGGAGGCTGCGGAGATCAAGCGCCTGCGGGCGGAGAACGCCGAACTGCGGCGGGCGAATGAGATCTTGAAGGCGGCGTCGGCTTTCTTCGCGGCCGAGCTCGACCGGGCGTCAAAGCGCTCGTAGCGTTCATCGACGCACACCGTCAGGTGTTCGGAGTCGAGCCGATCTGCCGTGTGCTCTCCGACCACGGACTGAAGATCGCAACGAGCACCTACTACGCCGCCAAGAACCGAGCTCCCAGCGCCCGCACGGTGCGGGATGAGGAGCTGAAGGCGCACATCAGCCGGGTCCACGCCGACAACTACGGCGTCTACGGAGTCCGGAAGGTATGGCGGCAGCTTCATCGCGAGGGCATAGCAGCGGCCCGCTGCACGGTCGCCCGGCTGATGCGCGAGCTCGGCCTCGAAGGCGCCCGTCGTGGCAGGAAGATCCGAACCACCCTGCGCGACGACGGGCATGAACGGGCGGCTGACCTGCTGCAACGCGACTTCACCGCGTCCCGGCCGAACGAGAGGTGGGTCGCCGACTTCACCTACGTGGCCACCTGGGCGGGGATCGTCTACGTCGCATTCGTCGTGGACGTCTTCTCCCGGGCGGTCGTCGGCTGGTCCGCGGCCACGAACAAGCGGGCCAAGCGCGTCCTCGACGCCCTCGACATGGCCCTGTGGCGCCGCGACCGCGCCGGAACTCCCGCCGGGCCGGGGCTTA
>NZ_OLMK01000104.1 GCF_900290235.1 Streptomyces sp. MA5143a
CCTTTCCCTCGCCGAGCACATCGTCCTCAGCCAGCGCTACTCGGCGCGCGACGCCGCCCCCGGCAAGGACAACGGCGACGCCCCGCCCCCGCTGGGCTACCGTCTCAGCCGTCGCACGCGTATGACGGTCGACGTCTACAACTTCACCGGCTCCGCGCGGCACGTGACGATCATTCCCCGCCCGGCGCCCGGCTGGTCGGTCCGGCCGCGGGGCGCGTCCCGTGCCCGTGTATCCGCTCAGGGCCGTACGGGCGTCGGCTTCACGGTCACGGCCGACCGTTCCGTGCCCCGCCGGACCGACCACCGGCTGGCGTTCACCGCAGCCCTCGACGACGGCAGCGAGGTGCCCGCGTCCGTGGCGCTGGTTCACGTGAAATAACGTCATCCGCACCCCCGAGCGACTTATGTGGTGTGAGGTCTCAGGAGTCCGTTGACACTTCTGCCTCATGAGCTGGCTGACGGAGCGAACACTGACCGCGACCGAGAGGCTCTTCATGGCCCTGCCGCTTGAGCGCGGGCCGGCCTGGTCCTGCGGGAAATGGCGGTAATCAGCCGGCACCACGCTCATCACTCCGAAGCCCTCGCCCGACCCGACGAAGTACAGGCCCTGTTCGCACGTCGTGTGACCAGCCAACGTGGCCGACCTCGACTTCACGCACGCCGCACAAGCGGTGCAGATCGTGCACCGCCGACGCACCATCACTGCCGGTGCGGTCACCCTCGAGCGCGTATACGCCGTCTCCGACCTCACGGCCGACCAGGCAGAGGCTGACTGAGATCGTGGATTGCGCTATATACTTTTGAACGCGTTCAACTCTTTGGTCTAGGCTCACCCGAGTCGAAGGAGGGGTGGCCGATGAAGATTGTGATTCCTGGGGGCACCGGACAGGTCGGCGCGGTCCTGAAGCGCGCACTCGACGGCGCAGGCCACGAGGTCGTGATTCTCACCAGACGCCCCAGGCGCGAGGGTGAGGTCCCATGGGACGGTCAGACCCTGGGGTCATGGGCTGCGGCGGTGGACGGCAGCGATGTCGTGATCAATCTGGCGGGACGCACGGTGAGCTGCCGATACACGGCAGCCAATCTGCAGGAAATGATGGACTCCCGGGTCGACTCCACCCGGGTCGTGGGCGCCGCGATCGCGGGCGCTGCCCGACCGCCCCGGGTCTGGCTGCAGATGAGCACGGCCACGGTGTACGCGCACAGCATCGACTCCCCCAATGACGAGGCCACCGGTGTGATCGGCGGTGCCGAACCGGGCGTGCCGGACTACTGGGCGTACAGCGTCGAGATCGCCAAGGCCTGGGAGCAGGCTCAGCAGCGGGCCGAAACGCCGGCCACGCGCAAGGTCGCTCTGCGCTCGGCCATGGTGATGAGCCCGGATCCCGGCGGGGTCTTCGCCGTCCTGCTGGGACTGGCCCGCCTGGGTCTCGGCGGCCCGGTCGCCGGTGGAGCACAGTACGTGTCGTGGATCCACGAACACGACTTCGTGCGCGCGGTGGAGTTCCTGATCGACCGGGAGGACATCGCAGGGCCGGTGAACCTGGCGGCTCCCCATCCCCTGCCGCAGCGCGCATTCATGCGCGTCCTGCGCTCCGCGTGGGGTGTACCGGTGGGTCTCCCCGCGACCAAGTGGATGGCCGAGGTCGGCGCGTTCGTTCTGCGTTCCGACACCGAACTGCTGCTGAAGAGCCGCCGTGTCGTCCCGGGCCGACTGACCCGGGCAGGCTTCGACTTTCAGTACGCACAGTGGCCGCAGGCCGCGGACGAGCTCGTGCGCCGGGCGCGCAATCGGGCCCGAGGAGGTTCCGCGGCACGCCGCTGAACGGATCCGGGACAGCGACCGACCTGGCCGCCCCGTCAGTCATCACGTGATCCAACCGGACAGACCCACTGAACGACGCCGCCCTGGGCCACCAACGGCCCGGCAGAGTGTGGTGTGACCCGTGTTGTCTGTGGCCATGGGATGCGACGAATGCCGACGGGTGAACCGTCGATGCAGGACGGGGCGGTGAAGGAACGCTGGCCTCTGCATATGCGGAATCGGGCACCCACAACCGGCTTCGGAAGTGGGCGGCCGACGGCACGTGGCGAAAGTCTTCACCGCCCTGCTTGCCCAGGCCGACGCCGTGGGCGACCTCGACTGGGTGGTCGCGGTCGACTCCACGATCGTCCGGGCTCACCAGCGCGTCGCCGGGTCCCTGAAAAGGGGCGCCGGCAGACGAGCCGGCCAACCATGCCCTCGGGCGCACCCGCATGCGAGCAGGTCATGGCCCGCCGGCGGGTGCCCAGGCTGATTGGCCGCCCTGGGGTCACGCCGGATGCGGTCGCGGCTGACGAGGCCTACTCGTCCCGGGCCATCCGACATCATCTGCGGCGGCGCGGAATTCGGGCGGTGATCCCGCACCCCGCCGACCAGGTTGTTCACCGCAAGAGGCTCGCTCCAGGCCGTCCGCGGCCTTCCTGGACGCCTCCTCCGGCATGGTGGCCCCAACCGCGGCGTTACACCGCCGTCGGGGCCATATGCCCTCTGCTCGCCCAACAGTTCGCCGCCCTGGCCGAACAGACCGCGACCCGCCTTGTCCGCGGCCCGCGGGGCGGGGAGCTGTCGCGGCGCTGCGCGGGCTGTACGCGGGCGTTGTCCGGCCCTGCGCTAGAAGGTCAGGTTCCAGGCGTCGATCTTGCCTGTGTCGGAGGCGGCGTTGTCGTTGACGCGCAGTTTCCAGGTGCCGTTCGCGACCTCCGAGGAGGCGTTCACGGTGTAGGTCTGGGCGATGTTGTCGGTGCTGCCTCCGGTGCGGTTGTGCAGCGTGTAGACGGTGCCGTCCGGCGCCACCAGGTCGACCTTCAGATCACCGATGTAGGTGTGCTTGATGTCCACACCCACCTTGAGCGTGGCCGGAGCGTTGCCGGTCACGCCGGTCACGGCGATCGAGCTCTCCACGGTCGCGTTGTCGTTGACGGTGACGTCCGTGAGGTTCTCGAAGTACGTGCCGGGCGGCGGGGTGGCGCCGACGGCCTTGAGGGCGTCGACCTGTCCCTCGCCGAAGAACGCGTTGTTGGCCGTCGTGCCCGTGCAGCGGCTGTCCGAGGGGCAGGCGATGTCGTTGGACTGGGTGGCCAGCTTGGCGCGGATCTGCGCCGGGGTGATGCCCGGGTTGGCGCTGGCGATGAGTGCCGCCACGCCGGCGACGTGCGGGGTGGCCATCGAGGTGCCGCTCTTGCTGCCGTAGCCGCCGCCGGGAACGGTGGAGTACACGTTGCTGCCCGGCGCCGCGACGTCGATGACGCCCTGCCCGAAGTTGGAGAACGAGGCCTTGGTGACGCCTGTGCCGTTGGCCGCGACCGTGACCACGCCCGGCAGCTCGGTCGGGATGTCGAGGCAGGCGTTGGTGATGGTGCGGGTGACCGGCGTCGAGTCGTTCGGGCTCGCGGAGTCGGTCGTCTTGTGGGCGAGGTCGTAGTTCTCGTTGCCCGCGGCGGCGATCTGGAGGGAGCCCTTGCTCTCGGCGTACTCCTGGGCGCGCTTGACGCCCTCGATGATGGCGGCCTGGTCGATGTTGTCGGGGCAGTTGAACTGCCACGGGTCCGTGTAATAGCTGTTGTTGGTGACCTTGAAGCCGTGGTCACCGGCCCAGACGAAGCCGCAGATGGTGTTTTCGGCGAAGAAGAAGGACTTGCCCGGCTCGGCGACCCTGACCGCGGCGATCTTCACTCCGGGGGCCACGCCGACCACGCCCTTGCCGTTCTTGGCCGCGGCGACGGTGCCCGCTACGTGGGTGCCGTGCGTGTCGACGTCCCGCCAGGCGCCGGTACGGGTGTCGGGCTTGCCGTAGGCGCAGGAGACGGAGTCGGCCGCGTCGAAGTTGGGCGCCAGGTCCTGGTGCTGGTCGTCCACACCTGTGTCCAGGATGCCCACCGTGACGGAGGCGGAGCCCGGGTTGACGGCCCAGGCCTGGTCGGCCTTGATCTGGCTCATGTCGGCCCGCACCGGTTCTCCGGCCGGGGTCGAGGACTGGGACGGGTTGGCAGGAAGTGCCGGGTTGTACGCGTCGGCCGGGACGTCCGAGGTGCGCGTGGCGCCGACCTGCTGCACGCCGGCGACGCCGCGCATGGTGGCGGCGAATCCGCTGGACGCCGAGTGGGCGACGATCACGCCGATGGCGTCGAAGTTCGAGAAGACGGTGCCGCCGTTGGCCTCGATCGCGGAGCGGACCGCCGCGTTGTCACCGGGGGCGGTGATCACGAGGTAGGCACGCGTGCCGGCCACCCAGGCCGCGCTCTGGGCAGCCGCCACGGGGGCCGGGGTGTGGGCCTTTGCCGCCGGCGCGGTGGAGGGGACGACGGGGAGCGTGCCCGCGAGGGCGCCCGGGGCGCCGAACGCGAGGGCGGCACCGATCGTGGCCGCCAGAACCAGCGTGCGTCTAGGGCGGCTGGATATGTGGGGTATCAATGCGTCCTCCGGAAACGGCCCGGCCGTGCTGAGGGCACCGGCCGGCCGTACGAAACGAGTGGTGGATGCAAGATGTCAGGTACATGCCCCTTCATGGAAGTACCTTTCCGTGCAGGGACGCCAAAGAGGCATGGCTGAAAAACGACGTACTCCGGGCATTGGAAGGTCGGGATCTGCCGGAGGCTCGGCGACGCCGACCGCCCCCGGCGTACGCCGCCGGCTTGGTGCCGGCCGCGGTGCCTGAACCAGCCCGCCGGACCCGCGCGGCAACCGACGCCGCCGTGCCCTGGTGGCCGTCGGCGACGTTCCGCCCCCTCGTCCGGGCAGGTCCAACCTGTGCCCGCCACCGTTCAGCAGCAGTTGTCCATCCCGCTGGTGTTGGACAGCACCGGCAAGCAACGCCGGACCTGCGGTGCCCAGCAACGGGTCCCGCCGCACCATCACCGCCGAGAAAGTCGGCCTGGACTCCACCAGACTGCGGCCCACCCGCGCCAGGACGGACGACCCCGACCTGGCCGGAGGCTCCGAGATCATCCGGCTCGCCAACAGCCGGGGCGCCGTACAGACTTACTACGTCACGTACGGCTGCTCGCAGAAAACGCGAAGGGAGCCTGCGGCTGGCTCGCATGCGCCGGTCGACGTCGGCATGCGCGGCGTCCCGCCGCCGCTGCCCGACCTACGCGACGGCTCCCTGTGACCCATCGGATCGGATACGTGGAATGGACGCGGACGGGAAGGTCAGCCTGGCCAACCGCCTCCGTCGGCAGTGGACCTGGCGAACTCGGCGAAGGTCCGCGGCGCGCGGCCAAGGGCACGCTGCACGCCGTCGGAGACATACTCGTCCCTACCCTCCCTGAGTGGCTCAATGACGTCCGCGAAGGCTTCGGCATCCGCGGGCGGCAACCCCTGCTGAACGAGTTCCGCGACGTAGCCCTCGACGGAGAGCGGCACGTAGCGGATGTCGCGGCCGGTGGCCTCGGAGATCGCGGCGACCACCTCGGTCAGCGTCACCGCCCTGGGTCCGGACAACTCATAGATCTGACCCGCGTGCCGATCCTCGGTCAGCGCGGCGACCACCACCGCGGCGATGTCCTCGGCATCGACGAAGCTGGCAGCCCCATCGCCGGCGGGCAGCCGCAGCTCACCGGCGAGGATCGCATCGGCGAAGAAGCCCTCACTGAAGTTCTGCGCGAACCAGCCGGGCCTGCTGATCGTCCACTCCAGGCCACTCTCCTGCACGGCGGCCTCGCTGTCGACGATGCCCTCCAAGACACCGCTGCTGCCCTTCGCGTAATCCGGATCGTCGATCCCACGCCCCGAGGCCAGCACGATCCGCTGCACCCCATGTCGCATCGCCCGCTCGATGAACGGGCGAACGAGCTTCGTGCCGTCCAACTGCACGATGTACGTGGACCGCACACCCTCCAAAGCCGCATCCCAGGTACCGCTGTCGGACCAGTCGAAGAAGTGCTCGCCATTCCGGGCCGCCGCGCGAACCGGCAGCCCCTTGGCCCGTAGGTGGCTGACAACACGGCGGCCGGACTTACCCGTTGCCCCGGTGACAAGAATCGGATGTTCAGACATGACCCCAGTCAACCGACAGGTGCCGAGACGATCCATGGCTGACAAGCTCCTCATGATGTCCAGGCGTCTACGCTGAGGGCATGGACGCCGTTTCGGAGCTCTTGGCAGAGGTACGGGCGCGCGGCGCCGTCTTCCGGCAGACAATCATGCGACCACCTTGGGCCCTGCGGATGGCCAGCGGTGCCCCGCTGACACTGGCCACGATGCTGCGCGGCCGAGCCTGGATCGTTCCCGACCAGCAGGAACCCGTGCCCATCGGCGTTGGCGACATCGCCGTCATCCGCGGCGACACGCCCTACACAGTGGCCGACGCCCCCGCGACCACACCCTCGCTGAAGGTGACCAGCGCCGACTACTGCGCAGGGGCCGAGGGCGTCGAGCACGCCTCCAGGCCCGCCCGGACCTGCGGAACGCCGGCCGAGGGCGCTGCCGTGCTGGTCAGCGGGGCTTTCGAGCGCCGGGGAGAGCTCAGCGAACGGCTGCTGCGGGCCCTGCCCGCCGTGCTGGTCGTGCCGGCCGAGGGCAGCCCCTACCCGTCGGTGGAGATGGTGGCCGAGGAGGTCACCGGAGAGCGGCCGGGACAGCAGCTGTTGCTGGACCGGCTGCTGGACCTGATGCTGGTCTCCGCGCTGCGCAGTTGGTTCGACAACCCGGACGCCGGTGCCCCGGCCTGGTGCCGCGCGCTGGACGACCCGGTCGTGGGTACCGCGCTGCGGCTGCTGCACAACACACCCGCCCGCCCTTGGACGGTGGCGGGCCTGCCGGCCGAGGTGGGGGTATCGCGGGCAGCGCTCGCCCGGCGGTTCACGGCTCTGGTCGGCGAACCACCGATGGCCTACCTCGCGGACTGGCGGATCACCTTGGCCGCGGACCTGCTACGGGAGACCGACGACACGGTGGGCGCGATCGCAAGGAAGGTGGGCTACGCCAACGCCTTCGCGCTGAGCGTGGCGTTCAAGCGGCTGCGCGGCACGCGGCCCAGTGATCACCGGAGCGCGGAACGAACGCAGTGGCGGGCCGGATGATCCCCACAACAGATCCATCCCTCAGGAGCGGATCATGGACCGCAATCGCGAACACGCCTCTGACTCCGCGAACACGCCTCTGACTCCGCGTGGAACACCGATTACCACCCGTTACAGCCAGCCGGACGGCAGAAAGCCACAGCGAGCGACAGTCTGGGACCGATCGACGCAGAAGGTCAGGGCATTCGCTGGAGAACGACGGGAACCCGCACCCCATGACGAACTCACAGGACAAAGCGAAGACGTCCCACACACCGGAATCCCAGCCCAGCGTCCACCCGGGCTCCGACGAGCCGCAGACGATCACGGCGCCGACCCCGCCCGTCGCGTGGGGCAGTGACGCTCCGAACCGGGCCGACCTGGCCGACGAGGAGGAGGCGGAGCGGCCCCGCAGCCGCGAGGAATCGAAGCCGAAGCCCGAGAGCGACTGAGCCCTCACGTCCCGGACGGCGAGGCGGGGGCGTCGTCTGCCCTCCGGCGCGTCGCGGGAGCCGACCGGATCAGAGTTGACTGCCTCGCAGTAGCGCGGTGCCGAGCGGGGTGGGCATAGGGCTGACGCTCGTCCCCGCCCGTTCGGTGACGATGAGTCCCGCGTCGCGCAGCGTGGGGGCGTGGTGGCGTGGTGGCTGACGGTGGAGGGTGAGACGGTGGTGGCCCGCGCGCGGGAGAGCATGGTCGAGGCCGTCTCGATGATCAGCGTCAGCAGCCTCGTGCGGGACTCCCCTATCAGCGGAGCGAGTCTCGGCGCCGGGAATGCGACGGCACGGGCGGATTCCCGGCGAATCGGCGGATGGATCCCGTCACGCTTGGTGTCGAGACCTCTGTCGGTCAACGCGCGGTGCAAGGCCGTGACGGTGGCAGCGAACAGGGAGAGGACCTGCTGAGGTAGGGGGTGATCACCGCGTGATGGTAGTCATGGACCGCCTGTCCCACGGTGCGCAGCGAGGACACGGAATCGTTGTTCGGGTCCCGTGTCCAGGCCGCTCCCGGCTCCCGACCCGACCTGGGCTCGGTGCTCAACGACAACGTCGGCATCGTCGACGTCTGGTACGGCCGACATCCCGCCGCACATTCGTGCGGCTCGCCCCCTCGGCTCTCCTTCGGAGCCGGAGGCGAGCCCCTGTGCGTGGGATGTCGTCCTTTCAGGAACCGCCGCGCTCGCGGGGGATCTTCTGGCCGGCCTCGATCGCCACCGGCAGGCGGTTCTCGGCCGGGGGCAGCGGGCAGGTGGCCAGGTCCGTGTAGGCGCACGGCAGGTTCGCGGCGCGGTTGAAGTCCAGGACGACCGTGCCGTCGGCGGCGGGCGGCTCCAAGGACAGGGCCCGGTTCGCCGCGTAGGTGGTGACGCCTGAGGTCGCGTCGGTGAACAGCACCATCAGCCGGCCGGCACCCGGGCCGGGGAACGCGGTCAGGGACAGCTCCTGTCCGTCCAGCTCGAACTCGACCTTGCCCGGAGCGTCGTACACATGCTCAAGGCCCTCGACGGCGGCGCCCACGGTGGTGGGCCGTGGTGTGTCGAAGGGGACGTAGCGGCCCGTCACGGCCCAGCGCGGGTCGGGGTCGTAGGCAGGCGTTCCGGTGAAGGCGGTGCGCAGCGGTGCGTCCGGGTGTCGGGGGCGCACGATGTCGTTGCCACCGCGCTTCGCGACCTCGATGACGGCGTCCCCCCAGACGGCGTCGACGCCGCCGCGCTCAGGAAGCACGCCGAAGCGGTGTTCACCCCGCACAGGTGTTCCGTCGACGACCAGTTCCTCGCCGTCGTCGAGGTCTACGACGACCCCCTCGGGGCCGGTGCGCCACGCGCCGGGCGCGTCGGGGAAGTGCTGGGGCCGGTCGTCGAGCCAGTGCAGGCCGGGGGTGAGCCGCCGCGCCGACCAGTTCGACCAGGTCTGTTGCTGATCGCCGTTCCGACGGCTCCCCGCCCCGGTGATCTGCCTCCTCCCTTTCTGCCTGATGCCCCGCGTCGCCCCCAACCGGCCCTCTGGGGGCGTAGTTGTGAGGCCCTGCGGGTCCGCCCTGCCGTGAAGGAACCTCCCATGGCCCAGCCCACAGCCCGGCCCGCCCGCGTCGTCGTCCTGGGCGCGGCGGCCCTGCTCGCCTGGTACGACGCCACCGCCGAGACCGTCGCGGCGGCCGGAGCGTTCCACCCGGATCACCAACAACCGTACGTGGACGATCAGTTGGCTCGCCGCGGCCGTACATCGTGCGCTGGTGACGCTGGTCCCGAGCCGCGCGGAGCAGCTCGACGCGACGTCCCAGGAGACCCTCGACGCGATCCCCGACGGCCCGGCCGAGGAACGGGGCGTCGCGGCTGGGGAGAAGCAGGCCGGTATGGTCCTGAAGCCGAGGGAGGGCGACGGCCTCGACCCGGCGTCCGTCAACGCGCCCTATCCCGGCAAACCCGCGGCGCCCGGCATGTGGCAGCCGACGCCGCCCGCCTACGCCCCGGCGGCCCGGCCCATCGCCCGGGTCCACTCCGGCATCCACACCCGGTCGGCCGACGAGGCGGGGGTCAGTCTCGGCAAGAACGTGGCCCGGTGCGTCCTGCGGAACACGGGGCGGCTTCTCGCTCCGCGCTGACCGGCTGGTCGCCCGTCGGCGACCGGCTGCCTGCCGTGCCCGGTGGGGGGACGGTCAGGCGGGTGAGGTAGCGGTCCACGGTGCCCTCGGCTGGGCGGAGCGGATCAGGGACCGGGTGACCCAACTGCCGCCGGAGCCGACCGCGTTGCTACTCACAAGTGACCCGGGCGGCCGATGGTCCGGGGAGGGGAAGGCCTGGCGCGTGACGTGGACGGCGACGGGGCCGATGCAGCGCTCACCGCGCGGCACGGATTTGGCGGCCCCGATCCCCGACATCCGAGCGGCGGCCCTGGCGCAGCTGCCGGAGGACACCGGGATCGACGGAGAGCAGGTGGTGTGGGAGCGAGACAGGCTGGCGTTCGAGCGGCTGCAGCAGCGGCTCGCCCGGCGCGGGGCAGCTGCCGCTCGGGCGGCACGGGAGTGGTCGGCGCCGGTCGTGGCGTTCGACCCGGGCCGGCGAGGTGACGACGTGACGGGCCGGCCGTACGCCCGGCGGCGTGCGGTTCGGAGGAGCTGTTCGCGGGGCGCGGCCTGACCGCGCCGTTCACGCTGTGCCCGTCGACGACCGACCCGGCCGTGGCGCGGATTGGCTGTCGTGGCCGGCGGCCGCTGAGCGCCCCGCGACCTGATCGACGTGTTCGCCGCCTCCCGTCGATGGACCCATGCCGAGCTTGAGGAGTTCGGTCGCCGTCACGCCCGCGGCCGCTTCGGAGTGCGAGGATCTGCGAGCGAACCTGACGAGCGCCGAGTGGACCGACGGCGAAGCCTTTTCCGCCTACGGGCTCGACGACTCCACGGTGATCGCGATCCGCGCTTGGGCCGCGGAGTCGGCCGGCAACTTCGTGACCCGGTCTCCTGGGGGACCGATGATCCCGGCGGCCCACCCCCCGTGGGGCCACGACGGGCGTGGCCGACCACGGCGGGCTGCTCGGCTGTGGGTTGGTTACGGGATGAAGCCGTAGTCCAACTGCTTGATGAGCTTGGTCTTGTTGCCTTTCAGGGACACCACGAGCGTGCGTGCCAGGGTGCCGCCGAAGCGGGTCCCTCCGTCGGCGGTCGGGACCGTGTCGATGAAGCTCTCCACCAGCCCGTTGGGCATCACGTAGTGCGAGTACTGCTGCGTCGGGGCATCCTCCGGGTTGCCCAGGACCAGTGCGCTGCCGTTGAGCGGCTTGTAGTCGCTGCGCAGGGACGCACCGACGAACCCGTAGAGGCCGTCCCAGCCGCTCAGCCCCGGCGCGAACGTGAACTTGTGGCTGATGGTGAACAGGTAGTACTTGCCGTTACGGATGACCAGGTGGGGCCGTTCGGTCTGCTGGTTCACGCAATTGGCCGAGAGCAGCGGAGGTTGTAGCCGCCATTTGTCCATGCTGCCGCTGACAGCCGTGGCAAGCCCGATGTTGCCCGTGTAGTACTTCGCGTCCTCCGGCACCTCATGGCCCGCGGGGACGTCACCTATGTCGCGTTTGGTGCACCGGTACGTGCCGGCGACACCGCCCGTATTGCCCTCGAACAAGAGGTGGATCTTGCGGTCCCGGGGGTCCCGGAAGACGAACGGGTCACGGAAGGCGTAGATGATCGGGCCCGCCTGGGACTGTTGCAGGGTCTGGTACAGCTTGCCGTCGGCCTCGGCGATGATGCGGTGGTCCTTGAAACCGCTGAACCACACGCGGTTCTTGTCCGCGTGGATCTTGCCGGTCGCCTGGGCCAGACGCTGTAGGGCGTCGTTGGGGTCGACCCCACCGTTGTCGCGTCCGGAGGCGGTGTAGAAGGAGTACACCTTGTCGCCGACGAGCGCCGCCGAGCCGGCCCACTCACGTGAGCCGAACGAGGTGCCGGGCTGGAAGAGGTCACCGCCGTACTTCCAGCTCTTGGCGTCACGCGAGTAGAAGTAGCCGATCTTCGCGTACCAGTGCCGGTCGCCGAACGGCACCGAGCGCGGAGCCGTCAGCGAGAAGATGACGTGCCAGCCCTTGTAGGTGGCGGTCCGGGTGTCGAGCTTGGTGAGCGGCCAGGTGTCCCACACCCACACCTTGTCGGTCATCACCGGGAAGTCCGGCGACACACGGGGGGCGGTGTTGGTCTTGTCCTGCCGGAGCTTCAAAGCGTCCGCGCGGGACCAGACGGCGAAGTAGTCGTCGTCCGCGCTGTACTGCCGCGTTCCCGTCTGGGGTGAGGCCGGTCTGTCGGCGGAAGCCGGTGTCGCCACACCGCCCAGCAGCGCGACGGCCATCAAGCCCGTGGCCAACCGGATCAGCACTCTTCGTGCTCTGCGCATGCGTCGTCCTTCCAAAGGGGGGTCGAGTGGAACAGAACTGGAAGCGCCTGCGGTTCGCGCTTACCCCCCTTCCCTCCTGACACGCCCTCAACTTTTGCCACTGGAAATGAACTTCTGGGTGCAGGAGTCAAGAGGATGTCTCAACCGTGGTGATGTCGTGATGAGGCGCAGGCCGCGTGGATCGCGGAGGGGTTCCTGATCGAGTGCTTGCAGAAGGTCGACCGGGTCCACCAGTTGCACGGCGGCGTCCGCGGCGACGCCGGCCGCGCGAGGGCGACGCCCGCCGTCGGCGCTGAGGCGGAGGCCGACGGCCGGCTGGATCAGCTGGTGCGGGTCGAACATGTTGACCGGGCGAGGTAGTGGAGGTTCAGCTCCAGTCCCTCCCTGTCCCCGTGCGAATGGATCAACGCCAACCGCGCGGGCACCGCCCTGCGGGTCCATCCACTGCTCCACGGACTCGGTCGCGGTCGCACCTGGTCCAGAAGCCCGCGGCTGCGGTTCAGGCGACGGTGCCGACGATCTTGCCACGGGCGTGCCCGGTCTCGATCTGGCGGTGCGCGTCGGCGGCCTGCTCCAGCGGGAAGGTGCGGGACACCTCGATGCGCAGCTTGTCCTCGGCGTACAGCGCGGTCAGCTCGGCCAGACGGTCCTGGGAGCGCCGACTGAACACCGCACGCACCCCGAGCTCCTCGGTCCGCGCGAAGTCCACCAGGGTGGCGAACCGGTTGCGGTCCTTGACCAGCTCCACCGAGTCGTCCAGGGCGGAGCCGCCAATGGCGTCGAGAGCCACGGTCACCCCCTCGGGGGCGAGCTCGCGCACCCGGTCCACCAGGCCCTCGCCACCTGGACTCGGCGCTGACGATCATGGCCGGGAGTCGGGTGACGGTGGGGCCGCCGTCGGTGGGGGAAGCGCAGTCCTTCTCGCTGTCCCGGCCGACGCGGATCACCGACGCGGATCACCGGCTCGGATCACCGGCTCGGGTTGGGCACATCGATGGTGGCCCTGTTCGGCAGTACGTTCCTCAGCTGCGCGGCGGGGCCCTCTCGGAGAGTCGCCCTGACGGCGTGTGTGGAGAGATTGTGTCAGGCCGCGACCAAGGTACGTGAACTCTCAACAAAAACAGGTCTCTTGTGCAAGGCTGGCGATCATCCGGGTGCGCGTCCCGGGCCATAGCGGTCAAAGGTGTTCGATGCGGCCGCCCATGCCTACATTCCTTCTGCACCATGGATCACGCATGCGTGAGGTCGCTCGAGCTCACGCTCGGCGGGCTGAAGGAGGGCAGCCGGACAGGATTCAGCGCCATCGACCCGCGTGGCATGAGTGTCGCCGACGACGACCCGACGACGACGGACATCGCCGTCCACACGGACCCTCTGCCGGGCGTCCGGGAGATCGCGGTCGACTCGCGCCGCACCTCGGCCCCGCTGGACAACCCGTACCGGCTGAACGTCTCTGCGTTCGCAGCGCGGTTCGACCCGGCACCGGTGACCGTGCCGGAGGCCGAGGTCGGCACCGCGGTCGACGCCTCCTGGACGGTGGCCAACACGACGGACGCCGCAGACGGTGCGCTGAAGGGCGGCACGCTCGGCTCGTCGAGGACAGCGGATCGTGGAGGTGGTCGTCTTCGCCGTGCCGTCGGGCTCGACCGCGTTCGACTGGTGTCCGGCACCTCGGGCATCCGCCCCGACGCAGCGTCGGAGTTGGGGCGGTGGGGTGCGCTGCGGCACCACCACGATCCGTGCCGTCGGCACCCGCTGGTGGAACTCCCCACTGGAACCGAACTGACCGTACATAGGAGACTCAAGTGAGACACCGGAAGACTCTGCCCTGGCTCGCTGCGGTGGCCTGCTTCGCGACCGCCTGCAGCAGCACGTCCGGCACCGATCCGGCCGCCACGTCGACGACGTCCGCCGCGGCCCGCTCGGCGTCGGACTCCGAAGAGCGGAACAAGGGGCTCGTTCTGCGCCTGTACTCGGAGGCGTTCAACAAGGATGAGACCGACGTCGTGAAGGAGCTCGTGGCGACCGACTACGTGCAGCACGACAAGGCGATGCTCGGCGGGGCCGAGGGGCAGATCAAGCAGTTCAAGGACGTCAAAGCGAAGATTCCCGGCGTGGTGGCGACCGTCAAGCACGTGGCCGCCGACGGTGACCTGGTGGCCGTGCACTGGCACGCGTCGGCCACCCCGAAGAACGAGGCGACCGGGCAGGCCAAGGCCGACCTGTTCCGGGTCCACAAAGGCAAGCTGGTCGAGCACTGGGGCATCACGCAGACCGTGCCGGCGAAGACGGCCAGCGGGAACTCGCTGTTCAGCGACGTGTACCGATATCCGAACGGGGAACCGACGGTGTCCGAAGAACAGGAGGAGAAGAACCGGAAGTTCGCGGTGGACGCGTACCGCAAGCTCTCCGACGGTGACGCCAGCGTGATCGACAAGAGCTGGGATCCTCGGTACTACCAGCACAACCCGATCGCCCCGAACGGTACGGCCCCGCTGAAGAGGTTCTTCCAGCAGAGCGCACAGGACGCCCCTCGCCCGGCAGCACCGATGGCGGCGGGACCCGGTTCGGCAACACCCTCGCCGACGGGGACCTGGTGTGGGTCTTCAGCTCCGACTACGTCGTCGCGGACCTCTTCCGCGTGGTCGACGGAAAGATCATCGAGCACTGGGACGTCGTGGCCGACGGCCAGTAGCCTCTTGGTACCGCAACGGTGCTGACTGTGACTCATCGCCGGTCAGGTGCTGTGTCCACGTCGCTTGTAGTGGCTGATGCGCGCCTGGTGTGGTCGCGGCTTCGACCACCCAGCGTCCACCACGGGCCGCGACATGGAGCTCACCGCGGCCCGTGGTGGACGCGCAAGGCGGGAAGACTTCGGCAAGCGTCGACGAGGCAGTCCACGACGGGCGCGCAGGGCCGCGCCGCAGATCGGTGACAGGAAGACTTCTCTGCCCAGGTCAGTGTGTCGTGGCTTGGTCTGTTGGCGGACCGGTGTCCTCTGTGACGGTTGGCTGCGGGAAGAGGTGCTCTTCGAAGGCGGTCACGCCGAAGAGCAGAGCCATCATCGCCATAGGCATGAACAGGGCAAACAGGATCACAGGACCTCCCGGAAGGTCGGTCTGTGGCACCTGGCGGGGCCGTGTCCAGAATGCGGCCGTTCGAGGGATCGCGCACCTCGGCGGCAGGGCGTCTTACCGAGACACGGAACACGGGCGCCGGCTCGACCCCAGCGAGTAGTGACACTGCTCAAGGCGGTCCCTCGCCGTGAGGTGGCGTCACGACGGCGGCCACCGCCCCGGCTACTACGCCCGGAACCGCGTCGGGGCCAGGGCAGCCCACAGCCGTCGGCCAGGAGCAGCCGGGCGCGGCCCACACGGCCCTTCCTGGCGGTGGCGACGAGGAGCGCCGGGGTGAGCCCCACGCCGTCGGGGTGAGCTCCGCGCCGCCGGGGTGAGCTCCACGCCCAGGGCCACGTCTACGTCGTCGACCTCCGCGCGCAGTGCGGCCGGCGTCCCCGGTTCCCGGTCGGGGCACCTACGGAGCGCGATATACGGGCCCGACGTGCGGTGCGGGCGGTCATGCGCCGGGAACGTGCACGCGGGGTGGGAGGCGCACCCCGGCCTGTCAGGCAGGGAGAGCGCGCCTCCTTGCCGGTCAGAGGCCCGGCGCGCGGGTTACGGGCGCCGGGGCGCATGCTGAGGGCTCGGGGGCTTATGACAGGGCTCCTAACGTCTGGGCCCCGTTCCGCGCCTGGACAGGCAAAGGCACCCAAAGGCACCCGGGCGGGCGGGGAGCCACGGCGCGATGACGCACGGACCGCCCGCCCGGCCAGGCTGTCCCACCGCTCATGTGTACTCAGGCGCCAATGGCGTCGAGCACCACCTGGCTGACCTGCTCAGGGTCATCGGACATCGGCGAGTGCCCGCAGCCCTTGAGCGAGAGGTGCCGGGCACCCGGAAGCATGCGGGCTGCCCTGAGAGCCTGGTGGGGTGGGGTCATCAGGTCCCGTGTGCCCCAGCCGACCGTGACCGGGACCGGGACCTCGGGCATGAAGGCCCGCAGCCGGTAGGCGCGCACCGCACGCCGCGTCCGCTCGAAGCCGGGAGAGCGGGCCAGGTTGCGCAGCGCACCAGCCGCCGCCTCCTCCGGGATCCGCCAGGGTCGGGCGACGAGTTGCCAGAACGCCACGGTACGCCCGATCGGGTGACCGGCGATCCAGCCGGGGCGTTCGGCGCAGGCCCGCGCCATGGCATGGGCGACACGAAGGGAACCAAGAGCGTAGGCGGCCTCGGCGCGCGTCCACAGCCCGATCGGGGACAGCGCGACAGCGCTGCCGACAGCGCCCATGCGCGCCAGTTCCAGGGCGACCGCCCCACCCAGGGAGTTCCCCACAACGGGCGGGCGGGTGAGGCCGACGTCTGGGAGCCATTCCGCGATCGCGGCCGCCAGTGTCTCGACGGTCGGCGTGGACGTTTCGGGGAGCGCAGGGCTGTCACCGAAGCCCGGGAGGTCGACGCCCACCACCTCGTACTCGCGGGCGAGTCGCTCCAGGACAGGACCCCAGGCGTCCCGGTCGAGTTGGAGGAGAACCAGCAGAGGCGGCCCGCTGCCGAGCCGCCGCGATGTCAGTGCCATGTCCGGCATATCCGCAGCGTAAACAGACGACCCGTGACCCGCACCCTCACCCCTCCCACCTGGGGCTACGACCACTGCGGCATCGCCGTCACCATCGTTGCGGTGCTAACGGGTGAGGAGAGGAGTGGCCGGGCAGTCTGCTTCCGACTGCCGTGGCCCGACCCATGACTGCCATCACTCCGGTAAGTGTCGATGTCGAGCCGAGCTGCGCGCGGGCTACGCGACCCGTCACTCACGCGCATCGCACGCGTACGCCGTCGTGCCGTCGTGCCGTCGTGCCGTCGTGCCGTCGGAAGAAAGCCGGAGAGCAGGGACGGGAAGCAATATCGCCACATAGCAGAACAAGGGATATGGAACTCGGCCCTCCGGAGTTGTCTGCTGTGGCGAAAGGGGCCTGCCAAACAACTCGCCGGCTGTGAGCGTCGATGGTGACATCGCTGCACGTCGAACCATCCGGAGCACACCTTGCCCACCAGCGTCCTGGCCGTGGTCGCCTTGTCCGTCCTTCTCGGATTCCTGGTGATCACCTTGCACTGGGTGGACAGCCACAGGCCGGACTCGACGGCGGCGGACCATGCGAGGACCGACGCCGAGACCGCCGCCGGCACGAACATCAACCGCGGCTCAGGCGCCTGATCACAGAAAAACCGGGGGACGCGGCACGTGCGCATCGCCTTCCTGGGGTCGGCAGGGCGAAGCGGCTCCGAGATCCACTGCGGTGTCGGCGGCTCCCGGGTTGCCTGCGCGTCCGGGCCGCAGTGGTGCCTGAATCTGTGCGCTGACCGAGCTGCGCGGCGAGCAACCGAAGCACACCATGCAGCCCGGTGAGGGAGGGC
>NZ_OLMK01000095.1 GCF_900290235.1 Streptomyces sp. MA5143a
TCAGCTCGCACACATCCAGCAGCTGGAAGCGGGAGTGCGGATGATCGCCCACCGGTTGTCGCTGCCGGTGGGCGAGAAGGGCAGCAAGCACGCTCCGGGCGGCTATGCGAGCAGGCGGGAGTGGCATGCGAAGTCGCGCCGTCTGCACGTGCTCACCGACCGGCTCCAAGCCCTCCGTGCGGACTGGGAAGCCGGGGTCGTGCACGTGGTGCGGGGCGGGAAGCGGCTGCTGACCACCCGCCACCACCTGGATGCCGCCCGGCTCACCGAGGAGCAGTGGCGCATCCGCTGGCAGGCGGAGCGGCGTTTCCTTCAGGCGGACGGAGAGTCCGGCAAACGCTTCGGCAACGAGACCATCCGCGTCACCCCCGACGGCGAGATCTCCCTCAGACTCCCCGCCCCGCTGGTGCATATGGCGAACGCCCCGCACGGCCGGTACGTCCT
Organism: Streptomyces sp. MA5143a; assembly: GCF_900290235.1. Taxonomy (GTDB): domain Bacteria; phylum Actinomycetota; class Actinomycetes; order Streptomycetales; family Streptomycetaceae; genus Streptomyces. The sequence continues at coordinate 445 of NZ_OLMK01000095.1, forward strand.
CGCAGCCCGGGTGGTGTTCGCGCACCGGGGCGTCGAGTGGGCCGACCGCATCCACGCGAACCGGGCTGTGGCCTACCGCATCCACGAAGACCCCGCACGCGGCCGCTGGTACCTGACCGCCTCCTGGACCAACCCTGCGGTGCAGACGGTGCCGCTGGCCATGGCCCGCGCGGGTGGCATGGTGGGGGTCGACACCAACGCCGACCACTTGGCCGCGTGGCGGCTGGACGCTCACGGCAACCCGGTCGGAGCGCCCCGGCGGTTCGGCTACGACCTCTCGGGCGGTGCCGCCCACCGCGACGCCCAAGTCCGGCACGCCCTGATCCGCCTGCTGCACTGGGCCCGCCGCCATCACCTCGCCCTCGCCATCGAAGACCTCGACTTCACCGGCGAGACGACCCGCGAAAAACCCGGCCGCCGTAAG
>NZ_OLMK01000107.1 GCF_900290235.1 Streptomyces sp. MA5143a
CGGCTGCGATCATGCCGGGTGCGGCGAGGGGGAAGGTGATGCGCCGGGCGATGGTGAGCCGGCCCGCGCCCATGCTGGCGGCGGCGTCCTCCAGGCGTTCGTCGATGCCGCGCAGGGTCGCGATCAGGATCAGCACCGCGATGGGTGAGGCGAGCACGGTGTGGCCGAGCGCGATGGCGATCGGGCTGCCGAGCATCGCGGCCGGTTCGAAGAGGAGGAACAGGCCCAGTGCGGTGACGATCTGCGGGATGAGCAGGGGTCCGAGGACCAGGGCGAAGACCGCCGAGCGCAGCGGGAGTTCACTGCGCACCAGCGCGGTCGCGGCCGTGACGCCGATGATGAGGGAGAAGACGGTGCTCAGGGCGGCGACCAAAGCGCTGAGGGAGAGTGCGGCGGGCCATTTGCTGCCGTCTGCGAACAGGGCCTTGTACCAGTTCAGCGTCCATGCCTCGGGCGGGAAGGCGGCGAAGGCGTTGTTGCTGAAGGAGGTGACGAGGATGACGACGATCGGCAGGGCCAGGAACAGCAGGATCACGGTGGCCACGGCGGTCAGGGCGATCTTGCCGGTGAGGGTCTTGCGCAGCTCCATCAGGACCCACTCCTCTTCTTACGGCTGGCGCCGAGTGAGGTCACGGCCTTGACCAGGAGCAGTCCGGCCAGGGTGAGGACCAGCAGGATGACGCCCTGTGCGGCGGCCCCGTTCCACTGGTTCTCCTTGGTGACCTGCTGGTTGATGAGGGTGGCGATCATCGTCTGGTTCGGGCCGCCCATCAGCGCCGGGGTGATGTAGTAGCCCAGCGAGAGGATGAAGCTCAGCAGCCCGGCACTGGCCAACCCCGGGGCGACCAGCGGCAGGTAGACCCGCCGGAAGATCGTCACCCGGCCGGCGCCCATACTCGCCGCCGCCGCCAGCAGGCGCCGGTCCACACCCCGCATCACCCCGTACAGCAGCAGCACGGTGTAGGGGAGCATCATCGAGGTGGTGCCGATGACGACGCCGAGTTCGTTGTAGAGCAGTTGGAACGGTGCGCCGGGTATCGACATGGCGGTCAGGGTCTCGTTCACCAGGCCCTTGTCGCCGAGCATGATGATCCAGCCGTAGGTGCGCACCAGCGCGGAGACGAAGTGCGGCACGACCACCACCAGCATCGCCAGGCCGGCCAGGATCGGCTTGAGCCGGGTGATCGCCTGGGCGAGGACGAATCCGAACACCAGGCTCAGCACGGCCGTTTCGGCGGAGATCCGCAGTGTGGTGAACAGCACCGACAGGTTCACGCCGGTGAGGGCGTCGGCGTACCAGTGCAGGGTGAACGATCCGTCCGCGTCCTTCAGGCTGAGCAGCAGCGTGGAGAAGATCGGGTAGACGAACAGCACCAGCAGATACACGACGACCGGCAGCGCGTAGAGGATCCCGACGCGGGTCTTGCGTGAGGCGAGGAGTTTGCGCGGGCGGGCGGGAGTCCCGGCGGTGAGGGTGGCGGCCATGACTCACCCGCCCTGTTCGTCGGCGAAGAGGTTGACGTCCTCGGGGTCTGCGGTGATGCCGACCCGCTCGCCCGCGACCGGGCCCCGTCCTGCGGGTACCTCCAGGCGCAGCAGCGGTCCCTGACCGCCGTCGATGCGTACCCCGGCGCGGACGAGGGTGCCGACGTAGGTGGCGGTCTCGACGGTGCCGGTACAGAAGCCGTCGTCGGCGGCGCTGGCCCTCAGCCGGCCCGGCTGCACCGCGACCTTGACGCGGGCTCCGGCAGCCATCTGATGGCGGCGCGCCTTGATCAGGCCGCCACCGGCACCCAGGCGGACCAGGGTGTGCTCGCCGTCCTGCTTCTCCACCCGGCCGGGCAGGAAGTTCGCCGC
>NZ_OLMK01000056.1 GCF_900290235.1 Streptomyces sp. MA5143a
CGCACAGCGTCCAGGACACCGTCGACGGCGTCCTCGCGGTCGGCACCCTGCACCGCGACCAGGGCACCCTCGCCGACTTCACCACCGCGCTCGCCCGCCTCCACACCCACGGCATCCCCGTCACCTGGCACCACCCGAGCGGCACGACCGTCGACCTGCCCACGTACCCCTTCCAGCACGAGCACCACTGGTTCGAAGCGACCCCCGAGGACGTCACCTCGGCGGGTCTCGTCCGCCCCGACCACCCGCTCCTCGGTGCGATGACGGAGCTGCCCGACTCGGGCGGCCACCTGTTCACCGCGCAACTGTCTCTGCGTTCCCAGCCCTGGCTGGCCGACCACACCATCAACGACACCGTGCTGCTCCCCGGCACCGGCTTCGTCGAACTCGCCCTGCGTGCCGCACAGGAGACCGGCGCCGCGGGCATCGACGAACTCGTCATCGAGGCACCCCTGGTCGTGCCGGAACGCGGTGCCGTCCAGGTCCAGATCGCGGTGCACACCACGGACGACGACCGCCACACCGTGACGATCCACTCGCGCCGGGCGGACGCCGACCCCGGCACCCCCTGGAGCCGCCACGCCACCGGCACACTGGCGCGGTCCACCGACCCTGCCGGCTTCGACCTCGGAGCCTGGCCGCCACCCGGTGCCGACCCGTGCGACCTCAGCACCTTCTACGACACGCTCGTCGGCTCGGGGTACCAGTACGGCCCCGTCTTCCAGGGCCTGAACGCGATGTGGGTCCGCGGTGAAGACACCTTCGCCGAGATCGACCTGCCCGACGACCACCACGACGCCGCCGCGCGCTACGGCATCCACCCCGCCCTGCTCGACGCCGCCCTCCACGCGACCATGCTCGCCACCGCCGGGGACGGCCGTACCCGGCTGCCCTTCGTCTGGAACGGCATCACCCTTCACGCCACCGGCGCCACCCGCCTGCGAGCCCACATCACCGCCGCGGGCACCGACGCCACGACGATCCGGCTGGCCGACGACACCGGGGCACCCGTCGCCGTCATCGGCTCACTGGTCGCCCGGACGGTGACCGAGGACCAACTCGGGCGCCCCGCCACGAGCGTTCCCGTCCACCGACTGTCCTGGACGGAACTCACCGCGCCGACGGCCGCCGCGCCACTCGACGTCCTGCCGGTCACCGGCCCGCAGGACGTCACCGAGGCCGCCACCGCGGCTCCCGGCCTGCTGCTCCTGGAGCTCGACGGCACGGACGGCGAACGATCCGTCCCCGAGACCGTCCACACACTCACCGCGCATGTGCTGTCCGTGCTCCAGGCGTTGCTCGCGGAACCGGCGCTGGCCGACACCCGACTGCTCGTCGTCACCCGTGGCGCCGTCGCCGCCACGCCCGAGGACACGGTCACCGACCTCGCCGCGGCCGCCGTGTGGGGCCTGCTCGGTTCGGCGCAGTCCGAGAACCCCGGCTGTTTCGTGGCCGTCGACCTCGACGACCGTACGACCGGGACCGCGCCCGAGGCACTGGCGGCGGCTCTCGCCACCGGCGAGCCCCGCCTGGCTCTGCGCCACGGCCGGTTCCACGCCGCGCGCCTCGCCCGTACGGACCGCACGCCCGACCACGGGACGGTTCTCCGCCCGGACGGCACCGTACTGATCACCGGGGGAACCGGCACCCTCGGCGGCACCCTCGCCCGTCACCTGGTCACCGAGTACGGCGTACGGGACCTGGTGCTCACCAGCCGCAGCGGCATCGACGCGACCGGCGCGAGGGAACTGGAGGCCGAACTCGCCGAACGCGGCGCGACCGTACGCGTCGAGTCGTGCGACGCGGCAGACCGTGACGCCCTCGCCGCACTGCTGGACACCGCGCGGTTCTCGGCCGTGTTCCACCTGGCGGGCGTGCTCGACGACGGCGTGGTCACCGGGCTCACCCAGGACCAGGTGCACACAGTGCTGGCGCCCAAGGTGGACGCGGCCTGGAACCTCCACGAACTCACCGAGGGCCATGACCTGGACGCCTTCGTGCTGTACTCCTCGGCGGCCGGAGTACTCGGCTCGCCCGGACAGGGCAACTACGCCGCCGCCAACAGCTTCCTCGACGCCCTCGCCCACCACCGGCACACACAGGGACTCCCCGGCCTGTCCCTCGCCTGGGGCCTGTGGGCGCAGCGGTCGGCCATGACCAGTGGTGTCATCGACGGCGGTGCCCGGGCCATGAGCCAGGGGGGCTTCGTCCCGCTCACCTCCGAGGAGGGGATGACCCTGTTCGACGCGGCGCTGCGCGGCGACGACCCCGCCCCTGTCGCCGTCAAGCTCGACCACGCCGCCCTGCGCGAACAGGCCGGACAAGGGACGCTTCCCGCGCTGCTGCACGGCCTCGCACGGCCGATACGGCGCGCCGCACGCGGAACCCGTGCCGCCACGGGTGATCTGGCGAACCGTCTCGCCGCGATGAGCGCCGCTGAGGCGGAGCGGACGCTCCTGGCCCTGGTCCAGGGTGAGGCGGCGGCCGTGCTCGGTCACTCCTCGGCCGACCGCGTCGACCCGGCCCGCGCCTTCACGGAGATCGGCTTCGACTCCCTCACCGCCGTCGAACTCCGCAACCGGCTCGCCGCGCACACCGGCCTCCGGCTCCCCGCCACGCTGCCGTTCGACTACCCCGCACCGGCCGCGCTCGCCGCCCACCTGCGCACCCGGCTGACCGGCGACGGCAGCACCGCCGCGACCGGTGACGCCGCCCCCAGGACCGGGGCCGTCACCTCCCACCCGGACGAGCCGGTCGCGATCGTCGGCATGGCGTGCCGCCTCCCCGGCGGGGTGCGCTCCCCCGAGGACCTCTGGGACCTGCTGGCGGAGGGACGCGAGGGCATCGGCTCGTTCCCCGCCGACCGCGGCTGGGAACTCGACGCCCTGTACGACCCCGACCCCGAGCACGCCGGAACGTCGTACGTCCGCGAGGGCGGATTCCTTTACGACGCGGCCGACTTCGACCCCGCCTTCTTCGGGATCTCGCCGCGCGAGGCGCTGGCCATGGACCCGCAGCAGCGGCTCCTCCTGGAAACCGCGTGGGAGAGTGTCGAGCACGCCGGTATCGACCCCACCTCGCTGCGGGGCAGGAGCGTAGGCGTCTTCGCGGGCGTGTCCTACCAGGACTACCTCAGCAGGCTGGCCGAGCCGCCCAAGGGGCTGGAGGGCTTCCTGATGACCGGCGGGTCAACCAGTGTGCTGTCGGGCCGGATCGCCTACGTCCTCGGACTGGAGGGCCCCGCAGTCGCGCTCGACACGGCGTGCTCGTCGTCACTGGTGGCCATTCACCTGGCGTCGCAGGCCCTGAGGTCGGGGGAGTGCTCGATGGCTCTCGCCGGTGGCGTCGCCGTCATGTCCAGTCCCGATGTGTTCCGCGAGTTCTCCCGGCAGCAGGGCCTGGCGGCGGACGGCCGCTGCAAGGCCTTCGCGGCGTCGGCGGACGGGACCGGCTGGGCCGAGGGTGTGGGCGTGGTGT
>NZ_OLMK01000074.1 GCF_900290235.1 Streptomyces sp. MA5143a
GGGAGGCCGTACGGGTGCGGCGCACGGGGCGGTCGGCCGCTGCTCGGGCGGGGCGCTCCCCGGCCGCGCGGGCCGGGCGGTCTCCGGCGGCTCGGGTGGGGCGGGTCGGGGCCGGGGGGAGTTGGCCCTTGAGGGGGCCCCACTCGTTGGGGTCGGGGACGCCGGGCGGGAGCATCTGGCGGCGCTTGGGGCCGCCGTGCTCGGACTCGCCGGGTTCCTTGGCGCCGGGCCACGCCTTGGCGACGCGGGCGGCCAGGACGAAGTCCTTGCGGAGCGGGTGGCCCTCGAAGTTCTCGGGGAGGAGGAGGTGGTCCAGGCCGGGGTGGCCCTCGAAGCGGACGCCGAACATTTCGTGGGTCTCGCGTTCGTGCCAGGCGGCACCGGCGTAGACGTCCACGGCGGTGGGCAGCACCGGCGACGCGTGCGGGACGGTGGTGCGGACGAGGAGACGGCGGACCGGGGCCAGGGCCACGACATGGGCGGAGACCCGGAAACCGGTGCCGGGTTCGTCGACCGCGCTCAGCCAGTCGAAGTAGGTGCAGCCCAGGGTGGTGCGGGCGGTGCTCAGGGCCTCGATCCAGGAGGCGGAGGGGACGTCCACGGTCAGGACGTCGTAGGACTCCTCGGCGGTGGCGTCGGCGCCGAAGAGTTCCTCGACGGGGGCGGGGAGCCAGCCGGTCAACGGTCCCCCTCCCCGGTGGAGCTGTCGGTCGTGCCGGTACCGGCCGGCGGGGCCGGGGGCTTCACCAGGTCGCTCTGGAGGGCCGCCGGTGACGGGCGGGCGGGGGCCGGCGTCGGGCCGGCGGCGGCCGTGGAGGGCACGGTGCCCCCGGCGTCGGCGGCGTCCGTTCCGTTGCCGTACCGCTCTCCCAGGGACTCCCTCGCGATCTTCTCCTGGAGTTTGAGGATGCCCTGGAGGAGGGCCTCGGGGCGGGGCGGGCAGCCGGGGACGTAGACGTCGACGGGGATGATCTGGTCGACGCCCTTGGTCACCGAGTAGGAGTCCCAGTAGGGGCCGCCGCAGTTGGAGCAGGCGCCGAAGGAGATGACGTACTTCGGTTCGGGCATCTGCTCGTAGAGGCGCTTCACGGCCGGGGCCATCTTGTCCGTGACCGTGCCGGACACGACCATCAGGTCGGCCTGGCGGGGGCCCGGCGCGAAGGGGATGACACCGAGGCGGATGAAGTCGTGCCGGGCCATCGACGCGGCGATGAACTCGATCGCGCAGCAGGCCAGGCCGAAGTTGAAGACCCAGAGCGAGTAGCGGCGGCCCCAGTTGAGGATCACCTTCATCGGCTCGGGGGCGAGGCGGGCGAGGGCGCCCAGCCGCTTGGGCTCCGGGAGGGACACGGGCTGCGGGGTGGTCGTCTCTGGCGTCACGTCCATGCCAGGACCCCCTTCTTGTATGCGTAGAGCAGGCCGACGGCGAGGAAGCCGAGGAAGACGAACATCTCCACCAGCGTGGTCGCGCCGTAGCCGTCGTCGGCGAAGACGGTCGCCCAGGGGAAGAGGAAGATCGAGTCGATGGCGAAGATGACGTAGAGGAAGGCGTACACGTAGTAGCGGACCTGGGTGTGGGCCCAGTGCTCGCCGACGGGGTCGACGCCGCACTCGTAGGTGAGGAGCTTCTCCCGGGTGGGGACCTCGGGGCGCAGCAGTCGTCCCGCGCCGAAGGCGATGGCCACGAAGAGCACGCCCACGGCGGCGAGCAGTCCGACCACCGAGTAGGACTGGAAGTAGTCCGCCGCCACGACGTACTCCGCCGCGACGGCGACGGTCGGTTCCGGCACGTCCGCCCCTCGTTCCCTCACCTGGCGACCTGTACGTACGCGCTCCGTACGCCATACATACGCCGCTGTTCGACGATCTGTACGCACGGGAGTCTAGGCCCTGCTAAAGAGACCGTAAGCAGCCCGTCACAGCTCGGCATGCGCAGGGCCCTGACCTGGAGGTCCGTGAGCCGGGCGGTGGCGGGGGCCATGCGGGGCCAAGGCGGCGGCCCGGTCGGGGAGATGACACCACCGGGCCGGGGCGACAGGGCCACCGGACCGGGGCGACAGAGCCACCGGACCAGGGCGACGAGCCACCCGGTCAGGGCGACGGG
>NZ_OLMK01000096.1 GCF_900290235.1 Streptomyces sp. MA5143a
TGGGCGACCAGGACACCCAACACCGTTCGGGGCGTCCGGCTGAGCATGAGCCCTGGCAACAGGACTCACTCCCGCTCAGTATTTAGGAACGGTCGGCATGCGGATCGGACTGCGGAGAAGGCGGGCGGGGCGCACCGGGTCGCCGACAGCGCCGTGATCACGCTGGCCGAGCGCGGCATGCTCACGGTACGAGGCACACGCGTCCGCGCGGCCGACGCCGAGCAGCGGCCCGCGCACCCCGTCGAGGACGCCCTGCTCGCTTCCTGCCCGCGCGGCCGCCGCGTGGTCGCCGTGCACAGCGCCCTGCAACGCTCGCCGCAGGTCGAGGAGATCGGGCGGCGGCTCGCGGCGGAGGGCCTGGTGACGGGCTCCCGGCGCCGTCCCACACGGGCCGGCCGGCGGAGACTTCGGGCGGCCCAGGAGAACGGCTCCCTCCCCGCATACGTGTTCGAGGGGCCCACCGTACTCCCCCGAGGGCCGGTCCGGCGCGGCATGGCCGGGGTCCAGCCGATCCCGTCCGGCCTGGGCAGGGCGTTGATCCGCATGGGCAAGGCCCTGGACAACGACTACGACCACGGGACCGGTGCCGACTCCGGCTCCGACTGGGCTTCGGGGTCGGACGCCGGCTCGGGGGGCGGGTTCGGTTGCGGCGGTGGGGGTGGCGGGGGCGGGGGCGACTGAAACGCTGTCCGGGCGGTTCTCGCTGAAGCAGAGCTGACCAGGCACCGGCTCCAGCAGCATTGCCCAGGGAATGGCTCAAATCAGCTTGGCCGGGGTCAGGATCCAGTAGAGCCCGTCGATGCCGTCCTGGGCGTTTCGGCCAGGCTGCGTGCAGTGTCAGGTGGGGAGGAAGCTCGGCCACCACGGGGGGACGTTGCCCGGGCAGAGGGGCGCGGGGTACGAGTCCGGGATGCCCAGCCAGGTCACGAGAAACCACGTGAACCACACCGTGAACACCAGCCCCACGGCCGGCGCCGCCCCACGGTGACGGCGTCCGAGCGTGCCGTGCAGAACGAGCCAGGGGACCGCCGCGGCGACCCAAATGACCGGGGTGAGAAGGAGCAGCGTGATGCCGTTCCCGCCGCCGCCGACGTCGCATGCGGCCCATGCCCTCCCGATGGCGACGACCGACACCACCGCGGCCAGCCCTCCGAAGAGGACGCCCGGCCTGACCCCTCTCGACCAGGAACTGGAGGGAGTCGACGGACTCGTCGCCCCCGCTTCCGTGTTCGATCCCATGATCACCCCCGCCATCACCACCGTCGTAGACGCGGAGAGTAGCAACGGGCACGGCCGCCACCAGCGACCTCGCTCACCCCGGCAGCCCCGACAAGGGGAAGCAATAAAACGTTGACAACGAGTTGTTTGCATTCGACGCTGAACACATGACTTCGAAGCCCTCGGATGCGTCGACGCCGCCCCCGGACCCCTCCAGCACCTCCAACCCCTCAGCCCCCTCCGACCCCTCCGACCCGTTCACGCCCCCGAGCGCCGACGAGGCGCGGGCGCAGCGGACGTACACCTCGCTGTTCCGTATCGCCGAGCGGCACGCGGCTACGGACGGGCAGCGCCGTCGGCAGGTGCACCCCCACATACTGGGCCCGCACGAGGCCGTGCGACTGGTGTCGTTCCTGCTCAGCGGCGCCGCGCTCCTGGACGACGGGGAACCGGAGGTCGACCGGGCGGACATCACCGCCGCGCTGAGCCTCGTTCCACTGGCCCGCGCGGAGATGGACGAGTTGGAGGTCGGGCTCCTGGAGATGGCCCGGGGTCGGGGCATGACCTGGCCGGAGATCGCGTTCGGGCTGGGCCTCCAGACCCCGCAGGCCGCCCGCCAACGCTACGAACGCCTGGCGAGCCGTACGGAACGGACCGCCGACTCCGCCGAGTAGGCGAAGCGGAGAGCACCGGGCGCCGGGCGCCGGGCGTCGGACACTGCAACCGGGCACCGGGCACCGGGCACCGGGCGCCGGGCACCAGGCACCGGGCATCAGGCTGCGGACTCCTCCGGAGTCAGTCCGCGCCGAACAGTTGGTCGCGGTGGATACGCCAGCGGGCCATCATCGCCTCGACCTCCACTTCGACGAACTCGAAGAACGCGAGCGTCTCACTGAGGCGGCGCCCCGCCGGGCTGTCGGCGCCGAGGCTCGCGACGCCCTCGCGCAACGCCTCCTCCCACCGCTTGATGATCGCCTCGCGGTTGGTGAGTGCCTCGTACCACTGGTCGCTGTGTACGCGGTAGCGCTCACGGCGCGAACCGGGCTCACGCTCGCGTGACACCAGGCGCACCTGGGCCAGATAGCGAACGGCGCCGGACACGGCGGCGGGGCTGATCCGCAGCTGTTCGCCGAGCTGGGCGGAGGTCAGCACGCCGGTGTCGGAGGCGAGGAGCGCGGCGAAGACCCGGGCCGGCATCCGCGGCACCCCGGCCTCGACGAGCTGCGCCGCGAAGTGCTCGACGAAACGCGAGACCGCCTCGGGGTCCCGCCCCGCGCCCTCCACCGACTCAGCCCCGGCCCGGACCCTGCCCTCGGCCTCGGTCTCGGCCTCGGTCTCGGTCTCGGTCTCGGTCTCGGTCTCGGCCTCGGTCTCGGAGCCGGACTTCGATTCCGCTTCCGCCATCGCTGGATCATCTCCCCTGGTCAGGCACCCCAGTCACACCGCAGTCCCCCGCGATCAGTCTACTGTCGATTCATACGCTTCCTTAACTTCACAAATTTCTGAAGTAAGCGTACGTTCTGAAGCATGACGAAGGCCAACCCAGCCATCGAGGTCTCCGGACTCCACAAGTCCTTCGGACGGACCCACGCGCTCGCCGGTCTCGACCTGACCGTCGAGTCCGGCGAGGTCCACGGTTTCCTCGGCCCCAACGGCGCCGGCAAGTCCACCGCCATCCGCGTCCTCCTCGGCCTGCTCCGCGCCGACGCCGGGGCCACCCGCATCCTCGGCCGCGACCCCTGGAAGGACGCGGTGGAGGTGCACCGCCGCATCGCGTACGTACCCGGCGACGTCACCCTCTGGCGAAACCTTTCCGGCGGCGAGGTCATCGACCTCTACGGCCGGCTGCGCGGCGGCCTCCACTCCGGCCGCCGCGCCGAGCTGATCGAACGCTTCGAGCTGGACCCGACGAAGAAGGGCCGCACCTACTCGAAGGGCAACCGCCAGAAGGTCGCCCTCGTCGCCGCGTTCGCCTCCGACGTCGACCTGCTCATCCTCGACGAACCGACCTCCGGCCTCGACCCGCTGATGGAGGAGGTCTTCCAGCGCTGCGTCCGTGAGGAACGCGACCGGGGCCGCACCGTCCTGCTGTCGTCCCACATCCTCGGCGAGGTCGAGGAGTTGTGCGACCGGGTGAGCATCATCCGCAAGGGCGTCACCGTCGAGAGCGGCTCCCTGGCCGACCTGCGCCATCTGACCCGTACGGCCGTCGCCGCCGAACTCGCCTCCCCGCCGGGCGACCTCTCCCGTCTCCCCGGCGTCCACGACCTCGACGTCCAGGGCAACCGGGTCCGTCTCCAGGTCGACACCGACAAACTCGACGCCGTCCTGCGCTCGTTGACAGAGTCGGGCGTACGGTCCCTGACCTCGACGCCGCCCACGCTGGAGGAACTGTTCCTGCGGCACTACCAGGACGACCAGGACGACGCCGCCTTCCGCTCACCGGAGAGGACGGCCGTGCGATGACCGCCGTCGACAACGCCTCCGCGTCCACGCCCTCGCCGTCACCATCACCGTCACCTTCGAGGTCGTCGGCCTCCACGTTCGCCGTGCGGTCCGGCGGGGCACGCCAACTGGCCGGTACGGGCGTCCTGTTGCGGCTCGCCCTGCGGCGGGACCGGGTGATGGTGCCGGTGTGGGTCGCGGTGACGGGACTGATGGTCCTCTCCATGCCGAACAGCCTGCGCAGCCTGTACGGCACCGCCGCCGAACGCGCCGACCTGATGCGCCAGATGACCACCAACTCGTCGCTGCGCGCCCTGGTCGGGCCCGTGTTCGACGACTCCCTCGGCGCCCTGACCGCGTGGCGTGTCGGCGTCTACGCCGGTGCCCTCGCCGCCGTGATGAGCCTCCTCGTCGTCGTCCGCCACACCCGCGACGAGGAGGAGAGCGGCCGTCTGGAGGTGGTCGCGTCGGGGATGGTGGGGCGCCGGGCGCCGTTGACGGCGGCGCTGCTGATGGCGGCGGTCGCGAACGGCGCGCTGGCGCTGCTGGTCGCGGTCGGACTCGCCGGGCAGGGCGCGGCGGGGGCGGTGGCCTTCGGGCTGGGGATCGCGGGTGTCGGCATGGTGTTCGCGACGATGGCCGCGGTGATCGCTCAGCTGACGGAGAGCGCGCGGCTGGCGCGGGGGCTGACGGCGGGGGTGCTGGGGGCGGCGTTCGTGCTGCGGGCGGCGGGCGACGCTTCCGCGAACGAAGGTTCGTCTTTTTTGACGTGGCTGTCGCCGCTGGGATGGCTCGAAAACGAGCGTTCGTTCGCGGATGAGCGGTGGTGGGTGCTGCTGTTGTTCGTCGGGGCCGGCCTGGCGCAGGGCGTGGTGGCGTACGGGCTCGCCGGGCGCCGTGACGTCGGCATGAGTTTCCTGCCGACCCGGCCGGGGCCGGCGACGGGCCGTCTGGCGACGGCGGGCGCGCTGGCCTGGCGGTTGCAGCGGGGCAGCGTGCTCGGCTGGAGCATCGGGTTCTTCCTCGCCGGGCTCGTCTACGGCGGGCTGACCGAGGGCGCGGCCGATCTGGTCGCCGACAACGAGGGTGCCCGCCAGATCTTCGAACGCATGGGCGGCCGGTCCGGGCTCACGGACGCGTTCCTCGCGTCGATGATCGGCATGCTCGGGCTGATCGCCGCGCTCTACGTCGTCGGTGCCGTCCTGCGGCTGCACGGTGAGGAGACCTCGGGCCGGGCCGAACCCCTCCTCTCCAACGCCGTGGGGCGGCTGCGGTGGGCCGCCGGCCATCTGGCCGTCGCCTTCGCCGGGTCCGTATGGATCATGCTGCTCGCCGGACTGGGCTTCGCCCTCGGCTATGGCAAGGAGTTCGGCCACATCCTGGGCGCCTGCCTCGTCCAGGTCGCCGGTGTGTGGGTCATCGGCGGCGTCGCCGTCCTCGTGCACGGCCTCGCTCCCAAAGCGGCCATGGCGGCGTGGGGCCTCGCCGGCGCCGTCCTCCTCATCGGCTGGATCGGCCCGGCGCTCGACGCCCCCCGGGCCGTCCTCGACCTCTCCCCCTTCGGCCACCTGCCGAAGCTGCCGGGCGGAGACATGCAGTGGAGCCCGGTACTGACCCTGATCGGGCTCGCGGTCGCCCTGGTGACGTTGGGTCTGGCGGGACTGCGACGGCGGGACGTCGTCATGAGCTGACCCCGAGCGCCGGGCGCCGGGCCACTTGGCACCCGGCGCCGGACACCGGACCCCGGCCTTCGGAGCCCTGACGGCGAGGACCTGCCCGCCGACGGGGCGGGGAGGGCCGAGGCGGGCGGGCCCGCCGGGGACCGAGGCGGGCGGGCCCGCCGGGGACCGAGGCGGGCGGGCCCGCCGGGGCCGGTGGCCGGGCTCGCGGGGCCGGTGGCCAGGTTCGCGGGGCCGAGACGGGCGGGCCCACCGGGGACCGAGGTGGGCGGGCCCGCCGGGGCCGGTGGCCGGGCTCGCGGGGCCGGTGGCCGGGCTCGCGGGGCCGGTGGCCGGGCTCGCGGGGCCGAGACGGGCGGGCTCGCCGGAGGAGCGGGGCGGCGCCCCGGGGAGCGGGCCGGCGACCCCCGGAGCGGCGCGCTCTAGGCCACCTCCACCTCGAGTCCCTCCAGCCCCCGGATCACGAAGTTCGGCTTGCGCTTCGGCTCCGTCGCGAGGGTCAGGGTGGGGGCCTTCTCCAGCAGGGCCGTCATCGACGCCGCCAGCTCGATCCGGGCCAGGGGAGCGCCGATGCAGTAGTGGATACCGGCGCTGAACGAGATGTGCGGGTTCTCCTGGCGGGTGAGGTCCAGCTTCTCCGGGGCGTCGAAGACGGCCGGGTCGTGGTTCGCGGAGCCGAACAGCATCGCGATCTCCGCGCCTCGTGGGACGGTCGTGCCGTCGATCTCGATGTCGTCCAGCACCCAGCGCTCGAAGAGCTGGAGCGGGGTGTCGTACCGCATCAGCTCCTCCACGGCCGTCGGCACCAGCGAGTGGTCCGCGCGCAGGGCCGCCAGCTGGTCGGGGTTGCGGAACAGCGCCCACCAGCCGTTCACGGTGGCGTTCACCGTCGCCTCGTGGCCCGCGTTCAGCAGCAGCACACAGGTCGAGATCATCTCCTGCTCGGTGAGCCGGTCGCCCTCGTCGTACGCCGCGATCAGCCCCGAGATCAGGTCCTCGCCCGGCTGCTCCCGACGGTGCGCGATCAGCTCCCGGAGGTACTCCGAGAACTCCACCGACGCCCGCACCGCCTTCTTGGCCGTCGCCTCCGACGGGCTCAGCTCGTACATCCCGCAGATGTCCGCCGACCAGGGCCGCAGCTGCGCCCGGTCCTGCTCGGGGACACCGAGCATCTCGGCGATCACCGCCACCGGGAGCGGCTCCGCGACATCCGCCAGCAGATCACCGCCGCCGGCCTCGACCAACCGGGCCACCAGCTCGCCCGCCAGCCCCTCCACATACGGCTTCAGCCGCTCCACCGTGCGCGGTGTGAACGCCTTCGACACCAGCCGCCTGATCCGGGTGTGGTCCGGCGGCTCCAGGTCCAGCATCCCGTGGTCGTTCAGCGTGTGGAACGGCTCGTGCTCCGGCGGGGGCACACTGCGGCCGAAGTCCTCGTGCGTGAACCTGTGCTGGTAGGTCCGGCCCAGGCGCCGGTCCCGCAACAGCGCCGAGACATCCGCGTGGTGGGCGACGAGCCACTGGTTCGTGGGCTCGAAGTACCGCACCCGGCCCAGCGCCCGCAGCTCGGCGTACGCCGGGTACGGGTCCGCCACGAAGTCGGGGTCCCACGGATCGAAAGCGAGAGGGGAAGCAGGTGCCATGAACGGACGCTAACCCGCGACCCGCCTCCCTGAACAGAGCCGACCCACCGCATGACCTCGACAAACCGTCCTGGAGGACCCGGGTCGGCCCGCAGGAAGAACGTCCCTCCCCCGAGCCGGCCGTGCGGTGCGTTCGCCCGAGGTGAGGCTCCCCCGCGCCGCACGGCGGCGGTCGGGTCAGCTCAGATGGCGGGCGAAGAACCGCACGGTGCTGTCCAGCTCGAAGCGCGGGATCTCCCCGTGCCCGCCCGGATTGGCGTGCAGGGTCTTCTCGGCCGACCCCAGGGCGTCGAACAGGGCGAGCCCCTGCTCCCTGGGCACCCGCTCGTCGTCCCACTGCACCAGGAACTCCACCGGGACCGTGATCCGCCGGGCGGCCTCCGCCGAGGCCAGGGCCCCGCCCAGGCCCAGCACCGCCGCCCGGACCCTGGGCTCGGCGGCGACGAACGGAACACCGAGCCCGCACCCCAGGGACACCCCCCAGTAGCCCACCGGCCCGGTACCGACGAACGGAAGCTCCTGCACGGCGTCCAGGACCGCCTTCCACTCCGGGACGGTCCGGCGTGCCACGAGCGCCTGGAACCCGGCGATCAGCGGAGCCAGCTCCTCCCCGGCGGCCGCCCGGGCCTGGTTCTCCGCCACTGTCCGGTCGTAGTTCTCGTCCTTGGGCCGGTCGCCGTGTCCCGGTACATCCACCGCGACGACGGCGAACCCGCACTCGGTGACGAAACGCAGGGCACGCGCCACGACACCGGGCGCCTTCTTGTGCTGTCCGCCGCCGTGGCCCATCACGATCAGCGGACGCGGACCGACGGCACCGTCCGGCGTCCACAGCACGCCGGGGATCTCGTCGAGGGTGAAGAGGTGTTCGCGGACGCCGTCGGACGACGTCTCGGTGTTGAAACGCATGAGCGGTTCAAGCCTTTCGGGATGCCTTCTGCGGGCGCTCCCTAGGCCATGCGAGGGAGGGAGCCCCGACCTGTCACAGCGTTGATCGGTCTCACCTCCTCGGTTCGCGGCGAAGCACGGCGGTGCCGAACGTACCACGAGGGGATCTTGAAGCCGGCTCAGCCGGGGGTGACCAGCCTGGCCTCGTAGGCGAAGACCGCCGCCTGGGTGCGGTCGCGGAGGCCCAACTTCACCAGGACCCGGCTGACATGGGTCTTGATGGTCGACTCCGCCACCACCAGGCGCTCGGCTATCTCGGAGTTGGAGAGCCCCTGGGCGATCAGGACGAGCACCTCGGTCTCGCGGTCGGTCAGCTCCCCGTAGGCCAGCTGGGCGGCCGCCGAGGGGCGGGGTGTCTCGGCCAGCTTGGAGAACTCGGTGATCAGACGCTTGGTGACCGACGGGGCGAGCAGCGCCTCCCCGGCGGCCACCACCCGTACGCCTTCGGCGAGTTGGCGGGCCGAGGCGTCCTTGAGCAGGAACCCGGAGGCGCCCGCGCGCAGCGCCTGGTACACGTACTCGTCGAGGTCGAACGTGGTCAGCACCAGCACCTTGGCGCCGCCGTCGGCCGCCACGATCTCCCGTGTGGCCTCGATGCCGTTCATCTCCGGCATGCGGATGTCCATGAGGACGACGTCCGGGGACAGCTCCCGGACACGGGCGACGGCGTCCCGGCCGTTGACCGCCTCGCCGACCACCTCGATGTCCGGCATCGCGCCGAGCAGTACGGAGAAGCCCTCGCGGACCATCATCTGGTCGTCGGCGATCAGCACACGGATCGTCATGCGTCGTCCTCGCTCGCACTGGCCACCGGCAGGAACACCGTCACCTCGTAGCCTCCGTCCTCCGTCTCCCCCGTGGTCATCTCGCCGTTCAGCATCGTGACGCGCTCACGCATGCCGGTGATGCCGTGGCCGGCGCCATGGGTGGACTTCACCAGGGTCACCTCCGGGGAGGGGCCGTTGACGATACGCAGGCCCAGCCCGCCCAGGACGTAGCCGATCTCCACGCGGGCCGTCGCGCCGGGCGCGTGCCGCAGGGTGTTGCTGAGGGCCTCCTGGACTATTCGGTACGCCGACAGCTCCACGCCCTGCGGGAGTTCCCGCACCGCTCCGGTGACGGCCTTCTCGACGGTCAGGCCGGCCTCCCTCACATTGTCGAGCAGGCTGTCGAGGTCGGCGAGGGTGGGCTGCGGGGCGTCCGGGGCCTCGTAGTCCTCGGCGCGGACGACACCGAGGACGCGGCGCAGTTCGGTGAGCGCGGCCACCGCGTTCTCCCGGATCGTGGCGAACGCCTGCTCCAGCTCGGGCGGCGGGTTCTCCACGCGGTAGGGCGCGGCCTCGGCCTGGATGGCGACCACCGACATGTGGTGGGCGACCACGTCGTGCAGTTCGCGGGCGATCGTCGTGCGCTCCTCCAGCAGGGTCCGCTTGGAACGCTCGTGCTCGGTCACCGTCTGCTGGGCGGTGACCTCCCGCTGGGCTGTGCGCCGTATCTGCCAGACGGAGACGGCCAGGAGGGCGAAGGCCGCGACGGTCAGCATCGGCCCGGTGTTGGCGCTGTAGTAGCCGTAGTTCAGGTAGCGGGAGGAGAAGAACGTCTCGGCGAGGAGGCTGTAGAGCGCGGTGATGCCCCACATCCACGCGGCGATCCGGGGCCGGGTGCGCAGGGCGACGACCGTGAGGACGATGACGTGGGTCACGAAGGCGCCGGGGATCCACGGCCAGTCGTTGAAGTCGGTGCCGATCACGGTGCCGATCAGGGTGGCGGTCAAGGAGGCCCAGAAGGCGCCGACAGGCCTGGCGAGCGTCAGCAGGACCGCCGTCAGGGAGAGGACGCCTGTGACCAGCTGGGTGAGATCACTGCCTCTGTTGCCCTCCAGCGAGGCGTACATCGCTATCAGGGCACCGAAGACCACCGCCGCGTGCGGGGCCCAGACGGCGCGCTCGCGGAGCCGCAGGGGCAGCTGCCGGACGAACGGTCCGTCCAGGCGCATGCGGGACAGTGGTCGGTACGCGAAGGCGTTGTGGAACATGTCCTGCCACAGCCCGTTCAGAGCGTTGACGGCGAGTCTGAACTCCGGGCTGCGTTCCTTGGCACCGCGTCGCGGTGGCGTGGGCTGGGTGTGAGTCGTCTCGGTCACATTGAGAACGGTAGGCGGGGGGCGGGGTCGCCGTCGTCACCAGTGAGGAGGGTCCCTCCGGGTCCGTCTCAGGTACTACGGGGTGGAGCGTACGGACCCGGCACCGGTTCGGTCCGCGCGCTCAGTAGCCCGTGGGCCGGACCAGGCCGCACTCGTAGGCGAAGACCGCTGCCTGGGTGCGGTCGCGCAGGCCCAGTTTCACCAGGATGCGGCCCACGTGGGTCTTCACGGTCTGTTCGGCGACGACGAGGCGCTGGGCGATCTCCGCGTTGGACAGGCCCTGGGCGATCAGGGACAGCACTTCCGTCTCCCGTTCCGTGAGGTCGCCGACGCGGTCCTTCAGCGGGGCGCGGGGTGGCGTGCCGAGGCGGGAGAACTCGGCGATGAGTCTGCGGGTGATGCCGGGCGCGAGCAGGGCGTCGCCCGCGGCCACGACCCGGACCGCTTCGGCGAGCTGGTCCGCGGAGGCGTCCTTGAGGAGGAACCCGGAGGCTCCCGCGCGCAGGGCCTCGTAGACGTACTCGTCGAGGTCGAAGGTCGTGAGCACGAGGACCTTGATGTGGGGGTTCTCGGTGGTGATGCGGCGGGTGGCCTCGATACCGCCGAGCTCGGGCATGCGGATGTCCATCAGGACGACCTGCGGGGCGAGGTCGGCGACTTTGTCGATGGCGTCGAGGCCGTGCACCGCCTGGCCGACGACGTCGATGTCGGGCTGGGTGTTGAGCAGCACCGAGAAGCCCTGCCGGACCATCTGCTGGTCGTCGGCGATCAGTACGCGGATGGTGCTGCTCGTCATGGAGTGCGTTCTCCTGTCGTGTCCGCGCGGGCCGAGGGGCCGCGGGGCGTGGGCGGTCGGGGCTCTGGGTGGGCGTCGGGGGCGGTGGTGTCGTTGCCGGGGCCGCCGTCCCTCGGGAGGAAGGCGACGACCGAGAAGCCGCCGTGGGAGGTCTCGGCCGCCATGAGGGTGCCGCCGAGCATGGCGGCCCGCTCGCGCATGCCCAGCAGGCCGTGGCCGGCGCCGGGGGACGGCGGGGCCGGCCGCTGGGGTCGGGAGTTGATCACCCTGACCTGGAGACCGCGCGGGAAGTGGGTGAGTTCCACCCGGACGGTGGAGCCGGGCGCGTGCCGCAGGGCGTTGCTGAGCGCCTCCTGGACTATCCGGTACGCCGACAGTTCCACGCCCGGTGGCAGGGGACGCGCCTCGCCCTCGATCTCCACGGTGACCGCCAGGCCGGCCGCGCGGGTGTTCTCCACGAGGGCGTCGAGACGCGCCAGCGTCGGCTGCGGGGTGTGCGGGGCGGCCCCTTCGGCGGCGTCCGCCATGCCGTGCGGGTCGTCGGGGTTCGACGGGCGCTCCGAGCGCAGGACCCCGAGGACGCGGCGGAGTTCGGTGAGGGCCTCCAGGGCGTTCTGGCGGATGCCCTGGAGGTTCTCCTTCAGCTCCTCGGACGGGTTCTCCACCAGGTGGGGGGCGACCTGCGCCTGGATGGAGATCACCGACATGTGGTGGGCGACGACGTCGTGCAGCTCGCGGGCGATACGGCTGCGCTCTTCGAGGAGGGTGCGGCGGGCGCGCTCCTCGGCGGTGATCCCGGCCTGTTCGACGAGTTGGTTACGGGCTTCGCGGCGGCCCCGCATGGTGCTGCCGAGCAGGACGACGCCGAGGAACAGGACGAGGGCGAGGGGGCTCGTCGACGAGTAGTGGGAGGCGCCGATGAGGCCCTCGATGACGAAGGTGAGCAGCGCGGTCAACGCCAGCACCTCGACGGCCACCCGGGTGGGCAGCCGCAGGGCGAGCAGGAAGAGGATCACCGCGTGTGCGATGAGGCCGGGCGGACTCCATGGCCAGGGGACGTCGGTGACCGTCGCGGGAGAGAGCAACGGGAACCCGAACTCCGGTTGCCGTGTGAGCAGCTGAGCCCGTACGGCTATGGCCACGACGACGGTGACCGCCGTCGACGCCCACCACGCCGGGACCGGCCACCACAGGGCCAGCACCACCGCCGCGGCCTGCACACCGGCGCACAACAGGGCGTACTCCGAGCCCAGTTCGTAGCCGTCACCCATCTGGTCGACATTGCCGAGCAGGTCGACGAAGGCGATCAGGACGACGATGCCGTGCGGGAACCAGCGCAGCCAGACGGACGGCGGCAGCGGGTGGGAATCGCCGTTCAACAGGTCCGCGCGCAACACCCGCAGCCCTGTGGTCAGTCGCTTCTCCACGGCACTCATCCGGAACAGCCTAGGCATGCCGCACCGCTTCGGCCCGCGGATTCCCCGGGAGGCGGGGAGGCGCAGTGCTCGGGCAAGGCGGCGATGTGCGCTGCGGGGCGGCCTTCGACAGCGCGGTCAACGCTGTTTCCGGGTCCCTCCGGGTGCGGCGGGCCGCTCGCGGGGTCCTGGTCTCATGGATGTGGAAGGCGGCCCAGCAGAGCAGCAGGGCGAGGGCGAACACCGGGAGCCAGGCCAGACGGGCCACTGTCCAGGCCGGGTTGTCGGGGAGCGTGTGGAGGCCGGGGAGGTGGCCTGCCGTCAGGGCCGTGGCGGTGGTGGCCATCAGGGCGGTCTGGTGCCAGAGGAACACCGTCATCGCCGACAGGTTGATCAGGGCCACCGCCGCCCAGGCCGTCGGGCGCCGCCCCAGGGTCCGGCGGAGCGGGCCGCGCAGCAGCAGGGCCAGACCGCACTGGGCCAGACCGAAGGTGACGGCCGCCAGAGTCGGGGGGTTCAGGTTGGAGACCTGGGCGCCGGGCACACCGACCATCGACGCCGGGTAGCCGGCCCAGGTGATCAGGGCCGCCGTCGCCGCCGTACCGGACAGCAGGAGGGTCCAGCCCGCGCGGCGGCGGTCCAGCTCGCCTCTCGTCCAGGCCGCGCCCACCGTGTAGGGGACCAGCCAGCCGGCGGCCAGGTTGATCCAGCCCAGCGGTTGCGGGGCACCCAGGCCGAAGCGGGCCAGGTCCACGTGGAGGACCACGGCGAGGGGCCATACCGGGTTGAGGCGGAGCACCAGCGGGGTCGCCGCCGTCAGGGCCGCGAAGACCAGGAGGAACCACAGCGGGGACAGGGCCAGTTTGAGGAGGGTGCGGATCGTGCCGAGGTCCGTGCCGGTGGCCAGGAGGCCGAGCGTCACCACGGTCCAGAGGGTGAGGACCGCCGCGACCGGGGTGAACAGTCGGCTCAGTCGGGCGTGCAGCCACTGGGGGTACGTCGTGCCCCGGGCTCGGGCGGAGGTGTAGCTCCTCGTCGCCACGTGGCCGCCCACGAGGAAGAAGACGGCGAGGGTCTGGAAGACCCAGGAGATGGGGGCCAGCCACGGCATGTGCTGGAGGGGGCTGGTGGTGCGGAGGGTGCCGTCCCCGGCCGGGACGAGGGCTGTGACCAGCCAGTGGCCGAGGATTATCCCGAGGATGGCGAGGGCTCGTAGGGCGTCCACCGCGCGGTCCCGCGTGGGCGGGGTCGCGGCGTGCAGGTGGTGGGCGGCTCGCCGGAGACGGTGTCGTACGTGTCGCGCACCACCGGCGGCCGTCGCCGCTGCTCCGGCTTCCGCTACGGCTCCGGATTCCGCTACGGCTCCGGATTCTGCTACGGCTCCGGCTTCCGGCTTCTCCTCCGTTTGCGCGGCGGCCTGCACGAGCTCGGTAGCCGGCCGCGTGGCCGTTTCACGCATGGGTCACCTCCTGAGGGGTGCCGAGGGTTATGTGCGCGAGGTTGTCGAGGGCGATGGAGCCGGGGGCGAAGTAGCCGCTGTGGGTGGCGTCGCCCGCGGCGAAGACACGGGCGCCGAAGTCGGGGGAGGTCGGGTCGGTGCCGAAGCCGACGGTCGCGCCGAAGACATCGACTCGGGTGTGCGGGACCATCTCGATCCAGTCCTCCGCACCCCGGGCGGCCCATACGCGGGCCGATGTCTGGAGCGCGGCCGCGCTGTCCGCGCCCGTGCCCGGACTGCCGATCAGGACCAGGTCGTTCACGTCGTCCAGGTCCGCCGCTGCTCTGCCGCACACGACCGAGCCGTAGGAATGGCAGAGCAGGGAGACGTCGGCCGTCTCGCCGACCAGTCCCCGGAGCCCGCTCATGAACGTGCTCAGACGCGGAGCCGCTTCGTCGGCCCGGGTGTCGGTGAGCACCGTCGGACTGATGGTGTCCGGTGTCTCGTAGCCGAGCCAGGTGATGACCGCCGAGGTCGGGCCGGTGCGGGTGTGCAGGGCGAGCGCCGCCGCGCGGAAGCGGTCGTACGTGTCGATGCTCGTGTCCGAGCCGGGGATCAGGACCGCTATGTGGTCGGCCTTCAGCAGGTCGCCCGTGACCTCCACGGCCTGGCCGGGGCCCCGCCCGTCGAAGGTCAGGAACTGCCGCGAGGGCTCCGCCATCGAGCGGTCCTTCGCGGCCCGGTCGCGGTTGCCATGGGCCTCGGCCATACGGGCCGCCTCCTCCGCGTTCGCGCGGTTGGCCTCGTACACCGCCTCCAGCGACGTCGGGGTGAGGGGCGCGAGGGCGGCCGGTGCCGGGGCCGGGATCCGGGGGCGGGCCGCGGCGGAGACGGGGGCGACGACAGCGGTGGCGACGAGCAGGGCGAGGAGGGTGCGGCGAAGCCGGGCGAGGAGGGTGCGGCGAAGCCGGTCGGGCCAGCGGCCACTTGGGCTACGTGGGCTACGTGGGCTACGTGGGCTACGTGGGTTACGTGGGCCACTTGGACGGCTCGAATGACCCGAATGACGCGCGCGACTCGAACCGACCGCTCCCGTCGTGACGTTCGGACCCCCCGTACGGATCCGACGGTCGGGTCGCCATGGCAGTGCGGCTGCCTTCGGCCACGTCACGGCCCCCATGTCCCCTGCCCCTCCCCTTCGCCCGCCCGGCTGCCGGGCGTTCTGGGAAAGAAGCTATGAATCGGAGGCCGTGGTCGGCGTCACGCCACAGAGCTCACCTGCGACGTAGCTCTCAGGTACTACAGGTATCAGCGGGAGCCACGGACCGGCCGCTCGTACCACGGGTGTCAGCGGGACCGAGGACGGGCAGCCGCTCGGCGGTGCCCGGTTTCACCAGGCCAGCTGGGCGATCTCCTCCGCCACCACCGCGCACGCGTCCGCCGCCGGGTCGATCAGGGGGAAATGGCCGACGTCCTCCAGGAGCGTGAGGCCGACGACCTCACCCGCCTTGGCCGCGGCGTCCGCGTACGCGTCGGCGACGGGCTGCGGTACGACGATGTCGGTGCGGCCCTGGACGACGGTCGTGGCGATGCCCGTCGGGAGGAGGAGAGCCGGGTCGGCGTACGGCCGTCGTTCGCTGAACTTGTCCTGACCGCCCAGGAGTTGCGTGGTCGCACCCCCGCAGACGTCCAGCTTCTCGGCCACGGCGAAGTCGGCGATGGGCGCCAGCGCGACGACGCCGCGCAGCGGGACCGGGACGGCCGTGCGCCACGGCGCGTCCGGCGGGAGGACATGGCGGGCGGCGGCCCACAGCGCCAGGTGCCCGCCCGCCGAGTGGCCGGTGAGCACCATGCGGCGGGGGTCCGCCTCGGGCACGGTGTCCCGCACGAGGTCGGGCAGGGCGTCGAGGGCGGCGGCCACGTCGTCGAACGTCTCCGGCCAGCGCCCCGCCACCGGGCCCCCTCCACCGCCGGGGCCGCTCTGCGCGGGCAGCGCGCTCCCCCTGCGGTACTCGACGTTGGCCACGGCGAAGCCCCGACGGGCCAGGAAGTCCGCGAAGGGGGTGATGTGCCGGCGGTCGTACGGGGCGCGCCAGGCACCGCCGTGCAGGACCACGACCAACGGGGCCGCCGAGGCGGCCGGCGTGGCGCCGGGTGCGGCACGGGGAGCGTAGAAGTCGATCACCTGGTCGGGGTGGTCCCCGTAGGCGGAGGTGGCGTCGGGGTCGACCGGGGGGTGCGAGAAGGCGGATGCCTCTTCGGCGGCATCGCGGGCAGCGGCGTCGTCGTCCGGCATGCTCCAACCTCTCAAGGGTGAAACGGATTTGGATGGGTTTGGGGGTGGGCGGGCTGGGGGGTGGGGACGCCTGCCGTTGGCGGGGACGGTACCAGGCCGGTGACGTGCGCCGACACACGGATATGACGCCGGGTCAGGGTTGCCGGTTCTGGGGGTTTTGCGGGTGCGGCGACGGGGGCGCGTGCCGAAGGGCGCGCAGGGAGGGAGTGCACGCCGGTGGGTGGGGCGGGGTGGGGCGTAGATGCCGTAACCCGGCGCGAGCAGCGCCCCGGCGGCGCGGGCGAAAGCGCCGCGCGCCACCGGGGCGAGCCGACCCGTACCTCAGTCGGCCTACCTCAGTCGACGGGCCTCAGCCGACCGACCTCAGTCGGCGGACCTCAGCCGAAGGACCTCAGCGTCTCCGCCAGGACCCGTGCCGCCCGTTCCACGTCGGCGAAGCCCACATAGAGGGGGGTGAAGCCGAAGCGGAGGACGTCGGGGTGGCGGAAGTCACCCACGACGCCCTGCTCGATGAGGCGCTTCATGACGTCACCGGCGTCGTCGCAGCGGAGCGCGACCTGGCTGCCGCGCTCGGCGTGGGCGACCGGGGTGAGGCACTCGACGCGCCCCTCGGGGACGTACGCCGCCACGCAGCGCAGGAAGAAGTCCGTCAACGCGAGGGACTTGGCCCGAACGGCCTCGACCGTCACCCCGGCCTCCGTACCGGACCGGGACCCGGACCCGGACCCGCCCCCTCCCCCGTCCCACACGTCCAGCGCCGCCTCCAGCGCCAGCATCGACAGGATGTCCGGCGTGCCGACGCGGCCGCGCAGGGCGCCGCCCGCCGGTTCGAAGGACGGGCGCATGCCGAAGGGGTCCGTGTGGGAGTTCCAGCCGGGCAGGGGTGAGTCGAAGCGGGGCTGGAGGTCGCGGCGTACGTAGAGGTACGCCGGTGAACCGGGGCCGCCGTTCAGGTACTTGTACGTGCAGCCGACCGCGAGGTCGACGCCGTGCTCGTCGAGGCCGACGGGCAGGGCGCCCGCGCTGTGGCACAGGTCCCAGACGGCGTACGCGCCCGCCTCGTGGATTGCCGCCGTCAGGGACGGCAGGTCGTGCAGGCGGCCGGTGCGGTAGTCGACGTGGTTGAGGAGCACCGCGGCCGTACGGGGACCGAGGGCGTCCGGTACCTCCGCCGGGACCACCGGGCGCAGGGTGCGTCCGGTCATCCGGGCGGCCGACTCGGCTATGTAGCCGTCCGTGGGGAAGGTCGTCGCGTCGACCAGGATCTCGTCCCGGACCGGCCGCCCCCCGGCTCCGACCCCGACCCCGTCGCCGTCGCCGTCGCCGTCGCGACCCTCTCCGACCCCGCCCTCCCGGGCGTCCTCGTCGGCCATCCGGACAGCCGCCACAACTGCCTTGAATATGTTGACACTTGTGGAGTCGCCCACCACGATCTGGCCGGGCGCCGCGCCCACCAGCGGGGCGATGCGGTCGCCGATCCGCTCGGGCGCGGTCCACCAGCCGCTCTCGTCCCAGGAGCGGATGCGCAGGGAGCCCCACTGGCGGCGTACGACGTCGTCGACCCGGCCGGGGACGGCGGCCGGCAGCGCGCCGAGGGAGTTGCCGTCGAGGTACACGGCGTCGTCGAGGACGAACCGGTCGCGGAGGCCGGCCAGCTCGTCGGCCTCGTCGAGCTTCGCGGCCTCCAGGGCCAGTTCGGAGGACGGGTGCTCGGCACCGCTGGTGGTCTGTGTCTCGGTCAGGTCAGACATGGGAGCGCGCCGTCCACAGCTCGGGGAAGACGTTCTTCCGGGCCCGCTTCTCCAGCCAGGCCACACCGGCGGAGCCGCCCGTGCCGGCCTTGGAGCCCATCGCGCGACGGGTGGCGACGAGGTGGTCGTTGCGCCAGCGCCAGACCAGCTCGGCCACGTCGGTGAGCGCCTCGCCGAGGCGGGCGAGTTCGTGGTCCGGATCGCCGGAGTACAGCGCGGTCCACACCTCCTCGACCTCCGGGGAGGGCTCGTAGCGCTGGGAGACGTCACGCCGTACGACGGACTCGGGGATCGCGTGGCCGCGGCGGGCCAGGAGCCGCAGGACCTCGTCGTAGAGGCTCGGCTCGTGCAGCGCCTTCTCCAGCTCGGCGTGGACGCGGGGCGCCCCGCGGTGCGGTACGAGCATCGACGCGGACTTCTCGCCGAGCAGGAACTCCATGCGGCGGTACATCGCCGACTGGAAGCCGGAGCCCTCGCCGAGTGCGGCGCGGTAGGAGTTGAACTGGGCCGGGGTGAGCTGGCCGAGGGGCTTCCAGGAGGCGTTCAGGGCCTCCAACTCGCGCACGGAACGCTTCAGCGCGTCCTTCGCGGTCGGGACGTCGTCGCTCCGCAGCGCGGCGGTGGCGGTCTCCCACTCGTGCACGATGACGGTGAACCACAGCTCCATGACCTGGGTCGTCACCAGGAAGACCATCTCTCCGGGGTCGTCGGAGAGAGGGTGCTGGAGGTGGGTGAGGACGTCCGCCTGGACGTAGTCCTCGTACGGGGTGGTTCCGTGGAAGTCGAGATGCGGGGTCTCGGGCTCCGAAGCCTCGACGGGCTGAGCCGGCTGGGACATCGCTGTCTCCTGTTGTGTGCTCCGGGTAGCGGTCCGCCCCTGCCGTTACCGACACGGGGGCCCCGGTCCCCACCCGCATAGTCGGGTATGTGCCCCCGACATCGCAAGGCCCGCCTGGTCACACCAGGCGGACCTGCGCGAACGCGCCCCAGGGGCATCGGCCGTACGGGTCAGCCCAGGGTTTCGGCCGCCGTCTCGGACGAGTCCTTCAGGAACTGGGTGCAGCGCTCGTACTCCTCCTGCTCGCCGATCGTTCCGGCGGCGCGGGCGAGGGCGTGCAGGGCGCGCAGGAAGCCGCGGTTCGGCTCGTGCTCCCAGGGGACGGGGCCGTGGCCCTTCCAGCCGTTGCGGCGGAGGGCGTCCAGGCCGCGGTGGTAGCCCGTACGGGCGTAGGCGTACGACTCCACGACGCTGCCCCGCTCGAACGCGTCGTCGGCGAGCTGGGCCCAGGCGAGGGAGGAAGTGGGGTACTGCGCGGCGACGTCGGCGGGGGCCGTGCCGTTCGCGAGGAGCTCGCGGGGCGCCGGGTCGTCGGGGAGGTGCGTCGGGGGCGGGCCCCCGAGGAGGTTCTCGTGAATCGTCATGGGTTCCAGTCTGGCCCATCGGGGGAGGCGGAAGCGCCGGGTGGGGCGAGGGTCCCCGGCCGCCGTGGGACCACACTCCCGGACCGGCGTACGGAACCGGCGTACGGGACGGCACGCGGAACCGGCGTACGGGACGGCACGCGGAACCGGCGTACGGGACGGCACATGGAACCGGCGTACGGGACAGCAGAGGGAATCGGCACCCGGGCCCGCACGCGGCTCTCACCCCCCGGCGTGGCCCGGTCCGCCCGGTTCGCCCTCCAGTGGGGGTGCCGTCACCGAGGCGTGGGTGCGGCATTCGGGGTGGTGGCAGTCGGCGGGCGGGCGGCGGACCGTGGTGAAGGCCAGGGCCGCCGCGGCCAGGAGCAGTGCCGCGCAGACCGGCATGGCCGTGGTGAACGCGTCGTCGAACTGGGCCGGGTCCCGGTACGCCTCGGGGCCCATCCCGGCGATCAACGGGAGCGCGGCCACGGCGATGAGGCCGGCGGCGCGGGCGGCGGCGTTGTTGATGCCGCTGGCCAGGCCCGCGTGCTCGGTGGAGACGGAGGCGAGCACCGTGGCCGTCAGCGGCGCCACGAGGGTGACCATGCCCAGGCCCATGACGAGGAGCGCGGGCAGCACGTCCGTCGGGTACGAGGCGTCGGGGCCCACCCGCAGCATCAGCAGGACGCCCCCGGCGCACAGCACGGGGCCGACGGTGAGGGGGATGCGCGGGCCGACGCGTTCGCCGAGGGCGCCCGCCCGGGAGGACAGCAGCAGCATCAGGACGGTGATGGGCAGCAGGGCCGTGCCGGCGGCGAGCGCCGAGTACCCGGAGACCACCTGGAGCTGGAGCGCGGCGAGGAAGAAGAAGCCGCTGAACGCCGCGTACACGAACAGGGTGACGATGTTGACCGCCGTGAACTGGCGGGACGCGAAGATCTCCGGCGGCATCATCGGGTCGGCGCGGCGGCGCTCGACCCGGATGAAGGCCACGCCCGTCGCGACACCGGCCACGGCCGCGACGGCGACCGGGACCGAGCCCGTCGTCGCCTCGATCAGCGCGTAGGTGACGAAGGCCAGAGACAGGGCGCCGAGGGCCGCGCCGAGGACGTCGAAGCCCCGGCCGTGGGCGCGGCCGTCGCCGGACTCCGGTACGTGGCGCAGGGCGATCGGGACGCAGAGCAGGGCGAGGGGGACGTTCAGGAGGAAGACCCAGCGCCAGCCGGGGCCGTCCACGAGCCAGCCGCCGAGGAAGGGGCCGACGGCCGCGCCGATGCCGCCGAACCCGGACCACAGGCCCACCGCCCGCGCCCGGTCGTCGGGGTGGAAGGAGGCCTGGATGAGGGCGAGGGAGCCGGGGGTGAGGAGGGCACCGCCGACGCCCTGGAGGGCTCGGGCGGCGATCAGTACGGCCGCGTCGGGGGCGATGCCGCACAGGAGGGACGCGGAGGCGAACCACACCACGCCCAGCACGAAGATCCTGCGGCGGCCGAAACGGTCGCCGAGGGCACCGCCGAGGAGGATCAGACCGGCGAGGGTGAGCATGTACGCGTTGACGGTCCACTGGAGGGCGGCGAGATCCGCGTCCAGGTCGCGCCCCATCCGGGGAAGGGCGACGTTGACGACCGTCGAGTCCACCATGGCCATGCTCGACCCGAGGACCGTGGTGAGCAGGATCCACTTGCCCTGAGCGGAGGCGAGCCGTACGTCGGCCATGCACGGATCATCCCGCGCGGGAACCGTTCGGGCCAGGGGGACGCGGCACGCGGGCCGCGCCGAGCCGGATGCCAGGGCGGGAGCAGCGACCCCCGCGGCCGTGGCGGGCCGGACACACGGCCGGACACACGGCCCGGACACACGGCCCGGACACACGGCCGGACACGCGACCCGGACACACGGCCCGGACACGCGGCCGGGACGCGCGGCCGGGACGCGCGGCCGGAAACGGCGACTGCCCGCAGCCATTGCGGGCTGCGGGCAGTCGCGGTGAGACCGTCGAACGACGGGTTACTTGATCTTCGTGCCCGCGGAGCGGAGGTTGTTGCAGGCCTCGACGATACGGGCGGCCATGCCGGCCTCCGCGAGCTTGCCCCAGGTGCGCGGGTCGTAGGTCTTCTTGTTGCCGACCTCGCCGTCGACCTTCAGGACGCCGTCGTAGTTCTGGAACATGTGCGCGGCGACCGGACGCGTGAAGGCGTACTGGGTGTCGGTGTCGATGTTCATCTTGACGACGCCGTTCTCCAGGGCCGTGCGGATCTCGTCCTCCGTGGAGCCGGAGCCCCCGTGGAAGACGAAGTCGAACGGGGACTCCTTGCCGAAGCGGGCGGCGACGCCCTCGTTCAGCTCCTTCAGGAGGTCCGGGCGCAGCACGACGTTGCCCGGCTTGTAGACGCCGTGCACGTTGCCGAAGGACGCGGCCAGCAGGTAGCGGCCCTTCTCGCCCAGGCCGAGGGCCTCGGCGGTGCGGATCGCGTCGTCGACCGTCGTGTAGAGGGAGTCGTTGATCTCGTGGGAGACGCCGTCCTCCTCACCGCCGGTCGGGGTGATCTCGACCTCGAGGATGATCTTCGCTGCGGCGGCGCGGGCGAGGAGCTCCTGCGCGATCTCCAGGTTGTCGGCGAGGGTCTCCGCGGAACCGTCCCACATGTGGGACTGGAAGAGGGGGTTCTCGCCGCGGGCGACGCGCTCCTCCGACACCGCCAGCAGCGGACGCACGTAGCCGTCGAGCTTGTCCTTCGGGCAGTGGTCCGTGTGCAGCGCGACCGTGATGTCGTACTTCTTGGCGACGATATGGGCGAACTCGGCCAGGGCGACGGCGCCGGTGACCATGTCCTTGTTGTGCTGGCCGCCCAGGAACTCGGCACCGCCGGTCGAGATCTGGATGATGCCGTCGCTCTCCGCCTCCGCGAAGCCGCGCAGCGCGGCGTGCAAGGTCTGGGACGAGGTCACGTTGATGGCCGGGTAGGCGAACTTTCCTGCCTTCGCCCGGTCGAGCATCTCGTTGTAGACCTCGGGGGTTGCGATGGGCATGGTCCGCTCCTTGTATGTGCGGGTGGCGTTGTGCTTACGAGCCCTGACCTAGGGTTGCGACATCATCGTCGGCCCCATCTTTCCAGACGTGACCGGATGCTCCGGCCAGGGTGTCGGAAACTGTGCGGTAACCCCTGACCTTGGTGTTTATACGACGGACCCGACGGACCGGTCTCAGTCGAGACCCAGCTCGTCCTTCGAGAACGCGAACCGGTAGGGGACGCCGGCGCCCTGCTCGATCTTCTCGGCGGCGCCGGTCGCGCGGTCCACGATGGTGGCGACGGCGACGACCTCGGCCCCGGCTTCCCGGACGGCCTCGACGGCGGTCAGCGGGGAGCCGCCGGTGGTGGAGGTGTCCTCGACGACGAGGACGCGGCGGCCCGCGATGTCCGGCCCCTCGACCCGGCGCTGGAGCCCGTGCGCCTTGGCGGCCTTGCGGACCACGAAAGCGTCGAGGCGGCGTCCGCGCGCGGCGGCGGCGTGCAGCATCGCGGCGGCCACCGGGTCGGCGCCCATGGTGAGACCGCCGACCGCGTCGAAGTCGAGGTCGGCGGTCAGGTCGAGCAGCACCTGTCCGACCAGCGGGGCGGCCTCGCCGTCGAGGGTGACGCGGCGCAGGTCGACGTAGTAGTCCGCCTCCAGGCCCGACGACAGGGTCACCTTGCCGTGCACCACGGCCTTGTCCTT
This sequence comes from Streptomyces sp. MA5143a, assembly GCF_900290235.1. Lineage (GTDB taxonomy): Bacteria > Actinomycetota > Actinomycetes > Streptomycetales > Streptomycetaceae > Streptomyces. The sequence continues at coordinate 22,894 of NZ_OLMK01000096.1, forward strand.
GATCTGCTGCAGCAGCGAGCCGCGAACGTCCACGTCAGTCATGCCAGCCAGCTTAAGGGGGCCGTTCCGCCCGCCCTCACAGCCTGCGCCAGCTCCAGGTCGTGGTCGCCTCCAGCGGGTCGATGGGCGTGACCAGCCGGGGGTGGGTGTTGAGGCCGTTGGGCGGGCCGGTCTGCGGTTCGACGCACACGGCCTCCGCCTGCTCGTCGTAGACGACGACCCACTCCTCCCGCGAGGTCACCTTCAGTTCCAGTCGGCCGGGCCAGGTGAGGGTGACGTCGACGCCGTCGGGCATGGCGAAGCAGTCGTCCCAGGGGCCGGGCCTCGGGTCGATCCGGTTGCCGGTGGGGAGGTGGTCGGCGCCGCGCTCCTCCTGCCAGGCGGGGGCGAAGTCGAGCCGTACGTCCTCGCCGCCGTCGCCCAGGGTGCGGTTGAACCAGGGGTGCCAGCCGATCTGCGCCGGGAAGGACGACTCGTACGTCTCCACCGACATGGTGAGGGTGAGGGCGTCCGGGGTGAGCGTGAACACCTGGGTGACACGGCCGGGGTACGGCCACGGGTCGACGAGGTCGTACGTGAGGACGGCCTCGGTGTCAGTACGGCTCGCGACCTGCCAGGGGCTCTCGCGCGTGGTGCCGTGGATGGCGTGGGGCGGGGCGTTGAGGGGCATCTGCTGGACGGCGCCGCCGCTGAGGAAGCGGCCGTCGCGGACCCGGCCGCACCAGGGGACCATCGGGAAGCTGCCGAACCGGTCGCCCTGGCGCAGGAGTTCGTGCCCGCCGATCCGTAGCCCCGCCACCCGTCCGCCGTTGGCCGGGGCCAGCACCGCCTGCGCGTCGGCCGCGGCCAACGTGATCTCTTCGCTACTCACGTCGTCGACCCTACTGGGGGTGCCGCCCGGGGCTCCCGCCGACGTGGCTGCGGCGGTCCAAGGGGCGGGGAGGGAAGCGGATTTGACGGTGTGCCGAGGAGCGGGAAACGCGGCGCGGAAGAACGGGGGCCGCGGCTCGACAGGGGCATCGGTGGACGGACACCGCGGAGTAACGGTGGCTCCGCAGGTACGGGGCCCCGGAGGTCCCGGGCTCCAGCACTACGGCGCCCCGGGAGCCCCGGGTCGCGGGGGCTCCGGCCCAGGAACTCCTGGCCTCACGTGGGCGTCTTACCCGGTGAGGCTCGATGTTCGTGGTACGCGACGAGAGGCGGTTTGCCATGCAGGCGGACGACACGACCAAGCTCGAGACCACACTGGCGGACGGGCGGCGTCTGACGTTGTCGATGCCGCCGACGGACGCGGGATGGGCCGCCGGGGGCATCAAGGGGCTGCGTCCGGTTCCGCCCACGCACACGGGTCGCGGCGAGGAGCCGCCCGCCCTGCCCGAGCGCCCGGTGCTCCCGCTGGAGATAGCCCTGCTGGGCCTGGGCGCGTAGGCGCAGCGCCTCAGCGGCGCCGGCGCAGGGCCCGGGCCACGATGACGGCGGAGGCCACGGCGACGGCCGCCGCCGGGGCCGCCCAGCGGAGGGCGGCCGTGCCGACGGAGCCGCTCTCCGGGGCCGGGACAGGGGCGTAGCGGCCGCGCGGTGGCGCGTGGTCGACCTCTTCCGCGCTGCGGCCGATCATCGTGCGCCGGGCGTGCGCGGCCTCGGCCGGCGGATCACCGCCGGCCACGAAGTCGTCCTCGGCGAACGGATCCAGCGAGGGCGGCGGCACCTCGGCCTCGAACACGGAGGCCGGCGGCACCTCCCCGACCCCGGCCCCGAGATCGGAGTCGTCCTCCTCACCGGCCCCGGCGTCGGCGGCCCCGGTTGCGGCGGCCCCGGTTGCGGCGTCGCCGCCCTCGCCGGTTCCGGCGTCGTCGCGGTCGTCGTCGCTGCCGGTGTCGGGCGTGGTCTTCGCCTCCTCGGTCGCCGGGTCCTTCCCGTCCCGTCCCGCCTCCTCCGGCGCCGTCCTGCCCAGCTTTTCCGCGAAGCGGGTCAGGAGGCGGCTCGTGGCGGCGGTGACCGCGTCGGTGGGGAGTTCGGTGATGCGGCCGTCGGCGGTGGCCGTGCCGGTGAAGTGGAGCGTCGTGCCCTCGGGGGTGGAGGTGAGGCGGATGGTCAGGGCGAGCCGTACGGTGCCGCTGCCGCGGACCTCCGTGGCGTCGCCCTCGACCACGTACGAGCCGTCGTCGGCGCCGGACACCCGCAGGGCGCCGCGGTAGGTGATGGTGTGGCCGGCGGCGCGCACCTTGAGGCGGCCGGCGACGGGTGGGGTGCCCGCGTCGTGCTGGAGCCCGGGGACCGCTCGGGCCACCCGCTCGGGGTCGGACAGCGCCTCCCGGAGGCGGTCGACATGAACCGGAACGAACACCTCATGCTCCATGGCAGGGGAGCCTACCCACGAGTCGCCGTACCGCACCCGCACAAACGCGTGATTGCTGGCGTTCCGCCCCCGGCGGACGTACCGGCCCCGTGGTACCGGGGCGGGTCGCGCCCGGTTCAGTGGGCGTACCTCGGATGCACCAGCGTCGACGCGGGCAGCCCTGCGACGCGGGCGGTGTCCCCGAGGCGGGTGCCCGTGCCGCCGAGGTCCACCGCACGGCCCGCCCGCGCCGCGTCGCGCGTGGCGATGACGAACCCCCAGTCGTGCGGGACGCGGTCGGTGTGGGCCGTGCGGTCGGGGCGGGTGACGAAACCGGGGGCGCGGGCGGCCACCCGGTAGGGCGTGGTGCGCAGCCCGGCGGCGCGCAGGGTGGCCTCGACCGTCCAGAAGACGTCGGGGCGGGACGTCACGGGGCCCGCGTGGACGACCAGCCGGCCGTCCGCGGCGAGGACCTCGCGGGCGAGGCCGTAGAACTCCTGCGAGTACAGCTTCGCGCTGTCCGTGATGCCGGGGTCGGGGAGGTCGGCGATCACGACGTCGTACGGGGCTGCCGTACGGGTGTGCCGCAGCCAGGTGAAGGAGTCGGCCGTGACGGCGTGGACGCGGGCGTCGCCGTAGGCGTGTCCGTTGAGGGCGGAGAGCGCCGGGTCGGTGCGGGCGAGGCGCAGCACACCCGGGTCGAGCTCGACGACGTCCACCCGCCGTACGCCGTCGTGGCGCAGGGCCTCGCGGGCGGCGAGGCCGTCGCCGCCGCCCAGGACGAGAACGCGGGCGTGCGGACCCGCGTCGATCGCGGGGTGGACGAGGGCCCGGTGGTAGCGGTGCTCGTCGCGGCCGCTGATGCGCAGACGGCCGTCGAGGAAGAGGGAGAGGGGCCGGCCGTGGCGGCCGCCGGTGAGGACGATCTCCTGGACGCCGGTCTGCACCGCGACGCGTACGTCGTTGCCGTACACCGCGCGCCGGGCGGCGCGTTCGAAGTCGTCGACGTGGACGGCGGCCGAGGCGAGCAGGGCGAGGACGGCGGCGTTGGCGCCGAGCAGCAGCCAGCGGGCGCGGCGGCTCAGATCGTGGTGGAACAGGCCGAGGACGAGGGTGCCGCCGACCAGGGCGTTGACGGTGCCGGTGAGCAGGGCGCCGGTCAGCTGGCCGAGCCAGGGCAGCAGGAGGAAGGGGAAGGCGAGGCCGCCGACCAGCGCGCCGACGTAGTCCGCGGCGAACAGGTCGGCGACCGCGCCGCCCGCGTCCTGGCGGCGGATGCGCTGGATCAGCTCCATCAGGAGGGGAACCTCGGCGCCGATGAGCAGGCCGATGGCCAGGGAGAAGGCGACGAGGAGACAGCGGGAGCCGGAGGCCCAGACGCCGCCCCAGTCGCCGGTCCACGCGAACGCGGCGTACAGCGCGAGGGCGCTGGAGCCGCCGACGAGGGCGAGGGCGGCCTCGATGGCGGCGAAGCCGAAGGCCGCGCGGGGGCGGAGGCGTTTGGCGGCGAGGGAGCCGATGCCCATGGCGAAGACCATGACGGAGAGGACGACGGAGGCCTGGGTGACGGAGTCGCCGATCAGGTACGAGGCGAGGGCGACGAGTTCCAGTTCGTAGACGAGTCCGCAGGCCGCGCAGACGAAGACACCGGCGAGCACGAGAAAGCGACCGAGACCGGGGCGGACGGGGAGCCGGGCGGCTCCGCCGGGGAGACCGGGTCCACCGCTGAGGCCGGGTCCGCCGAGGGTGCTGTCCTGTCTGCCGGGGGTGCTGTCCTGTCTGCCGGGGGTGCTGTCCTGTCTGCCGGGGGTGCCCTCGCGCTCGTCGTGACCGTCACCGGGGCCGCTGCCGGGGGCTCCTCGGTCGCGCCATGAGAGTGGGGCGCCTAGGGGTGCGGGGGCGTGCGGCTCGATCACTCCTGGCACGCTACCGTCGCGTGTGCGCGGGGCTGGGTCACCCACACGGGTGGTCTGCGGTGGACTGCCGGCTGCCTGATGGCTCGGGCCGGGGTGCCTAGTAGCTCGGGGGCGCGCTGTTTCGTGGGCGGCTGCGGGTGGGTGGGGGTTGTTCGCGCAGTTCCTCGCGCCCCTGAAAAGCGACCGGGCTGCGCCCGTGCTTTTCAACCGCAGGCCCGACCCTTCTGGCGAGGACGGGCCGCAGGCCCGTCCCTCCAGGGGCGCGGGGAACTGCGCGGGAAACCACGACGAACCCGCACCCGCCAACGAACCGCGCACTCCCGAGCTACCGGGCGCCCGGCCCCCTCACAGCGGTACCGACACCCGCACCCCCACTCTCGTTCTCGTGGCGACCAGTTGGCCGTCCTGCGGATACGCGTGCCACGTACGCCAGTGCACCTGCCCCTCGTAGCGCTGCGCGAGCATCGCCGTGAAGGCGTGGGGGCTGCCGGGGAAGACGCCGGCGAGTCCGTGGGGGTGGTCGGAGACCAGCGCGAGGAGTTCCTGGGCGCGGCCGGCGAAGGAGCCGGGCGACAACACCTCGACGCGGGCGGCGAACTCGTACTCCCAGTCGCCCACCCTCTTGGCCACCCCGAGCGGGAGGGGCGTGCTGGAACCCGGGATGCAGGCGACCGTCTCCGAACAGTGACTGCCCCTCTCCTCTTCCAGGAGCACCTGGTGGGACGCGCCGAGAAGCCGCAACTGAAGCTTCGCGCCCGCGAGTTCCAGGTCGAGTGTGGCGAGCGCGGGCAGCGGTTCGCGGCCCAGGGCCCACGCCAGGTCGGCCGCGCGGGTGTCGGTGTAGGTCGTGTTCAGGGTCGTGAGCATGGGTCGGCTCCGCTAGCACGCAAAGAAGATGAAGAGGGGTGGTCCGGCGCACCCCGCTTCGGCACCGGAGGTGGGGCCCGGTCAGCCAGGTCGGGGTGGGGACGACGTCCCAGCGGTCCGGTCAGCCAGGACAGGCCTGCCGGGAGGGACGTCCGGGGGGCTGCGTTGGCGATTTATAGGGAATCATGAACTGTGGTGCCACCACAGCGTTTTTACCCAACTTGACGTGCTTTCCATCCCCCCGAGGGCTGTACAGCTCACCTGTTCAACCAGGCGTGCGCCCCTGCTATGGAAGTGCTACTCATGCGCCCGTTCCGGCAGGCGCGCGAAGGACGAGGAGCGCCCGCCGTCCAACCGGACCCTCCCGGCGTACCCAGGCGTGCACCTGGGGCACGCGGTCCGCGGAGCGGGACGTACGACGGGGCCGCCCCTCGGCGGACGGTCGCCGCTCGGCGGACGATCAGCCGCTCGGCGGACACACGAGCGCCCGCCGGGAGTTCGATCCCGGCGGGCGCTCGTGTCGTGGAGCTCGGCTGCCCCGTGTCAGCTGCCTCCACCGCATCCGCCCCCGCCTCCGCAGGACGACCCGCACGACGAGCTGCTCCCGCACGACGACGAACTGCTGCACGACGACGAGCTGCTGCCGCAGGACGAGTGGCCGCCCCCGGAGGAGTGCCTGTCGTGGCCCGACGAGGACGAGCCGCTGTCGCTCGACGAGGACGAACCGCTGTCGCCGACGGCGGCGGCCCCGCCGAGCACCCACCAGCTCTGGTCGCTGCCGTGGTGCGTGTCGCTGTGACTGTGGCTGCTGCCGCGGCGGGCGCCCCCGCCGCCGTAACCGCCCGTACGGTAGCTGCCCGATCGCAGCGCGCGGGCCGTGCTTCTCCTGACGGACACGACGACCGTCGTGAGCACCACGAAGACGACCCCCAGGATGATGACCAGGATCACGATCGCGTCCATGGCGCCACCCCCCTTCTCTTTCTCTCAGTCCCCCGAAGCAGCCCCCCATGGGTGCCTCGCTTTGTACCCGTGCGGTGCCGCCGAGCCCCCCGGCTCAGCTGCCGCCGCCGCACCCGCCACCGCCGCCGCACGAGGAGCCTCCGCCGCAGGAGGAGCTGCCCCCGCAGCCCCCGCCGCCGGAGTTCCCGCCGTCGGCCCACCAGCTGCCCCGGCGGCGGCCGTAGGCACCGGCCCGTACCGACTTCCTGGAGCTGACGATGACGGCGAACACCACGATCAGTCCGATGCAGGCGATCCCCACCACGATGCCGATATCCATGGCACCGTCCCCCTTTCCGTTGTCCCCCGTTGTTCCCCGTTGTTCCCGGTTGTTCCGCGAGACGGCCCCCGTGGGCGTCCCGTCGTCCAGCGTGACGCTGGGATGCCCGCGCGCGCGGGCGTTCAAAGCGGAGTTGAGCAAGTCCAGAGGTACGCGGTCAGTCGCCGCCTCCGCCGCCACCCCCACAGCCCCCGCCGCCACACGAGGAACCCCCTCCGCAGGAGTCCCCGGACGACCCCCCGTCGGCCCACCAACTGCCGCGGCGCCGGCGCCGTCGCGAGCCCCCGCCCAGCGACGTCAGGACACCGAACAGCACGATCGCCCCGAAGACGAGGAAGGTCTCCATCTCCGTCACCAGCCTTTCGTTCCCCCGTGCAGACCCCCCACGGGTCGTGCGTGACCTGGGGATGCCCTCGCCTCCCACGGCCCAAAGCAGAGTTGAGCAACTCCAGAGGTTGGGCGGAGGATGACGGCCATGACCTCCAGCGCACGCCCCGCAGACCCCGCCGGCACCGCTGCCCGGCCCCCGCTGAACCGGCGGCTCGCCGAGTTCGGGACGACGATCTTCGCGGAGATGTCCGCGCTCGCCCAGCGGACGGGCTCGATCAACCTGGGCCAGGGTTTCCCCGACACGGACGGTCCCGAGGAGATCCGCGAGGCCGCCGTACGGGCGCTGCGGGACGGACGCGGCAACCAGTACCCGCCGGGGCCCGGCGTGCCGGAGCTGCGCGCCGCAGTCACCGCGCACCAGCTGCGGCGGTACGGGCTGACGTTCGACCCGGACACGGAGGTGCTCGTCACGGCGGGCGCCACGGAGGCGATCGCGGCGGCCCTGCTGGGGCTGCTGGAGCCGGGTGACGAGGTGGTCGCCCTGGAGCCGTACTACGACTCGTACGCGGCGTGCATCGCCATGGCGGGCGGGCGGCGGGTCCCCGTGACGCTGCGGCCGCACGAGGGGCGTTTCCGGCTGGACCTCGACGAGCTGCGGGCCGCCGTCACCGACCGGACCCGGCTGCTGCTGATCAACACCCCGCACAACCCGACCGGCACGGTCCTCACCCGTACGGAGCTGACGGCGATCGCGGAGCTGGCCGTCGAGCGGGACCTGCTGGTGGTGACGGACGAGGTGTACGAGCACCTGGTCTTCGACGAGGCCGAGCATCTGCCGCTGGCGACCTTCCCGGGGATGCGCGACCGCACGGTGACCATCGGGTCGGCCGGCAAGACGTTCTCGTTCACCGGGTGGAAGGTGGGCTGGGTTACCGGCGCGCCCGTGCTCGTCTCGGCCGTGCGCTCGGCGAAGCAGTACCTCACCTATGTGGCGTCCGGGCCGTTCCAGTACGCCGTCGCCGAGGCGCTCGCGCTGCCGGACAGTTACTTCGAGGGCTTCCGCGCGGACATGCTCACCAAGCGGAACGTCCTGGCCACGGGCCTGGCGGACGCCGGGTTCGACGTGTTCCGGACGGCGGGCACGTACTTCATCACCACCGACATCCGCTCCCTCGGCGAGACCGACGGCTTCGCCTTCTGCCGAGCCCTGCCCGAACGCGCGGGCGTGGTGGCCATCCCGAACGCGGTCTTCTACGACCACCGCGAGGCCGGCGCCCCGTTCGTACGGTTCGCCTTCTGCAAACGCACCGAGATGCTGGCGGACGCGACGGAACGGCTCCGCAAGGCGTTCGCCTGCTGACCGATGTCAGGAGCGCTCAGGTGTCATAGACGGTGGAGCGATGCCCGACGTGTACGACCCACACCACCAGTTCGCCGTTGTCGATTGTGTAGATCACGCGGTAGTCGCCCACCCGGAGTCGGCGGCGGTCGGGCTGGGAGACGAGGGCCGTGGTGTTGAACCCCGTCGGGTCGCTCTCCAGCTCAGTCAGCTTGGCCAAAATGCGGAGGGCCATGTCTCGCGGGACCTTGCGGAGTTCGGCCTGAGCCTCGGCTCGGAAGACGGTGCGGTACTCACTCACTGCGCGCCAGCGTCTCCCTCATGATGTCCTCGATCGGGATGCCGGGTGCCGGATTGGCCATGCGCTCGTCGATGATCCGGTTGATCTCGCGCTCTTCCCACTCCTGGTACTTGCGCAGCACCTCGATGGACACCACGGCGGCGACCTGCTTGCCGCGCCGAGTGATGACGGTAGGTACGTCGTCCCGGTCGGCCCGCTCCACGACCTCGGCCAGGTGTGCCCGGACATCGCGGATGGACTCTATCGGCATGGGCTGCGTCATGCGCTCAAGAGTACCGAGTGACCCATGTGTACGCAACGACTCACTGTCGATCGGGGATGTAGCCCTCGGACCCGCATAAGAATGGGTGCGCGAACGCGGAGTGGGCCGGGTGACGGCGGCGCCCGCGCTGGTGTCGGCCGTGCGCGCGGCGAAGCAGTACCTGACGTACGTGGCGTCCGGACCGTTCCAGTACGCCGTCGCCGAGGCCCTCGCCCTGCCGGACTCCTACTTCGACGCGTTCCGCGCGGACCTGCTGGCCAAGCGGGACCTGCTGTCGGCGGGGCTCGCGGACGCCGGGTTCGAGGTGTTCCGGACGGGCGCACCCTACGTCCGCTTCGCCTTCTGCAAGCGCACGGAGGTCCTGGCCGACGCGGCCGAACGGCTCCGCACGGCATTCGCGCACTGACCGCGCCCGCTCACCGCCGCCCCGCGTCTTGCCGGTTCTTGCCGCATCACCGCCGCCAGCAGGGGATTTCACCTGCGTCGCGCGTGCGGCGCGGTACACACACCCCCTCCCTACCTTTGACATGTCCACTCCGGAGCCAGCGGAGGGACGGACACACACCTGGCAGGGAAGCCTGTCCGGGTCCTCAGCCCTGGACGACAGGTAGGGAGTTTCTTCACATGTCTTCGTCAACTCGCGTTTCTCGGAGCCGAGGCCGCCTCGGGGCCCGCCTCGCCGCAGCGGCCGGCCTCGCCGCGCTCTGCATCACCGCTGTGCCGGCCACGTCGGCCTCGGCCGCCCCCGCCGCCGCGGGGGTGATGCTGCAGAACGGCAGGTTCAACGACGCGGTGCTGTGCGCCTCGCCCGACAACCAGTCGCTCTGGATGGTGTCCAAGGATGCCGCCAAGGGCAACTTCTACTGCCGGTGGAAGCAGTTCGGCCCCGACTGGCAGTTCACCCTGTACAACCTGGGCAAGGACCAGGTGATGGCCTTCCACGGTGGCAACGAGCTCCCCGTGGTGATGGAGCCCGAGGGAAGCAGCGGCAACGGGAACGACGAACTCTGGTCCTGGGGAGGACAGGAGGGCTGGGGGGCCGCGGCGCTGCAGTCCTTCCTGGACAGCGGGCAGAACGTCGACGCCAGGACCCCCTATCTCGACGGGCGCGACAAGCCCCGCACCGACCCGGTCCGCACCCGCGGCTGGCGCCACGGCGACCAGAGGGAACTGACCTGGACCAAGATCAGCCCTAACTGACCCCACACCAGGTCCACGACCGGGACGCCTCGGCCACCGCACGTCGTCCGGTAGACCGTCCGGTACGCCGTCCGGCTCAGGGAACCGCGCCGGGGCTCCCGCTCTTGCCGGAGGCGTCAGCGCCCCCGGGCGCGACACCGCCCTGCACCGCTTCGGACGGCAGGACAGGTCGCCGCCGTCCCGCCGCACCTGCTCGACGCAGCCCGGACCACGCCGACTCCCGGCGTGCTCCGGGCTCACGGGTCATGGCACGGGTGCGGGCGGGATGCCCGGTCCGGATGCTGTCGGATCGGCCGAGGCGCCCGCGGTGTCGCAGCGCGGGCGGTCCATTTTCCCGTCCATTCCCCCGTCGAGTCCCCCGTCCGACGTGACGAGCCGCCGTCGAAGCGCTGCGGCGTGCCGGTCACCGAGCGCGTCGAAGATCTCCAGGGCCTCTCGCCGGTACGGCGCGGGGTCCTCCTCGCACGTCGCGTCCACGGCCCGGCCGAGCAGGTCCAGGGCCTGCGCCTGACCCTTGCGGTGGCCGGAACGGCGGTGCATGGCCAGGGCCTGGCGGGCGTAGTCGGCCGCGACGGCGGGTTCGCCGTGTTCCAGACCGCCGCGGGCCAGGACGGTCAGCGCCTCGCCCTGCACCAGGACGTACTCCGTGCGGCGGGCGATGCCCAGCGCCGTGGCCGCCTGTTCGCGGTCCAGGGGACGCCGACCGGACGCCAGCCCGATCAGTGAGCGCGCCTCCAGATCATGCGCGCCGCGCTCACGGGCCAGCTTCAGCGCCTCCCGCCATGCGTCGGAGGCTTCGCCGTGGCGGCCAAGGGCGAGCAGCACACTGCCGAGGGTGAGGCGGGCGGCGGCCCGGAAGTAGTCGTCGATGTCCTGGTCGCTGAGGGCGGCGGCGGTCCGTGCCAGTTCCAGGGCTCGGACGAGGTCGCCCGCGTCCCTGGCGGCAGAGGCCGTCAGCCGCAGCGCGTACGCCTCGCCTCCCAGGTCGCCGCACTCCCTGGCCATCGCCAGGGCCACCTGAAGGTGGCGTGCCGCCTGCACCGTGTCGCCGAGCAGGTGCCGGGTACGGCCGAGGTCTGCCTGCCTGCGTATCTGGTTGTGCTGGTTGTCCAGGGCCGCCGGAAGGCGCTCCGCCCGAACGAGGCAGTCGAGTGACTCGGACAGGCGGCCAAGGTCACGCAGCACGTGGGCGAGGTTGCCGAGGACGACGGGGTGCCCGTCCGACAGGCCGCCCTGCTGGTCGAGTTCCATGGCCCGCTCCAGGTGCTCCGCGCTGCGCCGCAGCCGGCCGCTGAGCCGGCTGACCATGCTGAGGTTGGTGTGCGCGATGGCGGCGCCCTCCCGCCAGCCGGCGGCCTCGGCGAGGGCGAGCAACTGCTCGAAGTGGGTGATCGCGGTGTCGACGTGGCTCTGCCGCACGTACGCGTGGCCGAGTAGATGGTGCATGGCGGCCTCGGCGACAGGCTCTCCGGCGGCACGGGCAGCGGCCAGAGCGGCCTGACCGAGGGCCGTCCAGTCCACCGTGTGCTTGCGGATCCAGGCGTAGCCGCGCAGGGCGTTGGCGAGCAGCCAGGCCGCCTGACGTCCCTCGGCGGCGGCCTGGTGAACGGCCGCCGCCAGGGTGGGCAGTTCGGCGTCCAGCCAGCGCATCGCCGCCGCGGCGTCGGTGATCTCCGGCGGCGCCGCAGCGCTCCGGACCGCGTCTTCGTCCCCGGGCAGGCGCTGTTTCATCCCCGGGTAGAGCAGTGACGCGCAGCGATCCACCGTGGCCAGCAGCCAGTCGTAGAGGGCGTCGGAGGCGGCTCGGCGGGAGGCGTTGGTCTCCTCCAGGCGAAGCCGTTCGGCGGCGTACAGTGCCACGAGGTCATGGAAGCGGTAGCGTCCGGGCCGGTGCTCGCGGAGCAGGTGGGCGGCGGTGAGCCGCTCCACCAGCCGGGCGGCGTCCTCGACGGTGGTGCCCGTGACGACGGCGGCGGCCCGCAGACCGGTCTCCGCGCCGGGCAGCAGGGCCAGCAGGCGGAACATCCGTCGAACCGGGGCATCAAGGGCCTGGTAGGAGAGACTGAAGGCAGTCCGTACGGCGGTGGTCTGGTCACCGGTGACGGACAGGGCGGTCAGCCGGTCGCCCTCGCGGAGTTCGTCGGCCTGGTCGCGCAGGGTACGCCAGGGGGTGTGGTCGACGTTGGCGGCCGAGATCCGCAGGGCCAGCGGAAGGTGGCCGCAGGCGTGAGCGAGGTCCGCCGCGGCCCGCGGGTCCGCGTCGACCCGGCTCTCGCCGAGCATACGGCGCAGCAGCAGCCGGGACTCCTCGGGAGCGAGCACGTCCACCCCGATACGGCGGGCCCCGTCACGGGCTGTCAGCCCGGCCAGCCGGTCACGGCTGGTGACCAGCACCACACAGCCGAGCCCGCCGGGCAGCAACGGCCGGACCTGCTCCGGGTCCACTGCGTTGTCCAGGACGACAAGCATCCGCCGCCCGGCGGACAGTGTGCGGTACAGGTCGGCAGCGGCCTCGGGCGTCCCGGGAATCCGCTCCGCTGCCACGCCCAGCGCCAGCAGGAACCGGGCCAGCGCCTCGACCGGACGCACCGGAGCCTGTGCCGAGTGACCTCGCAGGTCCACGAACAGCTCGCCGTCCGGGAAGCGATCGCGTACCCGATGCGCCCAGTGCACCGCCAGGGCGGTTTTGCCCACGCCACCGGTACCGGTGATCGCCGCGAGCACCGTTCCCGTCTGGTGAGGGCCGTCGCCCGTCGCCGGGTCTGGGAGCAGGGAGTCCAGCTGCCGCAACTGATCGGCCCGGCCGGTGAAGCCGAGCGTCAGCCCGGGGAGCTGCGCCGGGACCGGCCTGTCGGCAGCGTGGGGTGATACCGGCACCGGCGCGGGTAAGTCGGGTGACGCGGGTAAGGCGGGTGGCTTCGGGGGTAAGTCCGCGCGCAGTACCCGCAGATGCGCGGCGCGCAGTGCCGCGGAGGGCTGAAGACCCAAGTCGGCGTCGAGCCGGCTGCTGATCCTCGTGAAGACGTCGAGCGCCGCCGCCTGCTGCCCGCACGAGGCCAGGGCCAGCATCAGCCGGCCGGCGAGCTCTTCGTGCAACGGCTCGCGCGCACTGAGCTCTCGCAGGTCGGCGACCACTTCCTCCGCGCTGCCGAGCGCGAGCGCCAGGTCCGCCCGGGCTACGGCCGCCGTGACCTGACGACCACCGATCGCGACCGCCGTCGGATGTACCCGGATCCGCTCGCCGCCATCGGCCAGCACCGGTCCTCGCCAGCACCGCAGCGCTCGGCCGTATGCCTCCAGCGTGGCAGCGCGGTCTCCACCGGCCTCGGCACGCCGGGCCAGACCGAGCAACTCGTCGAAGGTGGCCACATCGGACTCCTCGGCCGACAGATCGGCCAGGTACCCGCCTTTGGTCGCCCGCAGCACGCGCCCCGCGTCGGGCCCCGGCCGGTCGCGGTCGATCAGATCACGCAGGTGTCTGACATAGGTCTGCACCAACTGCCGACAGGTACGTGGCGGCTGCTCGCCCCACAGCACGTCGACGATCTCGTCGGTACCGACCACCACGCCCGGCTGCATGGCCAGCAGTCCCAGCAGGCTGCGCTGGAGCACTGAGGGGACCTCGACGGGGCTGCCGTCGAGGTGCAGCACCAAAGGACCGAGGACCGACACGCGCAGTCCCGCCGTTCGCGGCGAGGACACTGCGGCTTCGCCGGCCTCCCGCAGCCGGGTGCGCGCGGCCTCGGACAGGTTCAGCGCCGCCACCAGGCGCTGGATCGAGTCGGCGTGCGGCCGGCGGATCTGGCCCTGCTCCAGGTAACGCAGGGTCCGGACGCTGATCCCCGCCCGCTCGGCCAGCGCCCGCTGGCCGAGCCCGGCCGCGAACCGGTACCCGCGCAGCAGTTCCCCCAGTGTGCTGGGCCCTGGATGCCGACTCATCGTTGCCTGCCTCCTCTGTGCCTGTCCCCGCGGCGGACGATAATGTCATGGACCGATCAGGCAGGCAGGGTGTGAGTTCTCGGCGTGGCGAGGGCAGAGCACGGACCGGGTGCTTCGAGCCGCCGGTAGCGTCGACTGCTCCCCCGTGACAGGGGCCCTTGCCCAGCGTGTGTCCGACTCGGGCTCCGGGCGCCGCGCCCGTCGCACATATGGTCGGCCTTCCTTCGCCGGCCCCTCACGGCCAGGTGCGTTCGATGCGGTCGTGCCGCACGGCGTAGGCCGCCGGACCGCCCTTCTCGACCGCCCGGTGGAACCCAGCAGCGGTCGAGACCGTGCGTGATCCACTCCTCGTCCGGGATGTCCTGGCCGTCGTGCGGGAAGACGTCCCCGATGCGGTGAACCGTCCATCCACAGGCTCTCAGCCCCTCCGCCACCCGACGACCGAGATTCCGGTCGAGGAAGAACTCAGGCGACAAGGTGCACCACTGCCTGGCAGAGCGCGTCCACCTGCTCAGGCGTCATGTCGTAGTCGTACGCGATGTCCTCGACGGTTTCCCCGGCCTCCCACAGGTCGGTGATGGCCTGGACCGTGACGCGGTTCGCGGCCACGACAGGGAGTCCGTGGCCGAACCTCGGGTCGATCACGACGGGGACGGAGTCCTGGTACTGCCTCAGCCGCAGGCTGGAAGGGAAGTCGTCGCCCGGTTCCCAGGTGAGGTAGCGGAGATAGTCGGAGACCACCTCATGGATGAGGACCTGGCCGTCGCGGGCTCTGCGGAGATCACCCCAGCCGTGCTCGATGAAGATGTCCACCCCGTATGTGGCGATTCTCCTGGAGACGAGGCCGTAGGGAGTGTCGAGAGCGTCCCGTACGGCGGCGGCGGCCTCTCTGATCTCGCTCATGCGGAGCCCCAGGGAACGCAGGGAACGAAGGGCGTGCGCCTCGGCCACCGCGATGAACGGCACCGAAGGCTGCCCTTTCCTCACCGGTTCCACCTGGTGGACCAGTGGTGCTCCAGCGGCTTTGCCCTTCAGCCACGAGGTGAGGGTCGACTGGGGAATCTGAAGGCAGGAGGCTGTTTCCGTGGGCGTCAGAAGCCCGTCCGTGAACCTGTCGACCAGGCCCCACCTCCGCTTGGCGTCAGCTTCCGCACCCCACCTGCGGGTGGCCGCACACCCGGCCGCCGGCTCAGCCGGTCGCGGGAAGTAGGCCCCGGGACCGGCAGTCCCGGCAGTGGCTGTGTCCCGCCGAGCGGAAGCCCCGGTCGCAGCCGTCGCAGTTCCGCATGTCCAAGACCACTGGGCGTTCCGGGGTCTGGGGGGTTGTGGTCGCCGGTGCGGTCAGGGGTGTCTCCTTGAGGCGGTAGGCCAGGATGCCGACCGGCCGGACGAGGAGGTCTGCCGGGAGTCGTGCGGTGAGGTGGTCGGTGATCTGGGTGGGCAGCAGACCTGCCCCGAGCCACCGGGTGACCGCCGGGGCGAGGCGGGCGGCTTCCCGCTCGGACAGGACAAGACGGGGGTCGACCCGGCGGAGGCCGGCGAGTACGGCGATGGCTCGGGGGTCGGCGTCGGCGAGCGGGGCCGGTGCCTCGGGCTTGGACTCGGTCTCGGCCTGTGCTTCCGGATCCGCTGTCTCCGCCGTCGTCTCCTCCCCCGGTACAGGTGCCTCCTCCGTGTCCCGCACAGCCCCGGGCGCGGGCGTGGCCGTGGCGGACTGCTTCCGGGGGCGACGAGGCCCGGGGGGCTTGGGAGGCCCGTTCGGGTCCGGGTCCGGGTCTGGTTCGCCGCCGGGTACGTCGTAGAAGTACGTCCGGGTGCGGACCTGCCCGGTGGGCGTCCGTTCGCGGCGGCGTTCCAGGTATCCGGCCGCTTCCAACTCCCTCAGCGCTCGCGAGATGAGGATCTCGCCCTCGTCGAAGTGCTCGCACAGGGCGGCGATGCTCACGAGGGTGCCGGTGGGGAGGGAGGAGATGTACGCCGCCACGCCGACCGTGACCGCGCTGCCGCGCCGCTGGGCGAGGGCGTTGGAGATCACCGTGAAGTCGGCCGTGAGGCGGGTGCGTACGTGGATCACGCCGGAGGTCGGTGCTCCGGCGTCGGCGCGCAGGGGCGCGTTAGACTGCGGGTCAGCCATCGGGAAGGTGCTTCTTCCTGATCGGTCAGGCCCTCGTTCGGGATTGCCGTCCCGGCCGAGGGCCGAAGTCTTTGTGCGGTTGTCGCGGCGAACGTAGCCGTCCGCATCCCGCACCTGCAAACCGGTCACTCGGACGGGTGACGTGGGCCTCCCGGCCGGGGTGGGTGGGTGGGCGGGTAGTTCTTTCCCTCGGTTCTTTGGGGAGGTCAGTGGCCCGCCGGACCCTCGTGGACAAGGGTCCGGTGAGCCCGGAAGACGGACGGCGGCCAGGGCCCGGCTGCCCCAGGGGCGGTCGTACTACCCGCCCTTCAACTCGCCTATGAAAGCGGCCCAGGAGACGGCGTCGAAGTACAGCGCTGGACCGTGCGGGACCTTGCTGTCACGGACCGGGACGACGGCCCCTCGGAACGGGTCGGCCACCTCCACGCAGTCGCCTCCCTCCTGATTGCTGTAGCTGCTCTTGCGCCAGGCGACGCCGTTCAGATCGGGACGGGACGTTGGCTCCACGGTGGTTGTCCTCCATCACGGATCGGATCATGTCGAGCGACATGGGCGGGGGCAGAGCTGCCGCCCGCAGCCGATCGTAAGTCAGCGCGAAACTCCTGACTTCGTCCGGATCCTCGATGAGTTGGCCGTAGTGCGCGCCTTCCGTGTAGGCGATCTCCGAGTCGTCCGGCATGGTGAGCACCGTGAGCGATCCGCCCAAAGCATCGTGCTCACCTTGGTCGAACGGCAGTACCTGCACGGTGATGTGAGGTTCCGTCATGGTTCCGAGCAGCCGCGTCAACTGCTCACCCATCACCTCCCGGCCACCGACCGGACGTCTGAGTACCGCCTCGTCGAGCACCACCCACAGCTCGGGCCGATCAGGCGTACCAAGGCGCTCCTGCCGTCCCATACGAAGGGCGACCCGCTCTTCCAACTGCTCCTCGCTGCTGAGCGTTCGACCGAGCGACGACGTCACGGCCCCGGAGGTCGGGTTCAAGCGGCCGGGACCCGGCCGGCGCCCCTTCTAGGGCGCCGGCTGGGACAGGGCGCTGAACGACTACCGGCCCTTCCTGTCGACCTGCACCGTTGGCCGAGCCCGAAGGGCATGCGCCGTCTGCCGACGCCGGTGGCCGCCTGCGGGATGTACGCGGTCGGGGCCCGGCTGTACGGTCCCGCCGCCGGGACCGCGCTGGTCCTGCTGTGGGGGCCGCTGCCCACTCGGTGGTGCGGTCGATGCCGTACACGGAGCCGCTGCTCACCGCGTGCGCGGCCTGGGCGCTGTACGCGGTGCTCACCGGGCGCTGGGTGGGGGCGGGCGCCCGCGGGGCCGGCGGGGCCGTCCCGGCCGAACGGGCTCGCGGTGGCCTCGGCGGTGGCGCTGCCGGCGTTCGCGCCGCTGCTCCCCCTGGCGCTCGCCCTCGCCCTTACGGCTAGAGCCCGGCCCTGGCAGGCCACCGGGGTGGTCACCGCCCTGGCCGGGCTCTCCTATGTCTACGGGCGTACCTGACGGTGATCAACCGGGTGCGCTCTGGTGCAATGACCCTGAGGGAAGGACTACTCGTCGTCGCTCTCGGGCTTGTCGGACTCGTCGATGTCCTCGGCGAGGCCGAGCTGCTCGACGAGCCACTTGTCGAACTCGATGGCGGCGCGGACCCAGCTGACGGTCGAGGAGACGAAGTGCTCCAGGCTGACGCCGGTGCCGATCAGGAGCTGGGCCTCACCGATGAGACGGACCGTGCCGTCGTCGTGGGTGTGGCTGTAGACCTTGGGCCACAGGGTGCGGCGGTTCCAGTCGTCGATGGTCTCCAGCAGGGCCTGCTTCTCGGTGATCTGGTGCGGACGGTCGTAGAACGTGCGCACCGAGAAGACCTGCTGGTCGCCCTCGCCCCGGAACATGAAGTAGGTGCGGAACTCCTCCCACGGCGCCGCGAGGTCACCCTCGTCGTCGACGACGTACTTGAGCTCCATCTGGTCGAGGAGCTGCTTCACGAGGTCCTGATCCGGCACCACGGGGCCCGGCGGGGGGCCGGGCTGCGGCTCGGGCTGGCCCCCGAAGTTCGGAATCGAGGACGGGTCGATGGACATACTTGGACACTCCAACTGTCGTCTGGCTCGTCCGGCCGTCGCTGAGACCAGACGTCATAGCCCACCCTCTCTCCCTTGCCCCCCACCGGGCAACCTGCCTCATCGGGCAGTCGTGAACTACAGGGTCTTTCCGGTCGCCGGACCCACGATCAGCCCATCGCCGAAGGCGTCGACGCGGACCGTGTCGCCGTCCTTGACCTCGCCGGCCAGGATCTCCTTGGCGAGCCGGTCACCGATCGCGGTCTGCACGAGACGGCGCAGCGGGCGGGCACCGTACGCCGGGTCGTTGCCCTCGTCGGCGAGCCACGCGAGGGCCGCCGGGGTGACCTCCAGGGTGAGGCGGCGCTCGGCGAGCCGTTTGGCGAGTCGGTCGATCTGGAGGCCCGCGATCCGCTCCAGCTCGGCCTTGTCGAGGGCGGAGAAGACCACGAGGTCGTCGAGGCGGTTGAGGAACTCCGGCTTGAAGGAGGCCCGGACCACCTCCAGGACCTGCTCCTTCTTCTCCGTCTCGGTGGTGACCGGGTCGACCAGGAACTGGCTGCCCAGGTTGGAGGTGAGGATCAGGATGGTGTTGCGGAAGTCGACCGTCCGGCCCTGTCCGTCGGTGAGGCGGCCGTCGTCGAGCACCTGGAGCAGGATGTCGAAGACCTCCGGGTGGGCCTTCTCCACCTCGTCCAGCAGCACCACGCTGTACGGGCGGCGGCGGACGGCCTCGGTGAGCTGGCCGCCCTCCTCGTAGCCGATGTAGCCGGGCGGGGCGCCGACCAGGCGGGCCACGCTGTGCTTCTCGCTGTACTCCGACATGTCGATGCGGACCATGGCCCGCTCGTCGTCGAAGAGGAAGTCGGCGAGGGCCTTCGCCAGCTCGGTCTTGCCGACACCGGTCGGGCCGAGGAAGAGGAACGAGCCGGTCGGGCGGTCCGGGTCGGCGATGCCCGCGCGGGAGCGCCGTACCGCGTCGGACACGGCGCGCACGGCCTCGGTCTGGCCGATGAGGCGGCGGCCCAGCTCGTCCTCCATACGGAGCAGCTTCTGGGTCTCGCCCTCCAGCAGGCGCCCGGCGGGGATGCCGGTCCAGGAGGCGACGACGTCGGCGATGTCGTCGGCGCCGACCTCGTCCTTGACCATGGTGTCCTTGGCACCCCCGCCGGAGGCGGAAGATGTCAACGCCTCCTCCGCCTCGGAGGCGGCCTCCAGGGCCTTCTCCAGGGTGGGGATCTCGCCGTAGAGCAGCTTGGAGGCGGTGTCGAAGTCCCCGTCGCGCTGGGCCCGCTCCGCCTGGCCGCGCAGGTCGTCGAGCTTCTCCTTCAGTTCGCCGACGCGGTTGAGGGACTGCTTCTCCTTCTCCCAGCGGGCGTTCAGGCCGCGCAGCTCCTCCTCCTTGTCGGCGAGGTCGCGGCGGAGCCGTTCGAGGCGCTCGCGGGAGGCGGCGTCGGTCTCCTTGTCGAGAGCCAGCTCCTCCATCTTCAGCCGGTCGACGGCGCGCTGGAGCTCGTCGATCTCGACGGGCGAGGAGTCGATCTCCATGCGCAGCCGGGAGGCGGACTCGTCGACGAGGTCGATGGCCTTGTCGGGCAGGAAGCGGGAGGTGATGTACCGGTCGGAGAGGGTGGCGGCGGCGACCAGGGCCGCGTCGGCGATCTGGACCTTGTGGTGGGCCTCGTAGCGGCCCTTGAGTCCGCGCAGGATCGCGATGGTGTCCTCGACGGTGGGCTCGGAGACGAGGACCTGCTGGAAGCGGCGCTCCAGCGCCGGGTCCTTCTCGATGCGCTCGCGGTACTCGTCGAGGGTGGTGGCGCCGACCATGCGCAGCTCGCCGCGGGCCAGCATCGGCTTCAGCATGTTGCCGGCGTCCATCGCGGAGTCGCCGCCGGCGCCCGCGCCGACGACGGTGTGCAGCTCGTCGATGAAGGTGATGATCTGCCCGTCGGAGTCCTTGATCTCGGCGAGGACGGTCTTCAGGCGCTCCTCGAACTCACCGCGGTACTTCGCGCCGGCGACCATGGCGCCGAGATCGAGCGCGACGAGCCGCTTGTCCTTGAGGGACTCGGGCACGTCGCCCTTGACGATCCGCTGGGCGAGGCCCTCGACGACGGCGGTCTTGCCGACGCCGGGTTCACCGATGAGGACCGGGTTGTTCTTGGTGCGGCGGGACAGGACCTGGACGACCCGGCGGATCTCCTGGTCCCGGCCGATGACGGGGTCGAGCTTGCCCTCCCGCGCGGCGGCGGTGAAGTCCGTACCGAACTTCTCCAGGGCCTTGTACTGCCCCTCCGGATCGGCTGTGGTCACCCGGCGTCCTCCCCTGGCCTTCCGGAACGCCTCCAGAAGCTTCTCGGCGTTCGCACCCTGCCTGGAGAGTACGTCCCCGGCCTGGCCGCCCTTCGCGGCGATCCCGATCAGGAGGTGCTCGGTGGAGACGTACTCGTCGCCCAGGTCCCTGGCCCGGGACTGGGCGTCGGCGACCACGGCGAGCAGCTCGCGGTTGGGCTGGGGCGGCGACACGGTGGAGCCGGTCACGCTGGGCAGGCCCGCGAGGACCTTCTCCGCGCCGGCGCGGACGGCCGCCTGGTCGGCGTCGACGGCGGCGAGCAGGTCGGTGATGTTCTCGTTGTCCTGGCCCTGGAGCAGAGCCAGCAGCAAATGGGCGGGGGTGAAGTCCGGGTGCCCCTCGGACACGGCCCGGCTGCTGGCCGCGTTGATCGCGTCCCGGCTCCTGTTGGTCAGCTCGGCGTCCACGTTCGCGTTCTCCTCCTTGTGTCAGCCCTCATCCACGCTGACTTGAGCAACGTACACAAAGTTGAGTCTATTCCACTCAAGGCGGTGGGCGGGAGGTGAACCGATAGGTTGCGTTTCATGGCCTCCTACTCCCTGGACCCGGGTGCCCCCGACGAGACGTACCTCGCCTTCTGGCGGGAGCGGCACCTGTGCACCCTGACGACCCTCCGCCCGGACGGCACCCCGCATGTGGTGCCCGTCGGGGTGACATACGACCCGGAGGCGGGTCTGGCTCGGGTGATCACCAACAAGTCGAGCAGGAAGGTGCGGCACGTCCGGGCGGCGGGCCCGGACGGGGCCGCGGTCGCGGTGTGCCAGGTGGACGGCGGGCGCTGGGCCACGCTGGAGGGGCGCGCACGGGTGTCCACGGAGCCGGAGCGGATCGCGGACGCGGTGCGGCGGTACGCGGAGCGGTACGGCAGGATGCCGGGCCCGAACCCGGACCGGGTGGTCATCGAGATCGAGCTGACGGCGGCGCTCGGGCGGGGCTGACCACCGACCCGGCCACGGCTGATCATTTTCAGCCACGACGGCCCACGGGCGATAGCGGTGGGGATCCCGAAATATCCCCGGAAACCTGCAGCGGCGTCACCGTGTTCAGGTCACGGTGACGCCGCTGCTGGGGGGAAGCGCCTGAGCGATTTGAAACGACGGGGGAATCGCTTCAGGCACTGCGGGGGGTGGCTGATACGGCCGTGGTGGCCGGGGTCTCCGGTTCGGTGAGCTGATGGTCGCGCTGGTCGAGATTGACGAAGATCATCCCGTATCGGACGGCGCACCGTACGGGCTGCGGCGCGCCGCGCGGTCGCCGCAGACATCGGTACGCCCGGATGTCCTCGTCCTCGTCCCGGGTCACCACCACCGGCTCACCGAACACGGTCACCATCAACGAGTCACCGCTGTGGGGGATGGCGGTGGCCAGGTCGATGAAGTGCCAACCGGATCGGTAGGCGGTAGCCATTTCTCGGCGGAAGGATCGGTCGTCGGGTGGAGTCGTCATGTCAGGCCCTCGCACCGCCACCGGCCGGGGGCACCGGCCAACTGGTGTCCAAGGCTCGCGCCAGCGTCGTCGACTCCGCCACCGCCGGCCAACTGGTGTCCGCGCGAGTGTCACGCTTCGTCTCGGAGAGGCCACCCAGGGCTCCGAAGGCGATAACGGTGGAGAAGGCGGCGACAAGCACCGAGCGAAGCATTCTCTTACGCATAGTCGGCTTCGTCCTCACTTGAAGGTCCCCTCTTCCCCCGTCGCATACGACGATGGCTCATTCGGGCACGTCATGGCCACATAATCGATGCATCATGTTCCTGCATGTTCAGGACCCTGGGGGGTGGAGATTTGAGTAAAAATCGGGCCAAGGCGGTACATCCCCATACGGTGGCTGATCTGTGCGAAGACGGAGCTCGTCTCTATGCGCACGCGCTGCGGACCGGACGCCTCGCCCGTGAGGACGTGGAACCCGCCCCCTGCCTCATGGAGTTCGCCCTCCTACACCCCGACCCCGATGACGCGAACTGGCTCCGCCCGGTTCCCCCTTCGGTCGCCCTGGCCCAGCGGCTCAACCCGATCGAACGGGAGATCGCCGAGCAGCGGAGGCGGTCGATCGAACTCGCCGACGTCTTCGAACCGTTCATGACCCTCACCGCCCAGGCGACGACGCCCACGCACGCCATCACCGTGCTGGAGGGCGGCGAACGCATCCAGGCGGCGCTGAACCTGGCGACCGCCGAGTGCCGGACCGAGGTGCTCACGGTCCAGCCGAGCAACCGCATCTCCGAGCGCAACCTTCTCCAGGGCCTGGAGCGGGACAGGCCGTTGATCGAACGCGGTGTGCGCATCCGCACGCTGTACCAGCACACCGCCCGCTACAACCCCGAGAAACTGGCCTACGTGGCCCAGCTGTCCAACGGCAAGGTGGAGTACCGCACCATCGACGAACTGGTGGAGCGGCTCATCATCTGCGACGACACCGTCGCCTTCATCCCCACCCGCGACGACCAGCAGGTCGCCCTGGAGCTCAGGCACCCGGGACTCGTGCGCTACCTCGTCAAGGTCTTCGAGTTCATGTGGGGCCGGGCCGTCCCCCTCACCGCAGGCGCCCCCTACGAGACCGCCCCCGACGGGATCAGCGAGATCCAGCACTCCATCGCGAAACTCCTCGTCGAGGGCCACGTCGACGAGGCCATCGCGCGGCGGCTCGGGATGAACGTGCGGACCTGCCGGGCACACATCGCCAAGCTGGCCACGGCGCTCGGCAGCGGCAGCCGGGCTCAGCTCGGGTATCTCATCGCGCAGTCGGGGATTCTGGAGCAGGAACAGCCGCTGCCCTAGGCCGGGCGGACGGGGCGGGCAGGGACAGCAGGTCGTCCCCGGTCTCCGTGGCCGGCCGTTGCGGGCCGTCCAGCCCCACCTGGGCGATGCGGACGCCGAGTTGGGTGCGGCTCGCGGCACCCAGGGTCTCGGAGAGCCGGGCGATGTGGGCGCGGCAGGTCCGGACGCTTATGCCGAGGCGTTCGGCGACGACCGCGTCCTGGTGGCCCTCCGCGAGGAGCGCGGCGATGGACCGCTCCCGGTGGGTGATGCCCGCGACGCCGGAGGACGGCAGCGGCGCGGTCAGCGGGATGCCGAGGCGCCAGAGCCGTTCGAAGACGGTGACCAGGTACTCCACCAGCGCGGGGTGCCGGATCTCCAGGGCCATGGTGCGGTCGGTGTTGGCGGGGATGAAGGCCACGGTGCGGTCGAAGACCATGAGGCGTTCCACGACCTCGTCGAGGGTGCGGGCCTCCGCCGCCTCGCCCATCATCTCCATGTAGTTGTGCAGGCCCTGCCCGTGCCGGGCCACATGCGTGTACAGGTCCCGCATCCGTACGCCCCGCCGGCACATGGCGAGCGCCCGGTGCAGTCCCTCGCGCAGCTCGTCCTCCCGCCGGATGCCGCCGGGCTGCACGGTCATCACCTCGGTGGTGCAGCGGTCGGTGGCCTCGTCGATCGCCGCCCGGATCCGGGACAGCCCGTCAAGCACGCGGATCGCCGTGCCCTCCGCCGGCTGACCGGGCCGTACGGCGCTGAGGCCCGCGTACCACTCGACGGCCTCGACGGCCGCGCCCACCCGGGCCTGGCTGGCGCTGACCTCGGCGTGGACGCCGCGCAGCAGCCGGGTCATGACCTCCTGCGGAGAGGTGGGCACCAGCCAGCCCATGTCGTCGGGGTCGGGGTGCAGCAGGGCCAGTTCGACCAGACAGGGCACGGTCTCCGCGTCCTCGCGCGGGAGACGACCCCGCCGTACCGCTCGCGCGTACACCCGGTCCCCGGCCTCGCAGAGCCGGTCGGCACCGTGGGGATGCCCGTCCGTCGCATACCCGGCCATGACCAACTCACCCCCGGTTCCAGCCTGTTCGCAGCGCAACTATGCGCGGCCCGCACCGCCTCCGCAACACGACGACACCGTCCCCCTGCCCCGAAGCGCCCCTCTCTGTCCCCTCTTGTCCACCCCTCAGGTATTACGCCCTGCAACAAGCTGAAGAAACGATGCCTGGAGGTCGCATGGAGGGTCCGTGAAGACCGGGACGGGGCGCGGCCGGGGGTGCGGTCCGCCCGGCGGCCGCCCGTGCCGGTGCCGCGCGGCCGGGCGCGCGGGTCGGCCGCGGGTGGTTCGCGCGGAGCGACTCCCCCGCGCGGACGTACTTCAAACCCTCCGTTTCCGCTGGTCGCGATCGTTCCCGCAAGATGGCGGAAACAAGACGGTGATCAGCTTGTTACGGAGCGCACTTACCGTCGGGCCATGGCGGACATATTTGACGCGTACGCGTTGGCCGACGCGTGGGACGAGATGTTCGAGCGGCCGGGTGAGGTCAGGGCCGCCTACGAGCCGGTGCTGGCCGCGCTCCAGCCCATCGAACCGGCCGAACTGAGGTTCAGGGCGGACCAGATGGCCCGCGCGTTCACGGACCGGGGCGTCACCTACGCCTTCGCGGGCGAGGAGAGACCCTGGCCGCTCGATCTCGTGCCGAGGATCCTGGACGCCCTGGAGTGGGATCTCATCCAGCGCGGAGTCGCCCAGCGCGTCCGGGCGTTGGAGGCGTACCTCGCCGACGCCTACGGGCCGTGCCGCGCCTTCGAGGACGGGGTCGTGCCCTGGCGGCTGCTCCTCAACTCCCCGCACTTCCATCGGTCCGCGCACGGCGTGGAGCCGCCCGGCGGGGTCCGCATCCATGTCGCCGGCATCGACCTCGTCCGCGACGAGGCGGGCGCCTTCCGGGTGCTGGAGGACAACGTCCGGGTGCCGTCCGGGGTGTCGTACGTCATCGAGAACCGGCGGGCGATGACCCGCGTCTTCCCCTCCCTCTTCGCCGAACAGCACGTCCTGCCCGTCGACGGCTACGCGCAGAAACTGCTCGCCGCGCTACGGGCCGCCGCGCCCGGCGGCATCGGGGACCCTCGCGTCGTCGTGCTCACGCCCGGCCCCAACAACGCCGCCTACTTCGAACACGCGCTGCTGGCCCGGCTGATGGGCGTCCAGCTGGTCGAGGGACACGACCTGGTGTGCCGGGGGAACCGGGTGTGGATGCGGACCACGCGCGGGGAGATGCCCGTCCATGTCGTATACCGGCGGCTCGACGACGACTTCCTCGATCCGCTCCACTTCCGGCCCGACTCGGTGATCGGCTGCCCCGGCGTCATGGGCGCCGCGATGGCGGGCAACGTGACGCTCGCCAACGCCGTAGGCAACGGCATCGCCGACGACAAGCTGCTCTACACGTATGTGCCCGACCTGATCCGGTACTACCTCGGTGAGGAACCGGTCCTGCCCAACGTGGAGTCGTTCCGCCCGGACGAGCCGGGGCAGTTGGAGGCGGTGCTCGACCAGATCGACCAGCTCGTCGTCAAACCGGTCGACGGGGCCGGCGGACAGGGCATCGTCATCGGCCCCAAGGCGGACCGGGACACGCTGGAGCGCACCCGCGCCGCCGTCCTCGCCGATCCGCGCGGCTGGATCGCGCAGCGGCCCGTCGCCCTGTCCACGTCCCCCACCCTCGCCGGGGAACGCATGGCGCCCCGCCACATCGACCTGCGCCCCTTCGCCGTGAACGACGGCAGCGAGGTCTGGGTGCTGCCCGGCGGACTGACCCGGGTCGCCCTCCAGGAGGGCAACCTCATCGTCAACTCCAGCCAGGGCGGCGGCTCCAAGGACACCTGGGTCCTCGCCGAGGGCCCCGCCGAGCAGCGGCACGAGGAGGAGAGCGGCCCGCTGGAGAAGGCACCGCGTCAGCTCGGACCCGACGGCACCCGCACGGTCGTGCAGGAAGGGGCGCAGCAGCAGTGAACGACGTGATCCTCTCCCGGATAGCCGAGGCCCTGACCTGGACGGGCCGCTACGTGGAACGCGCCGACGCCACCGGCCGCATCCTCGACGCCTACCTCCACCGCCTCCTGGAGGACCCCTGGCGCGACGAGGACGCCGCCTGCCGCTCGCTGTACGCGATCCTCGGCGTCGACGCTCCGGACCAGCACTGCGACATGCGGCAGGTCCTGGACCGGCTGGCCTTCGACGCGCACTCCACCGGCAGCATCGAAGGGGCGCTCGGCGCCGCCCGGCTGAACGCCCGCAGTGCCCGCGAGGCCGTCTCCTCCGAGATGTGGGAGTGCCTCAACTCCACCTGGCACGCCCTCGCCGACCAGCGCACGGCCGCCCGCCGCACCGGCGGCCCGTACGCCTATCTGGAGCTGGTCCGCAGGCGCGCGGCCCTGTTCTTCGGGCTCGCGGACTCCACGATGAGCCGGGACGACAGCTGGCGGTTCGTGGTCCTCGGCCGCAGCCTGGAGCGGGTCGACATGACCGTGCGGCTGCTGTCGGTACGGGTCCTGGACGCGGCGCACGCGCCCGACTGGCCGACCCTGCTGAGCGCGAGCGGCGCCGACGAGGCGTACGCGCGCCTGCACGGCGGCTTCGGCGACAGCCCCAAGGTCGCCGAGTTCCTGCTCCTCGACCGGGACTTCCCGCGCTCGGCGCTGCACGCGCTGACCACGGCCGAGGAGTGCCTCGCCGCGCTCGGCCGCCCGCGCCAGGACCCGGCCCGCCGGCCGATCGGCGCGCTGCGCACCCATCTGGAGTACCTGGACTCCGCGTCCCTGGAGGCCGGGCTGCCGACGCTGCTGCGGGACCTCCAGCGGGCCTGCATGGCCTCGGCGGAGGCGGTGGCCGAGAAGTTCTTCCCGTACCAGGGGCCCGTCGAGTGGGCCCAGGAAGGCGCGTGAGCGCGATGACCCCACCCCCCGCGACGTACGCCACCCGGCGCCTGCGCATCCGGCACACCACCCGTGTCCCGTACGCCCAGCCCGCGTCGTCGTCGCACAACGAGGTGCGGATGACCCCGCTGACCCTGCCGGGCCAGACCACCCTGGACGCGCGGGTGCTGGTCAACCCGTCGACGCCGACCTGGTCGTACTGGGACTACTGGGGCACCCAGGTCACCGGTTTCGACCTGATGGACCCGCACGGCGACCTGACGATCACCGCGTCCAGCCTGGTGGAGACGGCGCCGCCGGAGCCGCTCGCGGACGCGCCGGCCTGGGCGGAGGTCCACCGGGTGACCGCCGACTCCCGGCTGCTGGAGTACCTGACCGCGACCCGCCGCACCACGCTCCCGGCGGAGCTGGTCGAGCGGGCGCGGGAGGCGGCCGCCGGGCTGGACGTGCACGAGACGGCGGTCGCCGTGTCGGCGATGGTCGCCGACCATGTGGCGTACGTGCCGGGCGCCACCGGTGTGCACACCAGCGCGGCGGAGGCGTGGGACCAGCGGGCCGGTGTCTGCCAGGACATCGCCCATCTCACCCTGGGCATGCTGCGCGGCCTCGGGATGCCCGCCCGCTATGTCTCCGGCTATCTCCACCCCGAGCGCGAGGCGGAGCTGTACCGGCCCGTCGCGGGGCAGAGCCACGCCTGGATCGAGTACTGGGCGGGCGACTGGGCCGGCTACGACCCCACGAACCGGGTCCGCGCCGACGAGTCCCATGTCGTCGTCGGGCGCGGCCGGGACTACGACGACGTCACCCCGCACAAGGGCATCTACCGGGGGGTGCCCGGGGGCCCGCCGGAGGTGACGATCGAGTTCACGCGGGTGGCGTGAGCGGGACGGGCGGCGGGACGGGCACCCGCTCTCGTCCCTCCCGCTCGTCACCCGCTCTCGTCCCTCCCGCTCGTCACTCGCGCTCGTAGTTCGTCAGCACGCAGCCCGCCTCCGCCTCGACGCGGGTGTACGTGTCGGGGATCTCCAGGCCCGGCTCGCAGTCGATGTAGAGGAGACCGGCGTCGAGCAGGGCCCGGGCGTGTTCGTCTCGGTCGACGTCGAGGACGAAGTTCATCCCGATCATGAGGCCGTTGTCGTCGGACTCGTCGGACGCGGCCAGGTCCTTCTGGAACTCGGTCATGTCGGTGACGTGCAGGAAGTCGATGTCGGTGTCGTCGTCGACGTCGCAGTCGCCGCCGCCGTCGATGGCGTCGCTGAACTCGGCGCGGATCTCCGCCAGATCGGACGACGTGTAGTAGTCGGTGTCCTGGCAGCCGACGTTCTTGTCGACGTAGGTGGCGACCGCCTCCGTGTCACCGGCCATCGGCAGCTCGACCCCGTCGTCGCCGCAGGCGGTGACGGTGAGGGCGAGCAGAAGGGCGCAGGCGGAGGCAGACATTCGGGTACGCAAGGGAATTCCTCAGGTAGGTGGGGCTGAACTGGGGGGTGTCAGGGGGCCGGGCGGCCGTGTCAGCCGGCCGGTGCGAAGGCGTGGAAGCCGTCGGTGGTGGAGAGGTGGCCGTAGCCCGTGGCCTCGTCGACCGCGGGGACGTGGTCGACGGGGAGGTCCTCGGCGAGGACCTCGCGGGTGCGGGGGTCGACGGCCAGACCGTGCTCCGTGCCGTCCGCGGCGGTGGCGTACCCGTAGAGGACCGAGCCGTCCCGGGTGAACCGCACCGGGTCCAGCGGGGTCTCGTCCGCCCCCTCCTCCTGCGTCCACAGCCGCTTGCCGTCGGGCAGCCGCCACACCGTCGTACCGGTGAACGTCAGGTCCAGCACACCGGGAGCGGTGCGGCCGGTGGCCAGGCTCCACGCGGGCTTCGCGGCGAAGCCCGGGAGACGGGGGCCGTCGTAGGCGGGGGCGGGGGTGGCGGTGGTGGCGGTGGGGCGGTCGCTGGGCGCGGGCTTCTTGCCGCCGCCGTCCGGTTCACCGCCGTCGACCGCCGTGCAGGCGGTCAGGAGGGCGGGGGAGAGCGCCAGCGCGAGGGGTGGGGCGAGGGACGCGGGGGAGGAGGGCGCGGTGGAGAGAGACGCGGTGGGGAGAGACGCGGTGGGGAGGGGCGCCGACCGGGCTGCCGCTGTGCGTCGCCTGGAGCGGGCCTTGGGGCCCATTGAGTGTGTTGGTCCCCCGGCGGCGGTGCGCGCGCAGCGCTCCGCCGGGTCCCCGTTGTGGTGCAGCATCCCGACAGTCGTCCCCCGTGATCACGACATGACAGGCCGAAACCCTAGACCATGGCGTGATCTTGGCGCGGGGACTGCACAGGATCTACGCAGGACGGCGGCGGGGGCCGCGTCCGGCCGCCCGCCGCCGCTGACGTCGTTGTCGTGGCTGACGTCGTGACGTCGTTGTCGCCGCTGACGTCGTTGTCGTCGCTCGGTGTTAGTTCAGCTTGAGCGCGTCGCAGTCGGCCCTGTACTCCGCCGTGCAGATCTGCTTGACGGTGTAGATGCCGTCGGCGATGACCGTGTCCGCGATGTTCTTCTTGGTCAGCGCGACCGGCGGAACCAGCTGGGCGGGGATCTTCTTGGTGGTCGGGGAGTCGACGCTGTCCTTGGCGAGGGCGTCGAACTCGATGGAGCGGCCCTGGACCTTGGCGACGGCCATCTCGGCGGCGGCGTTCGCCTCCAGCGGGAACGACTTGTACACGGTCATGTACTGGTCGCCCGCGACGATCCGCTGCACCGCGTCCAGGTCGGCGTCCTGCCCGGTGACCGGCGGCACCTTGGAGACGCCGGAGGCCTTCAGGACGCCGATGACGGCACCCGCGATGCCGTCGTTGGCGGCGTAGACGGCGTCGATGTTGCCGGCGCCGAGCTTGGCGACGGCCTCCTCCATGTTCGCCTTCGCGACGACCGGGTCCCAGTCCTTGGTGTCGTACGTCTCGGAGATCGTCACCTTGTCGCCGAGTTCGGAGAGGGCGCCCTCCTTGAACATGGCGGCGTTGGGGTCGGTGGTCGACCCGTTCATCATGACGATCTTGTTGGCGGCGCTGTCGCCGAGCTTCTCCACCAGGGAGCGGCCCTGCACCTGGCCGACCAGCTCGTTGTCGAAGGAGACGTAGCCGTCGATCGGGCCCTGGGCGAGCCGGTCGTAGGCGATGACCGGGATGCCGGCCTTGTCGGCGGTCTCGACGGCGCTCGCGATGCTCTTGGAGTCCACGGCGTCGACCACGATGATGTCGACCTTGTCGGTCACCATCCGCTCGAGCTGCTCGATCTGGGTCTCCGGGTCCTTGTCCGCGTTGGCGTACTGGACCGTCGCCTTGTTGTCGGTCAGTTCGCCGATCTTCTTCTTCATGATCGGGAGGTCGAACTGCTCGTAGCGCTTGGTCTCCTTGTCAGGGAAGAGAACGCCCACCGTGATGTCGTCGCCCTTCGTGGGGCTCGCCTCCGCGCTGCTGCCGACGTCCACGACCCCGCAGGCGGCGAGGGAGACGGCCGCGGCGGACGCCGCGAGGGCGGTGGCGGTGCGGTGCAGGGCGGTACGACGTATACGGCTGGTGCCGGTCGTGCTGGTCTTACGGGCGTTCACATCAAGGGCCTTCCGGGCGTGGGTCGGCACTGAGACCCAGGTGGCTGAAAGCCAACGCGCTGATCACCGCAGCGTCAAGGAGTAATCACTTAACGAGATGACAACAGCGTTGTGTGGTCTCGGTGTGAAGAGGGTAAAGCAAGGGGCTCGTGCTGCGTCGTGCGCCCTTCACGGCCCGCGGGGCGCGGGGCGGCGCGGGAAACGGCACGGGCCGAACGGCGCGCGGCCCGGTGCCCGTTGACGTGTCACGGGGGTCCGCGAGGGTGACCGCCGGGGCAGAGGTCCGAGGAGTGGGCAGGTCAGAGAGGGTGACCGGACTCACGACGCCGGCCCGGACGCGGGCCGCCGGGCGGACACGGACATGTCGGAGAAGAACGGGACGATCACCACGTACGACCACCCGCCACACCGCCCCTCGGACACCGGCGCGGGCATCGACGGGTGGCGGACGTCACTCACCCCGACCGCGACGCCGACCCGGCACCCGAAGATCGCCGGCCCACCGCACCTCTGACGACGACCTGACTCAACGGTCACTATGCGTCACGGTGGGGGTCACCGGGGCCAGGTGCCGGGGCCAGGGGGCCTTAGTCAAGGCCGGGCCAGGTGCTGGGCCGAGGCCCCCGGGACCTGGGCATGGGCCGAGCCCCCGGGGTCGGGGGCTCGGGGGCTCAGCCGTCGGTCCACTTTCGGAGCAGCGCTTCGCGCTCCTCGCGTCGCGGGGTGCCCTCGGCGGCGTATGCGCGGCCCCAGTCCTCCAGGGGGGCGAGGTCCGCCGTGCCGTCGACGAGGCGGTTGAGGAGGGCGATGGAGAGGTCGTACTCGGACTCGACGTAGCCGCCGACGGCGGACGCCATGTACGCCTCCAGTTCGACGGTGGTCCCGTCGGCCGTCTCCAGGTGCACCTCGAAGGCCCCCGGGCTGCCACCGCCGCCGGCCACGGCGCTGAGCGCGAGGTCGACGGCGGCGGTGACCACCAGTCGCCCGGCGGACCGGATCCGCACGTACCGCAGGGCGACCGACCGCAGGTCCGCCCACCGCCACTCGCCACCCTGGTCCACGCCGAGCCCCACGACGCCGTCCCGCGTCAGCCGCAGCCCCCGCCCGGCCCCCTCGGGCTCCGCCCCCACATACACCCCGCCGTCCTCGGCGATCCAGAACAGCCCGACCATGGCCATGAGTTGCCTCCCCAGCAACGCCCTACACGTATCGCCTGGTGAGACACCACCTGGAGCCTGATGGTTCAGTCGGAGGCGACCAGTGGGCAACTTGCCGGGTGGAGCGTCAGGTCCGGAGCCGACCGGTGACGGCCTCCGTCACGGCGAACCCCTTGGCCGGGCCCTCGGGAATGACGACCTCGGTGCCGTAGGGCACCCGGTGGATGTCCTCCCAGTCCGCCTTGTCGGGGCGAGGCCCGGTGAAGAGGGTGACCGCCCCCTCGCCGTCGTGGTCGTCGATGACGACGTACACGGGGATGCCGGCACGCGCGTACTCACGGCGCTTCCTGACCCGGTCGCGGTCCCGGTTCCGCGTGCCGGGCGAGACCACCTCGACGATGAGTTGGACGCAGTCGGCCCTGACCCCCATGTCTTCTTCGTCGCGACACGACTCGGTGTCCTCCGGAGCGACAAAGGCGTCCGGCACCCAGACCTTGCGCTCGTGGATCACATTCACATCCTGGTGGCAGGCGTACTCGCCGCCGTCCAGGAATCTGTCCAGAGCCCTGCGCACACGGTTGGCGATCAGACCGTGCGAGCGGCGGGCGGTGGGCGACACCTCGATGGCTCCCTCGATGATCTCAGCGCGGTAGCCCTCGGGGAGATCCATGCCCTTCCACGCCTGCCACAAGACCTCGTCGAGGTGGGGTTCGTTCACGGATTCAGCCCCGGCCTCAGACATGATCTCGGGCCTCTCCTGTGCAAGAGCGGTCAAGACGGCACCTCCTCCTCAAGTGTGGGCTTGACGTGCTTGAGGCACAAGCAACGTCGACACGCTAGGCGGCCACCTGGCCTCATCTGCGGATACACCTTCAGTTCACTCGAACTGGTGACGCAGCCACGAGGCGCGGATTCGGTGACCGGCCCCGACCACCCGCGGTGTTCCACGCCGGTCAGCGCAGCAGCAGGTCGATCACTCCCGTCAGGTCCTCCTTGCCGCCGGCCTCGGTCAGGCGGCGGTGCATCAGCTCGAAGTAGGGGCTGAGCAGTTCGGGGCTGACGCCCTGCTGTCGCGCCGTCTCCAGGAACGTCGGCGTGCCGGCCACCTGCATGGCCAGGTCGGAGACGACGTTCCTGGTGTAGTCGCCGCTGCGCAGCTGGTCGGCGGTCTGGTGCACCGACGGGGCCATCGCGGTGAGCCAGTCGGCGAGCAGCGGGGCGAACCCGGTGGGGTCGATGTCCTCCCGACGGATCAGGGCGAAGGCGTGCGCGGTGCCCGCGAACATGCCGTACATGGCGCTGAGCAGCGCCACGTCGTACAGGGCGGCGAAACCCGCGTCCCCGCCGACGTACGTGGTGCCCGCCGGGACGGCCAGGGTCTCCCGGTGCTGCTCGAACAGGTCCTGCGAGCCGCTGTACAGGACGTAGCCGCCGGCCTGCGGGACGCCGATCATCGGGGGGACGGCCATGATCCCGCCGTCCAGGTAGCGGGCGCCGCGCCCGTCGGCCCATACGGCGCGGGCGCGGGCCTGTTCGGGGGTGCTGGTGGTCAGGTTGACCAGGTCCCGGCCGGTCAGGTCGGTACCGGCCAGCACCTCGGCGACCGACGCGTCGTCCAACAAGCAGGCGATGATCAAGGAGTTGGCCCGGACCGCCTCGGCGGCGTCGTCCGCGACCGTCGCGCCCTCGGCGGCGAGTGCCGCGGCACGGGCCGGGGTACGGTTCCAGACGGTGAGCGGGTGGCCTGCGGCGAGCCAGGCACGGGCCAGCGCGGTGCCCATCGCACCGAGCCCCAGCAGCGTGACGGGCGTCTTCTCAACAGGGTGCTGTGTCATGCCGAACAGGCTGGTCACAGCTCCGGAATCGATCAAGTACGCACTTCGCGGTGGGTGGTTACCGTTCCTGGATACTGAGCGGGAGCGTGTCCTGTTGCCAGGACTGGTGCTCAGCCGGACGCCCCGAACGGTGTTGGGTGTCCTGGTCGCCCGCGTTCGCTCCGCGTCCGGGCGGCACGGATCGTGTCCGTGGTCCGGGAACGCGGGGGCGGGGTCCCTCACGCCCCGGGATGGCCGGTGGGGCCTGGGCGGTCCGATGCCCCGCACGATCACTCCGGTCGTGTGGGGGCGGTGCCGTCCGTCGCCGGACCGGGTGTCCCAGGGCGCGTCTGCCGATCGCCACGGCTGCCGCGTCGTGGCGGGTGGTCTTCCTGCTCGCGGTGGTGAGGGGTTGTTGCCAGTGCTGGGCGCCCCAGCGGCTGGTGTAGGCGGGGTCGACGGCGACGACGGGGATGCCGAGTTCGGCGGCCATCGACACCAGCCGGGCCCGCAGCCTGGCCACGGGCATGCCGGAGACCAGCCTGCGGAACCGCTTGCGGCGTCCGTGTTTCTCGCGGGTCGTCTCGCCGGTGAAGTCGAGGTCCTCGACGGCGAGGGCGAGGTGATGGCGGCGGGCCCAGTGCAGCAGGCGGATCAGGGCGTGCCGGATCTGGGCGTCGCGGTGGGCGGCGCTGCCGGTGAGGTCGTAGGCGAACCGCCTGGGTGCGCCGAGGGGGTTGCCGTGGGTGTCCAGGCGCCAGGCGGCCAGGTGGTCGGCGTTGGTGTCCACCCCCACCAGACCGCCCGCGCGGACTGCGGCCAGCGGCACGCTCTGCACGGCAGGGTTGGTCCAGGAGGCGGTGAGGTACCAGCGGCCGCGGGCGGGGTCCTCGTGGATGCGGTAGGCCACAGCCCGGTTCGCGTGGACGCGGTCGGCCCACTGCTCACCCCGGTACGCGAACCTCACGCGGGAGGTGAGCACGTACCGGCCGTGCGGGGCGTTCGCCAGATACGCCAGCGGGGCGGGGAGTTTGAGGGAGACCTCGCCGTCGGGGGTGACGCGGATGGTCTCGTTGCCGAACCGTTTGCCGGACTCGCCGTCGGCCTTCAGGAAGCGCCGCTCCGCCTGCCAGCGGGTGCGCCACTGCTCCTCGGTGAGCCGGGCGGCCTCCAGGTGGTGGCGGGTGTTCAGCAGCCGCTTCCCACCACGCACCACACCTACCCGCCCGGCCTGCCAGTCCGCCCGGAGGGCTTGGAGCCGGTCGGTGAGCACTGGCAGACGGCGGGACTTGGCATGCCACTCCCGCCTGCTCGCATAACCGCCCGGAGCATGCTTGCCGCCCTTCTCGCCCACCGGAAGCGACAACCGGTGCGCGAGCACGCGCACCCCCGCTTCCAGCTGCTGGATGTGTGCGAGCTGACTCCGCCGGGCCAGCGCCCACTGATCATGCGTGGCCTTCGTGATGCTGCCGGCCCAACGGGAGGACGACACCGCCGTCACAGCCCGCTTACGCGCGGCCCACCCCTCGGCGTCATGGTCCAGCCCCACCGCACACAGGGCCCTGAGGTCCCGGGAGGCGAGAGTGCCCAGGTGATCGCCGACGAGACGGAGAACCTGCTCGTCCTCCGCCGTCAGGTGCTTGAGCCGGTCACGGATGGCCACACCGGACGGGCCGAGCGCGACGAACGGCGCCGCCAACTTCCGCAGCCCGCCCATCCCCGCCCCGCTCTCCGTGCCCGTCGAACCCTCACCACGCTCCTCAACGACCCACACGGACGAAGGTCACACATTCGACCGAGGAACCTCCGTTCACCCCCATGAGGCCACACGGGAAGCAGCCCGGACACTCACTGATACGCGGCAGAACATGCTTGTTCGCAGTTAACCCGAGCAGCTCACAACCCCGCGGTGAGCGAGCACGTCGGAAGGGTGGGGCATGACGACGCTGAACCGGCCGGGCACACCGGACGGACACGTCTGCGGCATCGACACCGCGATGGAGGTGATCGGCGGCAAGTGGAAGGTGCTCATCCTCTGGGCGCTCCACGAGCAGCCCTGCCGCCGCTTCGGCGAACTGCGCCGACTGCTCCCCGGGATCACCGAGAAGGTGCTGGCCTCGCATCTGCGGGAGATGGAGGCCGACGGCGTCGTGCGCCGTGTCTCCTACGACGAGGTCCCGCCCCGCGTCGAGTACTCGCTGACCGAGTCCGGCATCCGCCTCAACGACGCGCTCCAGCCACTGGCCGCCTGGGGACGCGAACAGCCGGCCCCGGCCCGCACGACCTGACCCCCGCCCCCGCCCCCGCCGTCTCCGGCCGCCTGGGCCGCCTTCGGCTGGCTTCCGACTTCGGCCGACCTCGGCCGGTCTCGGTATGCGGCCGCCCGTTCCCACCCCGAAAGGCATCCCCTATCCTCGCCGCTACGCGCTCCGGTGTCCCAGCAGCCCCACCTGCGCTGTAGCGCCCCAGCACCCCCACGCCGAAGGTCATTCGTTCCGTGTCGGTGGGCCGAAAGGGCTGCGAGTGATGTCCGAGGGTTCTCGTTCCGCGTCCGGGAGGACGGGGCGTCGGTGGCGCCGTGGGCGTCGACGGCGGCGGGTGGGGGCCACCGCCGTGGCGACGGTCATCGCCGCCGCGATGGGCGGGGTGTATGCGCTGACCGCCGAGGCGGCCGTGACCTGTGCCCCGTCCGTGTTCAAACGGCAGATGTTCGCGAACACGTCGTTCTCGGGTACGCCGTTGGCGACGGACTGCGACAGCGCGATCGCCCAGGACTGGGGCATGGACGCGCCCGCGCCGGGGCTGCCGGACGACCGTTTCGGTGTGCGGTGGAGCGCGACACGGGACTTCGGCTCCGGCGGTCCCTTCACCCTCATCGCCTCGGGGCGGGACGGCGGCGTCCGCGTGTACGTCGACGGCCGGCTGCGGATCGACCTCCGAGGTGATGTCCGCGGCGACGTCCCGACGCCGGGCGCGGCGGCGGTGCTGTCTCCGGGCGCGACGGCGGTCCCGGCGCCGGTCCCGGCGCCGGTCCCGACGTACGGCCCGACGCCGGTCTCGAAGAGCGTCGACGTCACCGTCCCGCCCGGACGGCACACCCTGCGCGTCGACTACGTCAACCGGAGCGGCGCCGCCGAGGTCGCGTTCACGGCGGTACCGCTGTCCGGTACGGGGACCGTCATCCCGCCGTCGCCGCGATGATCGCCTCCATGTCGTCCACCGCCGCGTGCACGCCCTCCGTGAGGAGCACGGCGGTGGGGTTGAGGAGGATCTCGTCGACACCGGCGGCCCGGTAGCGGGCCAGCCCGGCGGCGATCTCCTCCGGTGTGCCGGTGACGACGACGTCGGCGCGGAGCAGTTCGGCGGCGGGGTCCGGGCCGCCGGTGTCCACGCCGGCGCGGCGGAGCATGTCCGCGTAGTGCGGGGCGCCCAGGTGCGCGCCCGCGGCGACCCGGGCCAGACGGCGCGGGTCGCGGCCCGGCCGGGCGACGGCGACGTGCACGGCCGTCGCGATCCGGGGCCGCCCGGCACGTCCCGACTCGGCGGCGCCCGCGTCCAGTTGGGGGGCGAGCACGTCCCGTACGTACGCCGGCGGGGTCATCCAGGTGATCGCCACGTCCGCCGTCGCGCCCGCCGTGCGTGCCATGCCGGGCCGGAGTACCCCGGCCCCCACCTCCACCGGCGCGTGCGGCCCGACCGGCGGCAGCTCGGCGTGCAGCCGGTGGTACGGGCCGTCGTACGCCACGCTCTCGCCGTCCAGCAGGGCGCGTACGGAGCGGACGTAGTCGCCGACCGCCGTACGGGGGCTGCGGTACGGCTCCGGCGCGAGGCCCTTCGCGAAGTCGGGCGTGCCGATGCCGTACCCGGCCACCACCGGCTGCCCGGTGAGCAGCGCCAGCGAACGGGCCTGGAGCGCCGCCTCGTACGGGTGCCGCAGCGGCAGCAGCGTCACCGCGGTGCCCACGGGCACGGTGTGCCCCATCCCGGCCAGATGGGCCAGCACCTGGTGGGGTTCGGCACGGAAGGACTGACAGAGCCACAGGCGCCGCGCCCCGGTACGGGCCACGGACGCGGCGAACGGGGCGACGAGTTCGGGGTGGTCGGGCTGGAGGGGGTAGAGGACGGCGGGCAGGTCGCGCGCCGCCCCGTCGGCGTTCGCGCCGGTCGGCCGGGGTTCCGTGGTGGTCGGCCTGGGTTCCGTGGTGGTCATCGGGGTCCTCATGAAGGGCGGTGGTCGAGGGTGGCCACGAGGGTGCGGGACGGGTCGAGGTAGTGGGCAGCGGCCTCGCTGACATGGGCGTCGGTCACCTCGGCGAGGGCGTCCGGGTAGGTGGTCAGCCAGTCCACGGGCAGCCCGCCCGCCACGAAGCCGGCCAGGGCGCTCGCCTCCTCCGCACGTGTGGCCAGCGCGAACCGGGTGAACCCGGCCGCGTAACGGCGGGCCCGCCGCACCTCCTCCGGGGTCGGGCCGCCCTCGGCCAGCTCCGCGAGGCAGGCGGTGACCTCGTCGGCGATCCGGTCGCCCGTACCGGGGGCGCCGACGCAGTCGATCTCCAGCCAGCAGCCCGCCCCGTTCTGCCGGATGCTCGCGTCGACCGCGTACGCCAGACCCTGGCGTTCCCGCAGCCGCCGGGTCAGCCGGGAGGTGGCGTGACCGCCGAGGACGACCTGGGCGAGATGGAGCGCGGTGTGCCCCGGCTCGGGCGCCGGGATCGCGGGGCCGGCGGTCAGGAGCGACGCCTGGTCGGCGTCCGGGGCGTGCAGGGCGAGGCGTCCGGGGGTGGGTTCGGCGCGCGGGAAGGGCGGCAGGACGAGACCCGACGGTCCGGGGCCGGTCCACTCCCCCAACTCGGCCTCCACGGCGGCCCGTACACGCTCGGGCGCCTCCCCGCTCATCACCAGCAGCACGGCACCCTGCGGGACCACGGCCCGGCGGTGGAGCGCGCGGACGTCCAGGGCGGCAGTCCCGTCCGGGGTGTCGTCGACCAGCGGGTGCGGCGCGCCGAAGGCGTGGCGCAGCTGGGCGCGGCGGAGTGTCGTACGGGGGCCCGCCGGGTGGGAAGCCGGAGGCGTCGGCCCCCGGTGGCCGTCCCGCGCGACCGTCTCCGGGAGGGCGGGGCGCAGCACCAGGTCCGCGAGGAGTTCGAGCGCCTCCCGCAGCCCCTCCGCCAGCACACTCGCCGACAGCACCAGTTGCTCGGCGGTCACCACCGTGCTGAACTCCCCGCCGAGATCGGCGGCCCGGTCCGCCACGGCCTGCCGGTCACGGGTCGTCGTCGCCGTCCCGAGGTGCGCGGCGAGCAGTTCCTGGGCGGCGGCGAGTCCGGGTTCGGTCCGGGCGTACGGCAGCACGAGCCGGATCTCGGCGAGCGGGGCGCCCGGCACGGTCACGAGGACGGTGTCCAGGCCGTTGGGGAGGACCGTGCGGAAGGTCTCGGCCGTCCTCATGCGGCGGCTCCTTCCAGGGGGTGAACGGTTCTGTGGGCGGTCAGCAGGGCCCGTGCGGCGGTCGACACGTCGGCCGGGGTGACGGCGGCGAGGTGCGCCGGGAGCGCGTCCGGGGTGGCGTGCGGGAGGAGCAGGGCGGCGCGGGCGTGGGTGACGGCGCGGGCCGGGAGGGAGTCGGACTGCCGGTGGCATCCGGCGCGCAACACGCGGGCCGCCCGCCGCAGTTCCGTCTCCCCCGGCGGGGTGGCGGCCAGCTCGCCGAGCGCCTCCAGCCACCGCCCGACGGCCTCCTCCGTACCGGCCCCCGGTACCCGGCCGAGCAGCACGAGCGCGAGGTCGGGAGCGGCGGAGGCCAGCCACTGGCCCTGGTAGCCGCACCGCACGGTCGCCGCGTCCACCTCCGGCGCGGTGGCCACGAGGTGGGGCAGACGGCCCCGGCGGAGCAGTTCGCAGAGGACGACCTGGGCGACGTACAGCCGGAAGTCGCCCCGCGGATCGGCCAGCGCGTGCCCGACCGCCACCCCGTCACGGGCGTAGGGGACGGCCGCGCCGAGGGTGGGCCGGTGCGGGGAGGTGACGTGCCCGGAGGGGACGCGGGGGGCGGTCGGCTGAGGGGCGGTGGAGTGGAGCGCGCCGGGGGCGGCGGCCGGAAGAGTGGTGGGCGCCCCGGCGGTCGGCAGCCCCGGGGCCCATGCCCCGAACTCCCGCTCCACCAGCGCCGCCACCCGCTCCGCGTCCACGTCGCCCACGACCGACAGCACCGCCCGTTCGGGCCGGTAGTGCGCCCGGAAGAAGGACTCGGCCTCCTCCGCCGTCACCCCGGTCAGCTCGGCCGTCGTGCCGTAGGCGTGCCGGGCGCCCGGGTGGAGGGCGGCCAGGACCGTGTCCCAGAGGCGGGCACCGGCCCCCGCCGCGCGGATCTCCTCGGCGATGACGGCCGTCTCGGAGCGCACGGTGGCCGGTCCGGGCCGGAAGCGCAGGAGGCGCCGGGCCTCCAGGGCCAGGACGTCGGGCAGGGCGTCGGCCGGGACGACGGTGTGGAGGACGGTGTGGTCGCGATGGGTCTCGGCGTTGCACGTCCCGCCGGCCTCCTGCACGAGAGCGACGAACCCCTCTGCCTCATGTCCCTCGCCGCGGGGGAACATCAGGTGCTCCACCAGGTGCGCCGTCCCGTGGCGCCCCGGCGGGTCGTCGTCGCCGCCCGCCGCCACGGCGACGGCGACCGCCACGAGGCCGCGGCCGGGGGTCTGTTCGGTGACCAGGCGGAGGCTCACCGCAGGGGCCGGTACACGGAGACGCACATCTTCCGGCTGTCACCGCCGTCGAAGGGCTGCTCGCGCCAGCCGGAGTAGCGGGCGGAGAGTTCCAGACGGGCGATGCCGGCGAGGAGGTCGAGCTCGCTCGGCCACAGGTAACGCATCACCGTCGTCGCCGACCTGGGGGCCTCGCCGTCGAGGAACAGCGTGTTGTGGATCATCATGTTCTGCGAGGCGGGCAGCACGCCGATGGACTCGATCATCGCGCCGCGCCCGTCGATCGGGTACGTGCTGATCTCGTTCTTCTTCTGTACGTGGTAGTCGCTGGGGTCGAACGTCTCGATGACCACGTGCCCGTCGGGCGCCGTGTGCCGGGCGACCGCGTGCATCAGGGCGATCTGCTCGTCCGGGGCGACCGCGCAGCACAGGGAGTTGAAGGGCGCGAGGACGACGTCGAAGGCGCGGCCCAGGTCGAGGGTGGCGAAGTCGGCGTGGACGGGGGTGATCCGGCCCTCGGGGTCCTTGTGCGCCAGCCGGGCCAGCATGCCCTCGGAGGAGTCGACGCCGTGCACCCGGAAGCCCTTGTCGGCGAGCGGCAGGGCGACCCGGCCGGTGCCGACGCCCAGTTCGAGGACGCTCGCGCCGGGCGCGGTGAGGGTGAGGAGGAAGTCGGCGATGTCCTCCAGGTCGGGGGTGGCCGGGTAGATCTCGTCGTAGACCTCGGCGAGCGCGTCGCTGTACGCGGTGGTCAGGGCGGTGCCGAGCCCGGCACCGGGCTCGACGGCGACGGTGTCGGCGTCCACGGCGGCGTCGGCCGGGACGGTCGCCGGGGTCTCTTCGGTTGCCAGGCTGGTCGTCATCGTCCGCCTCCCAAGCGGGTGTCGAGGTTGTTCTGGGGGTGCAGCGGGTCGATGCCCGCCTCGTGGAAGGCCCGGACGACGTGCGCCTCGCGGCTGTCGTCGCCGTCGGACAGCGCGTGGGCGATGAGTCCGCTGGCGAGGGCGAAGGCGCGGTGCTGGCCGAAGCTCATGCCGTCCTGGCCGGGGCGCGGGTCCTCGGGGTCCCAGGCGGCGGCGACGCCGGGCGCCAGTTCCTCGGTGAAGACGGACGTGCCGTCGCCGGTGAGGGTGCCCGCGTGAGGGGCGACGGCGGTGGCGACCGCGCGTTCGCCGGGGCGGTGGTCGCCGTGCAGGTAGACGACGACGGAGTCCCGGCGCGGGTGGTCCTGCGGGTCGGAGAGGACCTTCGCGTGGTACAGCGCGCCCGCCGCCTCCAGCGCGCCGAGCGCCGTGCCCCACAGGACGACCGCCGCGTCCGCGTCCCGCGCGTGCAGGAAGAGACGGCGTACGGGGCCGGCGGGGCGGGGCAGGGGGCGTGAGCCCATGACGTAGAAGAAGCCGGGGGAGAGCGCGGGGCGCGCGGCCTCCAGGGCGAGTTCGACCAGGTCACCGGGTGCGGGCGGGGCCGCCGGGGTCAGCAGCCGCTCGGCCGGGACGCGGGTGGTGACCTCGGGGAGGCGTACGACGAGCTGGTCGCCGTCGGGCCGGTGGAGCACCTCGACGAGCCGGCCCCGGGTGGGGGTGGTGGTGTGCGGTACGGCCGCCGCGAGCCGGGCCTCCAGGGCGGGGTCGCGGAGCGTACGGCGGGGTGGCGGGCCCTCGGCGGCCGGGCCGCCCCGGTCGCGGCCGGCGTGCAGTTCCTCGTACAGGGCGTTGGTGAGGCGGCCCCGCAGGTCACGGGGGCTGTCGGCGGTGACGGTACGCCCGGCGACGGCGGCCTCGCGCGCACCGGGCGCCACACCGACGCCGTCCAGCGCGGCACGGAGCCGGGGCGCGAGCCCCGGGTGCCGGGCGTCGGGGGAGGCGCCCGGCACCGGGGTGTCCAGGAGGGAGAGAGCGGTCATCGGTGGTGGCTCCCGTTCGGGTGGTCGGGGGTCAGGCCGGGCGTACGGGCGGCCGCGGGCCGGGCGCACGGAACCCTGTGGGCGGCCACGGCCGGGCCCTGCCGTGCTGTGGCGGCGGCCGGGACCGGAACGCGCCGGGCCACGGTCCCGGCCACGGCGCGGGGGGCGGTCGTCATCGGTCGGCGCTCCCGTCCGGGAGGGTCAGGCCGAGCGTCCGCGCCGCGCCGCCCGGGTTCAGGAGGACAGTGCGGCCGATGCCCGCGGCGGCGCGGGCGACCGGGTTGAGCGTGGCGTGGGACTCGGCGGTGGCGATGAGGCGGTCGTACATGTGCCACCCGGCGTAGGCGGCGGCCCGCTCGGGCAGGCCGGGGTCGGGCGTACGGCACTCCAGGTAGCCCTGCCAGAAGGCGTGGACGCGCGGCAGATGGCGGCGCAGGCTCGCCGAGCCCCGCCCGATGATCTCCTCGTGCGCGAGGCCGAACCCGGCCCCGGCGCCCCGACGGTCGTCCCCGGCGTCCCCGGCGTCCCCGGTCGGCGCGAACACGGAGTACGTCGCGTGGAACAGCCACTCCCCCGCGAACGCGCCCACGTCCCGCGCCGGGTCGGCCAGCCGGAACTCCTCCCAGTCGCACAGGTACAGCGGCCCGCGGCCCTCGTCGGCGCCGATGAACTGGTCGAAGCGGAGGTCGCAGTGCGTGGGCGCGTGCGGCACGCCCGCCTCGCCCTCCCGCAGCCGGGCCAGTGCGTCGACCACCTCGCCGTCGTCCTGGACGAGCTGCCAGGCGGCGATCTGCGCCATGCTGCGCTCCTGGACGGCGCTCCAGGGCAGCGCGCGCAGCCAGGCAAGCGGCGGCAGCGGCGCCTCCCCGGTGTCGAGCCCGTCCCCGGCCGGCAGCGCGTGCAGCGTCCCCACCGCACGCCCCGCCGCCCGGCACAGCGCGTCGTCGAAGTCCCCGTCCAGTGCCAGCTCCGCCCCCGACCGGGCGCCGGGCACCAGCCGGTGCACGGTCACCCCGGCCGCCGGGTCGGCGCCCAGCAGGTCCGGCGAGCGCAGCGGCGAGCCGCCCGGCAGCCACCGGGCCGCCGACTCCTCGAAGCTCAGGGCGCGTTCGAGCTCGGGGCAGCCCCCGTCCGGCAGTGGCGTCACCGTCTTGACGAAGACCTGCTCGCCGGTGGTGGTCGGCCCCGCCCAGTTGTCGTTGCGGCCGCCGAACGCGGTGACCGCCGCCGCGTCGAGGCGGCCGAGCCCGAGCCGCTCCAGCAGGGCGTTCACGGCGGGCACGGTGCCCAGTTCGGTGGGCCGGTAGCGCTGCCGGGTGCGGACCGGCTCCGCCGGGTCCGT
Organism: Streptomyces sp. MA5143a; assembly: GCF_900290235.1. Classification (GTDB taxonomy): domain Bacteria; phylum Actinomycetota; class Actinomycetes; order Streptomycetales; family Streptomycetaceae; genus Streptomyces. Next base: position 66,390 of record NZ_OLMK01000096.1, read on the forward strand.
CCTCGTGGGTGTGTCGGTGGTGATCGTCATCGTGTCGTGGCTCCCCCGGGGACCGCGCGGCGGCCCTCCTCGTCGATCAGGTCAGCGACGAAGGCGGTGTAGTCGGCCAGTTCGTCGCTCCAGCCGCAGTAGGCGGCGAAGTCCCGCGTGTGCGCGGCGATCCGCAGCACCGCGGCGCGGGCCGCGAGCTCCCGGTCCGCGCCCGGCCCGTACGCGTCGAGCAGAACGGCCGGCAGGTCGACGCCCGGCCCCTCGCCCCACACCGGTACGGCCCAGGCGAGTTCGGCGAGATCGCCGAGCAGCCAGCCCAGGTCCAGTTCGGGCCGGGCGGCGCCCAGGTCCTCGCCCGTCAGCAGCGCCACCGGACCCCGGCTCAGGGGTGGGACCAGCGCGCCGAGCGAGGCGAAACCGTGGACGAGGACGAGTCCGTGGCCGTCCCGGCCCCCGCGTTCGTGCGCGGGGGCGGGCGCCGCGACCTCGGCGCACCAGGAACGGAGCGTCGAGAGGCGGGCGGGACCCCACACCCGTACGGCGTGCTCCCGCAGACGCCGTACGGCGCCGAGGTCGCCGTCGCCCGCGTCCGTCCCGTCGGCGAACCCCCGCAGTCGGGTGAGCGCGGGCGGCGGCGCCCAGGTCGGCGCGGGCGTGGCGTGCAGGTCCCGCAGCGCCGTGCCGGCCGCCGCGAGCGCGTGCGCGGCCAGCCGCCGGGCCGCCGGCCGGGGGTCGCGGAGCCAGGCCGCTGCCGAGTACGGGCCGTCGGCGAGGTAGGCGAGCCCCGCGCCCGAGGCCACCGGGGTGACCAGCCGGGCGCCGGCGGTGTGCCGGGGGACGTGTGCGGCGAGGGGCGCCGTCGGCGGGGCCGCCCGCCGGGATCCCGCCCCGTGCCACCACTCATGACGTCCGTCGGCCGTGGGCCGTACGCGGGTCAGCTGGAGCCCGGTGCCGAACTCGGCCGCCGGGCCGTCGACCTGGGCCGCCGGTGTCGCCTGTGCCGACTGAGCCCCTGGGGCCGCCTGTGCTCCCGCCGGCGCTGGCGTCCGTACGGTCACTCGTCCTCCCCCTCAACCCGCCGGGCCCGCGCGTACGCGCCGACGCACAGGCCCATCAGCTCGGACAGCGGCAGCGCCCCGCCGTCCTCCATCTCGCCCGTGCCGGCGCTGACGGCGGGCACGGTCGGCGCGACGACCACGCCGGGGCGGTCGCGCAGGGTGTCCAGGTGCCCCTGGACCACGGGGCTGAGCTGCGCGCCGGGCGGCAGCGACGGGGCCACGCCCACGAGGGCGGACGTCGACTGAAGGGCACACAGCAGGGGTGTGTCGGTGAGGCCGAGCGCGTAACGGCCGAGGAAGTGCATCGTGGCCGGGTGGACGAGCACGAGGTCGGGCCAGCGGGCCAGTTCGACGTGCGGGACGGCACCGGGCGCGGCCTCGGACCAGTCGTCGGTGACGACCTCCCGTCCGCAGAGCGCGGATATCGCGTCCGCGGAGACGAATCGCCGCGCCGAACGGGTCAGCACGACCCGTTTCTCCATTTCCGGGAAGGTATTGCCCAGCCAGTTGATCCAGAACGGCAGGAATGCCACGCTGAGCGCGCCGGTGCCCACGAGGAGCACCCGGCGGAATCCGGGATCCGCGACTCCTGTGGGGTCCATTCCCGCCTCCTTGTGCTTTCTTTTTCGGTGTGTGTCGTGTTGCCCGGGGAGGGGCCGGTGGCCGGCACCGGCCCCTCCCCGCGGGTCACTGCTCCGGTCGCCCGGTCGTCAGCACTTCTTCTCGATCGTGCGGGCGGTCAGCGAACCGAGGGCCGCGGCGCACTGCTGCGAGGAGCGGGCGGTGATGATGGTGGCGCGGATCGCCCACGGGATGGTCGGGCTGAACGCGGGCGCGGCGTCCTTGCCGTCGTACAGGCCCAGCTCCTCGGCGGAGGTGTAGGCGGTGTAGCCCTCGAACAGGTCCTTCTCGTTCTGCGACGACTGCATGAGTCTCTCCTTGAATTCATGGTGCGGGATTCCGGGTCTCCGAATTCCCGGCCGCCTTGCGGAATTTCCGGCTTTTCGGCCGGTGCCCCTTGGCGACGAGATAACTATGACCCGCCGGAAGAGCCTCCCGCTATTGGCAGTTGCGGCATTACCGCACCTGGCATGACCGAACCCGGCATGACCGCACCCGGCATGGCCCGAACCGGCGTCGCCGGGCCCGGCATTGCCGCAAGCGCCAATACCGCCGCACCCGCCCGTACGCGTAGAAAGTCCAGGGTGAACACACATGACTCCGCGAGGCCCGAACCTCCGCCGCCCCAGCTGACGCAGGCGCCCGATCCCGCGCCGGCACCCGGCCCCGTACAGGCGCCCGATTCCCCGCAGGGCGCCGCCCCGCGCCCCCCGCTCCGCGCGCTGCTCGCCCACGCCCGCCCGCACCGCAGGGTGCTGCTGCTGGTCCTCGCCCTGACCCTGGCCGGCAGCGCGGCCGGGCTCGCGCAGCCGATGGTCGTGGAGTCCTCGCTGACGGCGCTGATGACCGGCGGCGACCTGACCCGCGAACTCCTGCTGATGCTGGCCCTGTTGGCGGTGTCCATCGCGCTGACCTGGACGCAGGCCCTGGTGAGCGAGCGCACGGCGGAGAAGGTCGTGCTGCATGTGCGCCGGGGACTGATCCACCGTCTGATCAGGCTGCGCACGGCCGAGTTGGACAGGACGGAGCCGGGCGGCCTCACCACCCGCGTGACGTCCGACAGCACGCTCGTGCAGCACGCGGCGACCAGTGGGGTGATCCAGCTGCTCGACGGCGGTATCCATCTGATCGCCACCATCGTCCTGATGGGCATGACCAGCCTGCCGCTGCTCGGCATCACCTCCGGCGTGCTGCTGGTGGTCGGTGTCGCGATGGGCGTGGTGATGCCGAGGATCCGCCGGGTGACCACGCGCGCGCAGACCTCGGTCGGCGAGATCGGCGCCGCCCTCGACCGCGCGCTCGGCGCCGCCCGCACCGTGAAGGCCAACGGCGGCGAGGCGACGGAGACCGCGCGGGCCGTGGCCGCCGCCGAGGACGCCTACCGGGCCGGCCTGACCGGCGCCCGCTACCACGCCACGATCGCCGTGCTCTCCGCCCTGGTCGTCCAGGCGTCGTTCCTCGCGGTCATCGGCTTCGGCGGCGCCCTGGTCGCCACCGGCGCCCTCGACCTGGCCGCGCTGATCGCCTTTCTGCTCTATCTGTTCAACCTGGGCGGCCCGGTGCTGTCCCTGGTCGGCGGCACGACCTCGCTCCAGCAGGGCCTCGGCGCGCTCACCCGCATCGAGGAGGTCGAGCGGATGGAGATCGAGACGGACGTCGACGAGACCCCGGCCCGCCCGGCCGGCCCGCCGCCGCAAGTGACCCTGGAGAACGTCACGTTCGCCTACCCGGGCCGCGCCACCACCCTCGACGGGGTGGGCCTGGTCGCCCCGGCCGGCGGAGTCACCGCCCTCGTCGGCCCCTCCGGCAGCGGCAAGACGACCGTCTTCTCGCTCCTCCAGCGGTTCTACGAGCCGGACTCCGGACGCGTCCTCCTCGACGGCACCGACATCGCGACCCTCAGCCGCGCCGAGGTGCGCCGCCGGATCGCGTACGTGGAGCAGGACACCCCGATGCTCGCCGGCACCCTCCGCGAGAACCTCCTGTACGCCGCGCCCGACGCGGCCGAGGACGAGGTCGCCCGCGTCCTGCGGGACACCCTGCTCGACTCGCTGGTCGCCCGGCTCCCGGAGGGCCTCGACACCCAGGTCGGCGCCCGCGGTCTCGCCCTGTCCGGCGGGGAACGCCAGCGCCTCGCCATCGCCCGCGCACTGCTGCGCCGCCCCCAGGTGCTGCTGCTCGACGAGGCGACCGCCCACCTCGACGGTCTCAGCGAGACGGCGCTGCGGCACACCGTGGAGCGGGCCGCCGAGCACTGCACGGTGCTGCTCATCGCCCACCGGCTGTCCACGGTGACCTCCGCCGACCACATGGTGCTGCTCGCCGGCGGGCGGGTGCGCGACCATGGCCGGCACGGGGAACTCCTGGGCAGGGACGAGCTGTACCGGGACCTCGCCGCCACCCAGCTGACCGCCGCGGGAGCGTGAACGCACCGCCCTCCGTCCTACCTGACGTACTGACCACCGTCAGACCCCCACACAGCGAAGGAACACCGCAATGCCGAAGGACCCGGCCCCCACCACCTCGCTCGCCAAGAAGACCGACGAGGACGCGTACGACGCCCACGAGGACCACCCGTACGACGCCCACGACGACCACGACGGTTACGACGACCACGACGACGCGGACGGGTACGAGGAGAGCGGGCCCGCGCCCGTGGTCGAGCACACCGTCGAGGACGACCGGTTCGGCGCGCTGACCGTCCGGCTGGACTCCGAGCTGGGCGAGGTCACGGTGACCGGCGAGCGGGTGCCGCGGGTCGAGCTGTGGCGGGCCGAGGGGACCGAGGGCGAGGACCACATACCGGTCGGCACCCGTGACGGTGCGCGGCTCACCCTGACCGTCGACGGCGAGGACGCGGTGATCGACCCCGCCAAGGGCCGGCTGACCCGGCGCTCGTACCGCGTGGACGTGCGGTACGCGGAGCGCTCCTGGCGGCTGGTGCCCGACTCCATCCCGGGCAGCCGGCTGGTGCGGGCCGGGGCGTACCTCGGGGACTTCACCTCCGGGGGCGACGGGAAGGTCCTGGTGGAGTGGCGCGAGGACGCCGAGCCGGAGGCGCTGGACGCGGCCCTCGGCTACGCCCTCGCCGCCGCGTTCGGCACGGGCGCCCAGCCCCTGTGGATGACGGCGATCGAGATGGTCGGCGACCTCCTGCCCGGCTGACTCCCGGCACACAGCGGAGAGGCCCTGCCGGTACTCCCCAGTACCGGCAGGGCCTCGTCGTGTCCCCCGCGGAGGTCAGCCGCAGGTTCCCCTGATGTCGTCCTCGTACAGGTGCGAGACGATCGCCGCCTCGAACCGGGACTTGAGGTCGAGCTTGCGCACGATGTTGGCGGTGTGGGCCCGTACCGTGCGCTCCGCGATGCCCAGGCGGCGGGCGAGCCAGCGGTTCTGCTCGCCCGTCGCGAGCAGCAGCAGCACCTCCCGCTCGCGATCGGTCAGCGCGGAGAAGTCGAGTGCGTCCTCCCGTACGGCAACAGCCATGTGAGTCCCCCTGGTTGTGTTCGGTCGTGTCGGCTTCCGTCGGCTCGTGGCCGGGGAATCCGTGCGCATCCATCGGCTCGTGCCCGACGTCCATGGGTTCGTGTCCGACGTCCATCGGTCCTTGTCCGACGGATTCCAGCCTGCCAAGCGCTTTCGGCCGGATCCCGCCCCGCGGGGCGCAGCTTGCTGCACCGGCGCGACACCATGCTGCGAGCGAAACTTTCGGCCCGCGCCGTTCGTTCGTGTCGTGGCCCGGGCTCTTCCGTCACACATTCGCCACACGTTCCACGGCGAGCCGCCGTGAACGGACGAAGTCTTGACCAACGCATTACTGTGAGTCCCGATCATTTCGGTGGATTCCGCATCGCCGTGGCCCGACCAGCCACACCCGCGATACCGGCCACCGGCCCGGGCCGTACGGGAGGAACACGGGGGGACAGATGAACGATGCGGGCAGCATGGGGCTGTTGGGGCTCACCGCGATGGAGGAGCGCGTCTACCGGCACTTCCTGAGGAATCCGGGGACGACGGCGGAGGACATCCACCTCCTGCTCCACGCGTCGCAGGACGTCGTCGGGGCCGCGCTGCGGCGACTGACGGAACTGGGCCTGCTCCGCCGCGCCGAGGCGACGGCGGAGGGCGGGGCGGCGGGCGCGGCGCGGGCGGCGGAGGATCCGGCCGCCGCCGGGAGCGAAGCCGGCGGCACCCTGACGGCGGCCGACCCCGAGGTGGCCGTCGGCCTGCTCACCGACCGGCGGCTGAGCGAACTGCACCACGAACTGCAACAGGTGACCCGGCCCCGTCACCTCGTCGCGGAACTCCGCGCCGAGCAGGGCGCCCACACCCAGGCCGGCGGCGGCGTGGAGCGGATGACGAACCTGACGCAGATCCGCGACCGGATCGACGACCTGGCGTTCTTCGCCCGCGAGGAGATCCTCTCCGTCGAGCCCTACCGGGCGCTCACCCGGGAGAACATCGCGCACGCGCGGCCGCTGGACAGCCGCTGTCTGCGCCGGGGCGTCCACATCCGCAGCGTCGTCCTCAAGGACGCCCTGGACGATCCGGCGACCGCCGCCTACCTGCGCGAACTGAACGCGCAGGGCGCGCGGATCAGGGTCGCCGCCGACATCGCCGAGCGCGTCCTCGTCTACGACCGGCACACCGCGCTGGTCCCGGCGGACCCGTCGGACACCTCGCGCGGCGCGCTGGTCGCGCAGGAACCGGGCCTGGTGGCCAGCATCCTGGCCCTCTTCGAGAAGATCTGGGACCAGGCGACGGACCTCACCGACCTGCTGGGCGCCCCGGCACCCGAGTCGGAGGCCCTGACGCCGATGGAGCTGGAGGTCCTGAAGTCGATGTGCCGGGTCACCAAGGACGAGATCGGTGCCCGTGAACTCGGCGTCTCCCTGCGCACCTACCGCCGGCACGTCGCCGACGTACTGCGCACGCTGAACGCCAGCAACCGTCCGCATGCGGCCCTGCTGGCCCGGGAGCGGGGCTGGATCTGACCCCGCCGGTCAGGGCGTCCCGGCGGCACGCCAGCCGCCCAGCGCCGGGTCGGTGAGGACCTCCGCCAGCCAGTCCCGTACGGCATGGGCGGGCGAACCGGACGGGGGCCGGATCCGAAGGTGGATCCGGCCCCCGTCCTCGTCGAGTCGCCAGGCGTGTTCCCAGCCCCCGGGCAGTTGGCCGAGGACCCTGATCACGGCCGTCGCGGCGGGTGCGTCACCGGGAGCCCTGCGGACGAGGACCAGTTCCCGGAACCCACCGCCCCGGTACTCCTTCTCCCGGCACGTCGGGCCCCGGTGTTCCCCGCGGTACTCACCGTCCCGGTACTCACCGTCCCGGTACTCACCGTTCCGGCACTCACCGTCCCGGTGCTCACCGTCCTGGAACTCCACGGTCGTCATCCCGTCCGTTCGTCCCGCCGGCTCACTGCCAGCCGTTGACGGACAGCGCGACCGACGGCCCGGACCCCGCGGCCACCGTCGCTCCCAGCGGCAGGGCCATGATCAGCGCGAGCGCCGACAGTGTCCTGATGATGCGTGCGTTCCCCGTGTTCCCCGTGTTCTTCATGACCACGACTCTGCCAGCGGGAACAACCCGCCTGAAGGCTCCGCGATGTCAGGATGCTGCACCGGGCGGGACACTTGCTGCCAGGCACTTTGCTGCCAGGCGGCGGCCTGCGGGGGCGGTCCGCGGGGGCGGCTCTCAGTCCGAGGTCTGCTGCCGCTTCGGCCGCCACACGACCAGCGCGCTCGTCTGCTGCACCTCCTGGTAGGGCACCAGGTCACGCCGGTACGACGCGTGCACCGCGGCCTCGCGCTGCTGCATCGCCGCCGCCGCTCCCTCGACCGCCGTCTGGAGCTCGGCGACGCGCTGCTGGAGCGCGGCGACCTGGTTCTCCAGCTCGATGATGCGCTTGATGCCGGCCAGGTTGATGCCCTCGTCCTGCGACAACTGCTGCACGGTGCGCAGCAGTTCGATGTCGCGGGCCGAGTACCGCCGACCGCGCCCGGCCGTACGGTCGGGCGAGACCAGGCCGAGGCGGTCGTACTGGCGCAGGGTCTGCGGGTGCAGACCGGAGAGCTGGGCGGCCACCGAGATGACGTACACCGGTGTCTCTTCCGTCAGCTCATAGGGGTTACGACGGCGGCCGGGTGTGTCCATGGTGTGGTCATGCTCCCTTCGCGGCCTGGAACAGCTCCGCCCGCGGGTCCTCGCCCGCGGTCGCCTCGCGATACGCCTCCAGGGCGTCACGAGCCTTCCCCGACAGATCCTTGGGGACACTCACCTCGACGGTGATCAGCAGGTCCCCACGGGTGCCGTCCTTGCGGACCGCTCCCTTGCCGCGGGCCCGCATCGTACGCCCGTTGGGGGTGCCCGGGGGCAGTTTCAGGGTGACCGGGGGGCCGCCCAGGGTCGGGACCCTGACCTCCCCGCCGAGCGCCGCCTCCGGGTACGTGACCGGCACCGTCACCGTGAGGTTGTCGTCCTTGCGCCCGAACACCGGGTGCGTGTCGACGTGCACGACCACGTACAGGTCGCCCGCGGGGCCGCCGCGCTCGCCGGGCGCGCCCTTGCCGCGCAGCCGTATCCGCTGCCCGTCGGCGACGCCGGCCGGGATGCGGACCTGCATGGTGCGGGACGACTTGGCCCGGCCGGAGCCCTTGCAGATGTCGCAGGGGTTCTCGGCGATCAGGCCCCGGCCCTTGCAGTCCGGGCACGGATCCGTCAGGGAGAAGCCGCCGCCGGAGCCCCGCGCGACCTGGCCGGTGCCGACGCACGTCGGGCACACCCGGGGGGTGCCGTTGGCGTCGCCGGTGCCCGAACAGGCCTTGCACGGGGACTGCGAGGACATCCGCAGCGGCACGGTGGCGCCCTCGATGGCCTCCGTGAAGCTCAGCGTGACCTCGGACTCGATGTCCTGGCCGCGCCGGGGCTGCACCCGCGTGGTGCCGGAGCTGCCCCGGTTGAACAGGCCCCCGAAGACGTCACCGATCCCGCCGCCGAAGCCGCCCGCTCCCTGTCCGCCCTGGGCGCCGCCCCCGAAGAGGTCGCCCAGGTCGAAGTTGAACGAGCCGCCGCCCGCGCCGGGGCCCGGACGGAAGCCGCCGTTGCCGAACAGCGCGCGGGCCTCGTCGTACTCCTTGCGCTTCTTGGGGTCGCCGAGGACGTCGTTCGCCTCGGAGATCTCCTTGAACCGCTCCTCGGCCTTGGCGTTTCCCTTGTTGGCGTCCGGGTGGAACTCGCGGGCGAGCTTCCGGTACGCCTTCTTGATCTCGGCCTCGGTGGCGTCCTTGGGGACGCCGAGGACCTTGTAGTAGTCCTTCTCGATGAAGTCCTTGGTGCTCATCCCCGGCGCCCCTCCTTCCCGTCGTGTTCCGCGTCGTGGACGTCAGCCCTCGTCCGGGCCACCGTTCTCCTTGTCGTCGGCCGTCTCCGCGGACTCGCCGTCCGCCTTGACTGTCTGCGCCCCCGGCTGGGGTTCGGCCACGGCCACCCGCGCGGGGCGGATGGTCCGTTCGCCGATGCGATACCCCGGCTGCAGAATCGCCACGCACGTCGTCTCGGTGACGTCCGGCGCGTAGCTGTGCATGAGGGCCTCGTGGATCGTCGGGTCGAAGGGCTCGCCCTCCTTGCCGAACTGCTGCAGACCCATCTTCGCCGCGACGGTCTCCAGCGACTCCGCGACGGACTTGAAGCCGCCGACGAGTTCGCCGTGCTCCCGTGCGCGGCCGATGTCGTCGAGCACGGGCAGGAGCTCGGTCAGGAGGTTCGCGACGGCGATCTCCTTGACCGTGATCCGGTCGCGCTCGACCCGCCGACGGTAGTTCTGGTACTCGGCCTGGAGGCGCTGGAGGTCCGCCGTGCGCTCACCGAGCGCCGTGCGCACCTGGTCCAGCTGGGCCGTCAGGCCGGCCACCTGGGCCGCCGCTGCCGCGTCCCCGGCCGGGGCCGCCCCCTCCTTGGGGGCGGCCTTCGGCTCGGCGTCCTCGGAGCCGGAGGAGGGGACGTCGGGCTGCTGCGGCTGACCTTGCGGCTGCTGCTCGTCGAAGCCCGGGGTCTCCTCCGTCACGCGGCACCGTCCTTCCGGTCCTCGTCGACGATCTCGGCGTCGACGACGTCGTCGTCGGCCTTGGCGCCGGCGGCGGCACCCTCCGGGCCGCCCGCGGCCTGCGCGGCCTGGGCGTCGGCGTACAGGGCCTGGCCGAGCTTCTGCGACACGGCGGCGACCTTCTCGGTGGCCGTGCGGATCTCGGCGGTGTCCTCACCCTTGAGGACGTCCTTCAGCTCGGCGACGGCGGCCTCGACCTCGGTCTTGATCTCGCCGGGGACCTTGTCCTCGTTGTCCTTGAGGAACTTCTCCGTCTGGTAGACGAGCTGCTCGCCCTGGTTGCGGGTCTCGGCGGCCTCGCGGCGCTTCTGGTCCTCCTCCGCGTACTGCTCGGCCTCCTGGCGCATCCGGTCGACCTCGTCCTTCGGCAGCGAGGAGCCGCCGGTGACGGTCATCTTCTGCTCCTTGCCCGTGCCCAGGTCCTTGGCGGTCACGTGCATGATGCCGTTGGCGTCGATGTCGAAGGACACCTCGATCTGCGGGACGCCGCGGGGCGCCGGCGGCAGACCGGTCAGCTCGAACATCCCGAGCTTCTTGTTGTACGCCGCGATCTCGCGCTCGCCCTGGTAGACCTGGATCTGCACGGACGGCTGGTTGTCCTCGGCCGTGGTGAAGATCTCGGACCGCTTGGTCGGGATCGTGGTGTTGCGCTCGATGAGCTTGGTCATGATGCCGCCCTTGGTCTCGATGCCGAGGGACAGCGGGGTCACGTCGAGGAGCAGGACGTCCTTGACCTCACCCTTGAGGACACCGGCCTGGAGCGAGGCGCCGATGGCGACGACCTCGTCCGGGTTCACACCCTTGTTGGCCTCCTTGCCGCCGGTCAGCTCCTTGACGAGCTCGGCGACGGCGGGCATACGGGTGGAGCCACCGACGAGAACGACGTGGTCGATCTCGGACAGGGCGATCCCGGCGTCCTTGATGACGTTGTGGAACGGCGTCTTGCAGCGCTCCAGCAGGTCCGCGGTCAGCTGCTGGAACTGGGCGCGGGTGAGCTTCTCGTCGAGGTGCAGGGGGCCCTCGGCGGAGGCGGTGATGTAGGGCAGGTTGATCGAGGTCTCCGTGGAGGAGGACAGCTCGATCTTCGCCTTCTCGGCGGCCTCGCGCAGACGCTGCAGCGCCATCTTGTCCTTGGCGAGGTCCACGCCGTGGCCGGCCCTGAACTGCTGCACCAGGTAGTCGACGACGCGCTGGTCCCAGTCGTCACCACCGAGGTGGTTGTCACCGTTGGTGGCCTTCACCTCGACGACGCCGTCACCGATCTCCAGCAGCGACACGTCGAAGGTGCCGCCACCGAGGTCGAAGACCAGGATGGTCTGGTCGTCCTTGTCGAGGCCGTAGGCGAGGGCGGCGGCCGTCGGCTCGTTGACGATGCGCAGCACGTTGAGACCGGCGATCTCGCCGGCTTCCTTCGTGGCCTGCCGCTCGGAGTCGTTGAAGTAGGCCGGGACGGTGATGACCGCGTCCGTGACCTTCTCGCCCAGGTACGCCTCGGCGTCCCGCTTCAGCTTCTGCAGGATGAACGCGGACATCTGCTGCGGGTTGAACGGCTTGCCGTCCAACTCGACCTTCCAGTCCGTACCCATGTGCCGCTTCACGGACCGGATCGTCCGGTCCACGTTCGTGACCGCCTGGCGCTTGGCGACCTCGCCGACCAGCACCTCACCGTTCTTCGCGAAGGCGACGACGGACGGCGTGGTCCTGGCACCCTCGGCGTTGGTGATGACGGTGGGCTCGCCGCCCTCCAGAACGCTGACGACGGAGTTAGTCGTGCCCAGGTCGATGCCGACCGCACGTGCCATTTCGATTCCTCCAGCTGACTTGAGTGGAACGGACTCAAGTGTGCACGACCCTCCCCGCTGGGTCAACAGACCTGAGTCGAGCCGACTCAACTTTTATCTCCCACTTATCCGCAGGAGGCCGCTGACCTGGGATTTAGCAGGGCTACGGGGCCCAGAACCGTACCTCGGAATGGTGAACGGAGGGACCGTCGAGGAGGGGCCGGGGGCGGTCCCGCAGCTGCCGGTCCAGGAACGCGCCGACGTAGGCACGGGTGATCTCCAGCCCGCGCGCGCCCGAGAGCCCGGCTTCCGCGACGGGTCCGTCCGCCGTCCCCGGGGCGGCCTGGTCGACGAGCGCCAGCAGGTCGGTGAAGGACTCGTGCTGGGCACCGTCGACGGTCAGCCAGCGCTTCCACCCGGACAGCGCGGACCAGGTGCGACCCCAGTACGGCTCCCCCGCACCACCCGGCGCGTTCTCGGGCGTGCCCATCATCAGGAAAGGCCGGTCCACGCCGGGCGTGGAGACCTCGGCCAGACCGTCCAGGGTGAGCCCCGCGTCGATCCTGCGGTCGCCCCGCATGGCCGGGACGGTGCTGTACCCGCCCGCGGAGTGCCCCACCATCGCGACGCGCCGCCCGTCGACGGCCCTGCCGCCGCCCCAGACCGGACGGGGGCCGGTGAGCCGGTCGAGCACGAACCGCATGTCGGCGGCACGGCCTTCACCGATCCGGGTCAGCTTGGCCTGGTCGTACGGCGGGGTGCAGGCGGCACACGGCGTGGTGCGCCCGTCGGGGAAGGTGGTCGCGACGGCCTCGTGGTTGTGCCCGACGCCCGCGACGACGTAACCGCGGCTCGCCAGGTCCTCCGCGAGCGACGACAGTGTGGCGCGCGGCAGCTTGAATCCCGGTGAGAGCAGGACCAGCGGCGAACGCCGCCCCAGCGGGCGGGCGTCGGCCACGGAGTACGTCCGCACCCTCGCCAGCGTGTCCTTGGGTACGTCGTCGGCGCCCAGCAACTCCAGCAGCGCCGCCGACTCCCGCTCCGTCATGTACGGCGCCGGCCGGGCACCCCTGGCGGGCACCGCCGGGTACCACAGCGACACCATCAACTCCCGCCGCTGCCCGGCGACCCAGGGGTCGGCCCGGGACGCGTCCCGCAACGCCAGCGCGGTCCGCCCCACGGCGAACGGACCGGTGGGGCGCGGCAGTTCGAGAGCGGGGGCGATGCCGGTGCCGGTGCCCGGGGCCGACGGCATGGCGGAAGGCGCGGCCGAGGCGGCCGAGCCGGTCGCCGCGAGGCCGGTACAGGCCATGGCCACGGCAAGGGCGAAGACCCCGGCGAAGACCCTGCCCCTGGCCCTGCCCATGGGCCTCCTGGTCATGGGCAGGGCCAGGGGCCTGGTCATGGGCCTGGTCGTCGCGGGAACGGCACGGCGGAGATCACGAAGGGGGCTCATACGATCGCTCGTCACGCCCCTGAAGACGTATCCGGACGGTTCCTGCCTCCAGGTCCACGCGAAAAGGCGGATCCTCCGCCGGCCGCACGTTCTTGCGGACGCGCTCCTGCTCCATGGCCCGCCTGGCGGCCCCGGCGGCCGGGTCGACCTCCTGCACGAGCCCGGCGCCGATGGAGGACAGTCTCTTCGTCCTCCGCCAGTAGACCCAGCCCCTGCGCTCCATCCACAGCAGCAGCCGGTCCCCCGCGAACCCGGCTGCCCCCACTCCGACGACCACCCCGGCGATCAGTAAGACGATGTCCACGCGTCACCCATCCGCGGGCAGGGTCAGGGTGTAGCGGAGCTTCTCCTTGGGGCGGGCGCCGAGGCGGTCGTAGAAGCGGGTCGCGCCCTCGTTCCAGGCGGGCGTCTGCCACTGGCTCTCGTCGAGGCCGAGGGCGCGGGCCTCGGCCGCCACCGCCTCCATGAGGAGGGCGCCGAGGCCGGAGCCCCGGCTGTCGGAGCGCAGGAACAGGCAGTCCATGTGGAGGTACTCGCGGGCCTGCCAGGTGGAGATCTCGGGCGAGCAGGTGGCGTAGCCGACGACCTCGCCACCGGGGAGTTCGGCCACCAGGCAACGCAGTCGCGGGGCCGGGGTGTCGAAGAGGAGCGCGCTCAGGCGGGGCGCGAGGTCGGGCGGGGGCGGGGCGGCGTGCTCGTAGGCGGCGTGCTCGGCGGCCAGTTCGACGACGCGGCCGATGTCCTCGGGGCGGGCGCGGCGGACGGCCGGGGTGGCGTCGGTCACCGGAGGTCGCCCTCCACCGTGTCGGACCGCCAGGCCGTCAGCCGGTCGGCGATCGGGGCGGCGGAGGCCAGGACGTGGCGGGAGTAGGCGTCGCGCTCATGGGTGAGGACGGCCGCCTCCCAGACGCAGGGGGCGAGTCCGGTGCGGCCGGGCCGCAGTTCCTCCGGGCGGCCGGCCGGGCCGGTGAAGATCGCCAGGTCGGACATGAAGCCCTCGATCCAGGTGTGCACCAGGACGTAGTCGCCGTCGCCGCCCGCGTGCAGGATCAGCACGGCGAGCCCCAGGGACCCGCGCGCCCGGCCGAGCGCGAGGTGGTCCTCGGCGACGCGGAGCGCGGCGGCCGTGTCCGCCTCGGTGAGGGTGCGGCCCGGCGCGGTGAGGCCGTAGACCTTGACGAGGTGCCCGGAGAGTTCGCGGGTGCCCAACGGGCGTACGGGGCGCGGGTGGTGCTCCTTCGCGAGGGCGAGCAGCCCGTCCGTGTCGACCGCCGCCGGGTGGTCGTGATCGTGTCCAGTCATGGAGCCATCATGTGCGGCCGGCACCGGCCGGACCACGGGTTTCTCTCTCCGCTTCTCTCTCCGCTTCTCTCACCACCCGGTCTGCGAACGGCGTTTGAGGGCCGCCACTCCGTCCGCCCGGCGCGGCGCTCCGGCCGCCGGTGCCGCGCCGGAGGCGGCCCGGGGCCGGCCGTCGGCCGCGGGGAACCGGCCCGTCGCCGGTGCCGGGTCGGGCCGTCTGGGACGCGACATCGCCCGCGCGCCCTGGGCGCCCGCGGCGCCGAGCCCGTACACCCGCACCCGTGACATCCCCGCCACGACGACGACCGCCGTGCCCGCCACCCACCACACCCCGCCCGCCTTCATCCACAGCATGTGGACGGCGACGCCGACGACGACCGACGCGACCGCGCAGACGCCCATCACGACGGCGACGCCCACCGGGGTGAGCCCCAGTCGCCGCAGCCGGTGGGGGAGGTGGTCGGGGCCGCTCCGCCAGGGTTCGCGGCCGGCGAGCCGCCGGGAGAGCAGGACCAGTACCGCGTCGGCGGTGGCCAATACGGTGAGGGCGAAGGGCCCGCCGATCCCCACGCCGTGCCCGGCGGCGTACGCGTACACCTGGACGACGCCGCCCGCGAGCAGGAACCCGACGAACAGCGCTCCGCACTCCCCGAGCGCCACCCGCGCGGGCGGCCAGTTCTGCATCAGGAACCCGGTGAGCCCGGCGGCGAGCACGCTGCACAGCGCGGCCAGCCCGTCGAGCACCTCGGCGGCGGCGCACACGCTCAGCCCGAACGCGGTGACGACCCCGACGACCCCGAGCACCCCGTCGGGACGGCCGAGCCCCTTGAACCCGTGCACGACGAACACGATCCACGCGACGGCGCCCACCCCGCCGAGGACACCGACCTCGTCGTACGGCACCACGAACGCGGCGGCGCAGGCGACGCCCACGACACGCGGCACCCACGGCAGCCCCCAGAGATCGCCGATGAGCCCGAGCCCGCCCACGGCCACGCCCGCCAGGAGGAGCCGCCCGGCCTCCTCCCCCAGCGGCGCGACCCCGCTCCGCTCCCCCAGCCAGGCCACACCACCCACCCCGCAGAGGAGCGCGACACCCCCGAGCAACGGCACCGGCCGCATCCGCCGCCGCTCCACGATCCCGAGCCGCTGCGCGGGCACGCGTACGGCCGCCGTCAGCACGGCGGTGACCAGGAGGGCGGACGCGGCGGCGAGGATTCCGTACAGCACGGAACCAAGTTAGGGGTGAATGTGACGATTTCATACGAATAACACGATCGTTTTGAAACAGCACGATCGTTCCGCCCGCCGATCGGAGGTACGCAAGCCGTTCGCGGCCGACGGGGCCCCTTCAGATCGCCGCCCCCCCACTCAGGCAACCCTCAGCGACGCAGATCACCGCGTCGCTGGCTACAGTGCGGCAGGAGAAGTGGGTAGTCTCAGACGGACTGCATAAGTTACCGCTTAGTAATGACCCTCGCAGGCCCGAGGAGCCCCCAAATGCAACTCGCCGCGATCATCGTGTCGCTGGTACTGACCGTGGTCGGCGTCGCGCTGCTCGCACGCGCCATCGGTCAGTTCATCCGGTACTTCAAGCTCGGCCAGCCGGTCCCGGCCGGCAGCCGTACCGACAATCCCTACCAGCGCAGCGTGACGCTGGTGCGGGAGTTCCTCGGGCACACCCGGATGAACCGGTGGGGCATCGTGGGCTTCGCCCACTGGTTCGTGGCCGTCGGCTTCCTCACCCTCCCGCCGACCCTCGCCCAGGCCTTCGGGCAGCTCTTCGAGGCCGACTGGGTGCTGCCGGTCATCGGCGGTTTCCTGCCGTTCGAGCTGTACATCGAGTTCATCGGCGTGATGACGATCCTCGGCATCGCCACGCTGATCGTGATCCGCCTGCTGAGCCTGCCCTCGCGCGCCGGCCGCAAGTCCCGCTTCGCGGGCTCCAAGGCCGGTCAGGCGTACTTCGTCGAGTACGTCATCCTCACCATCGGTCTCGCCATCTACGTGCTGCGCGGCCTCGAGGGCGCCCTCCACCACGTCGACCACTACGAGGCCGCCTACTTCGCCTCGTACCCGCTGGTCCTCGCGTTCAAGGGGCTCAGCCTCCCCGTCCTGCAGAACCTGGTCTACTTCACCGCGATGGTGAAGATCAGCACCTCGTTCATCTGGATGATCGTCGTCTCGCTGAACACCAACATGGGTGTCGCCTGGCACCGCTTCCTCGGCTTCCCGAACATCTGGTTCAAGCGCAACGCCACCGGTGAGACCGCCCTCGGCGCGCTCCAGCCCATGACGAGCGGCGGCAAGCCGATCGACTTCACCGACCCCGGTGACGACGACGTCTTCGGTGTCTCCCAGGTCGAGCAGTTCTCCTGGAAGGGCCTGCTGGACTTCTCCACCTGCACCGAGTGCGGCCGCTGCCAGTCGCAGTGCCCCGCCTGGAACACCGGCAAGCCGCTCTCCCCCAAGCTGCTGATCATGTCGCTGCGCGACCACGCGCACGCCAAGGCCCCCTACCTCCTCGCCGGTGGCGGCAAGACCATGGAGGGCGAGGAGAAGGCGTCCGAGGAGCAGCTGAAGGACGTCCCGACCGCCGCGCTCGCGGAGGCCGAGCGGCCGCTGATCGGCACCGTCGAGGAGAACGGCGTCATCGACCCCGACGTGCTGTGGTCCTGCACCACCTGCGGTGCCTGCGTCGAGCAGTGCCCCGTCGACATCGAGCACATCGACCACATCGTCGACATGCGCCGCTACCAGGTGATGATCGAGAGCGCGTTCCCGTCCGAGGCCGGGACGATGCTCAAGAACCTGGAGAAGAAGGGCAACCCCTGGGGCCTGGCCAAGAAGCAGCGGCTGGAGTGGCTCAAGGAGGTCGAGTTCGAGGTCCCGGTCGTCGGCAAGGACATCGAGGACCTCAGCGAGGTCGAGTACCTGTACTGGGTCGGCTGCGCCGGCGCCCTGGAGGACCGCGCCAAGAAGACCACCAAGGCGTTCGCCGAGCTGCTGCACATGGCGGGCGTGAAGTTCGCGATCATGGGCGGCGACGAGAAGTGCACCGGTGACTCCGCCCGCCGTCTCGGCAACGAGCCCCTCTTCCAGGAGCTCGGCATGGAGAACGTCGCCGCGCTGAACATGGCGTTCGGCGAGGAGATGGACGACGAGGGCAACATCACGCCCGAGTCGAAGAAGCCGAAGTCCGCGAAGAAGATCGTCGCCACCTGCCCGCACTGCCTCAACACGCTCGGCAACGAGTACCCGCAGCTCGGCGGCGACTACGAGGTCATCCACCACACCCAGCTGCTCCAGCACCTGGTGGACGAGGGCAAGCTGATCCCGGTCACGCCGGTCGAGGGCATCATCACGTACCACGACCCGTGCTACCTGGGCCGCCACAACAAGATCTACACGCCGCCGCGCGAGATCATCGCAGGCGTCCCGGGCCTCAGGAACGAGGAGATGCACCGCCACAAGGAGCGCGGCTTCTGCTGTGGCGCCGGTGGCGCGCGGATGTGGATGGAGGAGCGGATCGGCAAGCGCATCAACAACGAGCGCGTCGACGAGGCCCTCTCCCTCAACCCGGACATCGTCTCCACCGCCTGCCCGTTCTGCCTCGTCATGCTGACCGACTCGGTCAACGGCAAGAAGAACGATGGCAAGGCCAAGGAGTCCATCCAGGTCGTCGACGTGGCCCAGCTGCTGCTGGAGTCCGTCAGGACCCCGGTCACCGACGAGGACGAGCCCCCCGCGGGCGCGGCCGAGACGGAGAACGAGCCGGAGCCCCAGCCGGTCAAGTGACCGGCCGGTCCTCCGGCCCCGCGACACCCCCGATGCCCCCGTGCTCCCCCCGAGCACGGGGGCATCGCCCTGCCGCCCGCGACGCGCGATACCGGGCGAACGCCTCGCGGGCGTCCGGCACGAACGCCGGATCCCCCACCAGCCCGGCCAGCTCCGCCTCGCCCACCCACCGGTACGAGGCGACCTCGGCGGGGTCCGGCCGCAGCGGGCCCGTGACGACCACCTCGTGCAGGCCCAGCCAGTAGGGGCTGATCGCCCCCGCGCACCGGAACTTCAGCACGAACCGGGGTCGCCCCCGGACCCCCAGCTCCTCCCACAGCTCCCGCGCGGCGGCCTCCTCGTACGACTCGCCGACCTCGGTGGCGCCGCCGAGCAGCCAGGTGACGTGGCCGGGGAAACGGGACACGTCGTCGGGGCGTCGGTGGACCAGGTACCGGCCGGCGGGGTCGCGGCACACGATCGTCGCCACCCGGTGCGGCCACCCCCGGCGGATCGCCTCGCCCCGGTCGACGACCCCGATCACCTCGTCGTCGTCACCGACCCGCTCCACCAGCTCGCCCATGCGGCCCACCCTCGCAGAGGGCACCGACAACGGGCCCGGCGAAAGGCCCCGCGCCTCTGCTCCACCTCTCCGCGCAGCGGGCTCCACCTCTCCGCGCACGGGGCGGCGCTCACCGCTCCGCCTCCGCGAAGCGCTCCTCGACCTCCGGCGGCAGCTCCTCGCCGAGGCGCGTCAGGAAGACGGGCTCCTCGTCCGCCGAGCGGCGGACCGCGATGGCGTCGGCCGGGTCCAGCCCCTTGATCCCGTACGCCTCGTACACCTCCGGTGCGGGGGTGGCGTCGGTGTCGCCGGGAGTGTCGTCGCAGTGCATCGCGCGGGCCGTGCCCACCTTCGCCCCCATCGGCAAGTCCTCGGCGGCGCGGCCGATGTAGCTCTCCCCGTCGTACTCCAGGACGAACGCGCACTTCGCCGTGGTCGCCCCGCTGTCACCGGAGTCCCCGTCGCCGGCGGCGCCGTCCCCCTCACCCGCCGCGTCGTCCCGGCCGAAGATCCGGTCCGCCGCGTCCGGGATGGGCTCGTCCTCCCTCGGGTCCACCATGACGGACAGCCCACCGCCGGGTGACTCCCGGACGGCGATCGCGTCGGCGGGGTCGACGCCCTTGATGGCGTACGCCGTGTAGACGGTCCGGTCCTCGGCGGCCACGGCGTCGGCGGCGTCCTCCTCGCCGCCGCCCTCGTCCTCGCAGATCGCCTGCCGGGCGGAGCCCACCTTCGACCCGAGTGCGTACTCGACGCGGCCCACGTCGACGTACTGGCTGTCGCGGTAGTCCACCACGAACGCACAGGACGCCGAGGACTCCCCGCCACCCCCCAACGCGGCGCAGCCGACGGCCAGGGGGGTCAGTACGACGGCGGCCAGGGCGGTCCGCGCACGGGCGACGAGCATGGTCACGTCTCCTTCGTCAGAGGTCGCTTCGCTCCCTGGACGCACGGCGCGCGTCGAACGTTCGGTTCACTTTCCGGCCACCCGCACACAACCCTTCGTACGCCCCACGCGTCACACCGACGAGTCACACCCACGAACCGCCCTACGTCGTCCCCCTGGAGGTCACCCGTGGTCGCAAGGAAGCTCGTCGTGGCCGCCTGTGCGGGAGCGCTCGCGGTGGCGGGGCTCGCCCTGCCGATGGCCGGGAGCGCGGTCGCCGCGCCGGGGACGAAGGACGACTTCAACGGCGACGGGTACCGGGACCTCGTCATCGGCACCCCCAAGGCCAACGCCGTGACCGTCACGTTCGGGTCCCCTTCCGGTGTCGGCACCGGCTCCGCCAGGTCGGTGACCCTCACGCAGAACTCGCCGGGCGTGCCCGGCGCACTGGAGCCCGAGGACGAGTTCGGCGAGAACGTGACCGGCGGGGACGTGAACCGGGACGGCTACACGGACCTGATCGTCGGCGCGCCCGGCGAGAAGGTCGACGGCAGGGCGGACGGCTCCCTCACCCTCCTCTGGGGCGGCGCCCGGGGCTTCCGCACCGGCGGCATGGTCCTCAATGCCCCCACCGCCGAGGACGTCCGCTTCGGCGAGGGCGCCTCCTTCGTCGACCTCGACGGCGACGACGCCGGGAACCTGGTGGTGGTCTCCGAGAACCGCTTCTGGTGGTACGCCGACGGCGTGCCGGACAAACCCGCGATCGCCCCGGAGGTCGACTTCCTGCCCGCCGGTGTCCGCCTCGACGGCGTCCTCGGCGCGCACTTCTCGAACGGCTCGGGCAGCGACTACGTCCTGCACGGCACCGACGCCGCCGGCCACGGCTTCGCGGGCTACCTGCGCGGCGGCGCGGGCGACATCGGCTATTACTACCGGCCCCTCTTCCAGGGCGCCGTGTCCGACGTGATCACCGAGCCGCGGGTCGCCGCCGGTGACGTCGACGGAAACGGCTACACCGACCTCGTCCTCGGCGAGCCGGGGGCCGGTACCGGCGGACGGATCACCGTGTGGCCCGGCAACGACCGCGGGCTCGGCGTCGACGGATGGCCCTCGCGGTCGTACAGCCAGGCGAGCACGGGCGTCCCGGGCGCCGACGAGCCGGGGGACGGCTTCGGCGCCTCGGTCGCCGCGGGCGACGTCACCGGCGACGGCCACGCGGACGTGGCCGTCGGCGCGCCCGGCGAGACCGTCGACGGGGTGCAGGGGGTGGGCGACGTCGTCCTGCTGAAGGGGTCCGCCGGCGGTCTGGGCCGGGGCACGTCCTGGCACCAGGCCACCCCCGGCGTGCCCGGCGCGGCCGAGACCGACGACGCGTTCGGCGCCACCGTCCGGCTCAAGGACGTCAACGGCAACGGTCGCGCCGACCTGGCGATCGGCGCGACCGGCGAGGACATCGGCACGGCACGGGACACGGGCGCGGTCTGGGTCCTGCGCGGGACGGCCTCCGGCCTCACCACGTCCTACGCCGCCTCCTTCAACGCCCTCGACTTCGGCCTGGGCGGCACGACGTACCCCGCCTTCGGCACCCTCCTCCGTTAGGGCCCTTCTGATGGATCTCCGCGGCGTCCGGTGCGCGGCGCCGCGCGGTGTCTCCTCCAGTCCGGTGCGGCGTCACGGAGCCCGGGCGCCGTGACTCTGCGAAACGCCTCAAGCAAGGCCCCGGGGGCTGTCGTTCGGCTCGCGTCGGTTGCAGGATCGGTGCCGTCGGGTCGGCGAGTCCCCTCGCCCGGGCGTGACCCGAACGACCAGGCTCGGCCTCCGTACGGCCCGACGCCGCGACTCCCGCCGCCCCCAGACCAGTTGGAGCCCCTCGTGTCCACCACCCCCCAGCCCCGCGGCCCCCGGCCGTCCGGCGGACGAAGAGCCCTCACCGGCGCCCTTCCCTCCGCCCTCCCCACCGCCGTCCTCGTCACCGTCGCCGGCCTCGGCCTCGGGATGCTCGTCGCGCCCCCGGCGAGTGCCGTGGGATCCGTACGCAGCGACTTCGACGGCGACGGCTACGCCGACCTCGCGGTCGGCGTGCCCTCGGGCACCACCGGCGGGCACGCCAAGGCCGGCTTCGTGCACGTGCTGTGGGGCTCCGCGGACGGCCTCGGCGGCAGGAGCACCAGGATCGACCAGGCGAGCGGCGGCATCCCGGGCACGGCGGAGGCCGGTGACCAGTTCGGGTACGCCCTGCGGGCCGCGGACTTCGACGCGGACGGCTACACCGACCTCGTGGTGACCGCGCCCGGCGAGCAGGTCGGCGCCTCCGGGCACGAGGGCGCCGCGTATGTGCTGTGGGGCTCGGCGAGAGGGCTCAGGACAGGGCTGACGGTGGCCAAGGGAGCCTCCGGGCAGCGGCTCGGCCGACTGGCCACGTCCGGGGACTACGACGGCGACGGCGACCAGGACCTCGTCCTCGCCGTGAGCGGCGAGGAGGGCGGCGCCACGGTCCTGCGGCCGGGGCCGCTCACCTCCGCCGCGCCCACGACCCTCGTCGAGGGCTACGACTTCGGTGACGCCCGCGCGCTGACCACCGCGGACTTCGACGGCGACGGCAGGGACGACCTGGCCGTCACCTACAAGGGTCTGGAGATCTCGGGCACCCGTGTCCGTGCCCTGGCGCCCGGCGGCTGGACGACGCGCTGGCAGGCCGCCGACTTCGGATCCGCGCTCGCCGCCGGCGACTTCGACGGCGACGGCCGGACGGATCTGGCGGTCGGCGAGGTGCTGCCCGACCCCGAGGCGGAGGGCGCGTACTGCGCGGACCGGCTCGGCGGCGCCCTCGCCACGGTGTACGGGGCGCCGGGCACCACGCTCGGCGGCCCGGTCACCTGCACCACCCAGTCCTCCCCCGGTGTGGGCGGCACGGCGGAGTCCGAGGACAACTTCGGCGCCGCGCTGGCCGTCGTGGACCTGGACGGGAGCGGGCCCGACTCCCTGCTGGTGGGCGCGAGCCACGAGGCGGTGGGGTCGGCGGCCCGCGCGGGCGCGTACTGGGAGCTGGAGGCGGGCGGCGACCGGGTGTTCACCGGTCCGGCCTTCACACAGAGCTCCGCCGGGGTGCCGGGCACGGCCGAGGAGGGCGACCTGTTCGGGGCGGCGGTGGCGGCGGCCGACTTCGACCGGGCGAAGTACGACGACCACGTGATCGGCGCGCCCGGCGAGAACGCCCCCACGGGCGCCCTCTGGTACCGCCCGTCGGCGGGCGACGCCTCCCGTCTGCCCGCGGTCTCGCTCACCCCGGCGAAGCTCGGACTGACGGGAGCGGCCGGGTACGGGGCGGTGCTCGGCCGGTGAGCCGTGCGGGGCGCGGGGAAACGACCGAGAACGTAAGAGGTCCCCGGCGCCCCACCGGTTCCACCCTCCACGGAAATTCTTCGAACTCCCGTACAACCCTCCCGCACCTCTATCGGTCTCCTGTTCGCCGACTTCCCCGTGAACCCCGGACGAACTACGGGCGAACACGGACAGGAAGGGCACCCCATTGACTGCGGACGTCTGCCAGGCGTCCCGCATGCAGCAGGAGATTCCCGCATGCACAAGCATCTGCGACTCGCCCTCGCGACGGCCTCCGCGGCCGCGCTGACGGGCGGTCTGCTCACGTTCTCGGCCGCGACGGCGACGGCGGCCGACTCGGTCCACCACCCGGTGGCGGACTTCAACAACGACGGATACGGCGACGTGGCGTACGCGGCCGGATCGGCCACGGTCGGCGGCAAGAGGGGCGCCGGCCAGATCGTCGCCCTGTACGGCTCCGCTAGCGGTGTGACGTCCACGAAGCGCACCACGATCAGCCAGAACACCTCCGGTGTGCCCGGTGACGCCGAGACGAACGACGCGTTCGGCTGGGTCAGCGCCTACGGCGACTTCAACAACGACGGATACGACGACCTCGCCGTCTCCGCGTTCCTGGAGGACGCCGGCAGCGACACCGACGGCGGCACCGTCGTGATCGTGTGGGGTTCGTCGGCCGGACTGTCCGGCGCCACCACCCTGAAGGACCCCGCGGCCTCCTCCCACGACAAGTGGGGCAAGACCCTGGCCGCGGGCGACTTCGACGGCGACGGCAAGGAGGACCTCGCGGTCGGCGCCACGACTAGCACGATCTACGTCTTCAAGGGCGGCATCAGCAAGTCCGGAACGTACGGCGCCCGCTCGACCGTGAAGCCGCCCATCATGTCCGGTGACGGCACGGGCCCGCTCAACCTCACCGCGGGCGACGTCAACGGCGACAAGCGGACCGACCTGATCGTCGACGGCTTCGAGACCGACAGCCCCTACAACTGGAACGCCAACTACTACCTGCCGGGCACCGCCTCCGGGCTGTCCACCTCGTCCGCGCAGAAGCTGAAGCCCGGCATCATCACCGGCATCGGCGACGTCAACGGCGACGGTTACGGCGACATCGTGACCGGTGAGGAGTGGGACCCGTCCAAGGACGGCAGCGAGCCCTCGGTGCCCGAGTCCGCCACCGGCGGCAAGGTCCACATCATCTTCGGCTCCGTCGACGGCCCGGCCGGGTCCACCTCGTTGACCCAGAACAGCGGCAACGTGCCCGGTTCCTCCGAGCGCGGTGACTTCTTCGGCAACGAGCTGTCGCTCGGCGACATCAACGGGGACGGCTACCAGGACCTCGCGGTGGGCGCCGCCGGCGAGAACCTCGGCGGCGTCGTGAACGCGGGCGCGGTGACGGTCCTCTACGGCTCGGCATCCGGCCTCAACACCTCCTCCGGCTCCCAGTACTTCGCCCAGTCCACGGCGGGTGTCCCCGGCTCGGACGAGACGGACGACTTCTTCGGGTCCGAGGTGAAGCTCACCGACGTCACCGGCGACGGCCGGGCAGACCTCACGGTCGGCGCGTACGGCGAGAACGCGGGCAACGGCTCGGTGGTCTACCTGCCGTCCAACGGCACGAAGATCAGCACGACCGGGTCCCGTTCCCTCGCTCCCTCCTCGCTCGGCGTGTCGACGGACGCGTCCCCGCTGCTCGGCGGAAACGCGGCCAACTGATCAACCGCACTCAGGAGTTGGGCCCGCATCCGGCAAGGGTGCGGGCCCTCTCCCCTTCCCCCGGGAGCCCCACCATGCGCACCCGCCCCCTGCCGCCGGCCTGACGACGCGGCGTGCGGCGACGTCCACGCGGGCCACGGCCGGGGGGCCCGGGGCCGCCGAGTCCCAGGACTGGTTCGGCTCGGCCGTCCGCCTGGCCGACGTCGGCGGCGACGGCAGGGCCGACCCGGTCGCGACCGCCTACGGCGAGAACGGTCTCCGCCCGCCGGGCCGGCGCCTGCGCGGCCAGTCCACCTTCGGCTGGACCCTCGCCCCGTGACACCTTGAGATCGAATCCCGGGCGGCCGACGGAAACCGCTCAAAAATTCACCGAACTCCCGTACAACCCTCCGGTACCTCCAAGGGTCTTCTGCTCGCAGACCCCGTACGTCCCTCTTTCCACGCAGTACCTGTCACGTCACATGCCTCACGGCATACGGCAGTTGGGCCCGCCCCCGGTCGGCGCGGGCCCCGGCTCCCCTCTGGAGTTCCTCTTGCGCACTCGTCCGTTCCTCCTGGCCGCGGGCCTGCTCACGAGCACGCTCGCGCTGACCGCGCCCACCGCCCACGCGGCGGGTACGGCCGCCCCGTACGACTTCAACGGCGACGGCTACCGCGACCTGGCGACCGGCGCCCCCGGCGCCACGGTCGGCGGGAAGGCGAAGGCGGGCGCGGTCACGGTCGTCTACGGCGGTTCGACGGGGCCGGGCACTGCCAGGTACAAGCTCCTCACGCAGAACACGACCGGTGTGCCGGACAGCGCCGAGACCGGCGACGGTTTCGGCACGGCGGTGGCGTCGGCCGACCTGAACAGGGACGGGTACGCGGACCTGGTCGTCGGCACACCCGGCGAGGACCGCGGCGGCGACACCGACGACGGCATGGTCCAGGTCGTCTGGGGCGGGAGGTCGGGCCTGTCGGGCTCCCTCACCCTCCTCGGCGGCGGCTCCGACACCGACCGTCTCGGCCAGGCCCTCGCCATCGGCGACTTCGACGACAACGGCAAGGTCGACGTGGCCGCGGGCGGCCGGGGCGCCGTCGACCTCACCGTCCTCCAGGGCCCGTACACCAGGGCGGGCGGCGCCGACGGAGGGGTGCGGGGCGCGTCGATGGCGAACGCGCCGACGCCGTTCGACCCGGCGTACGGCGTGGAGTACCTGTCGGCGGGCGACATCAACGGCGAGGGCTTCGACAGCCTCGTCGTCCACGGCCGAAAGAAGGGCACCGACGACGCGCTCACGGCGGTCGCCGACACCCGGGTGATCGACTTCCTGAACTGGATGGAGTACGTGCCGGGCGGCTATGTGTCGGCCGTCGGCGACGTCACCAAGGACGGTCGCGCGGACATCCTGATCGGCAACCACCGCGAGCCCTCCGCGGACCCCTCCGGTGCGCTCGGCGGCCGGGCCACGCTCGTCCTGGGCGCCCCCGAGTCCCAGTGGGTCAACGCCCGCGCCATGGCGGAGATCACGCAGGACGCCTGGGGTGTCCCCGGCGCCGCGGAGGCCGGCGACGGCTTCGGCGGCGGCGTCGCCATCGGCGACTTCACCGGCGACGGCTACGGCGACCTGGCCGTGGGCGCCCCCTACGAGTCCTTCGGCGGCGCCGAGGACACCGGCACGGTGACCCTCCTGCGCGGCACCGGCGTCGGCTATCTGCCGACGGGCGCCCGCACCCTCTCCCAGTCCACCTCCGGCGTCCCCGACGGCGCCGAGTCCGGCGACCGCTTCGGCGCCCGCGTCCTGCTCTCCGACACCACGAAGGACGGCAAGGCCGACCTGAGCGTCGGCGGCACCGGCGAGAACGGCGGCGACGGCGCGGTCTGGTGGCTGAAGTCGGCGACGACGTCGGGGGCGAAGTCCTTCGGCCCCGCGAAGTTCGGCATCGCCACCACCGGCACCCCGGCCTTCGGCGCCCCCCTGCGCGGCTGACCGCCCGCGCCCTCACCGACTCCCCTCACCCTCACCTTCACTCAAGGAAGACGACCTCATGAAGCGCCCCTTCCGGACCGCCCTGGCCGCGACGACGGTCGCCGCCCTGACCGGCGGCCTCCTCACGATCGTCACGGCCGCCCCGGCGTCCGCCGCCCCCGCGAAGTACGCGGACGACTTCAACGGCGACGGCTTCCGTGACTACGCCGTCTACTCGTACGGCCCGGGCGAGGCCAACAAGGGCGGCGGTGTCCTCGTCACCTTCGGCACGGCCGACGGCCCCGGCACGAAGACGCAGTTCATCGACCAGTCCAGCGCGGGCGTCCCCGGCACCGACGAGAAGGACGACTTCTTCGGCGAGGTCCGCACGGCCGCCGACTTCAACAAGGACGGCTACGGCGACCTCGCGGTGTCGGCCAACGGCGAGAATGTCGGCTCCTACAAGGACAACGGCACGGTCACCGTCCTGTGGGGCGGCCCGAAGGGCCTGTCCGGCGGCACCGCCCTGCCCAACAAGGGCGCGAAGGGCGTGTCCGGCCTCGCCACCGACCTCGCCACCGGCGACTTCAACGGCGACGGCAACCAGGACCTGGCCCTCGTCCGCGACAGCAAGACGTACGTCTACCGGGGGGCGATCACCAAGTCGGGTGTGAAGGGCTCGGTGAGCGTCCTGGACAAGGACACCTCGTCGTTCTACTCCACCGCCGTCATCGCCGGGAAGATCGACAAGGACGGCAAGACCGACCTGGTCGTCATCGGCGACGTCGTCACCGACACGTACATCGCCTCCGACGCCTGGTTCGTCAAGGGCGGCAAGACGAAGCTGTACCCCGGCAAGACCCTCCGTCTGGAGTCGGTGAAGGGCAACGGCGGCCAGGCCGAGCGGGGCGGCGACGGTGTGATCGCCGACTTCGACAAGGACGGCTACGGCGACATCGCGATCGGCACCCCGCTGTACGACAGGTACCGGGGCCGCGTGACCCTCTGGTACGGCGGCTCCACGGGCCCCTCCTCCAGGACGGCCCGCTTCACCCAGGCCACGAAGGGCGTCAAGGACACCCCCGAGGTCGACGACGCGTTCGGCGCGTCCGTCTCCGCCGGTGACGTGAACGGCGACGGCTACCGCGACCTGGCCGTCGGCGCGTACGGCGAGAAGCTCGGCACCCACGCGTACGCCGGCGCCGTCCACGTCCTCCTCGGCTCCAAGTCCGGTCTCACCGGTACGGGTTCGCAGTGGTTCGCCCGCGACACCCCCGGCGTCCCCGGCAGCCTGGACGACGAGTCCTTCGGCAACACGGTCCGCCTCCGCGACACCAACCGCGACGGCAAGGCCGACCTGTACATCTCCGCGAACTACGGCTCGCTCGTCCTGCGGGGCTCGACGAAGGGCATCACGACGACGGGCGCGCAGCCGGTCAACGGGGACATCATCCCCGGCATGCTCCAGTAGGCCGCACACCTCAGGCCCGGCCGGGAGACGACGGAGAACCACCCGGCCGGGCTCTTCGCCGTCCCGGCGGCCTCGACCCGGGCTCGGCGCCCTTTGGGACCGATGCATCCTGAACGGGAACTGCGGGACGTACGTCCGGTGTGAACCGGGTACGACTGGTTGCCCGACTGACGGCGGATGAACAGGGGGGCGGGGATGACGGGCTTACGCGGTGTGTTCCGGGTCCTGGGCGGTGCGGCGCTGGCGCTGGCGCTGAGCGTGACGGCGAACCAGGTCCTCTCCGAGGGGAACCTCAGCTGGACGTGGATGTACGTGTCGTACGCGGTGGCAGTCGCCAGCCTGCTCTATGCGGAGTTCGGTACGGCCCCACCCGCCACCGACGCGGCGCCACGCGGGCGGCGCAGGGTCTATCTGCGCCAACTCCGCGCCAATGTGCGGGACATGGAGACCGTCGGCATCGCCACCCAGAGCGAGTTCGTGTTCCGTATGCGCCAGGTGTACGTGGACGTGAGTGTCGTACCCCAGCCCCTGCACAGCGCGTCGAGAGAGCCGTACGTGGGCTCGGTGACCGGCGGGGAACGCCGGACCCTGGCATCGGTGCTCCAGGACGCCGAACGCGACGGGGCGTCCAGGGTCCTGGCGGTGATCGGCGGGCCGGGCTCGGGCAAGACGACCCTGGCCCGCAACACCGCGCTCGAACTCTGCGGCCATCGGTGGCGGCCCTGGAAGCGCCGGCTTCCCGTCCTCCTCTACCTCCGTGACCATGCCGCCGCCCTGCTGGCCGAGGAGCCCGAGGAGTTGGCGGCGGTCGCCGTCTCCGCCGGCTGGCTGAACGGCAAGGTCTCACCCCGCTGGTTGGAGCGACGGCTCGACCGTGGGCGTTGCGTGGTCCTGTTGGACGGTTTGGACGAGGTCGCCGACCCGGCGGAACGAGCCCGGGTGGTCGCCTGGGCGACCCGCCAGATCCAACGCCATCCCCACAACACGTACGTCGTCACCTCCCGCCCGCACGGCTACGAGTCGCATCCGCTTCCCGGTGGGGAGGTACTGCAAGTACGACGGTTCACCTGGCCACAGATCGAGCGGTTCCTGCGCCAGTGGTCGTACGCGACGGAGAGCCGCGCGCGGGCCGGCAACGGTCGGGAGGTGCGCCTGGCCGCCGAACGAAGCGCCGGCGACCTACTGTCCCGACTGCGGCGGCAGGCCGCGCTGTACGACCTGGCGGCCAACCCCCTGCTGCTGACGATGACGGCGAACGTTCATCGATACCGTGGTCAACTTCCTGGCAGCCGAGCGGAGTTGTACGCGGAGATGTGCGACGTGCTGCTGCACCGCCGGTCCGAGGCGCGTGGCCTGCGCGACGCCACCGGCCTGACCGGTCCGCACAAGCAGCACGTCGCCCAGCACCTGGCGCTGGCCATGATGAAGGCCAAGGTCCGGGACTGGCCGGTACGCGACGCCGCCAGGGCCATTCGCCGGGCCTTACGGCAGGTCCCCGGCGAGGTGGCGCCCGACGTGTTCCTTGAGGAGGCCCGCAAGAGCGGCCTGCTCGTCGAACGCGAGCAGGGCGTGTACGGATTCGCCCACCTCACCTTGCAGGAGTACCTGGCATCCGCCCAACTCGGCACCCCCCGTGCCGACTCCCGCGTACTGACCGACAGTGTCGAGGACCCGTGGTGGCGCGAGACGATTCTGCTGTGGTCGGCGGCCAATGACGCCACCCCCGTCATCGGCGCCTGCCTCGACCGTGGCACGGTTGCGGCTCTGGCCCTGGCCTTCGACTGCGCCGTCCAGGCCAGAACCGTCGATCCCGACGTCCGGGACCGCCTCGAAGCCCTGCTGGCTCCCCCGGCCTCCGATCAGCCCACCGACCCCGCCCGGCAGCGGCTCCTCGCCGGCGTGCTGGCAACCCGGGCCCTCCACGAGTCCATCCAGCTGGACGACACGACCGAGTTGTGTGGGCGTCCCGTACCTCGCGCCCTGTACGACCTCTTCGTCCACGAGGAGGCAGCGGCCGGCCGCCACCACCTCCTGCCTTCCGAGACCACCAGGGCCGGAGAGGGCGACGCAGCGGCCACGGGAATGCACGCGGGGGACGCGGAACGCTTCGTCGACTGGCTCAACACGATCAGCGGCGACGCCTTCTACCGACTCCCCACGCCCAGGGAACTCGGCGATCCGGCCGCCGCCCTGGTGGCCGACCTCGACCGTCACACCATCTGGGCCCTCGACGGCCACCGCACGGTCCTGCACCAGGCACCTGGGGCGCCCTGGCCCTACACCCCCGACCCCGACGAGATTCGCGCGGTCCCGGTGTCCGACCGTCGGCGGCTCGGGATCTACCTGGAAGTGCTGGCCGTCTCGACCGAGCGGCGGGAGCGGATCGAGGACTGGGCCGTCGTCCTCTCCACGGCCCTCGACCGCGTTCCCGAGGTGCGCGGCTCAGCCGCCCTCGCTCCCTTGGAACTCTCCCTCACCCTCGCCGTCGCCCTCGCGCTCGCACTGACCAGCGACCTCGTCCACGCCTCCGCCCGAGCCCTCACGGTCGGCCGCCCGCACGACAGTCTCGACGGCCTGCTGCGCCACAACCTCGAACTCGCCCGCCACCTGCGCCTCGGCCGACTCCTGCACCACGCCCACGCCCTGGGCATCACCGAGGGCCTGGACCTCGAGGCCATGGGCCGCGACCACCCGAGCGCCGATGACCGCGACATCATCATCACGCTGGCCCGCCGTCCGGAGCCGACCCGCGCCCTCGACATCGCGACCACCCGCGCCCTCGACCGGGCCCGCGACCTCGACCCTTCGGTGCCGATGGACCGGGTGGGTGCGCTCGACTACGCCGGCGGCTCGAACCGCGGCAGCCTGTTCCACTACGCCACGGGCCCCGATCTCGATGCCGCCCTCAGCCTCGCGCGGCTCCTCGACCCCGGGCGTGGTGACGTGCTCGCGACCAGCACGGAACCGGCCATCGCCCACGAGCTCGGCCGCAGGATCGCTCCGCCTCAGATCCCCGATCCGCTCCTCGCTCTCGCCCTCGTCTCCCCTGCGGAAACCCTGGCTGTTTCCCTCCAGGCCTTCCGTACCCTCTTCGCCGCCGGGAAGAGACCTGTCCTCACCCAGCCCGATGTCCTCACCGGCCTCGACAGCCTGCTGACGGAGGGGGCGACCGAGTCGTACGCCGGGCAGCAAACGCCGGACGATCCGGCCGGCGCCGTGTGCGACGTCCGCGACCTGCTGCGCTCCGCGCACCAGGGGGACCCCGGACGCTGGCTCGGCGAGGCACTGGCCCTGGTGACGGGCGCGGCGAACGTTCTCACCCAGACTCGTGCCAGGACGTCCGCCTGCGACGCACAGTCGCTGGCCTCCGCCCGCACCGCGCTGCTGGCCGCCATCGCGGCCCTGCGCAAGTCAGGGTTCCGCAACCCCGTGGCGATCCGCACCCTGCACCTGGCCTGGAGGAGCCTGGCAACACTCGACCGCCCCGCCTCAGCGAGGGCGGGACACCAGATCCTCATCGTCGCCCGCACGCGGTCCTAGACCGGCCCGGCAGCGGCGTCGTCGGCGGCGGGGCACGCGGGGGCGCCCCGTACCCGCGTGCACGAGAGCCCGCCCGCGACGACAATTGCCGTATCGCACATTCGAGCGAAACCAGCAGAAAGCCGGCGATCTCCCATGGCTGAACACCCCAACGCAGCGCTCGTCCGCAAGGGCTACGACGCCTTCACGCGCGGCGACATGGACACCCTCCGCGGCCTGATGGCGGCGGACTGCACGCACCACGTCCCCGGCAGCCACCTGCTCTCGGGCGACCACAAGGGCCAGGACTCGATGATTCAGCTGTACCAGCGGCTCTACGACGAGACCGGTGGAACGTTCAGCGTCGACCTGAGCCATGTGTGCGTGGACGGCCGGGGCCACGCCGTCTCCGTGCACCGCTACACCGCCGAGCGCGGCGACAAGCGCATCGAACAGAACGGCTGCCTGGTCTTCCGCATCGTCGGAGACAAGATCACCGACATAGACGAGTGCCAGGAGGACCTGGACAAGGAAGCGGACTTCTGGTCCTGAG
The DNA here is from genome assembly GCF_900290235.1 of Streptomyces sp. MA5143a. Classification (GTDB taxonomy): domain Bacteria; phylum Actinomycetota; class Actinomycetes; order Streptomycetales; family Streptomycetaceae; genus Streptomyces. The sequence goes on from NZ_OLMK01000096.1 coordinate 98,475, forward strand.
GCAGAGGGCGGGGGTGGGGGTGCTGAAGGGGGGCCGCAGGCCCCCCTTCAGGGGCGCGGGGAACTGCGCGAGCAACCACGACACACCCGCACCCGCCCACGCACAGCGCCCCCCAACCCACTAGGCGCCCGGCCCCCCCAAGCGGAGCGCACCCGCACAACCCAACCCCACCTCCAGGTGTCAAACAGGTGAACCGCACCACCGCCGATATCCGGCCACCCACCTGGAGCCCCTCGTGCACAGACGGACGTACGCCCTGGCCGCCGCCGTAGCGGCCTGCTCGGCCACGACGGCACTCACGCTCTGCGCGGCCCCCCACGCGCTCGCCGCCCCCCAGCCCTCCCCCGTCACCAGCGACTTCAACGCCGACGGCTACGCGGACCTCGCCGTCGGCGTCCCCGACGCGACCGTGAACGGCAAGGCCAAGGCCGGCTACGTCCACGTCCTGTGGGGCGGCGCGAAGGGCGTCGGCCGCCACGGCGGCATCCGCATCAGTCAGGCCACCGCCGAGGTCCCCGGCACCCCGGAGAAGGGCGACCGCTTCGGCGCGGCCGTGGCGCTGGAGGACCTCAGCGGCGACGGCACGGCCGAGCTGATCGTCGGCGCCCCCGGTGAGGACGTGAACGGCCGCGGCACGGACGCGGGCGTGGTCGTCGTCGTGGGCGGCGGCAAGGGCAGCTCGCGCCCCGGCTCGAACGCCATGGTCGGCCCGTCGTCCAACGCCGCGTACGGCTGGTCGGTCGCCGCGGCCGACGTGACCGGCGACGGCGGCCGGGACATCGTGGTCGGCGGCCGCGACAAGGTCGTGCTGCGGGCCGTCGTCGACGGCGGCGAGGACCTCGTCACCACCACCGTCCTCGCCACACCCATGGGCGGCCGCGCCCCCCTCCTCGCCACGGGCGACTTCAACGCCGACGGCACGGACGACCTGGCCCTCGCCTTCCACACGATCAACGCCCCCTACACCCAGTCGCACGTACGGCTGTGGACGTGGGACCCGGCCGAGCGCCGCATGGACAACTTCTGGAACGCGAGCAACGGCGCGACCTCCGCCCTCGCCACCGGCGACTTCGACGGCGACGGCCTGGACGACCTGGCCCTCGGCGAGTGCCGGGAGATCGCCGACGAGAACATCGACGACCCGTGCGGCCCGGAGTCGTACGCCAAGGGCGGCGGCATCCACGTCCTCTACGGCCACCCGAGCTCGTTCGGTCTGCGCACCCAGACCCTCAACCAGGACACGGTCGGCGTGTACGGCGTCGCCGAGGACGGCGACCGCTTCGGCGCGTCCCTCGCCGTGCTGGACTGGAACCGCGACGGCCGCGACGACCTGATCGCCGGCGCCCCCGGCGAGGCCATCGGCAGCCGCGCCCGCGCCGGCGCGGCGACCCTGCTGCTGAGCCACAGCGGCGGCGTCCTCGACAAGTCCGGCGAGGCCACGTCCGTCGCGTACAACCAGGGCAGCCCCCATGTCCCCGGCGCGGCCGAGACCGGCGACGCGTTCGGCGCGGCCGTCGCGACCGGCGACTACGACAAGGACGGCGTCCCCGACACGGCGGTCGGCGCCCCCGGGGAGAACGGCGGCTCCGGCGGCGTCTGGCTCCTCCCGAAGACCTCCACGAAGGGCTCGTACGCCCTCACCCCGTCGAACCTGGGCCTCCCGTCCCCGACGACGGCCCTGCAGTACGGCAGGTACATGAGCAGCCACTGACCCGGGCCCCGGCCCCGGCACCGGCACCGGCCCCGGCCCCGGCAGGGCCAAAGTCCCCTCGGGACACCCTGAGTACTCGCGGATGATCCCGGAACGAAATCTCCGACCCGAGTACCTGACGATCCCTTAGGGGATGTCACAGCTCGGCCGCAAAGCCGGGCCGGTGCCCCCCGGCCCGGCACGCCGCTCGCCGGGACCAGGTACGTTCGATGACGTGGCTGGATTCAGGATCGGACGCGGCCGGGACAACGGCGCTCCTCAGACGCGACCGCAACACCCCCCGCACGGACAGCAGGCCCCGCAGGCCGGCGGCCCGTCGTACGGCTATCCCCAGACGCCACCGGGCCCGCCGTACGGCGGCGGCCGGGGCGGCAACCAGGGCTGGCCGCAGACGCACGGCGGCCGCCCGGGCAACTACGGCCCCCAGGGCCACCAGGGCCAGGGGAACCACGGCGAGCCGGAGTACTTCGGCGACGGCGGCCACGGCGGCGCCGGCGCGGACCCGTACGCGGCCAACAACCCGGGCCACACCCAGATGTTCGCCGTCGGCGAGGACCCGTACCAGCAGGGCGGCACCTACCGCGCCGGGAACGCCCCCGCGGCCCCGGTCGGCCCGCGTCTGCCGTGGAAGGACCTCCTGAAGGGCATCGTCACCAGCCCGAACCAGACGTTCCTGGTGATGCGCGACTACGCGGTGTGGGGCCCGGCCCTGATCGTGATGTTCCTCTACGGCCTGCTCGCCGTCTTCGGCTTCGACACGGCCCGCGAGGACGCGATCAACGCGACGCTGTCGAACGCCGTGCCGATCGTCCTGGTCACCGCCGTGACGATGGTGCTGAGCACGTTCATCCTGGGCGTGGTCACCCACACCCTGGCCCGTCAGCTGGGCGGCGACGGCGCGTGGCAGCCGACGGTCGGCCTCTCCATGCTGATCATGGCGCTCACGGACGCGCCCCGTCTGGTCGTGGCGATGTTCGCGGGCGGCGACGCGCCCTTCGTCCAGATCCTCGGCTGGATCACCTGGGTCGCCGCGGGCGCCCTGCTGACCCTGATGGTCTCCAAGTCCCACGACCTCCCCTGGCCGAAGGCCCTGGGAGCATCGGCGATCCAACTGATCGCGATCCTCTCGCTGATCAAACTGGGCACGTTCTAGCCCCGGAGCAACAGCCTCCGAGCAGGCACCGACCCACAGAGTGAGGGGCTCCCGGCCAACCGACCGGGAGCCCCTCACTCGGTGCGCGGCGGGCGCTGACAAAGCCGGTGCTGCCGAATTCCCTCAGTAGAGGATGACTCTCCAGCGCTCAACCCACAGCAGCCATTCACCGCCCGGACCGCGGACCTGGACGCGGTCGTCCTCCACCTGCCGGACGTCGCCGTAGAGCGTACCGTCGGGGAGATCCACCCTGACGATGTCATGGACGTCCAGGTCATCCTCGACCGGCCGAGCCCACGCATTCGAACAGTGATCGCAGCGATAGGCGACCACATCGCGCCCCTCAGCAGTCATCGGCCGGCCCGGACGGACCGCTTCGACGAGGCACCGAGGGCACGGGTCGGCAGTGTGTTCGCCTACTGATCGGGACATCGTCCGATCCTGCTGTACAGCAACCAGCACAGCAACCCCAGCAACTGCCAGCGACCGACACCGGCCCTCACGGCCCGCCCTATCGCTGCCACGACGGCTTTCAAGATCGCTCGCCTGAGCGCCAAGCAAACGCATCAGCGCAGTTCAGAGCGCTTCCTTGTTCTCCTTCTGCGCCTCGCCCGACTTATGTACTGGAGGCAGGACACTCCAGGGAAAGTTGATCCACTCGTCCGTCCGCTTCCACACGTACTCGCACTTCACGAGGGAGTGGGACTTCTCATAGATCACGGCGGACCGAACCTCGGCGACGGCGTCGAGGCAGAAGTCGTGGACGAGCTTGAGCGTCTTGCCCGTGTCGGCGACGTCGTCCGTGATCAGGACCTTCTTGTCGGAGAAGTCGATCGCGTTGGGCACGGGCGCGAGCATGACGGGCATCTCGAGGGTGGTGCCGACGCCGGTGTAGAACTCGACGTTGACCAGGTGGATGTTCTTGCAGTCGAGGGCGTAGGCGAGCCCGCCGGCGACGAAGACACCGCCGCGGGCGATGGAGAGGACGATGTCGGGCTCGTACCCGTCGTCGGCGATGGACTGCGCGAGTTCGCGCACGGCGACGCCGAACGCCTCGTAGGTGAGGTTCTCCCGGGCCTGGGCCACGCTCACACCTGCGTCCGATGGAAGTTGAGGAAGGACCGGGAGGCGGTCGGCCCCCGCTGCCCCTGGTACCGCGACCCGTACCGCTCGCTCCCGTACGGGGCCTCGGCCGGCGAGCTGAGCCGGAACATGCACAGCTGCCCGATCTTCATACCGGGCCACAGCTTGATCGGGAGCGTCGCGAGATTCGACAGCTCCAGCGTCACGTGACCGGAGAACCCGGGGTCGATGAACCCGGCGGTGGAGTGCGTGACGAGCCCGAGCCGCCCGAGGGAGCTCTTGCCCTCCAGACGGGAGGCGAGATCATCGGGCAACGTGATGACCTCGTAGGTGCTGGCGAGGACGAACTCCCCGGGGTGCAGGATGAACGGCTCGTCACCCTCGGGCTCCACGAGCCGGGTGAGATCCGCCTGCTCGATGGAGGGGTCGATGTGGGGGTACCGGTGATTCTCGAACACCCGGAAGAAGCGATCGAGCCGCACGTCGATGCTCGACGGCTGCACCATGGATTCGTCGTACGGATCGATCCGCACCCGTCCCGCGTCGATCTCGGCCCGGATGTCCTTGTCTGAGAGAAGCACGCCCCGAGGATACGCAAGACGCGCGGACCCTCCGCATTCGGGCGGGGAACCGCGCGTCTCACACCTACCGAAACCGGCACCGCACGCCTACGCCGCACGACGCCACAGCAGCACGACGGCTACCGCATCTCCTACTGGCCCACTGCTTCCCGCTTCACGCTCACCGCTTCTGCAAGGCGACCGGCACGACGCTGCGCAGCCGGGCGCAGCGAGGGCAACGGATGAGCCGGCCGGGGCCGAGTCGCTCGGCCTGCTGCATCGGGAACGAAGCGGTGCTGAACACGTGCCCATCGGCACAACGGACGACGGTGCGCTCCATCAAGTCCAAGAGTCCCTTCCCCAAGAGCCGCGTCTGATGGCCGACCTCACGCCGACCTGACGACGAAAGCCACATTACGGGATGATTGGGACGGCCCTCCAGGCGGCACTCCGATCCACCGGAGGCCCCCACGGACCCTCTTCCGCACCCCCACCGTACGCCCCAACTCCCGCGCCCCGCAGCCCCCGTCCCCACCCCTGAAACAGGCCCGGGCCCCACGTCATCAACACGCGGGGCCCGACATGAGGTAAAGTAACGAAGCGTTCCGACACCGGCACCGACCGGCGTCTCACGCGGGTGTAGTTTAATGGTAGAACATCAGCTTCCCAAGCTGAGAGCGCGAGTTCGATTCTCGTCACCCGCTCCATGATGAAACCCCAGGTCAACGGCCTGGGGTTTGTTTGTTGTCTAGACCAATTTGGGGGTTGCGTGCCCTCCGTGTGCCCTAAATCGAGGCCACGCACCCCTTTACCGGACCCTCGGGCGTCACTTTGCCCCCTCCAGCCCACGACCGTCTCAAATACCGAGACGCATTTCATGTGACCCGCGGCACAGGTCGAGCAAATGGCGACTAAGTCGCTTACGCAAAGGGCCACTTGCGCGGCGGTGGTATGGCCGGGCGATTCACAATGCCCAGTATGGCCACCAGGTACGACCGTTCCCGAAGACGCCGAACGACAGCGCGCTGTGGTCGCCTCACGCAGAAGGGGACTCCGTGCAAGCTCCCGCAGGAGATCGGCAAGGGCTGTCGGCACCATGCCACCCGAGCAGAGCGCGAAGCCGCCGCAGAGGAGGCGAGGGCTCGTGCCGAGAGCGCGAGGCAGCAGGCGGAACGGAAGCGACGGGCCGTTCTCGCTGTGGTCGCTCTCGTCACCGTGACCGTGTTCGCCGGCCTCGGTGTCGCCATCTGGAACGGATGGAAGGACGACGAGCATGAGGCCATGTGCCGGCCGCACCGGACACAGGCACTGGCCCTGAGCGACAAGGCCCGCGCCATCCGGATTCCCCTGGTGTTCGCCGGCGACCCGGACATCAGCATCCTGCAGCTCGGGACCGATTTCCCCGACGGCCTGGGGAGCCTCGACGCTACGCCCGCGACCGAGGTGGACATATCCAGCGCGTACTCCGAGAAGCGGACCCTGGCCGGACAGGCAGCACGTCTCGTTCTCGATCACCGAGAGTGCTTCGGTGACGATTTCATCGCCGCCGCTTCCCGGATAGAACAGGCGCCCCCCGAGGTCAGGCGGGTCGAGATGCCGTCGCCTGCTCACTGCGCCGACGGATGGCCGTCCACCTCAATCGGCCGACGAGGGGCCTGCTCACACCACGGCGGCGTGGTACCGGCACAGCCTTGGGCGACGCTGTTCTTCGACTGATCATGCACGGCAAGTCCCGCATCCAGAATCTCCGAGCGCGCAGGACTCCGACCGCGACCTTACGCAGGCGCCAGGTGTCCCAGCACCTCACGAAGGGTCGTGCCTACGACCGGTCCTGCGACCGCCACCTGACGAAGGTCATCGACCTTCATGTAGCGGTAACTCTGGGGAGGGTGGAACGTCCCCGCAGCCCGCAATGCCCCGAGTGTCACCGGTTCGTCAAAGGAAACCGGTTCCTCCAGCGTCAGACCACTCGCCTGGGTCGCACCGTTCATGTAGGCGTCGTACTCGCGCCGGGTGATCCCCGTCTGGCTGCGGTGGACCGACCAGACCTCCTTGGGAGAGGCGACATGAACCGCGGCAATGCGCGCCATGCCCACCAAGGCCATGGTGGGCGCGGTCGCATAGAGCAGAACTCGGGTTCCGGGAGGGGCGGCGACGCGCTGGCGACGAACCTCCACCGTCTTGCTGCCGGCCAGGATCGCGGTAGCGAAGCGCGGGTGGACGGACAGCAGCATCGCGCGTTCCGGATCGTTCACGTCTTTCGGTGCCCCTCTTTGTAGACCGCCTGGAACAGCTCGTTGCTGATCTTCGACAGCGAGATCAGCGAGTTCGACGACCAAGGTAGTCCCAGCTCCCTGGCCAGCGAGGTCAATCGCCGAAGCGCCACCGGCTCGGGGAAGATCTCGGTGTCCGAGAACCTCAGCGCCATGGCGTGGCCGGAGGTGTCAGCGGCTTCCTGCACCTCAGCCCGACCATATACGCCCAGGTGTTCGAATTTCGAGAAGAGGGCATCCGGTGTGTCGATGAGCACCTCGTCGAGACGCGAACTGCCCACCACCATTTGGCTTTCCACCGCGGACTTGCTCTCGCTGACATACCAGAGCAGCCGCGCAGGGACACTCTCCCCGCGATGGCCGGAAGAGCGGTAGTAGACGTGCTCCCGGCTGATTCCCAGGACGTCACTCCGCGGCACGAGCATGGCGGGAACATTGAACAGCTCGGTCGACCAGCGGGGCTTGATGGGCACCACGAAGGACGGCAACTCGGAGTCGATGACCTTCGCCGGCCACCACGTCCGCTCCACTACAGCGGCCACCTCAGCCGACATTCCGGCCCGGAGCGCGGCCGTCTCCACGGTCAGCTCGCGGGCGAGTCCGCCAGCCACCGCCTCCACCTCGGCCGCCGTCCCGCACACATTCACCAGGAGAGCGACGAGCCTGCCGTCGTGCTCGAAGAACCCGTCATCCCCTGCCGCGGCTTTCGCCGCCTCGGAGGGATGGGGATCGCTGATGCGGATGATCTCGGCACCGCAATCCCGCCCCAGCCGCTTGAGCAGGAAGAGAAGTTGCCTGGCCAGGGTCTCTTCCAACCGGTGGCCGGCCGTGCGGAGTACGGGCACGATCAGGGTTCGCCCGTCCAGGGCCCACGCGTACAGGGCAACGGGGTGGCCTTCTCCGTCGCGCAGCAGTTCGCGATGCCACGCAACCGCTCCCCCGTTCAAGGAGCGCAGGCGCTCAGCGAAGGTCGCCCCGTCGTCATGACCCGACTGATGAAAGAACGCGACCAATTCGTCCTCCGCGCCTGGCGCCATCTCGCTGGACCTGAACTCCGTTCCCATCAGATCGGCCGGGCGGTATACCTGGGCCTGCCGCAGCTCGTCCACGTGGAGAGTCACCGTGGCCGGTGAGACGACGCGAACCCGGGCGACCTCCCAAGCCACCTCGGCTACGCGGGTGAGCAACGGATCTCGCGTCGCAAGGACTTGTAGTCCGGCACACGACGTCTCGGCCACGTACTGAAGACAGCTCTGAAGCTCGGCGCCAACGGGCAGATCCGGCAGCGCCTGTGTGGCGGCATGGAGGAGTTCACGGCTTCTCTCCTCCACAGCAGCCGAGGCGGGTGAAAGCTTGCGCAGGCCGGTGAGCGCCGCCCGCTGGTGCTGCCGCTCTGCCGTATCCGTGAGGTCCCGGAGCGCATGGAACAACTGCGGTGTGTAGGCGAGCTCGACCAGATCCGTCATCCAGCCTGCTTCAAGCGCGCGGGACTCCTCCGCGTCGGGCGCATCGGCGAGGCCACGCAGATCGGCGAACACGCCATGGTCGACGGTCACCACCAAGAGCGCGTCGCTCTCCATATCCGTGAACAGGTCTGGATGGCCAAGGTCCAGCCACCACCCGTCAAGGATCTCGCCGTCACGGCCTCGCCCTTGGACCTCACCGTGAGGGACGAAGCCCAGACTCCTCCACATCCCACTGAGCTTGTAGTCCCGTCGGCACTTGGCCTTGATCCCGAGTCGTTGTGGATAGCGCTCCTTGATGCCCTCCACCAGCCGGCGTCCGATTCCTCGCCCACGCTGCTCCTCCGCCACGCACAGATGGGCGAGGCGTATGTGAGCGCTTCTCTTCGGTAGCCCGAACAGTGCGTAGCCGATCACCTCGTGCGCTTCGACGGCCACCAGAAGGCCGCCGTCCTCAGCTGCCTTCCGGTAGGCAGGCGGCGTCAGGAGACCGAGTGTCTTGGTGTAGCGATCGCCCAGGGTTATGGCCTTGTCGATCAGCTCGTCCTGCGCAGGCGAAACGGACACCAACTTGATCGCCATTGCTTCCCCTCCCAGTTGGGCCAGGCGTAACCGACCGCAACTCCCCTGTCACTTACATACGTGGGAAAGCTGATCTCAATCACGCGTCTCGCTCAAGGGGGCACGAGGGGCGCACGGTGCTGCGGGGGCTATCACCGCTCCACTACCGCGTTCGGACCCGGTCGACAGAACCGTCGGCCGGGTCCGAACGCCGCGGCGTACTCATGCCTGTTCGCCTCGCCTCTGCTCGCCAGCTGACTCGCGCAACTGCTGGCGTACCTCAGCGTCGATCCCCTGCGCCAGCCTCCGTTGGTGCTTCGCCGTCGAGTGCTGATAGATCAGCTGGGCCCGCTCCGAGGACTGGCCTGCGCGGACCATGAGGTCCTTCAGCTTGGCGCCGGTGTCGGCAGCCAGGGTGTTGCCGGTGTGGCGGAGGTCGTAGAAGCGGAAGTTGTCCGGCATGCCGACCTTGGCCCTCGCCATGCGCCACTTGCGGCCGAAGGTCGAGCGGCGGAACGGTGCGCCCTTCTCCCCGATGAAGAGGAGGCCGTCCAGCTCCTTCTCGGCGAACCACTGAAGGTGGCGACGCAGCTCCGGGAGCAGGAAGTCGGGCAGGTACACGGTGCGCTTGCCCGCCCGGGTCTTGGGGTCGCCGGTGACCCGTCGGCCGTTCGTCAGCTCCGGCGAAGCCTGTGTGACGCGCAGGGAGCATTCGTCGAGATCGACACTGTGACGGCGGAGTTCGGCCAGTTCCTCCGGGCGGAGGGAGGCGAAGGCGCCGAGCAGGACCATCAGGCGCCAGCGCGGTCCCATGGCGTCGGCCAGGTCGAAGACCTGGGCGATGGTGGCGGTGGGACGTTCGTCGGCCTCCTCCTTGCCTGCGCCCTTGATACGGCATGGGTTGTTGCGGAGTAGGTCGTCGTCGACTGCGGTCTGAAGGATGGCCTTCAGCAGGCGGTACGACTTGGCGACCGTGGTGGCGCCGGTCGCCTTCAGGCGCTCGGCGCGCCACGTGCGGACGAAGGGCGGGGCGATCTCGTCCAGGTCCTTGCCGCCGAACGTCGGCAGGATGTGGAGACGGAGCAGTCCGTCGTAGCGGTCGACGGTGGTGGGAGCCAGGCCGCGTTCCTCCAGCCAACGGAGTGCGTACTTCTCGAAGTTGACCGCGCCGGCGTCCGGGTCGCGCCATGTGCTGCGCTCGATGTCCGCACGGACGAGGTTGAGCCAGTCCTGGGCATCAGACTTGGTCTCGAACATCTCCGGTGCCTTGTGCCGTTGACCGTCCGGTCCGAGGTAGCGGGCCTGCCATCGGCCGGAGGCGAGCTTGCGTACCGTGCCGAACTCGCGCCGCCTCTGCGGCTTGCGTGCCGCCATCAGGCCGCCTTCCCGTAGCGGGCACGGATGCGCCGGACCGGCTCGACGGTGCGCGCCTCGACGTACTCGGTGATCGCGCTCTCGGGGATGCGGACCGGGCGGCCGAGCTTCACGTAGCGGATGCGGCGCTCGGCGATCAAGCGGCGGACGAAGCGCTCGCCCATGCCGAGCATTTCGCCGGCCTCGGCCACGGTCAGGAGGCGGTCAGCCATTCGCGGTCACCTCCTGCGCGATGCAGACGGTGCGCCGGGAGCGCGGAAGGGCAGGGGGTATTGCGGGTCGGCGCAAGGGCGTTGGGTCCTTTACTCGGGGTGGTTGGGCGTGGCAGGCCGTTCGGCGGGCGTCGCCTGGAACTACGTGGCGCGGATCCCGTGCAGGAGGGCCAGGGGCGAGACCCGGAGAGCCTGGGCGAGGGCGACGAGGTCGTCGATGTCACAGCGGCGTTGGGCGCGTTCGATGCGGGACAGCATGGTGTTGGTCATCGGACGGCCGAGAGCGGTGACGCTGGCGGCGAGCTCGCGCTGGGCGAGGCCGCGTTCGGTGCGGAGTATTTCGATGGTGCGAGCGGTCCGTATTCCGGCCGGTCCGATTTCCAGGGATCGTGCTGCCATGGCTCCATTTGTAGCTTCCATTCGCCGGTTTGGTTAACCGGCGATCGTCGGCTATGTTGCGCCCGGCGAACGGGCTGGGCTTATGGTTCCGAGTATCCGGTTGGCGGTGCCTTCGCCAGCCCGATGACATGCTCTGACGTGGGGTGTTGTGTTGTAGCTTGCACTCTCAGCGGGAGTCAACGGGTTCCCGATGTGATGCTTCTGGCTTCACCTGACGGTGCATTATTTCGGCAACCGGCGATCCGGGTTTATGGTTTTGTTCCTGCCTCGCAGCACACGTTCGCCGTCAGCTGTCTGATTTCCCGGCGGAATGCTGGACTTGTGCGGCATGGGTGTGGCTGTCTTGGCCATACGACGCCACCAGCCCTCCCCTGCGCCTTCGGACCGGGGCTGTGTGCACCCCCCTCCCTGTGCATCGCCCGACGAGGGCCGATCGCACCTCCCCGTCCTGACCTAGGAGCCGCCGCCCGATGAGCTACGACGCCCGCGAATGGGTGTGGGACCACAGCCGCAGCAAGGGCACCGCCCGCATGGTCCTCGCCCTGATCGCCGACCGGTGCCGCGACCGGCACTGCGTCGCGTACGCGTCCGTGCCCACCCTCATGAAACGCGCCAACGCCTCCCGCTCCGCTGTGCGCGACGCCCTGGCGAAGCTGATCGCCAGCGGCGAGCTGGTGCAGCTCCCCGACCGCAAGGGGCCAAGGGGAGAGACGTACTACTGCCTTCCAGTCGCCGCCAGGTTCCTCGCCGATGAGCCCCGAGAGGGGGACCGAAATCCGGCACCTCAGGGGGGTCGGATTCCGACCCTCGGGGGGCCTGAATCCGACCCTGCCGAGCCCTTCGAGGGGGGATCGGAATCCGACCCCGGGGAACGAAATCCGGCCCCCAGGGGGTACGAATTCCGACCCGAGGGGGGTGCAGATTCTGACCCCCAGAACTGTAGAGAACCGAAGGTGAACGGTAAGAGCAGCAGCAGCTCCCCACTCGTCTCCGCCACCGAGTGGCAGATCGACGACGACGCCCGTGTCTGGCTGCAGCACCGCGGCCACCTTGACCGACTCGGCGAGCATGCCCTGCACGCCGCCGACGAGAAGTGGCGCACCTACCGGAGCTCGTGGGCGCCCCGCACCGCCGCCGCGTGGGCCGCCGACTGGCGCGCGTGGATCGCCCGGGAGCACACCCCCACCACTGGCCGCCCCAACCTCTACGCCCTGCCCGGCGGCACACCCACCCCGACCACCGGCATGACGCGCTCCGAGGCGCACATGGCCGCCCTGCTCGCCGCCCTCGACGAACCGACCGGAACGGAGTAACCCGCCCTTGGACCGACGCGAAGTCGCCGCCGTCCTCGCCTACATCGGACGCCTCGACCCCCGCACCATCCGCACCGGCACGGGCGAGGCCCGTGACCAGATCGCCCAGTGGCAGGAGCTGCTCGCCGACGTACCCTTCGCCACCGACCACGGCTGGGACGTCCGCGAGGCGATACGGTCCCACGTCCTCGACTCGCCGTACCCGATCCTGCCCGTGGACGTCGCCCGCCGATGGCGTGCCCACCGACGCGACCGCCTCGACCGGCACACCGACCCCACTCCAACTGCCGACCCCGACAATCCGGTCGCCTGGCGTGCCGAGCTGCTCCGTGCCCGGAACGCTGTCGCCGCCGGCATGGCCGCCCCGTCGACGCACCGGCAGATCACCAGCGATGGCCGGCCTCGCGACATCGAGGAGCGCCTGCGCGAGATCGGGTCATGCATCCCGCCGACCGTCCGCGCCGAACTGGCCCGCTACCGTCCGACCCGCGCTGCGCGCGAGGCCGCCGTCGCCGAGGGCGTCCCCGATGCGCTCGGTGTCCGGTGCGACTGGTGCCACGCCCCCGTGGGCTCCCCGTGCCGTCAACGCAGGGCGAGCCCTGACGGAGCCGCCCGGGGCAACGCTGTGCGTGCGACTCCCCACCCCTCGCGCGTCGACCTCGCCGCTGCCCGGATGGACCGACACCGAGTCGCGTGACGCGTCCCGGCTTCGCTTCTCGCGGCAGCTGCGTGCGGCTACGACCGTCGGTCCCGAACTGGTCGTACACGGTCCCGACGAGCACTTCGGGGACCGCGTCCCGGGGACCGTACCGACGGCTTCGGGGACCGGTCCCCTCTGAAACCGCAGCCCAGAGGGCCTTTCATCGCGGTCCCCGGAGCGTCCCCAGCAACGGGGACCGTCCTCGGAGTAGCCCCTTCGGTCTCCTCGGGGACCGGGACCGTGCAGTGGAAGCGGGACGGTCCCCGTGACGATGTGTCAGGGGGACCGTCCCCAATGCGCATCGTGTCGCGGTCCCCAAGCGTCCGGGGGACCGTGCCCCGCAGCGCTTTGGGGACCGTCCCCCTGCTCTCCTCGCAACGACAGCCCCGCCCTGACGGCGCCTACCGCAACCCCCACAGCCGTCGAATCGCCCTGGCCACTGGCCTCATCTGCCATCGCTCGGCGCCTCGGCAAGTCAGCCCCCGTATCAACCATGCCCCGGAGAACCACACGTGCACGACCGACACAACGAACACACCAACCGGCAGGAGACACCCATCGCCCAAGACAACCGCGCAGCAAGTTGTCCCGGGAGCAATGCTCCCGGGGTTCCCGCCCCAGGGGTGGCGGGAGCAGCCCTGCGCCAGGGGGCACCGGACCGTCAGGTTGCGACCGAGGGCGGACCGCAGCCAGGAGGGAAGCAGGCAGAGCCCCTCGCGAAGAAGCGTCAGCGCGCTCGTCAGCCAAAAGAGCGCAAGCGCTTGAAGCAGCCCAGCTGCCGTATGAACGACACCGAGTTCAAACGCCTCACCGCCGCAGCCGCCCACTGCGAGATGTCCAACGCCGCCTTCCTCGCCTACGCCACCGACAAGGCCGCCCGCGACCTGACCCGCACCGCCGCCGAGATCGCCACCGAACGGGAAGTCATCGACGAACTGTTCGCCGCCCGCCGACACCTGGGCCGCATCCACGGCCTGTTCAACCAGGTCGCCAAGGCCCTCAACTCCGGTGCCGACGCACCCCACCTCGACGCCGCCGCCGAGGCAGTCCGAAGCGCCGCCCGACGCATGGAGGACGCCGCCGACGCCCTGCTCGCCCACCGCGACGGTGGTGCCGCTGAGTGATCCCCAGCATCCACGAGCGCGGCAGCAGGACGATCGGCCTCATCAACTACCTCTACGGGCCCGGCACCCACGAGGAGCACATCGACCCCCACTTGGTGGCCGCCTTCGATCCGCTCACCCCTGACCCCGGCCGCGACCCGAAGGCCACCTACGAGCAGCTTCAGCGGCTGCTCGACCAGCCCGTCAACGCCCTGCCCACCAGCCGGCGCCCCAAGAACCATGTCTGGCATCTGTCCGTGCGGGCTGCCCCGGAGGACCCGGTCCTGTCCGACGAGGACTGGGCCGCGATCGCCCGCCGCATGGTCGCCGTCACCGGCATCGCCCCCGACGGCGACGAGCAGGCATGCCGTTGGGCGGCCGTCCGCCACGCAGACGACCACATCCACATCATCGCCACCCTGGTCCGCGACGACGGCCGCCGGCCCCGCCTGCACAACGAGGCCCGCCGCGCCCAGGCCGAATGCCGCCGCGTCGAAGCCGACTACGGTCTGCGCCGCGTTTCGCCCGGGGATGGCACCGCCGCCAAACGCCCCACCAGCGCCGAACGCCACAAGGCGGAACGCCAGGGTCGCGAACGCCCCGCGCGCGAAGAGCTGCACGAGACCGTCCGCCAAGCGGTGGCCGGCGTCGCGAGCGAGGCGGCGTTCTTCGCCCGGCTCAAGGCCGCCGGGCTCCTGATCCGCCAGCGCGTCGCGCCGTCCGGGGACCTGCTCGGCTACAAGGTGGCCCTGCCCGGCGACGTGAACGACGACGGCGAGCCCATCTATTACGCCGGCTCCACGCTCGCCCCCGACCTCTCCTTGCCCCGCATCCGTAGGCGCTTCCCCACCATCCACGACGTCCACCAGGACGAGCAGGAAGCAGCCGCACGTCAGCCGACCGCCCGCTCACGTGCAGCTGTGTCGCCTCCGGCCGCCGCCCGGAGCTCGGCCGCCCGCGCCGCCTGGACCGTCCTGGTCACCCTCGACCAGGACTGCGACGGCGCCGCAGCGGCCCGCATCGCCGCCACCGGCGAGATCCTGGACACCCTCGCCCAGACCAGCGCATCGCACACTCGCCAGCAACTCCGTGACGCGGCCTGGGCGTTCGAGCGGGCCACCCGCTCCCACACCCGTGCCGAGTACCGGCATGCCCAGGCCCTGCGCCAAGCCGCTCGCGACCTCCGCTACAGCGGCCCGGCGCTGGGCCGCGGGGAGGACGACGCGACCACGGCGATGCTGATCGACACTCTGGTCTTCCTCGCCACCGCCGCCGCTCACTGGCACGCCCAGCGCCACCACGCCCAGCAGGCCGAGGCCGCCCGCCAGGCCGCCGCTCACCTGCGCGCCGCCTATGCTGCCGCCGCCGAGGAGCCCATGGCCCGCCTGCACGCCCAGGGCCTGCGCCTGCTCCAGCCCGTACGCGACTGGGCCGCCGCCCTCCTCCACGCCACAACACCCGAGATTGCCGAGGCGGTAGTGAACGAACCGGGCTGGCCCGCCTTGGCCGCCACCCTCACTCACGCCTACCAGGCGGGCCACAACCCCCAGGAGCTGCTGACCGAAGCCGTCACCCACCGGGAACTGGACACCGCCGGGTCGGTCAGCGACGTCCTTGTCTGGCGCCTGCGCCGCATCGCCGACCTGCCCGCCGACGCGGTCGAAGCACCACCTACTCGGCCCGCGCGCCACAGCACAACGGCCTCGTCTCCCGGCGCCGCTCAGGTCCCCGGTCAAGGCGGCGCACCACAGAGACGCCGCAGGTAATCCCGCTGCGGAGGCGCCTTTCGGTCATTGTTCGACCTGGGCGCCTCCGCGCACGTCTTGTGCGGGTTTGCGGTATGGCGGTGCTTCCTGTGTCCGAGGACGATGCCCCTCTGTGTCCGCCGCTGATCGTCGTGGCCGGCCGCCAGGAGACACGGGGGTGGGAACTTGTCATACGCGGAGCACCAGTCGGTGTTCTCGGCACCCGCAGTGCCATTGGGAACGGCGGCCAATGGCGGGGAGATCATCAGGCACGGGACCTACACCGAGGGCATCACGCGCCGGTTGAGCGCCGCCGCCTTCGCCCGTACGGACTGGCTGGCCGTGCTCCGTGCCGTACTGGCGCAGCTGTGGAAGAACCTGAAGGCCGCCGTACGGAAGCGTCTGCGATGGCTCTTCCCCGCCAAGGAGGCTGAGAAGGCCGCTAGTTCGTCGGAGCCGAAGCCGCCAGAGGTGGTGCTGGGGGAGGACTACGCGGTCTGGGTCCGCCGTCGGATCAAGAAGTCGGCGCGGCCGGTCCCGGTCTACGGCTTCCATCAGGAGCCGGTGGTGCACGCGTGTGATCGTGCCATCCAGCACATGCGAAGACGCCGAGGGGCGGTCATGGCCGTGGTCGCGGTCGTTGCCTGGCAGACCATCGCCGGCGCCCTCACTGCTGGCTGGGCCATCCTCGTCCTGCTGGCCGGGTTGTGGGGCGTCTACCTGGCCGAGCGCTACCTCGCCCAGCTGCGGCTCAACGCCCTGCTGGCTGGAGAACTCCACGCTCCTTCGACCGCGGTGCAGGCCCACGCCTTGCCGTACCTCCACGAACGTCGCGCAAACGGCGATCGGCACCGCTTCCTCGGCGCGGGTCTACAGGCATGGCAGGAGGCCGTCATCGGCATCGACGTCGAGCCCGCCCCTGAGGGCCAGGACGACGAAGACGACAGCACCAGGCCGCTTCCGGGCCTCGGCTCACCGGCACAAAAGCCGGGTCAGCCCGACATGGCCGAGGTGGCCAAGGCCGTCCTGGATGCGCTGGCGAAGCACAACAAGCCGGTGGCCCGAAATCCGCTGAAGCACTTCACCGCCGCCCAGTTGCACGCCCACATCGCGCGCCGTCTGGACGATCCGGCACCCTCCCATCACCGCGATCATCCGAAACTGCGCGTGGAGGTCATCGGGATCGCCGGCATCCACCACAAGCGCTGGGACCAGGTCGCCGACGACGCCTGGCGCGGCCTGCACGCCCTCGCCGTGGACAACATCGGCGACAAGCCCGCCGAGGAGGTCGCCCGCCGCTACATCTGGGCGCGGGTCACCGCTTGGAACGGCGACCTCGTCGCAGCCATACTCGTCCACTTCGCCTACCAGGGCGGCTTCCTGCGTGTCACCGTCCGCCCGCACATCATGGGCCCCCTCAACCCGAAGCTCGCCGGTCTCACGCCCGCAGATCCGCGCAGCCTGAAATGGCTGGGCCGCACCACGTTCAACGCCCTTGCCGACGTCTACGTCGGACTCGACCGGCTCATACGTCGCAAGGCCCGCAAGCGCCCCGAACTCGACCCGGGCAGCGGACCGGTCAGCCTCCGCGAGGTCTACAGCCTCCGCTGGCTGGAGGACATGCACATGCACGACGACGCCCGCTACTACGTGCAGATGATGCAACGCCGAGTCTTCGACTCCACCGAGATCTTCCTACGCGACCACAACGTCGACATCGCCGCCTACCGCCAACAGTCCACCGCCATCTACAACTTCGGCGTCATGAACGGCGGCACCATGACCGGCGCAGTCCAGGCCACGCCGTTCTCCGTCAACCCCTCCATGACGAACTAACCCAAGAGCCCGCCAGGAGCCCCCGCATGCCCATCCGTCGCCAGCCCGACCCGATCCCGAACGGCCCCAACTTCGGCATCATCAACACCGGCCACATGACCGGCCCCGCCCAAGCTGCGCCGTTCTCCCAGAACGCCACCCAGACCAACAACATCACCAACGAAGCCGTCGACAAGGCCCGCGACAGCATCGACGACCTGCGACGGCGCCTGGAAGAACTACGCGGCCAGTACCCCGAGGTGGACAGCGCCCTGCGCGACCTCGACATGATCGCCCCGCGGCTTGACGAACCCGCTCAGGACCCCGGCACTCTGCGCTACATGCTCCAGAACCTCGTCGAACGCTGCGGCGGAATCCCCGGCGTCCTCGCCGCAGCCCAGCTCGTCCAGTCGACGGTCACAGCCCTGCTACCCGGATCCTGAGGGTCCTAGCGGGCGTTTCCTGAATGAACAGAGCGAGCGTCCACCGAGTGAACGCCGCTCCCGTTTCCTGAGTGAACAGCTGGGAATCTCGCGGTCAACGCAAGGAAGGTAGACAGCGCTACGCTTCCTTGGCGTACTCGACGAATGCCGCCCAGCTGCCTCGCTGGACGGCCAGCATTCCCCGCCCGCGCACCTTCGTGTCCCGAACCAGCACGTGCTCAGGGTCGTTGTCGGCCACTTCAACGCAGTTCTGCGTCTCTGTGTAGGAGCTGGTTCGCCAGTTCGGGGTCATCGGCTGCACGGGGCGCTCTCCTAGTCGTTCGGGATCTGGTCGTAGTGCTGGATCGCCGTGGAGATGAGGTCTCGGACGGCGGTGCCGTAGACCGCTGACTGCTTCAGGAGGGCGAACGCCTTGGTGTACAGCTCGATTTCACGGGGCTGGGAGACGGAGAACTCCGCCGAGTAGGTCTCGACGAGGACGAGTCGGCTGTCGAACATCGAGAACGCGTTGCCCGGCCATATGAAGGTGGGCGCGGACTTGGGGACGATGCCCAGGCTGAGGCGCGGCAGCCTCATCACCGCCAGCAGACGGTCGAGCTGCCCCTTCATCACCTCCGGGCCGCCGAAGTTGGTGTAGAGGGCCTGTTCACCGAGGAGGACGTTGAAGATGCGTTCGCCCTGGTACAGGTACTGCTGGCGTTCGAGTCGCTTCGCCACGGCCGCTTCCGTGTCGTTGGGTATCTCGTAGTAGCTGACGCCCTGTTGGAAGACCTCGGCGGCGTAGTCCGCCGTCTGGAGGGTTCCCCAGATGAGTGTGGGGTGCCAGATGCGGAAGACCTTGGTCTTGGCATAGACCGGGATGGCTTGGCGCTGTCGTTTCTCGACGCCGGTCTGGAGTTGCCGACGCCATTCGAGCCACAGCTCGTCGACATGGCGGACGATCGCGACCAGATCGCCGAGCTGGTCGCCTTGGCCGGTCGTCTCGCACCAGACGCGGATGTCGTCCTCGCTGGGGCGCTGCTTGCCGTTCTCGATGCGGGAGACCTTCGACTCCTGCCACGCAGTGGCGCGTGCGAATGCCCGGCCGCTGGCGAAACCGGCATCCTTGCGGAAGCCGCGCAGCCGGGCACCGAGCGCTTGCAGTGCCTCTTGTACTTGGGTGCTCACGGGTCGGTCAGGGCTTGTACTCGGGGTGCGGGGTGGCGGCGGACCACAGCAGGTCCCGTAGGCGTACGCACTCGGCCACGGTGTCGGGGTCCTCGATCAGTTCTGACCCGAGCACCCTGCCGTCGGGGGCGAAGTGGCCCACGGCGAGCAGGCGGTCGTCGTACAGCCACCAGTCGTTGCCTCCCACGGGGAAGATGATGCCCTCCGGCAGGCGGTGCCGGGGCAGCCAGCGGATCTCCTCGCCGGCCTCCTCGTTCAGAGCGGTGGTGGCGTGCTCCCACTGGATGTAGGGAGTGTGCGGCTCGGTGACCACTCGGACGCGTCGGACGGTTTTCCCTTCACCCGTGACGCGCCTGATGAGCCGCGTCCAGGGGTCCATGTAGGAGTAGTCGACGGTCTCGCCGCTGAGCCAGCTCGTGAACGGGCTGTCCTCGTCGGGGACGGAGTAGTCGTCCCTCAGCTCCAGATGGAATGCGTCCTGCGCGAAGCTCTCAAAGAGCTGGTTGCGCTTGGCGCTGGAGATCAGCTCCACGCGGTTCCTCCAGTAGGGCGGTGATCGCGGCCTTGGGGACCTCGACCACGGTCTCGTAATCCGGAATCTCCATCTGGGCCAGCGCCTCGGGGTCGGTCACCTCGCGGCCCTGGACGACGAACGTACCGCTCGGCGTCAGGATCATGATCGGATCCTCGACGCGCCTGATCTCCCCGGCCGCCAGGCCGTCCTTGGTGAGGTGCTCGAACAGCTCTGTGGGCACCTCCACCGCCGTCTCCCCCTCCGGGATCTCAAGCTGCATCAGCAGGTCGTTCGCGAAGATCTTCCAGCCCTGGACGAGGTAGGTGTCCCGGTCTGTGGCGTACAGGGTCGGGCAGTCGCCGACCGTGGAGTTCTTACCAAGGAACCGTAGCTTCATGGCCGTTCTCCTGTCTGCTGCCTTGCTTGGGTTTGCGCGACATGACGATGGTCGACGGGCGGTTGTGGGCCGTCAATCCGCTTGCTGCAAACTCGCGCAATCTCCTTGGGACTTGGGTGACGGCCGCTCTACGTTCGTCTCCGAACCCGAGCAACCGAGGCAGTCGCCGCAGGTTGCGGTACCGAGGGGAGATGCGTGGTGAGCACCGTGACGGACAGACGCAAGGCTCCAGCCGTCGACAAACAGCCCATCGACACGGAGCTGATCGCGGACAGCACCGACGCCGCCCTGAGGATGAAGCTGGGCACCTCCACCCGCGAGAGCATCGACATCAGGACCACGGCCGTCATCGAGCAGCTGAACCGGCTTCTCGGCGTGGACCTGGGCGCGGACGAGGACCCCGACATCAGGAGTCTGGTCAGCCGGGCGAACAAGCTGCTGGAGCTGTCAGCGCGTCCTACGAAGGAGACGCCGGCCTTCAGCGCCTTCTTCTATATGCGCGACGTCGCCAGTCTTACCCGTCGGCTGCTGTGGGTCTGCCCGGAGGCAGGCGGCCATGCGCCCTGATCACCCCGTGCTCCTTCATCTCTCTCCCCCGCCGGCACGCGCCGTCCGCGAGCCTGAGTCCGGGTTCTGGTGTGAATGGCATCTCGCGGACGGGCGGCGCATCAGCTGTGCCGCGCAGCCGACCGCCGCCTCGGCTGTCCGATGGGCACGCATTCAAGTCCGCGTCATCGCCTCGGCCGCTGAGCCGGTCTCCATCGACCTCCTCGTGGACCGACGTGCCCAGAGCTGGCGGGACGCCGTCTCAGCTCTTCAACAGGGTGTGGATTTCACACTGCCGCTCGCAGCGGGGCCGTGCACCTTCGTATGGCATGCACGCCCCGTCGCCTTTCTGCCCCTCGTCGGCGGTAACCCGATGCCCCATCTCCCGGGAGGAGGCACGCCATGGGGGTGAGGCCAGGAGAGTTGTGGAGCCGCTTCGACTGGGCGACCGGCAACTGCTTCAGGTGCGAGCAGACGAACGTCCCCGTGGCCGAGGTCGGCGAGATCACGGTGGCGGGCACGGTGCTTCCCCTCTGCGCCTGCCAGTGGTGCGTCTTCAGGCTCGAACAGCTCCACTGGACGATGAGCGAGCGCGCCGCCCGCCAGCGGAATGCCCCGGCTCCCGCACAGCCCATCCCCCTCAGCCAGTGGCCCACCAAGGTGCCACTCAACAGACCGCCCGCCCACGTCGCGTAGGAGAACGGCCGCGTCCTGGGCGGGCCTTCAACCCCGCTCCCGCTGTTCGAGCTGGAGGTATCCCCGACCTCAGAAGGACAGGTCACAGCGGGAGCGGGCCGCGCCACCACGAGAAGAGAGAGCCACCTTGGCAACCGAGGAACCAGACGACGACACGTTGTTCGACCTGATCGGCGCCGTCGGTGCCGGAATCAACGCCAGTAAGGACGAGGGCCTTCCCCTTGACGTGCGCGAACTCGCCGCTGACCTGGCTGGCAACACCGCAGACAGGCTGGCCCAGTTCAAGAAGACGACGTAGTGCCGAGAAGGAGAAGGCCCGTGAATGACACTCCCGCCCCGACGGCCGAGCAGCACAACGCCCCCGAATCCGAACAGCAGTTGCGTGACGCGATGGTGGAGCAGCTGATCGAACTGGGCGCCGCGCGCAGTGCCCGCGTCGTGGCCGCGTTCCGCTCGGTCCCCCGGCACCTGGCCACCCCTGAAGTGGAGATGGCCAAGACGTACGAGGCTGAGTTCGCGGCCATCACGAAGACGGACCCGACGGGTGTGAACATCAGCTCGGTGTCCGCCCCGCGCATCCAGGCCATGCAGATCGAGCAAGCGGACATCCGGCCGGGGATGAGCGTCCTGGAGATCGGCTCCGGCGGGGTGAACGCGGCCTACCTCGCCGAGATGGTGGGCGAGCGGGGCCACGTCGTCACGATGGACATCGACCGCGACGTCACCCGGCGTGCGGAGGAGTTCCTCAAGGCGACCGGCTACGACCGGATCGTCACCGTGATCACAGCCGACGGCGAGCACGGCGTGCCCGGCCACGCGCCGTACGACCGCATCGTCGTCACCGTGCAGGCCGCCGACATCCCACCCGCCTGGGTCCACCAGCTGAAGGAGGGCGGTCGGCTCGTGGTGCCGCTGCGGATGCGTGGCATGACCCGCACGGTGGCGTTCGTCCGCGACAGGGAGCGGCTCGTCAGTGACGGGTTCGAGCTGTGCGGGTTCGTCCCGATGCAAGGCGTCGGGGAGAACCGCGTACGCCTGGCAGTGCTCCACGACGTGGAAGAGGAGGAGATCGCCCTCCGCCTCGACGGCCATCCCGATCCCGACGCCGCGGCCCTGCGGGTGGCCCTGGGTATGCCCCGTGTCGAGGCGTGGTCAGGCGTCACCGTGGCCGGTGACGAGTCCACCGAGCACCTGGACCTGTGGCTGACCACCGCCCTCGACAACCTTCCCCTGATGGCGGCCAAGATCGGCGCACGAGAGCGTGGACTGGTCGCCTCCGCGTCGCCGATCGGCGTCCCCACGCTGGTGGACGGTGACAGCTTCGCCTACCGCACCGCGCGCCCCACCGACGACCCGGACCGGTACGAACTCGGGGCGATCGGCCACGGCCCGCAGGGACAGAAGGTCGCGGACCGCCTGGTGGAGGAGATCCAGGTCTGGCACGGCGACCACCGGGCCCAGCGTGCGCACATCGAGGTCCACCCGGCGGGTACGCCAGACGACCAGCTTCCCGCAGGCCGGCTCGTCGACCGGCCCCACACCCGGGTCACGATCACCTGGCCGTGACGCCGTCGGCGGCGCCACGGCCAGGCCGGCACAGCACATCCCACCCGCCCTTTCCTGTGAGGAGTACGTGATGGCACCGCAGAACCCCGCCACAACGCTGAAGGCCGCGACCGACTACAGCACCACCGCCGGGTCGGACTTCGACCTCGACATCGAGACCCTCGCCTCCGCCCCGGTCATCGGCTCGCTGCTGAACGACACCAGCGACAACTGCACCTCCACCTGCCAGTCCGCCTGCACCAACAGCACCTGCATCGGCGGCTGACCCACCGGGGGCCGGGCGGAATCTGACCCGCCCGGCCCGCGCACCACCGTGACGAAGGACGAAGAAGGAGGCACAGGGGTGTACCGCGCAATCGATGCGGGCATGATCCGCGCGTCAGTCTTCCCGCTGGCGGCGACGCTTCCTCCTTGGCCCGACCTGGATGGGGAAGCCCTCGCCGACGTCGAACGCCGACGCGACTGGATCGCCCAGGTCTGGGCGGACGACACCCGGGCTGCCGCTATCGAGTTCGCCGGGCCGCTCCTCGCCGCTGCCATCCGCGACGTGCTCGACGGAGAGCGGCAACGGCCGCGCACCGTCCGGCGCATCGTGGCCTCGCTCGCCCGCTACCTGCTGCGGATGCAGCACCGCGCCACACCGTTCGGGCTGTTCGCCGGCCCTGCCCCCGTGAGGATCGGCGGTACGGCTCGGGTGACGTGGGGGAAGGAGCACCGTGCTTTCGCCCGGGCCGATGCCGAGTTGTTGAACGCCGCCATCACCGCCTTGGAAGGCAACCGGGAGGTGTTGCGGCGCCTGCCCGTGGTGGCAGATCCGACCTGCACGGTACGAGGCAGTCGGGTGGCAGTGCCGCACCAGTCCGGCACGCATGGCCCTACCGACACCACTCTGCGCCGGACCCGAGCCGTGGAAGCGGTGCTGACCTTGGCCCGTACGCCGATCATGGTCGGCGACCTGGTGGGCAAACTCCACGGCGACTACCCGGATACGCCGCCTGCGGTGATCGAGGACATGGTGTCCAGCCTCGTCGCCCATCGGGTCCTGCTGACGAGCCTCCACGCCCCCATGACGTGCGACGACGCGCTCGGGCATGTCATCGCGCAGCTGGACGCCACGGGGGCCGCCGCCGCATCAGGTGGGGCGGCGACGGCCGCGGAGCTGCGAAAGATCCACCAGCTGCTCACTCTGCACGACGACATCGCTGTCCAGGGTGAGCAGCAGGCCCTGCGCGTCCAGGCGGCTGCGCGGATGAACACCCTCACCGGAGGCACCACCGCACGCACCCTGGTCGTGAACGTGCGCCCCGACTGCGACATCGTCCTGCCGACAGCGGTAACGCGGGAAGCGGAGCGTGCCCTGGAGGTCATCTCCCGCATCTCGCCGTACCCGAACGGCTCTCCGGCGTGGCAGGACTACCGGACGCGGTTCCTGGAGCGCTACAGCATGGGCGCGATCGTCCCCCTGCGCGACCTCACCGACCCGGACACCGGCCTCGGCTTCCCCGTCGGCTACCGCGGCACGGTCCTGAAGCGGCCGGTGCTGGCCACGACCCACCGCGACGAACACCTCCTCGCTCTCGCCCAGTCTGCGGCCCTGAACGATCGGCGCGAAGTCGTCCTCACCGATGAGGACATCGAGGCCATGTCACTCGGGGAACCCACGCAGGTGCCCGCGCACGTCGAACTGTGCTTCACCGTGCTGTCCCCCTCACTGGAGGACCTGGAGCACGGCCGGTTCAACCTGGTGACCGCCGGTCTGTCCCTCGCGGCCGGCACCACCACGGGCCGTTTCCTGACGATGCTGGACCAGTCGGACCGCGACCGGATGTCCGCCGAGTACGCCGCCCTGCCAACGCTGGCCACCGGAGCCGTACGCGGGCAGATGTCCAGCTCGCCTCTGCGTATCCCGACCCGCAACGTCGGCCGCGCCCCAGCCGTCGTCCCGCACGTCCTCTCGGTCGGCGAGCACAACCCGGACGCCACTATCGACCTGGACGACCTCGGGGTCGTCGCCGACTCCCAACACCTCTACCTGGTCTCCATCCCCACCGGGCAGCTCATCGAGCCCTCGGTCATGAACGCCGTGGAACTCAGCAGCGCCACCCACCCCCTCGTCCGCTTCGTCACCGAACTGCACCGCTCCCACACCGCCATCCTCACCCCCTTCGCCTGGGGCGCAGCGGCCCGGCTGCCGTTCCTGCCCGAAGTCCGCGTCGGCCGCACCATCCTGTCCGCCGCCTGCTGGCGGCTGAACGCACGCGACCTCGGCGATGACAGTCGCGCCTGGATGTTCCACTTCACCGACTGGCGCATCCGCTACGGCGTACCCCGCACCGTGTACGTCGGCGGCAACGACCAACGGCTCCGCCTCGACCTCGACATCAGCGCCCACCGGCAACTCCTGCGCGCAGAACTGGACCGCCACGGAACCGTGACCGTGCACGAAGCGCCCGACGAGACGGCGTTCGGCTGGGTCGGCCGCGCCCACGAATTCACCGTGTCCTTCGCTTCCGACCAACCGCCTTCCCCTGCACCGATCAACCGCACGGCAACCGTCGTCCGACATGACTCCAGCCGCCTGCCCGGCGCCGGCGAGTGGGCCTACCTGAAGCTGTACGGCAACGCCGACCGCGCACCCGAGCTCCTGACCGCGCACCTCCCGCGCCTCCTCCACGACCGGGACGCCGACGCACCGACGTGGTGGTTCACCCGTTACAACGACCCCGACAGCCACCTCCGGCTGCGACTCCGCCTCCCGGACCCGAACGCCTTCGGTGAGGTGGCACAGCACGTCGCCGCCTGGGCAGGTGAGCTGCGCGCGGATGGCCTGCTCCAACGTGTCCAGTGGGACACCGACGAGCCGGAGACTGGCCGCTACGGCACTGGTCCCGCCCTCACCGCAGCCGAACAGGTCTTCGCCGCAGACTCCGCCGCCGCCCTCGCACAGATTGCCCTCCCCATCCCCGACAGCCTCCGGCCCGCCGTCACCGCCAGCAGCTTCGTCGACATCGCCGACGCCTTCCTCGGCTCCCCAGCGGACGGACAGGCATGGCTCACGACGAACCTCCTGAAGAACGACGGCGAAGCCACCACCCGAGACGTACTCTCCGCCGCCGTCCGCTTCTCTGCCCCAGGCCCCGACCGCACCGCCCTGCGGATCTTGCCCAACGGTGAGCACCTCGTTGCGACGTGGGCCACACGTCGCGCTGCCCTGACTGCCTACCGCCAGGCTCTCGAAGCGCACGGTGCCGACCCCGCCGCGGTTCTGCCGTCCCTCCTGCACATGCACCACAACCGGGCCGCCGGCGTCGCACCCGACAGCGAAGCCATCTGCCGCCGCCTGGCCCGCGCCGCCGCCCTTTCCTGGACCGCGAGACAAGAAGGAGCCCTGCGGTGACCACCGCTCCACCCGCCCTGGACACGGACGCCACCCACCGGCAGTCCCTCGCCCAAGGCTCCCTCGGCATCGCCCTGCTCCACGTCGAACGCGCCCGCCAGGGCACCGGATCCTGGCAGACCGCCCACCGGCAACTCTCCGCCGTCGGCGCCCTGTTGGACAGCGACGAAACGGGCCTTTTCCTCGGCGCACCCGCGATGGCGTACGTGCTGCACTGGACCGCCGACGGCAGCAACCGGTACTTCGGCGCCCTGCAGACCCTCGACCGGATCCTCGCCGCTCACACCCGACGCCGACTGGCAGCAGCTCACGCCCGCATCGACCGTAGCGAGCCGACCACCTTCGCCGAGTACGACCTCCTGCGCGGCCTGACCGGCCTCGGCGCCCTCCTCCTACGCCGCGCCCCCGAGGGCGACGAACTGAAGGGCGTACTGGAATACCTGGTGCGCCTGACCGAGCCACTCGCCACCGCCGACGGGCGACCCCGCCTGGGCTGGTGGGTGAGCCACAGCCCCGTCAACCTCACTGCTCCCACCCTCGACGGCCACGCCAACGCCGGCCTCGCCCACGGCATCACCGGCCCGCTCGCCCTCCTCGCACTCGCGAAACTCCGCGGCATCACCGTGCCCGGCCACGAGAAGGCGATGCTGCGGATCTGCCACTGGCTGGACCAGATACGCGTGAACGACCACCGAGGCACCCGCTGGCCACGCTGGATCACCGGCGCCACCACCGTGCCCCCACACCTAGCCGCCCCCTCTTGGTGCTACGGCACCCCCGGCCTGGCCCGCGCCCACCAACTCGCCGCCCTCGCCCTGAACGACCCCGACCGCAAACGCATGGCCGAACGAGCACTCCTCTACTGCCTGGCCGACCCCACCCAGCTCGACCAACTCACCAGCCGCGGCCTGTGCCACGGCCTCGGCGGCCTACTCCGCGTCGTACAGCGCATCACCCAGGACGCCGACGAACCACGAGCCTTCGTCCACCACCTGCCACAGCTAACCGAACGCTTCGCCACCACCGGGCCTCCAACCGAGACCGGCTTCCTCAACGGCTCCGTCGGGGCAACCCTTGCCTTCCAGAACATCCAAGAAGGTGCCCTCCCCACCAGCGACTGGGACGCGTGCCTTCTCCTCATCTGACCGTTGCCACCGAAAGGATCTGGATGGAACTGACCGACAGCAGCACCATCGAGCGGGCCGTCCTGGCCGTCCTCACCGGCACCCCGCTCGCGGAAGCCGCCGGCCAGGCACAGACATCTTCTGCATCTCTCGCCGAAGCCACCGAGCGATACCGCGACGCCGGGCGAGCCGCGCTCAGCACCGGGGTCGAATCGTCCGACTGGTTCCAGGCGAACATCGAGTTCCCCGACTATTCGACCGCCGAACGCGCCTTTCATACCTACCTGCTAGCGCCCTTACGACGGGCGACAGACAGCGGGGTAATCGGTAGTTGGTGGTTCATCCGCAAACACCCGTGCTGGCGCTTCCGCGCCGTCCCCGGTCCGCGATCGACCGCGGACAAGATGTCGAAGAACATCGCTGCACTCCTAGACACCGCAGTATCGGGAGGCGGCGTCAGCCGCTGGTGGCCGTCACATTACGAACCGGAGACCACCGCCTTCGGCGGCCCGGACGGCATGAGCATTGCCCACGACCTGTTCCACACCGACAGCCTCGGCATCCTCGACTACCTGCACCACCCACACGGGGACGAAAGCAACCTCCTCGACTCCAAGACCACCTCCCTCCTCCTCATCAGCCTCTTCCTCCGCGCCGCAGGACAAGAATGGAGCGAGCAAGGCGACGTCTGGGCCTGCGTTGAGGCAGCGCGCCCCCTGCCCGATGATGTCCCGCTCGATCGCGTGACCACGATGACCCCCGCAATGCACAAACTCCTGACGACCGACGCCACCACTGCTCTCTCGGCCAGCGGCCCACTCTTCCCCATCGCCGGATGGTCCTCCGGTATGGAGCACACCGGTCGGCTAATCGGCCGCGCTGGGCGCGACGGGCGGCTCCACCTCGGAACACGCGGCATCCTGGCCCGGCACATCCTCTTCCACTGGAACCGCATGGGCTTCACCCCCCGCCAGCAAGGCATCTGGGCGCGAGCCGCACGAGAGACGATCCTCGGGGACTTGGTGACAGACTGGCATTGGTCGCCCTCGTCCAAGGGCATCTGCTGAGGCGGACGCCCTCTCCGAAATGCAGCCTTGCCCCGGCGAGCCTATGCGGTCACAGCACCAGACGACTGGGAGCACCGAGCAGCTCGGCGCCGGTTCAACTCACTTGCGATGCCAGCGAGCAGGCCGCTAATTGTGCACTCCGCCGCGGCAAAACGAGACGTGATCCCTCGCACCGTGCCGCTATCGTCTCTGGCCATGAGACTGAAGCCAGGGGTTTCCCTGGAGCGTGCCCAGGCCGCGCTGCGCGAGGCCCTCAACCTGTTGATGAACGCCCAGTCTGGCCAGCGTTACGAGTCGGCCTGGCAGACGTATGCGGTCGCCATCGACCAGGCTCTGCCACACTTGGCCGTCTTCGCCGAGCCCAGCCTGGCTGACGCCTTGCTCTCCCCCACGTACTGGCACCTGTTTCCGATCGCCGGGATCGGCCCGGAGGCAAACCGTGTCGTCTACCGCGAGCTGCGCACGCAGATCGAGGCGCTAGAGCGGGCCGAGGCGGAGCTCGAGAAGCTCAAGCAGTACGCCGAGCACCCTGGGGCACCGGTGGTCCTGGACACCAACATCCTCAACTGGTGGGACCAGCCGCACACCATCAACTGGCAGCAGCTCTTCAAGGACGAGGGAATCGTCGCGCCGCTCGCTCGCTTGGTAGTGCCCCTGGTCGTGATCGAGGAGCTCGACCGGCAGAAGTACGGCGACGGGCTGTTGGCCAAACGCGCCGCCACTGCGATCCGCTACCTCGACCGGAAGCTCACTGGTGTCGTCCCCGGCACCCCCGTGGAGCTCACCAAGCACGCCACCTTGGAGGTCAGCCTCGATCAGCTGCCGCACCCGTCTGGGGTAGACGCGGACCTGCGCATCCTCACATGTGCGGCCGACCTCGACCAGCTGCTCCCAGATGCCGGCACCCGGGTGCTGACCGACGATACGAATATGCGGCTGCGCGCCGCGCACATGGCCCTGAGAACCCTGCGACTGCCCGAGAACCATCGCAAGCCAGGCACAGCCATGAGCGGCACATGACGTCCCCGGATTGACGAGACATCATCTCAGCGCGGCGGGTGGAATAGGGGATAGCCAGCCAGTCCCACCGAGTCGATCAGCCGCAAGAGCATGGCCCTGCACCTGGTCCATGCAGGACCACACGCGCTTGTAGGGGAATCTGTTACGGCGTGCGACGTGGGAGCTCGCATGCACCGTCGGCAGCCTGCTGGGTGCGCCTGCGAGCCCGTTCCGCCGCCGCTCAGGAGCGCCAGCACAACGAGCACGAGTAACAGGCCGCCCCTCCACCAGCTACAACGGCAACCGGAGCACTGAGCCGACGAGCATGAGGGCGGACGTAGTAGCCGTTGCTCCTGCAGTGCCCACGAACGTGCGTCGTCGAGCCCGCCGAAGCGGGTCGCGAACCATGCGCGGTCGTTCGAAGGCGGGACGTGATGGCAGGGCGGACCGAGCTGGAGGCGGACGACGCCCTGGGGCGTCGGGTGTAAGGGCGGATGTTGCGTCAAGAGATCGCCTCAGGTACGTGAGACCAATCCGGGCATCGACACAACGGTCCAGGCGACATACGCGAGCCCTCGCACGACCCCGCCACGCAAGCCGAGGACCGGCGGCCAAGCAAGATCAAGTTAGGGCGAGTGAAGATCCCATCTTGATTCGAAACTGCTGTCCGACGCTCAGCGACTCGGACACTCACCGCCATCGCTCCAGGACCAAGTCGACTCGCCCATGCAGTCGGCCGGAAAGATCGTCATCCAGCCTCGCACCACCAATTGGAGACCATCGCGTAACCATAAGCGCCCTGCCAGGCAATGTTAAACCCAGGAATCGGCAGTCACACTGACCACCAATCAGATAGCCTGAGTAGCCCCGCTGATAAGGAGACCAGGAAGTCGGACCAGGCGAGTCGCCTCGTCGACCACGAGGACACAGCATTCCCACACAACGAACCTTTCGAACATTCGATCGAATAAAGCAGGCAGCAGTCGGTGATCCACATTGCGGGTTGCACACAGGGCCACATTGGAAACCGCCATTGCGCGCCGACGCACACTGCGAACGTAGGATGCCAGGCCCTTGAGGGAATCTGCCGAATCTGCTCGATGCAGCCACTGCGATCAGCAAAGTGTACAGCGCCGTAAAATGCAGCCCAACCGATTTAAGAAATACAGAGGTCCCGGTGCACATTAAGTCGTTTCGAGTGCAGAATTTTCGCCGTCTCAAGAATGTCAGGGTAGACCTCGATAAAGAGACAACGATCTTCGTCGGAGCGAACAACAGCGGCAAGACCTCTGCGACGCATGTATTCCAGCGTTTCTTGGATCCCAAAGTCCGCTTCCAGATCTACGACTTCACCGCCGACTGTTGGGATAAATTCAACAGGTTCGACCCCACAACTAGTAGCGCGGAGACGGATCTACCCAAGATCTACTTCGACCTCTGGTTTGAGGTAGACGACGACAATGTGCACCGCGTGCTCGACCTGCTACCAGGACTTGACTGGAACGGGGAACCCGTAGGCGTACGCATGGTCTACGAGCCGAGAAATCCCTCTTCATTGGTGGCGAACTACCATGGCGCACGCAAGGAATGGAATCTATCCGAGGAAAAATCTGAGGCCACTTACAAGCCGTGGCCTCAAAACCTCACCGACTACCTGAGAAAACGACTGACAAACGAGTACGAGACCAACTACTACGTTCTCGACGCCCGGCAGTGTGACGCCGACCTTGTCCCCAACCCCGGGTACGAGCCCTTCCATCTAGGTTCGAATTCTTCCGGCGCCGGTGCGATAGTCAGCGCGCTCATCAAGGTTGACTTTCTCAATGCACAGCGGCACCTCACGGACTCCGAGTCGCATGGCCGCGCCGAGGACTTGTCTCGGAGGCTAAGTAAATACTACCAGCGCAACCTGCAAAAATTCGAGGCGGATCTAGGTGCTCTGAGCGCTATCGCCGACTCCGAATCTGCCCTCAACGAACACTTCGCTCAAGCCTTCGAGTCCATCCTCAAGAGCATCGAGCATCTGGGCTACCCGGGCACTACCAATCCCAGCCTCATGGTTAGGGCTTCGTTCAATGTGCAGAACGTCCTGAGTACGAGCGCCCGCGTCCACTACGCACTTCCCTCAATCCACGGCACCCCCTTCTCAGAGTCATCGCCGATCCTACCTGATCAATACAACGGTCTTGGCTTCAAGAACCTCATTTACATGGCGATTGAGATCCTGGACTTCCACCACGCCTGGGAAGACGTCGAAGGTCAGCGTCCGCCTGTACACCTCATCATGATCGAGGAACCAGAGGCCCATCTGCATGCCCAGCTCCAGCAGGTGTTCATTCGCAAGGTATTCGAATTGCTACCCGGCGCCAAGCCGGGATTCCATACACAGCTAGTTGTTACCACTCACTCGTCGCACATCTTGTACGAACGGAGCTTTCAACCGATCCGATACTTCTGCCGAGACAAGGTGACTGACTCTCTGCATTACAGTGACGTTAAGAACCTTTCGGTCTTCTACCACAAAGAAGAAGAAGCGACACGCGATTTCCTCCAGCAGTACCTGAAGCTCACTCACTGCGACCTCTTCTTCGCGGACGCTGCCGTCTTGGTTGAGGGGAATGTCGAGCGCTTGCTGCTGCCACTCATCATCGAACGCAATTTCCCCGACTTGCAGAAATGCCATCTCACTATTCTTGAAGTCGGCGGCGCATTCGCTCACAAGTTCCAAGAGTTGCTCGACTTCCTAGAAATAACGACACTCGTCATCACTGACCTGGATAGCGTCAAGCCGCCCCAGGATAAGAATGCGGAAAAGGAAGACTCCGAGAGAGGCAAAGCATGCAGGACAACCGAGTCAGCCGCTGTCACCTCTAACGAGGCACTCAAGCACTGGTTCCCGAAATTCCCTTTGATTGACGAATTGCTCAACCTTCCGGACAGCGAAAAGGTTGTCAAGGGTGACGGAGATCATGACAGAAACATCCGGATCGCTTACCAGACCCGTCGCCCCGCTAGATGGGGCGCCGACGTATCTGAGCTCGCCGGCCGGACACTCGAGGAAGCCTTCGCCCTCGAAAACCTGGCCTGGACTCAAGAGCAGTCGAGAAAAACCCTCGGCCTTTCCATTCCGGCATCGGGCGGCCTGACACTTCAAGCTCTACATGAGGCGATCTTTACGCGAGTTCGAAATCTTGACAAGACCAGATTCGCATTGGGCCTAATCGCCGAGCAGGATAATACGTGGAAGGCTCCCAAGTACATTCTTGACGGGTTGGGATGGCTCTGTGACCAATTGCTACCTTCACCTGCCGCGTCTGTGATGCCCGTGCCCTCGCCAGAGCCTGGAGGGGACGAATGAGTTCGCGCGCCTCCGCGCCAGACACGCCCGCCGATATTGAACTGCGCAGTCTCCTGGACGGAGATCACCTTAAATGCTTTGTCATGGTGGCTGGCGCCGGTTCCGGCAAGACGACCTCATTGGTAAAAGCACTTAATCATGTGGTGACTCGGCACGGTACCCGCCTCAGATCCCGGACACAGAACGTAGCTTGCATCACCTACACCGAGGTAGCAGCCAAAGAAATCCACTCGGATGTGGGTAACAGCCCGCTCGTTGCAGTGTCAACCATCCACAGCTTCCTATGGTCCCTGGTCAAGCCCTTCCAGAGGGATATTGCGAAGTGGGTCCAGCGTCGTGTAGATAAAAAGGTCCAGGAGCTCATAGAGAAACAGGAAAGTTACTCGTCGCGGACGCGTAAGACGACTATCGAGAAAGACTCTTCCGATCTCGAGAAGCTCCACACCCAGCGCAAACTCCTCAATGAGGTAGAACACTACTCGTATGGAACCGGAAGCGACTACGTAAAGGGAGTGTTGGGTCACGAAGATATCGTCACCATGGTTCCCGAGCTGATTCTCGGCAGCAGTCTTTTTGCACGGGTCGTCGCCAACAAATTCCCGTACATTTTCGTTGACGAGAGCCAGGACACCTTCCCAAACGTCGTTGAGGCTCTCAAGCATGTCAGCACCCAGGCGCAAGGCGCCGTCTGCCTGGGCTTCTTTGGTGACCCCATGCAGCAGATCTACCAGCGGGGAATGGGGGCGATTTCTCGGGAGCCAGGCTGGGACCAGATTGAGAAGCCCGAAAACTTCCGCAGCTCGAACAAAGTCCTCGAAGTGATCAACCGAGTGCGCTCCGAGGCCGATGGTCTGGTCCAGGTGCCTGGTCGCCCGGTAGACAAGCGAGTGGAGGGTGAGTTCTTCTTCTTCGTCCTGCCATCGGATGATCGGCGGAGTGAGCACTTGGAGCGCGTAAGGCTCTGGCTGGAGCAGCACAGCAACGCCGGCAGTTGGGCTGCGGACTCGACTGATTACGACGAGAACGCAAAGATCCTCATGATCGTGCACCGGATGGTGGCCAGGCGCATGGGTTTCGAGCAGCTCTACGCTGCATTCCATGACAGTGGCTCGAAGAGCTTGAAGGCGACGTTTGACGAGGGCAACGCTTGGCCACTCCGACCGTTTGAAGACGTGATCCTCCCCATATGCGCGGCTGACACCATTGACTCGCCGTCGGTGATAGCCGTTCTCCGTGAGCACAGTGCTGTGCTCGATATGGAAACGCCGGGCCCAGACATCAGGACGAGGATGATGCTCGCGCGCGAGGCCGTAGGGCGCCTCCGAAAGAGCGTAGAAACCGCTGGACTGGGCTCTGTGGGCACTGTCTTGAGGACGGCTGTCAAAACCGGTCTCGTTGCTGCGGATCCGCGGCTCTCCGCATACCTGGAGCCAGAGGGTGAGCACGCGGATATCGTGCTGTCATCGGAGACTGTGGAGGTTCTGGATGCATTCACTGCTTGCGACATAGGCGAGCTACCCGCCTACTTCAAATACATCGGACAACACTCACCCTACTCCACACAACACGGAACGAAGGGTGCAGAGTTTCCCAAGGTTATCGTGGTACTGGACGACGAAGAGGGGGATTGGGGCCTTTACTCCTACGAAAAACTGTTCGGGATCAAGGATCTTTCTGATGCCGATAAGAAGAACTTGGCTACCGGAAAGGATTCTGTCTTGGAACGCACGCGGCGGCTTCTCTACGTGTGCGTGTCGCGCGCGGTCGATTCACTCGCCGTTGTTCTTTTCGCGGGCGACATAGTGACGGCCAAGTTGGCGATCGAGCGGTCCGGGATCACCGCTGCGGGGAAGGTTCTCACAGAGGCTGACCTTGCTCTGCTTTGACGCACCTACGAAACCGCTTCGGCAAGATCCGCGATAGGTTTCATTGGTACAGGCTGGGGCGTTCTCTCTGTCCTGTACGAGGGCGGTGATGATCTCCCCTGTCCAAGGCCGCCGGCGTCCAGCGGAGGGTGCCGCCCTAGCCGGGGTGACCGACTTACGCGAGCGCGGAGAACAAGCGAAACAGTGTGCACGAGGGCGCGTCGCGGATGTGCTCGGCTTCCCCGTCCGTCAGGCAGGCGGAGAAGCTCGACGCAGCGCGTGGTGCGTTCGACGAGGGTGCTAGCGTTGGTCCGGGCGCAGCTGTACCCGGACCTCAACGAGTGGCGTAGCCGCTATTACTGCCGTATCCACGGCACGCTACAGCCCCCTCGTCATGGTGGCCGAGCATCAACCAGGCCACAAGCTCGTTCGGGACGCCTCTCTTACTCACTCTCCTGGGCAATCAGATCCAGGTAACGCCGGTACTGCTCATCGGATTTCTCCCGCCCTCGGACAAGGGTGCCCTCTTCCATACGGTACGTACGATCACGGTCCCCCGCGAAAGAGAGCCAGTTGAAACTGGTAGTGACCCATACATCGTCGTAAACGAGAACCTTGGCGTGGGTGGATTTAACACGCGTGAAGGTGAACTTCTCTTTAAAACGGCTGGCGAGGTTCTCGAGCTTGCGTACGGCGTCCCGATCATTTTTTGGGTCGTTGGGTGTGTAGCCGTATGCAATGTGAACGCTGACTCCACGGCGCAGACGGTTCTCAAGTTTGCTGATAAAGCTCGTGTTCACGATGTCGCGCTTGATCCAGGGAGCAATGAGAAGGATCCGCCTGCGCGCCTGTGTGAGGGCTTCTTCGAGAAGGTCCGGGTGTTCGAAGACGCCGATGGCCCGGATCTCGTTGCGCGGCAGCTCGTCAGACGGCTCTTTGGGAGCGACCGCAGCAAGCTGGTCCGCGGCCTGTTGCGCGCGCTGTTTGGTGACCTCAGCCAGGGGGATGCGGGCACGTTCCAGGTCAGGATCGAGTGGAGGCCGCTCGGCGGGGGCCTCGACTTGGATGCCGAGAGCCTTCGCACCGCCGTGGTTGTAAAGGGCGAGTTCGTGGTCCGGGCTCAACTCGCCGTCAATGACAACGCCGAGCTGAATGTCGGTGCGGTCGGCATCGGCATAAACGAGGATCTTCGCGGGCAGGACGCTGGGGGCTTGCGATTCGCTGATCTGCCTGACCTGCAGCACTTCGCGGTCGATCATGCCGCGTTCTCGCAGCTGGGCGTTGATCGCCGCGAGGGTGAGGTCGCTCATCTCGACCGGTCTGCGCTGGGCTGTGGGCAGGAGCAGCATGTTCTGCTCCTGGGCCTGCCGGCGGGGAATGATCACGCGACGATCGAAGGAACTTACCTTCCACAGCAACCGGTCGAAGATGAGTGGTTCGTTGACTCGGACAGGAGTGATTGACGAGAGCTCGCGTTCTTGCTGCTCACCACGAGGGGTCAATTTGAGTCGTCGTACACCATCGACACTGTCCGGGGGCCCGTACACCAAGAGGTCTCTTCGGAAGTGATCAGCGATAGTGTCGGTGACCATGCTGGAGGGCAGCCCTAGGAAGCCGGTAATAGCGCCATCCGTGCGGAGGTCCGTGTTCACGAGGCGCAGGACAAATTCATCGAGCAGGGGAATGTGCTTACGGTCCTGGGCGAGAACATCGGCGCTGATGCGGGTGACGGGCAGCGCGGCGTCGATAATGGCCGTCAGTTCCAGGCCCGCACGAGCGCTGTGAAAGCGAGCGGCCAACAAACTGTCGTGGCTAAACGTGGGCATCGCGTACCTCACAGTCCCCAAGGTGGCTGGTGATGTAGTCCAGGACATCTCGGAGGGCACCGGGCTTGCTCCGTGAGAATGTGGCATCACCAATCACAGTGAGGCCGTAGCGGGCACGGGAGAGCGCTACATTGATCCGCCTCCAGTAGGGCTTACTGAGGAACCCGAAGTCACCTCGGTCGTTGCTACGGGTGACCGAGAAGACGGCCAGGTCGCATTCGCGCCCCTGGACTGCGTCGACTGACAGGACATCGACGTTGAGGTGCTGGAACGTGACAGTGGCCAGGCGACGACGCAGTTCTTCGACCTGGCGTCCGTATGGCGCGATGACGAGAACTTCCAGAGAGCCTTCGCCGGAGGGTTTGATTACCCCTTGCGTGACGGCACGGTCGATGAGGGTCAGCCGATCGCGGACGATGTGGGTTTCTACACGGTTGGAGATGCTGGTCTCGGCTCCGGTACGGTCTGCCTCACGACGACCGGGGATTCTGGAGGTGTCGAGCCACAGGACTGGCTTCCCGAACTTCTCGTACCCCTCAAGGACCGAGGCATTTGGTGAGCGTAGATCCCCGCCATAGAAAACTGTGGAGATCATGTTCCCAATAGCCGGGGTCATGCGGTACTGCTCTCGCAGCATGTGCTTAACGGGGTGCTGCGTGTGCCTCTCCAGATAGGCGAACAAAGTCGTTGTCACCAGTTCCGGAATCAACTGGTGATCGTCCATGATCTTCTGATCACGCAGGATGTCCTCGTCAAGTGGGGGAAGCTGGCGAGTATCGCCTACAAGAATCCACTTGCGAGCACGGGCAAGAGGCACGAGCGACTCCGTCGCAGTGGCCTTGCTTGCTTCGTCAAAGATGCATACGTCGAATTCGAGGTTCCTGGCAGCGGGATGCCCGAGGAAGCCCAGCGCCGTGCCACCAACGACCTGACGAGTTTTGAGGTAAGCGGTCAGCAGGTTGGAGTCGGTGTCCATACGCTGCAGCCACTCGCCCTGGAGTCGCAACAGGTCCAGCATGGTGCGGCCGGCTTTCTGAGGGAAAAGGGCTTCAACGGCGTCCCGGGCGTCCTTAGCAGTGAGGTTTTCTCTTAGGGTCAGGTCACCTTCCAAACTCTGCTGGACGTCGCTAAACAGTTCGCGGCGACGCTCAAGCAGTTGGTCGTGCCGAGCTTGGAATGACAGGGCCTCCTCAGCGAGCTCACGGGCCGAACTTGTCCGTTCGGGAGCGGGCTGTCTAGACATTT
The DNA here is from genome assembly GCF_900290235.1 of Streptomyces sp. MA5143a. Lineage (GTDB taxonomy): Bacteria > Actinomycetota > Actinomycetes > Streptomycetales > Streptomycetaceae > Streptomyces. The sequence goes on from NZ_OLMK01000096.1 coordinate 136,150, forward strand.
CATTCAGGCGTGCTTGTACATGGTCGAGATCCGCTGCCACTGCTGCCAACTCTTCAAGATGAAGTGCGGCCTTGAGATGTCGGGCTTCCAGGCTGCTGCGTGCCGCGACGTCGTCAAGGAACTTCTCAGCTAGTTTCCTGACCTTACGAGTCCACCGCGTAATCTGCCGGTTCAGGAGCAGGTGCTGTGCGCCTTCTGCGACGCGTGGATCATCGGGTCGACCGAGCCGGACGATGTCTGTGACGCCAGCATCCGCGATGCGTCGCAGGGCGTTGTCGATAGCGATGTGCGTCTGGCTCACAATGAGGATGCGTGCCTCGGGCGTGCGCGCGAGCGTTTGTTCGACGATCTCCGCGATGACTGTTGTCTTGCCAGTGCCAGGCGGCCCTTCAACCAGCACCAAGTCCTGGCCACTCACCGCATGTCGGACGACGTCCCGTTTGCTGTCATCCAGGTCGGTGCGGAACCACTGGGTGATCTCAGCCGGAGGGTCGGTGGCAATCGCCGAGGGCGCGTTGATGATGTCGCGCAGCAGGCGGTTCGTGCTCTGCCCTGTCGACACGGCCGCAAGTGCGTCTCGCTGCCGGATCAGAGCAATTTGGCTCGGACCTTGGAACGGCAGGAGCACGCCTCGGGCGGGCACCCGGGTGCCCGCCCGACGGAAACGTAGTGTCACCGTCTGCTCGGTCTGAGCAGTCACCTCGCCTCGCGCCACGGGCCTACCCTGCCCGTAGGATGCCGCCGACCATTCCTCTCCCACCAGCGATGTGCTTATGGGGGTGGTGAGGTGAAAGACCGTGGTGCGGCCCGCCTCAATGATGCGTTCGTACTCCAGATGCTCCCGCCCCTGTACGGCGATCTCCTCACGCGCATCGAGCAGGCGGCCCCAGCCGTCGAACAAATCGCCCAGGCGCTGCACGTCCTGCTCATGTGCTGCCTGTTCCTTGTCGGCCTTGTGCTTATCCAGGCGGCCCAAGAGAAGGTCCCAACCCTGGTATGCGGCTTCCTCTCCAGGATCCCGGAACGTCCAGTTGAGCACGGGAGGGAGTTTCAGGGCGTGCTTGCGCCAGCGCGCCAGCCACTCCTCCCCCTTGGCCACAGCCGACATAACTACCGCGCGCTCACGCCGGGTCCCGTCCTGCTTGATGCGTACGTACCATTCGCTGCCAGCCACACAGATCGTGTTGACATCGGTTTCCTTGGTCTGCGTGTTGAAGCTGTAGTCGACGTGAACGGTTCCGCCCAGGTCGGCCAAGATGATGTTCCTGGCCCGTTCCATGTCCGGATCGTCTCCCCGGGGCACATCGGTGATACTCGCTGCTGCTCCGCGGGTAAGTTGTAGCCAAAAGTAGCTGCTGTGCCGGGCCTTCCTGTTGCCGCAGATTACGTCTGCTTCCAGAAGCTGCTGCTCAAGCACAGCAGCGTTCGCAGGACGCTTCCGCGGGTCAAAGTCGACGCAGCGGGCGAGGACTGCGCGAATCTCCGGTGCGAGATCCAGTTCCTCCAAGACCTCCTCAAGGTGGGGATAGTCGCTAGCCTTCCCACCCGAAAGGATCTGCAACGTCAGGACACCGAAACCGAACACGTCTCGCGTGTACGGCACCAGATCGTCACGCTCCGGCGGGGAGTAGGGGCTGGAGCGGAATTCAGCAACCGTCGCATCAGAAGCACCATTCACCTTGGAACGAATCTTGGCGATGCCAAAGTCAGCGAGTTTTGGAGTGCCGTCTTGAGTGAGCAGCACATTGCTGGGTTTAAGATCCCGGTGCTCGATCTCTAGGCCGTGGGCATAGGATAGGGCTTCGATCAGGGGTCTACCAGTCTGGTCGAAGAACGACTCCCAGCTTGTGGGGCGACGCTCTGCAAGATCGTCTTTGAGGCTACGGTCGACCCATTCCAGCGCGATGAAGTAGCGCCCGAGGTCACTGTCCCATCCTGAGTCGAGCATCCGCACGATGTTGGGATGCTCCAACTGCTTCAGCGACTGGGTCTCCCGCCCTAGAAAGGTCTCCAGGACCGCATCGTCTTCTTCCTGCCGTAGCAGCTTGATCGCTGCGAAGGCGCCGACCGGATCGGACATGTCGAAAGCCTTGCGGACTTCAGACAGCCCGCCGGTTCGCAGTTCGTCCCCCAGCAGCATGAAACGACCATTGATCACTTTCTTGGCTGCCACACACACCCCTCGTACAGCGGCTCCGGGCGCTGCTCGCCCCCATCGTCATCCTGCCAGCTCAGGGTGACATGCAGTCAGGGTCTGGGGCATATCGACTCTTGAACACAGCACGGGAGACGACTCCCGCCTCCTGATCTCTGCCTCGGCAGTGCACGCTCCGAGCAGGCCGCGTTGCGGGCGGCACTTCGAACCATCTACGCCCCGGGTAGTTCAGTCGCCGCCGATTCCTACACGATGTGCTCGTGCAACGGCCTATCTGGGCGACATTCAGCCAGCAGTTCCGGGTCGCTCCCCCGGCTAGCCAGGGGCACCGCCTGTCGTTTCGTGACGACGGCGTGCCCATAGCGTGCCCTTAAGACCGGTAAACCACGGTCAACAACGGTGCGCTCCTCCAGCCTCGGGTGTCGCACCACTGCATACAAGACCAGGTGAGAGGGGGCTCGGCTCCCCAAGCGCCGTCGCTTCCCAAGCTGAGAGCGCGAGTTCGATTCTCGTCACCCGCTCCACGACTAAGGCCCAGGTCAAAGACCTGGGCCGTTTTGCTGTCCTCTGCGATCACTCGTCGCGTGCCAGATTCGTGCCAGAACGCCTGTCGGGCTCTTTCTCCCTGGCAGCGGCCCGCGCCTTCCGTACGGTGGCGTCCAGCCCGGCGGCGACCTCTTCTTGCCGCTCGTCGTCGGAGTGCTGATAGATCAGCGCCGCCTTCTCCGAGGACTGCCCGGCACGCACCATGGTGTCTTTGAGCGTGGCACCGGAGCGCATGGACAGCGTGTGCCCGGTGTGCCGCAGGTCGTAGAACCGGAAGCCCTCGGGCATCCCGACGATCTCCCGTGCCCGCCGCCACTTCCGCCCGAAGGTGCTACGCCGAAACGGAGCCCCCTTCTCTCCGACGAAGATCAGCCCGTCCAGGCCCGGCTCGGCGTAGCTCTCCAGATGCCAGCGGAGCTCCCGGCGAAGGAACGCGGGAAGAATCACAGTCCGAGTGCCCGCCTCCGACTTGGTGTCGCCCTGGACGCGCCGCCCGTTCATCCGCTCGGGCTCGGCGAGACGCACGCGGACGCGCAGGTTGTCGAGGTCGACGTCTCGACGGCGGAGGCCGGCCAGCTCCTCCGGCCGCATCGGACCGTACGCGCCGAGGTAGACCATGAGCCGCCACCGCATCCCGACCGCTTCGGCGAGGGCATCGACCTGGGCAACGGTCGCGATGCGCCGCTCAGCCGCCTTCTCCTTCCCCGCGCCCTTGATCCGGCACGGATTGCGGGTGATCAGCTCGTCGTCCACGGCCGTTTCCATGATGGCCTTGAGGAGCCGGTACGCCTTGGCCGTCATCGTCTTGGCGTTCGTGGTCCGCAGCCGATCGGCCCGCCACTCGCGGACACGCGGAGCGGTGATCTCGTCCAAGTCCGACTCGGCGAAGGCGAACAGATGCTTGTCGAGGAGGTAGCGGTAGAGGTCGCGGGTGAGCGGTGCAAGCTCCCGCTCGTCGACCCACTTGTCGGCGTAGGCCCGGTTAGTTCGCATCGAGGGGCGATCTGACATCCACGGCTGACATCGACGACAGCGGACGGCGGCGCACACCAGCACCTCTGTCCGTCTGTCCCACCAGTCGGCGGCGACGGCATCCAGGGGGGAGCGTAGATCAACTCCTGAAGCGGTGTTCGTCCGGGCCCGAGGACATCGAACACGGCATGCACGGTTCCTCAATATGGGTTGTGCTGGTTCGGGTGTTTTGCTGTCGGTGGGGTGGCTGTGTGGTTACGGTCTGGTGCGATGGTTCGTGGTGACGCGGGGCGGGGTGGGTTCGTGACGGAGCGTTTGCTGCTGGAGGTGGCGGAGGGCGGCCGGGTGACGGTTCAGTCATGGCCGGCGGGTGAGCTAATTCCCAGTCGGGTGGGAGAGCCGGTCGCATTGGACCAGCCGTTGGACGGGCCGGTACTGGAGGAGTTGCGCTGGTATCTGGAGGAGTATCTTCGGGCGCCGTTCGGGGTGTACGGCGAGCGGGGACTGCAAGTGGCCGCCGAATTACCGGGGTGGGGTGAGCAGGTCTTTTCGGCGGTGTTCGGTGCGGGGCCGGCGCGGGATGCCTATCTGCGGGCGCGGACGCGGGCCGAGTCCCGGGGCAGCGGTATGGAGCTGGTGGTGGTGTCGGGCGCGGCGCAGGCGTTGGGGTGGCCGTGGGAGCTGATGCGGGACCCGGGGCGGCCGACACCGCTGGCGCTGGATGCGCGGGTGGCTGTCTCGCGCACCATGCCGACGGCGGATCTGGGTGAGGTCTTTACGGTCGGGGGGTCGCGGCTGCGAGTGCTGATGGTGATCTCCCGGCCGCGTGGCACACGGGACGTTGGTTATCAGATGATTGCCCGCCCCTTGCTGGAGCGTCTGGCAGCGGTGCGCGGGCGGGTGGAGCTGGTGGTGTTGCGCCCGCCGACCCTGGAACACCTCCACGAGGTGCTGACCTATGCGCGGCAGGCGGGTGAGCCGTTCCAGATCGTGCACTTCGACGGGCACGGAGTCTTCGGCCAGCCGTCCATTCCGGCGGGCGGGGCGGCTGGGGCGGGGCGGCCGGTGATGTTCCGGGGGCCGGGGCCGCAGGGGATGCTGGCGTTCGAGAAGCCGGAGGGTGGACCGGATCTGGTGCCCGCGGATGAGGTGGCGCGGATGCTCAAGCAGGCGCGGGTGCCGGTGGTGGTGCTCAATGCGTGCCAGTCGGCGGCGGTGGGATCGCAGGTCGAGGCGGCGGTGGCGACGCGGCTGCTGCAGGAGGGCACCGCGGCGGTGGTGGCCATGGCCTATAGCGTATATGCGGTGGCCGCCGCGGAGTTCATGACGGCCTTCTACGAGCGGCTGTTCGCCGGGGACCGGGTGAGTGAAGCGGTGGCCGCCGGGCGGCGCCGCCTGGCCCAGCAGGACCTGCGGCCCTCACCGAAGGGCATGATGCCGCTGGCCGACTGGGTGGTGCCGGTGTTGTATGCGCGCAGCGAGGTCCACTTTCCCGGCCTGCGCACCGAGCGACCGGCCGGCCGGTCCCTGGAGGAGATGCTGGACCGGATCCGCGAACGCCCCCCGAGGGACGAGACGAGCCCGGAACAGGCGTTGGAGGCGGTGGGGGAGTTCATCGGCCGTGACGCCCTGCTCTACACACTCGACGTGGCGGCACGGCTGCAGCGTGTGGTGGTGTTGCACGGGCCCGGCGGGACGGGCAAGACCGAGTTGGCCAAGGCGTTCGGCCGGTGGTGGCGCGACACCGGCGCCCTGGACCAACCGGACGGGGTCATCTGGCACTCCTTCGAACCCGGCGTTGCATCCTTCGGCCTGGATGGCGTGATCACCAGCATTGGGCTGCGCCTGTTCGGCACCCAGTTCGCCCTCCTCGACTCGGACGAACGCCAGGCTGTGGTGGAACAGATTCTGGGTGAACGTCGGCTTCTGCTGGTGTGGGACAACTTCGAATCGGTGCACACCATGCCCGACCACACCCGGGCCACCCCGCCCCTGCCCGAGACGGACCGCAACCAGCTGCGCGACTTCCTGACCCGCATCGCAGTCCACGGCACCAGCTCGGTCATCATCACCAGCCGTACCCCGGAAACCTGGCTCGGCCCCCAGGTGCGCCGGGTGGAGGTGCCCGGCCTGGACACCGAGGAAGCCAGCCAGTACACCGACCACATCCTGACCCCCTACCCCGACGCCCAGCCACGCCGGGAGCCCAAAGCCTTCGGGGAACTGATGCAGTGGCTAGACGGCCACCCGCTCAGCATGCGCATCATCCTCCCCCACCTGAACACCACCAGCCCCCAGGACCTGCTGGCCGGCCTTCAGGGCACGACCGCACTGCCCGATGCCGACACCGGCGAGCGAACCACCTCCCTCGCCGCCAGCATCACCTACTCCTTCACCCACCTGCCCCTCACCGACCAGCACGCGCTGGTCGCCCTCAGTCTCCTTCACGGCATCGCCGACGCCGACGTCCTGGCCTTCTTTTCGACGAGCCCGGAGATCCCCGAAAAGTTCCGCGGCCTCTCAAACTCAGAGTGGACAAGCCTGCTGGACCGGGCGGCAGGGGTGGGACTGCTCACCCCGCTGGGGGCGGGCATGTATCGCATCCACCCCGCTCTGCCCGCCTATCTCGCCGCTCACTGGCGCACCCATGCCCCCGATACCTACCGCGACCAGCACACCACCGCCACCCGCGCCCTCCTTGACGCCCATGCGGTTCTCGGCGACTGGCTCCTGCAACAGCTAAACAGCGGTGATGCCCAGCTCGCCATGGCATTGATCCACTTCCAGCAGCGCACGCTGGGCAGCATGCTCGGCCACGCCCTCGACCACAGCCTGTGGCCCCAAGCCCAGGCCATCGCCCAACCACTGGACACCTACTGGGACGCGCGGGGACTGGTGGATGAAGCGCGTGCCTGGATCGACCGCGCGCGACTGATCCTGGAAACCGCCGACGGCAGCCCACCCAGCCTGGGCACTCCGGCCGGGAACCTGTGGCTGCTCCTGACCGGCTCCCAAGCCAACCGACAAGCGCATGCCGGCCAGTTGGACCAAGCCAACCGCACCTACCGCGCCATCCTCAACGCCCTGCAGCAGCAGCCCACGACACCCCAGCAACGCGCCCATCTCGCCACCGCCTACCACCAGCTCGGCATGGTCGCCC